>NZ_JCAALT010000004.1:0-709393 GCF_059686995.1 Paenibacillus rhizoryzae | reverse complement strand
AAGGCGTTGAGGACAACCGCTTCGCACCGCAAGGACAAGTGACGCGTGCGGCCTTCATTACGATGCTGATCCAGGCACTGGATCTGCAAGCAACGGCGGCGGGTACAGAAACAGGGTTCAGCGATGTGAAGCGCGGCCAGTGGTACTCGGATGCCATTGCAGCGGCGAAGCAGCTGGGCATCGTAACCGGTAAGCAAGACGGAAGCTTCGGCGTGAATGACAGCATTACGCGCCAAGATATGGCGGTCATTCTCTACCGTGCGCTTCAACTGAAGAAACCGGAAGCGGGAACGGCATCGTTCACGGATCAAGGAGCAATCTCGGCGTACGCGCAAGAAGCTGTGCTTGCCTTGCAAAAGGCAGGCTTGATGAACGGCCTTGGCAATGGCAGCTTCGCCCCGAAAGGCGAGACTACCAGAGCTCAAGCGGCTGTAACGATTTACCGCGTAATGAATTCCTTGTAAGGAAGAAGAGAACCGCCAATACGTGAACGGACGTATTGGCGGTTCGTGTTTTTTTTTTTTTTTTTTTTGGACAGACAACGCATGCAACTGTCATCAAAAACGAAACATATGTAATATTTCTTCACACTTTACGTTAAATTCGTGATATTTTTCGAGGAATTAGTAGTTATGCATAAATATTCAAAGTGTTGCAACCCGGGAATATAAACCGAGTACATCAAACGCAGCTCGCTCAAACTCGTATTCCGCACGGCCTATTAAGGGAGGCGTTTAATTTTGCCTGCCGGAATTTACTAATTCCTATAACTGGAAACTATAAATTAAAATAACTAGTAAAACCAACGGTTTCGAAACCTATAAGAAATACTATTCACCCAACTGCTTTAATGAAGTAATCGATAAACGCGGTGAAGAATATTGTCGCTTCGAGGCGACGCGGCAACGCATTGAAGTGAATTAATGCCGTTGTATAAAGATACACGCGACCTACTTTAAGACTATTTTTCGAAAATAGCCCGAAGTATCCGCTCCAACCAATTCCCCCAACTCATGACATGTTTAAATCTTGTAAATGCAAGACTCCGGAAGACTGGGGTATTAAAAACGCTTTCTTTCATGCTGAAATTCCCCCAATATACTGTAAATGTCAAATCGATTACAATGATTTCGAAGTCAAGCAGCCTAACTGCAGCATCAAATACTAGCGTTCGAAAGGAGTCATTTAATAGGGGATTTGGTCGTTTGACGGCAAACTTGGTAAAGAAGTTCTAAAGTTTTCAGAAAAGGCAATGAATTTCGAAAAAAAGTTTTGAGAAAATTCTAATAGTTTGGTATATTTCAACAAAGTCAATTTATGCAAATCATTTTGTTGAGATCATGGGGAGGAATGAACAAGATGAGGAAGGTATCGAATTGGTTTTCCTGTTTGTCTGTCATCGCTCTTGTTGGCGTAATGTTGGCGGGTTGCAGCGGTAATAACAATGCAAACAACGCCAATACAACAACGAACAACAAACCTGCTAACACAACTGAAGCAACGAACACGACCACGAACACCGACACTACTACGACTGAAACACCCGCGACTCCTGATCCAAACACGCCTGTAGACGGCGGAACAATGACGATCGGCACATTCTCCGATATCGTCTCCGTAAACCCTATTTATATCAATGACACTTCTTCCGGCGATGTTGAAACACTAATCAACGCCAAGCTATACGACGTAGACCGCAATGCCAACCTGGTTGTTGAGCCTTGGTCGATTGCTGCCGAGCTTCCGGTAATCAGTGCAGACGGCAAATCATATACAGTCAAAATCAAAAGCACAGCAAAATGGAACGACGGTCAGCCGCTTACCGCAGACGACGTTCTCTTCACTTTCAACACGGTTCGTAACCCTGATGCCGGCGCACCTGGTATCAGCACGGTCGACAAAATCGATACCATTACGAAAGTCGATGATACGACGATTGAATTCAAACTGAAGCAAGTGTATGCACCATTCCAATACACGCTTGCCAGCTCCCTTGTTCCTTCCCACATCTTGAAGGATGTACCGGTTAAGGAATTGAGCAAAAATGCATTTGGCGTAGATCCTGCGAAAACCGTTACAAGCGGTCCGTGGAAAATGACCGAGTGGAAACAAGGCCAATACATTACGCTGGAAACGAACCCGAACTACTGGGGTGAGAAGAAGCCGCACTTGGCTAAAATCATCTACAAAATTTACGCCGATCAAAACACGGAAGTACAGGCCTTGATCAAAGGCGATATTCAAATGTCTGAAGCGATTCCGGTTACCCAAATCGATGCGATTAAGGCGAAAGAGAATCTGAACGTGATTCTTGCTCCGGGTCCGCAATACGAATATGTACAATTCAACTTCAAGGATGAGAACTTCCCTGATAAATATTCACCGTTCAAAGGTCAAAAAACACGTCAAGCCATTGCTACTGCACTGAACCGTCAAGGCATGGTTGATAATGTTCTTAAAGGCACCGGTAAACTGATGAACTCGCCATTCCTGCCAGGTTCATGGGCAGATCCGGGTGACCAAGCAGTAAACTACGCTTATGACGCTGAGAAGGCGAAAGCACTTCTTGCTGAAGATGGCTGGGTAGCGGGCAAAGACGGTATCCTTGTGAAAGACGGACACCGCTTCTCCTTCGAACTGCAATACAACGCCGGCAACAGCCGTCGTGAGCAAGTTGCCGCAATCATTCAGCAAAACCTGAAGGATGTTGGCGTTGAAGTAACACCTAAAGGCATTGACTTTGCAACATGGATCGACCAAAACATCACGCCTGGTAAGTTCCCTGCGATTCTGCTTTCCTGGTCCCTGTCTAACCCGGATCCGGATGCAGAGAGCATCTTCTCTTCGAAATATTTCCCGCCAACCGGCCAAAACGGCGGCTGGTATAAGAACGAAGCAATCGACGCTTTGTGGACGAAAGGTCAATTGACTACCGATCAAACAGAGCGCGCTAACGTGTACCATGAAATCGGCAAACAAATCTCGGTTGACCTTCCCTATGTATTCTTGTACCAATATGGTCTTCCGCAAGTTGTAGACGGCACGAAGATCCACTGGGCTGAAGAAGACAAACCGGAATCGTCCCTTGGCTACGGCTACTTGTACCATGCAATCAACTGGTGGGCAACAGAATAAGGCTTGACAATCATACTGCATAGCTGAACAGGGGAAGGGCCAACAGGCCCTTCTCCTGTGTTCAGTAAAAGGGGGGGCGCTGGAATGACTGAATATATGATACGCCGAACACTGCAATCCGTCCTTGTATTATTTTTAATTTCGATTCTTACGTTCCTCATGATTCACGCCGCACCCGGCGGACCTACGAAGATATTTTTGGCGCCTGGCTTATCACCGGAAGCTGGACAGATTCAAGCACATAATTTGGGGCTTGATCGTCCGATCTTTGTACAATATGCGATTTGGTTAGGCAATTTGCTTACGGGCGATCTCGGCTATACGTTTAAGAATCACATTCCGGTTGGCGATATTCTATGGCCAACTGTGCAAAACACGATGGTATTGATGGGCGTTGCTTGGCTCTTCTCGCTATTGATCGCAATCCCTTGGGGGATTTATAACAGCACAGCCGAATATGGACTTTCCGACCAGACGGCGAACTTCGTTTCCTATGTCGGATTCGCGATGCCGACGTTCTGGTTTGGCATTATATTGCAGGAGTATTTCTCGCTCAAGCTTGATTTATTGCCTTTATCGGACATGTATACAATGGGCAAAGAGGGCAACCTCGGCGACCTGTTCATGCATTTGATTCTTCCGGTATCCGTGCTGACGCTCGGATTTCTGGCAGCGTACACGAAGTACTCGCGTGCGAGTATGCTGGAGGTACTGAACCAGGATTACATTCGTACCGCTCGTGCGAAAGGGCTGAAAGAGGGAAGGGTTATTTTCCGTCACGCCCTGCGCAATGCACTGATTCCGATCATTACGATTCTAGGTCTCGACCTGCCGATTCTGGTGGGCGGAGCCGCGCTGACAGAGCGCGTGTTCAACTGGCCGGGAATGGGACGCCTATTCGTAGACATGGCTGTAGCAAGGGAATACTCCGTGCTGATGTCCATTACGCTGGTTGTATCGGTTATCGTCGTAGTCGGCAATTTGATTGCTGATATTTTGTACGCGGTTGTCGATCCAAGGGTGCAATTAGGCTCTAAAGGAGGCGCGGCATCATGAGTAACGCAGTTCTTGAGAAGAAGTCAGCCTCCGGTACCCAAGCGGCCGTGGACAAGCGTCCCGACGGGCCGTGGAAGACCGCTTGGAAGAAGTTCCGCACGAACCCTTTTGCCGTTACCGGTCTTGTGATCCTTTCTATATTTGTCATTGCGGCGATTGGAGCAAATTGGTTCTCGCCTTATGACCCGACGCGCATCGATATGATGTTTCCGAATTTGCCGGCAGGGACGGATGGTCATCTGCTTGGCACGGATGAGCTGGGCCGAGATATTTTCTCCAGGCTGCTGCACAGCTCCCAGATCTCGCTTTTGGTTGGTTTCTTGGTTGCGTTTGTATCCGTATTTATCGGTACGCTTGTCGGTGCGTTCGCCGGCTACTTCGGCGGCTGGGTGGATACGATTGCCATGCGTTTCGTTGATGTCATGAACTCGATTCCGACGCTGTTCCTGAACATTTTGATCCTGGCGATGTTTGGCTCGAAGATCACGTACATGATTCTGGTTCTTGCTTTAACGAGCTGGATGGGCGTAGCCAGGCTTGTCCGCGGTACGTATTTGCAGCTTCGCGAAATGCAGTATGTAGAGGCAGCTAAAGCTACGGGCGTATCTGACCTTGGCATTATTTTCCGACACCTGCTTCGCAACGCTTCGGCTCCTATCATCGTTACGGCAACGCTGATGGTAGGCGGAGCGATTTTGAGCGAATCGGCCCTTTCCTACCTTGGACTTGGCGTTCAGACGCCGAATACCAGCTGGGGATTGATGCTTAGCAACGCGCAGGAATTTATGCTGACCGATCCGCTTCAGGCGATTTATCCGGGGCTATGCATCTTGCTTGTCGTGCTGGCGGTTAACTTTATCGGCGATGGCATTCGTGATGGCTTGGATCCTAGAAAGACAACGTTACCTCGAAGGAGGCTAGACAGATGGCGGAAAAAATTCTCCAAATCCGGAATTTAACAACTGGCTTTCTGTCTGATAGAGGTTTAGCCAAGGCGACGGATCGTGTTTCGTTCGATTTGGAAAAAGGAAAAACGCTATGCGTCGTCGGCGAGTCCGGCAGCGGCAAAAGCGTTACGGCGATGTCCGTCATGCGTCTCATCGATTATGCGGGCGGCTTGATTGTAGATGGTGAAGTGCTGTTTAACGGTCACGACCTAGTGAAGAAGAAACAATCCGAAATGCTCAAAATCCGCGGCAATTTGATCACGATGATCTTCCAAGATCCGATGTCTGCACTTAACCCGGTCTTTACGGTAGGTGACCAGATCTCAGAAGCGCTGCGTATTCATAAAGGTTTGAAGAAGAAAGAAGCTTGGAAGCAAAGCATTGAGATGCTGCGCCGCGTCGGCATTCCGGCACCGGAAATTCGCGCGAAGCAGTACCCGTATGAGATGTCCGGAGGGATGTGTCAGCGCGTCGTCATCGCAATGGCGCTCGCCTGCAACCCGGAGCTGCTTATTGCAGATGAGCCGACAACGGCGCTGGACGTAACGGTTCAGGCGCAAATTCTGGACTTGCTGCTCCAACTGAAGAACGAGTTCAACATGTCGATGCTGCTCATTACCCATGATATGGGCGTAGCGGCTGAAGTGGCAGACCGTATTGCAGTCATGTACGCGGGGACCGTTGTGGAAGAAGGAACGGTGCAGGAAATTTTCGATGGGCCTCGTCATCCGTATACGATTGGGCTCCTGAAATCCATTCCGGGCCTGGAAGGGGAACGGGGCGGTGATCTGTATACGATCAAGGGCGCGATTCCGCCAATCAGCCAGCTGCCGGAGGGCTGCCGTTTCCATCCTCGCTGTCCGTATGCTATGGATATTTGCCGTCATAAAGAGCCTGCTATGCAGACCTCAGCATCGGGACATAAAGCTGCATGCTGGCTGGATGATCATGATGGGGCAGATCCAAGGCCTGGTGCATTCAGCAGTCAAGAGCTGAAAGTGACGATTAAGAGCAAGGTGGAGGTGGCACATTCATGAGCGGCCAATATTTGATTGAAGCCTCCAACGTGAAGAAATATTTCCCGATTAAGAGCGGCCTGCTGAACCGTGTCGTAGGACAGGTTAAAGCGATCGATGACGTATCATTTGGCATCCGGGCAGGCGAAACCTTCGGTCTCGTAGGCGAGTCCGGCTGCGGCAAGTCTACGCTTGCCCGTGTATTGCTTAATTTGAAGCAGGCAACCGCCGGAGAAATTAAATTCGAGGGCCGTAACATTCAAGAGGTTGGAACCAGCGAGCTTCGCAAGCTTCGCGAAGAGATGCAAATCATCTTCCAAGATCCGTTCGGTTCCTTGAACCCGCGGTTTCTCGTTCGAGATTTGATCGGCGAGCCGCTCAAGGTTCACCGCAGAATGACGCCTAAGGAAATCGATGATCGCGTCGTGGAATTGATGGAGCTGGTCGGTTTGGATGCATCGCGCCGCAATCGGTACCCGCATGAGTTCTCTGGCGGTCAACGTCAGCGGATCGGCATTGCCCGGGCAATAGCGCTCAATCCCAAATTTATCGTGGCCGATGAGGCGGTATCGGCGCTGGACGTTTCCGTTCAGTCGCAGGTGCTCAATCTGATGGTGAAGCTGCAGAAGGAATTAGGATTGACGTACCTGTTCATTGCACACGGCCTTAACGTCGTTCGGCATATCTCCGATCGTGTAGGGGTCATGTATTTGGGCAAAATGGTTGAGGTAGGGCCAACAGAAGAGCTGTTCGCCAAACCGCTTCATCCTTATACGTCGGTGCTGCTATCGGCGATTCCGCAGCCGACAACGGAGCGGAAGAAGGATCGCATTATTTTAGAAGGCGATGTGCCGTCTCCGGCCAATCCGCCTTCGGGCTGCCGCTTCCACCCGCGCTGTCCATTCGCGCAGGAGCGTTGCAAGACCGAGGAGCCGGCGCTGCGCGTCATCATTGATGATCGGCAAGCCGCATGTCACTATCCGCTGCAAAGCTAGTTGCTATAGTTGAGAAGAAGCTGCCCCAAAAGTGTATGTAACACTTTTGGGGCAGTTTTTTTTGTGCGCTCGGGATGGGCTGCGCGATCCGGCGGGGAGCTGGAGATTCGAGGAGTGGTACTAGGTACCGCTCATGATCGAGCAATGGTGGTTAGGGCCAAAGAAAGGTACTGGGTGCCGCTCATGGTCGGGCAATGGAGGTTTAGGGCCAAAGAGAAGTCCTGGTTACCGTTCAAGAGCCGTAAAGTAGTTCGTCTAGGGATCTACATCGATGGTAGCTAGGGAAACTGAGTGAAAGTAGCTCGTCTAGAGATCTACATATGCGGTAATCCGGTGGAATGGGAGAAAGTAGCTCACCTAGAGATCTACATCGGCGGTAAGTCGGGGAAATGAAAGAAAGTAGCTTGTCTAGGGATCTACATTGATGGTATCTCGGAGAAATAGTAGAAGGGTAGCCTATCCAGGGATCTACATCGATGGAAAATAGGGAAAATGAGTGAAAGTAGCTCGTCTAGAGATCTACATCAGCGCTAATCCGGTGGAATGGGTGCAAGTAGCTCCGCTAGGGATCTACATCAGCGGCAATTTGGCGAAATGAGTGTAAGAGCTAATCTAGTGATTTTCATCGGCGGAAATCCGAGGACATGAGCAATAGTAGTTCACCTCACCAGGAGATGACATTCTACATGACGAGACGGCAGTTTTGCTGCCGTCGGAACCAAGACAACACTACTTTAGAAGCGGCCTTGCGTTTATCACAGGTGCATTATGGAAAAAATTAATGTATTACTTACAAGGAGCCTGCCTATGGATGCACCAACACAATCGCAGCAGTTCTCCACCGTGCTGGCTGATAATAATAAATTGCTGCATGACGTTTACTCGGATTGCAAAGATGTGATGTTCCGCGAATTTTTGATTGGCAATAAGACAGAAGCTTTCGTTGTATATATTGATGGTTTAGTAAATGTCGACATACTGGATCAGCATGTCATCAGGCCCTTGCTGCAGATGCCTGAAGAATCGGCCGGAGACATGACGCCGGATCGGCTTGCTTCCATTCTGACCATGTCGCTAATGGTGGATCACCATGAACTGGAGGATGCGATCGCATGTTTATCCAATGGATGCGGACTCCTTCTTATTGATGGCGTGAGCCAGGGGATTTCAGTTGGACTTGCCCAGTGGGAAAAGCGCTCTATCACGGAGCCTGGAGCGGAAGCAGTCGTTCGAGGACCAAGGGAAGGGTTTACCGAGACAATCAGTGTCAACACCTCTATGATTCGCCGCAAAATCAAAACGCCTGCGCTCAAAATGGTTCCTTACTATCTCGGACGCCATACCCGCACGGAAGTGCTCATCTCGTTTATCGAAGGCATCGCGGAGCCATCATTGATCGCAGAGGTGCGCGAGCGTATTGAGGGGATTGACATTGACGGGATATTGGAGAGCGGATACATCGAAGGGTTAATTGAAGACAATCCGTTCTCCCCCTTTCCGCAAATTCAAGTAACGGAGCGGCCCGACGTCGTGAGCGCATCCTTGCTGGAGGGGCGAGTTGCTATTCTGGTGGATGGTACGCCGTTCGCGTTAATTGCACCTGCAACACTGTTCACGATGCTGCAATCGCCGGAGGACTATTATCAGCGGTTCCTAATCGGAACGTTCATCCGGTGGCTTCGCTACCTTTTCTTTATCATTACGCTCATTCTGCCGTCCCTCTATGTAGCGATCATGACGTTTCATCAAGAGATGGTTCCAACCTCGCTGCTGCTCAGCATCGCGAAGTCCAGAGAGGACATCCCATTCCCTGCGCTTGTGGAGGCCTTGCTCATGGAGATATCATTTGAGGC
This sequence comes from Paenibacillus rhizoryzae, assembly GCF_059686995.1. Taxonomy (NCBI): domain Bacteria; kingdom Bacillati; phylum Bacillota; class Bacilli; order Caryophanales; family Paenibacillaceae; genus Paenibacillus; species Paenibacillus rhizoryzae. Next base: position 700,391 of record NZ_JCAALT010000004.1, on the reverse strand, counting down.
GCTCCGCGAAGCGGGCGTACGCTTGCCGAGGCAAGTCGGCGCCGCCGTTAGTATCGTCGGTGCGTTGGTAATCGGACAAGCTGCAACTTCGGCCGGATTGGTATCTGCACCGATGGTCATGGTGGTTGCCATTACGGGCATCGCCTCTTTCATGATGCCGCAGTACAGCAGCGGAATTGCGATTCGGATGCTTCGTTTCCCGATCATGGTGTTATCCGGCATGTTGGGTCTGCTTGGGCTCATGCTCGGTGTTATTGTGGTCGTCATTCATCTGTGCTCCCTGCGCTCCCTTGGGGTTCCATATCTGCAGCCTCTTGCGCCGATGAAAGGCAGCGAGCTGAAGGATGTGCTGGTGCGCGCACCGATTTGGATGATGCGCAAGAGACCTTATCTGTCGAAGAATGCGCTAAACAAGACGAGAGTGGCGGCAGGCCAGAAGCCGGGTCCGCCCCAAGGGAATGAGTCGCCATGATAGAGAAAGGTCGCATTTCGCAGCTGCAGCTGTCCTTTCTTATGCATCCCTATATTCTGGCAACGCTGGTATTAAGCGCGCCGGCTATATCAATGGTAACAGCGGGCCGCGATATGTGGGCAACTCCGATCTTAGCAGGTGCATTCGCCTGCTTGATGGTCGTTCTTATGTACGCACTGCATCTCAGGTACCCGTATGAAACCTTTATCGAATATATCGAATCGATTCTGGGGCGTTATCTGGGCAAGTGCTTAGCGCTGATCTATGTGGTATCGATTATTTATACCAATGCGATGGTGCTTCGCCAATATGGCGAATTTATTGCCACAACCTTTCTCATTCAGACGCCGATGATCGTGATCGTCATTTGTCTGATGTTGGTTTGTGCATATGCCCTGTATATGGGGCTCGAGGTATGGGCTCGCGCAGCTCAGCTGCTCATTCCGATTGCGCTCATCATTATCCTCGCGATGCTCATTATTATGATCCCGGATATGAGTTGGAAGGAAATGTTCCCGATGATGGAGCACGGGCCGCTTCCCTTGCTTAGAGGTTCGATTCTACCTGCCTCGTGGTTCTCACAGTACTTCATACTCTCGATGTTCTTGCCTTATCTGACTAAGAAAAAAGGCCAGACGCTCAAATGGTCGCTGATCAGCGTAGCATCAGTCACCATTACGATGGTATTGATTAACCTTTCCATTCTGTTCATGTTCGGGAACTTAACCAAAGGTTTCAACTATCCGTTTCTCGTCGCGGTTCGCTATATTTCGTTATCGGACTTCCTGGAACATATCGAATCCTTGCTGATGGCAACGTGGCTGATTGGCATTTTCATTAAGGTGACCGTTAATTTCTATGGGACGGTTCTGTGGACCGCCCAATTCCTGAAGCTGCCGAATTATCGTACGATCATTGCGCCTATCGGGCTGCTGGTTATCCTCGTCAGTATATGGTGTGCACCGAACTATCAAATGCTGCGTGTTTCCTTGGGTACCAGCGTGCCTGTATTGACCTTTCTCCTGCAATTGCTTGTTCCTTCTTTGCTGCTCCTAATCGCGATCCTCAAGGGGAGGAAACGGCATGAAAGCTAAGTGGCGGTCTCGTATACTCCTTCAAGTCTTGTGCGCGTGCTGGCTGCTAATGCTCACGGGTTGTTGGGACCGTATCGAAATCAACGATCTTGCGCTGATTACGGGAGCAGCAATCGATAGGACAAACAGTAACGAAGTCGATTTGTCCTTGCAAATTTATGTGCCAAGAGCCGCAGGCGGAGGCGGGATGGGCATGGGAGATAAGGGCGGGAACGGGACATCCAATACATTCGTGCTTACATCAACCGGGGTGAATATTGCCGATGCCCTCTCCCATATGCAGGACAAGCTTTCGAGGAAACTGTTCTGGGGACATGCCGAAGTGATCATATTTGGTGAGGGAGCGGCCAAACTAGGCATCCGTGACGATGTGGATTATCTCATGCGGGCACCGCAGCCAAGAGAACGTGCCTATATTTATGTTTGCCGTAACAAGGCGAAGAGTGTGCTGGCATTCCAGTCTACATTGGAGCGGGATACATCTGAAGTGCTGCGGGAACTCGCTAAGAGCAAAGCCAACATGAGCTTTACGCTGGCTGAGGTCTCCGAAATGTTGACTGAGAAGGTCGATGCCTTTGCTTTGCCGTGGCTGAGGGAGCTTAAGCCGCCCAATTCAGCGAACATCGGATCGGCCCGATACCAGAATGGAACGGCAATTTTCAAAGGCGGCCGTATGGTCGGCCTCGTTGACGAGCAAACAACGAGAGGCCTGCTGTGGCTGCGCAATGAAATCGAGTATGCGGTCGTAACGGTCGTTCCGAAAGGAGAAGATGGGAACATATCCGTTCAGATGCTGAGAAGTCAAACCAAGCTCATCCCGCATATCAGTGATGGAAAGTGGAGTATGACGGTACGAATCCATTCGGAGAACGATACCCTGCAGAATGCGACCGGCATCAATTTGGCTTCAAGTGAAGCAGGTGTCAGGAAAGTGGAGCTTGCGCTTGAGCAGGACATGAAGAAGCAGGTCAGAAATGCGCTTAAACGAATTCAACTGGGGATGCAGGCGGATGTATTTGATTTTGCAGGTGAATTTCACCGGGCTTATCCGCAAATATGGCACCGAACTGAGAAGGACTGGGATGAGCAGTTCCCGAAAGTGGAGGTTAAGATTGAGCCGGATGCCGTCTTGCTGCGTCCGGGATTGGCTAATGTGAGAGCAAGATCTAGCGATTAGGAGCAGAGGCTATGACTTGGAAATCCATTCCCGCTTTATTGACATGCAGTTTAATCGTAAGCGTTCTACAGTGGTATTGGGTACGCAATGCTCCGAGGAAAGAGCGGATCGCTTATTTTTCGTTATTGACGATTGGATTTGGGCTTGGCGCGCTGCTGTATGTCTATCCTCGGCTGCCAGGTCCTTCGGAACTTATGGAGCTGTGGTTTGGCCAGCTTGGACGGCTGCTTATTGGCAGTGGGCAGGGACAATCATGAAAGAGATGCGGATAAGAGGCAAGCAGCTGTTCTGGTTGATCGCGACGATGCAAGCAGGCATGACCATATTGCTGACGATTAACCCGGCTCTTGAGACAGCCAAGCAGGATGCCTGGCTGTCGATGGTGCTTGCAAGCGTCTTTGGCGTATTTATTGCTTTTGTGAGCGCGCGGCTCAGTCAACTGTACCCCGGAAAGACCTTTGTGGAATATGTGCTGCTCATTGTCGGCAAATGGGCAGGTCATGTGATCATCTTCCTGTATTTCCTATACTGGTACGGTGTTCTCGCGATCATCTTACGCCAATATGCGGAGTTTATTGCTGCCACGATATTGCCGAGAACGCCCATGATCGTTCCGATTCTCGGTATGCTCTTTGTCGCGATCTATGTGGCGAATGCCGGAATAGAAGTCATTGCGCGCAGCAGCGAGGTATTCGGCCCGTTCATTCTGCTTGGCATCTTCGTGCCGCTCATCTTGAGCTCCAAAGGCTTTAATTGGAATCACATTCTCCCGGTTTATAGCGATACGGGAATCAAAACGATCATTCTAGGCTCACTCCCGACGACGACTTTCTTAGGCGATTGCATCATACTTATCATGCTGTTTGCCTTCGTTTCGAATCCGAAATCGGGTACGAAACCGGCCATGCTTGGTGTAGGGGCGGCAGGTTTGTTGACGTGCATCTCGACATTTCTGATAGTGGCAGTCATGGGTTATGGCTCAGGGGCGGGGCTGACCTATCCGTTTTTCAACTTAATCCGTTACATGACGTATTTTGATTTTCTGCAAAATCTGGACTCGCTTGTCGTCGCCATCTGGATTATCAGCGTGTTTCTTAAAGTCTCGCTCTATTTCTTCGTCAGCACCTATGGGACCGCCCAGTGGCTGGGGGTGAAAAAGTGGAAGCGACTCATATGGGGGGTAGCGCCATTCGTGCTGCTGCTTGCCTTTATACCACGAGACTTCGTCGAAAGCTCGGTCTATTTCCCGCAAAAAATTGCCATTCCGTATCTGCTTCCGTTTCATTGCGTAGGCGTGCCCCTCTTGCTGTGGGGCATTGCTAAGCTAAGGTTAAGGGGCCGCAGCGCCGAAGGCAGAAAATAACTATTGCGGACAGGGGAGCAAACGAGAGATACTTGTTCTATACAATCATAGACGGTCGACGACTATATTCCCTCCCGCAGCCGCGTCAGAGGGAATTTTAATGTTTATGGAATGGAAGGAACATTTCGGAAATGGCAGGAACGATAGATTTTTTCGCTAGAAAGAAAGAGGAACTTGGCGTTGCGCTCAATGAGGTGCAGAAGCAGGCAGTGATGCATACGGAAGGTGCGCTGCTGCTGCTGGCTTCGCCTGGTTCAGGGAAGACCACAACAATTATCATGCGAATCGGCTACTTAATAGAAGTGAAACGTGTCCATCCTTCGCGTATTAAGGCGGTCACGTTCAGCAAAGCTTCCGCGCAGGATATGAAGGACCGATTTAGTCGGTTTTTCCCGGAGATGCCTTCCGGCAGTGTCGATTTCTCTACCATACATAGTCTTGCATTCGAAGTGATGCGGGAATATTTGCGGCGCTCGCAAACTTCCTTTCAAATTATAGAAGGCGCAGTAGAGATAGAAGTCGGCGAAGGCGAGAACGAGCAAACCGGCGGGTTCGATGAGAACAATCCGCCTCTTCATAAGAAGCTGATTCTTCGGGATCTTTACCGAAAGGTTCGCGGCGACAACATTACGGAAGAGCAGATGGAAGAGCTCACAACCTATATCAGCTTTATCAAGAATAAGCTGGTCCCCGAAGCCGAATGGGCGAGTGTGAAATGCGATGTTCCGGATGCTGCCCTTCTATTGAAGGAGTACGAAGCATTCAAGCGTGCGCGAACCGACAAGATTCTCGTGGATTATGACGATATGCTCGTCATCGCGAACCGCGCATTGGAGCAGAGCAACGAGCTCCTCTGGAAGTACCAGAACAAATTCGATTATGTGCTGACAGATGAAAGCCAGGATACTTCCTTGGTGCAGCACGCCATTATCGAGAAACTGGTGCGCAGACATGGCTGCCTGTGCGTCGTCGCCGACGATGATCAGAGTATCTATACTTGGCGCGCGGCTGAACCGCAATATTTGCTCGATTTCAAAGAGGTGTATCCGGATGCCGCGATACTGAAAATGGAGCAGAACTACCGTTCCTCGCGGAATATTGTCAGCATTGCAAACCGGTTCATCAAACGAAATCAGAACCGTTATGATAAAGAAATGTTTACGCGCAATCCCAGCAACCGGCCGATTCAAATCAAGAGTTTGGCTGATTACAAGGTGCAGGCTAAGTATGTCGCAGACAAAGTGGCGCTAATTGAGCATTTGCGAGAGACAGCCGTATTGTATCGAAACAATTCTTCATCCATCTCACTCATGAACGAATTTGACCGAAGAGGCATTCCGTTCTATATGAAGGACGGGGATAACCGTTTTTTCTCGCATTGGATTCTGGAGGATATCCTAAATTTTATGCGAATGGCCTATACGGACAAGAGGCCGGATTTGCTGGAGAAAATCCATACGAAGCTGAACGGCTATATTACCAAAACGCAAATGGCGGCGCTCAATCAAATTCAGAATAACGAGTCCGTCTTCGACAACTTGATTCGATTCGTGCCGCTGCAAGATTACCAGCCGAAGCAGCTGCAGGATTGCAAAGATACGTTTGCTTCGCTGAAGGAGACGGCTCCCCAGTCGGCGATTCGTACGATCCGCTACAAGCTTGGGTATGAGAAGGCGCTGGAGAAAATGTGCGAGCGGCTCGGCTTCCGCAAAGAGAATCTGATCGGCATTCTCAACACGCTTGAGGATATTGCGGTGGGGCTGGAGACGCTGGAGGATTTCGCGAATCGGCTCAAGTATCTGGAAGCGGTCATGAAGGCGTCCAAACGCAACAAGAACGCCAATGCCGTCACGTTCTCCACGCTGCACAGCGCCAAGGGCTTGGAGTTTGAGCGCGTCTATATCATCGATCTGATCGACGGAATTCTCCCGTCTAACGATGATATGAAGAAGGTGGAAGGCGAAATTTCGCCGGAAATGGAAGAAGCGGTTAGGCTGTTCTATGTCGGCATGACGCGGGCGAAGCAGCAGCTTGTGCTGCTGACCTACGGTCAGCGGGACGGGGAAGAGGTCAAGGAATCCCAATTCGTGACGGCTGTTCGTAACCTTCAGACGCCTCCGGGTGCTGAACAAGCGAGGGCGGCATCGGCGGAAGTCGCGGCAACCAGCACGACTGGCGGCGCTGTCGGACAGAAAAGGTATTCAACTGCCCGCAAATCTTCCGGTACGGTGACGGTTACCAGCTCGGCGCAGTCGTTTGTGCCGCCAAATCCGAATGCGCTGAAGAGCGTTGCTTCTTTGAAGAAGGGTCAACAGCTGAAGCATCGCGTGTTTGGCAGCGGGGAGCTGATCGCAGTCGGATCGGAGTTTATTGAAATCAGATTTACGACCGGCGTCCGTAAATTGTCGGTTACCGCTTGTCTTGAAATGGGATTGCTTGAGCTGTAGTAGTTGTCTTCTTTTTTGGACGGTCTCCGCATAAGCTAGCTTGGAATGGGAATGCGGGAGAGCGTGCTAACGAAGGAGGCCGTCGCATGCGCAAATGGGGAAGACGGGGCTGGCGAAGCAGCGGCAGGCGGCGCCGATCGTCTGGTAAACCTGGGAAGAAGATAAGCAGACGTAAGCTGCTGATCTTCTTGATGCTGCTGTTTATACTGTTCTTCGCTCAGACGTTTATCTTCATTGAACGCAACTTGCAAGGCCCGCTTATGACCGTCGCTACCGTGCGCGTGAAGCAGGTGGCTACGCAATCGATCAACAAAGCAATTACGGAACAGGTCGCCGGGAACTCCAATGCGGATAAGCTGATTGATTGGAAAACGAATGCCAGCGGCAAAATTTCCGGCTTCATGCTCAACTATGCCGAGCATATGCGGATCACGTCCGAGACCATTGATACGGTGCAATCGACGCTGAACAAGATGGGCGAAATTCCGGAGCGGATTCCGCTTGGCCAGGCGCTCGGCAGCGCCATTATCGCTTCGTTTGGTCCGAGGATCCCGGTGAAATTTGAACCGATCGGAGCGGTTAAGGTTGATTTGAACACGCGCCAGAAGGATGCCGGGATCAATATGATTCTGGTTGAGGTCTATATGCACATTGTGGCGGAGGTATCGATTATTATCCCGTTTGATACGAAGCCGGAGCTCGTGGAAACCGAAATCCCCATTTCGTATCTGCTCGTAGTAGGCGATGTGCCAATGTACTATTACGATAACAAAGGCAATCCGGTCGGTGATTCCGCTCCCGGCGCGCCGAATATTTCATTGCCGATGGAGAAAAGCGGGGATGGTGTGTCTACTACAACGCAGACGCATGACGGAGAGGCAAATAGCGGCGGTACGGATGATGTGCCGACGCTTGCGCCGACAAACGAACCCTAACGAAAGAGCGCTAATCAAGGCTAAGGGCCTTTGATCAGCGCTCTTTCGTTACTTCTTACGCATTTTACGCCGCTCTTCTCGCTCCCATTGCTTCAGCATCGGGTAGGGATCGAATGACCACTCCACAAGCCCGCGATCGCGGTATACACCGTAATGCAAGTGAGGAGGGAATTTCCCTTGCGTCCCGGGCTTGCCATATCCGGAGCTGCCGACCCAACCTACAACTTGGCCGGGCTTTACGACGCTGCCAACGGCTAATGTCTTGTCATAGCCGGACAGATGCGCATAATAATGATAGTAATTATTGAGGTCTCGGATGCCAAGACGCCAGCCTCCATAAGGGTTCCAGCCCTTTATCTCAATAATGCCGTAGCAGGTGCTGCGAACCGGAACACCATGGTTTGCAAAAATATCGGTTCCTTCATGAATCCGGTAGCCTCCCCAGCTGCGGCGAGTTCCCCACGTTCCCTTGTAGGAATAATTGGTTCCGATTGGGACGGGAAAAGCATGCTCGAACAAATCCAGCGTACCGTAGGTTGCATAAATGCGAGCGAACTGGCGGATACGCTGCACCGCTCTGGTATTGTGGTAATATTGCCACAAACCAATGGAAAAATCATCCTCTTCTGTGCCGAATTGCATGAAATGATTGGCTACAGAATACAGTAAATCTGTGTCATTCGTGCGCATCGCACGCCCGTCTCCGTCTCCATCAACGCCAAGCCCGCTGAACCACCGAATTGAAGCGGGTGACTCATCGGTCATATCAGGGTTAAGTACACCGGCCCAAGCACTCTCGGTCATAAAGATCCCGATGTATTGTCCCAGCTGCTCCCTTGTCTTGGGGCGGGCTTTGGTTATTGTCCGCTCGTACTGATCAACGGCAGCCAGACGGTACCAGGGAATACGCGTAACGATGCTGATTTCATCGTAAAGCTCTCTTCTTTTGGCGTAAGCATCGTCTTTCGGCGCCGCGCTTTTCGCACCCGCGTAAGCCGCGGTGCCTTGCAGAAGCCCTGCCATCACCAACATCACCAAGAATAGGCGTATTACAAATGATCTCAGATGTATCAGCCTCCACACGCGCCAACTAGCAAAACTTTCATTTAAGGTTTCGGTCGAATGTCTGAAATGGGTGCAATTGGTTTGAACTGCCCTGCTGTTATGATTTGCAAATCATTGGTTTTTATCCGAAACGTGCTATAATAAGACGCAGAGATTACAGAAAGCAGGTACACCTTCCATGAAGACAAAGCTCACCGAAAGAGCGCCGAAGCCGGATTGGCTTCGTATCAAATTAGCGACAGGCGGCAATTATGCCGAAATTAAAGAGATGATGCGCACCAAAACTTTGCATACTGTATGTGAAGAAGCGCGTTGTCCAAATATTTATGAATGTTGGGCGAATCGGACGGCCACGTTCATGATTCTAGGCGATATATGTACGCGTGCATGCCGATTCTGCGCAGTGAAGACAGGCTTACCGACCGAGCTCGATTTGCAAGAGCCGGAACGCGTAGCGGAAGCCGCTGAGCAGATGGGCTTGAAACACTGCGTTGTGACTTCGGTTGCACGCGATGATCTGGCTGACGGCGGCGCAATGATTTTCGTTGAGACGATTAAAGCTATCCGTAAGCGACTGCCTTTCTGCAGCGTAGAAGTACTGATTCCGGATTTTATGGGCAATTGGGACGCGCTGCAAGCGGTTATGGATGCGAATCCGGATATTCTCAACCATAATATTGAAACCGTTGCCCGGCTTTCAAACCGTGTGCGTGCAAAGGCAAAGTATGCTCGTTCGATGGAGCTGCTGAAGCGCGCCAAGGAAATGAAGCCGAATATTCCGACAAAGTCCAGCATTATGCTTGGCGTTGGCGAGGAATGGGACGAAATTTTGCAGGCAATGGATGATCTGCGTGCGGTGGATTGCAATATATTGACCCTTGGACAATATTTGCAGCCTTCACCAAACCACTTGCCGATTGAGCGATATGTGCATCCAGACGAATTCGCGAAGCTTAAAGAAGAAGGACTCAAACGCGGCTTTAGCCATGTGGAATCGGCACCGCTCGTACGCAGCTCATATCACGCGCATGAGCAAGTGAAATCCGCAGCACAGGCCGAGCCTGCATCCCTGTGAGAAGGAGTGAGAAGCAGACTTGATCCATATCAGCGGCAGAACCTACGAATTAATACATGAGAACAGAAACGGCTGGAATTTCGAAGCCTTTCGAGAGCGATTCAGTGAAGTACTGGAACGATACGATTACGTAATCGGTGATTGGGGATATAATCAGCTTCGGCTCAAGGGATTCTTTCGTGATAATCATCCGAAGGTGACGCGCGAGAGCGCGTTCTCCTCGATGACGGATTATATTAATGAGTACTGTAATTTTGGATGCGCCTACTTCGTGCTGGAGAAGCAGCCCGGTGGTGCGAAATCCGGAGAAGACGGCGATCTGACCGAAGATCACGATGGCGAAGCTTATGAAACGGCTGATGGCGTGGAAGCTTATGTAACCGCCTCCCGTGCGGTCGCTGCCGGTCAGGCCGCAGATGCCCCGGTATCGGAGCACCAGCAGGTGAAGTTCATGCCGCGGCATGAACGCGATCAACGCAGAGAGCAGCAGCGCAACAGCAACCGTAAGGATGCGGCGAAGGATCCGGAGAAGGAAACGCCTCGCGAGGGACGTAAGCCGTTTAATAAGGATCGCGAGCATGGCAAGCCGGCTGCGCGGAACAACCAGAATGAGCGTCCGGAGCGTGGCGAGCGTCATGAACGCGGCGAGCGCAATGAACGTGGTGAACGCGGGGAACGCAGCGAACGTGGGGAGCGCAACAACAATGAGCGCCCTGATCGCGGCGGCGAGCAGCGTTCGGACCGCAATGAACGTCCGGACCGGCCGGAACGGAATCGCAACAAGCGCCCTCATTTTAACCAGAAGGCTCCCGTTGCGGCCGCATCGGAGAACCCTTCCCATCCGCCTCAAGGGCGTGGCGGCAAGGATCAGAGCCCTAAACATTAAATAAAAGGCCAGTCTCAAAAGTGATTACACTTTCGAGGCTGGCCTTTTTTTGTTATACAGGATGAATGTGATGGTGCTCCATGTAGTTAAAATAATACCCTGCCCGTGTATAAGAGGGCAGGGTATCCAAATAACAGCTATAAATACTGCACATTATACAGCCTGGCGTAAGCTCCTCCGTTACGCATCAGCTCCTCATGGCGGCCTTGCTCCACAATCCGGCCATGCTCGATCACGACGATGAGGTCAGCGTGCGTAATCGTCGAGAGCCGGTGCGCCACGACAAGCGTTGTTCGGTTCTGCGAGAGCTCCGCGAGCGACTCCTGGATAGCGTGCTCGGATTCCAAGTCAAGCGCCGAGGTGGCCTCGTCCAGCACGAGAATAGCGGGATCCTTCAGGAATACGCGGGCAATCGCGATCCGCTGCTTCTGACCGCCTGAGAGCTTGACGCCTCGTTCGCCGATTTCCGTGTCATAGCCTTTGGGCAGCGACATGATGAACTCATGCGCATTGGCTCGTCTGGCCGCGTCATAAATCTGCTCTTCCGTGCTTTCCGGATTGCCAAGCAGAATATTCTCGCGGGCCGAGCCGCTGAACAAGATGTTATCCTGCAGCACCATCCCGATCTGCGAACGAAGGCTATGCTGCGTCACGCTGCGAATGGGCTGACCGTTAATCGTGATTTCGCCCTCTTGCGTGTCGTAGAAGCGTGCCAGCAAGCTGACCAGTGAAGATTTGCCGCCTCCGCTCATACCGACTAACGCAACGGTGTGGCCCTTTGGAATGTGCAAGTCGATATTGCGCAGCACCCAGTCGGATTCATTCTGATAGCGGAACGATACATTGCGGAATTGTATATCCCCTTGCACCGCACGTAGAGGGACGGCATCCGGCGCATCCGTGATTTCAGCCTGCTCGCCGAGCAGCTCCATTACGCGTTCCAGCGATGCAGATGCTTGAGTGAGCTCAGTGGACGAGTTGACGAGCCGGCGTAGCGGCGCATATAACCGATCGAGATAGCCGTAAAAGGCGACAAATTCGCCTAGCGTAAGCGATTCCTGCACGACAAAATAACCGCCGCACGCCAGCACCAGCAGTGGTGCAATTTCAGTCAGCGTATTAATGATGGATTGCGTGAGCGCATTCCACCGAGTCAAGGCGAAAGCGCGCTCCAGAAACGTTTGGTTCCGATTGCCGAATTGCTGCTGTTCATAGGCTTCCAATGTGAAGCTCTTCACAACAGGAATGCCGTTCACATGCTCATTGAGATAGCCCTGCATCTCCGCCATCGCTTGCGATCTTGAGCGCGAGTAACCTCGCAGCCGTTTGTAAAGCTTCTTCACCGCATAGCCGTAGAATGGCAGAATGGCGATAGCCACAAAGGTCAGCGTGACGTTCATATTGAACATGATGACAAGCGCAATGACGAGCGTGAACATATCCAGCCAGATGTTCATCAGACCGGTCTCGACGAGCGACTTGGTCTGTTCGGCGTCATTCATCATCCGCGAGATAATCTCGCCGGATTTGCGATTCTGGTAGAACCGGATGGATAATCGCTGTAAATGAGCGTAGAGCTTATTACGTAAGTCAAAAAGCACGCGGCTCGTTGTCAGCTGCGCGAAATATTGACGGTAATATTCAACCGGATATCGAACCACAACGAAAAGTAAGAAGGCCAGCCCCACAGCTTTAAACAGCTTTGAGGTTTTGTCGTCAACCGAGAGAGTAGCAAGCAGCACATCGTCGACGACATATTTGAGAAACAAGGGAAGCGTCAGCGGAATCGCGAATTTAACGATGCCAATCACCAGCGTAATCGCAATCAGCCAGCGATAGGGTTTAACAATTTGCAGATAGGCGCGAAAATGGTTCATCTATTTCACGTCGTAACCAAGAAACGCTTCGCGCACCCGGTTCCAGAACGGGAATGGACGGTAGCGTGCGAAGCTAACCTTGCGTGAAGCCACGCTGCACCGAATGGCGCGGATATCGTCCCGTTTAATGGTAAGCTGGTCAACAGTTAGCTGCAGCCGCTGATCTTTGCGTGGAATAATGTCGCAGTGATGGTGCTGTGGCAGGACGAGTGAAGAACCCAGCGTCCGGTAAACTCGGTTATTAATGGATGCAATTTCAGCCAGCTGCAGCGATTCGATCGATGGATGAATGATCGCCCCGCCTAAGCTTTTGTTGTAAGCCGTACTGCCTGATGGTGTCGAGACGACAATGCCGTCTCCACGGAACATTTCAAACATCTCATCATTGACGTTAATTTGTGCGACTAACATATTGTCCAGGCCTTTAAGCGTAAATTCGTTCAGTGCCGTATGGGTCACTTTGCCTGCGTCCGTGTCCAGTTCGATCTGGGCAAGCGGGTATCGTACGATGCGCGGCTCACTTTCCGCCATCATGCGGACCAGCTCTTCCAGTTCGTCGGCTTTCCAATCGGCGAAGAATCCGAGATGACCGGTATGTACACCGATAAAAGCAAGGTCATCGATTCTGTCGACATACGTGTGGAATGCTTTCAAGAGCGTTCCGTCGCCGCCAATGGAGATGACCATTTCCGGACTCTCATCATTGCGCGTTAATCCTCGTGCTGCTGCAAGCTCATGAAAACGAGTGACAAGCTCTTTCGATAACTTATCACCTCTGTCAATTACGACATAATTCAAATCTAGGCGCCCCTTCCGCGCAGTTAATACTTGAATCATAGCGGATATCTGTGGCGAATTCAATGTCAAAGCGCCGGACCGAGCGCACCCCAAAGCAGATAGATTAAGCAAGTGGCGATACAGCCGTGTAATAATCGAGCGAGCAGAAAAGGCTTATAGCGCAGATCCGTATGGCTGAGGAGACTGGCGATTTGGGCATGGACGGACAAACCGCCCCAGGAGAGGATGAATGCGGCGATCGCCGCTTGGTGGACGAGGCCGCTGCTGACTGCCGCTCCTGCGGAACGAGCGCCGAGCGTAACTTCGAAGATGCCGTTCACCACGGCGTCAGAGAGAGCAGGCGGAACATGAATCAGGCTGAGCAAGGACTGGACGCCTTGCGCCAACACATTGATGCCCCCAGCCTGTCTCAGCAGCTCCATGATCACGGAGAAGACAACGACGAGACCGCCAACTACGATCATGAGCCGCAGCGCAGCCTGTATGGCATCTTGAAGGAGAACGCCGAATGTGCGTCCATCCATTAAGCGTGCGAAATGCATTGCGTGTATGGCCTCGGAGAGGCGGCTTTTTCGCTTTCCAGCTGCGTTGCTGCTGCCCTTGCCCCCGGTGCTGCTAGGCGCTGCGGGGAGCGTCGACTCCGCCTTACGGTCATGAAATCGCATCAGCAGCCCGATAATGAGGCCTCCGCCATAATGAGCTGCAGCCAGCACCGGTGCAAGCGCGACATTGTGGAAGAAACCGACGGAAACAGCGCCGATGAGGAAAATGGGGTCAGAGGTTGTCGTAAACGCCACAAGCCGCTCGCCCTCCGACCGGTTGATGAGCTTTTGTTCCCAGAGCTGGGCCGTAAGTCTTGCCCCGACAGGGTAACCGGATGCGTACCCCATCGTCACAACAAAACCCCCTATCCCGGGTATTCGAAAGAGCGGCCGCATGAGCGGATCCAATATTTTACCGAAAAAATGTACGATCCCCAGTCCAAGCAGCAGCTCCGAAATCACGAAGAAGGGGAATAGGGCCGGAAACAGCACTTCCCACCAGATGGATAGCCCCCGAATGGAAGCTCCCAGCGCCTCAGCGGGAAAGCCGATCATCAGCAGAACGAGCAGAACGGCTGACCAAGCCGGGATAATTGACGGGCGAAGCAAGTAGCGAACGACATGCACGCAGAGGCCCTCCTTGAAATCGTAAATGCTTACTACTATTGCTATATGTGCGGGAGAGGACAAACATCACTTGTCCGAAAGAATGCTTTTTGTATAGCGGGTGTAAAGGGGGCTTAAAAAGCCCGGAAATAGGGTAAAAAAGTTTAGAAAACGCTTGCAAAACTAGATGTTATTTTTATTCTGGGTATGCTACAATTGTCTTACATCAATCGAACGCCTTGAGGTGATGACTAATGAGTATAATTGCTGGCATCCTCGTCTGCGCATTCATCTACGTCATCCGTGAGTCCCTGATGGCTCCCGGAGAAGAGGATTACGAAAGCTGATATTCCCGACTCTTATTCGTACCAACACCTACTGCCGTAATGCCCTCTTCCTAGAGGGCATTTTTTTGTGCGCCTATAGGTTCATATTTTATGTTAAAATAATTAAGTGAAATGCTACAAAAGACCTACAAAACGGAGTGAGTAATGACGATGAATAACTATAGTACTATATATGAAGCTGTCGGAGGCGTTGCCGGAATTAAAGGCATCGTAGAATCCTTCTATCCTAAGGTTTTGAAGAACCCATTGATTGGCCCCCTATTTCCGGCGAATATTGAACCAGTCATGGAGAAACAGACGATGTTTCTGACTCAGTTCTTCGGCGGTCCTTCTTTGTACTCCGATGAATTCGGACATCCCATGATGCGGGCAAGGCATATGCCATTTCCTATAACACCAGAACATGCGGAGGCTTGGCTTGGTTGCATGCGGGAAGCCCTTGCCGAAACAGACTTGCCTGCCCAATTGCAGGAAGCCATGCTTGACCGTTTATCAGGACCGGCTCATCACTTTGTTAATCAACAACCATAACAATAGGGAGACGTGACGAAATGGATCCACTTTATTTAACCTCAATTACATGTATTTGCTGTGAGTCCACCTACAAGACGTCACGTGTACGCCCAAGCTTTAAGAAACCATCCGGCCGGGACACCGATTTCTGTTCCCACTACAAGACGGAATGCAATCCTGATTTCTATGTCGTGCGTGTTTGTCCGCGATGCGGATTCTCTTCAACCGAGAACGGCAAAACAGCCATGACGGAAGCGCAGAAACGCCTCTATCAGGAGACGGTGGGAAGCCGCTGGAGTTATCGCGATTACGGCGGCACGCGTACGAAGGAGCAGGCGCTGGAATGCTACAAGCTTGCGCTCCTCTGCGCTGGCATTATCAACGAGAAGGAGCGTGTCATAGCGGGTATCCTTCATCATATTGCATGGCTGTATCGGTACGAGAATATGAAGGAGCAGGAGCTGCGGTTTCTGCGCCATGCACTGGATGCTTACGTCGCTGTATTTGAGACAGAAGGCGGTTCACTCAACAATGCGAAACTGATGTACCTGATTGGGGAGCTGAATCGGCGGATCGGCGAGCCGAAAACAGCAGTAAAATGGTTCTCGCGTGTCGTCAATGACAAGCGGATTGAGGATGCTTCCATGATCCGGGCATGCCGCGATCAATGGCAGCTGCTTCGCGAGCAGCAGCAGTTTGGCGACAATTATGAGGAAGAGCCAGCCGCGATGAACGCGTAGGGATCAAAAAAGCCGTCCGAGTCTTGGTACTCGGGCGGCTTATTTATGTTCTGGGATACCGAGATCATGCGTGGCGAAGCGTCGTGTCCGTAAGGAGATAGTCCTGATCCGCATCGATAACGGTTACCCGGTTATGGCAGCAGGGGAAGACGAGAAGCCTTTTCTTGCCTGTGCGAATATCGCCAAGCTCTTTGGGTCTGATTGGCAGCAGGACGTTGTCTTTCTTGCAGAACGGGCAGCTCGGCACATACACGTCTTTCATAATGATGTCATAAGGCCAGGCACGCTCAAAAGGAATCACGGCGTTGAAGCTCCTTTATCCTCTGTGTCGTTTGCGGCATTCTTCGCGAGCTCGGCAATCTTTTGCAGCAAAATATGCTTTGGCATATGCATCAAATGCTCCAGTGGAACATTCAACTCCTTAGCCAGCTTAATCGCGGTCTCCGCTGAAAGCTGCAGTGGTTGAGACATCGTAAACACTCCTTATCGTTTGGGGCTTGTCTGCATATGCAGCGCCCAGATCTGCATAGGATGGAAAAAGGGACAATGATCACGTTATAATTCAGTTATACACTGCGACGATAGAATTCGCAACGCGCAGAAAGAGGAGGCTCCTATGCAATCAACATTACCCACAACATGGAATTTAGAAAATATCTATGCGGGAGGTTCCGGCTCTGCCGCATTTAGCGAGGAATTAAGCGGGATGGAGCGAGACATCGATGTCCTGACACGAGAACTGTCTGCGGCGTCTGCAAGCGGTGCTCCTGCTTCATCGGAACAGCTGTCAGGCTGGACGGAGGCGGTTCAATCGATACTGCTCCGGATTCGGCAGTCAGACTCGTTCGTAGGCTGCTTGCAAGCACAGCAGATGAAGGATACTGCGGCTAACGGGCTGAATGATCGAGTCAAAACCCTATCGGCGAAATTCAACGGGGCACTGACAAATTTTGATGAGCTGCTGCTGCGGACTGACGACGAGAGCTGGGGGAATTGGCTGCGTTCAGCCGATGCCGCACCGGTTGCTTTCGTACTGAATGAGCGACGTGAAGCAGGTAAAGAGAAGCTGCCTCCTAAAGAAGAAGCACTGGCTGCGGAGCTGGCGGTAGACGGTTACCACGGCTGGGGCGATTTCTATAACACGATCGTTTCGCGTATTCGATTCGAGGTTACCGAGAATGATGGTGCCGTGAAGCAGCTATCTGCCGGCCAAATGCATAATAGGCTTAGTCATAGTGATCGGAGCGTGCGCGAGAGTGCTTTTGCAGAGTGGGAACGTGAATGGTCCGAGCAAGGAGATCTGTGCGCAGATACGATTAATCGCATATCAGGCTTCCGTTTGAAGCTGTACGAGAAGCGGGGCTGGGTTTCGGCGCTCAAAGAGCCGCTTGCGATAAACCGAATGAGCGAGGCTGCGCTGAATGCGATGTGGTCGGCCGTAACCGAAGGCAAGCCGCACCTTGTACGCTATATGGAGCGCAAGGCGAAGCTGCTAGGACTCTCCCAACTGGATTGGCATGATGTTAGCGCACCGCTTGGTTCTGCAAGCAAGACAGTGCCGTACAGTGAGGCAGCGGCGTTCATTACGGAGCAGTTCCGTGCGTTCAGTCCGGATTTGGCGTCGTTTACGGAGATGGCGTTCCGCGAAGCATGGATCGAAGCGGAGGATCGTCCTGGCAAACGTCCGGGCGGGTTCTGCACTTCGTTTCCGAAAAGCGAGGAAACGCGGATTTTCATGACCTATTCCGGCACGCCGTCGAACATCTCGACGCTTGCCCATGAGCTGGGACATGCGTATCATCAGCATGTCATGAATGATTTGCCGCCACTGGCACAGGAGTATGCGAGCAATGTAGCAGAAACGGCGTCAACTTTTGCCGAGATGCTCGTATCTGATTCCGCGCTAAAGGCAGCCGTCAGCCGGGAAGAGAAGCTGGCGCTGCTCGATGATAAGCTGAATAATGCGGTTTCTTATTTTATGGATATTCACTCTCGTTTCTTGTTTGAGAAGAGCTTCTATGAGCAGCGTAAGCAGGGTATGCTGACCAAAGACGAGCTGTGCAAACTCATGGAAGAAGCGCAGCAGGAAGGGTTCAGCGGCGCGCTTGGCAAGCTGCATCCGCATTTCTGGGCATCGAAATTGCATTTCTATTTGACCGATGTACCTTTCTACAACTTCCCGTATACATTTGGGTATTTATTCAGCTGCGGTATCTATGCACAAGCGAAGAAAGAAGGCGAGTCCTTTGCGGACCGCTATGTCGCGCTGCTTCGCGATACCGGTTTAATGGCGGTTGAGGATTTGGCGCAAAAGCATCTTGGCGTACGTTTGGATGAACCGGACTTCTGGCGTGAAGCGGTCAAGCTGGCTTTGGTGGACGTAGAAGAGTTCCTGGCTCTGACCGAAGAAGTATAAGGTTTGATGGAGAGATAGGCATAAAACCTGACATAATGTGGAATACTGATGGATAGAGAACGGTGCGGCCTTATGGGTGACGGCGCCGTTTTTCTGTCACTGGATCAGGATAGGGGTAGGTCCGCTTATGGAAGGGGTTTGAGAGAATGCAAGTAGAGCAGACATTTGTGATGGTGAAGCCTGATGGTGTAAAGCGAGGGCTGATTGGCCCTATAATTACACGTTTCGAGCAGAAGGGCTTCGAGCTGGCCGCGATTTCGCTGCGTAGAATTGACCGGAAGCTTGCTGAGACGCATTACGGAGAGCTTAAGTCAAAGCCTTTCTTCGGCGAATTGGTCGATTATTTAACGTCCGGACCGGTGTGCGCCATGATCTGGCAAGGTCCTCATGCCGTTGAGAATGCACGTGCGATCATTGGCAAAACGAATCCGGTGGAAGCGGGACCGGGGACGATTCGGGGCGACTTTGGGATGGATATCTCGGGCAATATTGTTCACGGATCGGACTCGGATGCAAGTGCTGCACGCGAAATCTCATTGTTCTTCGACCGAGAGCATGCTGCGCTGCCGCCGACTCCATTATTTGGCGGAACGGCTGTGGCACAGGATGAACATTCGATTCATTAATCGTGTCCTACACAAGAAAGCCCTCGCGTATCTCGTCTAGAGAGAACGGAGGGCTTTCGTTATTTCGTGCTGGATTTGTTGTTTGTTTGTGTGGGTAAAATATTAGAACGATTCGTTGATAACCAATTTGCTAAGCGGCAAACGAGGAGTTGGACGGCCCGGTGCAGCTGCTTCGCCGATTGCGATCATCATAACCGGAATGAAACGTTCCGGGATGTTCAAAGCTTCAACGAGCTTCGCTTTGTCAAAACCGCCCATTGCTACAGTGTCGTACCCTTTAGCTTTAGCTGCCAGCATGAGCTGCATAGCGCCAAGACCTGCATTCTTGTTCGCTTCGTCGCGTGCAACTTGCTCGAACGAATAAGCGCCTTCGATTTGACTAACCATATTGTCACGGATTTCTTGCGAAACATGACCTGCTGCAAGCATGCCGTCAAAGATTTCGCGTCCTGTGATTTGCGCTTGCAAGTCGCCAAGAATAACGATTACAGCCGAAGCGTCGGATACTTGTTGTTGGCCGTAAGCGATCGGACGAACAAGATCTTTCTGCGCTTGGTCTTGGATAACGAGGAAACGCCATTGCTGCAGGTTCCAAGACGACGGTGCAGTTGCAGCCAGCTCAAGAATTTCGTTCAATGTTGTTTCAGGAATAACCACGTCTCTTTTGTATTGGCGTACGGAATGACGCTCGCGCATAACTTGCTCAGCGGATGGTGCCGCTACAGTATTGTGTTGGTTCATTTTAGGTATCTCCCTCTCCAAATGGAATGAATGTAAAAATAAGTAACTTACTTTACAGATCTAACTTACAATAGTATAGTACACTTACAAAAGATAAGCAACTACGAAATTTAGGAAATCGACTTCTTAAAATGTGCGAGAATAGGTTGACTCCAACGTGAAAAATGTGGTAAATTATGGTCAATTGTACAAGGACGCTACGGAAGCACCGTAACGCGCAGATGATCTGCGTAGTTATGGTGCTTTTTTGCGTCCTTTTTATTTTTCAGGATGCCGAAGGGAGTGTGAGATTGATCCGTGAGCAAGCGAAATCTCATTGTTGCTGTGCAAGAATCGAGTTATCTTGAACGACTTGGCGATTTTATTCGACTGGGCTCCTTCGGAGCAGGCTGGCAGTTAACAGCTTTTACGAATCCGGCAGCACTTCGCAGCTATTTACGCGGAGGATATGCCGTTGATCTACTCGTGGCACAGCCGAGCCTATTGGATGAGCTGGGCGAGTTGACGGAGAATGTGTTATCGGCAGCGCTTGTGGGACAGATCGGATATTCGCAGCATAAGCATCAGGTGCTCCAATACCAGCCTCTGCCTCAGCTGCTGCAATCGTTCGCGGCCATTTATGCTTCGTCTGAGCAGCATGCAGTGAAGCTGGTGGTTGAGGGTGCCGAGGATGAGGCGGCCGGCGGGACAAGCATCATTTCGGTGTATTCCCCTGCAGGTGGAATCGGGAAGACGACGCTTGCGTTGCAGCTTGCAAGGCAGGCATCCGCTTGCGGTGCCCGCGTCTTTTATTTGAACCTGGAGCAGTGGAATGCAGCGCCGCTCTGGGATGGCAGAGATGGACGGGAAGATTTCTCGAATTTGTTGTATGCGCTGCAAGCTGCTCCTGATAAAGCAGCTGCGCAAATTATTGCGCTGCGCAAACGTCATCCTTGGCTTGGCATTGATTTTATCGTGCCATGCGAGAATGCGGAGGAGCGACTCTCCCTTACGGCTGAGCAAGTGGAGAGACTGCTCGCTGCCATTAAGGGAACTGCGGAATACGACATGATTGTGGTTGATTTGGACAGCCGATTGGATGACGTACACTTCGGTACGTTCCATGCAAGCCGCCATGTGCTCTGGCTCGTATCGAATGACCCGAGCAGCTTGCGCAAGACAGAGTTAGCTATGCAGTATGGCGAACAGAAGATTGGCCTTTCCTTTATGGCGTCGAAGCCGAAATTTCGATTTATCCAGCTGAAGCCATTCGGCAGTCCGGAAGCGGAATGGCAAAGCGGCAAGATGGCTTCATTATCGATTACAGCCTCTGTACCTTTTGTAAAGGAATGGGCAGCTTTCGGACAACAGGGTGGGACCGGGTGGTTCGATGCTCCGCAGTATCGCGGAGCTATTGAATCGCTGCTCGGTAAACTTGGCGCACTGAAGCCGGGAGGTGATTCCAGTGTCGCCTCTGAACGAAGAAACAGTCCAACTGCTCAAGGAACGAATTCGCAATCAGCTTGAGCTTGGAAGCGCGATGTCAGACGAAGAGTTCAGCTCGCGAATTGAACGAGAAGTTTTTCGGTGGTGTGTGGATCATCCGATTACTGCGGGCGAGAAAATTCAACTTGTCCGAAGGCTGTTTCATTCCTTTCGCGGCTTGGATCTCATACAACCGTTGATGGACGATCCGTCCGTTACGGAGATCATGATCAACTCCCATAAGGAAATGTTTGTGGAGCGTGGGGGACAACTGCTGAGGGTACCGATTGTTTTTGAAAGTAAAGAGCGGCTGGAGGATTTGATTCAATCCGTAGTAGCGGGCGTCAATCGCGTAGTGAATGAATCTACACCGATTGTTGATGCCAGGTTGAAAGATGGGTCTAGGGTACACATCGTGCTGCCGCCGGTTGCTTTGAAAGGACCGACCATGACGATCCGAAAGTTTCCCGAGCGTCCGATGCTGATGGATGATCTGATCGCGCGTGGGGCGCTTACTTCGGAGGCCGCTGCCATGCTTGGCAAGCTTGTGAAGGCGAAGTACAACATTTTCATCAGCGGAGGGACAGGCTCGGGCAAAACAACCTTTCTTAATGCGCTAACCCAGTTCATTCCGAAGGATGAGCGGATCGTAACCATAGAAGATGCAGCAGAACTGCAAATTCGCTCGGTTCCGAATTTGGTCTCGCTGGAGACGCGTAACGCGAACACCGAAGGGAAGGGTGCCATTGCCATGAGGGAGCTGATTCGAGCTTCGCTGCGAATGAGGCCGAATCGGATCATTGTGGGCGAAGTACGGGGCGGCGAAGCAATCGATATGCTGGCTGCTATGAACACCGGACATGATGGAAGCTTATCCACCGGACATAGCAACAGCGCCCGAGATATGATTGCTCGTCTGGAAACGATGGTGCTGAGCGGCGCCGAATTGCCGATTGCCGTAATTAGGCAGCAAATTGGCTCGGCCATCGATATTATCGTGCACCTCTCTCGCTTACGCGATCGTTCAAGGCGAGTCATTGAAATTTCCGAGGTAGTCGGTGTTCGTGAAGGAGAGGTAGTGCTGCAATCTCTTTACCGGTTTCAAGAAAAAGGTGAGCAAGAAGGTCGGGTTCTCGGTGCATTGCGACGCTGCGAGAAAAGCAGCTTGCACCGGACATGGAAGCTGCGGATGGCGGGAATGGCTGATGTTGAAGCTGAGATTGCAGCTGAAGTTGCGGAAGGTGAAGGGACTTGAAGGGTACGCGAGCTGACTGGAAGCTTTGGCTGGGATGGGCTAGTCCGGCTCAAGTAGGAGGCGCAAGTGCAAGAACAGGTTCAGGTGTAGGTGTAGGTGCAGGTGCAGGTACAGGTACAGGTGCAACCGTAACCTCAACCTCAACCGCAACCACATCCGCAAGTGCTGAGGTGTTGCCTTGCTATTGGGAGTACCAATTGTCCAGACGGCAATTCGGGACAGCAGCGGTTGTTGGAGGTTTTCTGGTTTTTGTTGCCGCGTTCTTGTTTTATCGTTCTGTTATTGCAGCACTAGTGCTGTCGTTAGCGGGAATCATGGCTCCTCGTATCCACAGGCGCTCCTTGCTGGAGCAGCGTAAGGTTCGGTTGGCTATTCAATTTAAAGAAGCACTCTATTCAATTGCATCTTCACTTGCCGCAGGGCGTTCTGTCGAGAATGCTTTCGTCACCGCACTCGAGGATCTAAGACTGCTCTACCCGAATCCGAAGACGGAGATATTAGTCGAATTTGAAATTCTTTCGGCGAGAATGGGCTATGGGGAATCGCTTGAGCACGGGTTGATCGATTTCAGCCAGCGTGCACAACTGGATGATATTTCACAGTTCACCGACGTCTTTACAACCTGCAAACGATCCGGCGGTGATTTGGTTGAAGTGATCAGGCGTACATCTCAGATGATCGGTGAGAAGCTGGATGTGCAGCAGGAAATCGCCGTCATGGTAGCGCAGAAGCGGCTGGAATCTCGCATTATGATGGTTGTACCGTTTGTTTTCCTAGCGTTCCTTAGCCTAACTGCGCCAGACTATATGGCACCTTTGTACAGCGGAATCGGTTACGTCATTTTGACGGCAGCGCTCATTCTTCTCGTACTTTGCTTCATGCTGATGACGAGAATCATGAACATTCGCATGTAATTGTTGGAGGGAGTTGGCGGCTTGCTGCTGTCCATTACTATTGGGTCACTACTTACGGCTTTATGGAGTTGGGCTCTGCTGCGATGCAAGAGACATGACAAGAGAAGCCGGTTAGGCGTAACAGAACGGTTATTCATGCTCCCCTTTCGCTTCTTGCTGGATCAGAGCGGATTGCTAAACCGAATGCAGCCATTTCTTGCGAGCTTGCACGGCAGACTGTTCATTCTTAACGGGCGGAACTGGACGGTCGATGCCACAAATGGTTTCATCGCTTTGTCCATTGGGACAGGTTATACGGCAGCATGTGCCGGAGCATGGCTTAGTGTTCTCAGCAAGGAGCAGACGATGCTGTATATCGGCATGCTGCTTGGCGTCCTTCTGCCTGCGGCAAAATGGCGGGATACCGCCGCGAAAGTGGAGCGCCGCAAGCAGGACATTTTACTGCTGCTGCCGGAGGTCATCAGCAAGCTGATGCTGCTTCTCGGAGCGGGAGAGACGCTGCAGCGGGCATTAGTGCGAGCAAGTGAACGGAAGGATGAGAAAAGCGGAAATCCGCTGTTCATTGAGCTTCGTAAAGTGAACGAAGCCGTGCGTAATGGCGAGTCCTTTGCGGCGGCAATGGAGACGTTGAGCAGGCGCTGCGGCGTGCAGGAGGTATCGCTTTTTACGACCACGCTGCTGCTCAATTATCGCCGGGGAGGCGATCAGCTTGTCCTTTCTTTGAAGGAGCTCTCTTATTCCTTATGGGAGAAGCGTAAATCCGTTGCTCGTGCGAGAGGTGAAGAGGCTTCCTCGAAGCTTGTGTTTCCGCTTGTCGGTATCTTTATGGTACTCATGGTGCTTGTCGCCTCACCCGCGATCTTAATGATGCGCGGATAACTATTACTACTAGAGGAGCGGTTGAATATGGAGAAGAGGAAGAACGCACTGCGTACATTTTGGAATGACGAGGAGGGCCTTGGTACGCTTGAGATCGTGCTCATCATTGCGGTAGTCATTATATTGGCGCTGCTTTTCAAGGACTGGATTATCGCGTTGATGGAGAAATTGATGGGCGATGCGGATGATAAAGCGAACGAAATTTTCAACTAGTCTTGCAAGGTGGCGTGCACTGGCAGCGCAGGAGGAAGGAAGCTTTACGCTTGAAGCAAGTATGGTGTTTCCCATGATTTTCGTTGCATTAATCACACTACTCATGCTTGGTATGTATACCTACCAGAAGGTTGTCCTTTATACAGTTGCTTCACAAACGGCTGAGAGAACCGCGTTCCGCTGGGATAACAGTGCTAGAGAAGCTGTCAGTGGCATAGGCGTAACCGGGAAGTATGATGGCTTATATTGGCGACTGTCTGATAATGGTGCACTACAGACGTTGTTCGGATTGGAAAGTCCCAATCCGAGCAGCTTGAGTATCCCGATTGGGGACGGCTCTGACAGAGCTTCTGGAGAAGATGCCAGCGAAACAACTAATGTTGCGCTTCCCCTCAAGAAGATGGAATTAGGAGCAGTCAAAGTTCGGAATCCGTTCGAAGGGGTCATGATGTATGGCGGTGTTTGGGTGAAACGAATTGAAGTGCAGCTTCGTCAGCCATTATCGCTCCCTCCTCTGGAAGCTGTTCTTGGTCATTCGGAGCCGAGGGCTGTAACGGATGCCCTCATAGTCGACCCCGTTGAGCTCATACGAAATGTGGACCTCGTCCGTTATTACGCAGGAAGATTTGCCGGTCAGTCGGAGCAAGGCAAGCAACAAGCCCGTGAAGTGCTGCATAATCGGCAATCCCTTCAGGATCTGGCGCAATAGGAGGCAGATGAAATGCACCGATGGAATGATAGAAGTCGGCATGATGCCCTTAACCCGACATTTTTCCGGAGAAACAGTGACGGCGCTGTCTCGATTTACTTGATCGTATCGACAGCAGCCATGCTGTTGTTCACGGCGATGCTCATCGATTTTGCGCGAATTGCAGCTTTTGAGAAACAGGGCAGGCTCGCTGCGCAATCCGGTATTCGTTCCGCTTTATCAGCCTATGACGGGGCATTATACGAGCAATATGGGCTATTCGGTACAGGCGGTTCTGATCGGAGTGAGTTGTTTGCCCAAGCCGTGTCACATAACTGGACTTCGGATGAGGGCGGCTTCAGACTTCTTGACGGAAGAACGGAAGCATCGCATGTGGACAGCTATGAGGTATTAGGCAATCAACAGGTGTTTAGCAGACAGGTGCTGGAGGAAATGAAATACAAAGCGCCGATCGATTTCACATTGGAGGTAGCTTCAAAGTTTGCACCGATGGCTTCGGTAATGAAGGAAGCCTCGTTGTCTGTGGAATTGCTGGAGCGGCTTCGACAGCTTTACGATGAACGGGAGAAACGGCTGCAGGAAGTGATTACGATTCAGAAACAAGCCGCCGCCGGTGTCAATAAAGCGGTGGGATCACAGATTAGCGGTTCGGCTAGTAAAATTGTGAGCCTATACGGCTCCTACGAGCAGTGGATTAGTGAAGATACGATACGCGCAATGGAGGATTTGCCCCCTCTTCGAGTGGATGCGATTAACTTTTATCGGAGCTATGCGAGTAATGAAGCTAATTCCATTATAGCCGTGCTGGATGATGCGATAATACGTCAACGTGAATCGGAGCGCAAGGCAGTGATTTTGCTGCAAGAAGCAGAGGGTCTGAACAGGGCTATGGAAGATGCGATTAAGCGGATGAGAGAAGAAGGAACCGGCGATGGATATGACCGGATGAATCAGCAGCTCACTGTTCAGCAATCCGGTGAGCTGTCGCCTTTTCGAGAGTCACGTGATGCCGCGGAAGGGCTCGTGCTGGAACAAGCCTGGTTTGAAGCTTATGAGAAAGAACTGAATCAGCAAACAGAAGATATTCAGCAGGTAGGTACAATGAGTGCATCGTTCCATCAAGAGGTTCTAACTGCACTCGGGGGAACTGGCAGGTCCGGATTATTGAGCGAATCCTATCAGAAGCTCGAGAATGCGTATCACAGCTACGAGGATCGCTATCTTCAACCGGGAACCGTCATCCAGCGCAGGCAGACGGAGACGGAAAGTCGGCAATCCAATGATCAGGAACGAAAATCGAATGAAGCGGCAGCCGAGTCCAAATGGGGGCAAGTGAAGCAGCAACTGCAATCCATGACATCTTCCCTGAATCAGGAGGACCACCGTGAAGCCTTTCGCGAAGTGAAAGAGAGAATGCAAGCGAATTTGAAATTCAATGAAGCAGCAGCGTCGCCGCTTCAAGATCAGGCTGTTGACGTAGAAGCAGACGCAGACGCAGGTGAAAAAGCAAGGCTATCCATGACTTCTATGGGAACGATCTTCACAGGGATGGCAGATGCTCTTGAAGGCATCAGAGATCCGCTTTACGTGAATGAATATATCGTTCATCGATTTCATTCGTTTGATCCTAAGCTGTTCACCTCTTCGCCAGGAGGGGAGCAAGCGGGTAATGAAGCATTCTCTTCCGCGCTTGCACTCGAGCATCAAGAGGTTGAATATATTTTGTATGGCTATCATGAGCCTGCCGCGAATGTGGCCGCCGCATATGGTGAGCTGTTTGCTGCGAGGCTTGCGATTCGAACAATGGAAGGGTTCATTGCATGCAAAGGGCTGGGACATCCATTATTAATTCTTTCCGCCGCGGTGCTCTATGGATTAGAAAAGTCGCTTGCAGATATGACCACGATTTCGCAGCAGGGGAAAGTGGAGCTATCCAAGTATGTTCCTGTGAAATTAAGTTATTTGGATTATTTAAGAGTTTTCCTGATTTTGCATGGCAGCAGCGAAGCCAGGACAGCTCGCGTCATCGCTGTCATCGAGCGTAATTTAGGCGGCGTTTCATTATCGAGCGTTTCTACAGGTTTGACGGGAGAGCTGACCTCTTCCGTGAAGTTATGGTTTTTGCCCGGGCTCATGAAGAGCTTTACTAGCGCAGGAGTTCTGAGCGGAAAGGTGAAGGGCAACCGTTATGAAGCGACGCATACCATTGGCTGGTCGTACGGGTAGACGGTGCGGCGAAACAGGGAGCATCACATTGGAAGCGGCTTTGATACTTCCGATTGTGCTGATGGTCGTTATGTTCTTTATTTGCTTGATTCGGCTTAATACGGTGCAAATGGCGCTTCATAGTACAGTTTCGCAAACGGTAAGACAGGCTGCGGCGAATATCCACCCTGTCGATCTAGCTCTGCAGAAATTGAACGTACCTGAGGGAGACACACAAGCATCGGGATCGTCAGAAATTTCGGCGAGGAAGCTGCAGCCTCAGCCACAGGCAGAAGCAGATACAGAATCAGGAGCTGCTGTACCGGTAATGGAACAATTACCTGGAGTCGATTTTATTGCTGAGAAGCTGGAGGATTGGCTGCCAGCTCCGGCCGGTCTCTTGCTCGCTTCAGCAATGCGGGGGGATTGGAAGCCGGTAGTGGATGCAGCAGCTACAGAAGCCGGAAGGGGTATTATCGAACCGCTGCTTCGCCAAGAAGCCGATAAGTCTGTTCTCGATCCTCAGGAGTTGCATCTCAGTAAGTTATCGCTCCCAGATTTGAAGAATAAATCAGAATTTTCCCTACTCATCGAGGCAGAATATACGTTTAAGCTTGGATTTCCGTTTACGAAGAAGAGGATCGTACTAAGGGAACGTGCTGAGGAACGGGTTTGGGTGCGCGATTCAATTCCAGCGCCGCTTGATCAAAAACAGGAACAATCCGATGAAGCTCCAATCCGAATCATAATTCTTGAACCTTCACCGGTTAATCCTGGTCGCAAGGCACGGGTTGTCGTCCAAACCAGTCCAGGCAGAAAGCTGTCCATTCAAGTCATTTACAAGAGCGGGCATAGCGTGGCTAAGCATCTAGGCGATACCTATACAGATAACGAAGGATTAGCGGAATGGACATGGCTAATATCAGGCAACACCACTCCAGGTGTATGGGAGCTTATCGTTACGGCAAGTGAAGGTTCAGCGCGAGCGGCCAGACATTTTGTAGTGGAGAAAAGGAAAGCTTTACAGTAGAGTGGGACGGAGGTTTCGGATGATGGCTCATATCGAGTTCATTTTGTCAGCATTGCTGATTGGATTTGCTTTTGTCTGTGATATACGGGCAATGCGCATACCGAACAAATTGACTGTAGCTTTCTTTGCCTCTGGACTCATTTATCATTTGAGCAGTGAAGGCTTGCGTGGAGTGGCGTTCTCCTTAATGGGGGCAATAGCCGGCATGCTTCCACTGCTTGCCTTGTATATGCTGAAGGGCATTGGTGCGGGGGATGTGAAGCTGTTCGGAGCACTCGGTTCGCTTGTTGGTGCGGCTGCCTCCTTGCAAGTCCTTATGTATTCCATTTTGTATGGGGGGCTGTTTGGAATCGTAGTTCTAGTCATGAATCAAGCCTTTGCCAAACGACTGATGGTATTTACGGTCACGCTGTTTGCTTTAAATCGAAACCTACGTACAGCTGGTTTCATGACTCTGAAGAAGGACGGTTTGCGGTTTCCGTTTATGATCGCAGTGGTGCCTGGGGCAATTACGGCTTGCTTCTTCATGGGCGATTCGCTGTTCAACGGATAGAAAGGAGAGAAACGTCTATGGTGTTTAAAGAGTTAAAGGTCGATTTTACGATGAAGCGCGGACTAGAAATGATCGTTGATTTGGAATCCGGCATTTCGAGGGAGCAGCTGGATCCAATTGAAATCAAGATGCTGCAAAGCCAGCGTATTCCCAAATTGCTGCCCGTGGAGTGGGTCGATATCGATGGAAAGATGACTTTCCGGTATCGATTGAATGGCAAACGAATCTTACTGCATCGCTTGCAAACTCAGCAGCTGACAATGATTCAATTCTATGCCTTGCTGCTTGCTATCGTAGAAGTACTGGATGACTGCAAGCAATACATGCTGCGCGAAGAAGGCTTTATGCTGCACGAGCAGTACATTTACATCGGAGATCATTGGGAGGATGCAGAGCTCGTGTACGTGCCGCTCCGAGATACAACTATCGTATCGTCAGCAGGTGAAGCGGTGCTCGCAATGGCTATTCGCTGGGTTGGTTACATTGTGCAGCCTGATGGAGCGGGTTTACAGCAAATCTTTCAGCATTTAAGAGGCGAGTATGTGTCATGGGGACAGCTTAGGCGGACTCTGCTAGCGCTTCTTGGAAGTGAATATAGGGAGTCAGTGAACGAAGAATCGCTAAATCATAGTCATGGTACCTCATTAGATCAAGCCAAAGGAATGCCAGGCGATATGGCTGCACCTCCAGCTAATCATGATCGGTTCGTAATAAAGAACAAATCTGTGCCACCTAGAGCTCAGGTTACTTTCCAAAAGGAAGGGGCAAGTGAGCGTAACCAAGGGGGATTCGAGCTTCCGATCATGGAAGTGCCTGTCCAAGAGCAAGTGGCTTCTTCAATAAAGAAGGGTTGGATGCTGGGAGCGGCTGGGCTTATTGTCACTGCAGTCATTTGGAGATTTCTCTATTTGCCATCCCCGTCTAATACCAGTCTGTTCATTTGCTCTGGTTTGACATTCATGACAGCAGCGGCATGTTTAATTGTGAATCGAAGGATAAGTTCTGACACGAGGAAGGAAGAAAGTCGCGATGGATGGAAAGAGAGGCAGGAATGGTCGGACGAGGATGGTTTCGTCCCAAACTCCATACCAATCCACATTAAACAAAAGCGGTTGAACTTATACCGTGAAGAATCTATGGATGAAGATATCCATTCCGAAGGTAAGTCAAACGGCATGCCATTACCTTATACATCTGCTCCTCTCATCGGAAAGACAGCTTCTCTTGAAGCATCGACAAGCGACGCAACCGTACTGCTCGGCCAGAATGCAGAACCGCAAAGTGAAGTGGATAATAAGAGTGCTCCATATCTTGAGCGTACTATAGAAGGAGAATCAGCGGTGGTTGTTAAACTGGAACAGATCCACTTTGTCATCGGCCGTGCGAGTGAGGGAGTGAACCATATGGACTTGTCAGCCGGTATTTCCAGAGCGCATCTGGAACTTAGCGTAAAGCAGGAGAGCTGGTTGGTGAAAGATATGGGCTCTCGAAATGGAAGTACCCTTAATGGAGTGACTATGATTCCATACAAAGTCTATCCTTTGAATGATAACGATTCGATCCAGTTAGCCGGCGATAGAGGACCGACCTATAAATTTCGAGCGGACTTACCCTCCGGTCCCGCAAGGCAAGCAGGATGAAGGGCAGTCCCCTAAGGTGAAGTACATGCGATATAAGGCCTATTATTCAAGAAATCTCTTACTTCCCGGTAATTAACTGCCGCAATGCATCTCGTACTGTATCGTAGCGGAACTCGAATCCAAGCTCCAGCGATTTGCGCGGGACCGCTCTCGATCCTTCCAGCAGCAGGAAAGACAGCTCACCGAGCAATGCCTTGAGCAAGAATGCCGGCACCGGAAACCAATGCGGTCTTCTCATGGCCTTGCCGATGGCTCTTCCAAATTCATCGTTCGTTACCGGCTCTGGCGCACATGCATTAACCGGTCCCTGAACTTCCGGCTCATCGAGGCAGAACAGAATCAGTCGAATCATATCGTCTTCATGAATCCAAGGAATCCACTGTTTGCCGCTTCCTATTCTACCGCCTGCCAATAACCGATAGGGCAGCAGCATCTTCGGGAAGGCGCCTCCCTTCATGCCGAGCACAAGTCCGATCCGCAGCTTCACAAGCCGCTTGACCTCGATGCGATCCGCAGCGGCTTCCCATTTCTCTACGACAGATGCGAGGAAATCAGTTACGCGAGCAGGGCTCCACTCATCGCTTGCTTTACTGCCATCTGTACCATAGATGGAGATCCCCGATGCGTTTATAACAACGGAGGGCTTACGCTGAAGTGATTCTACAACTTTACCTATCGCGCGTGCAGCATTTAACCTCGATTGCAAAATAGCGGATTTGCCTTCTTTCGTCCAGCGGCGGCTGATGGATTCCCCTGCCAGATTGACGATTGCGTCGATCCCTTCCAGCTTAACGGGAGAGTCGGCCAGTTTGGACCAAGTGATCGTATGCAGCTTCGGATTCGAGCCCATCTGCTTCTCAAATCTGGAGATAATCCATACTTCATCACCCCGCTTTAGAAGTGCATCGACAAGCATGGTCCCGACATATCCCGTTCCTCCGGTGACGGCTACCTTCATCTAAAGTGACCTCCTTTAACTCCACTGAGAGCATCCAATTGCTTCAATAATACTGCAAAAGCCGCCCAAGCGGGCGGCTTATTTATTGAGTAAATGTGTATAGGCGGAATAGTCGATCTTCTCCCTATCCAGAAAAGAGATTAAGCTCCGGTAATCCCGCTTAGGTGTCGCCCGAATATAACCTTCGATGCAGTGATTGCGCGATACTTCCGATGCACCGCCTTCAACGGCTACTTGAGCGATTTTGGCTGCAATGGAATGTCTCGCAATGTCCCGAAAAGCGCTTGGTACAGGAGAGACGAGCTGATCCAGAAAACTCTTGGAGTCCTCAGGCCACATGCCGCGGCTGCGCTCTACCCAATAGTTCTGCCAATCGAGCTTCGATTTGCCATCTCGCATCGGGAGCACTTTAAGGAATTTACGGAACATAAAATAGCCGCCGATCGACATAAAGCCGATCATTACAACTGCCCAAAACAATATAAAATACATAAACCAATTTGGTGCCATTCGATCGATTCACCTCTAGCTAACTCAGATATGCGAATTATACATAACAAATTGTTTCCATTATAAGCGATGACGTCTATCTCCCGCAACCGACATGGCATTTTCTAACACGCTATGCATGCATCCAAACTTTCCTTGGGGTCATACGCCTAGATTTATTTGAGCATTCCTTGTAAAATAGGAAGGACAAGCGTTTGCGAGGAACCGGACACACAGTGGTCCGTGCCTTGTAACGAAAGGAGCGAATGAGTCCATGTTAAAAATCGGATCCCACGTTTCATTTTCCGATAAAGGTCTGTTAACAGCAGCTAATGAAGCCGTATCCTACGGATCAAGTACATTCATGATTTACACCGGAGCACCACAGAATACACGGCGTAAACCGATTGAAGATTTATATATTCCCGATGGAAGAGACGCAATGGGCAAGGCAGGAATCGACGAGATCGTCGTTCATGCCCCATACATCGTAAACCTCGGTTCTTACAAAGACGATACGTTCGAGTTGGCGGTCCGCTTCCTGCAGGAAGAAATTCGCCGTACTGACGCGATCGGCGTACGCAACATCGTGCTTCATCCAGGTGCTTATACGGACAAGGATGCGGAATACGGAATTGCTCGCATTGCGGAAGGCTTGAATGAAGTGCTAAATGGTACGAAAGAAACAAACGTGAACATCGCTCTGGAAACGATGGCAGGCAAAGGCACTGAAATCGGTCGCAGCTTCGATGAGCTTGCAGCCATCATTGATAAAGTAGCTGCCAACGAACGCCTTACAGTTTGTATGGATACATGCCATATGCATGATGCCGGTTATGACATCGTCGATGATATCGATGGCGTACTGACCGAGTTTGACCGCATTGTTGGCCTTAACCGCGTCGCAGTTGTGCACGTTAATGACAGTAAAAATCCGCGCGGAGCGGGCAAAGACCGTCATGCACCGATCGGTGCCGGCTGGATCGGACACGATGCGATTCGCAATATCGTGCATCATGAAGCGCTTAAAGGACGTCCGTTTATCCTTGAGACGCCGTGGATTGGTCAAGAAGACAAAACGCAGCGTCCAATGTACGAAGCGGAAATTGCTTTGCTTCGCGGCGATGCGCATACACGTTTCGGCAGCGAGTTCTTGGAGGACGTGGAGCGCCTGCACCATTTCTTCAATAAACAGGACATCAACCACCGCGGCTACGTATTGTCCGTTTGGGATGTGCTGAAGAACGACGCGAAAGCGAAGAAAGCCGATCCGCGCGAGCCGATGGATCGTTTGTATGATCTGGTAGCCGAGCACCGCATTTTGCCGGAGCTTTCGGAAGAAGCCATTAATCAGCGGATTACGGCTTGGTTCGCGGGCAAAACGCTGCTTGTGAACGCATAAGCTGACCTATAGCTACTCTACTTGTTGACGGAAGGAAGACTTGTCTATTATGCAAAACATCTATCAGCCCGGACCGTCCTCGCAGCGCCCGGATAAGCGCAAACGTGCGACTATGCTCATCTCTTGTCCGGATCGGCCCGGAATTGTAGCGGCTGTCTCGCACTTCTTGTACGAGCATGGCGCGAATATCGTGCAGTCTGACCAGTATTCCATGGATCCCGGCGGCGGCATGTTCTTTATCCGTTTTGAATTTGATCTCAGCGACCTGGACACCGAACTGCCGGTGCTCCAGGAGGATTTTGCGCGCGTGGCAGATCGTTTCGAGATGAAATGGCATACGTTCCGCGCAAGCCGCAAGAAACGTCTGGCTATCTTCGTTTCCAAAGAAGATCATTGCTTGCTGGAGCTGCTGTGGCAGTGGCAAGCAGGTGATCTGGAAGCGGATATTGCCATGGTAATCAGCAATCATCCGGACATGAAAGCGCTCGTGGAATCGTTCGGTATTCCGTTCCACCACGTTCCGGTTACGGCTGACACGAAAGCCGAAGCAGAGAAGAAACAGCTGGAGCTCGTATCGGATAAAGCAGATCTGATCGTTCTGGCGCGTTATATGCAAATCATTTCGCCGAAGTTCATCGAGCAGTTCCCGAACCGGATTATTAACATTCATCATTCCTTCTTGCCGGCTTTCGTCGGCGGCAAACCGTATGCCCAAGCGTATACGCGCGGCGTCAAAATCATCGGAGCTACGGCGCATTATGTAACGGAGGAGCTCGACGGCGGACCGATCATCGAGCAGGACGTGCAGCGCGTCAGCCATCGCGATGAAGTGGACAACCTAAAGCGTATCGGACGTACGATCGAACGCGTCGTACTTGCACGTGCTGTGAAATGGCATGTCGAGGACCGGATTCTTGTGCACAAGAACAAGACCGTCGTATTCAATTAATCGAAGAAACCGTTAGCATGAGCTGACAGCAATGGCGTGTTTACGCGGAATTCTCCGTGTGAACGCGCCATTTTCATGTCGATTTTTAGCGCACTAACGCAATAAGGATGGAAAAGGCTCAATGGTAATGGTACAATATTTCAAAGCCAGTGCGGGAACACCGCCAAAGTGAATTAAAGAGAGAGCACCACACTTCATGAAACGCGCCGAGCCTCTACAAGATGGCGACAGCCGTTTCACTTTGTTGCAAGTCTATTCGGATTTAGGAGGAGTTTACGTAATGACAGTAACACAGAAGTCCATCGACCAGCTTTCCATCGACACGATCCGCACACTTGCGATCGATTCTATTGAGAAAGCAAATTCCGGCCACCCGGGCATGCCTATGGGAGCGGCTCCGATGGGGTATCAATTGTTTGCGAAAACAATGAACCACAACCCGTCTAACCCAACATGGATCAACCGCGATCGTTTCGTGCTTTCCGCAGGTCATGGTTCCATGCTGCTTTACAGCCTGCTGCACCTGTCGGGCTATGATCTTCCAATCGAAGAACTTCAAAACTTCCGTCAATGGGGCTCCAAGACACCAGGTCACCCAGAGTTCGGCCACACAGCCGGCGTAGATGCAACAACCGGTCCGCTTGGACAAGGGATTGCAATGGCAGTTGGTATGGCTATGGCTGAAGCGCATCTTGGCGCAACGTACAATAAACAAGAACTTAACGTGATTGACCACTATACATTTGCAATTTGCGGCGACGGCGACTTGATGGAAGGCGTTGCAAGCGAAGCAGCTTCGCTCGCAGCTCACCTGAAGCTTGGCAAACTAGTCGTCCTGTACGATTCAAACGATATCTCGCTGGATGGCGAGCTGAACCTTTCGTTCTCCGAGAATGTACAAGGCCGCTTCGAAGCTTACGGCTGGCAAGTCATTCGCGTAGAAGACGGCAACGATCTGAACGCGCTGGCTAAAGCAGTAGCTGCCGCACAAGCGGATACAAGCAAACCGACTTTGATCGAAGTGAAAACAACAATCGGTTACGGCAGCCCGAACAAAGGCGGCAAAGGCGGTCATTTGGGTACGCACGGCAGCCCGCTTGGCGCTGACGAGACTGTTCTGACTAAGCAATTCTACGGCTGGGAGAACGAAGCTTTCCACGTGCCGGCAGAAGTTGCTGCGCATTTCGCAGAAGTGAAAGCAAACGGCGAGAAAGCCAATGCTGCATGGGATGCTATGTATGCAACGTACAAAGCAGCTAACCCTGAGCTGGCCGCACAATTCGAAACCGCAATCAGCGGCAACTTGCCTGAGGGCTGGGATAAAGATTTGCCTGCCTACACACCTGCAGACAAAGCACTTTCGACACGTGTTGCTTCCGGTAACGCACTTAACGGACTAGCGAAGAACGTTCCGAACCTGCTGGGCGGATCTGCTGACCTTGAGAGCTCCACAATGACTCACCTGAAAGGTTTGCCTGTATTCAAACCAGGCAGCTACGAAGGCCGCAACGTTTACTTCGGCGTACGTGAGTTTGCAATGGCAGCAGCAATCAACGGGATGAGCTTGCATGGCGGCGTAAAAGCATTCGGCGCTACGTTCTTCGTATTCACGGATTACCTGCGTCCGGCAGTTCGTCTGTCCGCGCTGATGAAACAGCCGGTTGTTTACGTACTGACGCATGACAGTATCGCAGTTGGCGAAGATGGTCCTACGCATGAACCGATCGAGCAAATTGCTTCCCTGCGTATCATTCCGCAGCTGACTGTTTTGCGTCCGGCGGATGCGAACGAAACTTCGGCAGCATGGGCTTATGCGATTTCCAAAGCGGATCAGCCGGTTGCACTGGTTCTGACTCGTCAGAACCTGCCGATCCTAGAAGGTACGAACGAACAAGCTCGCGAAGGCATCGCGAAAGGCGCTTATGTCGTTTCTGAAGCGGCTGACGGCAATCCTCAAGCACAGCTGATCGCGACCGGTTCCGAAGTACAGCTTGCGGTTGCAGCTCAGAAAGCACTTGCGGCCGAAGGCATTCAAGTTCGTGTCATCAGTATGCCGAGCTTCGATCTGTTCGAGCGCCAGCCTAAAGCTTACAAAGATTCCGTTATTCTTCCCGGTGTTAAAGCACGTCTTGCAATCGAAATGGGTTCACCGTTCGGTTGGGAGCGTTACGTGGGCGACAGCGGCGCAGTATTGGGAATCCATACATTCGGTGCTTCCGCAAAAGGCGACCGCGTAATTGCGGAGTACGGCTTCACGGTTGAGAATGTTGTCAACAAAGTAAAAGGTTTGCTGTAGTCAACTGCGGGGCTGAAGGCCGTCTCTAAGTAACGCGGCTGAAAGCCCTGCTTAACTGTCCTCATTCTAAGCTTATACCACAAAGGAGCTAATGCCGAATGTCTCAATTCGAGAATGTTTCAATCGTCAAGAAAGCTAATGTATACTTCGATGGTAAAGTAACAAGCCGCACCGTGCTGTTCGCGGATGGAACGAAGAAAACGCTGGGCATCATGATGCCGGGCGAATATGAATTCGGTACAGATGTGAAGGAAATTATGGAAATCGTGGCAGGCGATTTGAAAGTGCTGCTTCCAGGCGATTCCGAATGGATCAGCATCTCCGGCAAAGGTGAGTTTACGGTTCCGGCAAATGCAAAGTTTAAGCTTCAAGTGGCATCAGTAACGGATTATATCTGCTCTTATATTCAAGAATAGTCTTCTTAAATGAAAAGCTGCCCCGCTCATCAACTTGGAATGATCCAAGGTGAGAACGGGGCAGCTTTTTTTGGCGTTAAAGGTAAAGTTCGATTTAGTCAGCCGTAATGCGTTGTTTGTTGATATAAGCTTCCAGCTGCAAACGCTGATAAGGAGCGAGTCCTGCCAGCAAGCAGCCATAACGGAAGCGGCTGCCATTGGTTTCAATGCGGATAATGCGTCCGGTTACCGGAGGCAGCTCCGAATCCTGAGGGAAGTGGATCACGACGAACATATCGCACTCCAGCGGGAAGTTGGACGAAATTTGAAGGCCGCTTTCGGAAATATCGCAAAGTGTTCCATCGATCAATTGACCAGAGAATGAACCTTCCTGCGCCCATTGATAAACGGAAAGCTTAAGTGGCACATTCAGTGCAAGGCGTTCTGCACGGCGGCGGTTCTGACCGTTATCGGAAGCTTGGACTGAAGCCGGTGCTTCCGCAGCGGCTGCAACTGCATCTTCGACATCGCTGTGAGTCGTAATCCGTTTGTTGATCCATTGCTCATAGCCGTGTGCGAGCGCGGAGAGATCCAGCTCTCCAAGCCCCATCGCGTCTCCGACTTGATAGAGGCTCTTTACTGTTTCAAGAATCGGCGTTGGCGTCTTCAGCTCATCAGAAAGCGAGGAAGCCAGGCGCAGATCCTTCAGCATGAGCGCGAGCGAGAATTGAACGCTGAAATCGCGTTCCAGCAGCTTCGGCGCTTTCAGCTCGGCCATTTTGCTCGCTGCTCCACCGGATTGTACAAGCTCAAGGAACGACTTGGCGTCGATTCCGCCGCTTGCGGCAATAGCCATCCCCTCAAGCAGGGCGGCAACGTTGATGCCGACAATCGTGTTATGGGCCAGCTTCGCAGTTGAACCGCTGCCGCTCGGACCCATTGGAATAACCTTGCGTCCCATGGCGTTCAGGACATCATGCACTTTATGGATGACTTCGATATCGCCGCCAACCATGAAGACAAGGGAGCCGCTCTCAGCGGCAGGCTTGCTTCCCGTCACCGGAGCATCGAGGAAGTCGCCGAATTTAGCCGAAACATCCGTATGTAACTGACGTGATAAAGCCGGAGAAATCGTACTGCTGTCGATCACAACCGTGCCCGGCATCATAGCTCCGAGCAGACCGTTCTCACCGTAGTAGACTTCACGAATCGCGTCATCGTTGCTGATCATCGTAATAATCAGATCCGATACGCGAGCTGCCGCTGCAGGCGATGAAACTTCATCCGCACCAAGCTCGAGAAGCTTGTCCGCTTTGCCCGGCGTACGGTTAAATACCGTAACGGCGTACCCTTTGCGGAGCAAGTTGGCAGCCATGGGCTCGCCCATAACCCCTAGGCCGATAAATGCAATTTTAAACATGTATGTCATCTCCTCGAAAGCGGATTTTATGTGATTTCATTTTATCACAAAATTGTGGGGAGAAGTATTGGCCCCCTTCATCGCTTGTTTTTACCTAACAAATCCATTATCCTTATCCTAGTTGTAAACAGGATAATTTGTGGGAGGTTTAATACGAATGAGTAAAGCAGTTCAGTTTGATTATAGCAAGGCATTGTCGTTCATCGGCCAGCATGAAATCGATAATCTGGCAGGGCAAGTACGCGCAGCGCATGACCAGCTTCGCGAAGGTACGGGCGCAGGCTCGGACTACCTGGGCTGGATCGACCTGCCGACGAATTATGATAAAGAAGAGTTTTCCCGCATTCAGAAAGCAGCTGCGAAGATCGGATCCGACTCCGAGGTGCTTATCGTTATCGGCATCGGCGGCTCTTATCTAGGCGCTCGCGCTGCCATCGAAATGCTGTCACACTCTTTCTATAACTTGCAGCCGAAAGAACAACGCAAGACGCCGCAAATTTTGTTCGCAGGCAATAACATCAGCTCTACGTATGTAACGCATTTGCTTCAATTGCTGGAAGGCCGCGACTGGTCGATCAACGTGATTTCCAAGTCCGGTACAACAACTGAACCGGCAATCGCATTCCGCGTATTCCGCGAAGCATTGGAAGCGAAGTATGGCAAAGCAGAAGCGCGCACACGTATCTATGCGACAACAGATCGCGAGAAAGGTGCACTGAAGAAGCTGGCAACGGAAGAAGGCTACGAATCCTTCATCATCCCTGATGATGTTGGCGGACGTTATTCCGTGCTGACGGCAGTTGGTTTGCTGCCGATCGCAGCTGCAGGCATCAATATCGAAGAGATGATGAAAGGCGCAGCGGATGCACAGCAAGCGTACAGCAGCCCGGTGCTTGCCGAGAACGAAGCGTACCAATACGCAGCAGCGCGTAACGCCCTTTACCGTAAAGGCAAAGCAACGGAAATTCTCGTTAACTACGAGCCGGCGCTTCACTTCGTGTCGGAGTGGTGGAAACAACTATACGGCGAGAGCGAAGGCAAAGACTTCAAAGGGATCTTCCCGGCTGCCGTAGACTTCTCGACGGACCTGCACTCCATGGGTCAATTCATTCAAGAGGGTAACCGTAACATCTTCGAAACGGTCATCCAAGTGAAGAACGTGGCAGAGCAAATTACGATCGGCCACGATGCGGGAGACCTGGACGGGCTTAACTTCCTGACTGGCAAAACAATGGATTTCGTAAACAAGAAAGCCTTCGAAGGCACACTTCTTGCACATACGGACGGACAAGTGCCTAACTTTGTCGTGAACATTGCGGACATGACACCTTATACATTCGGCTACCTGGTGTATTTCTTCGAAATCGCATGCGGCATCAGTGGGTACCTGCTGGGCGTCAATCCGTTCGACCAACCGGGCGTTGAAGCGTACAAGAAGAACATGTTTGCATTGCTTGGCAAACCGGGCTATGAGAAAGAGAAGGCTGAGCTGGAAGCTCGCCTGTAAGCTCCCATTGTCATGCTGCCGAGATACAAAACGCTGCGTCAGCAGGCCAGCAAAGAGATCGTCATTAAGAAATCGCGTTTCATCGGCTACGGTAAGCCGGTAACGTCGGAGGCAGAAGCGATTGCCTACATAGAGGAGCTGAAGAAGCTTCACTGGAACGCGTCGCATAACTGCTCGGCCTATGTCCTCGGCGAACGCGACGAGATCCAGAAGCAGTCCGATGACGGGGAGCCAAGCGGTACAGCCGGCAAACCGATTCTGGAGGTCATTAAGCATCATGGCCTCAAGAACGTTGTCATTGTCGTAACTCGGTATTTCGGAGGCATTATGCTCGGTGCAGGCGGCCTTATTCGAGCCTATACGGATGGTGCCGTTGCGGCGATTGAAGCAGCCGAGCCCATCGTGAACATTCTGCATCGCGAAGTGATCGTCGATGTCGATTACACCTGGTATGGCAAGCTCGAGAATGAATTCCACGCCCGTAACGTACGAATCGGCGGAACCGAATTCACGGACCGGGTTGTCATCACCTGTCTGCCGGAAGCGCCGGAGGCAGAGCGATTCAGCGCGTGGATAACCGATGTCACCCAAGGGCAAGCAACACTGTCTTTTGGCGAAGAGAAGTACTATATTGAAGGCGAATAACGCCATAAGAAGCTCCCCGGGCCAGCTGTGCCGGGGAGCTTTCTTGTTCCATCGCCTTGCATCTCTGCCAGATGAAGAATAATTAGGATTGACTAGACGCGCCTCCGTCTGCTACATTTAATACCAAGTAGTTTGATGGGAATTAAAATCCGTAAAATCCACTACAACGATTCCTCAAGGAAAGTGTCAGGGGGTAAGTCAGCTTGAATATCATCATGCGCAGCCGCTTGTGGAGCTTTGGCTTCCGCAGCACCATTATGCTTTATTTCGTATTGCTGATTGTTTTGCCGATTATCGGGATTTACTCGCAATCCTTTGAGCTTGGCCTGCAGCCTTTCTGGGACAGCATCACGGACCCACTGGCTTGGAAGGCCGTGCTGCTCACGATTAAACTCTCCGTTATTGCTGCACTTATCAACGTCTTTCTTGGAACCATGATTGGATGGGTATTGATTCGTTACCGATTTCCGGGGCGAAGAATACTTAATAGTTTAGTAGATTTGCCATTTGCGCTGCCGACGGCTGTCGGCGGCTTGATGATATTGCTGCTCCTGGGTCCGAACAGCTTCGCGGGCGGAATCGCCGATAAGCTCGGATTTCAGATCGTATTTCATGAACCTGCTATTATCGTAGCCATGGTGTTCGTGACCTTTCCCTTTGTCATTCGCGGCGTTCAGCCGCTGCTGGAAGAGCTCGACAAGTCGGAAGAAGAAGCCTCGTATACGCTTGGCGCATCGAGGACGAGAACCTTCTTTCAAGTGATATTCCCTTCCATGCTCCCGGGTATTATCAGCGGGGCGATGCTGGCTTTCTCGCGCGCGCTGGCAGAATTCGGCGCTGTCGTTCTCGTAGCAGGCAACATTCCGGGAAAAACGCTGATCGCGGCCGTTTATATTTTCGGCGAAATTGAAAGCGATAACGTGCAGGGGGCCGCGGCCGTT
Source organism: Paenibacillus rhizoryzae (assembly GCF_059686995.1). Taxonomy (NCBI): domain Bacteria; kingdom Bacillati; phylum Bacillota; class Bacilli; order Caryophanales; family Paenibacillaceae; genus Paenibacillus; species Paenibacillus rhizoryzae. The sequence continues at coordinate 658,807 of NZ_JCAALT010000004.1, read as the reverse complement.
TCCGTTATGCTGCTGACACTGTCGTTCCTCATTCTTTGGGCGGTCAACCTCGTCCAATCGAGGAGGCATGACAAATGAGAAAGCTTTGGATCACGCTAACCTATCTGGTGTTTCTGATTCTGCTGATTGCACCGCTCGTGAAGATTTTTACCGGCTCCTGGGGAGATGGCTGGAGCGGCTTCGCCGAAGCGCTGACTCGCAAACAATCCTTGCATGCGCTTATGATGACGGGCCTAATCGTCGTTGTCGTAACGCTCCTAAATACGCTTTTCGGCGTCATGCTAGCCCTCTATCTCGTTAGAGGGACGTGGCTGAGCAAACGGATCAAAGGGCTGATGAACAGCATCGTGGATTTGCCGTTTGCGGTTTCGCCGGTCATCGGCGGGTTGATGATCGTCCTTATGCTCGGTCCGAGCTCGGTGCTCGGTACATTTTTCGAAGAGATCGGCTTCAAAGTGGTTTATGCATTGCCCGGAATGATTCTTGCTACGCTCTTCGTGACGTTCCCGCTTATGGTGCGCGAAGTCATGCCGGTGCTGCAGGAGATTGGCTCTCAGCAGGAAGAAGCGGCATCAACGCTTGGTGCTTACTCCTGGTACACCTTCTGGAAGGTGACATGGCCTTCGATTCGCTGGGGCGTCATCTATGGGGTTGTATTGACCGTTGCAAGGTCGCTCGGCGAGTTTGGTGCAGTACTGGTCGTTTCAGGCAATATCATGAACAAGACGCAAACGGCGACAACGCTCGTTTATCAGGATGTCGAGAATTTCAATGTTATCGCGGCAAGCAGTGTGGCGCTTGTGCTGGCTGCATTCTCAGTCGGCTTGCTGCTGCTTATGGAATGGGCGAAGAAGAGAAAGGAAGTGCATTAAGCGATGCATATCGAGGTGCGCGGTTTAAATAAACAGTTCGGCGATTTTCAAGCGGTGAAGGATGTTAGCTTTCAGATTGCAAAAGGGCAGCTGATTGGTCTGCTTGGACCGAGCGGCGGCGGAAAAACGTCGATTCTCCGCATGCTTGCGGGGCTGGAGACGCCAACCTCCGGCGATATCGTGTTTCATGGCAAACGGGTCAATGACCTGCCGCCGCAAGAACGCGGAATCGGGTTTGTATTCCAGAATTATGCCCTGTTCAAACATATGACGGTTTATGATAATGTCGCTTTCGGCTTGAAGGTCAAGAAAGAACCCAAAGATGCCATCCGCGAGCGTGTCATGTCGCTGCTTGAGCTAACGGGCTTGAAGGGCTTCGAACACCGTTACCCGCACCAGCTCTCCGGCGGTCAACGCCAGCGTGTAGCTTTTGCCCGGGCACTTGCTCCGCAGCCGCAGCTGCTGCTGCTGGATGAGCCGTTTGCCGCAATTGACGCGAAGATTCGGCATGAGCTTCGCACATGGCTGAAGGAAATGATTGAGCGTCTTGGGATTACGTCGATTTTCGTTACGCATGACCAAGATGAAGCGATTGAAGTAGCCGATGAAATTATGATTATTAACAAAGGCCGCCTGGAACAGAAGGGGACGCCTTGGGATATTTATAAAAGTCCGCAAACCCAATTTGTGGCCAGCTTCATTGGGGAGTCCACGATCGTGGATAAAGTGGAAATGCTTAAAGGCTTCGAAGAAGCCAAGAACTGGCCGGGTACGAAAGCACTCATACGTCCGGAATATATTGAGATCGGCAAGCGCCATGAATTCCGTCTCCCTTCTGCAACCGTGATTGGCAAAGTGAAACATCTGCATTTCCGCGGAAGCGAGTGGATGGTTGAGGTAGAGGTTGGCGACATTAAGCTGATTACGTATCGTTCGCTTGAGAAGGATGTGCTGCAGCCGGGCGAGGAAATCAGTGTCCTCATTCACCGCGCCTACCTGTTTAATGACAATGACACGTGGATTATGGAGAACAAGCTGAAAGAAGATCCGATGCCGATGCATATTTAACTTAAGAAAGCGTTGTGTACACAATGAAATCGATCCTAACAACAGGTTGGCGCATTGCGGCGGCGGCGCTAATGGCGTCTTCACTTCTCTTCACAGCAGCATGCGGGAATGACACATCGACTTCGGTTAATGGGAATGAGCCTACTGCTGCAAAAGGTGATCTCACGCTCGTGATCGGTGCTTATTCCGTAGCCAAGGATGCATTCGATGTGATATTGCCGAAATTTGCGGAGCAGTGGAAAGCGGAGACAGGGCAGACGATTACGTTCCAGGAATCGTACGAAGCGTCCGGTACTCAGGCTCGCGCGATCGCAGGCGGATTCGAAGCGGATATAGCGGCGCTTGCAATGGAAAGCGATATCGATAAGATTCAGAAGGCGGGCTTCATTACGCACGATTGGCGGAAAGTCGGCACCGGCGGGATGATTACGCGCTCCATCGCAGTAATGGGCACGCGTGAAGGCAATCCTAAAGGGATTCATGATTGGGAGGACCTCACACGTAAAGGCGTGAAGGTGCTGTATCCGAATCCGAAAACCTCCGGCGGCGCGCAGTGGGACATCAATGCGATGTACGGTGCGGGACTCAAGGAATCGGAAGCGAAAACAGGACGGAAAGACCCGGCATACGCCAAGGCGTTTCTGGAACGGATTCACCATCATGTAGAGTCGCTGGATAAGAGCGGCCGTGCATCCATGGCTGCCTTTGAATATGGCGTAGGCGATGTCATCATCACTTACGAGAATGAGCTGCTTGCCCGAATTAAGAAAGGCATTCCGTATGAGGTGATCGTACCGAAATCGACCATCCTGATTGAGAATCCGGCTGCAATTGTCGATGTGAACGTCGATAAGCACGGTACTCGTAAAGCGGCTGAAGCGCTGCTCGCCTATTTGTTCAGTGAAGAAGCGCAGCGTATTTTCGCGGACAACGGCTTCCGACCGGTTAACGAAAAGGTGATGGAAGAGGTCAAAGGCAATTATAAGACCCCTGAGGATTTGTTTGATATTAGCTACTTGGGAGGATGGGCGAAAGTTCGCGAGTCGCTTTATTCACCGAAAGGCGTATGGTATCAAGTGTTGGCCGGGATTTAAATGTAGTCGGTCTTATAGCATCAATAGTAAAAAGCTCCCTGAAGCAGGGAGCTTTTTTTGCTGGTTTGTATTCGATTTAGCCGATGGCTACGGCATCCTTCGTGTAGGAAACAGTGGCGTTAAGCACTTTAGAGAAGAAAGACAGCGGCACATATAGCGTATTGTCTCTCATGACAGGAGCTGCACCAAGCGTGACTTGAGCAGCAGCAGCGGCATAGTTGTCTTTGCCGACTTGCAGGGAGACATGCTGCTTACCTTTGTCAACATCGATCCAACCCGCATTCCAGCTAAGCTCGTAGCCTAATTGTGCCGAAATCGCGCGAAGCGGAGCCATTGCAATGCCATCTTTGCCTGCGAAGAGATGAGCGCCGGAGATTGTTTTGCCGCCGATTTTTATGGACAAGGAACTGAGGTTACCCGGTACGGCTGCATCTGGTTTGCTGCCCGGAATGGCAACGGCGATTTCCCGAATCCCTGCTGCAAAAGGCGCGATCTCGTATTGCTGGAAGACGAGTACGGCTTTGCCGTTCTTGATGTAGAAGGGTTGATTGCCAGCGATCGACTTAAAGGCATCTTTGAAATAAATATCGGAATGTGCGGCAATTTCGGCGTTAACCGCCTTATTGAGGATGGTTTTATAGCCTTCGCCGAAAAGTTCTTTAAGCTTCACAGCGGAAGCCTTCACTTCATTGCGCACATTGTAGGTGTCAACGCGTGTCCAGTCATGAGCTCCGCCGGTATAGGCAGAGGTAATCAATTTGAAGGAAAGGACGCCGCCTGCGTCTTTGCTGCCATTGCCGATGAGTTCATAGCTGACTTTGAAGAGATAAGGTCTGAATTCATAAACACCGACTGCAGCGGCAGCATCATCCTTGGCTTGTTTTTTCAACTTCTCAAGCTCTGCATGTGCACGTGCCGAAAGGTTGGCATTCAGTGTATTCTGGTAGCTTTTATCTTGCATCCCGCTGATGACGGGGATATTAAGCTCGGACTCGTAATAGTCGGTTTTATCCGTAACAGTCTTGGAAGTCAATTGGACAGCGCCGGCTTGAACGCTAACAGCTGCTTGTGTAGTTACGGGTGTGGCTTGAGCCGCGAAAGCGAGCGGTGCTGACAGAGTAAGAAGAAGCGAGCTTACGGCTCCGATAGTGATGATCCGTTTGAATGGTTGCTGTATGTTGTACATAAATAATCCCTCCAGGTTTGTTTAGGCTAGGACTTCAGTATAACGGGCATCAACCAACTAGGAGTGTCAAAATGGTAACGAAAGGGATAGGGCTGGTTTTCCCCATGAATAACATAACAATCCTTTATTCTTTTCATCATTATGATTGATTTCTCTTATCAACGGCTGCCACGTATAATGAAAACCAACAACCAGACACGGAGGTGGCAGACGGTTATGATACTTGAGCTGACAATTAAACCGATTGGTCTCTATATAGCAAGCCTCGGCTCTGCCGGCGGGAAGAAAGCAGGCGGAATCGGATTTACCTTTCTATTGGCGGCTGTCGGTTATGGATTATCGCAGCTGCCGGTTCTCCATTATGTAGGGCAGATGGCATGCGCCATTCTGCTTGCGGTTATTTATAGGCAGGTGTGGGGATATCCGGCGGAGGTTCTTCGCGGGGGCATCACATTCTCGGGTAAAAGCTTACTGCGACTTGCCATTATCCTCTACGGGTTAAAGCTTAATCTGCTGCAAGTATTCCAGGATGGACCGAGCTTGCTCATTCGGGATATCGCAGCTGCTGTATTCGCCATAGGCTGCACACTGCTGCTGGCGAAGCTGCTGAAGGCCGATCAGAAACTGTCGCTGCTGCTTGGCATTGGCACCGCGATTTGCGGTGCGGCGGCTATTGCAGCGGTATCGCCGATTTTGCGCAGCAAGGAGGAAGACACCGCTCTAAGTGTCGGCCTCATCGCACTTATAGGGACGGTATTTGCCGTCGGGTATACGATGCTTCGCCCCTTCCTTGCGCTGACGGAGCTGCAATATGGGATCTGGTCCGGAACGAGCTTGCATGAAATTGCCCATGTTGCGCTGGCGGCCGCCCCTGCCGGTGAAGATGCGCTCGCGAGCGCGCTGCTTGCGAAGCTCGGCCGAGTGTTCCTGCTTGTACCGTTAAGCTTTGTTCTTATTCTGGTGCAGCAGAAGAGGCAGCGGTCAAAGCAGCTACAGGCATCCGGAGCGGAAGATAATGAACAGATTCGCCGGACGGCTAAGCTTCAGCTTCCTTGGTTTCTGCTTGGTTTTCTCGCACTTAGCGCGCTTGGGAGCACCAGCGCCGGGCAGAGCTTTATCCATCATGCACCGGAGGTAATGAACGCTATTACGCAAATAACCACCTTCTTGTTGACCATGGCGATGGTGGCGCTTGGGCTCAATGTAGATCTGCGCGGCAGAGGCAAAGCGATTATGAAGCCGCTAGCTGCCATGTTTATTGCATCGATCCTGCTCGCAGTAGGTGTTTATTTTACAATCTGATTTAGCAAAAAAGAGCTGCACCGTCACAGTCGTCACAATCGACTGTCGGTGCAGCTCTTTCGTTAGGGGTTAAACGGTTTGAAGAATGAACTTCTCAATGACATGGCGAACGCCTTCATCATTGTTGGATTTCGTGACAAACTGCGCGATGTCTTTCAGCTTCTGAACGGCGTTGCCCATCGCTACGCCTAGTCCTGCCGTTTCAATCATCTCGTGGTCGTTCCAAGAGTCGCCGATTGCGATCACTTCATCCAACGAACAGCCGATATGCTCCGCCATAAACGCAATCGCATGTCCTTTCGTGCCTTCCTTATGCGTAACCTCAAGGAAGTGCGGCTTAGATTTCGTAATATGCGCCTGATTCCCGATCAATGGAGCAAGATCTGCGGCGACTTCATCAAGGCGCGCAGGATCGTCGATCATCAGCATCTTGGCCGTCGGGCGTTTGATGAGCGATTTCAGATCAGGCTCTACCACGAACGGAATATTCGCCAGCTTCGAGTAGTCGCGTGCCTTCTGATTATCTTCTTTTACATAAATAACATCATCCGTATACAGCTGCAGATGGATATTGTGATCCTCGCAGTACTGCATCAGCAGCTCGGCAGCATCCTGAGGAACGTAGCGCTCATAGAGCACTTGCTCGTCCAGTAATGTTTTGACGCTGGAGCCCTGGTACGTGATAATCGGGACATTCAGTTCGATTTGATGAGCAATCTTCTTCGCGGATGGGAACATGCGGCCTGTCGCCAAAGTGACGAACACGCCTTTCTCCATAGCTGCTGTCAATGCTTCTTTCGTTCCCGGTGTTACCGTACATTCATCTGTTAAGAGCGTGTCGTCAATATCAATGGCAATTAATTTATACATGATTGCTCTCTGCTCCTTCTCTCTCCTGCGTACGCATTTTCATTGATTGTAGCGGAAATCAGAGGTAGGAACAACCCTAATCCCTATGTCGACATTGTAAATTGCTGACGATAGGAAGTCGGCGTCATGTTCTCGCTTTCTTGAAAGCGCTTGTTAAAATAACTCGGGTGGACGTAACCGGACAGCCTCGCTACCTCATTCACACTGAGGTCCTGCCGTTCGACGAGCAGCTGTTTGGCCCGCTGGATGCGGCACATCGTCACGAATTCGAGCGGGGTTTGGCCGGCGGCGCGGCGAAACCATCTGCAGAAAGCAAACCGATTCGTTCCCGCGCGCGCTGCCCATTCATCAAGGTCGAATGGCTCGGCTGCGGCGGCTTGCAGCTCAGGCAGGAGCTTCAGCATCCGTTCGATTGCAGATGCACCGGCGCTTGGAGCTGTAATAGGCTCAGCCTGTTCGATGAATTCTGCGATAATGCCGTACATCAGCATGGAAATGCGGCTGGGATGCAGCATCTTGTGCTGATTGATCTCTTCAAGCAGCTCATCGATCAGGCTCTCGAGCACTAATGGAGACCGAACGCGCCATCCAATCGAACGGTGGAAGCGGCGTTCGGTCAGATCAGCAAGGACACCGCTGCCATAGAAATGGATCCACTTGATGTCCCACGGCTGATCATCGTCGGCGAAGTACGCCTGTTTATCGCCCGGGAAATAGAGAAAGGCATCGCCTGCGTTCAACTCATAGCGTTGACCGTCATGCTCGACATAACCTTTGCCCGAGGTGACGAGATGCAGGTTGAATTCCTGCAGCATTCCAGCCGCTCGGCGCACATCATGCCCTTGATTATGTTCATAATATCCGGCAGACTCCGGGAAACAATAGAACCTGTTCCTCCGCAGCAGCGGAAGCGTCAAATGATGCTTAGCCATCGGCATACTCCTTGCATGAGCAATATCGTTGTAGTCCATGCAATATATTTCGATTTTTGAAAGTGAATTCCTTTACTATAATGATCAATATAACGATATGAAGGAGCGCAGATCGATGACGACTATGAAACGAATCGCAATTGCAGGCATTGAGCAGGGAGTTACGCAGCTCATTCAAGGCTCGATGATGCTTAATATTGATCGGATGGATTATTCCGGCGAACTGCTTGACGCTTATGTAGCAGCCGGAGGCAACGCCATTGATACGGGGCATATTTACGGTGCGAGCTCGGCCCAGGCTATCGGGCAATGGATGGTGGAGCGCGGGAACCGCAGTGAGATTGTCATCATCGGGAAAGGCGCGCATCCTTACGAGCAATCCCGCATGACCAAAACCTGCATTCAAAGTGATTTGGTGGAGTCGCTTGAGCGGCTGCAAACGGATTATATGGATATGTACATGCTTCACCGCGACGATCCGAATGTGAACGTCGGCTATATTCTGGAAGGACTCAATGATCAGCTCGCTGCAGGTCGCTGCCGCGCAATCGGCGCATCGAACTGGAGCGTGGCCCGCATACAAGAAGCCAATGCTTATGCCGCGAAACACGGCATGACAGGCTTCGCTTGCAGCAGTCCGAATTTAGCGCTGGCAAGACCTAATGAGGCGCGCTGGGCAGGCTGTGTCACGACAACAGCGGAGGACGAAGCTTGGCATGAGAAGTCGCAGCTGCCGGTTTTATCTTGGTCTTCGCAATCCGGCGGGTTCTTTACAGACCGCTATTCCGAAGATAATCGCGAAGATGCTGAGATGGTTCGCGTCAATTACAGCGCGGAGAACTGGGAGCGCAAGCGCAGGGCGGCATTGCTGGCGGAGAAATACGGCGTAACCGCGAATCATATCGCACTGGCCTATGTACTGAATCAGCCGTTCCCGGTCGCGGCTATTATCGGACCGCATAAGCCAAGCGAGCTGCATGACAGCCTCAAGGCATTGCCGGTTACATTGACCGATGCCGAGCGTGATTGGCTGAACCTGCTTACAGAGAAAGCGGCGCTGTAGCACTTCAGCGACACGAATAGAACTTTACAAGGCGTCTCCCAGCACGAACAGACTGTTGCAGCGTTGCAGCAATCGGGTCTGTTTCCTGTGCGCGGGGGCGTCTTTTTGCTTTGCCGGGAAGGAACTTGCGACAGCCGCTCGAATGCGATAGAGTGAGTTACAGGTTCATTTTGGAAGAGGTGTCTGAGTGAGTATTTATGGTGAGAAAGCGGTAAAACAGCGGCGGCGCGTTTCCATGGCTGTACTGCTGACAGTAGCGGTAGTGGTTGGATTTGCAGGGGGAAGGTTCAGCATGCTGCTTCAGTACCCCATTATGAAGGAGCCGGCATTCCGCAATTTATCTTACGCGTATAAAGAAATCATGAATCGCTACTTGGAAGGCGCGGATTCGAAGGCGCTTGTGGACGGTGCTACGGAAGGCATGGTCGGCTCGCTCGGCGATCCTTATTCGGTTTACTTAACTGGAGATCGAGGGGAGCAGTACATCAGCTCCTATGAGGATCATTTTGTCGGAATCGGCGTTGAAATTCGTGAGGAAGATGGGCGGTATATCATCGATAAATTGATTAAGAGCGCCCCTGCGGAGAAGTCCGGTTTGAAGGCAGGCGATGTGTTCGTCTCGATCGACGGAACGTCGGCCAAGGGACTCGACTTAACGAAGCTGAAGGAGCTTGTGCAGGGCAAAGAAGGATCGACGGCGAAGCTGACCGTTCAGCGGGAGGGCTCAAGTAAACCGCTTGCCATATCGGTTGTGCGCGGCGCCGTTCCGGTGCTCACGGTTACTTCGAATATGCTGCCTAATGGTGTAGGAGAAATTACCATCAGCCGATTCGCGGAGAAGACGGCGGATGAATTTAACGCTGCGATTGAAGCGCTGCAGAAGAAGGGGATGAAGTCGCTCCTGCTCGATCTGCGCGGCAACCCGGGCGGCCTGTTGGATCCGACCATTACGATCGCAAATCGTTTCGTTCCGAAGGGGAAAACGATCGTACAAGTCGTGTATAAAGGCGAGAAACGCGTTATTACTCATCTATCGAAACAGAAAGAACCATGGAAGCTGCCGATTGCGATTCTGGTGGATGCTCATACGGCAAGCTCTGCCGAGGTGCTGACTGCAGCGCTCAAAGCGACTGCCGATGCCAAAGTCGTAGGCGAGAAGACGTTCGGTAAAGGAATCGTACAGAACTTCCGTCAATTGAAAGACGGCTCTGTGCTTAAGCTGACGGAGGCGCAGTGGCGTTCGCCGGACGGTCAATGGATTCATAAGAAGGGCATCGAGCCGGGTTATGTGGTTGCGGCGCCCGATTATGCGCAGCTGCCGCGACTTGCGGCTGGCTTGAAGCTGGGAATTGGCGATTATGGCGACAAGGTGCAAACGGTGCAAAGTTTGCTGCAAGCGCTCGGATATTCGGTAGGAGCAGGCAAAGGCATCTATGATGAGGATACGGCTGCAGCAGTTCGCAGCTTCCAAGGAAATGAAGCTTTACCGCAAACCGGCGCGATGAACGACAAGACTGCTTACCGTATGATGGTGAAGCTGACGGATAAATTCGAAGTCGAGGATCCACAACGTAACAAGGCGGTTTCGCTGCTTCAAGCCGCTAAGTAGCAACCTTTTCGGCGTGATCGTCGTTGAAATACTGGAGTAAAGTCGGAAGCGACAACTTCCATTGCGCGATTTAAATCACTGTGATATGCTTGTAAGAATTTATCCGGAATTGGATTGCAGGAGGCGACATCTTTGGCTCATTATTACATGGAACCATCCCGCACCTTTAGCGAATTTCTGCTGGTGCCAAATTTGACAACGAAGGATTGCAACCCTTCAAACGTGAATCTCAAAACCCCGATCGTGAAGTTCAAGAAAGGCGAGAAGCCGGCATACACCTTGAATATTCCGTTCTCATCCGCTGTTATGCAGGCTGTCTCTGACGATCGTATGGCTGTTGCGCTCGCGCGCAGCGGAGGCATCTCGTTTATTTACGGCTCCCAGTCCGTGGAAGGACAAGCGGAGATGGTGCGCAGAGCGAAGAGCTACAAGGCGGGCTTCGTTGTCAGCCGCTCGAACCTGACGCCGGAGCACACACTGAAGGATGTGCTGGAGCTTAAAGAGCGTACGGGCCATTCCACCGTTGCGATTACAAGCGACGGTTCGCCGAAAGGCAAACTGGTTGGCATCGTAACCGGCCGTGACTATCGGATCAGCCGTGACCCGCAGTCCAAGGCGGTTAGTGAGTTTATGACGCCGTTCTCGAAGCTGATTTACGGCAAATCCGGGATTACACTTTCGGAAGCCAACGATCTCATTTGGGATCATAAGCTGAACTGTCTGCCTGTTGTAGACGAGCAGGGCAATTTGGATTATTTGGTTTTCCGTAAGGATTATGATGAGCACAAAGAAAATCCGTCCGAGCTGCTTGATGCGAACAAGAGCTATATCGTAGGTGCGGGTATCAATACGAAGGATTATACAGAACGTGTACCGGCACTTGTGGCTGCAGGCGTGGATGTACTCGTTATCGATTCCTCCGACGGCTACTCGGAATGGCAGAAGGAAACGATTGATTTCGTGAAATCGAACTCCGATGTGAAGATCGGCGCCGGCAACGTAGTCGACCGCGAAGGCTTCTTGTACCTCGTGGAAGCTGGAGCGGACTTTATTAAAGTCGGCATCGGCGGCGGTTCCATCTGCATTACGCGCGAACAGAAGGGTATTGGTCGCGGACAAGCTTCGGCGATGATCGAGGTTGCTGCGGCGCGCGATGAATATTTCGAGAAAACCGGCATCTACGTTCCGATTTGTTCCGACGGTGGTATCGTGCACGATTATCACATCACGCTGGCACTCGCTATGGGTGCGGACTTCGTCATGATGGGCCGTTATTTTGCCCGTTTCGATGAGAGCCCGACTCGCAAGCTGAAAGTAGGCAATAACTTTGTAAAAGAGTTCTGGGGCGAAGGCTCCAACCGTGCACGCAACTGGGAGCGTTACGATACCGGCGGCAAAGCGGGTCTGATGTTCGAAGAGGGCGTAGACTCATACGTTCCTTACGCGGGCAGCTTGCATGAGAACTTGAGCAAGACCATTCACAAAATCAAATCCACCATGTGCAACTGCGGCTCGCTTACAATCGCAGAGCTGCAGCAGAATGCGCGTATCACGCTGGTTTCGGCGACGAGCATCATTGAGGGCGGCGCGCATGACGTTATTTTGAAAGAGAACAGCATTGCCGGAGAATAATTAGAATAGGGCCGCTCGGATGGAATCTGCAACGATTCGCCGGGCGGCCCTTTTTCCGTAAGAAAGTTTAATTCTAGAAAAAATAATTACGCTCCACAAGGCTGATTCGTACGCTGTAGGAGGCATACCAGTCTGTTCTTCCTTTGTCCTGCGCAGTCAAATGGAGGGGGTTGGCCTTCCAATTCTTAATGGCATCGAGGGATTCCCAGTAGGATACGGTGATGCCCAGCCCATCGCTGTCGCGTGCGCTTTCTACGCCAAGGAAACCGGGCTGTTCGGCAGCCAGCGTGCTCATCTGCTCGGCCATATCGCCGTAGCCATTGTCACCGGGCGTCCGGTGTGAGGTGAAGATGACGGCGTAATAAGGGGGCTCCGGTGTTTTGGCGATGCCGGAGGGCTCGCGATGGCCGCTCGATTGATTGCTCATTGGTACGATTACCTCCCAAAATGGACTAGATAAAATTAGGATAACGTTTCCCAACGCTCCCACATTTCCTGCGGGTTCCGTTCATACACTTCCTGCTCGCGATACAAGTAAGCATGCATAATGAATTCGCGGCGAATGGTGGCAAAGTCGGGATGGAACTGTTTGATAAACTCGTTAAGCTCTTTCTCCGTGTAGCTTCTGCCTTCCTCTAACATTTGCGCCAAATGCTCCAGCACAATCCGTTTCTTCTTCAGTTGAGCGGGGATATGCTTTAGTTTACCATCCGCAGTGATGAAATTGCGCAGTACAGACTGCTTTAATCGTTCGTTCTTCTCGTCCATCGGTTCGATCTCCTTCGTTTCCTTCGTCGCAGACCGCGCAAGAATCGCTTGCAGCGAGCCTTCATATTTCCCCAGAAAATAATGATCCAGCGAGAAAAAAATCGCATTCTTGTCGCGGCGCTCGTGAATGAGGCTGACTGCCCGCAATTTGGCAGCATGATGTGTGATGGTTGCGGGAGATAAGCAAAGCTTCTCCGCAAGCAATTGTCCGGTCTTTTCGCCCTCCGCGAGCAAAATAAGCATACGGATCCGAGTGGGATCAGCGAGTGCTTTATGATAATTGACGATCTTATCAAGCTGCATCATGGCTGTGGCCTGCCTTTCGATTTATGTTAGATAATCATCTAATTAGAAGATAATCTAATTAGATGAACATGTCAATCCGGAATATGTAAAATAGGCATGGAGTGGATTCGGATATCGTTAAGAACGCAATATAATAGGGATTTCGCTTGTCTATGACAACCGAAATCCCTATCGATACGAACCATTCCTATTCAATTGGATACTGCACTCCATTCCGTATTCCAAACAACAACCGGCGCTCATTCAGTTTTCGCTGATCTTGCTCTTACTGTTGATGGATCATCATTCTTAAATTTCAAATTTTTATTTTGCAATTCAACCTGACCATTGACATGAATAACGACTTTGCTCACCGTTTCCCGCATGCCCCGAAAACAACTATACCGGATAACTCCTTTCCCGAATCATTGAGGGACATACTTCGCTAACCTTCTTCAATGGACTATCCCCTCTCACAGAAAGTGGAGATCTTCTCGACCAACCAGCTTTCTTCTCTACCCGAGCCTCTCGGCTTGGGGGCGAGCTGCTTGTTTGATCTGACCTTAGTGTACAGGCAATTCGCCTATTATGTAAATATTCAGAAAAATCAAAATAATGCCAATGCGGCGAGATATTTGCCTATTATCTCGTCTATCCTCAGGATTCTTTACAATTCCTCCATATATCGAAATTTGTCGTTTCTTGAGGGAGGCAGAAAATGTATTGACAGAAAGCTGGCCGGAGCATATATTATAACCAGTGGTTAGTAACCGTTGGTTATAATCGAATGAAGCTAGGAAGACACAGAGGAATAGGAGTGGTTTTCGTATGAAAATAGAGCAAATTTCTAAACATGTATGGTGTTTGCGGACCTGGATGATTATCCCCATCCGGGTGTGGGTAGTACGCGAGGAGGACGGCGTAACGCTGGTGGATGCAGGGATTCCGCTTATGACGAAGGGCATCATTTCTTTTATAGATCAATTACAGGCGGGTCCGCTGAAACGGATCGTGCTCACCCATGGTCATTCGGATCATGTTGGTGCAGTTACAGGTCTGCTGGTGCGGTATCCTGAAGCCGAGGTATATGCGCATGAGATTGAATTTCCGTACATGGAGGGGAGCAAACCTTATCCGGGGCGCAAGAAAGCAGGCCAGTCGGTAAAAGCCGGCCTAGCGAAGCCTCTGAAACAGGACGAAGCCGGACTTTCAAATATCGGCAGTTTGAGCGTCTATCATACGCCGGGTCATGCACCTGGGCATGTTGTGTATTTCCATGAGCAAGATGGTATGCTGCTGGCCGGAGATTTGTTTACCTCGAAGAAAGGCCGGCTGCGCAAGCCGATGGCGATGTTTACGGCGGATATGGAAGAAGCGGTTCGAAGCAGCGAAATCGTGCGAAAGCTGAAGCCGAAACGATTGGAGATTTGTCATGGGGGACCGGTGATGCAGCCCGCTGCACAGCTCGATGCGTACCAAGCTGCAAGCAGGGCGCATTAACGGGAATGGTGCTGAAGAAGCTGACCGGCTATTTCGACCAGGCGATCTTGCAGCTGTAACGGTTCCAGCACTTGTATGCGAGTTCCGAAGCTAAGCAGATGATAGGGGACGAAAGTTTGGAGCAAATGCTCCTCCATCATAAAATGGGCGGTATCGACGGAACGATTGACCAGCGCTTCGCTGAACAGCCACATTTCGCATAGTGCATTCAGCGCTTGCAGATTGCCTTTAATCACGATGGGGATGAGCTGATCTTCACCTTCGGGTTGCCGCTTTAAATTCCGGATTAGAAAAGAACGCGCCGAGAAGGCTTCCGGACGCTCGAATATAAGGTCCGATCCGTTTAGCGCTATGATGCGGTCCACACGGAAGCTGCGCGTGGATTGGCGGAGATGGCAGTGCGCGATGATGTACCATTTTCCTCTCCAATGCACGAGGCCATAGGGGTCGATGGAGCGTTCCTGCTCATCCAGGCCGTAGCCCTTCTGATAGACCATATGCTGCGTCGTGCAGCTCGCGACGGCTTGCTCCAGCTGTTGAAGGAAAGCCTCGATATTATTGGACTGAGGTGCGGAAGGATTTCCGACCTCAAACCCAACCATATGCCGTTCAATCTCGCTGCGCTGCGCCTCATTGGTGTAGCGTTTTAATTTGGTAACCGCTTGCTTCAGCACGGCACCGTACGGATAACCCGCTTCTTGAGCGAAGAGCGCGGCATGGATGAGCGCCTTTTGCTCCTCGAGATCGAAGAAGAGCGGCGATTCTTTAAAATGCTCAAGGAGGCTGTATCCGCCATTATGGCCGGAATCGGCCACTATCGGAACGCCGCTCGCACAGAGCGCATCGATGTACCGGTATACGGTTCGGATATGCATCTCGAGCGAGTCGGCCAGCTGCTTGGCGGTCATTCGTTTGTTTGCTTTGAGCAGCCACAGAATGGCCAGCATGTTGTCTGCTTTGGACACGGAGGGCTGCCTCCTTTTATTTAGGAATAAAGCCGTCCTTGAACGGATTCAAGAAAAGCTTCGGAATATCGGTTTCGAAGCGAACCAGCTTGCCGGTAGACGGATGCAAGAAAGCTAAGAGCCGCGCATGGAGACCAAGCCGAGGAATGGCCTTTGATTTGGAGCCATACTTCTTATCGCCGACAATCGGATGGCCGATGTCTTCCATATGGACGCGGATTTGATTTTTGCGGCCGGTTTCAAGCGATACCTCGAGCAGCGAATAGTTGCGGTTGCTCTGCAGCACTTTGTAATGCGTTACCGCATGCTGGGCGTCGGTTGGATTGGAGGTGGAGTACATTTTGAGCGTCTTGCTTTCTTTGAGATACGATGAAATGGTGCCTTCCTGCTTCTTGACTTGTCCTTCGACAAGCGCGATGTAAGTGCGTTCCTTCACCGTGTCCTGCCACGTGTTCTGAAGCTCTTGCTGTACGTGCTCGCTCTTAGCGAACATCATAACGCCGGAAGTGTCGCGGTCGAGGCGATGGACAACGAAGATCCGATTGCTTGGATCTGTTAGGCGAACATGCGCGGTTAGCTGGCGATAGGCGGTCAGCTCCGACTCTTGATCGGAGGCGATGGACAATAGTCCCGCTTCCTTCACAACCACGATGAGATCGTCATCCTCAAAAAGAATCGACAACCCAATCAGCGGAGGCGCTTCGACGATGCGCTCTTTGGTGACGGTCACGGTTTGCCCCGGCTTCAGCGCGAAGTTGAACACCTTCTGCGTCTTGCCGTCCACCGCGATTTGTCCGCGGCTCAGCATCGCTTTGATGGCGTTGCGCCCTTCGCCTTTCACGGTTTGAAGCAAGAACGCCAGCAGCTCGGCGCTTTCTTGCACGGGGTAGCTGCGGCTCGGCGCCGTTGCAGCTTGGCGCGGCGCTGCCGCTGCTCTGGCGGCGCCGGCGTTGCCGGGTGCTCCTGGGGCGGCTTTGCCGTGCTTGTTGCCGGCAAAGCTGGGCTTGCCGCCGCGGGAGCCGGAAGCGCCGCGCGAATCGGCGCTGGAGCTGGCGAAGCCGGGCTTTCCGCGGGAGGCGGAAGCACTGCGCGAATCGGCGCTGGAGCTGGTAAAGCCGGGCTTTCCGCGCGAAGCGCCGCGGGAATCGGTGCTGGAGCTGGCGAAGCCGGGCTTTTCGCGGGAGGCGGAAGCACTGCGCGAATCGCGGGAAGCTCCCGATCCGGACTTATCGAATGCCGCAGACTGCCTGTTCCCGGCATTCGATTTTTGTTTAGGTGATCTTGATTGTTGCTTATTATCCATTCATAAACGCTCCTAGTACGAATTGTATATTCATTTTACTATACCGAAAGAAGCGCAGTCATACAAATAAGACATTGAGCGCTCGGACGATTCTTGTGCGAAGTGTCGTCTAGGATTCTCCAATCGGTAGCTGATAGGAGTGGGGAGGCGCGGGATGCTTAGGTTTACTTTCGGAACGTTGTAAGCGGATATACCGCTTACAGCATCAAAACGGGGTCGAAGTGGAGCACATAAGCGGCTATACCGCTAAAGATGCTGCACAACCGCCGAAACTAAAGTGAATTTGCCGTTCTGGAGGGCTGTAAGCGGATATACCGCTTACAGCATCAAACGGGTCAAAGTGGAGCACATAAGCGGCTATACCGCTCTCGGTGGGTGTGTCATGGTAGTAACTAGAGAAAAGCAAGACTCTCAGTACGCGAACGCCCCCAAACTAACCATAGCCCGAGTCTGAGAGTGGGGAAATCGGACTCTCAGCGGCAAAACAGCAGAAAAACGAAGTTGAGAGTCGGAAAAACCGACTCTCAGCACACGAAACAGCCCTGGATCAGCCATGGCGGGAGGCGAGAGTTTAAAAATGGAACGCTCAGCGACGAACTAGCCGAAAAACGCAGCTGAGAGTACCAAAATCGCATTCTCAGCACACGAAACAGCTCCGGATCAGCCATGGCGGGAGGTGAGCGTTCCAAAATGGAACGCTCAGCGACGAACTAGCCGAAAAACGCAGCTGAGAGTACCAAAATCGCATTCTCAGCACACGAAACAGCTCCGGATCAGCCATGGCGGGAGGTGAGAGTTCCAAAATGGAACGCTCAGCGGCGAACTAGCCGAAAAAACAGCTGAGAGTACCAAAATCGCACTCTCAGCACGAAACAGCCCCGGTTCAGCCACGGTAGGAGGCGAAAGTTCGAAAATGGAACTATCAGCGGCGAACCAGCCGGAAACCCTTGCGAAAAGAAAACCCTTTCCGCCGCCCCAGCCGCTCCAACAACCTTCCCGCCCCCAGCGACTTCAACGCCGCCCCAACCCCCAAGCCGCCGCAGGCGGAACAAAAAAGCCGAGCAACAAAGCGCGCTCGGCTCCAATCTTAAACCTGTACCCCTTGCCTCCGGTACACCTCCGGAAAATGCTCACCGACCAGCAGCTCGCCCGGCTGGACGTTCACATAGGAGAGCATGACATGCTCTCCGATGGGCTCGTAGCGGGTGTGGCCCGGCATATAATGAACCGCGATGGCGCGGCGTTTCATGTCGGAGCGATTATGCGGGCTGCCGTGCCAGGTCAGGCAGTGGTGGTAGCCCACTTGGCCTTTCTTGATTTCGAACGGCACCGCTTCGACGACGGCATTGTTCGGCAGCATCTCCGGACGCTTGTGGAACGGCTTGAACTCCTTCGTGCTGGAGAGGTAACGCTGGTGGTTGCCCCATTTGTGGCTGCCCGGCACCATCCACATGCAGCCGTTCTCGATGACGGCATCATCAAGCGCGACCCAAGCGCTCACAAGATCAGCTGGCTGGATGATCGGCCACAGCGGATGATCTTGATGCCACGCAGTCGGTCCGCCGGTAACCGGAGGCTTATACTGAATCTGATCATGCCAGATCCGCAGCGAATCCGTATGCGACAGCTGCGCAACCTCCTCGCAGATGACCGGATGAGCGGCGTGCTGCAGGAACCGATCGCTCGCGAGCCAAATATTTACGATTTGGACGACTTTCTCGCTCGCGATCATTTTCATATTGTCGTAAGGGGAGTCCGATGAAAGCATGTTGTGGTTCAGAACCGGCTTGGTCACCGTTTCGCCATTCATGACTTTATCCAATTCTTCGCGCAGCGCCTCAACCTCCGAATCGCTGAGCACGACGTCGCCTTTCAGAAACCCGTTGTTTTCAAATTCCGTGATTTGTGCTTGACTTAACATAGAATGATTCCTCCCTGACCCCTAATTGGTTTGGCTTTCCTTAACTGCTATGTGCTAAGCATAAGACAATTTGAAAGCGGTGTATTTACACATACGCAACAGGGCTTTGCACTTTTCAAATATTGTGATGAAGGAGTCGATCCCCACATGTCGCTGCCACATCCCGATTATGTTATTGGCGCGATCGAAGATCTGCTGCCTACCGTTAATTTCGCAAGCCATGCCCTAGCAGAGCCGCAGATGGTGTTTGGACCCCGAATCATCCCGGATTATCAGCTGTTCTATATCCTCTCGGGAGAAGCTGAGGTGCTGATCGGATCAGAACGCTGCGTGCTCGGACCGGGAGACAGTGCGCTGTACGGCCCCCATTGTCCGCATAAATTGACGATATCCAGCGAGGTCGTCTTTATCGGCATCCATTTTACCTATCGCGGCGCTTCGCTTGAGCCCGTGCATCCGGCCTTCACGATTGAGAGCTGCAGCGAAGAGACGCTTTTGTCCAGTAGACGAAGCAGCTACAAACTCGAAATTACAGGTCAAGAGCAGCTGGAGCTGCCGCCTTTTTTCACCATTCCAGGACTCGAACCGATAATGATGCGGATTGTAAAAGAGTACTTAAACGAGCAGCCCGGCTATACGATCGTGATGCGTGCTCTGATGACAGAGCTGCTGTCAGTTATCGTGCGAAACCAGCTGACCAAACGTCCCAAATCGCAGGAGCAGCGCAAGATCGACCCGGCTCTGCATGCCATGAACAAGGAACCGGAGAAGAACTGGAGCGTCGCGGAGCTAGCATCATTGTGCGGCTATCATGTCATCTACTTCTCCTCGTTGTTTCGCAAATGCACCGGTGAGAGTCCGAAGCAGTATCTCATCTCCGAACGAATTCGCAAAGCCAAGTACTATTTGCTAAGCGGGGAGAAAATGGAGGTCATTGCGGAGCGGCTGGGCTATGCGAGCGTTCATTATTTTTCGCGGAATTTCAAAGAAGAGACGGGGCTTACGCCGACGGAATTCAAGCAGCAATAGCACTATGTTTTTCTAGTATCTAGCAAATGGCATTTGATAGACAAAATAGAGGGTGGATGATACGATAGTTTGATGTAAGATTTAGGGATTATTGGAGGAAACAGCGCGTGAGTCTGACTATGAAATTGAAGCAAAAATGGCTCTTATCCGTCTTATCTGCAGGTCTTGTACTGGCACCGTTTTCCATGAACATGAACACGGCGGAAGCCGCAACAGCAGGCTCATCAGCAAGCGCAGCAACAGCCCCGGCAGCCTATGCCGGAGCCGCTAATAAACCGACCAACCAGACTACTTCTGTCCTCGTAGACGGCAAGAAGCTGGCGATAAGCCCCGCGCCGCTAACGCAGAAAGGAACGACTTTCGTTCCCATGCGAATAATCTTTACGGCGCTGAAGGCGAGTGTAACCTGGGAACCGAAGAGCAAGACAATTATTGCTGTTAAGGGGCGTACAACGGTATCCCTGCAGCTTGGCAATAAGAAAGCGGTCAAGAATGGCAAAACCATTCTGCTGTCACAAGCACCGCAGCAGTTGAATGGGGCGACCATGGTGCCGCTTCGTTTCATCGCAGAGGCGCTTGGAGCCGATGTGCAGTTTAACCAAGCGAAGCATGTGATTCAGATCACGTCCGCTGAGGCCAACGAGCAGAAGAAGCAGGATGCGCTTGATCAAGCAGCGCAAGAGAAGCACCCTGTTCTCATGACAACCAAACAAATCGTCGCGAAGAACGATGATAAAGTCGTGATGATCATGACGGACGCTGCGCAAGGCAGCGGTGTTGTCATTGGGAAAGACGAGATATTGACCAACTATCACGTTATTGCGGATGCGACCAAAGCAAGCGCGCTGCTACTAAATGGCACAGAGATTGAGATTCAAGGCGTAGTCGGCTATAACGAGGATTACGATTTGGCTATCATTAAGACGAAGACGGCGCTTCATGTTGATCCCGTTGAAATCGGTGTCGGCGCAGCCAAAGGCGATCATGTCGTAGCGATCGGCAGTCCATTAGGCCTGCAAAATACGATTTCCGACGGTGTAATCAGCAACATTACCTTTGATGGCGCACAGTATTACCAGATCAGCGTGCCGATCGACCACGGAAGCTCGGGCGGCGGTTTGTTTAATGATTACGGCGAACTGATCGGGATTACGGCTGCCGGTATTGATACCACGCAGGCTGATTTGAATTTTGCCGTATCCTCTATGAATATCTTAATGCTGAAATACGATTTGGAAGAAACGCCGCCGACGAAGATCGAATTTCTGCCTCCAACGCTTCCGAAAACACTGGTAGGCGAATCCACGGATACGATTAAGAAGCTGATTAAGGATCAGTTCGCGGAGCTGAATACAACAGGCGGTACAACGGAACTTGGGCAAATCGAAGTGAACCGGGATGCGCAAGGATGGCTCGTCGTGAGTGCGGTGATCGATCCGGCGATCTACATGCAGTACGGTCATGCGTCCAATGATGATATGCGCACGTGGGCGCTCAACACCGGCTATGAACTGCGTCGTATGCTACCGGACGATACAATCCAGCTGATCGTGTATTACGATCAAGAGTTTAGCTTCGAGCCGCGCGGCTTCGCGCCGGAAGAAGTAACTGCGCTTGGAAACGGCAAATGGCGCGTGAAATTCCCAGTGATTTCGTATCAAGGCAAAGATAAAGTAATCGTAAGCGTCCGCGCATAGCGGATCGATCTTAACGACAAGGAGCAGTCCGGTTGAGCCAGGCAGGATGCGTATGCAGCCGCCGCGCTTCATGGGCTGCTCTTCTTTTTTAGGTTGATTTTCGTTACAATGGGATAGTTAGGCTAGTCCAGGTTCACATTCAAGCAAATGAAGGAATGACGTGCAATGAAAGTAGTACTTTCCACTTTAAACGCGAAATATATACACACCTCGCTCGCGCTGCGCTGTTTGAAGGCATACGCGGAGAAGGATTTTGATATTGATATCGCGGAGTTCACGATTAAGGACCCTGCGATGAATATCGTCGCCGACTTATTCGCCCGCAACCCGGATGTTGTGGGCTTCTCCTGCTATATTTGGAATATTGAAGAGACCATTACAGTGATCGATATGCTGCGGAAAATCAAACCTGAGATCCGCATCGTCCTTGGCGGTCCCGAAGTGAGCTATGACACTGCATTCTGGCTCGAGCGTCTGCCTCAGGTCGATTATATCGTCGTTGGAGAAGGCGAAGAAACGTTCCATCATCTGCTCACGGAGCTGGCGGATACGCGCAAATTCCATCTGGTATTTGGCCTTGCCTATCGCAAGGAGCACCAAGACGGACGAATGGAGATTATCGTGAATCCGCCTCGTCCGAAGCTTGATTTGGCGACACTGCCTTCGCCGCATCGTTTCGAGGAAGATGTGCCGCGGCTGGCAAGCCGTGTCGTCTATTTCGAGACAAGCCGGGGCTGTCCGTTCAGCTGTCAATTCTGCTTGTCGAGCATCGAGGTCGGCGTCCGTTATTTCGATATGGAGCGAACCAAATCGGATCTGCTCTACCTGATTCATGCCGGCGCAAAGCTGATTAAATTCGTTGACCGTACCTTTAATATTAAACGCGATTATGCGCTGGAGATTTTCCGGTTTCTCATCGAGAATCACGGCGGCTGCGTATTCCAGTTTGAAATCACGGCGGATATTATGCGTCCGGAAGTGCTGGATTACTTGGCTGAGCACGCGCCGCCGGGCATCTTCCGCTTCGAGATCGGCGTGCAATCGACCAATGATCTGACGAACGAAGCGGTGCAGCGCCGTCAGAATTTCATGAAGCTGACGCGGACGGTCATGAAGGTCAAGGAAAGCGGCAAAATCGATCAGCATCTCGATTTGATCGCCGGACTTCCGCATGAGAACTACGATTCGTTCCGCAAGACGTTCAACGACGTGTTTGAGCTGCGTCCCGAGGAGCTGCAGCTTGGCTTCCTGAAGATGCTGCGCGGCACCGGCATGCGGCTTGACGCGGAGAAGCACGGCTATATCTATATGGACCGTGCGCCATACGAAATTCTCGGCAATGACATCATGCCGTTCTCGGACATCGTACGAATCAAACGCGTAGAGGACGTGCTCGAGAAGTATTGGAACGCGCATCGGATGGATCATACGCTGCTTTATTTGGTGGAGCGGGCTTTCCCGTCGGCCTTCGACTTCTTCCAGCAATTCGGCGATTATTGGGAAGGCCGCGGCTGGCAGAAGATCGGTCACCAGCTGGAGGATCTATTCTCACGGCTGTGGTCGTTTCTTACGGAAGCCCATGCGAAGGACGAAGCCGCTGCATGGCAGCTAGATGTCGCGCTTGGCCTCATGAAGCTGGATTACTTCTTGAATCACAACTACAAGCCGCGCAAGGTGTGGTGGGATTTCAGCATGGAGAAGGCAGAGTGGAGCGGCTGGATGCAGCGGCTTGCTGAGCGTCCTGCGGACGTATCGGAAGCTTTTGCCGCGATGGGGCTTGGCGAGAAGGAGCTTCAGAAGCATGCTGTCATTGAGAGACTGCCATTCCAACTAAAGCGGTACTTGGAGGAAGGCGTCGTTTCGATGGAAGAAGAGACGCTGCTCGTCGTCATCTACAGCGGAGGCGGCAAGGGCGATTCCCGGTCACCTGAATTCTTTACCCAATCGCTGGTTCCTTCCGGCTTAACTTGAGCCGGTCTGGTATATGGTGTAAACTCTAAGAGGTTTTATATAATCCGGACTACTAAGGAGCAATGAACATGGTATATGCAGCTAATCAAGAGCGTTATGCAACGATGAAGTACAACCGTTGCGGACGTACAGGCCTTAAACTGCCTGCGATCTCGTTAGGGCTTTGGCATAATTTCGGCGGCGTGGACAAGTATGAGAACGGCCGCGCGATGCTTCACCGTGCTTTCGATTTGGGCATTACGCATTTTGACTTGGCGAACAACTACGGTCCTCCGGCAGGATCTGCAGAAGAAATGTTCGGCCAAATCATGCGCTCGGACTTTAAACCGTACCGCGACGAATTGATCATCTCCTCCAAAGCCGGTTATTATATGTGGCCTGGCCCGTACGGCGAGTGGGGCTCCCGCAAGTATCTGATTGCAAGCTTGGAGCAAAGCTTGAAACGGATGAACCTGGAGTATGTCGATATTTTCTACTCTCACCGTCCGGATCCGGAAACGCCGCTTGAAGAAACAATGGGCGCGCTGGATCACATGGTACGCTCCGGCAAAGCGCTTTATGTCGGCATCTCCAGCTACAGTGCAGAGCAAACGGTGCAAGCCATTGCGATCATGAAGCAGCTGGGCACGCCGCTTGTCATTCATCAGCCGAGCTACAACATGTTCGACCGCTGGGTGGAGAACGGTTTGCAGGACGTGCTGGAAGAGAACGGCGTCGGCAGCATCGCGTTCTGCCCACTGGCGCAAGGATTGCTGACGAACAAATATTTGAACGGGATCCCAAGCGATTCGCGTGCGGCAAGCGCAACAGGCTTCCTGAGCGAAAGCGCAGTGTCGCCGGAGCGTATTGCCCAGCTGCAGAAGCTGAATGCCATTGCAGCAGAGCGCGGACAATCGCTGGCTCAAATGTCGCTGGCATGGGTACTTCGCGGTGGACGCGTCACTTCGGCACTGATCGGCGCAAGCCGCGTCAGCCAAATCGAAGACAACGTTGCCGCGCTGAACAATCTCTCGTTTACGAGCGAAGAGCTGGCTAGCATCGAAGATATTTTGCGCAAATAGTACCGAAGCCTTGGAGGAATCCCTCCAAGGCTTTTTTTTTTTGACAGTTTCAGAGGAGTGCCAATATAATGATTAATAATTCTGAGTACTCTACTAGAGGTGGACATATGAAATATAATTTTGATCAAATCATTGATCGCCGCAACAGTGCCAGCTTAAAGTGGGACGAGCTCGAGAACTTCTTTGGCATGAAGGATGCCATACCCATGTGGGTGGCGGATATGGATTTTGCCTCACCGCCGGAAGTCGTGGATGCATTGAAGAAACGCGCCGAGCATGGCGTCTTCGGTTATAGTGTTCGGCCGGAATCTTATTTCGATGCGATCGTGGAATGGCTGAAGAACAGACATCGCTGGACGATCGATAGGGAATGGATAGCGAACAGCCCCGGTGTCGTTCCCTCGTTATCTGTCATCGTAAACACATTTACGAATCCGGGAGATAAGATCGTGGTGCAATCGCCCGTCTATCATAATTTCTTCCGTCTTATTCAAGCTCAGGGACGTGAAATTGTCGATAACCCTCTCATGCTGGACAACGGACGCTATACGATGGATTTGGATGATTTGGAATCGAAGCTCGACCCGAGCGTGAAGATGATCATACAATGCAGCCCTCATAACCCGGTAGGAAGAGTTTGGAGTCAAGAAGAGCTGGCTCGGCTGGGACAGCTTTGCCTCAAGCATAACATTCTCGTAGTTGCTGACGAGATTCATTCCGATTTGGTCTTCAACAAGCATACGCATATCTCATTTGCTTCGATATCGGATGCTTTTGCACAACAATCCATCACCTGTATTGCACCGAGCAAAACCTTCAATTTATTAGGTCTGCATACGTCGAGCCTGATTATTCCTAACCCGCAATTACGAGATTCGTTGAACAAAGCTATGGACGATTTATCTATAAACTCCCCTAATACGTTTGGCGTTACTGCATTAGAGAGCGCTTACCGGCATGGCGGAGATTGGCTGGATCAGTTGATCCTTTATTTACAAGAGAACGTGCAGCTGGTAAAGAGCTATATGGAGGAGCGGATCCCGCAAATCAAAGTCATTGAACCGGAGGGCACTTATTTGGTATGGCTGGACTGCCGAGAATGGGGGCTGTCTCGAGAGGAACTGGATCATCTCTTTATTCAGAATGCGAGGGTTGCCGTGAATCAGGGCTATTCCTTCGGAGCGAACGGCGAAGGGTTCATGCGCATGAACATAGCCTGTCCACGTTCGGTTCTGCTGCAAGCGCTGGATCAAATCGAAGCCGCCGTGAACTCGCTGCATTTGATTGCAGTAGATAGCTTTTGATCTATATCATATAACCTTTTATGTAGTATACATGATTACACTTTATCACTATAATTAGGTCCAACTCATTGAAAACGACGAATACCGATAGGCGGTGTGCATATTGGAAGATTCTGTTTTAGAATTTTATGATGACCTGGCTGAAGCGTATCACCTCATTTTCGTGGATTGGAATCAGGCTATTGCCAGACAGGGTGAGGTTTTAAGCAAAATCATTCATGCAAAGATGGCAGTTCCGGACAAAGCGGGGCTCTCGCTTCTTGACTGCTCCTGCGGGATCGGCACGCAAGCCATTGGGCTTGCTAATCATGGATTTCAAGTATCGGGCACTGATTTAAGCTCGGTTTCGATAGAAAGAGCAACAAAAGAGGCAGCAGCTTGCGGAGTTGAAATCAACTTTGGAGTCGCTGATTTTCGTTCGTTGGCACAAGAGGTTTCAGGTACGTTTGATGTCGTTCTTTCCGCAGACAATGCAGTCCCGCACCTCCTGACGGATGAAGATTTATATCTCGCTCTAAGCAATATGTACGCGAAAGTTAATGATGACGGTGTTCTTCTGATTACAATCCGGGATTACGATGAGCTGGCGCGAGAAAAGCCCAGAGCTACAGAGCCGCGTATTTTCGACCAGGGAAAGCGTATTGTTTTTCAAGTTTGGGATTGGGCGGAAGATGCGACAACCTATCTGACGAACCAGTTTATCCTGCAAGAAATCAATGGAAATTGGATAACGAAACATTATAAAACCAGGTACAGAGCTTTATTGCGTGAAGAATTAACGACGATGTTGATGAAAGCGGGATTCTCGGAAATCGAGTGGTTGATGCCAACCGAATCCGGGTATTATCAGCCTTTAGTAACTGCGCGAAAAATAAAGTAACAGCTTAAGGTGTACTTAGGGAGTTCAAAAAGCCGCCTGCTCTTAAGGCGGCTTTTCTATAGATACCGGCAAAAGGGGGGATTTTAATGATTACAGCACTCGTCGTAGACGATGAGAAACTGGCCAGGAAAGGCTTTATATCGATCGTACCCTGGGAGCAATTCGAGATCGAAATCATTGGTGAGGCGGTCAATGGAAAATTAGCGCTCGAGTTTATGCATCAGCATCAGGTTGACCTTATTTTTATAGATTTGACTATGCCGGTTATGAATGGCATTGAGCTTATGAAAGCCATTCGGGAGCAATTTCACCAGACCAGAATGGTTGTGCTTACTTGCCATCAGGACTTTGACTACATTCAAGAGGCGCTGCGCTTGGGCGCATTGGATTATATCGTAAAGACGCAGCTCGATACAGAGAAGATCGAAGAAATCATCGGCCGGATCTTAGACCGTATTGAACACGAAAGCGCAGGCTCGTATCGAAAGGAGAAACCGGTTGGCCAGCATTTCGGACTGTTGGTTGACATGGCTGCTGCCGGCACATCGCATCAAACTGCATTCCCCGCCGAGATATACAGATCCGAGCATGTCCTTGATCTAAGCAGCGGCATGTGGCTGTTCCGCAAGGAGCATCAAGAAATCGACAGCGACACCCGGCAATTTATAACCCGTCATGAGAACTGGCTATGGGTGGATATTGAAGGCGCAAATCAAGAATCGGTTCATGCGATCAGCAAAGCAGTCCAGTCTGAAACATCCCAGCAAATCTATTATGACTTTCAGCCTGGTCAGAAATTCGGTTTCATTTCCTTGAACATGCCGGCTTCGGATGAGACGAAACGCTCGAATGACTGGGACAAGCTGTATAGCCATTGGAGAGAGATGAACTGGGTTTATGAGGATGAAGCGTTCCAAGCAATTCTCTTAGCAATCGCCGATTTAAGACCTAATCGCGATACGATCATGAAGCTGATCGATGAGCAACTTGCTCTTTGGTTCACCGTATTAAGCGAGGATGGATTTGGAGACATTCTGGCAGATAAAGATACGCTTTACTTCTGGCATCAGACCTCGGCGTGGCTCGCAGCTTTACGAGAAGCTTTGCGCTATAAAACGGGAGCGTTTCCTTACTCTACAGATATAATCATCCTTGTTATGAAGGCCATTCGCCTTATCCATGAAAGCAGCGACTATGATTTTAATCGCGATGAATTGGCGGCAAAGTTCTTAATGAGCGGCAGCTATTTCAGCCGGTGCTTTAAAGATATCGTAGGGAAGCCTTATAGCGAGTACACCAAACATTTGCGTTTGGAGAAGGCAGTTGTCTTGATCGAGTCAACGCTGCTGCCGATCTACACCATTGCCGAAAAAACGGGCTTTCAGGATGAAAAGTATTTTAGCCGCGTCTTCTTCAAACAATTCGGGAGAAATCCGCTGGATCATCGAAAACAGTTCGGGATGAAAAGCGGGAGGACATTGTGAACGCACCTATACCCAAACAACGGAGAGCACGATCGCTCAAAAATAAACTCATTCTCATTCTGCTGCTCAGCGCATTCATTCCGTTAGCTCTATTAGGATGGGTCTCGTATCTATCCATCGAGGAAATTACGAGTAAGAAAATTGAAAGCGGTTTATTCAACTCGCTCAACCAGGGCAGCTACAACTTGAACAGTACGCTGAACAATATGGATTACGCTTCGCTGCAGCTCACCAATGAAGGCAACGTCGGTCAGAAATTGACGGATTATTTGACGACGGAGAGCATTTATCAGCAAATGGAGCTGAGTCAAGATATCCAGCAGAACTTGAACCTGGTTAACTTTACGAACCCCAATCTCGGCGTTATGTTTTATTATTTTCCGAAGAATAAAGAAGTGAAGTTTGAGAATCTGGTCGTCGACCGCAATTTCAGCTTCGATAAGCTGCCTCGTCTGGCAACCGGGAAAGCCGTGACCTTCTACGGTCCGCATGAGACGCTGTATCGTTACGGAAAGAAGAAGATTGTATTTTCATTGGTTAGGCCCGTGTATTTAACGGGAGAAAACCAAGTGTATTTGTACGTGGAAGCGAATAATAAATTGTTCGAACAAATCATGGACAAGCAGCAATATGGCATGAAGGCTTCGAATGTACTGATCAATGATCAAGGCAGCATCGTTTACAGCGATTTTCCGGAGAAATATCAGGTTGGGCAACCGTTTGCGACCTCCGGCACAGGCGGCACGTTTAAAGAGAAGCAAGGGGACTACTATATCTTCGGTCAACCTAATGAGCAAGGATGGACGCTGATGGTCGTCATTGCGAAACAAGATTTCGAGAAAGAGTTCCATAAATGGCTGGTCAAATATATATTAATTGGTTCCGGCAGCCTATTCGTCAGTCTATTGTCTGCTTATGCGCTTTGGCGAACGGTTTATCGTCCCTTAAAGAAAGTCGGCCATGACATTCAACTGCTCGCAAGCAGCAAATTCGATTCTCCGGTTAGCTACACCAACATTAAAGAGTTTGATATTGTCATGCAAAAATCCTATCAGATGAGAACCCGGATTCAGGATCTGATCGGCGATATCGAGCTGAGAGAAACGAACAAGCGGCAATTAGAGGTGGAGAAGCTGCTGTATCAAATCAACCCGCACTTTATTCACAATACCTTAAATACGATCCAATGGCTTGCCCGGATGAAGGGCCAAACGGAGATCGACCAGTTTGTATCGGTCTTTACCCGCATTCTTCACTATAACCTTGGAAAAAAAGGAGAAATCGTGCCGCTCCGGGATGAATTGGCAGCCATACAAGACTATATCGCGCTGCAGCGTGTCAGGTACGATTGCGAGTTCCAGGTCGTTACCGACATTGATGAGGGGCTGCTCGATACGGACGTTCCCCGCTTCATTCTGCAGCCAATCGTTGAGAATGCGCTCTATCACGGCCTAAGCGACGAGAATGGAAAAATAACGCTCGACATTCATAAAGTCAGCGATCATTACTTGATCATCGAAGTCATCGATAACGGCGAAGGGATGACAGCGGAGGAGATCGCCAAAGTCATGCTGGAAGAGAAAAATCCGCTGCGGGACTCCGGTCTTGGCATCGGACTCGATTATGTCAAGAGAGTCATCCAAGCCCATTACGGCGATGACTGCTTATTCTCCATAGACAGCCGGATCGGGCAAGGAACGACGGTAACGCTGAAGATCCCTTTTTAGCGCATTGGGAGCAAGAATGGTGCGAAAATGGTTACTGCAGGTGAGAAAATGAGCTTATTAGCGATGATCGTCAGCGAATGAAGAACCAAATTCTAACCAGCAACAGCAGGCTTCTCTCACTTTATTTGCTCTGCCAAAGGTAAGATAAAGACGTAGTCATATAGATCATCAAGGGGGCTGAAAGATGAAGGGCAAGAGCAGATGGGCAGCACTCAGTTTAGTATCGTTAATGCTTTTGGTAAGCGCTTGCGGAGGCAATAGCGGGAACAACGCAAGCAACTCAGATGGCAGCAAAAATACCAACACAGCCAATTCCTCAACGAATGCCGGGGCGGATACGGCAACGAATACGGCGTCGGACGCAGCGCAGCCAGACCCGTTCGGTAAATTCGATCAACCTATTTCACTTTCAATTGCGAAAGCGATTAACTCCAAAAATGTCACCTTCCAAAACGGTGATACGGTAGAAGACAATGAATTCACTCGCTGGGTCGATAAGAAATTGAATGTGAAGGTGACGCATGCATGGCAGGTAGAAACGCCTGAAGCTTACGAGCAGAAACTTGGCGTATCCATGGCGAGCCGAGATTTGCCGGATGCATTCCTCGTGAATGAGCAGCAGCTCAAGCAGCTCGTAGCAGCCGATCTTATTGAAGATTTGACGGACGCTTATAACAGCAACATCAGCCCGCTTATTAAAGGCTACTACGATTCCTATGGCGAACGCGTGCTTAAAAGAGCGACGTTTGACGGTAAATTGATGGCGCTTCCAAATACGAATATCGGTCAGCAATACAATATTATGTGGGTTCGCCAGGACTGGCTGGACAAATATAACTTGCAAGCGCCTAAGACAGTTGACGAGCTGATGTCGGTAGCTAAAACATTTATCGATAACGATGCTGCCGGCAATGGTAAAACGCTTGGCATTAGCGGTGTTCCTTCGCTTGCCGGCTGGAATAACTTCTCTGGCTTCGACCCCATTATGAGCACATTCCACGCGTTTAAAGGCCAATGGCTGAAGGACGCTGCAGGCAACGTCGTGTACAGCTCGACATTGCCTGAGATGAAGACGGCACTCGGCAAATTGAGTGAAATGTATAAGCAAGGCTTAATCGACAAAGAGTTCGCGATCCGTAAAGATCCGGCTGAAGTTGTAGCTAACAACCAAGTCGGTATCGTATTTGGTCCATGGTGGATTTCCTACTGGCCGCTGAACGACTCGGTCAAAAATGATCCGAAAGCGGAATGGAAGCCGTTTATCGCTCCTCTTGATAGCGAAGGCAAGTTCAATACGGTTGACCAGGATCCAACAGGCCAATACCTTGTCGTAAGAAAAGGC
Organism: Paenibacillus rhizoryzae; assembly: GCF_059686995.1. Classification (NCBI taxonomy): domain Bacteria; kingdom Bacillati; phylum Bacillota; class Bacilli; order Caryophanales; family Paenibacillaceae; genus Paenibacillus; species Paenibacillus rhizoryzae. Next base: position 627,942 of record NZ_JCAALT010000004.1, on the reverse strand, counting down.
TATGAGCATCCGGATGCGGTTGTACGCGTACTGAATGTGGAATATAACGGTATTCGCAAGATTGACCCGGAGGCGGCTGATCTGTATAAGGATCAACCTGCTGTTCAGCAGAAATGGGAGCTGTGGCCATTCTCGCTTCAAGTTGGCCCGGAAACTACAGTATATGATACGCATGCACAAGCTCAAGCTGCCGTAGACGCAAAAGATGATTCGACATTGGATACGGAGCTTAAAGGCTGGTACAAGGATTACTTTACGAATCAAGCTAATCCGAAGAAGGATCTAGCCGCTTGGGCCAACGCTACGGCAAGATTCGAAGGCGCAAAGCTTATGAATGCCGACAATGTTGTATTCTCTAATAACCTGTACTTCGGAAAAACAAAGTCGATGCAAACGAAGTGGTCCATTCTGGAGAAGCTCGAGAACGAAACGTTCCTGAAGATCATTATGGGCGAGCAGCCTCTAGACAGCTTCGACAAGTTTGTAGAGCAATGGAATACGCTTGGCGGTAAACGTATTAGCGATGAAGTGAAAGAAGAAATAAGCAAATAGTAAGATGGGGAAGCGCCAATGCGATATGCTGGCGCTTCCCTTATATCATTCCATAGGACAGGTGGAACACCGATGATATCGAAGAAATGGCTACTAAACTATCACCTGATGCTGCTTCCGGGCATCGTGCTGCTCATCATTTTCAGTACGATTCCACTGTTTGGTACCGTTATTGCGTTTCAGGATTTTATACCGGGTATTCCGATCTTCGAGCAGACATGGGTCGGATTGGATAACTTTACATTCATGCTTCAGCTTCCGGGCAGTAGACAGGTGTTCATCAATACTCTAGTTATCGCTTCAATGAAGATTGTTCTGGGCATTATTATTCCAATTACGTTCGCCTTGCTGCTGCATGAAATTCGAGCGCGTGCGTTCAAACGGTTAGTTCAAACTATCGTATATTTGCCGCACTTTATGTCCTGGGTTATTCTATCCGGCATACTGATTGCGATGCTATCTATAGACGGAATTGTCAACCAGATTACTGGATTTTTTCACATGGAGCCTGTTATGTTCCTCGCCAGCAATCATTATTTTCGTCATATTATCGTATGGAGCGATGTGCTGAAGGAATTTGGTTTTAGCGCTGTTGTCTATTTGGCTGCGCTTGCAGGCATTAATCCTTCGCTCTATGAAGCAGCTGAAATCGATGGCGCATCCAGGTTCCGCAAGCTATGGCATGTCACGATTCCCGGCATTATGCCTACAATCGTGCTGCTATCCACGCTTAGCCTTGGCAATATTTTGAACGCCGGCTTCGATCAAGTGTTTAATCTGTACAATCCGCTCGTTTACTCGTCCGGCGATATTATCGATACGTACGTATACCGCATGGGCCTTGTGGATCAACAATACGGACTTGCCACCTCTGTCGGGCTAATGAAGTCTGTGATCGCTATAATATTGATCGCGCTCTCCAATAAAATGGCCGACAAATTTGCCAACTATCGCATCTTCTAAGAAAAGGGGTCTGGGCATGGTTTTTTCAAAATCGTGGAGCAGCCGCAGCGCTGATATGTTTATCTATTTGGCTTTGATAATTATTGCGTGCATATCGTTGTTTCCGCTCTGGTACACGATTGCACTGTCCTTCAGTGACAAAGCTGCTGTAAATGCCGGTAGAGTATTTGCCTGGCCTGTTGGCTTCAATTTAACCTCGTATAAAATTATTTTGGAAGATCATAAATTTTTTGCAGCCTTCTATATTTCCGTAAAACGAGTGCTGCTTGGCGGTGTGATCAACTTCGTGCTGACCGTCATCATGGCTTATCCGTTAGCAAGAGATAACAAGATGTTTCCGGGCAGAAAAATTTATATGTGGTATCTGGTGTTCTGCATGCTCTTCTCCGGTGGACTCATTCCGCTGTATATGACAGTGACGGAACTGAATCTGCAGAACACGCTATGGTCGCTCGTTTTGCCAGGGGCAGTACCCATCTTTAATGTCATTCTCATTATGAATTTCTTTAGAAATTTACCTAAAGAGCTGGAAGAAGCTGCAATCGTTGACGGTTCCGGTCCGTGGCGTACACTAATGAGTATCTTTATTCCCGTATCGATGCCGGCCTTGGCGACCGTAACGCTATTCAGCATTGTCGGCCATTGGAATTCATTCTTCGACGGACTCATCTACATGAATAAGCCTTCTCTCTATCCGCTGCAGACCTACATTCAACAGCTTGTCGTACGAATTGATCCGGAGTTGATGAAATCGCTGACGACGGATCAGTTAATCGAGCTATCGAAGGCGTCTGACAAGACGCTCAATTCAGCGAAGCTGATCGTGGCGATGATTCCGCTGCTGGCGATCTATCCGTTTCTTCAGAAGTATTTCGTTCACGGCATCGTGCTTGGATCTGTAAAAGAATAAGTAGGAGGCACGATAGGGATGAAAAACATACGTAAAGTTCATGTTGTATTTAAAACGCATCTTGATATCGGGTTTACGGATTTGGCAAGCCATGTCGTGGATCAATATTTTCATTCCTTTATTCCTCAAGCGCTCGATCTGGCTGACGAGTTCAATCGCGAACAAGGCATGGAAAGGTTTGTTTGGACAACCGGCTCATGGCTTATTCATGAATTTCTGAAAACGGCCGATCCTGAGCAGAAACAACGCATGGAAGATGGGATTGCCGCTGGCAGTATCGTTTGGCACGGACTGCCGTTTACAACGCACACGGAATTAATGGATCCGGCTTTATTCGAGCATGGTTTGTCGATCGCGCGCCGGCTGGATGAGAAGTATGGCAAACGTACGATCGCGGCGAAGATGACGGATGTACCTGGGCATACGATCGGTATGGTTCCCTATATGGCGAAGTCCGGTATTCAATACTTGCACCTTGGCGTTAACTATGCTTCGACGAAGCCGAACGTTCCGGAAGTTTTCGTATGGCGAGCACAAGACGGATCGGAAATCGTTGTTAACTATGCCGGCAGTTACGGCAATATCACGTTAATCGACGGTTTGGATGAAGTGCTTGTGTTCGCGCATACGAACGATAATATGGGGCCGCCGAAGGCAGCGGATATTCGGAAGCAGTTCGCACAGCTTGCCGAACAATTCCCTGGAGCAATGATCGAAGCCTCGACGATGGATGCGTTCGCCGAGAAACTGATAGCTATGAAAGATCAATTCCCGGTCATTACCGAGGAAATCGGCGATTCATGGATTCACGGAGCAGCCTCCGATCCGCTGAAAATCGCCCATTATCGAGAGCTCTTAAAGCTGCGGAGCAAGTGGGTGGAAGAAGGCCGATTGGATGCAAGCAGCCGGCAATATGCCGACTTCTGCGATCAGCTCATGCTCATTCCCGAACATACATGGGGGATGGACGAGAAGACGCATTTGACCGATTTCAAGCATTACTCGGTGCATGACTTCCATGCGGCAAGGCAAGCCGATGTCGTCACGAAGGATGCCATCCATCCCCGTTATGGCTATTTCGGCATTTATGGCGGCGACCACTCGGAGAAGTTCGAAGCTGCTTCGGGGAAAAGCTTCAGCCTGCTTGAAAGTTCATGGGAGGAACAACGGAATTACGTCACGCAGGCGATATCGATGTTATCGTCAGACCTGCAAAGCGAAGCGCGTCAAGCACTGTTGAGGTTAGCTCCGGATGAAACGTTTCATGCGAATGGTCGCGAGATCTCCTTGGGACAGCAGCAACGTCTAGGCTGCTACCATGTCGAATTTGGAACCGACGGGTCGATTATTCGGCTTGTTGACGAGCTGGGCAAAGTTTGGGCTGACGATGAGCATCGGTTAGGCGTATTCGAATATGAAACGTTTGGCATGGATCACTACCAAAATTGGTATAGAGATTACGTTGTGAATTGGGCTGAAACGTATTTCTGGTCGGAGCCGGACTTCGGTAAGCCAGGCATGGAGTTTGCGGAGCCAAGACCGGAAAATAAGCGATTTTCACCGCGAATCAGTTATGCAGCCGTCCGGGAAGACGAGCAGTATGACGAAGTTCGTTTGCAGCTTACTATGAGCGAAGAAGCCTCGCGGACACATGGCGCTCCCAAGAAGCTTCGGATTCTGTATCGGTTCTTCAAACAGGAGAAGACAATCGAGGTCGAATTGAGCTGGTTCGATAAACAAGCCTACCGGCTGCCGGAGGCAAGCTGGTTCTCCTTTGCTTTGAAGGTAGATAACCCGAACCTTTGGAAGATGGATAAGCTGGGGGAACGTGTTTCGCCGCTTGAGGTTGTTAAGAACGGCAACCGCAGCCTTCATGCCGTTCATTCAGGCGTTCATTATCACGGAAGCGATGGGCGGGTCCACTTGGAAACGTTGGATGCTCCGGTGCTATCTCCGGGAGAGAAGAGAATGCTTCAATTCGATCAAACATTCGCTCCATTGGATGGCGGCATGCATTTTAACCTGCACAATAATGTGTGGGGCACGAATTTCCGCATGTGGTACGAGGAGAATACCAAGTTTAGATTCGCGATTCGGTTGCATTCAAATGGGAACGGCGCTGCAGTTTCGGAAGCAGTAAGATAATCAATGTCTGCGATGGCATAAAAAAATGTACGTGATAACGGGCGCCGGATGCGTCCTTCATCACGTACATTTCTCTTTGTTTGAGCTAGCACGCGCTAGTCCAGTTGTATATAAACCTTGTCGTATTGGACTTTAACGGGGTAGGTTTGGAGCGCTTTGCATGCCGGCTTGCGAACCGGCTCGCCGGTCGTGATATTAAACCGGCCATTATGCTTGGGACACTCAATGGTGCTGCCCATGACAAGACCGCCTTCGAGATGGACCTTCTCATGCGTGCAATAGCCGTCCGTTGCGTAGAAGTCGCCCTCTTGCGATCTATAGATGGCAAAGGTGCGTTCGCCATGGTCGAAGCGAATGACGTCCTCTGTATCGATGTCGGAGCTGCTGCAAACTTCAATCCAAGCTAGTAAAGTTGTCATGATGGTTCTCCTGTTCTTATATAATGGCTGGTTGAATGGGCTTGTGCAATATTCTCGGCAAATGCGCGGTATTTAGGTACGACATACGTCGGATCTTTCCGTGCATGCCATAGCGCGGCAACCGTTTCTCGCAGGGCGGCTGTGAAGCTTGATGCGGCGGCCGGACAATCATTCTTGATCTCTTGATGCAGGGCAGGCAAGTTATAATACGGTACCATCGGGAACATATGGTGCTCCATATGGTAGTTCATGTTGGTATACAGAAAGCGAATAATAGGGTTCGTATAGAAGGTCCGGCAGCATAAGCGGTGATCAAGCGTGTCCTCGTATAAGCCAAGATGCTGAGTCGAATTTAGAGCCGTCATCAGGAAGAAGCCGTAGAATGCAGGTAAACCGACGAACATAAGCGGCAGCAGGCTCTGCGTATAGAAACACAGCCCGATAATAGCGGCATAAACGAGTATGAAAATACGTGCTTCCCAGAACAGCGAGCGATATTCGGTTGCAGGGATCAGTTCCTTCTCGCCATTGGTCAGGCGGCCGAAAGCATGCCGGAATAAGGATTTAAACGTACCGATGATATCGCCGAAACGGAAAATCATCTTGAGCAGCCGGCTCCACATCGGGGGGCGCGGCTCCATAATTTCCGGATCGCTGCCGACAATGATCGTATCGGTATGATGCCGCACATGACTCCAGCGATAATTCGTCGCTTGAATGAGGATGAGGAAGGAGCATAATTGGTATAAGGCTTCATTCATCCACGACGTTCGGAAAGGTGTGCCATGACAAGATTCATGCCATTTCGAAACGGCAGAAGTGGAATAGATGACGCCGTAGAGCGCAAATGCGGGAATCGCCCACCAGGTTCCCCAAGATAAATAAGCAAGATAACCTGATACTGCGAGGAAGATGAACCATAACAGCGTGTCTCGAAGCGCCGGAGCGTTTCTGCGGACCATAAGCTCCTTCATGCGTTTACGGGGAACGGGGCATTTGTACCACTCGGCGGATACGAGCCCTTTCGCGATCGCTTTCTCTCTTTCAGGTCCTAGAATGCTGTAATCCCGTTTTGAGATTTCACTCATATGATTACCCCTTATTGACTCAGAATAGCGTTGCTGCTTCTAAGTGTAAGGGATGAAACGCTAGATGGCTTTCCAGAAATTATTAAATAGTTTTAGACACATCAGCGAGTATGGAGAGGGGGAGCGGGATGGCAAGGAAACAATCGCCGACGTCGATGCGCTGGATCTACCCGCCTGATTATGATGAAAGGCTGGGGATGGATGCAGTAGGAACCAGCATTATTCCGGAGCTGATCGTGCTGGGCTGTCAAAAATATTCGGAGGCCTATCAGCTCACCTTGCATCGTCACATGATCGGCTATGAATTCGTCTATTTGGAGCATGGCAGCGTTACTTGGGAAGTAGATGGCGTGCAATATCCTACCAATGCAGGGCAATGGTTCTTCACAGCTCCGGGAGAACTGCATAAGGCCAGATTCAACCATATCGAGCCTAGCCGCATTTGGTGGTTTATCATAACGGACCCTGCATGCGACGCTGGTTGGTTCAACTTAGGCCTGCAGGAGCGTAACTTCATTAAGGCCGGTCTGCAGCAGCTGCCGCATGTATTTCGTGCCGATGATCGGGTTCATGAGCAATTCGCGCGGCTGAAGGCGACGTTAGAATCGGATGGACCGGCGAAGAGGCTGTTTGCGCATCATCAGATGCTGGATATTCTGCTCGGGCTGCTGCAGCCGGTTCCGGTGAAGACGATTGAACCGGAATGGAGGGGAAAGATGACGGAGCTCGTTCAGCAATTGGAGCAAACGCCGGAGAAGCGATTCTCAATTGCGGAGATGGCGCAGGCGGTTCAAGTGAGCGAGTCGCACTTCTATAAATTATTCCAGGAGCTGTTCGGGCAATCGCCTGCTGCCTACATGGAGCGTGTCCGGATTGAACAAGCCTGCGAGCTTCTGTTGAACTCGAGCTTATCCATAATTGCAATTGCGCATGATCTCGGATTTAAGACCAGCCAGCACTTTACGAATGTGTTCCGGAAAGTAATCGGCTGTCCCCCAAGCGAGTGGAGGAGGCGGGAGGCGAGCGGTTGAACGCTTCCAAACGTTGTCCTACACCTGACAAAGCGGCTATAATGGGCTTATCAGATGAAGGAGTGAAGCTAAGATGAAAGTGGAAATTTGGTCGGACATCGCGTGTCCGTTTTGCTATATCGGCAAACGTCTCTTCGAGAAGGGGCTAGATCAGTTTGAGCATAAGGATCAGGTGGAGGTTATCTATCGCAGCTTCCAGCTGGACCCGAATGCGGAGAAATATCCGAAGCACGATGTGTATGGATTGGTAGCGGATAAATACGGCGTAAGCCGCGAGCGCTCCATTCAGCTGCATGAGAACTTGGTGCAGCAAGCTGCGGCGCAGGGGCTTACGTTCAATTTCGAGCACGCGATTCCGGCGAACTCGCTTGATGCGCATCGTTTGATTCATTTTGCGGGCACGCATGGCAAACGGACAGAGGTAGCGGAACTGCTGTTCAAGGCGTATTTTACCGATTCCAAGCATATTGCCGAATTGGATACGCTCAAAGGCATCGCGGCTGAAGCCGGCTTGAACCCGGAAGAAGTGGAAACGATGCTGAGCGGCGATGCGTTTAAAGCCGATGTGCAAGCGGAGTGCAGCGAGGCAAACATGCTTGGCGCGAACGGTGTTCCGTTCTTCGTCATCAACCGTAAATATGCGGTAGCCGGGGCGCTTCAAAGCGATGTGTTCCTCGATGTCCTGCAGAAGGGCTGGGAAGAGGAGAAACCGCTGATCATTCTAGATCCTTCTTCAAATGGCAGCGCCGGTGTTTGCACCGATGATTCCTGCGGGATCGGCGAGAACGAGAACGAGCAGAACTAGTGCGCAGAGCGGGCAAGCAGCTAAACAAGCGCAGCCAAACAAATAAAGCACGGTAAAGTTCGGAGCCGATCGCTCCCGAGCTTTACCGTGCTTTTTAGCTTTTATGCATAACGAGCGGATAAGCCGATGCACGCGACGCCTGCAAGAATGAGCAGACAGCCGATGATTTTGAGTGCCGCCAACGACTCTCCGAACAGGTAATAAGCGCCGATGATGGAAATTATGTATGCGAGGCTCTGGATGGGATAAGCCAAGCTGAGATCAACCTTCGATACGATAAACAGCCACAATACCGTTGCGCAGCCGTAGATGAACAATCCGCCCATGATATAAGGCGAGAACATCAGCTCAAGAATCGTCCGCAGGGATTCGAAAGGTTTCGCGCGCTGCATGAGTCCGTATTTCCATAGAAACTGCCCGCTTACAAGCATGAGCGTATTGGCCAGAATGAGAAGGAATTGGACCACGTTCACAGCGTCTCACGTCCTTCCACCGTCTTCTGAAGATCAAGCAGTTTCTTTTCCATGACGGCGAACTCCTGCGTTAACGTCTTCATTTTCTCCGACTGGTTCGACAAGCTCATCGTCTGCCGCACAAGCAGTGCGAGGATGAAGATGATGGTGACCAGAAACACGAAGGTAGGCATGTACGCGATGCCGATCCATAAGGCAAACCGATTGAGCAGCGGAATGCAAGCCGCGGCCAATACGCCGGCAATAGCGGTAATCAGCCAGAGGAACGCGTAGCGATCCTTTAATTTATGGGTTACCGTGAACGAGACGATAAGCCCAAGGAAAAACAACGTAATGAGAATAGCGACAAGCTGATTCATCTCGAGGAATCCTTTCGTTTAAGAGAAGCTTTTGCGAATAAGCGAGAACATCGTAACCTTCATCATATAATAAATCGATTTGGACCAGTTGATGGAGGAGGAGCCGCCTTGGCGGTTGCGCATTTCCACGCTGATCTCTTTGAGCTTATAACCTCGCTTGGACAAGCTGACGAGCACTTCAACTTCCGGATAATCCGTCGGGTAGGTGCGTGAGAACAGCTCGATGGCCCGGCGTCCGACGATGCGGAAGCCGGAAGTAGGGTCGTAGACCGGTACGCCTGTCAGCATCCGAATGAGCCAGTGAAAGTAGAAAATCCCGAGTCGGCGGGAGAGGCTTCCCTTGTAGCTGCTCTGCTCGACAAAACGCGAGCCAATGACCATGTCATAGTCATGGCTTGTAATTTCGTTTACAAGCTTCTCGATGTCGGCAGGTCGATGCTGCCCATCCGCATCCAGTTGAATCGCATATTTATAGCCGCCGCGGTCCGCATACTTGTAGCCGCTTTGCATAGAGCCGCCGATTCCGAGATTCACCGCATGGCGAAGGGACGGAAATCCCTCTCTGCGAATGATCTCAGGCGTACGATCCTTAGAACCGTCATCTATCACGACAAAATCATAGGGGGTGTGTCGTTTGAGCTCCTGCACGGTGCGGGCAAGCGTATCTTCTTCGTTGTAGGCAGGAATAATGACCAATATATCACTGCTACGTTGTTGCTGCATATCGAATTACCTTCTTTCCCATCCTTCTAGAAACGCGGCTTGCTTTTCAACAAATCTTTTATAGTATAATAGAAAACGGTCCTTTATAGAATACCAGTTAATTGGAAAGGGAGTTATGCTTTGTTTTCACTACGGTCCGAAACGTCCCGGATGCGGAAGTTCGTTTGGATTCTAATGGCGTCGGTTTTACTCATCCATGTGATTACGGTCTTGTCGCTCGGCGACCATTTCCTGCTTGGTTCCTATGAGAAACGCAACAATGATGATGTCAAATATGTACATGCCGCGCAGGTTCTGCTCGAGCATCATACGCTTGTGTATAACAGCGGCATGAACCCGACCAACTATATCATGCCGGTGGTTCCGGTTGTGCTTAGCGGATTTATGTCGTTTCTGGATCGCGATGCCGCGGTGATGAGCTTCCGTTTGCTCCAGTGCTTGATGCAAGCGGCCTCGGTTTATCTTATTTTCATCATTGCCCGTGAAATGCTGGGTAGACGCGTCGCTGTCGTGGCTGTACTGCTTGATGCGCTTTATGTGCCCAATTTGTTTGCCTCCGGTGCGATTCTAACGGAATCGACGTTTAAACTGCTCTTTTTGTTGCTGATTTGCAGCATGATTTATGCGTTGCAGCGTAGAAAGGCATCTGCCTACGTGTTTGTGGGCATTATGCTGGGGCTCGCCTGTTATGTCAAACCGCAATGCGCACTGATTCCGATCTGCTTGCTGATCATATGGCTGGTGAAGCGTTACAGCTGGATGGAAATTTTTAAGTATACCGCTATCGTTGGGGTGTGCAGCATGCTGCTGCTCTCGCCGTGGTGGGTTCGCAACTACGTCGACTTTCATGAATTTATTCCATTCACCAAGTCTACCGGTAATCCTATGCTGCTGGGAGCGCTGATCAAACGGGCCAATCCGCCAAAAGGATTCTTCGAGCAATATCCGGAGTACAAGGATCAGAAGCTCTTCTCGGGCAGCGACAGCGCGGAGAAACGGGCTGCGCAGCGCGTTATTGCGTATGGCTTCAAGCATCACACATACGATTATGCATACTGGTTTACGGTCGGGAAGTCCATCCAGCTCTTCGAGAGTCCGTTCTACTCCAAGCCGGTACCGGGTTTGCCAAGACCGGCAATCAACGTGGTGCACGGGCTGTATGTGCTTGTTGGTTTCGCAGGGCTCGTCGTGATAGGCTTCCGCAGACGTCTGAAGCTGATTTTGCCGGTGCTGCTGCCCTTTCTCTATTATTGGTTCATTCATCTACCATTTATTACCTTCGGACGTTATGGTTATCCGCTCGTCTGTCTATTAACGATATTTGCTGCTGCGGCTATTGTGGCGTTGCTGGAACGAAGAGGCGTTTGGAAGAAGGAGAAGAAGGCTGCCGTTTAAACGGCGGTCTTCTTTTTTTAGCCGGCCCAGTAGTGGGAAAGCAATTCCGCATAGTACAATAAGACAAGATGGTGAAGGCGTTTTCAGCTTTTGCGAAATGACAAATCCGGAGGGACGCGCTATGCAACCAGTTCCGATGCAAGCAATGAATACACGCGTAGTACGAGTAAGCACGGCGAAAGATTATTGGACGATCGTATTTGGCATTTGGCTGATCGGCGGTATTTTCGTGGATGGATTTGCTCATAATCACGGGGTCGTCGAAACGTTCTTTACCCCATGGCATGCGATTCTGTATTCCGGTTTTATGGTTTCGGCGATTTGGATGTGCTGGCTGCTGTACCGCTCCAAGCGGACGACCGGCGCGCCTTGGTTGAAGGCTGCACCGGTCGGTTACGGGCTCGGTTTAATCGGCGTTGCGATCTTCTTGCTTGGCGGACTGTTCGATATGTACTGGCATATTGTGTTCGGTATTGAACAAAGTACGGCGGCGCTGCTGAGTCCCTCGCATCTGATGCTGCTGTTAGGCGGGATCTTGATACTATCGAGTCCGTTTCGGGCCAGCTGGCATAATGAGAAAATGACAAAACCAAGCTGGGTGGAGTTCACGCCTGCATTTCTATCCCTGGTCATTACCGTCGGTGCCGTGAGCTTCTTCCTCATGTACGCCTGGACGTTCCGTTACAATTTGCCGGCAGCCGCTGTCGTAGACTGGTATGTCAGTCACTTTAATGGCGGAATCGTGTCTGAAAGTAACGAGATGCGCGGTCTAACCTACATATTGCTGGATACGCTTATCTATATGTATCCGGTGTTTCTGCTCATGAAACGGTGGCAGCTGCCATTCGGCACCATAACGCTGCTGTTTGCGATGATCACGACGATGATGAATGTACTGGACGGGTTCGTGTATTACCAGTCGATTATTATTGCAGGTGCTGCGGGTCTGCTGGGTGATCTGCTTTATCACTATTTGAAGGCCGGCGGCGAAGGCAGAATGTGGGCGCAGCGGATCATCGCAGGGGCACTGCCGATTGCGCTGTGGGGCTTTTATTACGGGTACATGAATGCGGTGGATGGCATCGGATGGTCGGCGGAGCTATGGTCAGGCTCAATTGTAGAGGCGACGTTACTTTCGCTGGGCGTTCATTTCCTGTCCGCTTCGAAAGGGAAAGGGTAGCCGCCCGGATGCGGCAAGGGAGCTTAATGCCGAGATGGCTGGCTATCGGCGGTTTAGTAGTGTTACTCCTAGGCGGCTGCACAGCCAAACCACTTCGCAATGTTGAGATTGATCCGCCGACCAGAGGTTTGCTTCACTATTTGCAGCAGGATCAGATGGCCAATGTGTCTGACCGGGGATATAAGTTGATTGTAGCCGAAGAGAAGTCGGTTGAGAGCGGGCGGGAGATTGAATTGGAACTGCAAGTGCTTGATCCGTCCGGTGTACCGGTGGAGCGCTTCACCGAGGATATGACGAAGCTGATGCATCTCATTGTGGTGAGCGCAGATTTAACCATGTTCTCGCATGTGCATCCCGTTCATGAAGGACAAGGGAAATTCAAGGTGAGGCTGAGCTTCCCGCATGGCGGCCGGTTTCTGCTCATTTCGGAATTTATGCCGGATGACGCTGGGCTTACGGTATATAAAAAGTGGCTCACGGTTGGCGGTACGGAGCCGGCAAGAGAGAAGCTATCGGTTAGCGAGTCCATGCAAACGATCGTTTCCGGCGTAGAGGTTACCCTCACCGGAATGCCTGACATGAAGGAAATGAAGGCAGGGGAAATGGCGATGCTTAACTTTACGTTGAAGGATGCCGCTACCGGAAAGTCCATAAAGCTGGAGCCTTATCTGGGGACAGCGGGACATTGCGTCATCCTGGATGAAAGTGCCACGCAGTATTTGCATGTACATGCCGTTACCGGGATGAGCTCAGGCTCGAGCTCAAGCGTGATGTTTCATACACAGTTCCCTAAGGCGGGGTTGTATAAGCTATGGGCACAGTTTCAGTACCAGGGGAAGGTGCTTGTTGCTCCGTTTGTTATCAAGGTATGAGGCAGGGGCTTCGCGTAGTCAACTGGACAACCCGTTCCTTTCGCTGAAACCTTCAGGTGCTCGGCATCAGCGAAAATGTTGCCTATCATGCAACAAATGCCGTGTTTATGCGCTGTAGTAGTGAGTATGCCGCGCATTATGCAACATTTCATCTAGAATTGGCCATGGGATACCCAAAAGCAGCGAAAATGTTGCCTATTCAGCAACAATAGCGGAGCATAAGCTGTTTGGAGAGCGAAAATGTTGCATATGAAGCAGCATTTGTTTCGGAATAACTAAAGGTGTGCAGCAGATTAACTTTCACTCCACCACTCCTAACAAAAAAGGCCCACGCAAAAGTCGTCTTTCACACTTTTGGGTGGGCCTTTTCATTGTTCGTATTAAGGCGTAACGCTGCGCAGAACGGTCATGCTGCCGTCCAGCTCATAGCTGCCAAGGCTTGCGGGAAGCAAGAAGCATTCGCCTGCTTTAACCGCTTGCGTGCCGCCATCCCAGCTCAGCGAGCCGGTTCCTTCAGCAATGACCAGAATGACAAATGATTCTGGTGTCGTGGTCAGGCTCCAAGGCGCGCGTACAAGCCCTTTCTCAACGACGAAATAAGGGGATTCCGCGATGGTGAGCCATTCATTGTCGCCGATCGAATCGGTCTTCATGCGGCTCGCCCCTGCGCCTTCGTAAGCAGTAACGTTGAGGGAGTCCTCGACGTGAAGCTCGCGAAGCTTGCCATCCAGACCCGGACGATTGTAGTCAAACACCCGGTAAGTAGTGTCGGAGTTTTGCTGAATTTCAGCGACTACAACGCCCGCACACAGCGCGTGAACTGTACCCGCCGGGATGTAGAACGCATCTCCGGCTTCGACCGGTACTTCTTGCAGGCAATCCATGACGCGGCCTTCTTCAATGGCAGAAGCAAGGGCCGCGCGGTCTACGCCTTCTTTGAGACCATAAATGATTTTGGCGCCGGGCTCTGCAGCCAGTATGTACCACATTTCGGTTTTGCCAAGCTCACCTTTAGGCAGTCCTTCATAAGCATCGGTAGGATGCACTTGGATGGACAGATCGTCATTGCAATCCAGCAGCTTGATCAGGAGCGGGAAACGACCATGCTCGGTGAAGCCTTTTGTACCAAAATATTCACGTCCGTATTTCTCGCGGATGTCGTCCAGTCCAAGTCCGGCCAGTTCGCCGTTCATGACTTTGGTTGTGCCGTTCGGATGGTCGCCGATCATCCAGCCTTCGCCGATGGAGCCTTCCGGGAGCTCAAGGCCGAATTGCTCCAGCGCGCGGCCGCCCCAGATCCGTTCTTTCATTTCGGGTTTAAATTGCAATGGGTAAGTCTGTGTCAATCGAATCACTCCTCTGTCTAAACTTCCTGGTTTCCTCAAACTACAATAAGGCTTGCGGTTGTGCAGCAGGCTGGAACATTTCTAGGAATTCGCCATCAGGGCCATAGAAGAAGAAATAACGCGCGCCATTCGGCAGCATTGTAATTTCGGTATCTTTAAGCGGGACGCCAAGATCCGTGATGCGTTTGAATTCTGCATCCACATCGTCGACCGAGAATGCAACATGATGCGTGCGACCTTCATCTGACAATTGGCCGTCATAGCCTTCGATCAGTTCGATTTCGGATTCCTCGCCATCGGTACCGGCCAAGAAAGCAAGGCGGATAACATTGTTGGAATGCTTCAAGGTGTAAAGGTATTTCAAACCAACAATCTCGGTATAGAAAGCGATCGACTTCTCCAAATCCGAAACCATAATGCCAACATGCTCAAGTTTACGAACTGCCATGAATAGCAACCTCCTCATAATTTGGCTAATCTAGTATAGCTGCGAAGCTAGCTTGTCTTACGTTTGCCTTTTCTCGATTGCAAGTAAATAAGGTGCCTCTGCTTTCTGCGCCATACGGTACACCACCGTCTGCGCCAGCGACTGAGGCAGCGCGGATGCCCATTGCAGGGCAGCATCGGCTTCCTCGGCGCCGCCGGGGTGGCCGGGATAAAGCACGACGGTCACGATGCCGGAAGGCCGAAGGGCTGAAAGTGCGGCCTCGAGAGCGGCGAGTGTGCCATCAGGCGTCGTAATGACGGACGGATCCGCGCCGGGCAGATAGCCGAGGTTAAACATCACCGCAGCCGCCTTTCCGTACGCATCGGCAGAGAGATGCGACACCATATCGGCGTGACTCGCATGAACGAGGTGGAGCGCTGCCTTAGCCGGAGCATGCTGCTGTGAATGGGGCTTGTCCGCCGCCACATGCCCGTCGCCTGCTGCGCTTCCGTTCAATCGCTGCTTCGTCCGCTCCAGCGCCTCCTCCTGGATGTCGAAGGCATAGACGGTCCCGCGCGGGCCAACGAGCTCAGCCAGGAATAGCGTATCTACGCCGTTGCCGCAGGTCGCGTCAATGACGATGTCGCCAGGCGAGACACGCTCCTTGACGAGCTTATGAGCCATGCTGAGTACGCTTAGGAAACCCATCCTACTGCGCCTCCCACAAGCGGCCTTGCCATGTGTTGCGCGTGGTCAGCTCGCGGTCGATCGCGTTCAGCACTTCCCATTTCTTAAGACTCCACATCGGACCGATCAGCAGATCGCGGGGCGCGTCGCCCGTAAGCCGGTGAACAATCATCTCCGGCGGCAGCAGCTCCAGCGTATCAACGATCAGCTTCACATATTCGTCTTGATCCAGGAAGCGGAGTAGGCCTGCTTCATATTGCTTGACCATCGGCGTCTTGCGCATAAGATGAAGCAGGTGGATTTTAATACCCTGCACATCCATAGCCGCAACAGCTTTGCCGGTATCGAGCATCATTTCATGCGTTTCCTGAGGCAGGCCGTAAATAATATGCGCACAAACGCGGATGCCGCGTGCCCGTAGGCGCTTAACCGCATCCTCGTAGCAGGCCGTATCATGCGCGCGGTTAATCAGCGTGGAAGTGGACTCATGGATCGTTTGAAGTCCCATCTCGACCCACAGATAAGTCCGCTCATTCAGTTCAGCCAAATAATCGACGACATCATCTGGCAAGCAGTCCGGCCGTGTTGCAATGGACAAGCCGACAACGCCGGGCTGAACGAGGATCGCCTCGTAATATTCCCGCAGCTCTTCAACGGGCGCATACGTATTCGTATACGCTTGGAAATACCCGATATATTGCGCTTCCGGCCATTTCTGATGCTGCAAGTCTCTGATGTTATTAAATTGGGTCACTAAGTCGTCTCTGCGGCTGCCCGCAAAATCACCTGAGCCCCGTGCACTGCAGAACGTACAGCCGCCTGTCGCGATCTTCCCGTCACGGTTCGGGCAGGTAAAGCCGGCATCCAGCATAACCTTGAACACTTTGCCCCCGAATTGCTCTCGCATTTCGTTATTCCATGTATGAAACCTTTTGTCGCTCCACAGGCTAGGCTGTAGGGAGTCGGCATCCGGCTGAGTTTGCACTTTCATTGGTAGGCTCCTCTTGCTTTTATTAAATCTTATATCCCCAATCATAACGAAAAAAGAGACAAAACGCTACGTTGAGGGTGTAAGCGGCGACTCTTTCGCACTTTATTAGAAGCAAAAAAGCGGTTTCAAAATAGGCGCAATGCTGTAAAAAAGATTAGAAAAGGGCTTGCTAAACCTAACATGAAGTGTTATATTAAAAGTGCGACAGAACAGCAAAAACACTACTTTTAACCCTCTTCCAACCACTTGTCATAGCAGGTCGATTTTCTGGAAATGCGCTTGAAAATAATCAAGTTGAGGTGATGAGGAATGGATTCACAAGTTAAAATTCCGCATGGTGACGAGAAAGTTACGGTCGAATTAACGAGAAAAGAGCTTATGTCCCTCGCAGGTATCCGTTTTTACGGTAATCATAATGTTGAGGTTTCCGCTCGGAAGAAGCTGCACGACATCTTGGAATCGCAAGAGACCGCTCAGAACCAATTGCTCAACTAAACAAGGCTATTCGCATCAGAATGAACTTCAGCCGAAGGCGCTAACTGCGCCCTCGGCTTTTTATATGCTCAGGAACTGGGTATGGCCGCCTGGCCGCGACTTTACAAGTGATGCGGATTTGGGCACAATAAGTTTAGTAGCGCTGAATGCTCGTACAGCATTTGGCAACGCTGATTGGCTTGGATGAGCGGTTGCTCGTACGGCATTCAGCATTTCACAATGGAGGAATCAATTATTATGCGTCTTAGAGGAAGAAAAGGAATACTGGAGAGCTTGGAAGCACAGCCGGAGCTTGTGGTGCTGGATGCTGCTCCTCATAAAGGACGCTGGCGTGAATTTTTCGGCAACGATAACCCGATCTATGTGGAGCTCGGAATGGGGAAAGGCCGGTTTATCAGCGACATGAGCGTTCGGAACCCTCATATTAATTTCATCGGCGTTGATATGTACGATGAGTTGATTCGCCGTGCAAGTGATAAAGCGAGGTTAGCATGGGAGAAGGAAGGCGTAACGCAACCGCCGAACCTCGCACTGCTGCGTGCGAATATTGAAGGCATTGAAGAGATGTTTGCGCCTGGGGAAATTCAGCGCATCCACTTGAATTTCAGCGATCCATGGCCCAAAGCAAAGCACGGGCGCAGAAGACTGACGCACCCGCGCTTCGTGAAGAAGTATATGGAGATTCTAAATGAATACGGGGAGATCCATTTCAAGACGGATTCGCAGCTGTTATTCGAATTCTCGCTCAACAGCTTCGCAGACATGGAACTGCACATGCGCAATATCTCGCTTCATCTTCATAAAGAAACGCTCCGCGATGATCTCGTGCTGACGGAATATGAAGCGAAGTTCGTCGAGAAGGGCAACAATATTCACCGCGTCGAGGTTGTGATCGGCGAGAAGGCGATCGCGGCCCATAAAGAGGCCAAGCTGGCCGCTGCTCAGAAGAGCGACCAAGCTGCGGATACAGACAACGAGACGAACGAGCCAATTACGGCACCTGCCGCAATATCGGAAGGGTAATGAAGGCCGAGATACATTCTTGACCAGCCAACGGATACACCGAGGATGATCGCTGCCGGCAGAATGATCGGCAGCATTGTGGTTTCGGCCATAAGCCAAGGCAAGAGCCAAGCGAATATAGCCGTTGTGTGACCCGAAGGAAACGAGGAGTCGCGCAGCGGCTTTTTGCATACATGCACACTGCTCAATGCTTGATAGGGACGGAGTCTGCTGAATTTACGCTTCATGATGGCAACGGGAATATGACTGATTATGGTGGCGACTAAAGCCTGCCAGCCGGCGGTTGCCCATATACCGGGGGCGGCCAGACCGCATAGCAATGCAGTCAGTAAAGTGAACGTTGCCCCGCCTGCATGGGTAATCGTCCCCAGCCATCCCCCTAACAACCGATTGACAGCTCTGTGCGCCGATCTGCGATTAGCCCATAATAATAAGCGCTGCTCCTGTGTTAAAGCCCAGAACACGACATTGACCACGTGAATCCTCCTCCTGGTTGTATGCAAATGTCACGCCTATTCACCGGCTGCAAGCTACCAAGCACTTGCCGCCTGCAAATCAAGTATAGGTTGGAATTGTTTCTGCCGTATTAACGAATAAATAGCCGATTATGAAGTAAATTTAATGCTTCAATATAAGCATTGGATCGTACAAGCTACCTATCATCATTCTTCACGTACTCTTCATTTGGCATTGATACATTGGTAATACAACTCGTGTAAACTGGCTCCACAAGCTGGCCGCGCATATAAGCGGTACTGGCGGATGGAGGCGATGACCGATGCGTCTTGCTTTATTTACGGATACTTACACTCCTGAGGTTAACGGAGTGGCACGAACGCTCGAGCGGTGGGAGAAGTACCTGCGCCGCCGCGATATTCCATGCCTTGTTTTCGCTCCTCAACCTGCTGCTGCCACGCATGAACAACCTGAATCTATGGTCACACGGTTTGCCAGCATGCCATTTTTCCTCTATCCTGAATGCCGCCTTGCGCTGCCGAATCCGATTCATATTCATCGCACTTTGCAAGCTTTCCGACCTACAATTATACATGTAGCGACGCCATTCAATCTTGGGCTTTGCGGCATTCGTTACGCGCATAAACACCGAATACCGCTGGTTGCTTCCTATCATACACATTTTGACCGCTATTTGGCGTTTTACAATACCCGTTGGATGGTTAAGATGTTATGGAGGTATATGGAATGGTTTCATCAGGAATGCAGGTTCATTTTCGTACCCTCCGCATCGACGCTTCTTGAGCTGAAGGAACGGGGGTGGGATGAACAGCGTTTAGCCGTTTGGACGCGGGGAATGGATACGAAGAGCTTTCATCCGAACGTGGATAGAGCCGCGCTGCTGGCGCAGTATCACATTCCGAAGGATCGCTTCATCGTGCTTTATGTAGGCAGACTTGCACCTGAAAAGAACGTGGATTGCGCGATTGCCGCATTTGCAAAGTTTCAGCGAGAGGTGTGTAAAGACGCCGTATTCGTTATAGCTGGCGACGGTCCATCCATGAATGCCTTGAAGCAGCAAGCAGTCCGCGAAGGGATTTCGACTTGCTTTCTTGGATTTACGGCGATGCCGGCGCTTCAGCAATGGTATGCGGCAGCGGATGTCATGCTATTTCCGTCGCCCACCGAAACTTTCGGCAATGTCGTATTGGAAGCCATGGCTTGCGGTACGCCTGTCATCTGCGCGGATACGGGAGGCGTGGTGGATACGGTTGTCCACGAGTGGAGCGGTTTGAGGTGCGAGGCCGGTAACGTAAACGCCTTCAGTGCGGCGCTGGAACGCATGTATCGTAACCCTGAGCTTCGCAAACGATTCACGGCGAGGGGATTGGCACATAGCCTCAGACAATCCTGGGATGCCATATTCGAAGAGCTTCTCATGAGGTTCCGGCAAGCGGAAAGCGAAGTCCCGAGTTCAACAAATCGTCACACTAGGGGTTAATTAACATGAAACCTTTGCCAATTCAATTCGTTTATTGAAAAAGAAACATGTTTTTATCGTAAATGGCTGAAAATAAGGGTGAAACGGACGAAAACAAGGTATCAGTCCCGTCAACACCCAATGCAAGCGCTTTTCTTCGACTTCTTGGCGATTAAGCGACGATTTCTACTTTTGACAAAAGGACAAATTGTGTGGAAAATCAGTAGGGTTGCGGAATATAAAAAAAAAGAGCCGCGATTGACTGACAGCGAGATCAAACAAAACTAGAGAGAATATAAAAATGGGGTCTCAAGGGGGTAGTAAAAAATAATGGTTAATACAATCATTATTATGTTTCAAATCTTTTTGGCGTTTGTCGGCGTTTATCAATTCAGCATTTCCCTGTTCGGTATTGTAAGGAAACGTAAGGAAGTGAAGCATGCACCGCAGAAATCCTTTGCCGTGCTGGTCGCTGCGCACAATGAAGCACAGGTAGTCGGAGCGCTTGTTGAAAACTTAAAAAAGCTGGATTATCCAAAGGAACTTTACGATATCTTCGTCATTTGCGACAACTGCACGGACAACACGGCAGAAATCGTCCGCAGCTATGGCGTGCAAGCATGCGAGCGTAAGAACCCGCATCTGCGCGGCAAAGGCCATGCGATCGAATGGATGCTGAAGGAATTGTGGGCAATGCCCCGTCAGTATGATGCCATCGTGATGTTCGACGCAGATAACTTGGTCGGCAACGACTTCTTGATTCATATGAACAATGATCTATGCGAAGGCCACAAAGTTATCCAAGGCTACTTGGATACGAAGAACCCAACGGATTCCTGGGTTACGGCTTCTTATGCTATCACATACTGGTATTGCAACCGGTTGTGGCAGCTGTCCCGCAGAAACTTGAACATGGCCAACTATCTTGGCGGCACGGGCATGTGCTTTGATACCGCGCTCATGAAAGAAATGGGCTGGGGTGCAACAAGTCTCGTTGAAGACTTGGAGTTCTCGATGCGCTGCGTGAAACGCGGCATTCATCCGGTCTTGAATTACGATGCGAAAGTGTACGACGAGAAGCCGCTTAGCTTCAAAGCTTCTTCCAGACAGCGTCTGCGCTGGATGCAAGGTCACTTTACCGTAGCTCGCAGTTATTTCTTCCCGCTGCTATGGGCAAGTATCAAAGAACGCAGCTTCGTGAAGTTTGATGCGGCGCTGTACTCGATCTCGGTTTACAACACATTTATCGGCTTCTTGGTTACGGCACTGCTGTGGATGGATAATATCATCCCGGCGAAGAATGCTTTTTCATCCATCTACTACTACTTGCCGTATTGGGTAGCAGGTGTTGCGATTGTTGCTACAGTAGTCATGTTCCCGCTCGTAATGATGCTTGAAGGCATCCGCTCAGGGAAAATGTATGCACATCTGTTCTCTATGGTGATATTCCAGCTTTCCTGGCTGCCGATCACATGCTACGCATTCTTCACGCAAAACAACAAGCAATGGAGCCATACGCAGCATACGCGTGTACTTCGCTTGGAAGAAGTGCAGAGCAAACAGGTCTAGCGAGCTTCCAGTCAGCTTCGTTAATCGAAGCTTGACATTCCTGAATAGGCTATGCTATAGTATTTCAGTAACATGTCTTACAGACTTATTCACACATGTATACGCACAAGTAGAGGCACCCGCTTCTCACCTACTCGGCGATGGCCGAATGGTTCGCGATCGATGATTGGAACAGGCTTCAGCTTAACAGCTGCTTGAACAGCCAACAATCTTGATTATTGGAATGCGGGTCCCGAGCGGATCCGCATTTTTTGATTTTTGCTTGCGTGATTCATAATTTTTTGGAGGTGGCAGGTTATTAGCAGGGAACATCAAATCAACGATGAAATTCGGGCCAGAGAAGTGCGTGTAGTCGGTGCTGAAGGCGAACAACTAGGCATCAAGCTTTTCCGCGAGGCACTGCAATTGGCAATCGATTTGAACTTGGACCTAGTGAACGTTGCACCGACAGCGAAACCGCCGGTGTGCCGGATTATGGACTATGGCAAATTCCGTTATGAGCAGCAAAAGAAAGAAAAAGAAGCTCGCAAGAATCAGAAGATTGTAGACACGAAGGAAGTTTGGTTCCGTGCTAACATCGACGAGAACGATTACCAAACCAAATTCCGCAATGTTGTAAAGTTTCTGGGTGAAGGCGATAAAGTGAAATGTTCGGTCCGTTTCCGCGGGCGTGAAATTACACATGCTTCGGTCGGTCAGAAGATTCTTGATCGGCTTGCAACAGAGGTTGCTGATCTGTGCGTCATGGAGCGTGTTCCTAAACTTGAGGGCCGCAGTATGATTATGATTTTGGCACCGAAACCGACAAACTAACATTCTTTGAGGAGGAACACCACATGCCTAAAATGAAAACTCACAGCAGTTTGAAAGATCGTTTCAAAATTACGGGTACTGGTAAAGTAATTCGTTACAAAGCTTACAAAAACCACCTTCTTTCCGGCAAATCGTCCCGTCAGAAGCGTGTTCTGAACACTCAACCAAACCTGGCTAAAGGCGATTTCAAACGTCTGCAACAAGGCCTGGCAAACATCAAAGGTTAATTAGATCGATCTAATTCGTATAACTATTACTCGGGAGGTTTCTACTCATGGCAAGAGTTAAAGGCGGATTCGTCCGCGCACGTCGTCGTAAAAGAATTTTGAAGCTAGCAAAAGGTTATTTCGGTTCAAAGCATCGCCTGTTTAAAACAGCAAAAGAGCAAGTAATGAAATCCTTGCTTTACGCATACCGTGACCGTCGTCAACACAAACGTGACATCCGCAAACTGTGGATCGTTCGTATCAATGCTGCAGCTCGTCAAAACGGCCTGTCCTACAGCAAATTCATGTACGGTTTGAAACTTGCGGGCATCGAAGTAAACCGCAAAATGCTTGCTGACCTTGCAGTTAACGACATCAACTCGTTCAACACATTTGCAAACCTTGCAAAACAAAAAGTAAACGCGTAGTCTTCGGATTACCGTTTTATGATAAAAGCGTCCTTCCGCTCAGCGGAAAGGCGCTTTTTTTGTTTTTTTCTATATGGACAGCGGTACAATCGCATTCCGATGCTAGTGAATAGAGTATAGGACAACGCCGTTTATACTTCCGAGATAAATGACCTCTATGCGCATTTGTCGTCGGAGGCAAATCACATGCATTGTAAGCTATGTTGAGGAGGGAAATCCTTATGCAACGCGTTACGAAAGAACAAGTTCAGAAGATGGTCGGCAAAACGGTCTATGCGGTTCGCAAAGACGGTTCTGTCGTCACTGGTAAACTCGTTCGCGCCCATCAAAATCAATTGCAGCTCATGCCGCTTAGCAACGGCAAAGAGGTTCAAACGAGAGCGATAATAGCACTTGTATTATTCGATCTGCTTGCGATCGGTTTATTCGCCGGCGGTGGCTTTGGCTGGGGCGGTGGCTTCGGCGGACCGGGCTACGGACCGGGCTACGGACCAGGCTTCGGTGGACCGGGCTTTGGTGGCCCAGGCTACGGCGGACCAGGCTTCGGTGGACCGGGCTTTGGCGGTCCGGGCGGCGGCTGCGATTGTCAGCCGATTGCCGGTTACAATAATACCCCATATTACTAATCGCATCCGTTATCGAACTAACGAATCTAGGTTACTAATGATTTAACCATCTCGTAGCAGCGAACCTGATGAATGAAGCGGACGGTCTGATAGCCCAGCCTCGAATAGAGCCGCTGGGCTTTTGGATTTCCATGGTCAACGAACAATCTGGCGAAGCTGCAGCCTTTTTCTTTGGCGTTTGCTTCCGCTTTAGCTATGAGAAGCGTGCCGATTTGCTTGCCGCGATGCTGCGGATGGACGACGAGCATATCGAAGAGGAGTACGTCACCCCGCGTGTAGTAATGGATGACGCCAAGCGGTATGCTTCTTTTTGACCGTGAATAAACCAGAGATACGCCGTCGCTTAGACGTTTGGGCAGCTCGCGGATGGTTTGCGCATCTTTCGGCGAAGCTGTATACGAAAGCGGTATGAGCTCGGTTTTGATTAATCGGATGATCTCCTCGTCATCCGTGCGTGCTCGCCTTGCTCGAATCATAGAGCATCCTGCTTTCCGTGGATTCTATTGATGAAGAAGTTCAGCGCGGCAGCCGTTTCACTATGGCGCATGATTCTTCATCTTATGTAGCTAATCGCGGAGAGGCGCGCCTAAGAATGGCGTATACATAACTTTTTATAATTATGCTGTAGCAAGTCCTTGACGAATGAAATTGTGGAGCATATAATAAACGATAAGCTAATAAGTAAACGGCTATGAAGAGGACGAAGTGTTAAGGGCTCTTTTGCTCCAGAGAGCGATCGGATCTGCTGAAACCGACGCCAATACCCCTTTCCAACGAGCTCACCTCGGAGCTGTTTCCCTGAAAAGATCGATGATCGTATTAGGGGAAATCGTAAGGCACACGTTATTGTGCCAAGGTAATGAACGATGGTTCGTTCTTACCTCATGAGGTTATTCGCTGTGAGGCGTATAACATATTTGGGTGGTACCACGGAAGCTAAACCTTTCGTCCCTAGACGCAATAGATGTCTGGGAACGAAAGGTTTTTTTGTTTTTCTAATATCTAACTCGTTTCACCTAGGAAGGGAGGACGACTTAATGGTCGCTCAACATGCAACGTTAAGGTCAAAAGAAGAAATTAAGGAAAACCTGAGAAAACCGGAGGTTATCACCGGCTCAGAAATTTTGCTTCGCAGCTTGGTGCTGGAGGATGTGGAGTGCGTGTTCGGCTATCCAGGCGGAGCTGTGTTGTACATTTATGATGCCATGCACGGATTTTCGGATTTTCAGCATCTGCTGACCCGTCACGAGCAAGGCGCCATTCATGCGGCCGACGGCTATGCGCGGGCTAGCGGAAAAGTTGGCGTATGTATCGCAACATCAGGACCGGGAGCTACGAATCTCGTCACAGGAATCGCAACTGCGTATATGGACTCGGTGCCGCTTGTCGTCATTACCGGCAACGTAGCGACAACACTTATCGGTACGGATGCTTTCCAAGAGGCTGACATCACCGGCATTACGATGCCGATTACGAAACATAGCTATCTGGTACGTAAGGCTGCCGATTTGCCTCGTATCATTCATGAAGCGTTCCACATCGCCAATACCGGCCGTAAAGGTCCCGTATTGATCGATATTCCGAAGGATGTTTCCGCCGAGCTTGCATTGTTCGAGCCGGTAACGGAAGTGAGCATCCGCGGCTATAACCCAACGGTTACGCCGAATAAACTGCAAGTTGAGAAAATGATTAAAGCGATCACGGAAGCTGAGCGTCCGATCGTATTGGCAGGCGGAGGCGTTGTTTACTCCGGCGGTCATGAGGAACTGCTTGAGTTCATTACGAAATCGGGTATTCCAATTACGACGACATTGCTTGGACTAGGCGCATTCCCAAGCGGTAACGAGCTATGGCTCGGCATGCCGGGCATGCACGGTACGTTCACAGCCAATACAGCGATTCAATCGGCGGATTTGCTGATCAATATCGGTGCACGCTTCGATGACCGCGTAACGGGCAAACTGTCCGGCTTCGCGCCGAAAGCGAAGATCGTTCACATCGATATCGACCCAGCGGAAATCGGCAAGAACGTTCCGACGGACATTCCGATTGTCGGTGATGTGAAGACGGTTCTTCAAATCGCTAACAAAGAAGTGAAATATGCGGAGAAAGCCGATGCATGGCGCGAGCAGCTTGCTAAATCCTGCAAGGAAGTTCCTTTCAGCTACACGGATTCCGATGAAGAGCTGAAGCCGCAATGGGTTATCGAAATGCTTTACGAAGAGTCGAAGGGCGAAGCGATTGTAACGACTGACGTTGGCCAGCACCAAATGTGGGCCGCACAGTACTACAAATTCAATCAGCCGCGCTCGTGGGTAACTTCCGGTGGTCTTGGTACGATGGGCTTTGGTTTCCCATCTGCAATCGGTGCTCAAATGGCGAATCCGGATCGTCTTGTTATCTCGATTAATGGTGACGGCGGTATGCAGATGTGCGCGCAAGAGCTTGCGATCTGCGCCATCAACAACATTCCGGTAAAAGTGGTTATCATTAACAATCAGGTGCTCGGCATGGTTCGTCAATGGCAAGAGCTGATTTATGACAACCGTTACAGCCATATCGATCTCTCCGGCAGCCCTGATTTTGTGAAATTGGCTGATGCTTACGGCGTTCGCGGATTCCGCGCTTCTAATAAAGAAGATGCACGTGCGGTTTGGCAAGAAGCTATGAATCATCCGGGACCGGCAGTAGTGGAGTTTGTCGTTCGCAAACATGAGAATGTGTATCCGATGGTTACACAAGGCTCCACAATTGACCAAATGCTAATGGGGGATTCCGAATGATGAAGAGACATACGGTAGCAGTTCTCGTAAACGATCAGCCAGGTGTCCTCCAGCGCGTTTCCGGTTTGTTTGGACGCCGTGGCTTCAACATTGAAAGCATCACAGTAGGGACAAGCGAGGAAGCCGGCTTGTCCCGGATGGTCATCGTCACGACAGGCGATGACAAGATGCTTGAGCAAGTCATCAAGCAGCTGTACAAGCTCATCGACGTTATTAAAGTCGTGGACTTGAGCGCCAATCCAATGGTTGGCCGCGAGCTTGCGCTTATTAAAGTAAGCGCGGAACCAACGTCCCGCCCTGAAATTCTTGGCGTAGTTGAAACCTTCCGCGCCGCTGTTGTCGATATCGGCACAACGTCGCTGATGGTGCAAGTTGTAGGCGATACGGAGAAAATCGATGCGATGATCGAACTGCTTAAGCCTTATGGCATTCGCGAGCTGTCTCGTACAGGTGTAACGGCTATGATCCGCGGAAACGCTAGATAACTAGTCATAGGTAACCTAGAAGAAACATGCAAGTACATCATCAGACCAAAACCAACAGGTCGAAACCGCTTTTGAGCGGGGGTTAGAGCGAGGGAATCCGCATTGTTTTCCGGTTCGAATTTTTCGGACGAAGTCCCTTCTGTAACACCCGCTCAAAAGGGTTAAATTAAAGGAGGCAACATTCACATGGCAGTTACATTGTACTATGAGAAAGATGCAGACCAAAGCGTTCTGCAAGGCAAAACAATCGCAGTTATCGGTTACGGTTCCCAAGGTCATGCTCAAGCACAAAATCTTCGTGACAGCGGTCTGAAAGTAATTATCGGCCTTCGCGCTGGTAAATCTGCTGAGAAAGCTAAAAACGACGGCTTTGAAGTATTGTCCGTTGGCGAAGCTGTAAAACTTGCTGATGTTGTACAAATTTTGATGCCTGACGAAACGCAAGCCCGCGTTTACAAAGAAGAAATCGAGCCGAACCTGAAACAAGGCGCAGCTTTGATGTTCTCCCACGGTTTCAACGTTCACTTTGGCCAAATCAAACCTCGTAAAGACACAGATGTATTGCTAGTTGCTCCTAAGTCCCCGGGCCACATGGTTCGCCGTACTTATGTTGAAGGCTTTGGCGTACCTGGTCTTATCGCAATCGAGCAAGATGCTACCGGCAATGCAAAAGCTATCGGTCTTGCATACGCAAAAGGTATCGGCTGTACTCGTGCAGGCGTTATCGAAACTTCGTTCCGCGAAGAAACAGAAACCGATCTGTTCGGCGAGCAAGCGGTACTTTGCGGCGGCGCAACTGCACTTGTTAAAGCGGGCTTCGAAACGCTTGTTGAAGCAGGTTATGCTCCGGAAATGGCATACTTCGAGTGTCTGCATGAGCTGAAGCTTATCGTTGACCTGATGTATGAAGGCGGCCTTTCCACTATGCGTGATTCCATCTCCAATACAGCTGAATACGGCGACTATGTAACTGGTCCTCGCATTGTAACTGACGAGACGAAGAAAGCTATGAAAGCTGTTCTTACAGATATCCAACAAGGTAAATTCGCTCGCGACTTCATCTTGGAAAACCAATCCAACAATGCATTTATGACGGCTACTCGCCGTAACGAAGCACAACACCCAATCGAAGTGGTTGGCGGACAACTTCGTGAATTGATGCACTGGATCAAGAAATAATAAGGCATTATCCGCGTAACCGGTTATGCAGATTGGTTAGCATTCCAGACGTTTCGAATGCGAGCATTCTGCGGTTGAATGTATAAATATGCATACCCGGATAAAGTGACCGGTCCCTGCGTCTCCATTCTGGAGGCGTCAGGGCCGTTTCGCTATCCGGGATTATTCTTGAGTCCGAGGTGTAACTAATGCGTAAAATCTATATTTTCGATACGACGCTTCGTGACGGCGAGCAATCTCCGGGCGTTAACCTCAACACGAAAGAAAAGGTTGAGATTGCGTACCAACTGGAGAAGCTTGGTGTCGATCGGATCGAAGCCGGCTTCCCGGCTGCGTCTCCGGGCGATCTTGCAGCGGTTAATGCCGTTGCGCGTGCCGTCAAGAATGCCTCTGTCATCGGCCTGTCGCGTTCCCGCGAGCAGGACATTGATGCGGTAGTTGAAGCGCTCAAAGGCGCTCAAGACCCTTGTATTCATTTGTTCCTTGCGACCAGCCCGATTCATCGCAAGCACAAGCTGCGTATGGAGAAGGATCAAGTGCTGGAGACAGCGGAACGTGCGATCCGTTATGCGAAGCAATATTTTAGCAAAATCGAATTTTCGCCTGAGGATGCGGGCCGTACGGAGCTTGATTTCTTGTGTCAGGTTACGGACATGGCGATTCGTGCAGGCGCAACGGTTGTCAATATTCCGGATACGGTTGGCTATATGAATCCGTCCGAGTATGGTCATATCTTCAAGACGCTCAAGGAGCAGGTGCCGGGCATCGAGAAAATTCAGCTCAGCGCACACTGCCATGACGATCTTGGCATGGCGACAGCTAATGCACTGGCAGCGATTCTAAACGGTGCGGATCAAATCGAGGGTACGATCAACGGAATCGGCGAACGCGCCGGCAACACGGCACTCGAAGAGGTTGCAATGGCGCTTGCTACGCGTGCGGATTACTTCGGTGCGACAACGTCGCTCAACCTGAAGGAAATTGCGAAAACAAGCCGTCTTGTGAGCAAGCTGACGGGCATGGTTGTCCCTGGCAACAAGGCCATCGTAGGCGCGAATGCGTTTGCGCATGAGTCTGGTATCCATCAGGATGGCATGCTGAAAGAGAAAACGACATACGAAATCATCTCTCCGGAGTCGATCGGTCTGCGTGATTCCAAGCTCGTGCTTGGCAAGCATTCCGGACGTGCTGCTTTCCGTGAGAAGCTGATTGACCTTGGCTATGAGCTTGATGACGAAGCCGTAAACACAGCTTTCGCGAAATTCAAAGACCTGGCGGACAAGAAGAAGAACGTCATGGACGAAGATATTCGCGCGATGCTGGAAGAGAAACTCACCGATACGCCTGAGGTGTATTCGCTTGAGACGATCGAAGTCAGCTATAGCAACAAATCCGTACCTAATGCTACGATCCGCGTTCGCACTGCGGAAGGCGAAGTGAAAGAGCAATCCGCAGAAGGCAATGGCTCCGTGGATGCGATTTACAACGCAATCGATGCGCTGACGGCGGAAACGGTGGAGCTGGAGGATTACTCCATCAAATCCGTTTCGCATGGTAAAGATGCGCTTGGCGAGGTGCATGTTGTGCTGAAGCAAGATGAAGTATCCGCTCAAGGCCGCGGCCTCAGCACGGATATTTTGGAAGCGAGCGCGCGTGCTTACATCGACGCATTGAACCGTCTCGTAGAGAAGCGGAAGTCCCCGGGCAGACGCGACAAAATGAGCTTGATCTAGTTTGTAGAGTGAATGACGCTCTGGCGGCCGATTATCGGCCTGTCAGGGCGTTTTTTTGTGTTAGTGGGGTTAACCAACCTCGATTGTATACGTAAACCAACCCGATTAGCTGAATGCTGCGTACCCGAATGGATACGCAAACCAATCCGATTAGCTGAATGCTGCGTACCCGAATGGATACGCAAACCAATCCGATTAGCTGAATGCTGCGTACCCGAATGGATACGCAAACCAATCAGCTGCAGCCATGCTATAATATAGAAAAATCGACATTCGTCGTCGCCTCAGGTCCGAAGCCTGAGATGCGAGCGCGCTGTGCCGATTGGGGGAACGTTAATCGATGCTGTTCGTGTGGATTGTGCTATGGATTACTTCAGTGCTGCTTATGTCGGCGAATCGGAGGAATGCTGCCGGCCGCTGGCTGAGCCTAGTTGCCTTCTGCGGTGGAATGGGAGCGCTGGCATCCGTGCTGGAAGGCTGGATTACCACCATGCTGGCCAATCAAGATATCGATGCATCGGGCGAGCATGTGCTGCGGATCATCCAGCGCACGTGCTCTTGGACAAGCTACTACGGATTGCCTTTCGGATTTCTGTGCTTTGGGGCAGCCTATAATTCGGAACGAGTACCGGCGGTGCTTTCTCGCAGATTGCCGGCAGCAGCGGCTATCCTGCCGCTCGGGATGCTCGCGCTGCCAATAGCGGAGTCGTATCCCGTGCATTACAATATACTCGCCATCTGGGCGATCCCGTATTTCATCATCGGCGCGATACTGGTGCTGACCAAATCGCATGTGCATCCGGCGGAGCGCCGCGCTCATGCGGTGCTCTTAATCGCGGTGCTGCCGGCTGTACTCATCGCGCTGACGATGAATTTCATTATGCCGCTGTTCGGCTTATATGGACTCTGGAGGTATAATGTATGGCCGATCAGCATTGCTTTCGTTATCTTCATCTTTGCTCTGTTTAATTTCGGGTTCCTTGGTGTTCAGCTGCTCATTGAGCGCAGGCAATTGAATTACTCGCTGCGGGCGATTACGAGCGGTACAGCTATGCTGAACCATGCGATCAAGAACGATATCGGGAAAATCAAACTGTTTACCGATAAAATGAACCGCGAAGCAGGCGCGAATGAGGAGCTGCGCAGCGATCTGAGCGTTATCAGCACAGCGGCCGGACATATTGAAGCGATGATTCGCAGCGTGCATGAACGGACGCAGGAGCTGCGTCTGCAGCTGCAGGAGGTTCGACTGACAGAGCTGGTACGCGTTCAGCTGGCGATGCTTGAGGAGCAAACAAGCAGCCGCGGCATCGGCGTAACTGTGCACTACGACGAGCAAGCGCTGGCAATTGCCGATGCGGAGCAAACGTCGGAAGCGATACATAATGTGCTGCAAAATGCACTCGATGCGATGCCCGGCGGCGGGAACTTAGCCGTCACCGTGATCGGAGGCAAACGCGGCAGCACGATCGAGATCAGCGATACGGGCGCAGGTATCGAGCGCTCGCATCTGAGGAAAGTCATTGAGCCGTTCTTCACGACGAAGAGCGGGAAAGCGATGAATTTCGGGCTGGGACTGGCGTACTGTGCCCAGCTGATGAGCCGCCAAGGCGGGGAGCTGCGTATCAGCAGCGAGGCGGGAGTCGGCACGGTGGTCCGGTTTCATTTTAAAGCGGTTAAACGGGTGAAAGGAGCACAGAGATGAGCGAGAAAGCAATTTCGATCGTGCTGGTCGAGGACGATCCGGACTGGCGCAGAGGACTGATCGCCTATTTGAATGGGGAGCCGGATATGGAAGTCGTCGGCGAAGCTGATCATGCGGATGCGGCACTCACTGTTGTGGCTGAGCGGAATCCGGATGTCATTCTGCTTGATATTATGCTGGCAGACAGTCCGGAGGGATTACGGCTGGCAGCGGAGCTGTCGGTCGCTTCGAATGCGCGCGTGATTATGCTTACCTCGATGGAGGATCGCGCTTTTGTCGTGGAGGCATTCCGTGCCGGTGCGGTCAATTATTTGGTGAAGTCGGACTTTACTTCGATTCCAAGTGCTGTGCGCAAAGCGGCAGAGGATCGGTCGGCGATAGACGGCTCCGCGGCAAAGTTGATGCTCGAAGAGTTCAGGCGGCTCAAGAAGCTCGAGCGGGAGTACGAAACGGATAAGTTCAAACGGAAGTTGACGCCATCGGAGGTTCAGCTGCTGTCGATGATTCACGAAGGCTACAGTCAGACGCAGATCGCAGAGAAATCATTTCTCTCGCTGCGCACGGTCAAGAACCATGTGAATAACATCCTGCGCAAGCTCGGCGGCAAGAGCAGCAAAGAAGCGGCTCAGCGCGCGAAGGACAATGACTTATTTTAAAGTTCCCTCTCCGTAACGCTAACGAACCCAGGAGGCCTTATTTGCCCCATTTTGATCAAATGTATATTGTAACGAACCGTACAGGTCTTATTCGGCCCAATCATCGCTCCCAACAGCCTTTTTCGGCTAAATAAGGCTTCAGTGGTTCGTTAGAAATTTCGAGAGGCTATATCTTCGCAAATAAGGCCTCAGTGGTTCGTTAGATTTCTTGAGATGCAACTTTCTCCCGGTATTCGGCTGAGCATGATTGGTTTGCGTGACGATCGGGATTGGGCATGCAGCATTCGGTTAATTTAATGGGTTTGCATGTACATAAATCGAGGCTTATACACTCAGCCTATAAAAGTCATAGCTTTCATATCTTTGTCATTGTCGGCTTCTTATGGTACAACTAGGAGTAGACTGAGAATCATAATCAAAGGATGGCAATAGAAGAGACTTACGCGCCGCACAAGGCTGGTGACAAGGGGTTCTTCTCAAGTCCTGAATAAAAGGAGAGTCAATCAGACATGGCAGACGTGAAAAAGATTGCAGTTATCGCCGGTGACGGAATTGGACCGGAGGTTGTTGGCGAAGCGATTAAAGTAATGAAGAAAACAGAGGAGCTGTTCGGCTTCCAATTCGAGTTTGAGCATGGCTTGTTCGGCGGGATCGCGATCGACGAGAAAGGGACTCCGCTTCCGCAAGAAACACTCGACATTTGTAAGAATGCCGATGCTGTTCTGCTTGGAGCAGTGGGCGGACCGAAATGGGATAACAATCCGAAGGAGCTTCGCCCGGAAACCGGCTTGCTCGGCATTCGTAAAGCGCTTGGCTTGTTCTCGAACATTCGCCCGGCTAACGTATTTGACTGCTTGATGGAAGCTTCTACATTGAAGCCGGAAGTGCTTGAAGGCACAGACCTGATCGTTGTGCGCGAGCTGACAGGCGGCATCTACTTCGGTGAGAAATTCCGCCGCGAAGGCGCGCACGGTGAAGAAGCAGTAGATACTTGCGTTTACAACGTTCAAGAAGTTGAGCGTATTGCTCGCCAGGGCTTCGAAATTGCCCAAACTCGCCGTAAGAAGCTGGCGTCTGTCGATAAAGCAAACGTACTGGAAACTTCCCGTCTGTGGCGCGAAGTAGTAAACCGGATCGCTCCTGAGTACCCGGATGTTGAGCTTGAACACGTACTGGTCGACAACTGCGCCATGCAATTGCTTCGCCGCCCTTCGAGCTTCGACGTTATCGTAACGGAGAATATGTTTGGCGATATCATCAGTGACGAGGCAGCTATGCTGACAGGCTCCATCGGTATGCTTTCCTCCGCTTCGCTTGGCGAAGGCAGCTTCGGCTTGTACGAGCCGGTACACGGCTCCGCGCCTGACATTGCCGGTCAAGGCATCTCGAACCCGATCGCAACAATCCTTTCGGTTGCGCTGATGTACCGTTTGACGTTCGGTTACGCGGAAGCAGCACAATGCATCGAAGATGCGGTTAAATCCGTGCTGGACGCTGGCCACCGTACAGGTGACATCGCTGTCGATAAGAGCAAAGCAATCGGCACCGTTGAAATGGGCGATCTGATTATCGCAGCATTGAAGAAGTAAATTAGAATAATTATAAAAAAGTAATAATTTCAATATTGACTTTGTTATAAAGTGTTGGTATTATTCTAAACGTAGT
The DNA here is from genome assembly GCF_059686995.1 of Paenibacillus rhizoryzae. NCBI lineage: Bacteria > Bacillati > Bacillota > Bacilli > Caryophanales > Paenibacillaceae > Paenibacillus > Paenibacillus rhizoryzae. The sequence goes on along the minus strand of NZ_JCAALT010000004.1, from coordinate 594,274 downwards.
CAACAATGAGTTCTATTGCAGCACACGATAGCGCTGCTAGCGCAAAATTATGAAGCGTATGCTTCGGAAGCGATTTTTGGTACAAGCCTCATTCATTTCCGAACGCATCGCACAATCTTAGGAGGTAACAACAATGGCAGAACGTTTGGTAGGTCGTCTTGCTCCGGATTTCTCGATGGAGACAGCAACAGGTAATGGTCAAGATTTCAGCACAGCAGCACTTTCCGATTACAAAGGCAAATGGCTGGTCCTTTTCTTCTATCCTCTAGATTTCACATTTGTATGCCCAACTGAAATTACAGCACTTTCCGAAGCTGCTGGTCAATTCGGCAAAGTCGGCGCAGAAATCCTTGGCGTATCCGTGGACAGCAAACACTCCCACCGCGCTTGGATCAACACACCGATTAACGACAACGGTCTTGGCCAACTGAACTTCCCGCTTGCCGCTGACATCACGAAGAACGTTGCTCGTGACTACGGCGTCTTGATCGAAGAAGAAGGAATCGCGCTTCGCGGTTTGTTCATCATCAATCCAGAAGGCGAAATCCAATACCAAGTTGTTAACCACAACAACGTTGGCCGCAGCGTTGAAGAAACTTTCCGCGTATTGCAAGCTCTGCAATCCGGCGGTCTGTGCCCAATCAACTGGAAACCAGGCGATTCTCACCTGGTTGCGAAATAAGAATCGACATCTTGTATACGATCAACCCGGGTCCTCTAAGAGGCCCCGGGTTTTTCTATACTCTGGAAACGCAGGAAAGCAGGAATTTTGCCAGAGAGGCGCGAATAAGTTATACAAAGTTTCAGATGTTTTGATGAAGGGTAATGGAGGCTAAGGAGGAGACTGACATGAGCTTTTGCTGTGGAGCAAGCATGATCGGCACGAATGGCACGCTGAAGCATTTTCGCACGCATATTCATAATGTTCCTATTCTTTTCTGTCCAGTATGTCATCGCGTTGAAATTCATCACATGATTGAGAATGAATATGAGATTCTTGCTGAGTATGCACACGGCGACGGCGCATCGGAAGTCGACTTTATTGAATATGTAGAGCAAGAAGAGAAAGAACTGTTCGAGAACTGCGTAAACAATGAGAACGAAGATCCTATGGATGTCGTGACGAACCAAATCGATATGGCACTTGATCTCTTAAGCTTTGCGAAGCAAATCGCAGATGAGGCTTGGGAAGCGGAATTGAAAAAGCGGCTCGGCGTGTTAAACCAGCGGCGTAATAAGCTACTGCAGCGACGAACCTCTGAAGGATATTGTTAATTACGAAACGCCTCCTGACGAAGGAGGCTTTTTCTTTTATATACCAATGTGTTCGACCCCCTCAAGCTAAAGGGACATCACGAAAAATGTAAATGTGAGGTGGAGCGGTTGTTACTTGTTCTGTTCAAACGGATTTTTGGCGGTAAGCCTGATACGTCCGCTGTCACCCTAGATACCAAAATCACTCCGGAAGAAATGGTGGAGATGATTCGCAGCGGCGAAGCTTCGCGCAATGATTTTATCGCGTCGTATAAGCCGTATATCGCGAAGGTGACAAGTCGATTCTGCAAAAGATATATTGATCCTACTCGTTCGGATGAGTTCAGCATAGCGCTGGCTGCTTTCGACGAAGCGGTAGAACAATTCTCAAGTCAGGCAGGAAAATCGTTTCTCGGCTTTGCCGAAACGGTCATTCGGCGTAGGCTTATTGACTATGTGCGAAAAGAACAAAGGCATTCCGGCACTGTTCCGTACAGCGCCTTTGATCAGGATGACGACGAAGAAATGACCGTCAATCCGATCGAGATGAAGGAAGCCCTGCAGCGGTACTCCGTTTCGCAGGATGTGGAGGCTAGGCGGCTTGAGATCGGTGAGTATGACAGCCGGCTGAAGCAGTTTGGGATCTCGTTTAGCGAACTGCCGGATTTATCGCCGAAGCATTCCGATTCAAGGATTCTGCTTATCTCGATCAGCAAGCTGCTCGCTAATGCTCCGGAGCTCTACGAGATTATGGAGACGAAGCAGAAGCTGCCCATTAAAGAGTTATGCGAGATGGCAGGCGTATCCCGTAAAACGATCGAGCGAAATCGTAAATACATAATAGCCATAGCACTACTACATAATGGCGATTATCCTTACCTGCAGGAATATATACAGCCCCAAGAACCACCACAGCAGGAACAACCCCAGGTGAAAGGAGTGAGAGCATGAGTCGTGGAATTGTGATGGAAACAGGCCCGAGGTACGTAATCCTTCTAATGCCGGATGGCCAATTCCGCAAAGTACCGACAGGCCGAAAGCCTCAGGTTGGCGAAGAGTTTAGTTTCGCCGAGCAGCGAAGATTCGCCCAGCCACGAAAATTGTACAGCTTTAGTGCAGGCGCGGCAGCGATTCTGCTTCTCCTCTTTGTTCCGTTTCTGCTAAACCACATGAATCAGGGACCGCAGGTTGTCGCGTATCTGACCATGGATGTGAATCCAAGTATCGAGCTTGGCATCACAGAGGATGAGCATGTTGAAGAGCTGCGTGCGATCAACGATGACGGCGTAGATGTAACGGAAGGTTTGGCATATAAAGGCCTGACGCTCGAGCAAGTCACGGAAGCCATTATGGATCGCATTAGTGCCGGCCCTTATCTGAATAGCGGCGAAGGCGACGTCATTATTACAAGTGTGATGGTGGCGAATCCGAAAGTGTCAGAATACGAGAATACGGTAACGACGCATATGGATGCTGCAGTGCGCAAATCGCTTTCGAAGACGGATAAAGGACGCAAGTTGAAAGTTGAAGTGACGACACTTTCAGCGCCTCAAGAGATTCGGGAAGAAGCGAAGCAGGAGGGTCTGTCTGCAGGCAAGCTCGCATTCTACCTCATGGCGAAGCAGCAGGGCCATAAGGTGACGATTGAAGAACTCAAAACGCAATCGATTCACAAAACGGCGAAGCCGTGGGGCGGCGTGAAGGCCGTTATCAATGAAGATAACAAGCAGGCGGCCTCTACAGCGAAGAGCGGTCAAGAACAAGGGGATACGGTCAAAAAACCGGAACAACCGACAACGGTTCCATCGAAGCAAGCTTGGGAGCAGCAGAAGGAACAGCAGAGAGAGAAGTTAAGAGCGCTGCTGAAGAAAGAGCAAGAGAAGCGGGAGAGCAGAGAGGAACACCGCGGCACGCATTCGGGCTCCGATAACAAATCGGGCTCGAATGATAAGAAGGATCCTGCGACCAGCGGCTCCGGCAAAGGCTTTAATGCCGGCAACAAGAAGGACGACAACAAATGGAACAATAAAGGAAGCGGTAAGGGCAACACCAAGGGTGATAACAAGGGAAATAATAAAGGCAATTTCAAAGTCAACAACAATAAGGAAAACAATAAGGTCATCAGCAACGGCTGGAATCGCTGGGATCATTCCTCTGGTGGAGGCATCTCGATCGGGGTGCCTGCTCAGAAACCGCCTCAGAAGGGGAATGTCATTTCCAAGGATGACAAGCCCGGCGACAACAGTCGTGATGACAACGGAAAAATTGAAAATAAACCAAACGTTGACGATCGCAAGAACGATGATCGCAGCAACGACCATAAAGGCGGCCAGGGCGAAGTGGAAAACACTTCCAGCGGTCGTCATAATGGCGTTTCTAAGGATGATAACAAACAGAACGATCGCAATAGCAGCGGCTCGGGTAAGAACAACAGTAAAGATAATAGTAAGGATAGTAATAAAGACACGGGGAAGAAAAACGATAGCAGCAGCGGCAAATCGAGCGACCCGGGTAAAAAGAACGATAGTAGAAACGATAAAAATAATGATCGCAATCAAGGGAAAGACAGCAGCAGCGGCAAAGGGAACGGCGAGGGGAAGAACTGACGCGGTCAAGGGAAACACAATTAGCATAGGTTACCGAAGGCGCAGACATCGGCTGCGCCTTTCGTACTACGTTTATTCGGTAGGATTCGACAGTATCTCCTGTTGACAGAAAATGGACGTAATTACTATGATTATTGTAAGCGATCTCGGGCTCGGAACCTGCATAAAGAAAGCAATTTTTTGATGTGCGGAGGCGAGAAATAACGTGGAAATGCTCCATATTCGAGAAAAGGCTGATGCGATTAAGGCACGACAAAGAGGAAGAGACATCGCGAAGGCGATCGGCTTCAGTCTTGTTGATCAGACGTTAATTGCGTATACGATTTCCGAGCTGGCACTTCAGCTCATTTCTTTCTCGGAGAAGGGACATATGACCATTCGGCAAATCAGTCCTTCCAAAGGGGAAGCTGCCAGCGGCATTGAGGTCAGACTATTCGATCATTTTCGCGGGTCCAGTCGAATCCATCTTCAGTCCGTAGAGAAACTGGCGGACGATATTGAGCAGTCTCATGATCAGTTGCGAGGAACCATGATTACAATCCGTAAATGGATTCATTCTCCATTGCGCATGGATTCGCCGAACTGTGCAGCAGGAGAGGAGTAAATCAATGCAAGCCATTCGAAAGCGATATTTCCCAGCGCTAGCTGAATATATTCGAAGCGGCAGCGAGGCATCGCTTTTTGAAGCGACTGAAATCGGAAAGCTGCTTCATGGCATCCATCCGGAAGATATCATCGCGATTCATGAAGAATCGATGCAGATGCTCGTGGCCAACGTTGACTCCGAGGAAGCGCTCAAACTGTACAGCCGATCGTTTATTTTTCTGATCGAGCTTATGGTTGCTTTCCGCTTCCGTCTCCAACCGGAACAAACGCCGGAGCAGCGTTTCAGCGAGATGCGGGACATGCTGCTCAGCTCGCACCGTTCTTTCCGCATGGTGAAGAATAAATATGAGAATGTACTGCAGCATATGGACAGCGGCATTGCGATTTTGGATAGCGATGGGATTGTTTCTTTTATCAATGTACAAATGGCCAAGCTGCTCGATATCCCTCGGAAGACGCTAATTGGCTGCAATTTAACGGATATTTTATGGCATAACCAGCTTAGCAGGAGCAAGAAGCGCATTATTCTCAGGCTCTATAAAGAAATGTTTCTGCGAAGAAGCCGCTACCTGGAGTTTCAAGACGTGAATGGTCGTTTCCTGCTCGTAACCGTGACGTATGGGGACCAGCTGGACGGCGACTATTTATTCAGTGTTAAAGATGTCACCGAATATAAGCAGATTGAACAATCGGCTTATCAGAACGATAAACTGGCGATGCTGGGGAAGATCGCAGCTGCCATCGCACATGAAATTCGCAACCCCCTTACTTCCATCCGTGGTTTTATCCAACTCTTAAAGCCTCACCTCACCCAGTTAGGGAAAGAAGAATATTCCCGTATCATCTTGACTGAAATTGATCGCGCAAACGATATTATTTATGAATTTCTGAACTCTTCGAAGCCATCTGCCCCGATGAAGCAGAAGGTGCTTATTAATTCATTGCTGAAGGAAGTCATTCTCCTCTCCGACAGCGAGGCGCTCATGAAGGGCTGCCAAATTCATCTGGAAACCTACGACGAAGAGCTCTCCGCTTCGATTGATGTGAAACAGGTCAAGCAGGTTATTTTGAACATCGTTCGCAACGCGATGGACGCAATAGACGAATTGGGCGGCGAGCGGAGCGGTCGCATTGACATTATTACAAGGCGAGACGGCAAAGACGCCGAAATTACGATCCGCGATAATGGCAAAGGTATGGATGTCGTGACCAAATCGAAGCTGTTCGACCCCTTCTTCACGACGAAAGCGGCGGGTACGGGATTGGGCCTTTCGGTCAGCTACCGCATCGTCCGTAACCACGGCGGGAAGATCCGTGTTTCGAGCAGCAGCGGTGAAGGTACGGAGTTCAATATCTATTTGCCATTGGCGGAATAAAGGATTAGAATCGGGGTATAACCCGTGTTAATTGCAGAAGTTGTCTTGCAGAGGCTGATCATGCTTGTACATCAGAGCTGCATGACAAGGACGAACCAGGAAATCGGGGAAACCCGGTTTTTTTGTGTTGATTAGCATTGTGCAGCCTATGAGTGACAAGACAGGAGTTGTTTACACACGATGAATATCACATTTACATATGAGGCAAAGAACGTACGCAGTGCAGCAGATGCTGCCGATGTAATCATATCCTTCATCAGTAAAGAAGAATTAAAGCAGCCCGGTGGGGCGGTGGCGGGCATCCATCCACAGCTGGATGAAGCGCTGCGGAAGCATGTGGAGAAGGAGCTCTTCAAGGGCGATCTCCGCGAAACGCTTGTGCTGCCTACGCTAGGGCTGCGGCCGGAGTCCCATGTGATCTTCGTCGGCATTTCTTCGCAGGACCATCTTACGGTTGATGGATTGCGGGATGCAGCGGCGACAGCGGCTAAAGCGGCCAAACGGTTAAAGGCAGTGAGCGTACAACAGCTGCTGCCTCAAGCGCTGGCCATTGGAACAGCCGTGTTCACGGTGTGCCAGGCTGCGCAGGCGATGACAGAAGGCTATATTCTCGGCTTATTTACACGTAAGACCGCGAAGAAGATCGACAACCGCAGGCAGTCGCTCGTGAATAAAGTTGCGTTCACTTTAACACAGACCTTACCGGAGCCGCTCGCAGCAGCAGCGTCGGAGCAATGGGAGAACGGTACCCGCCGCGGTGTTGTATTCGCAGAATCCGTTGTGTTTGCTAGGGATTTGATCAACTTGCCGGGCAACACGCTGACGCCGGAAGTGTTGGCAAACGAAGCGAAGACGCTGGCACAGGCATACAGCCTTGATGTTGAAGTCATGGATGAACAGACTTGTGAGAAACTCGGCATGGGCGGACTTATTGGCGTTGGCAAAGGCAGTATTCACCCGCCGCGTATGATTGTCATTCAGTATGAAGGCGCTCCGGGTGACGAGGACAAATGGGGCATCATCGGTAAAGGCATCACCTTCGATACAGGCGGGATTTCCTTGAAGAAGGGTCTTGGCATGGAGGAGATGATTTCCGATATGGGCGGCGCTGCTGCCGTACTTGGACTTGTGCGTGTCCTTGGCGAGCTGCGTCCTAAGCTTAACGCGGTCATCGTCATTCCGACTGCGGAGAATATGCCGTCTGATCGAGCGATGAAACCGGGCGACGTTCTGACCATGATGAACGGTACGACAGTTGAAATCGTAAATACGGATGCGGAGGGCCGGCTCGTTCTGGCCGACGGACTAACGACAGCCATTCGCCGCGGAGCAACGAAGCTGATTGACGTCGCGACCTTAACCGGAGCGGTTATGGTGGCGCTTGGCGATATTGCTACGGGCGTCGTCACGAATGATGAGACGCTGCAGCAGCAGGTTATTCTCGCATCCAAGCGAGCGGGGGAACGGATCTGGCCGATGCCTGCATTCCCTGAATTCCGCAAGCAGCTGGACAGCGATGCCGCGGATATGAAGAATGGGGGCGGACGATACGGCGGAGCGAGCATTGGCGGATTGTTCATCGGTGCCTTCGCGGAGGAGAAGCCGTGGGTGCATTTGGATATCGGCGGCACGGCATGGCTGGAGCGGGATCGGTCATGGGAAGTTAAAGGCGGAACAGGCGTTATGGTGCGCACACTTGGCGAACTGCTCGTTTAACATTTTATAGATAGCGCGGCCATTCATAGGGGAAACATCACGAGGGAGATAACCGCATGAATTTCTGGAACCACTTAATGTCTGTTTTTCGCCGAAAGCAATTGTCCGATCAGCGCAGAGGGTTGTTGACGTCCATCATGGAAGGCATACCGGCTGTTATCATCGCGAATTTGCTTGGAGGTCCTATCTTAACCATTTACGTTGTCTATTTGGGCGGCTCGGCATCGGATGTCGGGCTGGTCCTGGCTATTCCTGCGCTTGCCAATCTCGTGCAGCTGGTGGCGGCTTTCTACATGCAGCGGATAAACAATCGCAAGCTGCTCCTCACGATATTCGGTGTGGTCCATCGACTGTTCTGGGTCGCGACGGGCCTTATTCCGTTCTTCGTCTCTGAAGAGCTGCAGGTGGCTGTCTTTATCGGATTATTTCTAATCTCCTTTATTTGCGCTTCAACAAGTTCAGTCTTCTGGACCTCGATCGTTGCGGATATGGTGCCGGCGCAGGTGCGCGGACGCTATTTCGGCATTCGGAACACCATTCACTGGGCGGTTGGCAGTATCACGCTGCTGGTTGGCGGCCAGATTCTGGAGCAGATGAATGCGGAGACCGGCTTTGCCGTTCTCTATATTGTTAGTGCATTATGTGCAGTCTGGAATGGAATCGAGCTGTGGCGCTACCCTAATCCACCGTTCGAGAAATCGGCAGCATCGAGCTCGGCAGCACTCTTCCTCAAACCTCTTAAAGATAAAGGCTATATGAAAGCGACGATATTCATTGCGGTATTTATTTTGCTGCAAAATGCGGCTATCCCTTTATTCTCTTATGTCATGCTAGAAACGCTGCACATCAGCAAGTGGGGCATCACCGTTCTCACGACGGTTCAGATGCTGACGACGATGTTCAGCTACTATTACTGGGGCAATTTGAATACCAGATTTGATTCGCGGACGCTGCTGCTGTGGGCGCTGCCGATCGTTGCGGGCTCTTGCGTTCTCTGGGTTGGGATTGAGTTTCTGCCCGTTCTCCTTGTCTTGACCATCGTGAATATCGCGCTTGGCGCGGGGCTAGGCGGCTACAACTTGCTTGTCTTTAACTTTATTATCGGCGATACGCCAAAGTCTGATCGACCGATGTATGTTGCCGTGTTCTCGGCGCTTACCGGCGTGACAGGGTTTGTCGGCCCGCTCTTCGGGGGCTGGCTATATAAGCAAATCGAGGACAGCCCGTATTGGCTGCAAAGCTATGGCATCTCGCTTCTTACGGGCGTTGCCCTGCTATTGCTTGCGCTCATTGTAGGTCCGATTGTGCTTCGAGCGGAGCGCAGCGAGCAGCAGACGCTGACGGAGTGAGGGCAGCCCAAATCCGAGCTGCGCAGCGAATTCGCTATGCAAGATTCTCTTTAACGGCCTTCCTAGCCAGGAAGGTTATTTTTTTGTGAGGGGGAACCCGAAAAATTCGAAGTGGTGCTCAGCGAAGTTGAGTTGCTATAATGATAGGCAGAGAGGGGCGTTACGTCATGGTATATAGCTTGGACGTGAGATTCAAACCATTATACGAAATCATGGGCAGCTTGCATGCCTATGTTTGCCGTAAATCGCATAAAAAGCTCGATTTAACTCCGTCCTGGGCCAAACAGGTCCGCCAAATGATCACGCCTGAATTAGCGGATTTACTGGATCGTGTTCAGATCGACGGCGACTGGAAACTGACGTATTTACTCGTACATCTATGCCCGGGAGAAAATGTCGTCGATTTCGTCGAGTGGCTCAAAGGGATGACGGCGGGAGAGCTTTATGAATTAATGTCCGCTTACGGTAACCAGTTCCCGGATCAGATGGGGGAATTTCGCGATCATACCGTTAAACTGTTCGAGCAGTGGAATGATCAATATTTTCGACATGTCGATCCCTTTATTCTGGAAGGGCTTCAAGAGCAAGCGCGCTCACGCAAGGAAGCGCTTCAGTCGGCGGATCCGATTGCCTTCGTCGATGAGACGACGAACGGGCTGTCGTTCGCACCGGTCAACGGACTGGAACATTTGATTCTTATGCCGCAGTATCATTTTCAGCCGATCAACGTTATTTTCAGCTTTGGCAAAGTTACCATTTGCCATTACGCAGCCCGAATTTATGCGGAGGACGAAGAATTTCTGGCGCCGCATGAGTATCGCATGATCCGTAGCGTAGCAGAGAAGAGCCGGTTGAAGATTTTGAGATATCTCAATCAAGGGCCGCGCTCGTTCATCGAAATCGTGCGCCATATGGAATTATCCAAGGGGATCACCCATGATCATATTGCAAAGCTTCGATATGCCGGCATGCTTTCGGCGCACTTCGAAGGGGAGACGCTTACTACTTATAGCTTAAGAACGAGCGCCTTGGAGCAGGTGCATAGCAAAATCTTGGGGTATATCGAGCAGGGCTGAGGATAGAGGATCAGCTTTTATAAATTAACCGCTTCCACACACGTGAATTCACGGTGGGGAAGCGGTTTTTTCGTTTGCTGCAGCATATCCGAACGTGGGGGTTTTTCGAATCAATTCTTTATATATTCTTTAGATAAAGAATTATTTTCGAGTTCTCTATTTACAGAACCGAATTTCGATCCTATAATAAGGACGAAGAAAGTCGAGTAATTCTATCGGAATTAAAGAGGCGCCAAAAGCTGCCTAATCTAGGAGGGTATCATGAAGAGAAAAATTGCAACCTTATCGACAGCCATACTTGCGAGCGCCATCTTGTTATCTGCTTGCGGCAATAATAATACCACGGGGGCTGCCAACCAGACGGAAGTGAACCAGCCTGCAACGAACAATGCAGCGAACACAACCGCTCCGGCAGAGGATGCTTCCGGCCTCTTCACAGCGTCAGACATGTCTAAACTTCCGGACATCGCCAAGCAGCGCACGGATACGATCATCGTCGGCTTAACCGATCCAAGCGGCGCATTCACTCCGTACTTCCAACAAAGCGGATATGACGGCAACGTCTCGTCGTTGCTTTATACGCCGCTAGTCAAAGTCGACGACAAAGGACTTCCGATTCCCGGCCTAGCCGAGAAATGGGAAGTATCCGCGGACAACTTGACTTATACGTACCATCTTCGCAAGGATTTGAAATTCAGTGACGGTTCGCCGCTTACGGCTGAAGACGTCGCCTTTACGTGGACGATCCTGTACGACAAGTCGTACGACGGCGACTCCATGGTCAACACGCTGCATGTCCAAGGCGGCGACGCCTATAAAGCAGGTACGGCGAACAGCATATCGGGGATCAAGGTCATCGACCCGCAGACGATATCCGTCGTGCTTGAGAAGCCGAACGCCAGTGCGTTGACCCTGCTCGGATCAGACGTGCTGTCCAAGGCGTATTACGGCAAGGACTACAAACAAGGTCAATTGGATTACATGAAGAAGTTAAGCGGCAGTCCGCTGGGCACCGGACCCTATAAGCTGGAGAAATTTATTCCGGGCCAGGAAGTCCGCATGATCGCGAACGAGAATTATTTCGATGGTAAACCGAAAACAGAGCATTTCATATACAAAACAGCACAGGGCGATACGTGGCAGTACCTGGAAACAGGCGAGGTCGATTATGCGTCGTTCACGGCTACAAAGGAAAATATCGATAAGCTGAAAGCGCTTGGCTTCGTCAATATTCTGCCCTATACGCCAAGCACGTATGGCTATCTTCAATTGAACCTGAAGCATCCGGCACTGCAGGATAAGCTGGTCCGTCAAGCGCTCACCTACGGCTTGGACCGTCAAAGTATTTATGTGGATGCTGCGCAGGGGGCAGGCCAAGTAGCGAACATTCCTTCTTCTCCGATCTCATGGTCATATACGGAGGAGGGCATCAATCCGTATAAGTTCGATCCGGAGAAAGCCAAGGAGCTCTTGGATCAAGCGGGCTGGAAAGCAGGCGCAGACGGCATTCGCGAGAAAGACGGCAAGAAGCTGACGATTCATTACCTGGGCTACAAAAAGCCGGAAACGGATGTCTTTATCGCTGTAGCCAAAGAAGATTTCGAAGCGCTGGGCATTAAATTCGAACCTGAAGTATTCGCGGATTTCAACGCGCTTGTATCTAAGGTGGAAGGCGGCGATTATGACATGGCTTCCTTCTCGACGTCGCTCTTGACCGATCCGTCGGATGGCTTGCTGCAATTCGTTGACGGCGAGATTGCAGGCTACGATGATGCAACCTTCAAGGAATTGTACGCGAAAGGTTTGGCAACTTCGAATATTGAAGAGCGCAAAGCCGTGTACAAGGATATTTACAAGCTGCTGAACGATCAGTTGCCAATTATCTTCACGAATTATAAGAAGAGCGTGTACGCCTATAACGGACGGATTCAGAATCTAAGCGTCAGCCCGTTCAACGGTCTTGCCCCAAGCTTGCCGAATTGGACGCTGAGCCAATAACGATACAAACGAATGCTATTCCCTGTTCGGGTTATCCCGGGCAGGGAATAGCAGGTTAAGGAGTCGATTATGAACACGTACATTACGAAGCGTATCCTATATATCATCGCCATATTGTTCGCTTCTTCCTTCTTGATATTTTGTCTGTACGCGTTGACGCCTGGGGATTTCATCACGGGAAATATCAAGCTGACGCCAGAGCGCAAAGCAGAGCTTCGGGAAATCTATGGGCTGAATAAGCCTGTGATCGAGCGGTATGCGATCTGGATGAAGAATGCGTTCCACGGCAATTTCGGTTATTCGTTGTCACAGCAGAAACCGGTTCTCACTTTGTTTAACCAATATATTTGGAATTCATTCCTGCTTGCGGCCGTTTCCACGTTTCTGACTTGGCTGATCGCGGTCGTCGTCGGCGTAATCGCCGCGTACAAGCAGTATTCATGGTTCGATACGTTCGTCATGGTGGCACTCTTCGCCGCGATGTCCATCCCTTCGTTCTTCATCGGTCTCTTCCTGATCAAGATTCTGGCCGTCGATTGGAAGTGGCTGCCTCCGGGCGGCATGATGACGACGGGCAGCAATGCAACGGGGCTGGCCTATGTCAAAGAAGTCGTACACCATATGATTCTTCCGGTCATGGTCATGACGCTGCTCGGAGTCGGTTCTCTGACGCGCTACTTCCGCAGTAATATGATTGACGTTATTAAACAGGATTATATCCGTACGGCCCGCGCGAAGGGGTTAAAAGAACGCAAGGTGTTGTTCACGCATGCGCTGCGCAACGCGCTGCTGCCCGCCATCACGCTGGTCGGCTTTGAGCTTCCCGCGCTGTTCGGGGGTTCGTTGATTATCGAGAAAATTTTCAACTGGCCGGGCATCGGGCAGCTTTATATGCAATCCTTCGGCTTGCGGGATTATCCGCTGCTCATGGGATTCACTTTGTTTATTGCTATTTTGACCGTCATCGGCACGTTGGTTTCGGACATTCTGTACCATGTCGCCGACCCGCGGGTCAGGCTGTAGGAGGTCCAATCGGATGTCAACGACTCATAGTGAGGGGACTGCAGTTTTGTCGGCCCCTAAACCTAAACCTGTATATACGTCGCTATGGAGGCAATCTTTAAGGCGACTGCTCAAGAACAAGCTGGCTGTGTTTGGTTTTGTTGTCGTGGCGTTCATGTTCGCGGCATGCTTCATCGGTCCGTTGTTCTCGCCGTACACGGATAACAAAATCAATATGGCCTTTATGAATAAAGCGCCGAATCTCAAGCACTGGCTGGGCACGGACGCGCTGGGACGCGACGTACTGACCCGTGCACTGCAAGCGGGACGAATTTCTTTGACCGTCGGCTTGGCTTCGATGGTGCTGTCGGTTTTCGTTGGCTCCCTGCTTGGGGTTATTGCCGGCTATTATCGGGGGATCGTCGATCAAATCATCATGCGTCTGGCAGATTTGCTGCTGACGATTCCAAGCCTTCCGCTTCTGTTCATCCTAGGCGCACTGCTGTCAGAGTGGAAAATACCGACGGATTATCGCATGTATATCGTCATGCTGATGCTAAGCATTGTCGGCTGGCCTGGGCTTGCCAGGATGGTTCGCGGCCAGATGCTTAGCCTGCGTGAACGGGAATATATGCAAGCAACCGTCGTCCTCGGTCTTCGTGACCGAAGGAAGCTATTCAATCACTTGTTACCGAACTTGGTACCGCTGCTCATCGTCATTGCCACATTAAACATCGGCGGGGCGATTCTATACGAATCCGTCCTAAGTTATTTCGGACTCGGGGTCATGGCGCCAACACCAACATGGGGCAATATGATCGATGCCGCTAACAATATGATCGACTTTCAAGACCATCCGTGGCTTTGGATTCCGCCCGGTTTCTCGATATTCGCGACTGTCATCGCGATTAATATTTTCGGGGATGGATTAAGGGATGTCTTGGATCCTAAGCAGAAAAGGTAGGTGTACGTGAGCATGGATAACGTACTTGATATAGAGCACTTAAGCACGGTTTTCAAAACCGAGGAAGGTGTCGTTCGAGCTGTAGATGACGTCAGCTTACAGGTTCGCCAAGGCGAGATCGTCTGTATCGTCGGGGAATCAGGCAGCGGGAAGAGCATCACGGCGATGTCGGTGATGGGCTTGGTCGAAGCACCGGCAGGTCAGGTGGTTGGCGGAAGCATTTCATTTCAAGGCGAAAACTTGCTTAGACTGAGCCGCAATGAGCTACGTACCGTTCGTGGCAATGAAATCGCAATGATTTTCCAAGAACCGATGACCTCGCTCAATCCTGTGCTCCGAATCGGGGAGCAGCTGATGGAGCCGTTGATGGAGCATCTTAAGCTCAGCAGGAAAGCTGCGCGGAAGCGGGCAATTGAGCTCATCGGCGAAGTAGGGATTGCGCGCGCGGAGCAAATTGCGGATTCGTATCCGCATGAGCTCAGCGGCGGCATGCTGCAGCGAATCATGATCGCCATCGCGATTTCATGCGGTCCGAAGCTGCTTATCGCCGATGAACCGACGACTGCACTTGACGTTACGATTCAAGCGCAAATTCTCGATATGCTGCGCCGCTTCAAGGACGAATCCAACATGTCCATATTGCTCATTACGCATGATCTTGGCGTCGTGGCGGAGATGGCGGATTATGTCGTGGTCATGTATGCTGGGAAAGTCGTGGAGGAAGGCGAAGTTGTCACCTTGTTCGAAAGTCCGAAGCACCCATACACGCAAGGCTTGCTGAAATCCAAGCCCATTATCAACCAGCGCCAAGAAGAGCTGTATTCCATTCCGGGGCAGGTTCCGAATCCGCTGGAGCTCGTCCCATCCTGCTACTTTCATGACCGGTGTGCGCACTGCATGGACATTTGCAGAACAAAGCAGCCCGAATTGAAGGAAGTCGGAAATGGGCAAAAGGTCGCATGCTGGTTGCATGAGGAGGCGATTGCGTATGTCTGAGCTACAACAACCGTTGCTCGAGGTGAACGGGCTAAAGAAATATTTTCCGATCAAATCCGGTCTGCTCAGCCGCACAGTCGGCAACGTCAAGGCCGTTGACGATATCAGCTTCTCGATTAAGCAGGGCGAAACCTTTGGACTCGTCGGAGAATCCGGAAGCGGGAAAAGCACGGTAGGGCGTACGATCCTGCGACTGACGGACAAAACGGCCGGTGAAGTGAAGTTCAAAGGCGTTGATCTTTATCATTTGCCTCCCGAGGAATTACGCAGACTTCGCCCGAAAATGCAGCTTATTTTCCAGGATCCGTACAGCTCGCTGAATCCCCGCGTTCGTATCGGCGATGCGATTGGCGAGGCGCTGCTCGACCATGGTCTCGTGCCGCAGGAAGAGATACGCGATCGGGTCATGGATGTTCTGGCCGCTTGCGGATTATCGTCCTATCACATCGATCGGTTTCCGCATGAATTCTCAGGCGGTCAGCGCCAGCGCGTCGGCATCGCTCGAGCCCTGGTCTTGAATCCTGATCTGATCATTGCGGACGAGCCGGTCTCTGCACTGGATGTATCCATTCAGGCACAGATTATAAATTTATTTCGCAAGATGCAAGAGACGCAGGGATTAACGTATTTATTCATTTCTCATGATCTAAGTGTCGTCGAGCATTTATGCTCCCATATTGGCGTCATGTACTTGGGCTCGATGATGGAGACCGCTTCGCGCGACGAGCTGTTCCGCAATCCGCTGCATCCGTACACGAAGGCTTTGCTCTCGGCCGTGCCGATCCCGATCCCGAAACTGAAGCGCGAGCGAATCGTGCTGAGCGGGGAGCTGCCGAACCCGGCGGATCCACCGACCGGCTGCAAGTTTCATACTCGCTGTCCCTTTGCGGTAGCCCGTTGCCGTGAGGAAGTGCCGCTGTTCAGAAATGTAGGGAACGATCACAGCGTCGCTTGCCATCTCGTATAACGGAATAAGTATTCAAAAAGAAACCACTCCAGATTAGGAGTGGTTTTTTCACGTAGTTCATCTACCCACGCTATTTTTCAATCCGTTACATAAACTGTAGCTATACACGAATTGTTTGCATGGCCTTCCTAGCCGGGGAGGTCAATTTTTTTGTGATAAGGATTATATAATTCGTTCAAATGGGTCCCTCCAAGTTCGTAATGGCCTGCTCTATTGTTCTAATCCTTAGAACAGCCAAGTTACCCAGTAACTAAGCAAGATCAACGAAACGATTACGGTGACCGGAATGACAACCACGGTCACCTTAAGGTATTGTCCCCAACTGATTTTCACGCCGCCTTTTCGGATAATATGCATCCACATAATCGTAGCCAGCGTTCCGATCGGCAGCAGCAGTGAACCGACGTCACTGCCAATAACGCTTGCCAGATAGGCGATTTTCAGCGTCAGCGGGTCGAGTCCCATATTGGTCAAAGTCAGCGTGCCAACCATCAGAGCAGGGTGATTGTTGAACAAATTGGATAGTACGGTCAGCAGCATGCCCATTAGTACGCTGGCATGCAGCAGACCTCCGGAGACAAGCGGCTGAAGCAAGTGGATGAGCCATTCCGTAAGCCCCAGATTACGCAGTCCATAGATGATCACGTACATACTGAAAGCAAAGATGAGAATATACCAAGGTGTTTTTTTGATCATATCGGTAGGGGGAACTTTCAAGTAAATCCAGCGCCATGTCAGCAGGAAGGCAGAGCCAATAACAGCCATCAAGGAGACCGGGAAATGAAGGAAAGAAGCGACAAACAAACTAACGCGGACACAGAAGACGAAAATCAGCACATTGCGCATGAATTTCGAGCGGGTTTCTTTAGGCACGTCCTCTTTAGGGCCTTTAAGCGGATGGCCGCCCGGTGTTAAACCCCACGGCTGGACTGGGGGTAATTTCTTTGGAAGTGTCTTGTAGAAGATGGCAAATAGGAGCAAAGCCATCAGCGCGAGCCCAAGTGAGGCAGGTACGAACATCATGGCTGTGTGCATGTAGAGATCCATTTGAACGATTTTGAGCGCTATCAGGTTGACGATGTTACTAACGCCGATCGGAGCACTCGATGCTGTTGCGATAAGAGCGCCGGAAAGCAGATAGGGAATCTTTTGATGATTTTTCAGTCCCATGCTCTTTAGCAGCATGAGCAGGATGGGGGTCGTAATCAGAATGCTGCCATCATTGTTGACGAAGAGCGTCATGAGAAAACAAAATAGGTTGGTCAGCCAGAACAGCCTAATACCTGACCCTCGTGCCCGTCTTGTCAGAATTTCAGCTGCCCAGTTGAAGAAACCGAAACTTTCGAGCACGATCGCCATAACAATGGTTGCCATAATCGTGATCGCAGCTCCGCTGATTGTTTCCGTAATGGCTCCTAGGTCCGTCATGGAGACAGTGCCTGTGAGCAAGACGATGAAAGCACCTACGGTTGCCGGTATCGCCTCGTTGACGTTCGGCTTCCAATAGATAAAGCCTATCGTCAGGAAGAAGGTGCAAATTGTAATGATCGCCATTAAGTCGTGCATGAGTTACCTCTCTTCTAGATGTTCTCTATTCTCTCATTCTCCTTTCAAATTTGAATTATCGCCGCAGACCGTCTTGATTCATTTTCATAGATTCGCCTCCTACTAAATTGCTGCTAGAGCAAGGATGTACTGTATTTATATGTACAAGGCAGATGGCTCGCACTGGTCTATATCCCCAACTCTATGAAAACCCACTCCTATCGATTGTTGATGGTTATACCCTGTCGACACTTGTCTGCAAGGGTTAAATGCCTATGTCAGGAGAAAATTTGTCCAGATATAATCCGGGGTTGATCCCAATCGCTGTAGAGCGTTGTAAAGGAGAACGTTTATATGAAGTCGAAAAGAACTGATGGACGAGCATAATTGTGAATCTATGGCCGGACTAGCAGGAGGGATTTCTCATGTTGAGAGGCGTTAAGAGGGGATTGCGATGGCCCAACTCGATCTTTTTCCGTCTGTTACTCGTACTAACTCTAGTGTTTGGACTTGCCTACTTGGTTGGCGTCGTCATGTATTATTGGGGCGTCGATACGGTTCGAGGGGCGATATCGGAGTCGATGCAAGCGCAAGTTATTAACTATAGGGAAAATTTGGAGAAAGAAATCAGTCGCATTCAGACACTGCAGTATGAAACGTTAAACGATGAAAATCTCTATTTGCTAGCTACGATTCCGGGCTCTATGAATAAATATGAACGAAACCAAGCGATCTTAAGGCTGCAGCAGCATCTTAATGCAGTGAAAAGCAGCAGCGCTATGATTGTCGACGTAATCAGCTATATTCCTCCATTTAACTTTAAAGTATCCGCAGAAAATGATTACAATCTCCTAGATGAGAGAGATCTCGCAGCCATAAAAATGAGCAGCAAGAGCATCTCAACCCCTTTTATCCGGGACGAAGACAACTTCATCTTGACGTCTCGTTTCCCTACACCGAGCAGTGGCAACCGAAATCCTCTTTATATTTTGAATATTAAACTCAATAGAAAGACTCTGCAGGAGACACTAAAGCCTGTCATGGTCAGTGACCAGAACGAAAGCGGAGGCTTTCTGATCGGAAATCAAGGCATTCTAGCAGATGTACATGCTGAGGGTGGTGAGTCTCTAAGTTACGGCTTAGCAGATCGTGTGATGCAGCTTTCAAAGGAGAAGGAAGTAGGCAACGTCTCTCTTCGTATCAATGGCAAGCGATACATGGTGTTTTATTCCGTGTCGACAACATTGCATTTGACCGCGGTTAAATATTTGCCTGAATCAGGCGTGTTCCACAAACTGAAGGATTACGTGTATTGGTTCTGGTTATTTACGATCGTGATTGCCGTTCTCATTGCCGTCGTTGGTATATCGATTTATCGAATTATACACCGTCCGTTAATAGAGCTGGTACGCTCGTTCCGCAAAGTAGAATACGGTGAATTTAACATTCAGATCGAACACCGCGGTAACGACGAGTTCAAGTATCTGTACACCCGGTTTAACTTAATGGTGAGAAATCTGAGTACCCTCATCGATCAAGTGTACCGGCAAAAAATATTGGCGCAGCGTGCCGAGCTCAAGCATCTGCAATCACAGATCAGTCCTCATTTTCTATATAACAGCTTCTTTATTCTCCACCACATGGTGAATGCAGAGGACTATGAGAACGTGAGCGTTTTTACGAAACAGCTAGGTAGTTATCTGGAATACGTAACCCGAAGTGCGGATGAAGAGGTGCCGCTTGCAAAAGATATCGAGCATGCTCAAATCTATTGTTTGATTCAAGCACGCCGTTTCCGCAATCGTATTAAAGTAGAATTTGCAGATCTGCCTTTCGATTACCATGCGTTTCGTGTACCGAGACTTATCGTACAGCCTCTTATTGAGAACGTATTCTCGCACGGATTAAAAAACAAAATCAAAGGTGGTCTTCTTCAGGTATCCTTTCACACAAGTC
The DNA here is from genome assembly GCF_059686995.1 of Paenibacillus rhizoryzae. Lineage (NCBI taxonomy): Bacteria > Bacillati > Bacillota > Bacilli > Caryophanales > Paenibacillaceae > Paenibacillus > Paenibacillus rhizoryzae. The sequence goes on along the minus strand of NZ_JCAALT010000004.1, from coordinate 574,863 downwards.
ATGGGATGTTATTGATTTCAATTGAGGATAACGGTGATGAAATAACACCGAAAGAAGCAGCGCAGCTAAACTCGCTCTTGACCGAGCATTGGAATGAAGAGCAAGAAACGACGGGGCTGCTTAATGTTCATCGTCGTCTTCGACTGAAATTTGGCAAGAATAGCGGAATCTCCGTATCCATAGGTGCATTGGGCGGACTAAAGGTGACGGCTGCGATTAAATTGGAGGGGGCAGATGCTGATGAACCGGATGCTGATCGTTGATGACGAGCCCGATATTGTCGATGGCTTGTATATGATGTTGTCACAGGCTACTCATCTGGAACTGGATGTATATAAAGCCTACTCTGCTTATGAAGCGATGGATTGGCTGAACCGCACGCAAATCGATATTGTCATGTCGGATATTCAAATGCCTGGTATGAATGGGATACAGCTGGTAGAGAAAATTAGGCAGCGTTGGCCAAATTGTAAAATCATATTTTTAACCGGCTATAACAGTTTCGATTTTGCGTACACGGCGATTAGGCAGGAAGTGGACGGCTATATACTGAAAACCGAAGGCTTTGAGAAAATAACGGAGCTCGTGGAGAAGACGCTGACTAAAATTCAACAAGACATTCGGATCGCGGATTTGCTTCAAGCCTCCCGGGAAGGGATGCGTGATGTGATTCCGCTTATGCAGCGCGAGTTCTGGATGGACATGCTTCATGGGGAGCCGATGAATGGGGATGAACGACGTGAGAAGTTTATTGAGCTGGGAATCGACATGGACCCGATTCAGGCGGTTCAGCTCGTTGTAGGACGAATTGATCAACTTCCCAAAACACAATCTGCGCTAGAGAAGATGCGAATGTTCTTTACCTTGCACTTCTTGGCAGGCAAGTGCATCTCGCAGGAATTGATACGGATGCACAGCGTCTGTGAGCGCTCGATCATGGTGTGGTTCATTCAAGCCGCAGGGGATGAAGGTTCGCCGGATCAATACGAGCAAAATGCGCTGTACATCAAAGGATCGTTGGAAGCATATCAGAAGCTTTGCTTCGAATCGCTTGGACTTTCTATATCATTTGTAGTGGATACGTGTCCAGCCGGATGGGAGGAAGTCGCTCGCAGATATGACGAGGTTCGCACGGCCTTCTATACGGATTCGGGCTCCGGAATGAATATCTATCTGCTGCCGATCAAGCGGAAATTCGCAGACATAGCAGAGATGAACAGCCTGCAGACGCAGCCGAGACATAAATGGCTGTCTACATTGGAAACCTGTCTCGAGAGCGGGCACCGTGAGGAGTTTCATAAGCTACTACTACGGATAACAGAAGGAGTACAGCCGAACTATATTGGTGTCTCACCCTACGATATGGAGCTTAACTGTGCCATTAATCTCATGTTTCTGTCATACGTCAACCGCAGACAGCTGCGGGATAAGATAGGATCCGCAATTAATCTGAATAAACTGATGGCTGCTGATCCGCGCTTGGATTGGAGACAAGCCAGCGATTATTATGGACTGCTTGCCGATGCGCTGTTTGATTTGCGCCGGAATGAAGATGAGAGCCGAACTATCTCGGCGATGAATCAGACGAAACAGTATATCCATGAGCACCTCGGTGAGGATTTATCCCTTGTAACGCTGGCTGAAAGGGTTCATTTTAATCCATCTTATCTATCTCGGTTATTTAAGCAGACTACTGGGACAAATCTGCTTGCCTACATCAACGAGGCTAGATTGGCAAAGGCAAAGGAGCTGCTTGGCAGCACTACAATGAAGGTTCATGAAATTGCCGCAGCAGTCGGCTGCGTGTCGCCGGCCTATTTCACACAGTTTTTCAAAAAAGCATTTCATATTAGCCCGCAGGAATTTCGTGAGATGCGTTATAAAGAAGTCAATAAACATTAAGAAAGTAAAAAATTCAGTTGTATCGCCAGTTGTAAGCGCTCTCTTATAATCTAGTCATAGAGCGAGTGCACTCGTTCTCCAAATACGAATTGTATGGAGGGAAACCGATGAGGGCAGTGTTTAGGCAGACCGCATTCGCAGCGATGATTATGATCCTAGTTGTGATGGCAGCTTGCAGCAGCAATAACGGTTCGAATTCAAATTCGAAAGCTGCTGCTGATTCATCTAATAACAGCGGTAATTCCGATGCATCGACTGCAAGCACAGACAACACTGGCAGCCCAGACAATGTATCGTCATCCGTGGTAGACCCTTTAGGCAAATATGACCCACCGATTGAAATCACAACAGGCCGATCGATTCCGGACGGCACAGTGTTTGCCGATGGAGAGAATATCGATGATAACGTCTGGACGAAGGAAGAGCAGGAGAAGCTTGGTATCAAAGTGAAGAATGCTTGGACGGTGCCGGTCGGCCAATACGACCAAAAATTAAATGTGACCATCGCATCCGGAGACATACCGGATTTCATGAGAGTAAACGGCACGCAGTTAAACAATTTGGTGGAATCGGGATTAATCGAGGACTTAACAGATATATTACCGCAATATTCCTCCGATATATTGACGAATACGATTGCGGAGGATCCGTTTGCGATCAAGTCGGCTACATTTGACGGAAAAGTAATGGCGCTTCCGCTCCCCGGTTCACCGGCCATGGGCGAGAGCAATCTATGGGTTCGTGAGGATTGGCTGGAGAAGCTGAATCTGAAGGATCCTCAGACATTGGATGATGTCGCCGCGATTGCAAAAGCATTCGTGGAGAATGATCCGGACGGCAACGGTAAGAAGGATACATTCGGTCTTGGAATAACGAAGGATTTGTGGGGCGGACTCGCTTCGTTAGAAGGTTTCTTCTCCGCTTATCATCAATATCCGACCATTTGGATCAAAGATGAGAATGGCAAGGCGGCATTCGGCGGCATACAGCCGGAAGTTAAGACTGTGCTATCGAAGCTGCAGGATATGTATAAAAACGGACTAATGGACACCGAATTCGGCGTTAAAGACTCAGGCAAGGTTTCCGAATCGATCGCTTCGAACCAGATTGGGCTCTACTATGGCACATGGTGGAATCCGTATTATCCGCTCCAAGATGCGCTTAATAAGAATCCGTCTATGCGCTGGAGACATATCGCGCTCGTGTCGACGGACAGTCAGCAGGCATTGTCGCCGGGTAATTTCTCGACTTCCGGCTATTATGTTGTACGTAAGGGAGCAGAACATCCGGAAGCCATCGTGAAAATGGCCAATTATTTATTGACCAAATATTACGTGAATAACGAAGTAGTTTCACTCCAAGGTAAGTATAGCGGCATAGCAATATGGAATTATCCGTCACTTTGGATTGAGCCGCCCACCAAAAACGTCGCCATCCAGCAACGAATTAAGAAAGCATTGGAGAGTAAAGATGAGTCGAACTTGACGCCTGACGATCAAAACAACCTAAGTTTACAACGACAATTTACTGACGGTGGCGACGTGAAGCAGTGGGCGCAATTCGGAGCTTTCGGGCCAAATGGAACACTTGATCTCGTGAAGCAGATTATCGATAATAACTTGGTTCAATTAACCGTATTTAACTCCGCTCCAACTCCGACTATGGTTGAGAAGATGTCGGCACTAAATAAACTGCAGTTGGAAACGTACACGAAAATCATTATGGGTGTATCATCCGTGGATGATTTCGATAAGTTCGTGTCCGATTGGAAGAAGTTCGGTGGTGACAAAATCACAGAGGAAGTTAACGATTGGTACGCCAAAAATCAGTAAGCGCAAAGCATAGAGCAGGAACGGGATTCGGCAGTCTTCTGTTTAGCCGCCGCATCCCTTTCACCTGTTCATTCCGATTTGCCGTAAATGGAGGGCTGTTATGGCTAGAAAATGGAGACTCGAGCTTCCGCTGCTGATTATGCTGTTGCCCGGCGTCGTCCTTGTGCTGATCTACAGCTATGGACCGATGGTTGGCATTATAATCGCCTTTGAGAAGTTTATCCCATCGAAAGGAATGTTCGGCTCTAAATGGATTGGACTGGACAATTTCCGTCAGTTGCTTGATATCCCGAATTTTTTTCAGGTATTCTGGAATACGGTGTTTATCGCCGTTATGAAGATCATTGCCGGCCTTATCGTGCCTTTAGTCTTTGCGCTGTTGCTGAATGAGGTGCGACACACCCTCTTCAAGAGGAGCATTCAAACGCTTGTGTATTTGCCGCATTTCATGTCATGGGTAATTTTAAGCGGGATATTAATTGATATTCTCTCTCCAAACGATGGGCTTGTTAACCATCTCATTAAATCATTCGGAATGAAGCCGATCTTCTTCCTAGGTAATCCCCATTGGTTCCCTTATACACTTATCGTATCTGATGTGTGGAAAGAATTCGGATTTGGCACCATTATTTATTTGGCCGCATTAACAGGCATCGATCCGACTCGTTATGAGGCAGCGGTAATCGATGGCGCGAGCAGGTGGCGGCAGACGGTGCATGTGACTTTACCCGGTATCCGTTCGGTCACTGTACTGCTTACTGTGCTAAGCCTCGGCAACGTATTGAACGCCGGCTTCGATCAGGTATTTAACCTGTATAGTCCAGTTGTCTACGGCACGGGTGACATTATTGATACATTGGTTTATCGGACAGGTCTGATTGATGCTCAATATGGATTAGCGACGGCAGTCGGGTTACTCAAATCCGTTATCTCATTTGTACTGATCGTAATCTCTTATCGATTGGCATTCCGATTTGCCAATTACCGCATTTTCTAAATTAGGAGGCCTTTATCATGTGGCAATATCCTACGATGGGCCGTAAAGTATTTCTTGCGATAAACGCCGTTGTACTGCTTTTCGTCGCGTTGCTCTGTTTGCTGCCGATTATTAATATTCTAGCTGTATCATTCAGTTCCAGCGCATCTGCAGCAACAGGTAAAGTCGGATTATGGCCGATTGATTTTACAATCAGCTCCTATAAATTTGTTGGAGGGCGCCATGAGTTTTTCACGTCATTTTTTATCTCAGTCAAACGAGTCGCAATTGGCGTACCCATAAATATGATTCTGACCATTCTGATTGCATACCCATTGTCGAAGGAAGTGAATAAATTTCGGCTGCGCAGTGTATTTGTCTGGTTTTTCCTCATCACCATTCTATTTAATGGTGGGCTCATTCCTTGGTACATGACGGTGAAGCAAACGGGAATACTTGATTCCACCTGGGCGTTAATATTGCCTGGGGCTGTGCCGGTGTTCAACTGTATCCTCCTCCTTAATTTCTTTCGGGAGCTGCCGAAAGAGCTGGAGGAAGCTGCATTTATCGATGGAGCAGGGCATTATACGACCTTAATAAAGGTGTTTGTTCCCATATCCGTACCAGCTATTGCGACATTGACACTGTTTAGCATCGTAGGCCACTGGAACTCTTGGTTTGATGGTCTGATCTTGATGAACAAGCCTCAGCATTATCCGCTGCAAAGCTACTTGCAAACGGTTATTGTTAAATTCGATTCTACGCTGCTTAACAGCGTGTCCTCGGACCAGGTGAAGATGCTAAGCCAAATTTCAAATAAAACGACGCAAGCTGCCCAAATTTTCATAGCTGCATTGCCAATATTAGTTGTTTATCCACTCTTACAGCGTTATTTCATTTCCGGTATCGTGCTTGGGAGCGTGAAAGGATAAAGTTTGTTGAATGACAAAGAAACAGCTGCTCAGACATGAAGTTGTCTGGGCGGCTGTTCTTTTTTTGTCGCTTCTTTGTTTTTTGTTTAGTGCAAATGACCCTGTGGTGTAATATGTATTCGGGATAAAAGATATACAAATTTTCCAATTAGTTCTTTCGTAGGAAAAAAGTTGCGAAATATTGTCGATAATGTTACAATTCGTATCATAAGTCATATATTAATTAGGAGGATTGAAGAAATGAAACTGAGGTTAAGTTGGAAAAAAACGGTTATTTCCGTACTTGTAATTATGTTTACATTTTCGATGGGGGTATATGCTTCAACAGATTACCATGTGTTTCTAAATGGTAAACAAGTGAATATCGCTGACATTAAAGTCATTAATGGTACTACCTATGTTCCTCTTAAAGCTGTAGCTGAATTATTTCATGAAACAGTAAATATTGACTCGAAGATGCAGACGATTTATCTCAAAGACATCCCGAAACCGACGGATAGAGTGGTATTTCTAGGTGACTCGATTACGAAGCATGGCGTGTGGAATGATTATTTCCCGAACAAAAATACGGTCAATAAAGGCGTTGCTGGTGAAGGAATTAAAGATGTCATGAACAGATTAAGTGATATTTATGCCCTGAATCCACAAAAAATAGTGTTACTTATAGGCATCAATGACGTCTTGTACTCTCCGATAATGGAGGTGACGAGCCGATATGAGACCCTACTGAAGCAACTGCAATCCAATTTACCTAGGACGGAAATATTAGTAGAGTCACTATTGCCAATTAATGAAAAACTCGCCATTGTAAAATACCCAAATATTAAACTACATTCAAATGATCAAATTAATACATTTAATAAGTTTGCAGCTTCCATTTCAAAGAAATTGGGCTTGCCCTTTGTTGACATTCACCCGACCTTGATGAATGCAGATGGGAATTTAAGTACGACATACACAGAAGATGGCTTACATATTAATCAGGCAGGATATTTAAAGTTGAAGGAACAAATTAAAGCATTTATAGAGCAAGATTAATAATAGAGAAGAAGCGATGGTACGCCTAAGCGGCGCGGCCATCGCTTTTTTGTCATGTGGAGGCAGGACATGAAAAATATCATCTTGTTGGACCGCAACAAACCGATCTACCAAGGAAACTTACACCTTCACACGACCTGTTCAGATGGTCGGTTGCCTGCCGCGGATGTCGTTCGAGCTTTCAAGGAGAAAGGCTACCATTTCATTTCTCTCAGCGATCATGATATCTATACACGTACCGAGGAGTTCAACACGCCTGACTTTATTACCATTCCGGGGAGAGGGGGGAGAGCTGAACCAGGTTTCGGACAAAAATCCAGGGTATCACTCCGAATGAACGTGAGGTTATTCATGCCGAGCTTCAAGACGTCAACTGAAAAGTAATGCCAACCCGGTGGATTTGGGATACAATACCAATTGAGAGTTGGGCATATTATTTTGATCTGTATTGCAGCTTTTCTATATGGCATCTGGTATGTTGCAGCTCCTATATTCGGCTCGAACGTCTCTTCTTGGAACGGTGAATTATTCGATGCCATGCTGGAGTATGTAGGTAACGGTCCCTTAGTCATGAGCAGGTTCGCACTAATTATAGGCATTTGCTATCTGGTTGCCGCAGAGTTTGAACGGCCAATCGCCAAGATGATGAACCCAATTAAGACCAATTGGAACGAATTTGGCGGCAAGGATAACCAGGATAAATCATAATGTTGAGAGGCGGTTCCACAATGACAAGAACAGAGCTGCGCCTGCCTAGAAGCCGGCCGGAAGAGCTGGGCATCCATCCGCAGGCGATTACGAATTTGCTGAATGAGTGGCAGAAGCGTCAAATCGAAATTCACAGCCTAATGATAATGCGAGACGGTCAAGTAGCGGCCGAGGGCTGGTGGGCGCCTTACGCGCGTCAGCTTCCGCATATGCTGTTCTCGCTCAGCAAGAGCTTCACTTCTACTGCCATTGGAATGGCCGCGATGGAGGGGCTGTTAACCCTTGATGACACCGTCATCTCTTATTTCCCGGAGGAGACGCCGCAGGACCCATCGCCGAATCTGCAAGCGATGCGCATTCGCCATTTGCTCATGATGGGAACCGGCAATGATACGGACACCATTGTTAATCTCTTAACTAGTGAGGACGGTAATTGGATTCGTGCTTTTCTGCATGCCCCTGTGGAGCGGGAGCCGGGTACTCATTTCGTCTATAACAGCGGAGCGACTTATATGCTGTCGGCGATTCTTCAGAAGGTAAGCGGACAGAAGCTGCTCGATTATTTGCAGCCTCGCTTGTTCGAACCGCTGGGGATTATAGGGGCGACATGGGGCGAATGTCCTCGTGGAATCAATATCGGCGGTTGGGGATTGGCGCTGACTACGGAAGGCGTTGCCAAGTTTGGCCAGCTCTACTTGCAGAAAGGAGTCTGGGAGGGCAAGCGCCTTATCTCCGAGGCTTGGATCGACGAAGCCACTTCGAAGCAAATCGACAATGGCGATGGCGGAGATAACGAGTGGGCGCAGGGCTATGGCTATCAATTCTGGCAATGCCGCTTCGGTGCGTACCGCGGGGACGGCGCATTCGGCCAGTTCTGCATCGTCATGCCGGAGCAAGATATGGTGATCGCCATCACAAGCAGCACGAATGACATGCAGGGCGTACTGGATGCCATTTGGACGCATATTCTCCCTGTGCTCGAGGATCGACCGCTTCCTCTGGGGGCAAACGGCGATCAAGCCGCGCAGCTATCCACGCAGCTGGCATCGTTATCTCTTAATCCGCCAACCTTCAGTGAGAGCTCTGCACAGGAGGAACTTATATCCGGCAAAAGCTACCGGCTGGATGAGAACCCGCAGCAGTGGGAATCTCTCACCCTCAGCTTTGGGAGAAACGAGGCTGTACTTACATTTGAAGGATCCAAAGGCCAATATACCGTGAATTGCGGACGCGGTACTTGGAAGGAAGGCAGCGGCAGGCTCCTTCAACCGGAACCTAGCGCGGTAGGCGAGCAACGTACGATGTCCAGCTTTACTTGGCAGGAGCAAGACAAACTTATCCTGACCGTACGTTTCGTTGAAGCGCCATTCATAGTGACTTTGGAGCTTCGATTCGAGGAGCAAGAGCTGGAGCTTAGCTACCGGCAAAATGTTTCTTTCGTATCGACCGATACGAACACCGTACGAGGAATCAGCTAGTTCATGAACCTACTGATTTGGTTTGGCCTGCTGGCATTGCTCTTGGTTTCCTATCTCGATCAGCGTAAAACCATGTCGATACGAATGTGGCTGATGATCGCCGCAATTTATTGCTTATGCAACTTCTACGTCAATATTAGCAAGGTGCTGATCCCGGTAGGGTTCTTCATCGGACTTTCCTACATGAACAAGAAGAAGCATGGCTTCTTGTTGAGAGCGCTGCTCTTCGGCCTGGTCACGGTTGTGGCTAATTTCTATTTGCCTACGATCTCGTTCCGCGAGCTGAGCGTGCATGCCAAGGCGGATCAATATGCTGCGCAGTTCAATGAAGTGCGATCTATAACAACCGTTACCGCGAATTCCGAGATTCATGAGCTGCTTCAGAAGGAAGCGGAACGGTTAAAGAACGCCAAGCCTGCATCGGAAATCGATAATAAAGATCCGCATGTGCTGTTTCAAATTTGGGTACTGACACATCGTAATCAAGCGATGAAGGATCTGGATTGGCTGTGGTACGATGCACCGAGGGAGCTGCATTATTACTGGCAATCGAGCCGCAGCGATGAGAAGAATGACGTGGAAACGATGATTTTCGCCGATGTCGGCTATATGGGCCTCTATCTTAGGGATAATGAGAACAGCGAGTATAAGCTCCAAGCTATCTATGAATTTGACCGTTTAAAGAATGGCAATCCCGCGATCCCGTAGGCCCTGTGCTAAAATGAGAGAAACCGGCGACTATGCAGCTAGGCAGGTAGACAGATAGATTGGATGGGGATTACAAGTGAATCAGTACTTGATCAAGCTCCTTCAACAGGCGGAGCTGAACGTGTCGGAGTTTGCCATTCATACGCGCAGGGAAATGAGCTTCCGCGATCGCTCGTTTACGAGCGAATACATGATGTCCTATCACAAATCAGGCACGGCAAAGCTGCGAATCGGCGATGCCGTCTATGAGATCGTGCCGGGGAGCGTCATCTTTATTCCTCCGCATCTGATCCATGATCAATATAAAGATACGGATGACGAAGCGGTTATTTTGTGGTGGCATTTCACGTATAAAGTGGAGCGGGTTCTCGATGTGCTTCCGCTGTTTCAAATCCCGTATATTTATCAGCTGAAGCAGAAGGAGCGTTTCGAGACGGTTTTCGAGCAGCTCATGGAGTCGAGGAGCAATGCCTCATCGCTGCCGGCGGCGATTCTGCAGAAAGCGAAGTCGCTTGAGCTGTTATATCTCTTGTTTGATGAGGCGATCGGACAGCGGGCAGTTTCGGATACAGCCGCAGCGCAGCAGAGCTTCCTCGGCATTCTATGCCAAATCGTGCAGCAGCCGGAGAAGCCGCTCTCGTTAACCGAGATGGCACAGCAGCTGCATTTGAACACGGCTTATGTCAGCAGCAGGTTCAAGGAGCTGTACGGCATGTCGCCGATTGGTTTGCAGCGCAGACTGCGCATCGAGAAGGCGAAGGCGTTGCTGCTTACCGATTTGGATATGAGCGTTACCCAAGTAGCGGAGGCGCTTCACTTCTCTGAGGTGACCAACTTCACGCGGTTGTTCAAAAAATATACCGGCATGGCCCCCATTCAGTACCGCAGGTTCATGCAGGAAACGATAACCTAAAGAACTGATCATTATAGCGATAAAACTGCTCTATTGTAAGCGCGCTCTTTTCTCCTACAATGTCCGTATAGACGAATGGGAGGGAACGATCCAATGAATTCCGCGAATATTATTTTTCCATCGGCACAGGTCGTTGAAGTACATGAAGTAGAGCTTGCTCCGTTGCAGCCCGGCGAGGTGCGCTGTAAAGCCAGAAAGTCGTTGATCAGCACCGGCACGGAAACCCTTTGCCTGCGCGGGATTTTCGATGCGAATACGAATTGGGAGTCATGGGTGCAATATCCGTTTAATCCGGGGTATTCCATGGCTGCTGAAATTATAGAAGTGGGCGAAGGCGTTGAAGGGTTGAAGGTCGGCGACCGGATTACGTCCAATATGTCGCACAGGCAGTATTTCAACACGCATGCAAGCAATGCTAAGCTGATCCCGGACGGCATCTCGGATGAGCAAGCTTCCTGGCTGACGCTCGGTCAAATAACGCAAGTAGGCACGCGCCGCGCGGAGCTGAAGCTTGGCGAATCGGTTGCTATCATAGGCCAAGGCCTGCTCGGCCAACTGGTCGTGCAGTATATGAGAGCTGCCGGCGCGAGACATATTATTGCGATTGATCAGGCGGAATCACGTCTGGAGTTCTCCCGCAAGAGCGGAGCGACGCATACGATCTGCGCGGCTGCAGATGTAGCGGCTGAAGAAGTGCGCCGTATTACGGGCGGGAGCATGTGCGACGTGGTGTACGATATTACAGGCCATCCGGCTGTATTGGCACCGGCAACGCTATTGGCGAAGGAAATGGGCCGCGTCGTATTGCTGGGCGATACCACCCAGCCGTCCAAGCAAGTGATTGGACCGCGCGTCGTTTCGAACTCTGTAGCCATTCTTGGTGTTCATGCCAGCATGACGCGCAACTATAACGGCGTAACCGGTGATCAAATGACAGCCGTATTCTACGACTATCTGCTCCAAGGTCGCATGAACCTCGAGCATTTGATGACCCATACATACTCGCCGCTTGAAGCACCTGCTGCGTATGATTTCCTGATGAAGGATCGCACTTCGGCGATTGGCGTTATGTTTGATTGGGATCTGCTGTAAGGATAGAACGCATGATAGCGAGCCGTCCAGGCTTCCTCTTCATAGGGGAGCCTGGGCGGCTTTTCTGCTGCAATTAGCTTCGCCCAACATTGCGCTGTAAGGGCAGGGAATATATACTACATGGAAAGTGATGATCATTGAAATACATACTCTACATAACGCGCGAAACTTGGAAGTGTTAGCGGGGAAGAAGGATTAGCGATGAAGAACGAGCAGCTGAGCTATATGATTGGCGTGGATATTGGGACGACGAGCACGAAGTCCGTACTGTTCCGGGAGGACGGCAGCGTCGTCACCTCCGCGCATGCGGAGTACCCGCTTTATACACCGACACCGGAAGTAGCGGAGCAGGATCCGGAAGAAATCTTTGCCGCGGTGGTTTCGACAATGAAGACGATCATGCAAGGTGTGAATGCGGCGAATGTGCTGTTTGCTTCGTTTAGCTCGGCCATGCATAGCGTCATTCCGGTCGATGCTGACGGCAAACCACTCATGAGATGCTTGACCTGGGCGGACAATCGCAGCGCTGCATGGGCGGCGAAATTCAAGGATGAAATGGGCGGTCATGAGGTCTATCTGCGGACAGGCACGCCGGTTCACCCGATGTCGCCGATTACGAAGCTGCTGTGGCTGCGACATGATGAACCGGAGCTGTTCGGTCTGGCGAAGAAGTTTATTTCGATCAAGGAATATGTCTTCTTTAAACTATTTGGTAGCTATGTCGTCGATCACTCGATTGCTTCGGCAACCGGCATGATGAATCTAGAGAAGCTGGACTGGGATGAGGAAGCGCTTCGTATTGCAGCTATTACCAGTGACCGACTGTCGGAGCTTGTCCCGACGACGCATGTGCTTAGCGGGTTGAAAGCTGAATTAGCGGAACAAATCGGATTGCTGCCGAGCACGCCTTTTGTTGTTGGTGCGAGTGATGGCCCCCTGTCGAATCTAGGCGTGAATGCGATTGATCCTGGTGTTGTGGCGCTTACGATCGGAACGAGCGGCGCGATTCGCACGATTGTAGATAAGCCCGTTACGGATCCGAAGGGCCGTTACTTCTGCTATGCGCTGACGGCGGACAAATGGGTCATCGGCGGAGCGGTGAACAACGGCGGCGTCATTTTCCGCTGGCTCAGAGATGGGCTGGCTTCGGAAGAGGCCGAAGAAGCGAGGCGTATGGGCTTAGACCCGTACGATGTGCTGACGCAAAAGATGGAGAAGGTACGCCCCGGCTCGGACGGATTGATTTTCCACCCTTACCTGACAGGAGAACGAGCGCCGCTATGGAACCCGGATGCGCGCGGTTCATTCTTCGGTCTGTCGCTGCATCACAATAAGGAGCATATGATGCGTGCCGTGCTGGAAGGGATTAATTACAATTTGTATTCCGTTCTGCATGCGTTGGAGGAAACGATCGGAAAGCCGGCCAAAATCCATGCCACAGGCGGATTTGCACGCTCTGCGCTATGGCGTCAGATGATGGCAGACATATTGGGACAGCGGATTGTCATTCCGGAGAGCTTCGAGAGCTCCTGCTTAGGGGCAGTCGTGCTCGGATTGATGGCGATCGGACGTGCCGATTCATTGTCGATCGTCTCGAAGATGATGGGCTCCACTTTCGAGCTTACGCCAAATAAAGAAGCAGCAGCCCACTATGAGGAGCTGCTGCCTATCTACTTGCGCCTATCGGAGAAGCTTACAGAAGAATACGCAAGCATCGCTGCTTACCAGAGGAAACTGTTTCAATAGTGTACAAACCACACGTCATCAACGAACGCCGACTGTCAGCGAATATCGTGGTTAATGGCAATCATCCCGATCACCTGAGGTTTATCGGCGCTGCCGCCGAACCAGATGTCGCCATTGCCGACCATGACGCCTTGATAATTCACGAATACCTGGTCTGCTGATTGCTCGGCGATCGCTTGTTTGATCGACTTGTTCATGATGGCGTCGTATTGATCGACGAAGTCTCTGCGCGTCTTGATTAGCTGCGTACCAGAAGGGCTGTTCACTCTGAGCGGGTACAGAATATGATTGGCTACGGTCACTTTATCATCCTCGGCGATGGCTTTCTTAACCGCATTGAATACGTCGAAGAATGCCTGCGGATCCTCGATGCCGGCTACTTCAAACGGATTGGTGCCGGCTTTTATTTGACTCGTGATGGTCGGGATGGTTCCAACTTGGTGCTCCGCCGTGCTCTTCTCTTGATCCGATTGGCTGCAGCCAACTAAGGCAATTACGACTGTGAGGGCTATGAGAACGGCTGATGTCAGCCTGTACCAAACATTTGAATGCTTACCAGTATGTGTTTGCATTACCATCATCCTTTCTTACCTTTATGCTTTCACTTTATGGACGAATAGATGCAGCGTAATGTTTCGATTGTGAAATAGAAAATAGTGCTAAGCAAAAAGACCAGTGACCGTTCGGCTAACGCGAACGGTCCACTGGTCTTTGTTTTACAACTATACTTACGAATGGTCAATAATCGTTTGGTAGGTCGTGCGGTCGCAATGCTGCACCAATTTCACGAGCAGCTCCTTAGCCGCATCGTAGTCATCGGTATGCAGGACGGAAGCCGAGGTATGAATATACCTTGCGCATACGCCGATAACGGTTGAAGGGATACCGATCCCTTGCGTATGTACCGCTCCGGCGTCTGTTCCGCCTTGGGATACGAAGTACTGGTAGGGAATTTTGTGCGTTTGCGCCATATCCAGCACGTACTCCACCATGCCGCGATGCGTCAGCATGCTTGGATCATAGAGACGAAGCAGGGTGCCTTGGCCTAGCTGACCGAAAGCGGATTTGTCGCCGTTCATGTCATTGGCTGCGCTGGCATCCATAGCGAAGAACAGATCCGGTTTAATCATGGCAGATGCTGTTTTGGCACCGCGAAGTCCGAGCTCTTCTTGCACGGTTGCTCCGGAGTACAATACATTCGGGAGCTTCTGTCCGCGCAGCTCTTTCAGCAGCTCGATGGCAAGCCCGACGCCGTAGCGGTTATCCCATGATTTGGCCATAATTTTCTTGGGATTCGCAAGGGGAGTGAACGGACAATACGGAACGGCTTGTTGTCCGATACGCACGCCGACTTCTTCCGCATGCTGGCGGCTGTCCGCGCCGATGTCGATATACATGCCCTTCACGTCAAGCGGCTTGCCGCGCGCCGCTTCATCGAGCAGATGAACTGGCGTCGTACCGATGATACCGACGATCGGCCCGTTCTCCGTCATTACTTGAATGCGCTGCGCAGGCAGCACTTGGCTGAACCAGCCTCCAAGCGTCTGGAATTTGAGCATGCCGTTCTCCGTAATTCCCGTGATCATGAAACCGACTTCGTCCAAATGACCTGCCGCCATAATGACCGGTCCGCTCTCATCGCCGCGCATGACGCCAAAGATGCTGCCTAGCCGATCCTGTACGATTTCATCTGTATATTTCGTAAGCTCACCGCGAACAAAGCTCCGCAGCTCCCGCTCAAAGCCGGATGCCGCTTGAAATTCGGTTAACGTGCGCATCAGTTCCATTGTTTCTTGATTCATGGTAATTCCTCGCTATCGTAATGGGATGGGGGATATGCAGGTGGACCAAACACCCCTATTCTACCGTCTTTCCAATCGAAGGTAAATGAGGCGCCCCCGACATTATTCATAATCGCTTCTCAAGGGAGTGGCCGGAAGGGAAAGCACAATCGTTGTCGAACTGTAATAAAGCGCTTCCAAAGTTAGTTTCGATTGACCTGTTAAAGATAATATTCCCCCATTGCCTGCCTGGAATTAAGAGCGATAAGATAACGGTACGTTCATGTTAAAGTCGCATACATACTCGGTAAAGGGTGATGAGAGAACATGTATCGGGTGCTGATTGTAGATGATGAGAAGGAAATCAGGGAGGGGCTGCGGCTTCGTTTTCCTTGGGTGGAATTTGGCATCGATTTGGATGAAATATATACGGCTGACGACGGTGAAACCGCGCTTGAGCTGACCGAGCAGTTAAACCCGGACGTAATTGTGACGGATATCAAAATGAGCCGCATGTCGGGTCTGGAATTTATTCAGTCTCTGCATCAGCGCGGCAACTTCTCGGGCAAGTCGATCGTGATCAGCGGGTATGACGATTTTGATCTGGTGAAGCATGCGATGCAGCTTGGCGCTATCGATTATGTGCTCAAGCCGATTAATATCGAGGAGCTGTCGCAGGTCATTCGCAAGGCGATCAGCCAAATCCGTGAGGAACGGCTCGATAAGCAAAACAAGCTGCTGCTGGAGAATCAGGTGCATTTTGCATTGCCCAAAATGCAGGAGGAAGTCGTTCGCGAAGCCGCGGAGAACGAGTATAACCCGTACTGGGAATCGCGCATGATGCATAGACTCGGCAATTTGCAGCTGGAGTGGCTGACGCAGCATAAGCTCGCGCTCATGCTCATCGAAGTGGATGATCTGAAGGCGATTGACCAAGGGAAGCTGTACCGCAAGGAAAAGGAGTTAGTCCTGTTCGGCATTAGCAATGTCGTGAAGCAGACGCTGCAGGAGGAATATGCGCATCCGGCCTGCATGTACAGCGATGCGAAATCCCGTTTCGTAATCGTTCTCAGCTGCAACCATCAGGAACAGCTTTGTTCCATCAAGGATATTGCCGTTACGTGCATCGACCGGATTAACGGCTATGTCAAAGTGAAGGTCAGCATCGGACTCGCCTCAACGGTCGGCGGCATTAAGCAGCTGCATGACATGCGGCAGGAAGCGGCAGATATTCTGGAGCAAAAGGCAGTCTACGGCGGCAATCGGCTGCTGCTTCGTCAGGATCTCGGAGTCGATGCGGAGTTCTCGGAGCTGTCGATTGGCAACGTCAATGAAATGTTCGACCTCATTCGTTACGGCTCCGATCGGGAAATTCGGACTGTCATGCAATCATTCCCCGAATTTGTTCGGACCTGGGGTTCGACCAATATTAAAGATATCCAGCAGAAAATCTTCGAGTGGCTGCTCGAGCTATTCAAGAAAGCGGCCGCCGGCGGATGGAAAGAACGCGGCTGGGAACGCAATCCGATCGCCATATGGGACCGATTGGAGCAGTACGATACGCTTGATTCGCTGCGGATTCAGGTGGAGAGCTATCTGGTGTCCATCGCCTCGGATTTCAGGAAAAATTGGGTGCCGCAAAGCCAAATTATTTCCGAGGCGGAGAAGGTCATCCAGCGGAATTATGGCGATAATTTGACTCTGCACACCGTTTCGCTGGAGGTTCATGTTACGCCTGTGTGGCTCAGCAAGCTGTTCAAGAAGGAGAAGCAGCAGACCTTTTTGGAATATCTCACTGAGGTACGGATCGAGAAAGCGAAGGAAATGTTAGGCGACGTCGCCAACAAAATCTATCAGGTCTCGCAAGAGGTAGGCTACCGCGACCCGGTTCATTTTACGAAGCTGTTCAAGAAGAACGTGGGCCATACGCCGAAAGAATATCGGAAGCTGAGAGGAATCATCGATGAGTAGCTATACGCTGCAGCAAGCGGCATCCTTGCGCAATAAAGTGATTGGCATGTTCTTCATGATCATCATCGTGCCGTTTCTGCTCTTTGCCTATTATGCGCATATCAAGTCCGTTGAGGGTATTTCGAATGCCAATGCTTCGTTCTCGATGGACTATATGCTCCAATCGAAGCGGAATCTGGATCGCTACCTGAACCAGCTGAACGAGCAGATTAATGGCATCATCGGCAATGCGAAGTTTCAGCAGCTGATGGAGGACTCGATGGTTTCGAAGAAGGATGAGAGCTCATTTATATCGGGCATGATGCTGCTGCTCGATCAGTCCAAGTCGCAGGTGGATGCTTTTCGCGTACGTGTGTTTCCGATCGATCCTAGCAAACATCCGATGTATATCAACACGCTGGACGAACAGAAGGGATTTCAGACTAGCAATTGGTTCAAAACGGCACAGATGACGATTACGCCGACGTGGCATCTGTTCATGCCTGCGGAAAGCACGTATTTCAGGCCGATGCTGTCCAAAATCAAGCGGTTCACCGGGCTGCATGACCAAATTGCGCGGGGGATCGTCATTACCGATTTGACGGAGGATCAGCTGAAACGGTATCTCTCGCCTTCGCAGCGGATGAAGGGTCAGCGGATGTTTCTGATGACGCGCAGCGGGTATGTGCTCTATGATACGGCAGATAACGCGCTGGCCGGCAAGCTTATTCCGTCCAAGCCGCTCATCGATTCCATTGCAGCCTCGACGCAGAAGGCGGAGACGTTGACGATCGACGGAGAGAAGCAGCTCGTCACGTATGTGAAGCTGGATACGGAGCAATGGATGCTCGTTAGTACGACGCCGCTGGAGCAGCTGACGCATCCGATCCAGGAAATGGATAAGCTGCTTGTTTTCTTCCTGATTATTTATTTGATCTGCTGCATTGGGGTCGTCATCTATATGACGCTGTATTTCACCCATCCGCTGCATAGGCTGGTTCGTTCCATGCGCAAGCTGGAGTCCGGCGAATTCCAATTCATGCTGCCGCCATCGGATCGCAGGGATGAGATCGGCTGGCTGTATCGGGGTTTCAACAACATGACCGGCAAAATCCAGCAGCTGCTCGACCAGACGACGCAAGCCGAGCGGACGAAGAAAGAACTGGAGTTTCAAGTGCTGAGCCACCAGATTAATCCGCATTTTCTGTACAATACGCTGGAGTCCATCCGGTGGAAGGCGGAGTATCATAACATGCCGGATATTAGCGAGATGGTTTCTTCTCTGGGTAACTTGCTGCGTCTGAGTCTCAATCAGGGCAAGGAGATTACGACGGTGTCGAGGGAAATCGAGCAGGTGAAGGCGTACGTCCGTATCGAGCAGGCCCGCCTCGGCAATCAGGTGCGGTTCTTGATTTCGATCGATGAAGAGGTGCTGCATGCGCCGTTCCTCCGTTTGCTGCTGCAGCCGCTAGTCGAGAACGCCATTCATCACGGCATCCGGAGCAATCCCGAGAAAGGGAAGATTATGCTGATCGGCCGCCGTGAGGGGACGGATATTGTCATTGAGCTGAGCGACAATGGACAAGGCATTCCGGAAGCGGTGCTGCAGGAGCTGACCAATCCGGAGGAGAAGACGGCCCCTGTCGCCAAGCGCCGCGGCGTCGGCCTCCGCAACGTGAACGATCGGCTGAAGCTGTATTTTGGCGAGACCTATACGCTTCAGATTGAGGCGAGGGCAGGAAGTGGTACCCGCATTGTTCTGCGGCATCCGATTATGGAGCCGGAGGAGGAGCAGGGGTAAGCGCAGACGGTTAGTTTGTGGGATGGACACGTAGAGGACACTATTCCGGGGTTGGAATAAGTGTCCTTTTCTTTGGGCGGCTAGTTGCAGCGTCGAAGTAGCGACAAGAGAGGTGGCAGTTACCGCACATGGGTGAGGGAAAGGGAGAAGTAGCAACAAGAGAGGTATCGGTTACCGCACATGGGTGGGGGAATGGGAGAAGTAGTAACAAGAGAGGTAGCAGTTACCGCACATGGGTGGGAAAGCGTCGAAGTAGCGACAAGAGAGGTATCGGTTACCGCACATTGGCGGGGGAATGGGCGAAGTAGCAACAAGAGAGGTATCGGTTACCGCACATTGGCGGGAAAGCAGCCAAGAGTTGCTCTCAGAGCAACACATGAGCAGCTAGTTGACGAATTGAGAGTATGTGTAGCTCCCAGAGCAACATATACTCGGAAAATCGGCGGATTGAGAGAAAGTGTAGCTCCTAGAGCAACACATAAGCAGCTAGTTGGCTAATTGAAAGTATGTGTTCGGCGAAACACGAGCAAGTGTAGCTCACAGAGCAACACTTGCCCCAAAGTCTGCCGCTCTAATCCACAGCGGCGCACCAAACAGGCCGAACTTTCTCAGCAGAGGCCAAGTTTACACCACAAAGTTTAATTTTGGCTCATAGTAGGTCTGCGGGCCATCCATTATGATGATTATAGCAACGATAAGCAGCTACCAAACACGAACAGGAAAGGTAAGGACGCCAATGAAACCAAGCAGCGAAGTTGTGAATAAACCGATACGTGCAGCTGTCTATCGCAAGAGGTCGAGCTTCGTCTCTGATCTCATGCGGAACCACTCGCTCTATGTCATGTTCCTCCCGGTCGGCATCCTGCTCCTTGTCTTCAACTATTTGCCGCTCGCGGGTCTCATCATCGCATTCAAGAACTACGACTTCGCCAGAGGCATCTTCGGCAGTCCTTGGGCGCAGCCCATTCTCAACAACTTCGACTACTTGCTCTCCTCGGATGCTGCTTCCCGCGCAGTCCGAAACACCATCCTGCTCAATGGCTTGTTCATCGCAGTGGGGCTGATTTTCGAGGTAGGACTTGCTCTGATGCTGAACGAAGTGCGTAACAAATATTTTAAACGAATTACGCAGTCGATCACGTTTCTCCCGTTCTTTATCTCCTGGATCGTCGTCGGCGTGTTCACATACAACTTGCTCAACTACGAGAATGGCGCGATCAATCGCATTGTAGAATGGTTAGGATTCCAGCCCATCGATTTCTACAGCGAAGCAGGGCTGTGGCCGCTCATTCTGACCATCGCCATCCGCTGGAAAGTAACCGGCTATGGCACGATCATCTACTTGGCCGCGCTTACGGGTATTGACAGCTCGTATTATGAAGCCGCTTCCATCGACGGTGCATCACGCTGGCAGCAGATCCGGTATATCAGCATTCCGATGCTGAAGCCGACGATCATCATCCTCACCTTGCTCGCCGTCGGGCGAATTATGAATGCGGATTTCGGGATGTTTTACGCCATGGTCGGCGATGCTTCTCTCCTCTATCCGACAACAGATGTTATTGATACGCTGGTCTATCGCAGCTTACGGAAGTCCGGTGATATCGGAATGGCCTCGGCAGCCGGATTTATCCAATCGGTCGTTGCCTTCGTTCTCGTGCTTGGCAGCAACTATGCCGCAAGGAAGGTCGACAAGGACTCAGCTATTTTCTAACTTCGCTTCGCGACGAACATAAGGAGGGGCACCATGCCGGTAAAACGTATATCCATCTCGCAAACGATCATTATCGTCATTATTTCCTTGTTCAGCCTTGCTTGTCTGCTGCCGTTTCTCATGGTCATTACCGGCTCGCTCGCAACGGAGAACGATATTATAAACAACGGCTACTCGTTGTTCCCAAGGCATATCACGTTCATGTCGTATGAGATTCTGCTCCTCGGCTCCAATCGAATTGTGGACGCCTACGGAATCAGCATGATCGTTACGGTTGCAGGCACGCTGCTTTCGGTTCTTCTGACCAGCCTAGGCGGGTATGTCATGGCGCGGCGCTCTTTCAAATACCGCAACATTCTCTCGATCTACGTCATCATCACGATGCTGTTCAGCGGCGGATTAGTACCTTGGTACATCGTATGCGTCAATTACCTTCACCTGAAGGATACGATCTTCGCGATGATTCTGCCACCGCTGGCGAACGCCTTCAATATGTTCCTGATCCGCAACTTCCTGTTCTCCATCCCGGAGGACATTTATGAATCCGCCAAAATGGACGGAGCAAGCGAGTACCGCATCTACTACCAGCTGATCATGCCTTTATCCAAACCGGTTCTCGCCACTGTCGGCTTGTTCGTCGCACTGGGGTACTGGAACGATTGGTTCCTCGGCCTCATGTTCGTCGATAAGCAAGAGCTGCAGCCGCTGCAGCTGCTGCTCCGAACGCTCGTTTCGAACGTGGAGTTCCTCCGAAGCTCCAGCAATGCCGCCGATATGCAGCGCATCTCCGCGCAGCTGCCGTCCGAGTCCATCAAGATGGCCCTTACGGTAGTAACGATCGGGCCGATCGTCTTCTTGTATCCGTTCTTGCAGCGGTATTTTGTCCAAGGCTTGATGGTTGGTGCAGTGAAAGGGTAACTGACAGCTATAACGGCGCTACCGGTAGCGCCGGATAGTATAAAAAACAAGCTCAAGGGGAGAGGTACACGATGAAGAAGATGCATTCCAAGCTTCCACTGCTGCTCACGATTGTGCTTATGCTTAGCTTAATGCTTTCGGCATGTAGTTCAAGCAACAATGACAACAGCAAAAACAATGGAGATTCATCCGGTACAACCAATGCAGCGGCTGACAACACCACGAATGCATCCACAGAAGATACGAACAATGCGGCAGCAACGACGGACAACGCAGCTAAGGAGCAAGAGGAAGTTACGCTGAAGTTCTATTTTGGCGGCGACAAGAAAGCGGCTACGGATGAGGTTTGGTCTGCGGTCAGCGATTATGTGAAAACAAAAGGGCTTAACGTGAAATTCGATATCAACTTTATCCCGTTTGGCGACTTTAAAGACAAAATGCTCGTTATGGCCGCTTCCGGCGATAAATGGGACATGAACTTTGACGGCGACTGGCTCTCCTATAAGCAGATGGCTGCCAAAGGCTCCTACATGGCGCTCAACGACCTGCTCCCGAAATTTGCACCAACCTTGTATGCTAAATATCAAGAGCAAGGCACGCTGACAGCTGCAACAGTCGATGGCAAAATCGTCGGCCTTCCTTGGACGATGAGTATGAACCAACGTAAATATGCGGTATGGCGGGTGGATCTGACAGATAAAGCGGGCATTACGCCGGCTGTGGATTCCATCAAAACCATTGAAGATCTCGATGCCTTCCTGCACAAGCTGAAAGCAGCATTCCCGAAAGATAAGCTGTCCCGTTCCACACCGCTTGGCATCTATATGGAGCGCGATGAGTGGGTTGACCTTGGCTTCCATGGCATGGGCTTCTACCTGAACGATCCGGCCGTGAAGATCCAACCGGTTGAACAACAACCGTTCTACAAAGAAGCAGCACTTATGGCTAAAAAATGGTACGACGACGGAATCATCAACAGAGATGCCATGATCGATAAAGAAGACGGCGCAGCACAATGGAGAAACGGCAAAATGTTCTACACCGACTCCTCGCATGAATGGGTGAACGCAAACCCAGGCTTCGCGGATCCTTCCTACAAGCTGTCCAGCTCGCTGCTCTACCCTGACAAGAAATATGTCAACCGTACAGCACTGGCTAACGTCGTAGCGATTAACCGCAACTCCGAGCATGCTGATCGCGTGCTGCAATTCCTGGATATGCTCGAAACGGACAAAACACTCTATGACCTCGTACAATACGGAATCGAAGGCAAAACCTATGTGATCGACGGCGAAACAGCGAATTATCCGGAAGGCATGCAAACGACTACAAGTAACTATATGGAATGGGGCGGCCAATGGGCGTTGTGGAAACCGCAATTCATGCGTCCAAACCCGGCTTACGGCAAAGACTTCTGGGTGCATGAAGCAGAATTCGCAGCATTGCCGGTTAACGTAAACTCGCCGGTAGACGGACTGTTCATCTCCGAAGATAACATCAAGAACGAAGTAGCGAAACGCGATCAAGCGATCGAAGAATTCCACAAACCGATCGAGTTCGGAAATGCCAAAGACGTCGATAAAGCAGTAGCGGATTACATCGAGAAGCAGAAGGCAAACGGCCTTGACAAAATCATGGCAGAAGCGCAAAAACAAATCGACGCCTACCTGGCTACGAAGAAGTAATCGAGAAATCCGCGCCTCTCACAGGGTGCGGATTTTTTGCCGCCAAACAGCTAAGGTTGCCCCAGATAACTATCGGATTGACTCATTACAAGCTGCAGCGAGACTCCCTTATACTCTATTTGTAAACGATTACAAATAGGAAAGGGTGTAGATTATGAAGAAGAGGTTTTCTCCCCTCATCATGGCTCTCTTACTCGCTGTATCCTGTTTTCCGTTCTTACCGCTGGTGGCATCGGCAGATACCATCCTGTTCACCACAGGGTTGGAATCCGGTCAAACCGCACCGAATTTCTTGGACGCCATCGATTTCTCTTCGAATGTGAGCGGTATAACGTCAGGCGTTTCACCGGAGGCTTCGCCGCGTACCGGCGAGCAGGCGCATACCGGTACTTCGGCGCTTATGTATTCAGGCAACGCGAACGGCGGATCGACAACGTATGCGTATTTCAAGGTGTTCACCGTCAGCATTCCCGTGACTTCGGCGTCCAAGCTGCAATATTTCATCTATCCGCAGCAGGATAACGGAAGGTATATGGCAGTTGACTTTCATTTTACGGATGGGTCGACGCTGCGCGACAGCGGGTCGGTGGATCAGAACGGGAATACGGTTCATCCGGCCGGTGGCCATGGCGGTACAATTCCGCTCAATGCATGGTCACAGATCAATTCGAACTTCGGTGTGCAGAATGCCGGAAAGACGATCGACCGCATTTGGGTCGCCTATGACCGTGCAGGAAGTACAGGCAACTACCGCGGCTACATCGACGACATTACGATTTCCAATACAACGACGACAAGCTCTGTTCGCAACAGCGTCATCGTCAGCACCGTCTATCCGACAAGCGATATTGTGATTTCGGACTACAATGTTACGGCCTTCGGCGCGGATAACACAGGTGTGAGCGATGCGACCGCCGCCATTCAGAATGCCATCGACGCCTGCTACAACGATGGCGGGGGAACGGTATGGCTGCCTGCAGGAACCTACAAAGTATCCGGCACGATTCAGGTGCGAGCGTTCTGCTCCGTCCGAGGCGATTACCGCGATGCGGATAACGGAAGCGGGAGTTACGGCACTGCGATCGCTGCGAATCTGACGTCCGGCGATGCGGGGCCGGTGCTGTTTCGCATAGGCGGCAGCGCTTCCGTACAGGGTTTGACGGTGTATTATCCGAACCAGAATGCGACAAGTCCGGTTCACTATAATTACACCTTCGAAATTCCGGGCAATGCCTGGATCAGCAACGAGAATTATATGACGGCGTCCATCATGAACGTGACGATGCTTAACTCGTATCGCGGAATCGGCATTAGCACGATGGCTTCCGACCATACCGGCGGTTCGCAGGTGCATGAGCAAGCGACAGTGAAGAACGTGAAGGGCACGATTCTATACCGAGGCGTGGAAGCCTATAACGGCGCAGATGTCGGCACGTGGGAGCATGTGAATTTTAACAGCTCGTATTGGGCCAATGCAGGCGCATCCTACAATGCGCCGAGTGCGACTACGATTAAGAACTGGACGCGTACGAACGCCACTGCGTTCACGCTTGGCGACTTGGAGTGGGATCAGTTCTACGCGATGGAGGCATCCGACTTCAATATCGGAATCAACATCGTAACGGGCCAGCGAATTCAGTTCTCAGGCGCCTTTATCTGGGCGAATATCCAGAACACGAATATCGCGGTGAAGGTGGACAATATCGACACCCGCTGGGGTGTATCATTCCTGCGCAGCGTGCTTAAGGGCAGCACCGCTTCCGTTCAGAACAACACGGCCGGTTATGTAAAAGTGACCGACTCCGATATTACGGGCGGTACGTCGGGCACCGTAACGGTCTCCGGACCGGGAACATCGCCGGTTGTGTCCCCTTCTGCCGCTACGCCGAAGGTCAGCCGAGCCGTGCTGTATGATGTCACCAAAGCGCCTTACAATGCCCCGTTTACCTCTTCGCGCGGACCGGCGCTGCCGACGGTGGATGCAACTTCCGCGATCCAATCCGCGCTGAATGCCGCGGGAACCGCCGGCGGCGGTGTCGTCTATGTGCCGGCAGGCTGGTTCAAGGTCAGCACGCACTTGACCGTTCCGGCCAATGTAGAGCTGCGCGGCTCAGCCTCATCGCCAACGAGAGATCAAGGCGGATCAAGCGCTGGCACGGTGTTATTCGCTTATGAAGGTAAAGATACGGCCGCACCGGATTCGAGCACGGCGTTTATTACTCTTAACGGGAATACTGCCGGATTACGCGGGCTGCGTATCTTTTATCCGGAGAACAACCCTGCAGCAGGAATAAAAGCTTTCCCTTATACGATTAGAGGCAACGGCAGCAGCGTATACATTGTCAATGTGGGACTTCCTAACTCGTATAACGCCATTGATTTGATGACAAATCGCAATGATAACCACTATGTGGAGAAGGTACAAGGGACCTTGTTCAAGAATGGTATTACTGTAGGGCTCAGTACGTCGGGGTATATCACCGGCATCCTCACCAACGGCAACGCCGTATGCCGCACCGGCTACAACATTCCCGGCTGGGTCGTGGAGAGCAACGTCTTCTCGCAGGTCATCGATGCGTTTACGAGACCCAATGAGACGCTTGTAACCGTGAACGGAGCTTCCGATGAGAAGCTGGTTAACGTTTTTGCCTACGGCTCCAAGAACGGATTAGTTGTGCAGTCGGGAACGGTAAACG
The DNA here is from genome assembly GCF_059686995.1 of Paenibacillus rhizoryzae. Taxonomy (NCBI): domain Bacteria; kingdom Bacillati; phylum Bacillota; class Bacilli; order Caryophanales; family Paenibacillaceae; genus Paenibacillus; species Paenibacillus rhizoryzae. Next base: position 548,993 of record NZ_JCAALT010000004.1, on the reverse strand, counting down.
CATTCAACTTAGGAACGGATAATCTCGGCACAGGCGGATACACCGTGAAGGTGGACGGCGGCTCGGTCAACGTGATGAATCTGATGCGCTATAACGGTACGACATCCTTGGGAACGGTCACAATCTATAACGAAATGCACCTATGAGTTTTTAAATTCCATTCATAGGTCCAAGAATCGGAGGAGCAAACAGTGGCAAAGATCACAGGTGTGAAATGTATCCGAACACGGCATGACGGCAGTTGGACCATCGTAAAAGTAACGACAGATCAAGACGGATTGTACGGAATCGGCTCGGCAACGGATATGTTTAATCCGGAAGCCGTCGTTCAGGTCGTGGAGCAGTTGTTTGCCCCGCTGCTGATCGGCAGAGAGGCAGGCCAGATCGAGGATATTTGGCAGATGATGCATACGAGCGGGTATTGGCGGCATGGCTCCATTACCCAAACCGCTATCGGCGGCATCGATATGGCACTTTGGGATATTAAAGGCAAAGAGGCCAATTTGCCGGTTTACCAGCTGCTCGGCGGCGCTTGCAGGTCGGCTGTCCCTTGTTATGGCCATGCGGACGGACGCGATCAAGAGGAGCTGACCGAAGCGGTTCACCGCTATAAGGAGGAAGGCTACACGGTTATCCGTTGCCAGCTTGGCTCCTATGGCGGCGGCGGCTTCTTGCCGGCAGACCAAGCGAATGTTCCTGTTCCGAGCTGGTCTTCCAATGTGTTCAATGAAGCGATCTATATGAATGCCATTCCGGCGATGTTCGAGAAGCTGCGCGTTACTTTTGGCAACGATATTCAGTTTACGCATGACGTCCATTCGCATCTTCAGCCGATCGCTGCTGTACAGCTGGCCAAACGGCTGGATCCTTACCAGTTGTTCTTCTTAGAAGATATATTGCCGCCGGAGCAGATCGGCTGGTTCCGTCAGCTGCGGCAGCAATCTTCGACGCCGCAAGCGGTTGGGGAGCTGTTCACCAGTCCGCATGAATGGACGGACCTCATTACGGAGAGGCTCATCGATTTCATCCGCGTGCGCGTGTCCAAGGGCGGCGGCATCAGCGCCTGCCGCAAGCTTGCCGCGCTTGGCGAAACCTTCGGCGTTCGGACGGCATGGCAAGAAGGCGGGGAGAACGACCCTGTCAACCAAGCGGCCGCCGTTCATCTGGATCGCGCGGTCTGGAATTTCGGCATTCAGGAAATCAATCATTTCAGAGAAGCGGAGTGCGAGGCCTTCCCGGGTCATGTTGAGCGCAGAGGCGGCTATCTCTATTTATCGGAGAAGCCGGGCCTTGGGGTCGACATAGATGAGGAGAAAGCAGCACTGCTCGTGGATGATGGCTGGAGCCGGTCAGCCTATCATATTCCGTATAAACTGGACCGCAGACCGGATGGAACGCTTGTCCGTCCTTAGAACGGTCAGCGCAATAAAGCAAGGAGGGCGAATGCGTTGAAAACAATTGCCGTAACCGGAGCAAGCGGGAAGCTTGGCGTGTGGGTCGTGAATGAGCTGCTGGCCCAAGGCTATACCGTTATTGCATTGGATAATAAGAAGTCAGATAAGCTGCGCTGCAGGCAAATCACAGTGGATTTGTCGAACTTGGGGCAAGTGATTGGCGGTGTGAATGGAGCAGATGCCATTGCACATTTGGCAGCTATCCCGTCACCGGGCCAATTTTCGAACGAGTTTACGTTCTCGAACAACGTCCTCTCGACTTACAACGTGTTTGAAGCGGCTTCGGTGCTGGGTATTCAGAAGGTCGTATTCGGCTCGAGCGAATCCTCGTATGGCTTCTGCTGGGCGCCGAAGAAATTCGATCCTCATTATGTACCCGTTAATGAGGCGCATCCTCAGCTGCCGCAGGAATGCTACGGTCTATCCAAGATCGTCAATGAACAGACGGGCGAAACGTTCAACCGCCGTACCGGCATGCAGGTGGCTGCGATGCGGTATTCGCTCATTGCCACGCCGGATGAGCTCAAGTCGTTCCTTGCACGCATGAATGAGCCGATCAATTACAAACATATTTTGTGGAGCTATATCGATATCCGGGACGCCGTCTCCGCCACGATTGCTGCGCTGAAGACGGATGGCTACGGGGCTGTGTCGCTCAACATTACAAGCAGCGATACGCTGAGCGATTGGAATACGGAGCGATTGCTGGATGAATTTTATCCGGAGGTGCGTGACCGCAGAAGAAGCTTTGAAGGGCGAGAAGCGCTGGTCAGCAATGAGGCAGCCTGCCGGATATTAAACTGGAAGCCTATTTATTCGTGGAAGGATCAAGTGGAATGAACGGAAGGAGCCCCTCTGACGCGGGGGCTCTTTGTTTTTTTTGACAAATCTGCACATAGACAGCTTACATACGATGCAACTATACTACTAAGAGAGTTCCAATTTGTCCCAGAGAGAAAGTGTGTATTTCATGCGGATTAATGCCAGAATCATCTATATTATTTTCGGTATTGCCGTGTTATTGGTTGCGATTAATAACGCTTCCTACTACTGGTATACCAAGTCGCTGTTAAAAGATGACTTGTCCGCGCGAATGTCAGCTACTGCCAATCAAATCCGAACCTCGATTGAGCAATCGAAAGAAGGCTCATTCTACACGGAGGATCTGATCGGCGAGAAGCTGCGCACGGCCGCATTGTTCATCCAAGGACAGCTTAGTCCTGATCTGAATCAGGTTACGAACGGACAGCTTCGTACACTAGCGAAGCAGGCCGGCGTTGCGGGAATATCGCTTATGCAGCGAGTGGCAAACAGTGATGATATCGGAGTTCGTAAATCCTCTGAGCCCAGCGAGCTTAAGATTACGAGCACGAAGCCTTTTGGATACTGGTTTACGGCGTACGACCAGCTGCTAACGAAACACAATGTAACCATACCTGAAGGTCAAAGCTTGCCTAATTTCTGGTCCGGCATCGCAGAGGTTCCGGCCTCCGGCGCAAGCGAAGTCAGCAAATTCGGCTTCTATAATGACGGATCGACGGATTATATTATTACCGTATTTGTGAATGCCGATCAGGTTTTGAAATATCAGGAGATCGTCGGCAGCGACACGATTGTGAAGAAAACGATCGCGGCGAATCATGACATTATTGAAATCGCAGGCTTAAACGGAGTTACGTTCGGCAAGCCGCCTAAGCTCTATAAAGATAATAACGGGAATTCTTTTATCTCCATCTATGATCGTCCTGTTCTATTTGGCAGTTATGAGATCAAACACGCCGATGACATGGACAGCTTTACGAAGGCCGTTCAAACGAACAAGCCGGTAAGCATTCTGGAGAAATGGCAGGGTAAAACCATTCTCAAAACCTTCGTTTATATCGAGACCAAGGCGCGAGTGGCGGAAGTGCAGCGAGACGTTCCTTACGTCATCGTAATCGACTCTGATTACAGCTCGATCGAGCAAACATTGAATATGCAGTTAGTTCGGCTAGCGCTGCTCGTCGTGCTGTTCACGATATTCAGCATTTTGTGCATGTATCTCGTATTCCGGTTTATCGGCAAGAGCAAGGAAAACGCGGTGCGTTCCACGCAAGAGCTGTACATTCAGAATATGGATGTCATGTTTACGGAGATTCGCAGCCAGCGGCATGATTTCTTGAATCATGTTCAAACGATGTATGCCCTCTTGTCCAGGGGGAAGAAGGAAGAACAGCTGCGCTACATGGAGGAGCTCATTGAGGAGATCAATGAAGTGAATGATATTATTCGTATCGGCCATCCTGCTGTCGCCGCCTTGATTCAGGCGAAGATGGCACAAGCGATGAGAACGAAGATTTTGTTCGACCATCATTTTACGGGCCTCGACGGTTTGTCGCTTGGCGTTAAATCGGTGGATATCGTGAAAATCATCGGTAACCTCATCGACAACGCATTCGACGAAGTAAGCGGACTGGCTCCGGAGCTGCGGCATGTCATCGTGAAAGGCTGGTCGGAAGCAGGCATGCTGTACTTCTCCGTTGCCAATCTGGTGCATGAAGATTTCGATCCCTCACGCGTTAGTCAAATGTTCGGGACGGGGTTTAGCACGAAAGTCGGCGGGGAGCACTGCGGGCTGGGGCTCGCTGTCGTTAAAGAACGTGTTGAGTATTACAAAGGCACCATCGATGTGAAAATGGTAGAGGGCTATATCCACTTCCAGCTGGCGATCCCGATGCTTTAAGGTTCGATTGTGTAACTGAAAAGAACCTCTTGCGCTTCATTTGAGCGCGAGAGGTTCTTTTGTCATTTTGGATAGGATTTCCTATTGGGAAAATGCTCTAACGAACCGTAGAGGTCTTATTTACCTCTAAATAGCCCTACGAAAATTCTAACGAACCGTAGGGGTCTTATTTGATGGTTTTTGGGGGATTGGGAGGTGTTTTTAGCAATATAAGAACTGTACGGTTCGTTAGATACTCGGAGCCTCGAAATATGGCCGAATAAGGCCTGTACGGTTCGTTAGAATCGCGGCATATGTGGAAGGTGGAATGTAAAATGCGAATAAAATGGAATACGGAATTATCGGAGGCAAAGTGAATGCTAAACACTCTAGAGTGAGCGGGTCCTTGACGAAACGAATGGTGGAGCACTTCTACGCGGATAAAGCCTTTATTTCGATAGACGGGATTATGATCGAGAAGGGGTTTTCGAGCTTCGGTGCCATGCAATTCTACAAAATCGCGGATGTCAAAGATGTCGATATCATCGTCAGCGACGCGGAAGCGCCGAAGGAATGGCATGCTTATTTAAAAGATAAAGACGTAAGCTGGATTAATGCCGAATAATAGTGATAATGCTATAATAGGTGTAAATCTATGGATGAGGTGATTGATCTTGCTAGGTCGAAGCGGTAATCCTACTTTGAACGACAAATCCTTCGAGAAATCAGGCCACTATGTCGGTGCTGATCGCATGACGATCGAAGGTACGGTAAACAAAGCTTTTATTACACTAGCCATTCTGCTTGGGGCCGCGTTCGCCACATGGTCGATGTATTTCAATGGTCAGAATGTTACGGGGTTTGCGATTGGCGGAGCAATAGGCGGATTGATTCTGGCACTCGTGATCAGCTTCAAACCGACAACGGCGCGCTATCTCGTACCGGTCTATGCCGCACTGGAAGGTGCTTTCCTAGGCGCGCTTTCGGCAAGCTTTGAAGGAAGATTTAACGGTATTACGCTGCAAGCCGCGTTAATTACGATGTGCGTGTTCATCGCGCTGCTGCTCGCGTACAAAACAAGAATCATCAAAGCGACTGAGAACTTCAAGCTTGGCGTGTTCGCGGCGACTGCAGGCATTGCGCTGGTTTATCTCGTCAGCATCGTGCTTGGGATGTTCGGTGTAACGGTGCCGTACTTGCATGACAACAGCTTGATCGGAATTGGTATTTCGCTTGTGATCGTCATTATCGCTGCGCTTAATCTTGTGCTCGACTTCGATTTCATTGAGCAGGGAGCGGAACGCGGGGCGCCGAAGTACATGGAATGGTACGGCGCGTTCGGCTTGATCGTGACGCTTGTCTGGCTGTATATCGAAATTTTGCGCCTGCTCTCGAAGCTGCGCAGCCGCTAGCTATCGCAGGTAACAAAGAAGCATCGTTTCTTCGCGAGAAGAAGACGATGCTTTTTATTGTCCTGCTAGCTTCGGAACACAGAAGGACTGGTTCCGGTTATTTTCTTGAACACGTTGCAGAAGTAGTTCTGATCCTCGTAGCCGACGAGCTGCGAGATCCGGGCGATTTTGAGCGTTGTCGTCCGCAGCAGTTCCTTGGAGCGCTCAATTCGCACCTTGGTTAGATAGTCATTGAAGCTGATGCCGACGACCGTCTTGAAGCGTTTGGAGAAATAGTTCGGATGAATGAAATACGTCTCCCCAACCCACTGCAGGGACAGCTCCTCCGCATAATGAACCTCGATGTATTGTTTAACGCTCTCGATAATTTCGTCGCAGGATTGATCGGTTCCCCGGTTCAGCATGCCGCTGAGACGCTGCAGCTGCTGCTCGATAATGTCGATAATATCCTTCCAGCTTCGGAGATTATCCAAGCTGGCAATTGGCGTGCCTAGGTTCCAATTGGGCAGATCAGTCGCGGTCTTGGCTGCATGCTTTCGCAACAGATGAACGATATCCGTGTAGAGATACTCCACTTGCTCGTATCTGGCGCCGGATGTTTCGGCGAGCGTGCGGAACAGCTGGCCCGCATAATCCAGAAACTCCTGATGCCTACCGTCCTCGAGCATCGCGCTAAGACCGCGTTCTGCTTGAACGAAGACGCGCGGGTAGGCGGATGCGGCCGAGGAGGCAGGTTCAATCTCGGTATAGACGTTGCCGTTGCCAAAGAGCAGGCGATTCTGCAGCACCTTGCGCGCTTCCATACAGGAGAGGCGAAGCTGCGTCATCTCTTGCTTGATGCCGCCAAGGCCAATTGAGATCACAAGACCCAGATGTTGTTTGATCCACTCTACGGTTTGATGGAAGGTTTCGATCAGCCCTTGCAGCTCTAGTTCGCTCCGCGATCCGAGGAAAACAACGATCTCCTCGGAGTGGTAAGCATGCTTGAATGCCAGAAATTGAATACCGGCCTCAGCGGCGAGTGTGTTCTCGATAATATTCTGAATCGCGAACCTCGCAAGCGGCTCTTCGTTCTCTTGAAAGCGAGAAGATTCGTTGCGGTACACGATCTTGACCGATGCGCCGACGAAGGAAGTGCATTGCATGAGACTCATGGGAATCCCATCCCAGCGGGGCTCCTGCTCCGAGATCAGATGAGTCAATTGGAAGTCGAGCGGCTGCAGATTACTCTGGCGTATCATATCGCTTAGCTCGCTCAGCTTGCTGCGATCGGCCGCTTCCTGCTGTTCTTTCCGCAGCTCCTCGCAAATGCCTTCGAGCAGCACGTTCAGCTTCTCTTTGTCGATCGGCTTAAGCAGATAGTCTCTTACATTATAGAGAAGCGCTTCGCGCACATATTCGAACTCATCAAACCCGCTGATGATCACGAATTTCGTTCGCGGGAAATTCACCCGTGCAGAGTTGATGAACTGCAGCCCGTCCATCCCCGGCATGCGAACGTCGGTCAGGACGATATCCGGCTGACAATTCGCCAGCTGAAACATGGCTTCAAAGCCGTCACCGGCTTCACCTGCAAGCTGTAAGCCTAGCGGCTCCCAGGCGATTTTGCGAATTAACCCTTCTCGAAGCAACGGCTCATCATCTACGATCAATACTTTCATCGGTACCGCCTCCTGCCGTTTGCTTTGGCAATACAAAATAAATCCGTGTTCCCGATCCCGGCTTGCTGTCGATGACAACCTGAGGATCGGTATCATAATACATCTGGATCCGTTTAAAGACATTGGCGAGTCCGATCATCGTTCGAGAGGAAACCTGGCGGGACATGATGTCATTCGGATCGCTAAGCTTGCGATGAAACAGTTCTATAATGGCCGGTTCCATGCCGACGCCGTTATCTTCGACGATAATTTGCAGCGAATGCTCATCGAGGCTCATGAGTGAAACGCGGACAAATTTGTAGCCCACCTTCTGCTCCAGTCCGTGGATGATCGCATTCTCTACAAGAGGCTGAATGAGAAACTTCGGCAGAATAAACGAGTCGATTTGCTCATCGGTATGGATCTCATAGTGGAACTTCTCGGGAAAACGGATTTTGTAAATCGATAGATATTGGTTTAAGTGATCCATTTCTTCCCGGATCGTGGCAATGTTCCCGCCGTTCAAGTTGTACCTGAGCATCTTGCCAAGTGCCAGACAGATATAGGAGATTCGCTCATCGCCATGAATAGATGAGATGCTGTCGATGGTGCTGAGGGTGTTGTACAGGAAGTGAGGATTGATTTGCGTTTGCAGCGCTTTGATCTCCGCTTCTTTCTTCAGCAGCTCCGTTTCATACACCTTGGAAATAAGCGTGCTGATTTCGGATGTCATCTTATTGAAGCTGTGCTGAATGGTAGAGAGCTCATCCGCGCCTTTAACTTCAATGAACGCTTGAAAGTCGCCCATCTCTACGAGCTTCATCTTCTTATTCAATTCCTTAAGCGGACGCGTAACACTGGCGGCAATGATGGAACCGAGCAGCATGGCGATCAAGAAGCTGATGGCAGCGATGAGAATGAGCGTATTTCGGAACGTATCCACCTTCTGCAAAATCCGGTCAAGCGGCACGCTGCCGATGACGACCCAATCGCTGACGCTAAGCTTGCGATAGAAGCCGATATTGGTGTTCTCATCGTCGTCCTCGAACCGGAAATCCATGTATTTCTGATTTACTTGCGCTTCCTTGTAGCCGGTGAATAATGGGGTGCCGGCAATCGATTTGCCGATCTCTTCTTCGTTGCGGGAGTACACAATATGACCGCTTGTATCCGCGATATAATACGTACTGCCGTCATCATTCTGTAAGCCCAGCAAGGTTTTCTCCAGCACGCGGGGATCAATATCGATCTTGATGTAGCCGATGGGATGCTGGGCATTCATCGTAATTCGTTTCAGCAGCTGAATGTAGCTGATGGTTTTGACAGGTGTTACCGTTGTGCTGATTGTTGTGTAGGACACGCCCCAGAAAGGGAAACCATCCTGATCGAGCGCCTTCCGGTACAAGATAGCTTGTTCCTGATCCAGCAGCTTTCTTACGCTAGCATTGTAGTAGTAATAACTGCTGATCTGCTCGCCTTTTAGGTCCGTGATAGCGATGAATGATATGAGCGGGTTTTGTACTTTCTGGGAGGCGAGCTTGTTTCGATAATACTGCTGGGTATCAAAGTTGAGAGGGGCATCCAGAAATTTCTGCAGCGACGTATCGCTGAAGTAGCTGTATCCGGTATTTCCGATCGTCTTAAAATGGAGGTCGAGTGTATCCACCGTTTGTTCCGTCAGCTTCTCAAGGCCTTGCAAGGTGGAGGCTTCTAGTTCGTTGCTCATAATTCTATAGTACGAATAGCCCATGATAAAAGCCGTAAGGCTGATGACAATAAAGAAGGATAAAATCATTTTGCTGCGGAATTGATTGTTAAGACTTTGAAGGAAAGACCACATCTTGCTCAAACAAACCCCTCCAGCCACTGATAGCGCTTACTCCGAGTATTCGACAACTTCCGAAGTTTTCCTTTATTGATGATTCTGAATTTACAGATAAAAGTTAAAATATTGCTAATAGGATGTTAGGATATTACATAGAAAGCGCTCTCAATCAGGGACTATACTACAGTTGTAGAAGAAATCATTTAAGGGGAGGCAGTCAATTGAACAACGCAAAACGACTTAGAAGATGGACAGTTTTAGCATGTATCATGGTTCTGACGCTTATTGTTTCTGCTTGTGGGGGCGGTAATAACAACACAACAAACAACACAACTTCAGACAACACGAGCACGACAACGAACGCAGACACAACAACTACAGAAGCAACTGACAACACGAATAATGCTGCAACAAATGAAGCAGCTACTACAGATACACCGGCCGCGAACGTCGAAATTACGGTTTGGGACCAACCGACACCTGAAGATACACAGAAAGAGTTGAAAGAAGAGATCTATGCGCAATTCGAAACCGATAACCCTGGCATTAAAGTCAAGCATGAATTGATGCCGCAAGGTACGAACGACCGTGAAGTTTTCGTTACAGCAATGGCTGGCGGCAACGGACCTGATGCTTACCACGCAGCTCACTTCCCAATTATTGCTGACTGGGTTGGCCAAGGCCTTGCGCTTGACCTGACTCCGTACTGGGATGGATATGCGGACAAAGATAAATTTATCGCTTCCTCGATGCAAGCCGGCACAATCGACGGCAAAGTCTACGGCGTGCCTCACGATATGTATGTAACAGGTTTGTTCTGGAACAAGAAGATGTTCGAAGCAGCAGGACTTGATCGCGATACGCCTCCTGCAAACTGGGATCAACTGGTTGAGTTCGGTAAGAAGCTGACTAACGTAGACAAGAAACAATACGGAATCACGCTTCTGGGTATGGAGTGGGCTGACTGGTGGTTCGAGTACTATGTATGGCAAGCCGGCGGCGACCTGACGCACCTGCAGCCAGACGGTACTGTACAATTGGCCTTCACAGAAGATCCTTCCGTTAAAGCCCTTCAGTTCTACAAAGATTTGAAATGGACGCATAAAATCGTTCAAAATAACGTGCTCCAAAGCTACCAAGACAACATGAACGATATTTTCCAAGGCCGCGCAGCGATGTCCAATGCGGCATCCGGCGGATTCGGCGACTATGTTGCTCAAGGTATGGATCTGAATGATGTAGGCTTTGCACCGTATCCGGTAGGTCCTGGTGGCAAAGGTCCAGGCCAAATCGGCGGCGCGTACTGGATCATCAATCCTAAGACTTCCAAAGAAAAACAAGATGCAGCTTGGAAATACATCACGTACATGAACTCCAAAGAAGTGATGGAGAAATTCCTGCAATTCCAACAAGACAACGGAATGTTCCCGAACCTGCTGTCCGTTCGCAACGACGTGGATCCTTCCAAATTCGCGAAAGATATCTCACCTGAGCTCGTTGCTGCTGTAAACAAAGCGGCTTCCGATACTCACCTGGAGTACTTCTTGAAAGAGCGTCTTACTCCTTATGTAGTTAAAGCGGTACAAAAAGCGTTGACGGATGAGAAATCGGATCCGAAACAACTGCTTCAAGAAGCGCAAGATGCAGCTCAGAAAGAAGTTGTCGATGCGTATAACGCATCCGTGAAGAAATAATATGACGCAGGCGGAGGCAGCGAGCGGGCTAATCATGCCGTGAGCTGCTCCGCCTGTAATTCCGAAAGGAAGCGGAAGCGATGAAAACAGCTACCCAGCAGCAGCCGCAAGTGCGATTAAAGACACCTTACCGATTTAAGATATCGTGGACGCCTATCTTTTTCCTGACACCGGCTATCGTGTGTTTCTTGGTATTTAAATATTACCCGCTGCTGCAAGCCGTATATATGGGTTTCTTTGATTACAAGGTCATTAACCCGCCCGGCAAGTTTGTCTGGCTGGATAATTATAAGTATTTATGGCATTCGACGGAGTTCTGGAACGCGCTCCGGAACACCTTTGCTTTCTTTTTTATTTATTTCATACTTACGTTCTGGGTGCCTATTGTCCAAGCGGTCTTGTTAAACGAAGTTAAATTTGCCAGCAAAACGATGCGTTCGTTGTACTTGCTCCCAACTGCCGTTCCGTCAGTAGCAGGCTACCTGCTTTGGAAATGGCTTTATAATCCGGATTACGGGTTATTGAACTACCTGCTCAGCTTCATCGGACTTGGTCCATATGGCTGGCTTAACGATCCCGCTATGTCCAAATGGTCGATTGTACTGCCGGGCGTGTTTGCAACCGGAATGGGGATGCTCATCTACTATTCGGCGCTTCAGGGTATTCCGAGCGAGAACGTTGAGGCAGCCAAGATCGATGGTGCCGGGCCTTGGCGCAGAATGACCGCGATCGTGTTTCCAAGCTTGAAGTTCGTTATTGGGATTCAGTTTATATCGTTTATAAGCGGTGTATTCCTAACGTTTGACCCGATGTACATTATGACTGGCGGCGGACCGGCGAACAGCACGCGGACACTGGCGATGCTCGTGTTCAATAGCTCCTTTAAGGAGTTCCGATTTGGGGTAGCGGGTTCGATCTCACTCGTTATGTTCGTAATCATCGCGCTGATCACTTATTTGCAGCTTAAATTGTCCAACAGGGATTAAGATGATTGGTTTGAGAAGACTTCCAGTCGACTCAGCATTCATCTAATTTGGAGGATCCGGAAAGGAGTATCTCATGGCTGGACGCGGACGCATTAAGGAGAAAGGCGGATTATCCGTCAAAATCGTCTCCTACTCAGTTGCCATTTTTTTTATTCTAGCTTCGATCGTTCCGCTTGTCTGGATGATCAGTTCATCAATGAAGGATAATATTTCCATTTATAGCTTTCCGCCTAAATGGGTTCCCGAGGTGCCCAAAACCGTAAGCGTAACGCTCAATTACGATGGCGCGGATATTTCGAAGCCTGAAGAGTATGAGCTGGATGCCATGGAGGCTATTTGGTTCACTTGGAAAAGAATGCAGAATGAAGCAGTCGGCGCGATGAAGGTAACGGGCGTGAAAGATGGCGTCATCGTTTATCAAGCATCGATGCCCGCTTATAACTTTACGGTTGGACGGCCGCAGATCGTTCCGACCATGGTGGCTACGCATGCGGTTATGAAGAACAAGCTGGCCAAAATCCGTGCCGGGAAATTAACAACGTTCGATTTCAAAGGTGACGGCGGCGCTTATAAGGGCTCCACTGAAATTGCAGCGGAATTGCCGGTTCACGCGACAAACGCGCTGAAATGGCTTACGGAATCGAAAGTTGTGAAAGGTAAAGTGCTCACCATCTCTGAGGTGAAGGACTGGAAAAGGCTGTTCGACAATTACATCGTGCTTTGGAAAAAATCCGGTGACGAAAGCAAAGGCGCCAATTTCGGGTTCCCGCATTTCTTATTGAACAGCGTGATCGTAACCGGGTCAACCATTATCCTGCAATTGCTGATCGGCGGAACGGCAGGCTATGCGCTTGCACATCTAGTTCGGAGCAAAGTGGGTACGTGGTTGACGCTGTTCTTCGTTGCTACGATTATGATTCCGGAAATCGCAATCCTCGTTCCGCTTTATTTAACGATGGATAAACTCCATCTGGTCAACTCGCTGTGGGGGATTATATTGCCGCATACGGCGTGGGGGATCGTTATCTTCTTGTTCAAAGGATTCTTCGAACAACTGCCTGGCGAACTGCTGCAGGCGGGACGCATCGACGGCGCCTCCGAGTTTAAGATTTTCTGGAGAATCATCGTACCGATGTCGGCCCCGATTTTTACGGTTGTTGCCGTAATGACGTTTATTGCGGTATGGAATGAATTCCTTTGGCCGCTTGTTGTTGCTCGGACGCAAGACGTCTGGACGTTCACCGTTGCACTTAATGACTTCCAGCAGCGGCAAAGCATGGGGTCCAACGTCATTATGTCCAGCTTAGTTATCGCTACGATTCCGCTCATGCTGATCATCACTTCCTGTCAGAAACTCATCGAGAAGGGTGTTTCTTTCACAGGCTTGAAAGGGTAGGGGACTTACGTGGATCGCAAAGTTGCTTTAGTAACAGGCTCAGGGCGCGGGATCGGCAGAGGCATTGCGCTTGCCTTTGCACGATCCGGATATGATGTGTGTGTTAATTACAATACAAGTGCGGAGATGGCACAGGAAGTCGTGCGTGAGATTAATGCCCTCGGCGTGAAGGCGGAGGCCGTACAGGCGAATATCTCCACGCTCGAAGGCGTCGAATCGTTGTTCGAGCAATTTAACAGCCGTTTCGATAGGTTGGATGTGCATGTCAACAACTCAGGCATCACGCGGATGAAGCCTTTCCTTGAAACGCCGCCGGAGCTGTTCGATGAGGTGTTCAATACCGATTTGAAAGGACTCTATTTCTGCTCGCAGCAGGCGGCGCGGCTGATGGTCAAGAACGGCACGCGCGGCGTTATCATTCAGATCAGCTCCAACCATGCCGAAGGAACATGGGCGAACTCCACCGTCTATGCCGCGGCGAAGGCAGCTGTGAACAAGCTGACGAAGAACATGGCTCTCGACTTATCCCCTCATGGCATTCGGGTTGTCGGCATCGCGCCGGGCTACACGAATAATGGCTGGGGCGATGGAAATGAGCGCATTCAGAAGGCGATTGCATCGGTCTCATCTCGTATTCCGATGGGACGATTCTGTACGCCCGCTGAAGTCGGCGAAGCGGCTGTATTCCTAGCTTCCGACAGCGCGGGTTATATGACGGGAACGACCATGTTTATGGACGGCGGCGCATTGCTCCCGGTCTGGGCTGAGAAAGGTAACGGTTAGTTTCTAGCTGCTCAATGAAACCAGTATAGGACGTAAAGGAGATAGGAAGCTGTGAAAATAACAGATTTGAAGCTCTATCATGTGAAACCTCGCTGGTTGTTTCTGAAGATCGAGACGGATGAAGGCATTGTTGGCTGGGGCGAGCCGATCGTCGAAGGTCGTGCCCTTACTGTAGCTACAGCCATCGAAGAATTGAAACGTTACCTGGTCGGCGAAGATCCGCTTCGTATTGAGCATCACTGGCAGGTCATGTACCGGGGAACGTTCTATCGCGGCGGTCCTGTCCTGGTCAGCGCTATAAGCGGAATCGAGCAGGCGCTATGGGATATTAAAGGCAAGTTCTACAACATGCCTGTCTATGAAATGCTCGGCGGCAGAGTGCGCGATAAAATCCGCATGTACTGCCATTGCCACGGGGAGACACCTGAGGTGTTCGCAGCGAATGCGAAGCGCAGGGTAGAGTCCGGCTTCAATGCGATCAAAACAGGTGTAGACGCTCCGGTGCGGCAAGTCGATTCGCTGGCTTTCGTGGAGAGCCAAGTGAACAAGTTCATTGCGGTCCGCGAAGCCGTGGGCAGCGGGGTAGACATCGCGATCGACTTCCACGGCCGAGTCAGCCCGGCTATGGCGATTCGCCTTGCCGCAGCACTCGAGCCGTATTATCCGATGTTTATCGAAGAGCCTTGCTTGCCTGAGAATGTGGACTCGCTCCTGCGCGTTGCCCAATCGACAAGCATTCCGATCGCAACAGGTGAGCGATTGTTCACACGCTGGGGTTTCCGTGAAGCGCTGGAGAAAGGCGCGATTGCCATCGTGCAGCCGGATCTGTGCCATGCCGGAGGGATCTTCGAAGGACGTAAAATCGCCGCTATGGCGGAGACTTACTACGCTTCCATCGCGCCGCATAATCCGCTTGGACCGATCTCGCTTGCAGCCTGCTTGCAGCTCGACGCTTGCACGCCGAACTTCTTGATCCAAGAGCATCCGTCGATGGCGGAGAAGTGGGACCTCGGTGAAGGCTACTTGAAGAAGCCGTTTGAAGTCATCGACGGCCATGTCGCGATCCCGCAAGGGCCTGGCCTTGGGATCGAAATTAATGAAGAAGCGCTCATTGAACGCGGCTACGCAGGCGACTGGGATACACCTCGCCTTGCGTACGACGACGGCTCGTTCGCAGAGTGGTAGAATGATAGGCCGCTCTCTCTGGCAAGTACGGAGAGGGCGGTCTTTTTGCTGCTTGGAGTGGATAATGCTGAAGCGGTAGCAGTAGCGGTAAAGGAAGTGGCAACGGCAGCGGCAACAGTAGCAGCACGAACACCAACAGCGGTAACAGTAGCAGCAGCACCAACACCGATATTAGCACCAAGACCAAGACCAACACCAATACCAACGCGAGCACCAGCACGAGCACGAGCACCAACACCAACACCAACAAGAACACCGACACCACACCGACACCGACACCGACACCAACACCGACACCGACACCGACACCAACACCAACACCAACACTAGCACCAACACCGATATTAGCACCAAGACCAACGCGAGCACCAGCACGAGCACGAGCACCAACACCAACACCGACACCGACACCGACACCGACACCAACACCGACACCGACACCGACACCGACACCGACACCGACACCGACACCAATTATACTGATTGTTGTTGGTGATACGGCTAACGAATCGTGAGAGCCTTATTTGCTCGAGAATCGCCACTATTTAATTCTAACGAATCGTGAAGGTCTTATTTGAGGGGGAATATAGCCAAATAGTGCATTTCTAACCGAAATAAGGCCCACAGGATTCGTTAGATCTTCAAACCCAGTCATTTTGCTCAAATAAGGCTTCCAGGATTCGTTAGAAACCCGGCTCAGAGTTTTCGGAGTCTCATATGTACACTGTGCTGCTCTCACACGTCTGGCAGTAAAGCAGTAAAGTTGTAAGAAAGCTGAGAGTTCGATTTCTCGACTTTCAGCTGTAGATCGGCGAGTTTTCAGCACTGAGAGTTCGTTTTTCGTACTCTCAGCATTTATCGCGTGGAGATTCTAGTTAGTTAGAGAGCTGAGAGCTCGATTTTTGAACTTTCAGCAGCATATCGGCGAGTTTTCGGAGCTGAGAGTTCGTTTTTCGTACTCTCAGCACCTATCGCGTGGGGATTCTAGTTGGTTTGAGAGCCGAGAGCCTCGATTTTTGAACTTTCAGCAGCAAATCGGCGTGTTTTCGGAGCTGAGAGATTGATTTTCGAACTCTCAGCATTCATCACACGAGGGCACTCATTTTTGTGGAGCGGTTCGGCGGGGGATCGGCATAGAAGGTTGCCATTAAGTTGTTAGTTACGTCGGAACGCCAAGCTCTAATACTTTGACATACATACAATCGACAGCTAACATGAAGGCAACTAGGGCTGATACTGTAAAAAGCCGGCCGCGATAAAGGTGGAGTGTGAGGATCGATGCAAGCGAAGCTGGAGCTTATCGTCCGTTCAACGGAAATCGATGTGAACGGGCATGTGAACAATGCCAAGTACTTGGAATACCTCGAATGGGGGCGTGAAGCATGGTATGAGCAGGCAGGCTTGCACTATGATGTGTTACTCGCTATGGGCGTTCAAACCGTTACGGTCAACATCAATATCAACTACCGAAAGGAGTGCAGGCAAGGGGATCGGCTGACCGTTACGACAATGCCGGAGCGGGCTGGGCGAAGCAGCTATGTACTCAAACAAGAGATCGTAAACGTGAAGGGCGAGCTGTGCGGGGACGCGGTCGTGACTTGTGTGACGATGGATTCGAACACGCGCAAGAGCCGGGAGCTGCCGCCGGAGCTGCGGAGTCAGTTTTAGCCGGAGATGCTGTATTACAGGATGGCAAATAGGAAATCATGGGAAAGAAGCGATGCATGCTCGTAGATGCATCGCTTCTTTCATAGAAATAGAAGAAACACCATTTCACTTTGGGTATATAGAAAGTAAGCCAATACAATGAAACCATTCGTATAAGGAGGTAGTCGCGATGAGCGATTTTCGCATTGAGAAGGATTCCATGGGGGAGATACAGGTGGAGGCGCACCGGCTGTGGGGAGCGCAAACGGAGCGAAGTCTGCATAATTTCAGAATCGGTACGGAGAAGATGCCGCGCGAGTTAATTACCGCATTTGCTTATCTGAAGAAAGCAGCAGCAACGGTGAATGGAAGCATGGGGAAGATGGATGTGCTTAAAGCGGAAGCTATCGCGGTTGCAGCGGATGAGGTTATTGAAGGCATGTGGCAGGAGGAGTTTCCGCTTGCCGTATGGCAGACGGGGAGCGGCACGCAGTCCAATATGAACGTCAATGAAGTGATCGCAAGGCGCTCGGCGCAGCTGCTGGAGGAGAAAGGTCATGCGGCGGCTGTTCATCCCAACGACGACGTCAACCGCTCGCAGAGCTCTAACGACACTTTTCCCACCGCAATGCATATCGCCGCGCTAATTGCCGTAGAGGACCTTCTCTTGCCGGCCATCGCGCAGCTCAAATCCACCCTAGAACAGAAGAGCGCAAGCTTCATGGATGTGATCAAAATCGGTCGTACCCATCTGCAGGATGCCACACCGCTCACGCTTGGCCAGGAGATCAGCGGCTGGGTCCGGATGCTGGAGAAAGGGGAACGGAACATTAGAGCAAGCCGCGAAGAACTGCGTGAGCTTGCGATCGGCGGTACAGCCGTGGGTACGGGACTGAACGCCCCGCCGGGCTTTAGCGAGAAGGTATCGGCGGAGATCAGCCGACTCACAGACAAGCACTTCATAAGTGCGCCGAACAAATTTCACGCACTGACGAGCCATGACGAGATCGTCTTCGTGCATGGCGCAATTAAAGCGCTCGCCGCGGATTTAATGAAGATCGCCAACGACGTTCGCTGGCTCGCGAGCGGCCCGCGCTGCGGAATTGGCGAGATTCGGATCCCGGAGAATGAGCCGGGCAGCTCCATCATGCCGGGGAAGGTCAATCCGACGCAATGTGAAGCGCTGACCATGGTCGTCTGTCAGATCATGGGCAATGACGCGGCGATCGGCTTCGCGGCCAGCCAAGGAAACTTCGAGCTGAATGTGTTCAAGCCTGTCATCATTCACAACTTCCTGCAGTCGACCCGAATTCTCAGCGATGCGATCCGCTCCTTCGATGAGCATTGCGCGGTTGGCATTGAGCCGAATCGGGAAGCCATTGCCCGGCATCTCAACGAGTCGCTGATGCTCGTTACGGCGCTTAATCCTCATATCGGTTATGAGAATGCGGCGGCCATTGCGAAGGCTGCTCATAAGGAAGGCCTGACGCTGCGCGAGGCTGCGATCCGAAGCGGGCTAATTACAGCTGCCAAGTTCGACGAAGTAGTGAGAGCAGAAGAGATGATCTGACAAATTCGACAAAACTTTACAAATTACGCTATGTACAAATAGGGATTTTCTCTCCTATAATTAACCATGTTAACCTAATAATCACTATAAAGATCCAACTACTTATTCATATGACAAAGGCAAACCAATGGAAATGTTGGGACGCAAAGCCTAGGCCTAAAGTATCGATACAGATGCCATGGTGGACAGGTTACCGAGTGAAAAGGAGTCCATCCTTACACGGGTGGACTCTTTTTATATGTATAAAATATTGGGAGGTAGGCTCTTTGTATGCTTAGGGAGAAAAACCGTGTCATGCTTTTCATTTCTACAATTATTGTGCTTTTATCGTTTCTAGTACACGCATTCGATTGGCTCGGTTTGGCCATGCAGCATGATCATCACCACCCGGATATGAACGGCTCTATGCTTCATTCCTTCCTTAATCAAACCTTCTTCGCTTTACCGATTATTTGCTTACTGCTTGCCGGATTATGCATGCGTTTACAAAAGGAGCAGCAGACCGTACCGCTTCTCATGACGCTGTCGCTCACTTTCAGCAGCATTTCCATCATCGCAGGCGGAAACGGCATGGTGGAATACCACTTCTCCATCTTTATGGTACTCGCCATTATTTTGTACTACGACCTCATCGCAATGCTTCTCGTTAGCACCGTCATCTTCGCACTTCAGCACGTACTCGGCTTCCTGCTTTTCTCTGAACTCGTCTACGGAACCAGTGATTACTCGCTGGCAATGGTCTCCATTCACATCGTGTTTGTTATCTTGTTTATCGGCGCTGTTACCTATCAAATCGTGACTCGCAGAGCGTTCATCCACGCACTGGAATCGGCTCAACAACAGAAAATTCAAGCAGCCGTCAAACAAATTATCGAGAACGTAACAGAAACCTCGGACCAGGTACTCATGAACTCTAAGGAGCTTAGCTGCAACGCGGCCACGCTCAATCTATTGGCAGGCGATATCGTGCAAACGATGCAGCTGGTGGATGCTACGGCGAATTTGCAGGAGAATGGCGCGCGAACAGGCAAGAAGGTGATCGGAGAGATGCTCCGCGACATTCATACCATTGCCGAAACGTCGGCTACGGTTTCTAATTTCTCGAATGAGGTGGCGACAGAGGCTGATAATGGGAATGAAGCCATTCAGAAGGCCGTCAGGCAGATGACAGCGATGAGCAATACCGTTCAAGAGTCCGCAACCAAAGTAAAGCTGCTCGGTCAGCGTTCGCAAGAAATAGATGATATTACAAGCTTGATTACAGACATCGCTTCCCAAACCAGCCTGCTGGCGCTGAATGCGGCAATCGAAGCGGCGCGGGCGGGCGAGCATGGCCGCGGGTTTACTGTCGTATCGAATGAGGTACGCAAGCTGTCTGAGCAAACGACGGCATCGGCCATGCGGATTGCGGAACTCGTCCAAGATATTCAAGCCAATAACCGCGCGTCGATTCTATCCATGGATCAAGTGATTACGGAGGTTTCGTCAAGCAATCAGGCGGTATGTGATGCGGGAGCTGCCTTCGAACGCATTATGCGATCGATTAAAACGGTCGCAGAGCAAATTCATTATATTTCCGGGGCCTCCCAGCAGATGTCGGCAAGCACGCAGCAATTTAACATCAATATCGAGGAAATCTCCCGCATGTCCGCCGAATTAACGGGCAGTGTGAAGACGGTCACAGGCAGCTCCAATGAGCAGCATCAGCTTATTTCCAGATCGTCGGAGCTTGCGGCAATGCTGGAGAAATTAAGCGATAAACTGGATCAAATCATGGTCAGCACGAGGAAATCTTTCCGCGCCATATAATCCGAAGAGTAGTGCAATTCTGACAAAAATGACTTTGCGTTCATAGCCAATATCAAGTATTATGAGTAGAAAAGACAAGATCTGGCTAAAAAGGAGACACAATGCTATGAATGCTTCGAAAAAAAGTCATTGTAAAATCGTCGACTGCACGATCCGCGACGGCGGACTCGTCAATAACTGGGATTTCAGCGTTGAGTTCGTTCAGCATCTGTACAACTCGCTGAATGAAGCTGGCGTCGAGTATATGGAAATCGGGTACAAAAACTCGCCAAAGCTGCTGAAAGGCGCTGAAGATGCTGGTCCATGGCGCTTCCTGGACGACGACTTCCTTCGTAAAGTCATCCCGCAGAAGCTGAATACGAAGCTCTCTGCACTTGTCGATATCGGACGGGTAGATGAGAACGATATTCTTCCACGCGAAGAGAGCATGCTCGATTTGATCCGCGTAGCCTGCTACATTCAGGACGTACCGAAGGCGCTGGAGCTGGTTAACGTATTCAACTCCCGCGGCTACGAAACAACACTGAACATTATGGCACTCTCCAATGTTATGGAGAACCAACTGCTTGAAGCTTTTGAATTGATCGAAGCTAGCGTAGTAGACGTCGTATACGTGGTTGACTCTTACGGCAGCTTGGATCCGAATGATTTCAACTACTTGGTCAGCAAGTTCCAGAAGTACCTGCCAAGTAAACGTTTGGGCGTACACACGCACAACAATATGCAGCTTGCTTTCGCCAATACGCTGGTTTCCGTTGAGAAAGGCGTCGAGTTCCTGGATGCTTCCGTATACGGAATGGGCCGCGCCGCAGGCAACTGCCCAACGGAACTGCTTGTCGCACATCTGAAGAACACGAAGTACAATGTGCGTCCGGTGCTGGATATGATCGAGAAGCACATGATTACGCTGCGTGAAAAAGAAGAGTGGGGCTATATTATTCCTTATATGATTACAGGTATGTTGGACGAGCACCCTCGTTCCGCAATGGCACTTCGCAATTCCGATGACAAGGACAAGTCGGTTGATTTCTACGATAAATTGACTACGCCTGAAGTACTGCACAGCAAATAAGTTCTACAAGAATAGACAAGCTCCCGGGCCTTTAGAGGCTCGGGAGCTTGTTTGTTTTTACGAGGATTGCCGCCAATGCTCGGTCCGGTATTCGCTCGGTGTCACGCCGAATTGCCGTTTGAACATCCGATTGAAGAAGCTTAAATCCTCGAAGCCTACTTCAAGGGCAATGGACATGACTTTGCCTGAAGTCGTCTCGAGCAGCTTCTTCGCTTCTTGCAGGCGAATATGGTTGCGGAACTCAATAAAGGTCATGCCGATATGCTGCTTGAATTTGGTGGTGAACGTCGTTTGGCTGAGGTTGCAGAGGGAGCTGAGCTGCTGCAAACTTAGCGGCTGCGCATAATGCCGCCTCGTAAAATCGCAAACATTCCGGATGAGCGCGCCTTCATCATTTGCCGCAGTCATCGGTTTCTTCAGCGAGCGCTCATAGCAGCGGCTTAAATAGATAAACAGCTGCATAATATGCGCTCTTACCATTAGCTCATAGTTGGCTTCACGATGCGTATCTTCATAAACAAGCCGATCGAGGATGGCGAGCGCCTCCATTCGGTCCAGCCTGCCGATATTCATCACGGATTGATCGCGTGTTTTCTCCCTAAGAAAGGGCTCGACGTAGAAGAAATCGATAAATGCCGTGACGCCGGCCATATGCGAGAGCTCTTGCTCGAAATAATAAGGGTCGAAAATAATATTGTTTACGGTAAGGGGCGTGCCCGGCAACCGTTTGTAGCCATGAGGGACATGGCGATGGATGATGAAGATATCTCCTTCGCGAATGAGAAACTGCTGATCTTGAAATAAATGAATGCCCTGGCCTTCCGTCACATAGATAATTTCGACAAAATCATGGGTATGCAGCTCGTAATCCACGGTGACCGGTGCGCGAAATGCCCGAAACGGAAATGAAGGGTTATCCATAAACTGCTGGTTCACATAATGATCCATACGCTGCCCCTCCAAGTGGTCAGAAAGTCCAACCTTCTCGTTAAATTACCCAATCGAGCAGAGTCGATCGTGTAATAAGTTTACTATAGCAGAACCGTCTTAATTGGAGAATGAGGAACAAGAACCTGGGGAGGGAAAGGTATGGATACGGCTTCACACAAGCAAGTGGCATTTGATTTGCAAGTTCATTTGGAGGAGTTTTATCGTAATGGGTTCACTGTAATAAGAAATATGCTGGACGAGGAGCGAGTGGATACGTATCGGGAAGCGTTCGAGCATGAATTTAAGACGACGGAGCCTGACGGCTACGGCGCCAACTTGCGCACGAAAATGTTTGAGCGAAATAATCTGTTTCTGCAGCTGATCGATGAGGAGCGGACAGTGGCATTTGCTGAAGCGGTGCTCGGCAAAAACTGTCATATGTTCTCCAACAACGGACTATACACGACACCCGGTACCGGCATAGATTTCTGGCATGTGGACGAGGATCTATTCTTCCCTATTCCGGAGGAGGCCCAGCTGGACCGGCGCATTCAGATGCCATGCTTTATGTTTACTGCGATGTACTATCTAACCGATGTGACAGAAGACATGGGGCCGACGCAGCTTGTCCCGGGGAGTCACCGGAGCGGCAGGCATCCTGCCTCACCGAAAGAAACGCCAATCTATAACGGTCAAGGACCGGTCTCGATTGTCGCCAAGAAAGGCGATATGCTGATCTTCAACGGTCAGACCTGGCATCGCGGCGCACGCAACGAAAGCAGCCAAATTCGGATGGTTCAGCAGGTGACCTATGGCCGCCGCTGGGTATCGCAGCGGTTCTATCCGTTCATTACCTATACGATGCCGCAGCATGTGATTGAAGCGGCGAAAGATAATCCACGGCTCACTCGTCTGCTCGGATTTCATCCGCGCGGGCCGTATGGATAAATAGGCATATTCTCATTGAATTTTTGGAGGGCATCCATTACAATAGAGTCCACTCATGGAAGTGATTGGCGTTACGAACTGTTGAAGGAGTGGATGCGGCTTGAAGAAATCATTAGCGCTAATCATCGAACAATTGGAATCGCGTCAAACCATGCAAGCCCTGTCTCCGAAAGGGGTATGGGATGCTGCACTCGATCAGGAAATAGCCGCTTTACCTCTAATTTCCGCCGGAACGCCCAAGTCCGCGCTGCCCGCGCTCATCGCGCTCAAGGCCGGATTGCATTTGCTTAACGAAAGCTTGGACGCGTCACATGAACAGTCCCAAGAGATTGAGGATGACCCGACAGGCTGCTATTGGCATGGCATTATGCACCGGATGGAGGGTGATTTCTCCAACGCGAACTACTGGTTCAGCAATGCAGGCGCCCATCCGGCGATGGAGAGCTTGCAAACACGGGTAGCGGATTGGCTGCAGAACAGCGTCATACTAGGCGATTTGCAGGAAGGTGCCATTCGTGACGCACTGCAAACGATGAAACGCCAAGTGCGCTGGCAGGCTCCGGCACTCACCAGCATGATTGCTCTTCAAGAGAGCGGGACGATTTCCGAAGAAGCCAGAGGCGCGATCGAGTATGTGCAGCATATGGAGCTTATGGAGTTGTTTACGTATACGTATGAAGCGGCCAAACGTGCTGTAGCAGAATCATCGATATAAACCATAAAAGCTGTATCCGCGACCTCCGGAAGGAGCGGATACAGCTTTTTTTAGTAAAGGGTTATTCAGATGTCTGCTCTTTGTATCGTGGGCTGTTTCCTTCATCTTGGTTCTTCGCCGCTTCGGTTTGAGGAGCTGTTCGCTGCCGGAACGGCCACCAATTCGCTTCACCGAACAGATTGGCAAGGGCGGGAATGACAAGACCCATAAAGACAGTCGCATACAGGATCAGACCAATTACGATGCCTGCACCGATTTGCAGGAGTGTATTCACGCCGGACATCATAAGTGCGGCGAATGTACCGCCCATTATGACCGCAGCGGAAATAATTACGCCGCCAGTCGTCGACATCGCCTTCGTCATCGCATACGTAATGCCTCGCGGTCGATATTCTTCCTTGAACCTTGCCATGAGGAAGATGCTGTAATCGACGCCAAGCGCTACGATAATGAGGAAGACGAAGAATGAAGCGCTCCAAGATAAGCCTTCCTTGCCAAGCAATTGAACGAATATGAATTCGACGATGCCCATGGTGACCAGGAAGTTAAAGCCAAGAGAAAGCAGGACATAAAGCGGTGCTAGAATCGAACGCAGCAGAATCATCAATACGATGAAAATACCGATTAACACAAACGCGCCTGTACGTGTAAAGTCTTTCTTCGAGATATCCTTCAGCTCCGAAATTTGTGCCGACGTGCCGGATACATACACTTTCGTTCCTTCGATGGCACTTCCTTCGAAGCTATGGTTCAGTGCGTCCCGAATCTGATCAACCGTTGTCAACGCCTCAGGAGAATACGGGTTGACCGACAAGACAATGTCCATCTTAGCCGTCTCCCCGTCAGCGGAGATATAGTAATCGAGCGCTTGCTTCAGCTCGGGACTGCCGAGTGCTTCCTGAGGCAGATTCCAGCCCGGAATTTGACTGTCCCCAATTGTGCTTTGCGCATCCTTCACGGAAGCGAGTCCCTTCGAAATGTCGCTAAGACCTGCAGCGCCGTCCTTCAAGCCGCCGGTAAGCTCTTGAAGTCCGTTACCGAGCTTCGCCGTACCGTCGGCAGCTTGGGTTTGGCCGTCTGCCAGCTGGCCAAGTCCGTCCGCAACCTTGTTCACGCCGGGATTCAGTTGGGTGAAGCTTGCCGACAGCTTAGATGCACCGGCATAGAGGTCATTTAATCCTCCGGATAGTCCTTGCTGCTTGCCTAGCAGCTGCTGCATGGCAGGCTCATTCTTTAGCTCCGGATATTTCTTCAGCAAGGCCTGCAAATCTTTGCTCATGGAGCCCGAAACCTCGGCGCTCTGCTTGAGTCCGCCGGATAGTCGGCCGACGCCTTGGGACGCCTGCTGCATGCCGCCGTAGATTTGCTTCAGCCCGCTCTGCGCTTCATTGGTGCGGGAAGCCATCGTCCGTAAGCCATCGGTCAGCTTCTGAATATCGGCTTGCCCGCTCGTAATGGAGCTGCCCGCCGTAAGCAGACCGTCCGCTACTTGATCGACGCCCTCTTTCATCTTATCGAGTGCGTCAGAGGTTCGCGTCAGTTGGTTCGAAACCGTTAGATCCGCCAGCTGTTCGCCGAGCGGTCGTACGGCGCTTCGCACTTCTTTGACGCCGTTTAGCTTCGCTACATTTGCGCTTGCCGTTTCGAGAGCAGCCAGTGCAGCCGGATTGCGCATCGACTCATCCGATCGCAGCGCTACGGACAGCGGGAATACTTCTCCGGCGCCGAAGGCATGCTCCACTTGACGGAAGCCTTGCACGGAGCCGAGCTGCGGATTAATCTCAGCTAAGTCGTCAAAGGACCGTTTGCCATGGTACAAGAACGTAATCGGCGTAAGCAGCAGTACCGTGACAACCAGAATGGCTACTGGCCTGCGTGCGGCAAGAGCAGCCATTGCACCCCACAGCTTAGATTCGCCGTGGCCCTGTCCGCTGGCTACTTTGCTCGGCCAGAAGGTAGCTTTGCCGAAGATCATCAATAATGCAGGGGTCAATGTAAGTCCTGCGATGAGCGTCACGGCAACGCCGATCGATACGCCTACGGCGGATTGGTACAGGCCGAACTGGGCGAAGCCAATGAGGAAGAACGCAACGAATACCGTACTTGCGGAGAAGGCAACGGTCTTGCCGACGGTCCGCATCGTTCTTACTATTGCTTCTACTTTGTCGCCGTCATGACTAAGCTCCTCACGGAAGCGCTGAATAAGCAGGATACAATAGTCGGTTCCCGCACCGAACAATACGGCGATTAGGAAGGATTCGGTAAAGGACGAAACCGGCATCCCGTAATCCGTTGCCAGCGCAACGAGCCCGCGTGTGATGACTAAGGAAATGCCAATCGTAATAAGCGGGATGAACGGCGCGACAGGGGAACGGAAAACAAGGAGCAGAATAACGAGCACGAGCGCGACGGTAAGCAGCTCCGTTTTCTTCAAGCCTTCCTCAGAGCTCTGTTGAAAATCTTTGCCGATAGGGGCACTCCCCGTGAGCTCTACCTTACTTCCGCTCGGAGCACCTTTCACTTTAGCAGCTAGTATATCTACCGCCTCTTGGGTGAGGGCATCATTATCTGCACGGGTGAACCCGACGATAAGCATCTCGGTCGTACCGTCCTTGCTGCGGAACTTCTCCGCAAGCTCAGGCGTTTCGTAAGCCGACTGTACCGACTTAAAGCCATCCTTGCCGCTCAGCAGTGTAAGCTCGGCAGCTTTGGCTTTGAGCCAACTGCGATCCTGCTCGGTCATGCCGCCTTCGCGGGAATAGACAAGGATCGCACTGGATTTGGTGGTTGTCTCCGGATTGATCTGTTCCATGAGCTGCTTGGCTACGACGGATTCAGAATCGGCCGGAATAAATTTCTGCTCGGTTTGACGGACAATGGCCGCAAGATCAGGCAGCGCAAACATGGAGGCGACGGTAATCACCAGCCAGCCGATCAGGATTGCCCATTTGGCGCGGGCAATTCCGCGAATGATACGTTCAGACATTTTACTACCTCCCCGAAACTGAACTAACATGTTCTCTATGATTAGTTATAGCGCAAGACAAAACCTTTCGTCAATAATTTTGTACCGACGGTCATAATTATTTAACAGGTACAGAAATCAGACGAATCCTTGAATTCGGTTTTATTCGCAATAGATGAATTCTATGTATAAAGCTGAATTTTATACCGATGGTCAACTCGTGTTTACGGCGTGTATGGGCTATGCTACAATTAGCATGAACTGAACCCGAACAACTTAGATGGAGGATATAGCGATGAACCGCGAGCTCAAGAAAGAACAGACACGCATTCGAATCAAAGAAGCTGCGCTCTCTTTATTTGCTGAGCTGGGTTACGAGCAGACATCCGTTGAAAGCATTGCCAAGCAAGCCGGCGTTGCGAAAGGCACTTTTTTCAATTATTTCGCTTCCAAGGATGAACTGATCTGCGATTTGCAAGCGATCTTTGCGTTAAACGAGGTGGCGAAGCTCAAAGACAAGCCCGGCCCGTTGGTGCCCCGTCTGCAGCTGCTGTTATTCCAAATCGTGAAACAATTCGAGCTTAGCAAACCGCTTACGCGCGCATTATTTCAAGCCATGCTGGGCAGTGCCAAGGCGCTTGATACCCATAACTCGATGCTCACGACGCTCAAAGAAGCCTTGCTGCCGCTTATAGCCGAGGGGCAGGAGAACGGCGAGTTTCGCAGAGATATGCCGGCTGAGATGATGGCCCAGCAAGCCTTTCAAGCTTACTTCGGCACGCTCTTCGTCTGGTCGATGGAGGAGAACGAGGATACACTAGATAACCGAATGGCCATTACCTTCGAACTCTTCTTCAAAGGGATTGCCGTGCAGTAACCCTTAATATGACAAAAGCAGCTCCGGTTCAATCATTCCTTTGCAGAATGATTACCGGAGCTGCTTTTTTAGTAAACGCGGTTAGAAGCCGATGAGCTCGCCGTCGCCTCGGATGGCTGCAGCGTGATGCTGGGCATTCGGATGGAAATACCCGCCTGCCTGGAACGGTTTGCCGCCGGCGGTTATGCCGGATAAGGATATGCCGATGTCCTCGGATTCATGGAACATGTGGAGCAGTGCGGTTTGGGTCATACCGTCGATCTCTATGTACCAGAGCTTGTAGCCGGCGTCCGTGACCACAACCAAATGGGCGGACCTATAAAGTAACTTCGTGGTTACGTCGTTATAAGTAATGTTCAGCTCTGCTAGCGAGTAAGTTTCCATAAGGCAGCAGCGCTCCTTTCTTCCCCAAAAATATACTTCCCCCGATTGTACTGTCGTGCCAGCGATAATGCAACAATTTGAAACCCGATTCCGTCGATGGTTATAAGCCAACTTTTACATAAAATGGTTTGGCTTCCAATAGAATCGAGGGGGAATTCGGATGCAACAACGTAAACGAATAAACAGAGAACATGCACCGAGTAATGAGAAGGTAACGGGAAAAGGAAAGCTCAAGGCGTCGCTTCTGCTGCTGGCTGCACTAACGTTGGTGCTGGCGGGATGCTCCTCCGCCGATAATCAGAATGATTCCGCATCCAATAGTTCGAGCAGCAATACGGCCACGGAAACAACGGATAACAGCGCCGCAGCGGATAGCAGCAGTAGCAGTAACCGTAACACGAGCAATTCGAGCAGTAAAGACAGCGGAGATTCGTCCGTTTCGGAAGAGCCTGCTCCCGCGGCAGACGACTCCTCCGGTGATAAAGAGGAGACGGCTCCACCGGGTAGCCAGTACGATGACTCCGAGCCGGGCCAGTTGACTGCCGGGGAGTGGAACGACCTTACCTCGTGGAGGGAATGGATAAAGCTGCTGAATAGCGGTGAAGGCAGAGAGCAGCAATCGTACTGGTCCTTTTTTCCGCAAAATAGATTAGAGGTTGTTGTGACCGGAGGCGGTAAGCCGGTATCCGATGCGGAGGTCAGCCTTGTCGATGAGGATGGCGATACGGTGTGGGAGTCTCGGACCAATATTGAGGGAGAAGCTTCAGCTTACGCGGCACTATTCGATGAGCAGCAGGACCAAGAGAAGTACGGGGTTATCATTCGTTCGGGGAATCAAGAGAAGCAGTATGAGAATGTGCAGGTTCCAAGAGGTTCCGCGCTGCAGGTCGATCTGGACGAACAGGTGAAGCCGTCGCTTGGCGTTGATCTGATGCTCGTTGTCGATACAACTGGTTCCATGCAAGATGAGCTGGATTTTCTGAAGTCGGAGCTGAAGGACGTCGTCGCCCGCGTCGGCAGGGATAACGGCCAGCAGCTGGATATTCAAGTAAGCACGAATTTCTACCGGGACCGGAGCGATAAATATCTCATCAAGGATTATCCGTTCACGAAGGATATCGATACGGCCGTTAAGCAGATTTCTCAGCAAAGCGCAGCAGGTGGAGGCGATTTCCCGGAAGCGGTAGATGAGGCACTGGACAATGCGATCAATGATCATAAATGGAGCGGCGATGCAAGGGCCAGACTGTTGTTCCTCGTTCTTGACGCTCCGCCGCATCACGAGCGCAAGGTTACGAAACGCATTCATGAGCTGATGGAATCAGCCGCGGCAGAAGGAATACGGATCATTCCGGTTGCCTCAAGCGGCGTTGACGTTCAAACGGAATATCTCATGCGCTTCATGGCTACGGCGACAGGCGGCACTTATTTATTTCTAACGGATCACAGCGGGATCGGAAATGATCACATGGCGCCGGCTGTCGGGGAATATGAGGTGAAACGTCTCAATGATTTACTCGTGGACGTCATCAGTCGGTACACGTCAGAATAGAACTCTTTTTGTCGGAAAATGTTTTAGAAAAGCTTTGTAAAGATGCTGGACAAAAAGGCACGTAATGGTACAAACTAGAGGAGATTATCCGAAATCGGAATTACCTTCCAATTCATAATTGCAATGTTGAAAATATGAGAAAATTGGTGAATTTTGTGATTGAGGCTGCGGAGCGAAGGTTCAGAATCAGGCCTCTTGGAGATCGGGCGCTTGTCGTTTATTTGGAGGATGAAGGGCCTGAAAGCGAGCGCTGGCCGCTTGCTGCCGGGATGGCGGAATTACTGCGAGAGTCAGGGCTGACTTGGCTCGTCGATGTGGTTCCGGCTTACGCTACGGTCACCGTTGTTTATGAGGGGTTCGACTATGAACAGGCAGCCGCCGAAGTGGAGCGAATGCTGCTGGGTACGCAGCAGCATTACGCTGCTGCACCTAGGCTTATCGAAATTCCGGTCTGCTACGGCGGTCGATACGGACCCGATCTGGCAGCGTGCGCCTCGCGTGCAGGCATGACGGAAGCGAGCTTCATTGCTTGCCATGCTGCTGCGGAGTACCGCGTCGCCATGATCGGCTTCATGCCGGGCTTCCCTTATTTGAACGGCTTGCCGGCAGAGCTCCGCCAACCGCGTCTTGCCGCGCCGCGAAGCAGCGTGCCCGCTGGGGCTGTCGGCATTGCCGGCGGACAAGCCGGCATCTATCCGCTATCGACGCCGGGAGGGTGGCAGCTGATTGGCCTAACGCCGCTTCGGTTGTTTGATCCGAAGCGAGCGGAGCCTTTTCTGCTGCGCATGGGCGATGCGCTGCGGTTTGTTCCGATTTCCGAGGAGGACATGAAGGAGCAAGGTGAAGCGCCATGAGTCTGCGAATAATCAAGCCGGGATTACATACAACGGTACAGGATTTGGGACGACCCGGCTGGCGGCGCTTCGGCATTCCCGAAGGCGGCGCAATGGACAAGATCGCGCTGCGGACGGCGAATCTGCTTGTCGGTAATGCGCCGGGCGCAGCTGGGCTTGAGCTTACGCTGAATGGCCCGCTGCTGCTGGCGGAAGAAGCGATGCTGATCGCCGTGTGCGGCGCCGACATGACTCCGTCTATCGACGGTGAGGCGCTCCCGCTGCAGCGGCCGGTTTGGATTGACGCCGGAACGGTCATCCATTTCGGTTCCGCGGCTAGCGGCTGCCGCGCCTATGTCGCGGCAGCCGGCGGCATTGCCGCCGAGGCGGTGCTCGGCAGCCGCAGCACGGACACGCGTGCCGGCATCGGCGGCATCGCGGGGCGCAAGCTGCGCAGCGGCGACGTGCTGCCGCTCGGCAGCGCCGCGCCTTGGGCGGCGGCGTGGCACGCCGCGCTAGCCGCGGCAGGGCCGCAGGGCCGCCGCAGCTGGGCGGCCCCGGGCTGGTTCGCGCCGCCGCAGGCGCAGGCGCTGCTGCGCGGCAGCGCAAACCCCGCCGGCATCCGGCTGCGCGTGATGCCGGGCGCCGAGTACGGGCAATTCCGCGAGGCGGCCCGTACGGCGCTCATGCGGGAGCGCTATCGTGTAGCTCCCGCATCAGACCGAATGGGGGTCCGCCTAGATGGGCCCCCGCTCGGGATGGAGGACAGCGAAGAACTGCTGTCCCATGGCGTCATCGCCGGCACGATACAGGTGCCGCGCGGCGGCGCGCCGATTATCCTCGGCGCAGATTGCCAGACAACAGGCGGCTATCCGAAGCTCGCGCATGTCATTGCGGCAGACCTGCCGCTGCTCGCGCAGTGCAAGCCGGGCGATTATATCACCTTCGAAGAAGTGACGCTGGAAGAAGCCCAGCTGATCGATCGGGAGCAAGAACGCGGCATGCGACAGCTTGCTGCAATTCTCGCCATTTGCAAAAGAAGCAAGTAAGTTGAAATTGGGATCATGAAAGGACCGCCAAAAGCCGATATGACTAATATCCCCGATTTATCGCGGTCACAGCAGGTGATCGATCTGAACTGTGATTTTGGCGAAAGCTACGGCATATATACGTTTGGTCATGATACTGAACTGCTGGCGCATGTGACTTCTGTGAATATTGCCTGCGGCTTCCATGCCGGAGATCCTCATGCGATGCGTGAAGCGGTGTATCGCGCGGCTGAGGCAGGAGTGGCAATTGGCGCGCACCCCGGCCTGCCGGATAGACTGGGCTTTGGACGCCGCGAGATGGCGGTCAGTGCCCAGGAAGTCTATGATATGACGCTCTATCAAATCGGCGCGTTAGATGCCTTCGTTCGTGCAGCCGGCGTCAGCTTGCGCCATGTGAAGCCACATGGCGCGCTCTATCATATGGCAGGCCGCAGGGAAGAGCTTGCAGAAGCGTTCGTTCGCGCGGTGCGCGTGTACGATCCTTCCCTCATTATCTATGGACAATGGGGAAGCGCGCTCCTCACAGCGGCGGATAAACAGCACATGCAGTCGGCATCGGAAATATTCGCGGATCGTTCTTATCAAGAGGACGGGACGCTTACTCCCCGCAATCAGCAGGGGGCGACGCTGGCCTCCTCTGAAGAAGCCCTGCTCCAGACGCTTAGCATCATAACAACGGGGACAGCAAGGACAATCGAAGGCAAAGAGATCGTTATACAAGGAGACACCGTTTGTCTCCATGGCGACGGTCAGCGTGCAGCGGAATTTGCCGCTGCACTGCGCAAAGGCTTAGAAGCAGCGGGGATTGCTCTTCAATCGCCGACATCACGCAGGTAACTTGCCGCTTTCGAGAAGATACTGCTCTGCTCATATCTTTCGAACATACTTACATGGGCATGCAGGGCAGCATCGGCTTTCTTTGTTGAAGGAGGACATCAAGACAACATGTCTATAAATAGGGCGGAAAAAATAACGATGTGGACGGCCTTTGCCGCCATCATCAGCTTTATACTCATGCGGGTATTTCATAGCGAACTCTATCGCCCGATTACGGGTCGAGCTTATTTATTTGTGCATTCCGGCATCGAATTTAATAGTTATGCTGTGAGCTTCACCATGCTGGTGTTAGGTTGGCTGTTCTTCGTCAAGTCTTTATCGAAGCATCGGCTCTATACGGCTGCATTATTCGGTGCTGTAGGCGTGTTCGATATGCTTCACGGACTTACTGCAGAGGGTATGCCGTTCTTCCATCGCGTTGGGGAAACTAATTTATCCGCTTTGTTCTCCATGTCTGCCCAGTTCATAGGTTCAGTCGGGTTGTTTATCATCTTCCGCAAGAATGATGCACCCGTTTCGGCAAGGAAACGGCTTCCGGCCGTGTTGATATCACTCGGATCTGCAACTGTAATCGGATTCGCCTACTTTGCCTTGGCTGATCGGGCCAACATTGCCGTGCTCACGGGTGATTCGCTCAAGCTGTTGAAAGTACTTGTTTATTTCGTCATCATCTTCTCTTACCTGAGTACGATCGGCATGGTGCTTTACCTGAATCGCAATGAGCGGCCTCAAGCGCTGCTAACTATTATACAATCGCTTGTTTTCTTCTTGTTTGCCAATTTACAGTTCATCCTAAGCCCTGGCAGCGTGGACACGGATATGCTCCTGGGGCATGTATATAAATTGGCCGGTTTCTACTTCCTGATGAAGGGAATCTATTACGTCACGCTCGAAGAGCCGTTCAAACAACAGAAACGGACGGAATCACGCATCAATTTCTTGGCGTATCACGATGAACTTACCGGCTTGTCGAACCGGCGCCAGCTGCAGGAACAGCTCGGTGCGGAGCTGGTGCGCGCGCAGCAGAGTAATCATAAGCTGGCCGTATTTCTACTGGATATCGACAGGTTCAAAACCTTCAATGATGCGCTGGGCCATTCGTTCGGGGATCAGATGCTGCAGGCCGTTTCCCAGCGGCTGCGACTGGCAGCCGGCCCATCGAATCATGTGTTCCGCATGGGTGGGGATGAGTTTGTCCTCTTAATGCCGGACATTAAAGACGCGGAGACCGAGCAGGTAGAAACTAGAGCTAAAGCGCTTATGGGGCTCTTCGATGCACCGTTTGTGCTGGGCGAAGCGGAATATCATATTACGATTAGTCTTGGCATTTCCTTCTTTCCGCAAGATGGCGAAAGCGTGGAGGTACTGCTCAAGAATGCGGATACGGCTATGTACAGCGCCAAGGCACATCGCAATGAATTCTCCAGCTACGATCCGGAGATGAATCGTAAATCGCATGATCGTCTAAGGCTGGAGAGCGATCTGCGCCGGGCGATCGAGCAGGAGCAGTTCACGCTGGCTTACCAGCCGCTCGTAAATTTAAGCACAGGCAAAGTCATTGGCGTCGAGGCATTGGTACGCTGGAATCATCCGCAGCGGGGATTGCTTCCGCCGGGTGATTTTATCCCGCTTACGGAAGAGAATGGGCTTATCCTTCAGTTAGGCGAATGGGTGCTCAAGGCCGCCTGCAAACAGAACGTCGCTTGGCAGGAAGCAGGCTTACCGCCAATGATGATGTCCGTGAACCTGTCGATGCGTCAATTTAGACAGCATCAGCTGGCGGAGCGCATTAAAGGCATATTGGATCAAACGGGTATGCCGCCGAAGTATCTGGAGCTGGAGATTACGGAGAGTATGACCAGTGATGTGGATTTCGCCAGCGATACACTGACCAGCTTGAAGGAAATAGGCGTACAGATCAGCATTGATGATTTCGGTACGGGCTACAGCTCGCTGATCTCGCTTAAACGGTTCCCAATCGATAAGCTGAAGATCGATCGCTCCTTCGTCAGCGACTTGACGCAAGGCGGCAGCGATGCGGCTATTGTCTCCACCATTACAACGATGGCCAAGAACTTAAAGCTTAAAGTGACAGCCGAAGGCGTTGAGAATGACGAACAGATTAAGTTCTTGCGTGAGCGCAACTGCGAGGAAGCGCAAGGCTTCTACTTCACCAAGCCGATTCCGGCAAATTTGTTCGAGAACTGGTACAGGCATCGCAGCAGTCAAACGGCTTAAGCTCTTAAGAGGCTTAAGAGGAGTGTTCACCTATGCAGCATCGGCTAACAACGGTATTCATCTATGGCTCGCTCTTGCCGGGCCATAGCAATCATCATGTCTGTGCAGGCTTCATTCAATCTGCTGCGCCGGGTGTCATTCATGGAAGGCTGGTCGATTACGGACCTTACCCCGCGATGCTGCGTGATGCCTCAGCTTTCGCAAGCGGTGCGAGTGTTCGTGGATTGTGGATTGTAGTGAATGAGCAAGGTTTGAAACGGATGGATGAACTGGAACAGTTCGCGGGAATTGAAGAGGTGAACGATTACGATCGGGTTTGGGTAACCGACATCCGTCAGCCGGAACAAAGCGGCTGGGTTTATGTATGGGATACGCCGAGAGGCTGCCCGCCAATCGCGGAGGATTATTGGCCTGACTTCTACGCCCGCAAGCGGGTCTGACCTGCATATGCGATTACTCGTTCGGCGTCGGAATCGACATCGATATACGTAAGGATAAATTACGCTCAGTCGCCTTGCTGAGCGTTTTTGCGTTGTTGAACGTATGGATGATACCGAAGGCGAGCACCAAGCAAGCCATCGTAAAGACAATCACGCGTTTTACTTTGTGAATGACAGCCGTTCCGTCATCACGGTGGATTCGTCTGCGTCTAATGGATTGGCGCCAGATGAGCAGTAATGGTGCTGCTAGGATAATGAGCCCAACCGTAATCATCTGCTTCCGGTAAGCCATGCCAAGCGGGAATACGTTAATGGAAGCGTACAGGAACGCTTCGATGACCAGAACTTGAATCGGGACTACCAGCGCGACTTCAGACGCCGCACGGCGCTTTGTACGGCTCACAGCATCATCCGGGTGCTTCACGGTAAGCCGAGCCAAATTGAGCAGCCGAGAGACGGAATAGAAGGCAATGGCAGCAGTCGGCAGCATGATGAGCGCGAAGAACATCAGAGCATTATCAAGCACAAACCAGTTGCGGTAGGAATATGTCGCGATCAGCATGATCATTTTGGCTATAGCCAGGAGCGTCATGGAGCTAAGCAAGGCGAGCGTTAGAATGGCAGTGCGTCGCAGACTGTGAGTCGTACGCCGGAAGGCCATGCTGCCGGTTGAGAGCCCTGCAAAGAGAGACAGCAAAAGCAATAGAACGGCCATCGCCGCATTGATGACATACACTTGTGTGGACATATTCGGTTTCCCCCCATTTCCACGGAATGAACTAGTTTTAGTTTACTTGGAAGCGCTACGGTTCGAGAACGGGCGCAAGTCCAGTGCTGAAACTGGACTTAGGTCGTAGTAGTATGCGCATGATATAATTTATTCCTTGCGTTTGCGATATTGCGAAGGAGACACCCCATAGTAGGCGGTAAACTGCTTCGTAAAATGATGAATAGAGGCATAGCCTAAATCCTCTGCAATTGCAGTGATGGTCCGGTTGCTCTCCCAGAGTGCGGCTGCTGCTTGCTTCATGACCGCACGGCTCCAATAGGCTTTCGGTGAGAGGCCTGCTGTCTGCTTGAAGAGGGAGTGGAAGCGTGTTTTCTGAAGCCCGCTTTGTGCCAGCCAGCTCGTATAATTCGATCCTGCATGCGCCTCTTTATCGATGCGGTGCATTATCGCTGCCATTCGGTAGTCGCTGTGCCAGCTTTCGCCGGCAATCTGGATGAACTCCAGCATAAACGCTTTGAGCAGACTGTGTGCGACCATATCGCCATATGCGCGCTGCTGTTGATGCTGCTTCACAATATGGGGAAATAAGTCCATCAAGACGGTATGATGCTGCAAATGAAAGAGATACGGCAATGCATCAAGGGCGGTCTTTGCGCGCAAGGTTGTTAATAGTTCTGGGAGCAGATCAGCCGGATGCCAGTACAAGTGATGCTCGGTTGACCGCGGCTTCTCATTCCAAAGCTCGAAATACAAATTATAAGTAGCTAATCGATTGTCATGGTCGGTGAAGAAGGAATGCATAAGCTGCGGCGGCAAAAAGATCAGATCGCCCTTCTTCAGCGGGTACGTCTGCCCGTTTATCGTAATACTTCCTCTGCCCCCATCGACGAGATGAAAGGCATAACAATAGCCGAAGCGGCCGTATTCGAACTCGTTTCGCTCATAAGGGAACTGATAGTGATGCCCGATGCGGATGAATGGCTGTATCTCGCTAATAAGCTGCTGCATTCCTGCATCCAACCTCGATTCACTCCCCGCTGCATGTCCCGCCATCTCTCTATTGTATCACGAAGCGTGCAGATCCTGAACTGTACCGAGCATGAAAAAAAAGCCCAAGTCTCTCGAGTGGAGAGGGCTTGAGCTTATAGTTCTCCGGAATGAAACGTAAGTCTCTGCCGAAAGATCGGCGAAAGCCGTTATACCTTATATTGAATCTTACAGGTCGCCCCAGTTGAGGTTGGACGATTTGCTGTAGTTGGTTACTTTCTGCTCGAAGAAATCGGTTTTCATCCCGTTCATATTGCTGAAGCTTTCCACCCATTTCATTGGATGCTCGACGATTTCCGGATACAGAATATCGAGATTCAGCTTGCGCAGACGTTCATTGGATAGGAACTTAATGTACTTCTCAATGATTTCGTCAGTGAGGCCGGGAATGGTGTTGTTTGTGATGTATTGACCCCATTCAATCTCATGCTCAACAGCTGTGCGCATCATTTGGCGAAGCTCTTCGATAAGAACCGGCGTGAACAGCTCCGGATTTTCTTTGCGCACTTCACGGAAAATACCTTGGAACAACGCTAAGTGAGTCAATTCATCACGTTGGATATATTTGATCTCAGAGACGGTACCGAGCATTTTGCCTTGGCGGCCAAGTGCATAGAAGAAGCTGAATCCGCTGTAGAAGTAGATCCCTTCCAGGATATAATTCGCCATGATTGTTTTGATCAGGTTTTGCGACGACGGATTAGCAATGAAATTCTCGTAGAGATCGGTGATGAACCGGTTCCGCTTCAAGAGGTTCTTATCCTCGCGCCACAGGTTATAAATTTGATCGCGTACTTCCGGAGAAACCACGCTGTCTAGAATATAGGAATAGGATTGACTGTGAACAGCTTCCTGGAAAGTATGGACCGTTAAGCACAGGTTTACCTCAGGCGCTGTAATATATTCGTTTACGTTCGGCAGGTTAGCCGTTTGAAGCGAATCCAAGAAGATAAGGAAGCTGATAATTTTATCGTAGCTGTTACGCTCGGAGAGCGACAGGTTTCTGTAATCTTTAGCATCCTGAGCAAGTGGAATTTCTTCCGGAATCCAGAAGTTATTCATCATCGTACGGTACATCTTCGTTGCCCAGTCATATTTCACATTGTTAAGCTCAATCAGATTGGTCGTATTGCCGCCAATCATGCGACGCATGCCCCAATCGCGGTCGCCTTCTTCATTGAACAATTTCTTCTTTTGCAGGTCCATTAAATGGGCTGCCTCCTTCTATTCGTTCCTAAAATAAGCTGCAAGCAAAAGATCACGTTGAAAAGGTGCCCGGAGGGTAGTATGGAGTCGGAAAAGCGTTAGCGGTCGCCTTTGCAAGCCGGATTACAACCATAGAATGGTTTATTGTTAAAAAGTAATCCGGCTGCAACAGCGATTGGAGACCCATACTGCCCGCAGGGCACGTTTTTTCAACATTCTCTTTAAGCGCTGCAGCTTACGCAATCTTCAACTTCCAAACTCTTGTTGCGGCAATAGTAAACGGTTTTGAGGCCGTTCTCCCAAGCTGCCATGTAGAGATCCATAAATTCCTTCGCCGTGTATTCCGGCGTAATGTACAGGTTAAACGATTGCGCTTGATCGATATGGCGCTGACGGCGGCCCGCTGCGCGGATGCTCCAGTGCTGATCGATGTGATGCGCTTCTTTGTAGAACCAGAACGTTTCTTCGTTCAGGTTAGGCGCAGTTTGCGGGATGACCGCATTCTTCTTCTCTTCAACGAAGAATTTGTTGAAGATCGGGTCAATACCTGCAGTGGAACCGGCGATCAAGGAAGTGGAGGCTGTAGGTGCAATCGCGAACATCCATGCGTTACGGACGCCGTTCTCAGCTACATCCTTCTTCAGTTTCTGCCAGTGCGGCGCATCATAACCGCGGGAATCGAAAAATTCTCCCGTGTGCCATTCACTGCCTTCAAATACGCGGTAAGCGCCTTTTTCTTTGGCGATTTCCATCGATGCTTTGATTGCGCAGTAGTTGATCCACTCATATAGCTCGTCAGCACGATCCAAATGCTCTTCGGATTCCCAGGCAATGCCGTTAAGGGCAAGCCATTGGTGGTAACCGCTCGTACCAAGACCGACCGCACGGTACTTCTGGTTCGTAATTTCCGCTTGCGGGATTGGGTAGTGGTTAAGGTCGATAACGTTATCCATCATCCGCATTTGGCAAGTAACAACCTCTTCGATTTCCTCTTTCGTTCTGGAACGGCCAAGGTTAAGGGAAGAGAGGTTACACACGACATAGTCGCCGCTTTTCACTTGCGTAGTAATAACGCCGTCTTCATGAGTGGTTGTGATATATTCAGTCGGGCTCATGTTCTGGCAAATTTCCGTGCAAAGGTTAGAACAATAAATGATACCTTTATGTTTGTTCGGGTTCGCGCGGTTTACCGTATCGCGGTAGAACACGAATGGTGTGCCTGTTTCAAAGGAGCTTGCAAGAATTTTCTTCATGATGTCGATAGCCGGTACTTCATCGCGGGAGATCGCAGGGTTGTTCACGCACTCTTCGTAACGACGTTCCCACTCTTCGCCCCATGAATCCTCAAGTGCCCAGCCCATATAGCTGCGTACTTCGTGAGGATCGAACAGGAACCAGGAGTCACGCTCTTGTACTTTGCGCATGAACAAGTCAGGAATGCAGACACCAGGGAAGATGTCATGTGCTTTCATCCGGTCATCGCCGTTGTTTGTTTTAAGATTAAGGAAGTCGAAAATATCTTTATGCCATACGTCGAGGTAAACCGCGACTGCGCCGGAACGAACGCCGAGCTGGTCAACGGCAACCGCCGTGTTGTTGTAGTTCTTGATCCAAGGCACCACGCCGCCGGCAACGCCTTTGTATCCGCGGATGTTGGAGCCACGGCTACGTACTTTACCGATGTAGATACCCATGCCGCCGCCGAATTTGGATACTTGCGCGAAGCTGGAGTCTACGTTGTAGATGCCCCACAGGTTATCTGGCACTGTATCGATAAAGCAGCTGGAAAGCTGGTGGAACGGTTTACGTGCATTTGCAAGTGTAGGAGTAGCAACTGTCATTTGAAGACGGCTGAGCACATCGTAGAACTTGCGTGCCCAAGCGAGCTTGTCATCTTCTTTCATAGCCAGATGCATCGCTACGCCCATGAACAATTCTTGTGGAAGCTCAAGCACGTCGCCGCTGAAGCTCTTGATCAAGTAGCGGTCTGCAAGTGTTTTGAGGCCGATGTAGTTGAACAAGTAGTCGCGTTCAGGCACGATGTAGTTGCCGAGCTCACGGATTTCATCACGGGTGTAATACTCTAATATGTAGCTCCCGTAAAGCCCTTTGTCTGTCAAATACGTAATCAGCGAGTAGAAGTCTCCGTAGCCGAAATAGCCGTATTTGCGATTGATTGCAGATTCTTTATAAAGATCGTACACAAGAAGTTTGGCTGCAACGTACTGCCAGTTCGGCTGTTCGATGCTTGTTTTTTCTACCGCAACCTGTGTGAGTGTACGCTGAATTTCTTTGGTTGTAATGTTGTTGCGGAAATAAGGAAGCAAAGCAGTTTCTAGCTCAAGCGGATCGCAGTCGTTATAGCCGACACACGAGAAATCAATAACTTTCTTAAGCTTTGAAAAAATCAATTCTTCTTTCTGACCGTTCCTCTTAATAATATCCACGAGCAGAGCCACTCCTTGTCGAAGGATGTCGTCTGACAACCTCTTATACACAATATGTTGTTAGTACTACCCTAAATTACACCAATATATAGTGGCTGTCAAGTTATACTATTCGACAACTGGCCTTGCCGTTACTGCTGTTTTGAGGGGTTGAAAAGCCCATGAAAACGTACGGCTGCGGCATTTATTACCGATCGGGACAGCTAATTCTATAAACGAAGCTAATATAAAAAAGTGAGTACTATATTAATTGCGGACACTAATTATAGCACTAACTGTAGGGGCTGTGTGGTGACAATAATAGGGATAAAGATGGGCCGTTCCCAACCGTGAAAAGATGTTCAAACAACGTTTGGATTTTTCGTTGGTGTTCGCCCATCAGCTTTAGTACACTTATTCTGAGTTTATTGTTCATATATAAAGAGAGGACGTGACTACACGACATCATGAACCGCCGTATTCGATATAAATCCCATTCCGCAATTCAAGCCATCGTCCTGTGCATCTGGATGTGCCTCCTCCTGATCGGCATCCCGGGCTTGGCTTCCGCACACGCTGAGCTTGAACGCTCCACACCAGAGGCTAACTTCAAATATGAGCAAAGCCCGAAGACGGTTGAGCTGCGTTTTAACGAATCCATCGAAGCTAAAGTAGGCTCCATAGAAGTACTCGATTCCAAATCACGACCTGTTACGAGCGAAAGCGCGCAAGCAAGCAAGGATCATACTTCGCTGTCACTGCCGCTTCCATCGCTTGGCGAAGGCGTGTACACCGTGTCTTATTCTGTCATTTCCGAGGACGGCCATCCCATTAGCGGATCTTACGTCTTTATTGTAGGAAATCCTCAGGAGGGGGTGGATGCAGCCACATTTGATCCCCACAAGGAGCTCGGTCACGAAGGACACAGCGCCTCTACGCAGCTGACGACAGGACAATTTATTATTTACGCAGCCCGTATCGTTTATTATGGTTCGCTGCTCTGGGCAGCGGGACTCATGCTATGGCCATTGCTGACGCGAGGTCGCGGCAAACTGCTGCCCGACATGCAGCGAAAATGGGAACAGATCGCGATGCGGACACTGCTGGTTGGTTCGCTTGTGTATATTTTTGTCCATGCCCGTGAGATATTGACCGGTTATCCGAGAGATGAATACAGCAAGCTCTTCTTGCAGACGAACATCGGACGCGAATGGATCGCGCTGCTGGTCCTTGTACTCCTAGGATTTATCATCGTCCGTTTCCCTGCCATTTTGAAGACCATTTGGGCATTACTTATTCTTGCCCTTGAGAGCTGGAGCGGTCATGCAGCGGTTTTCTCTCCGAAAATCGCTTCGGTCATGTTTGATTTCGTCCATTTGGCTGCTGCTGCGATCTGGGTAGGCGGATTGATCCTGCTAGGTGTACTTTGGCAGGTGGATCGCAAGGAAGCCGGACGTTTCGCCGTCTTGTTCTCCAGAGCGGCGCTGCTGTCGCTTGCACTTCTTATCCTGTCGGGAATTGGCATGACGCTGCTGTTCCTGCCTTCACTTGCCTACCTGTTCTACACGGCATGGGGAACGATCTTACTGGTCAAAACAGGACTTGTTCTGCTCGTGTTAATCGTTGGCGGCATTCTTCATCTACGTGTACGCAGAGGCGATCTGCCGACAAACGTGCTGCTTCGGATAGATGCCGGGCTGATGGCGCTGATCATAGTGGCGGCCGCACTCTTTACCTATATAAGTCCGCTGCCGGCGAATGAACCGGTCGTTTATCACAAAATGGGTGACACCATGCATCTGTCCCTGCGCGTAACGCCGAATAAGCCGGGCGATAACCAGTTTATCGTGAAGGTATGGCTGCCGGATGCGGTAGGCGCGCCGAAATCCGTTACAATGCGCTTGTATGCACTGAATCAGAAGAAGGAGCTCGGCCCGATTCAGGTGCCGATTGAGCTTTTCGAAGATACTGAAATTACTTCCTTTGACGGCTACGTAAAGGCTGCATACAAAGCAGAAGGCCCATTCGTACCATTCGCAGGCCGTTGGCAGGCCGAGATTCGCGTGTTGGATAAAGACGATAACGAGCAAGTGCAGAAGGTTGAGTTCCGGAATTATTAATAGAGGCGGAAGGTGGCAAAATGACTTATAACCGAATAAAATGGTTCATTTTGTGGACGCCGACCTTAACGATCGCGCTGTGGGAATATTTGCGGCATACCTTTCTACTGCCTTACGTTTCGATGGATCTCGGCAATGCGCTTGCTCCGGTGATCGTAATGACGGTAACAGCTACGCTTTTAATTAAGTTATTTCGCATGCTGGAGTCCACTAACGAGTCGCTGCAGCAGGCGAAAGCGGCTAAGGCCGCTTTCATGGAACGAGAGCAGCTTGCCCGGGAGCTGCATGACGGTATCTCGCAGTCGCTCTTCCTTTTGTCCGTGAAGCTGGATAGGCTGGAGCAGGCGAAGGATAATGAAGCGGTAATGGAGACGGCGCAGCAGCTCCGCCGCACGGTGCGGCATGTCTATGAAGATGTGCGGCAGTCGATCGCTTCGCTTCGCAGCGAGCCTTCCAAAACCGACGTGCAGTGGATGCAGGCGGTTCGGGAAATGGCCGAGGAGTTGCGGCGCGGCGGTCTTGTGGTGGAACTGAATTGGCAGCTGTCCGAAGGGAAACTAAGCAGCAAGGAGAAGGTGGAGCTGCTCGCAATCGTTCGCGAGGCGATGCTGAATGTGCGCAAGCATGCGAATGCCACATGGTTGGCGGTGCATGCGTTGCCTGACTCGAGTGGCGGAAGCGGTTTTCGCTGCACTATCGAGGATGACGGGATAGGCGCTGAGCCGGCTCAGCTCATGGCAAAGGGGCGGTACGGCATTCGGATGATGCAGGATCGTGCCAAGTCGATGGGCTGGCAGTTTCAAGTGCGGGTTAGAGCTGCAGAAGACGAGCTTCCCGCTAAGGGCACTATTGTTGAAGTGAAGAAGGAGGCGGAGCGCTGACGTGAGCGAAACACAGATAACGGTGCTAATTGTCGACGACCATCCGCACGGACGGGAAGGGATGCGCGACATCCTCAGCGGCGACGCTTCCTTTACAATAGTAGGAGAAGCGTCGAATGGGGAGCAGGCGGTCATGCTTGCGGCGTCACTGGTGCCGGATTTGGTGCTGATGGACATCAATATGCCGGTGATGAACGGCATGGAAGCGACGCAGCGCATCAAGACGATCGATCCGCGCATCAAGATCATCATGGTGACCGTTTCGGACGATATTTCCGACCTGTTCGAAGCGATCAAACGCGGGGCGCAGGGCTATCTGCTGAAGAATCTGTCGCCATCGGCATGGCTGGAGTATTTGCGTGCTGTCGCCGTAGATGAAGCGCCATTGTCCAAAGAGCTTGCTTTTCGCATGCTGCAGGAGTTTAACGGGGGAAGTTCGGGTCAGGCAGGCGGCGGGAAAGCTGCTGCCGCTGAGGTCGCGCGGAGCGACAATGCCGTGGTGTCGGAGCAAGGTGCAGCGCACACGGCGTTAACGCAGCGGGAACGCGAGGTGTTGGAGCGAGTGGCGTTCGGCGGGTCCAACCGGCAAATTGCGGAGAGCTTCGGCATTTCCGAGCATACGGTAAAAAATCATTTGAAAAATATTTTGCAAAAGCTGCATCTTGAGAATCGGGTTCAGCTCACCCGGTACGCGCTGGAGAAGGGGCTTGCCAAGGAGTAGCACGTAACTGACAAGCCCAGACATAAACTTGTAACAATCGTATAGCTCGAACGAGTCATGGCAGTCGGCCTTATCTAGGCTATACTGCTTTTATATGATTCGAGCAGGAGGATGCCCCAATGATGAAGATGAAGAAATGGTCTGTACTAAGCACGACGCTGCTCTCGATGTTCCTGTTTGCAGGAATCGCGAGCGCTCATGTCACCGTACAG
Organism: Paenibacillus rhizoryzae; assembly: GCF_059686995.1. Lineage (NCBI taxonomy): Bacteria > Bacillati > Bacillota > Bacilli > Caryophanales > Paenibacillaceae > Paenibacillus > Paenibacillus rhizoryzae. The sequence continues at coordinate 504,708 of NZ_JCAALT010000004.1, read as the reverse complement.
CCGAGTGAAGCGGCACAAGGCAGCTATGAGGTGTTCTCCGTTCGCGTGCCGAGCGAGAAGGAAAACGTGACGACGAAGGTTGTCAAAGTGAAAGTGCCGGATGGCGTGAAAGTTAGCCGGGTCGAGCCGAAAGCAGGCTGGAAATACGAGCTTGAGCGCAATTCGGACACCAAAGCGATTACTACTGTGACATGGACAGCAGAAGGCGATGGATTGAGCCAAACCGAATTTACGGATTTCCGCGTGTCGGGCAAAGTGGCGGATGACGCGAAGCAGCTGGTCTGGAAAGCGTACCAAACCTACAGCGACAACTCCCTTGTGGAGTGGGTCGGCGGTGACGGTGCGGATTATCCGGCATCGGTAACGACGGTGACGGCGGCTTCCGGCGAAGGTGACGGACATAGCCACGGCGGCGGCAGCGATGCTTCCGTAGGCTCAGAACCGAATGCGGGAACGTCTTCGGGTACGGAAGGCACGGGCAACACATCAACGACGGATGCCTCAGCAAATGCAGGTACGCCGGAAACAGCACCTGCGGCAGATAACAGCGCTGCAGATGCGCAAGAAAATGCTACAGACGAAAAAGCTGACAGCGGCTCGGATCAACTGAACCGTACGCTGTCGATCGTCGCAGTAGCACTGGCGGCAGCAGCGTTTGGTGTCGCGGTTTCTCGTAAGAGACAGCGTAATTAAGAATAGGGCGGACTCAAAGGCGCGCAAGCGGCCTGTGAGTCCGCCTATTTTTGTGCGCCGGCTCTCATGGTAGTTGAACCGCCGAATGGGAGCCGAAAGCGGATATGCCGCTTACGAAGTGGCTCAACCTCTTAGAGTCTGGCTATACTGCTACTAGTGAGTGGAGTACCCGATACTGAGCGGTGAAATTATGGGTGTGAGATTAGTGACTGAGAGTCCCGAAATTGAACTCTCGGCACGGAAAGCCGGCGGTTTTGCTGTTGAGAGTCTCGAAAACGAACGCTCAGCTGTGGCAGAAAGAGAAACGGGGTTAGTTTAGTGGCTGAGAGTTCCGAAATTGAACTCTCGGCACGGAAAGCCGGCGGTTTTGCTACTGAGAGTTTCGAAAACGAACACTCAGCTGCGATAGAGGGAGAAATCGAGTTAGTTTGGTGATTGAGAGACGGATTTTCCGACTCTCAGCACAGAAAGTAGGCGCTTTTGCCCCTGAGAGCCGTGAAATTCGACTCTCGGCATCAACCGAGGGGGAACCAAGGTTAGTGCAGGGATGGAAGGGTGCTTTTCGGCTCTCGGAGGTTTGCGTGAAAGCTTGAACGCAAGGAGGGCAATCCGCCCTTGCGAAAGGGTATGAAAACTTTGTATAATAGGTGTTATATACGTTAACGCGATGAGGAAGAAGAGTACGCAGTGCTTTCTTAACAGGGAGAAGACGCCGCAGATTGAGAGCGTCTTTAGGAAATCAGGCTGCCGAAGTTCGCTTCCGAGCAGACTCTTGAAGGTGTACGGCTCCTAAGGCCGCACAAGGTAGGGAGTACCGGGTTCCGGCCGATATTCGGACTTTGAGGAATTGCCCCGCCTACTACTAGGCTGCGGCAGTTTGAATTAGGGTGGTAACACGGTTCTTTCGTCCCTTACGGGGAGAAGGAGCCGTTTTTTTGTTTTCAGAAATGGGAGTAACATCTGTAAACATGAGTAAGGTTATTTGGTTAAAGAAGGGGCTGGATGGAATGAAAGAGCGTTTAGAAGCATTGCGGGCCGAGGCGCTGCAGGAGCTGCAGCAGGTTGACGGACCGCAGCAATTGAATGATCTGCGTGTTAAATACCTAGGCAAGAAAGGCGCGCTGACGGAAATTCTCCGCGGCATGGGTTCCCTGAGTGCTGAAGAGCGTCCGGTGATCGGGCAAGTCGGTAATGAAGTACGCGCCGCGATTGAAGAAGTCATTGAAACCAAGCAAGCCGTGTTCCAGCAAGCTGAAACGGCGAACCGTCTTCGCGCGGAAACGATCGACGTGACACTGCCGGGTAAGAAGCAATCCGCTGGTGCGGTTCATCCTTTGAATAAAGTAGCGCAAGAAATCGAGGATGTGTTCATCGGTCTCGGTTACACGATCGCGGAAGGTCCAGAGGTCGAATCCGACTACTACAACTTTGAAGCGCTGAACCTGCCGAAGGATCACCCTGCTCGCGATATGCAAGATTCGTTCTATGTGACGGACGATATTCTTATGCGTACGCACACTTCGCCGGTTCAGGTTCGCACCATGAAAGCCATGAATGGCAAACCGGTTAAAGTCATTTGCCCGGGCAAGGTGTACCGCCGAGATGATGACGATGCGACGCATTCGTTCCAGTTCAATCAAATCGAAGGACTTGTCATCGGACCTAACATCCGCATGAGCGATCTTAAAGGCACCTTGCTTCAATTCGTACAGCTGATGTTCGGCAAACAAGCGCAAATCCGTCTTCGTCCAAGCTTCTTCCCGTTCACGGAGCCAAGCGCAGAAGTTGACGTAACTTGCGTACAATGCGGCGGCCACGGCTGCCGGATGTGTAAGCAAACCGGCTGGCTCGAGATTCTGGGCTGCGGCATGGTTCACCCGCGCGTGCTTGAGATGGGCGGCTACGATCCGAATGAAGTCAGCGGCTTCGCTTTCGGTATGGGCGTAGAACGTATTGCACTGCTGAAATACGGCATCGATGACATCCGTCATTTTTATACGAACGATCTGCGCTTCCTAAGCCAGTTTGTCCGAATGTGAGAAGGAGGCGACTACTATTATGAACGTATCTTATAAATGGTTGAGCGAATATATCGAGTTAAACGGCTATACCGGCGATCAGCTGGCAGAGCTCATGACAAGCGGAGGCATTGAAATCGATGTCGTTGAGTCCCGCAATAAAGGGGTTACAGGTGTAGTTGTCGGCCATGTGCTGACACGCGAAAAGCATCCCGATGCTGATAAACTGAGCGTTTGTACGCTCGATGTAGGCGGCCCGGAAGTGCTGCAAATCGTGTGCGGCGCAAAGAACGTAGCTGCAGGTCAGCTGGTTCCGGTTGCGACGATCGGCGCTGTATTGCCAGGGGATTTTGCGATTAAACGTGCAAAGCTGCGCGGGGTTGAATCCCAAGGCATGATCTGTTCCGCGAAGGAGCTTGGCCTTAACGAGAAGCTTCTGCCTAAAGAACAACAAGAAGGTATCCTCGTGCTGCCGGAAGGTACGCCGATCGGTGCTTCCATTCTGGATGTGCTCGGTATCGACGATGAGGTACTGGAGCTTGATCTAACGCCAAACCGTTCGGACTGCCTGAGCATGCTCGGCGTTGCCTATGAAATCGGTGCGTTGACGGGCCGCAGCGTAAAGCTGCCGGATAACCGTGTGAACGATTCGGTGGAGCAAGCTTCTGCTCATGTATCGGTTCGCATCGAAGCGAAGGAACAATGCTCGCACTACTCGGCGCGTTATATTTCAGGTGTGAAAATCGGTCCTTCGCCGCAGTGGATGCAGAATCGTCTGATGGCTGCCGGCATTCGTCCGATCAGCAACGTAGTTGATATCACGAACTTCGTCATGCTGGAGTATGGCCAACCGCTGCATGCTTTTGATGCGGATAAAGTTCAAGGCGGACGTATCGTTGTACGTATGGCTAACGAAGGCGAAGTGTTGACTACGCTTGACGGTCAAGACCGTAAGCTTGAGCCGCATATGCTGGTTATCACGAATGGTCAAGAGCCGTTGGCGCTTGCAGGCGTTATGGGCGGCGCAAACTCGGAAGTAACCGCTTCGACTGTAAATATTTTGCTGGAATCGGCTCGCTTTGATGGCGGTACGATTCGCAAAACTTCGCGTCAAGTCGGCCTGCGTTCGGAATCGAGCGTGCGTTTCGAGAAGGGCGTTGACCCGGCTCGCGTTGTTCCGGCACTAGATCGCGCGGCTTCGCTAATGGCGAAATATGCAAGCGGCCACGTGCTTGAAGGCATCGTGGAAGAACTGACCGAACAGCCGAAAGATGCGGTAATCAGCGTATCCATCGGCAAAATCAACCGTTACCTCGGAACAGAACTCGCGAAGCTCGAAATCGAAACGATTTTTGGCCGTCTGCAATTCCCGTTTGAATTGTCGACTGATGGGGTATTTACTGTAAGTGTTCCATCCAGACGCGGCGATATCACACGCGATGTCGATTTGATCGAAGAGGTTGCGCGGTTGTTCGGTTATGACAATATCCCGACGACGGCAATCGAAGGCGCTGCAACACCGGGGGCATTGACGAAGCCGCAGGCCATTCGCCGCGAGCTGCGCAAACGTCTGACGGATGCCGGCCTTCACGAGGTAATCAGCTATTCCTTCACCCATCCGGATCGGACGAAGCTGTTCCCGGCTCTGGCTGGAGCGGATTTGTTCCCTGTTCGATTGGCGCTTCCAATGAGCGAGGACCGCAGTGTATTGCGTACCAGCCTGCTTCCGCAATTGCTGGAAACTGCCGCGTACAACCGGAATCGTAAAAACGACGATGTAGCGATCTTCGAGATCGGGAGCGTCTTCCATACGGATGAAGAGGCACTTACTCGTTTGCCTCACGAGAAGCACCGCCTTGCCATCTTGCTCACAGGCAACCGGAATGTTACGGAATGGAACCGTAAAGCAGAAGCTTATGATTTCTACGATCTGAAAGGCATTCTCGAAACGTTGGCAGAAGTGCTGGGCGTTAGCGGCTCGATTAGTTATGAAGCAGCTCAGCCGGAGCATATGCACCCGGGTCGCACGGCAGCGGTTGTATTCCAAGGCGAACGTGGCGCACAAACCATTGGTTACTTGGGTCAATTGCATCCGACTACTCAGATTGATCATGATCTGGCTGATACGTATGTGCTCGAAATCGAGCTGGCACCGCTTTATGCCGCTGCTGATTTTGACATCGTATATAAGGCTCTGCCTCGTTACCCGGCTATGGAACGTGATATCGCAGTCGTGCTCAGCCGCGACGTGGCGGCAGGCAAGCTGATCGATGCCGTTCAAGAGACAGCAGGCGCGTTGCTGGAGTCGGTTCGTATCTTTGATATCTTTACCGGAGAGAAGCTGGGCGCTGATAAGAAGAGCGTCGCGCTTTCACTCGTATACCGTCATGCGGAGCGTACTTTGACGGATGAAGAAGTAACAGAGCGTCATGCAGAGGTTGTAACAAAATTGGAACAATCTTTTGCAGCGGAATTGCGTAAATAGGCAGGAGTTGACCTTTGCCGCATCGAATTAGTTCCTTGCGAACAAATCTCGGTGCGGCTTTATTCTATTTTGCTGGATTATCGGCATGGAAAAGCTTGTACAGCAAGGCTTGCCCGGAATGCTTTAGAAGTGGAAGAAGGCAACGATTGTCGCATTGAACTCATTTTTCACCCTTGAACCTATAGGAGGACATGCCCTCATGAACGCTGCCGATCGGACACGTGTAACTGTTGATATATTTGGAAACCAATTCAAATTAGCTGGTCACAATAACCCTGACTATATCAAGCGCATTGCAGCGCTTGTTGACGAGAATATGAATAAGCTGGCTAAGGGCTATCCACGACTGGATGTGCCTAAGATCGCTATGCTTGCTGCAGTACATATGGCTGAAGATGTTTTTAGATTGCGCGTCGAAAATGAACGGATGCACGAAACCGAGGAGCGCCGTAAAGCGGCCGTAGCGGAGCTGGAGCAGGTTAAGCTGATCGTGGATACGCTGCACGGTCAGCTCGACGCTGAGCGGGTGAGCTCGGATGCGGCGCTGGCGAGTGCGGAGGCGGCGCTGGTGGCAGCGCTGGCGAGTGCGGAAGCGACGCTGGAGGCGGAACGAGCGAGCGCGGAGGCGGCGCTGGCTGCGGAGCGAGCGAGCGCGGAAGCGGCGCTGGCCGCGGTGCGAGCGGATGCGGAGGCGGCGCTAGTCGCGGAGCGAGCGAGTGCGGAGACGGCGCTTGCCGCGGAGCGAGCGAGTGCGGAGGCGACGCTGGCCGCGGTGCGAGCGGATGCGGAGGCGGCGCTGGCCGCGGAGCGAGCAAGTGCGGAGGCGACGCTGGCCGCGGTGCGAGCGGATGCGGAAGCGGCGCTAGTCGCGGAGCGAGCGAGTGCGGAGGCAGCGCTAGTCGCGGAGCAGGAAGAGGCGGAAGCGGCGATCGAGGCGGCGCGCGAGGAGCTGGAGCAGACAAGCGCGATGCTGCAGGGGCGCTTGGAGCAAGCGATCAGCGCAGCGGAAGCGAAGCTGGCGAGCGAGCAGGAAGCCGCGCAGGCGGAGCAATTGCGCGTGCAGGCGGAGCGCGAAAGCGAGCAAGAGGCTTCGCGAGCGGAGATCGAGCGATTGAAAGCGGAGCTTGCGCGTGGGCAAGCGGAAGCGCGTGCTGAGCTGGAGCGTTTAAGAGCGGAGCTAGTTGCTGAACGCGATGAAATACAAGAGACAGCGCGTTTCGAGCTGGCTTTACTGCAAGAAGAGCGTGAAAGCGAGCAAGTCGCAGCTCAAGCAGAGCTGGAACGAGTTCAGCAGGAACTGACTGCGAAGCTGGATAGTGAGCAAGCAGCAGCCCAAGCGGAGCTGGCTCGTATTCATCAGGAGCTGAGCGCGAAACTAGAAAGCGAGCAAGCTGCTGCTCAGTCGGAGCTGGCCCGAGTTCAACAGGAATTGACCGCTAAACTAGAAAGCGAGCAAGTCGCTTCTCTGGAGGAGCTTGAACGTACAAGAGCGGAACTTCAGGCAGAGATTTCGTTTGAGCAGGAAGCAGCGCAAGAGGAACTTACACGCGTGACTGCGGAATGGGCAGCGAAATTAACAAGTGAGCTGGAAGCGGCACGCGCTGAGTTTACGCACGTGAGAACAGAGCTGGAAGCGCAGCATGCACGTGAACTGGATGCATCGCAAGCAGAGCTTGAGCGGGTTTGGGTGGAACTCACCGCTGAACGTGAAAGTGAGCTAGCCGCTTCACAAGCGGAGTTGGAGCGCGTAAGCACAGAGCTCGCAGCCGAACTGGAAGCAGTTAGAGCAGAATCGCGCAAAGCACTTGAGCAATTGCAGGAAGAGTTCGATCGTGAGCAGGAAGCAGCTCATGAAGAGCTGGAGCTGGTCAGCTCGACATTGCAAGGCCGGATGGAGCAAACGATTCAAGCGGCAGAAGCGAAACTGGCAAGTGAGCGCGCAGCCGCAGAGGCGAATCTGCAAGCTGAACGCGAGGCAGCCGCAGCTAAGCTGGCCAGTGAACTTGAAGCAATGGAAGCCGCGCTGACTAGCGATCTCGAGGCAGTGGAAGCGAAGCTGGCAAGTGAGCGCGCAGCCGCAGAAGCGAATCTGCAAGCTGAACGCGAGGCAGCCGCAGCTAAGCTGGCCAGTGAACTTGAAGCAATGGAAGCCGTGCTGACTAGCGAACTCGAAGCAGTGGAAGCGAAGCTGGCAAGTGAGCGCGCAGCCGCAGAAGCGAATCTGCAAGCTGAACGTGAGTCAGCAGCAGCTGCACTGGCTAGCGAACTTGAAGCAGTGGAAGCGAAGCTGGCAAGTGAGCACGCAGCCGCAGAAGCACACCTGCTTGCTGAACGCGATGCAGCAGTTGCGAAGCTGGCTAGTGAGCTAGAAGCAGTGGAAGCGAAGCTGGTAAGTGAGCATGCAGCCGCAGAAGCACACCTGCTTGCTGAACGTGAAGCCGCAGAAGCGAAGCTTGCTCAATTACGCGACTCACATCGCTTTGAGCTTGAAGAGCTGCAGCTTACGCTGGAGCTGGAAGTTGAAGCACAGTCGCTTGCCGTTATCGAAGCGCGCGAAGAGCTGGAGCGCACGAAGTTCGCCATGGAAGCGCAGCTGGAGCAAGTGCGTGAAGCCGCGCAAGCAGAGCTTGACCAGGAGCGGGAATATACGGCAGTTGAGCTTAAACAGCTGCATGCCATTCATCAAGAAGAGCTGCAGAAAGAACGGTCACTGCAGGAAGCAACCGCAGAAGCGGCGGCCGGGCAGCTGGAAGAGACAAGATTGGAAATGCAAGCTCGGATCGAGCAGGTGCGTATCGCTGCGGAGGCCGATGTGGAACGCATTCGACAGGTTGCTCGCGAGCGCTTAGAACGGATGCGCGGCGAGGCCGAGCGTGCCGCGGAGCACGCCGCTGCAACTGAGGCGAAGCTGGTACAACAGAGCCAAGCTGCTCGCGAAGAGCTCGAACAGGCGCAAGCGGAAGCAGCCGCGTTCTTGGAGCGGGAGCAAGCTAATGCAGCTGCACTGCTCGAGCAAGAGCGAGCTACCGCACAGCTGCTGCTTGATCAGGCGATTCAAGAAGGCGAAGCGGAAGCGGCTTCCATCACGGCAGCCTACAAGCGAGAGCTTGAAGCTAGCCGTTTAGAAGCGGAAAGCCGCTATCTCTCGCTCCAAGCGGAGCAGCAGAACCGCGAGAGTGCATGGCAGCAAGAGCGCGATGAGCTCGCTGCTCAGCTTGCCGAAATGCGCAAGGAGCTTCGCTCGATGCAAGATCAGCTTGCCGAGGAGCAAGAGAAGGCCGAGCTGCTTGAGCTGGAAGCGGCAGAAGAGGGCGAAGCGCTTCGTTCCAAGGTGGCACGACTTGAACAAGAGCTGCGTGAACATGAGAGCAGAGCTGAACAAGCGGAGCAGTGGCTAGCCGATCAGCAGCAGAAGGAAAGCCGCCGCAGCGCAGCGCTTCAGCAGCAGGAAGAGCAGCTGGATGTACTGCGCAGCGAACTGAAGGCAGCGCAGCAGGCAATGGAAGAAAGCCAGCTGGGGCAATTGATGCTGGAAGAGCAGCATGAGCGTATTATGCGCGAAGCGAAACAGCTAGAGGGTCGTAACGAGCAGCTTGCCGAACGTCTGCAGGCGGCGGAAGATCGCGCGGCGGACTTGATGCGCGAGGCACGGCAGCAGATGGCTGAAGCGGAGCGGATCGCGGACGAAGCCAATGTGAAGCTGATGGATCAAGTGCATGCAGCTGATTCGGAGATTACGCTTGCCAAACAGCAAGCTGCGGCACATGCCGAAGCGGAAGCAGGCTTACTGGAGCAGCTCCTCTTGACGGAGGAAGAAGCAGAGAAGGCGAAGACACAAGCCAAGCAGATTAGCTTAAGGCTTGAAGAGCTGGAAGCGTCTCTTGCCTCAGCTAATGAGCTGCAAGCGACCCATGACCAGCTTCAGATTGAGCATGGTAAGCTCAAGATTGAATACTCGAAGCTTCAGACGGAGTACAATGAATGGATTGAACTTCTCGCTGACAGCTAGTCGAAGAGAGAAGAAGAGGGCTATGCTGTACGCCGGTTTCACTACGAAACCCGCGAGCAGCACAGCCCTCTTTTTCATTAATAAACAACAATTGCTCCTGTCGCCCCATCGGCAGGCAATGCGGCCAAACGAAGCAGATCACCTGTCACTTGATGCGGGTCCTTGCCGGTTGCATGCATCTCGGAACGGATGGTTCCGGGATTAAAGGCATTCACGAGAATGCCGTATTCCTGCTCCTCGTCCGCCGTAGTACGCGTGAGTGACTCCAAGCCCGCTTTGGAAGCACTGTATGCGGCGTATCCGCCGGCTCCGTTTGAGGCTAAGCCTGAAGTGATGTTAATGATTCGGCCATAACGCGCTTGACGCATGGAAGGCAGCACGGCATTGGTCATAAGAAAAGGTCCTGTCAGGTTAATGCTGATTTGAGTCGCCCATTCCTCGGAAGTGAGCTCGATGACTCGTCCGGGCTCTAAAGCAGCAGCGTTGTTAATCAGAATATCTACACGGCCAAACGTCGCTATCGCTTGACTGACAGCAGCTTGCACAGCCACGCCGCTCGCAATATCACAAGCAATAACAAGAGCATTGCTGCCTGGACGGACTTCCTCGATGAGAGCGGCAGTTTCCTCCAGCTTTCCTTGGCGCCGTCCTAGGAGTACAACTTGAGCCCCTTCACGCGCAAAATCGATCGCCGTTGCCCGGCCAAGACCTGTGCCCGCACCTGTTATCAGTACTACTCGTCCATCCACTGTTCTCATGTAGTCCACCCTCTTCGTTATCGTTGCAAACATCGTAGCAAACAACATAAGCAGGTGGAATAGCTGAGTTATAAGTCTTTTTTATATGTTGCTCACTGTGAAACCGATATATGCTTCAAAGCTGCTCTAAAAATAACCTTCATTAGGATTCCTGATGAAGTGTATTAATTATTAGAATACGCAGGAATACAAAATAACCCGTCCAGCGCATCCTGGACGGGTTATTCTTGCAATTAGCTAAGCGTAGCTGGTCTACTCGACGACGATTTTGGCAATCATTTTGGAATGGCCGGTGCCGCACATAATATCGCAATGGAATTCGTATTCCCCTGCATCATTAATGGTGACGACTTTCGGTTTACCGCTGTTAACCGTTAGGTTATTCAGGTCGGGCACTTCCATGTTGTGAACGCCGTCTTCGGATTCCAGCGTAATTTCAGTCGGTTCGCCTTTCTTGATCTTATAAACCGGCTGATCAAACTCGAAACGCGAAGCTTTGATTACGATGCTTGCAGAAGCAGCTGTACCGGTTTCTTCAACGCCGGAACCTGCATTGTTAGTGTCGGAACTTTTCGAACCGCATGCGGCTAAGACAAGTACGGCTGCAACAAGCATAAAGGACATGAGCAGTAATTTTTTCACTAGAGAACGCTCCTTCAAGAATCGGATGGTTATGAACTCCTCTAGTATACCGTTACCGGAAACAAATTACTGTGACGATCTGTTGAATGCTGTTCAGCAGCGGCTTAGTGTTCGCGCCCTGCTTCATAAGGCGTGCTGACCGGAATAAACAAGTCGATGATCCCGATCACGAGCGCAGCCAGAATGGCTCCCAGCCATGTGACGGAAACGCCGCCAACAATGAACTGTGCAACCCAGATGACAAGGGCGCTGCACAAGAAGCCGACAATGCCTCGACCGAACGGCGAGACGCGTTTGCCGAAGATGCCCTCGATGATCCAGCCTAACGCCGCGATGACAAGAGCCAGGAAGAGCGCACTCCAGAAACCGCCGACGCTAAATTGAGGAACAATATAGCCGACAATCATTAACACGATCGCTGATACAATGAATCTGACCACGTGACCCAGGAAATGCATAGTGAAAAACCTCCTACAAAGTTTTTTGACAAAAGCCTCCTGACCACACTTGAGCGCCTTACAAGCGCATGGATCAAAAGCATTGGCCAGTGTTCGGAGAAGCTTACCTTCTCGTGTACAGGTATTGTTTCCTTTTTTGCTTTCGCCATTCATGTAAGCTCAGGAGCGTGGCATACACCGCGTTGTTCGGCTATAATAGGAAACGAGAGGAGTGTTCTCGCTTGGACAATAAAATATTACAAACACTGGATTATGCCAAAATTGTATATAAATTAGGACAGCATGCCGCAACCGCGCTTGGAAAATCAGTCGTGGATGCGCTTCATCCGAGCTCCGATTTAGAAGATGTGAAGCATGCGCTGCAAGTGACGGATGAAGCTTACAAAGCGGACCGTCTCAAAGGCAGCGCTCCTTTCGGAGGCATTGCCGACATCAAACCTTCGCTGCTGCGCTCAAGGATCGGCGGAACGCTGAATCCGGCGGAGCTGCTCGAAATCGCAGAGACGGTAAGAGGTTCCCGCCGACTGAAGCGCCATATTCAGGGACTGCACGATGATCATCCCATCCCGCTGCTTGCCGCTACGGCTGAGCAGTTGACTGAACATAAAGCACTGGAAGATGCGATCTTAATGTGTATTGATGATCAGGCGGAAGTCATGGATAGCGCGAGTCCAGAGCTGGCTTCCATTCGCAGAGAGCTTCGCAGCGGCGAAGGCCGCGTGAGGGAGAAGCTGGAGAGCATGATTCGCTCTTCATCCGTTCAGAAGATGCTGCAGGAATCCATTATAACGATCCGAAACGATCGTTATGTTATTCCGGTTAAACAAGAATACCGCGGCAGCTTCGGCGGTATTATTCACGATCAATCCGGTTCCGGGGCAACGTTGTTTATTGAGCCGGAAGCAATTGTCGTGCTTAACAATAAATTACGTGAGCTGCGTTTGGCCGAAGAGCGCGAAATCGAGAAAATCCTTCAGAAATTAACGGCGCTGACGGCAGAATATGCCGACGATTTGCTGCTTGATTTGGAATTGTTAGGCCTTCTTGATTTTGCTTTTGCCAAAGCACGTCTGGCTCACGTGATGGGAGCTACGCTGCCTCGGATGAATGATCGGGGCTACTTCAAGCTGCGCCGCGGCCGCCATCCGCTGATTGATCGCGAACATGTCGTTCCGATCGATGTTGAGCTTGGCAATGATTATACGACCATCATCGTAACCGGCCCGAATACGGGCGGTAAAACGGTGTCCTTGAAAACAATCGGCCTGCTCAGCCTTATGGCGATGTCCGGCTTGTTTGTTCCGGCTGAAGACGGCAGTCAGTTATGTGTATTTGACGCGTTGTATGCGGATATCGGCGATGAACAAAGCATTGAGCAGAATCTAAGTACATTCTCCAGTCATCTCACGAACATCATCCGCATTCTTAAAAATATGACGCCAAAAAGTCTTGTTCTGCTCGATGAGCTTGGCGCGGGTACCGATCCTGCTGAAGGTTCGGCACTTGCCATCGCAATTCTGGAGCATATGCACAAGCTCGGCTGCCGTATCGTTGCAACGACGCATTACAGCGAACTGAAAGCTTATGCCTATAATCGCAAAGGCGTTATCAATGCGAGCATGGAGTTCGATATCGCGACACTTAGCCCGACCTATCGTTTGTTGATTGGGGTGCCGGGACGAAGCAATGCCTTCGCAATCGCCGAGCGTCTTGGCCTGCAGCGCGGCATCATCGATCATGCGCGCGGCGAGGTTAGCGAAGAGGATGTACGCGTTGAAACGATGATTGCTTCATTAGAGGAGAATCGTATCGGAGCCGAAGCTGAGCGTAACACTGCCGAGGCTCTTCGCAAAGAGCTTGAAATGGAACGTGCTCGTCACGAGAACGATCGCCAGAAGTTCGAAGAGCAGCGCGAGAAGCTGCTGGCAAAAGCCCAGGACGAAGCACGTGAAGTGATGCTGAAGGCAAAACGTGAGGCCGAGCAAATTATTGCCGATCTGCGTAAATTAGCTCAAGAAGAAGGAGCGGCAGTTAAAGATCATAAACTGACTGAAGCGCGTCGTAAACTTGATGAAGCAACGCCTGAGAAGAGCAAGTCGGCGAAAGGCGCACAGACCAAGTCGAATAAACCGCAGCGGATTGAGAGCGGCGATGAGGTGACGGTGTACAGCCTCGGTCAGCGAGGTCATGTTGTAGAGGTTAACGGCAACGAAGCCCTTGTGCAGCTTGGCATTCTTAAGATGAAAGTGGCGCTTAGCGATTTGGAGCTTATGAAGCGGGCGGAGACCGGCAAGACGCAACAGCCGAAGATCGCAGCAAGTCTCAAGCGGACACGCGACGAGAATGTTCGCTCCGAGCTTGATTTGCGCGGTACGAACTTGGAAGAAGCGATGCTGGAGGTCGACCGATTCCTCGACGAATCGTTCTTGGCCGGGTTTGGGCAGGTTTATATTATTCACGGCAACGGAACAGGCATCTTGCGTTCAGGCATCAGCGATTTCCTTCGCAGACATAAGCATGTGAAGAGCTATCGCCTTGGTAAATATGGTGAAGGCGGCTCTGGCGTAACGGTAGCGGAACTTAAGTAAGGCGGGTGGGACTTCGAGATGGAACAAGAAATCGACGAATTGCTCAGCAATCATTTTGCAGCCTCGCTTGCTTATGTTTCGGTGACGGTGCTGGCACTGCTTGTTTTCCTGTATTTCTTTGAATTTGTTACCCGTTATAAATGCTGGCAGGAAATTAAACGCGGCAATCTGGCTGTGGCGATGGCGACGGGGGGCAAAATCTTCGGGATCTGCAACCTGTTCCGCTTCTCCATTGAAGCTAATGAAGGCGTGTATCATAGCTTGGTGTGGGCGACTTATGGGTTCGCACTGCTTATTGCCGCTTATTTTTTATTCGAATTTTTGACACCTGTATTTCGAATTGATGAAGAGATCGAGAAGGACAATCGGGCGGTTGGGTTTATTGCCATGATTATTTCTGTTTCGCTTTCTTACGTCATCGGTGCCACGATTGCCTAACACGACAACGTCAACACTAGCATCACTCATGATTGAACATGAAACTCATTAACGGCTCGGAGGCTCGACCGATGAAATATTTATGGGGAACTTTATTTGCATTAGCGGCTTTATTTGTTATTTTTGGCGTTTTTTACTTACTACAATAATTGCGAAATAGAAAGAAGGAATCGGCATGAGCGATAAACATGATGAGCAGCCAATCTGTCCATGGTGCCACACTGAAATTGTATGGGATGAAGAAATCGGACCGGAGCGGAATTGCCCGCACTGCGACAATGAATTGTCCGGCTACCGGACGCTGACGCTTGGCGGAGCAGAACCAGACGAGGAACTGGAAGAGGAAGTGGATCTGGACGAGGATGACGGCTGGGACGAAGATGAAACCCGTGATCTGTCGGATCTAAGGCCTTATAACCGCGACCAGCTTGCGCTTGAAGAAACGATGGCGCGTATTCTGGATGAACAGCTGGAAGCACCGGAATGTCCGTCCTGCCGCGAGTTTATGCTAGAGGCCGGTACCCAAATCATCACGCAGGAGCAGTTCAAGCCAAGAACGCCTGCAGCGCTCGGAGAAACAATTGTTTCGACGCCGTTCCAGCTGCAGCTCTATGTATGCCCGTCCTGCTTCCATACTCAGAACCGTCTGTCCGTGCAAGATCAGGAGCGTTTGGTTCAGCTGCTGACCAAAGCTGTCGATCTGGAAGACTAGAACAACTGGCAAGAAGAATTGGAAACTTATTGTAATTCAGCCTATTCCGGCATGTTAGGTCTCTAATGGGGGCAACTTACGCCTAGAAAGCTGCAGCACCATGCAGCAGGCGGGAGGGATTCTGTTGGAGCAAGGCAAACATGCTGTGCAATCACGCTGGTTCGCGGGAAAATCCCGGGAGAAGCTGCGGACTGTATCAGGCGGAGGCAGCAAACGTGACTCGAATAGCACGGCTTTGGACAGCCAAGCGATATTGCTGCTCGCCGTCCAAGCGCTGCTTGGAACAGCGAATGCGTTATCCGGTACGTTTCTGCCGGTTTATCTATGGAAAGCGAGCCAATCCTTCGCTCTGATCGGCTGGTTTAATTTTACGCAGTTTATTGTAAGCGGACTGACGTTCTGGCTGGCCGGCAAGTGGGTAAAGGAGCATAACAAAATGAACAGCCTCCGGCTCGGCGTCGCGCTGTCCGGAGTTTTCTATTTTGTCGTATTAATGCTGGGGAAGTCGGCGATCACGTATGTTGTCCCGCTTGGCATGTTGATTGGCATTGGCAATGGCTGTTTCTGGCTCGCGTTTAATGTTGTTTATTTCGAAATTACGGAGCCCGGCAATCGGGACCGCTTTAATGGCTGGGCAGGTCTGCTTGGCTCAGGCGCTGGTATCATTGCGCCATGGATATCGGGCTGGCTGATTACGGCAAACAGCGGGGAAAGGGGATACAGCATTATATTCACCGTATCCTCGATTATCTTTGCTGTTGCCGTGGTACTAAGCTTCTGGCTGAAGAAGCGTGAAACAAGTGGGAAATACGAGTGGTTCCAAGGATTTCGGGTGCTCAAGGAGCGAGGCAATCCTTGGCGTTATGCGGTTCCCTCGATTATTTCGCAAGGGGTGCGCGAAGGCGTATTTATGTTCTTGATTGGCCTGCTTGTCTACATCGCAACGAAGAATGAAGGCAAACTCGGCAACTTCTCGCTGATTACCTCGCTAGTCGCATTAGTGAGCTTCTGGCTGATCGGACGCATATTGAAGCCGAACCGAAGGCGATTGGCGATGCTGATTGGATCCGTCTCGATTACGGCTGTTATAGGCGTATTGTTCTGGCCGATTAGCTATCGAACGCTTCTAATCTGGGGACTGGGTACGGCGCTCTTCATGCCGTTATATATCATCCCGATGACCTCGGCTGTATTTGATCTCATCGGCAGTGATGAGGACAGCGCGCGCCAGCGGGAGGAGTATGTCATTCTTCGTGAGGCCGGTTTGACCGTTGGACGGATCATCGGAGTGACCTCGTATTTGCTTATTTTACCGTATATTAACCGTTCCCCTTATGTTGTTCCATCACTAATGCTGATCGTAGGTGCCTTTCCGGTTGTGGGCTGGTGGCTGATGCGTTCTGTGCTGGGGAGGGTGAATGGCAATCATGAACGAGCCTCGTCGCGAGGCTGACAATGGAAGGTAGGGCTGCGTATGCCCCGTATTGTAAATAATGTGACCGAGCTGATCGGCGATACGCCGGTTGTTGCGCTTCGCAGGCTGAAGGAGCCGGGTGCGGCGGAAGTGCTGGTGAAGCTGGAGCGATTCAATCCGAGCGGAAGCGTGAAGGATCGTGCGGCTTTCGCGCTCATTGAAGCAGGGGAAGCTAGTGGCGTTCTGAAACCAGGTTCGACGATCATCGAGCCGACCAGCGGCAATACCGGTATTGGCCTTGCTATGAATGCAGCGGCGAGAGGGTATAAGCTTATTCTCGTTATGCCGGATAACATGACGAAGGAGCGAATCGGACTGCTGAAGGCCTATGGCGCCGAGGTTGAACTAACACCGGCTGCAGAACGCATGCCGGGAGCGATCAAGCGAGCTTTCGAGCTGCAGGCAGAACGTCCGGGAAGTTATATTCCGAATCAGTTCGAGAATCCGGCGAATCCGGCCATTCATCGCAGGACCACCGCACAGGAAATCATTCGCCAAACCGAAGGCCGTCTCGACGTCTTCGTGGCAACGGCAGGAACCGGCGGCACGATTACGGGAACCGGCGAGGCGCTGAAGGCTGCGATACCCGGACTTTATGTTGCAGTAGTGGAACCCCTGGGATCGCCAGTATTGTCTGGGGGTAAGCCGGGCCCGCATAAGCTCGTCGGCACCAGCCCTGGATTTGTACCTGCCATTCTGAATACATCCATCTACGATAAAATCGTGCAGGTATCCGATGAAGACGCCATCGAAACGATGCGTCGTTTAGCCCGCCAAGAAGGGCTGCTCCTCGGTCCTTCCTCGGGAGCTGCCGTTTGGACGGCAATGGCGGAAGCCCGCCGAATTGGAGATGGCGGGCGTGTACTTTGCATCGCCCCGGACAGCGGCGAGCGATACCTAAGTATGGGATTGTTTTAGCAGCAGAATGCTGCAACAAAGCTAAGCTTCTTAGCAGATCATTCTGCCTAATCCACCCAATTATTAAGCTCATCTTGCACAATGGCCCTGCGTTCTTCGATATAGCTGATAAACAATTGCGGCTCATCATCGAAAGCGTATAAGGGCCATTTTCGCGTGAAATCATCTCGGATGGCGGGTCTCAAATTCTCGTACATATCGGCGATGATCGGTTCAATCGTTTTGACCGTAAATTTGCTCGCGAGTAAATTGGATAGAATTTTACGGTAGGTTTGTCTGTGCGATTTATAGGACAATATCTTCCGGGTCAGTGTATTGTATCCTCTCACTTCCACTAAATCGCTGCCGCACAGTCTCCCATAGCAGTTGCGGCCCCATGTCCCCTCATAATCCCACGGAATAATGCGGTACTTGCCGGTTTTCGTATGCTCGTAGAGAGCGTAGTTCTGATCAAAACCGTCATAATTGCCTGTCAAAACAGCACCAGCCAGCCATTTCAAATATAAGTAGGTATCAAGCCGATACGCCAGGTAGCTCTTTAAGGATGAGTTCGCGGGGTTGTTAATCCGTTTCACGAACTTGACGAGCTTTGTCTTCGTTTCATCGGAGCCTTTCATAACCCGGTAGCCGTCGAAGAGCGATTCTTTCAACTCGCCGGTTTCCGAATCGTAGAGGCCGAAGTTCGCTTTATCGTTGACCGCGTAGATGAGGGCTTGCGAGCCGATGTTTCTTCTTCGAAAGAACGTATCATCAACCGATTCGATTTCCAAATAAACGCCGTGCGGGTAGCCGTTCCATTCCAGCCACATATGTCTGGTTCTTGGCGAGGGAACGTTGATCATATTGAAGAAATGGAAGGAGAGCGCATTACGAATCATAGAAGGATCATCGACTTCCGCATTCCAATGCAAAATTTGATTATTTCCATAATGAATTTCGTAGGACTTCTTCGGATAATTTCGGGTGTGACCGCCGCGGAATCGCAGCTGTGCATCTATCGTCTTTCCGTTCATCTCCAGCTTGACGGGAGCAAATTCATTGCTCCATACATTGGATTCCAGCCTCTTCAAATCCTCGTTGTTGATCGTTATTTTTCGAGTAGGCAGTCCTTCCCCGGACATTAGACCATCTCCTTAGGCAAAAGATAAAGCCTATCGCATTCGATAGGCTTCAGCTTATTTACACTATGCGGGTAGATGTCTATTGGTCACAGATTATCTGCCACGGGAACCGTTGGAACCGTTGGAGCCGCGGGAACCTTGGGAGCCACGGGAGCCTTGAGAACCGCGGGAACCTTGGGAGCCATGGGAGCCACGGGACCCTTGGGAACCGCGAGAACCTTGGGAGCCGCGGGAGCCTTGGGAGCCACGGGACCCTTGGGAGCCGCGAGACCCTTGGGAGCCACGGGAGCCTTGGGAGCCACGGGACCCTTGGGAACCGCGAGAACCGTTGGAGCCGCGAGAACCTTGTGAACCTTGGGAGCCACGGGAACCGTTGGAGCCACGCGAGTTAACCGCTACTGGACCAAGCAGCAACGCATAAGAATAGCCCCAGGAGCCGTTCGTATCTTGTGTTGGCTCTACGCCTGGCCAACCGCAAGAACCATTGGAGCCTTGAGTACCGCCAGTACCCTGGGAACCGCGCGAAGCATTATTACCATTGGAGCCGTTAGAACCACGGGAGCCTTGAGTACCGCCGGTGCCATGGGAGCCATGCGAACCATGAGAACCGTTAGAACCGCGAGAACCGTTGGAGCCGCGGGAGCCTTGAGTACCGCCGGTGCCATGGGAGCCATGCGAACCATGAGAACCGTTAGAACCGCGCGAACCGTTGGAGCCGCGGGAACCTTGAGTACCGCCAGTGCCGTGGGAGCCACGAGAGCCGTTGCTTCCTTTTGTCGATTTATTGTTGTTGTTAGACAATTGAGAATTCATCTCCTTTTAATAGATTCTATACAAGCTATGTCGCGAATCTAGTAATCGCACTGGGTTATATGCTTAATCTTATAGAAAATAGATATCAATCTAGTACCGCTCCCATATGGGATACATATAAATACATTATAAATTGTCTCCCATGATAGATTTCACCGGGGCAAGTAATGGAGGGATGAATGTCGAAGCGAGATGGATGAACCGGTATTTTGGTAGTCGTGATCGTAACGTATTTGCGCCGGTGGTCTGCGTGGTACAGGTCAAAATCTATTAATTACGGAGGGATTTTGGTATGGATGTCAGAAGCAACATGAAAAGTGGATTTCAAGCGGTAGGAACAAACTCATGCTGCAACAACAACAACAACAACAACAACAACAACAACAGCCACAAGAGTCAAAAAAGTCAACAATCGGGAGGTCACAATTTCTTGGATGCTCAAGTAGGTATGATGGTTAAAATCAACCGAGGCGGTCCGGAATCGCTGGAAGGTCGTTTGCTCGCTGTGAGACAAGGTTATCTGGTTCTGAAAACAACAGGAGGCGTAGTTTACGTCAGCACATCTCACGTAAAAAGTATTACAGATCTTCCTGGCGGCTCCACAGGTCTTTCCCATGCTAAATTTATTGAAGCTGGCAGCTTTGTAGGCGTACTTCGTGATCTGACTAAAAAATTCGTTCAAATTAACTGGGGCGGTCCGGAACGTATCGAAGGTTTCGTAGCTGGCGTCGGCAACGATGCATTGCTCCTCGTAGTTGGACCTGAATTGGTGCAAATTCCGTTGTACCACATCAAAACGGTTAAAACAGCTGGTATTTACGCAAGCGGCGGCAGCAAAGGCAGCAAAGGCAGCAATGGCAGCAAAGGCAGCAGCGGCAGCGGCAGCGGCGGCAACAACAAAAGCAGCGGCGGCAGCGGCGGCAGCGGCGGAAGTGGCGGTAGCGGTGGAAGCGGCGGCAGCGGCGGTAATCGTTCCGGACGCAACAACGCAACGAAGAAAGCTGGTAAAAAAGGCAACAAAAAAACCGGCTACTATGGTGGTAAATAAGGCTGATTGCAAGCCGGGGCTAACGAATTCTGCCAGCCCCGGCAGCAGCCTTGCTGTGCCTCTCGTTTTCATGCATCACTAGGTTTACAAATGCCATTCATCTGTTCATCTATTTATCCGGATGCACTCATTCTATCAGGGCTGCTGTATCTTAATTACCGCACACAAATACCTAGACGTATCTCGACCTATCGCGTTGTTTAAATCTACGAGACACGTCGGCAGCAGAGATCGTATCTATGTTACTAACGGATTAAGCCTGCAGCATGAAATGGCATACTTAACACGAATCGATTGTCGAATGACAGCTGTTAACGATTTGGCATTAAGGTTGTCGTGGCAGCCCGGCTGGGTTCTTCCTATGGATCCGGCCTAGGGGTGCCGATCGAATGAAGTTGTCATCCCGGCAGGACTGCTTGCCAGTCTACTTTGTCTATATGCATGAACGCAATTAATAGGATGAAAGGAGGTCGATTTTCATGAAACATCGTCACCCTTTATTAGACCGTTATGTCGAGCTTGATATTTCGGGAAAAACAATTCCTATTCGCGGCAAATTGATTGATATAGGTCAAGATATTCTCGTGCTTCATAACGGTACGCAATTTCTCTATGTTCCTTTAATCCATTTGCAGCAGCTCCGTCTTGCCAAAAGTGAAGCCCAAGAAATAGACGTACCGGAACTGCCTTTCGAACCGCAAAATGATCCTATCTCCTATCGCAAAGTGCTGATGAATGCCAAAGGGATGTTCTCTGAGCTTTATATTACCGGCAATCAATCTATCCATGGCTACCTCACAAGCGTGATGAATGATTTCTTCGTCTTTTATTCACCGGTCTATCATTCTGTCATCATTTCACTGCATCACCTCAAATATTTAATTCCCTACAATCCAAATGTGACACCGTACACGTTGACCCCGGAGCAGTTTCCGCTTAAGCCATCACCGATAACGCTTGCGCGTACTTTTGATCAGCAGCTGAGAAAGCTCATTGGTGAGTTCGTTATTTTGGATCTCGGCGAGAATCCAAACAAGATAGGTGTGCTCAAAGGTCTCGACCAAAATATGATCGAATTATCGACAGCGGGCGGGAATGCCGTATATTTGCACTTCGATCACGTAAAGACAGTCCATCTGCCCTAACACACACTTTCACCGGCTTCTTCCCTCCAAATGAAGAGGCCGGCTACATAGGAAATGATTATTGCGGGAATGGTATTCAAGTACGACATGAAATGGAAAAACAGGAGGGAATACATTGCTTCAACCGATTACTGCCAAAGAAATGGAGTATGTGGTGGATTCATTGTCAAACGAAGATTTGCTCATCAAACAAAATGCAGTCATGGCCGCTTCGGCTACTACGCCGGCGTTAAAGCAAGCAAGTATGCAAATGATTCAAACCCACCAGCAGCATACACAAATGCTGCTTCAAGCGCTCAGCCAGCACCAGACGCTAGCGCCGACACAGCCGCAGAATTAACTTTTATAGGAGGAGCAGCATGTTTCAACAACAAGGACAAGCCCAACCGATCTTATCAGATGAAGACCTGGCTTACACGGTCCTGGCGGACCTCAAACGTGTTATTCGGGAGTATGCAACAGCAGCCACCGAATCAAACTGTCAAGAAATTCGCCAGCTGTTTACCAATTTAATGAACAGTACGCTGCAAATGCAGGGACATCTGTATAAAATAATGGAACAAAACAATATGTATAGCGCCTCATCAAGTGCGCTGCGCCAAGAAATCGACAAGCAGCTCAAGCAAAATCAACAAACCGCACAGAAAACGCAGCAGTTTCTGCAGCAACTGAACCTAGGGTATGGCGGTTACCGCAGCGCGCCTGTTTACGGTCAATATCATCCGCCTCAACCCGCCAATCCAAGTCCAATGCCGGGAAATTCCAATCCGTATTATATGTAATCCTTGTCGCCCTATAGCTGTTAAACCCAAGAGCTGCCGCGAAATGCGACAGCTCTTGCATTATTTTCCGGTTGACTGCTTGAAAAGGTTGTCTAATGCAGGCGGGCTGCTGTGCTTTTCTTCTTTGCAGGATGCTTGGATTCGTTGTAATATAGTCTTTATAGCTATTTCACATCGCAGGCTTGTAAGCTTTGCGGAACGATTTGAAGAATCAGGAGGGTTTGACGATGAATGAACGGAAAATGCAAATACTTGAACTGCTGAAAGAAGATGCAAGACGCAGCGCGGAACTGATCGCGACAATGCTGGACGCGCCAGCGGCGGAGGTGAAGCAGGCGATTGCGGAGATGGAGCAGGATCACGTCATCGTCAAATATGCGACCGTTGTCAATTGGAGCAAGGTTGAAGATGAGAAAGTAACCGCACTTATTGAAGTCCAAATTACGCCAGAGCGCGGCCGCGGCTTTGAAGGCATTGCGGAACGCATTTATTTATATCCGGAAGTGAAATCGGTTTATCTCATGTCCGGCGCCTATGATTTGCTCGTTGAAGTGCAAGGGAAAACGCTCAAAGACGTGGCTTCCTTCGTATCCAATAAGCTGTCACCGATTGATGCCGTACTTTCTACCAAGACCTTTTTTATTCTCAAAAAATATAAGCAGGACGGCATTATATTCGAAGAGCATGAGGACGATCACCGTCTTCTCGTCTCGCCGTAAAGGGTGAATTGCTTATGATAAAAGATGAAGAGAAGCAAAGCGGTACGCTGACGCGCCGCACGTCGATGGCTGATTATTTGTCTCCGCAAGTTAGAGGAATTAAACCTTCGGGTATCCGTCGGTTTTTCGACTTAGCAAGCGGTCGTAAAGATATTATTACGCTTGGTGTCGGCGAGCCCGATTTTGTAACGCCATGGCATGTGCGCGAAGCTTGCGTTTATGCGCTTGAAATGGGCAAGACACAATATACCTCGAATGCGGGGACACCGGAGCTCCGTGAAGAGATCGGAATCTACATGGACCGTGAGTTCGATGTCGCTTATAATCCTGCGAATGAGATTCTCGTAACCGTCGGTGGAAGTGAAGCGATCGATTTGGCGCTCCGCGCTTTGATCTCGCCGGGCGATGAAATCTTGGTTCCTGAACCTTGTTACATTTCCTACTCTCCAATAACTGCACTTAGCGGCGGTGTTCCGGTCGGGGTCGAAACCTTCGCGAAGGATCAGTTCAAGCTAACGGCTGAATCGCTCAAAGCAGCGATTACGCCTCGCTCGAAAGTACTCATCCTGTGTTATCCGAGCAATCCGACAGGCGGTATTATGACGTATGAGGATTGGCTGCCGATTGCTAAAGTCGTAGAGGAAAATGACCTTATCGTTATTTCCGACGAGATCTATGCTGAGCTTACGTATGGCTCCAAACATGTCAGCTTCCCTTCGATGCCTGGCATGAAGGATCGTACGATTCTGGTCAGCGGTTTCTCGAAGTCGTTTGCGATGACGGGCTGGCGGATCGGTTATGCTTGCGGTCACAGCGATCTCATCTCGGCTATGCTGAAGATTCATCAATACACGGTTATGTGCGCATCCAACATGTCGCAGGTAGCAGCGCTTGAGGCGCTTCGCAACGGCATGGATGAAAAGAACCGCATGGTGGAATCTTACAACCAACGTCGCCGACTTGTTGTGCAAGGGTTCCGAGATATCGGATTACAATGCCATGAGCCGCAAGGCGCATTCTATGCATTCCCATCTATAGCGGGGCTCGGCCTGACTTCGGAGGAATTTGCTACGGGATTGCTTAACGATCAGAAGGTTGCAGCGGTGCCGGGTGATGTATTCGGACTTGGCGGTGAAGGTCATCTGCGCTGCTCGTATGCGACTTCCGTGAACCAAATAACGGAAGCGATAGAGCGGATTGGCAATTATGTGAGGAAACTTAAGGGAAATTAAAATAGGGATACTCATTTTTGTCAGACTTTGTTATAATTTAATAAAACTTTATAAACGCAATGCACAAGCGTCGTTAGGTTTTGTTGAGTGATGACAGGAGGGATGGCCATGACTTGTGCGAAAACGGGTCTTAAGCTTGTGTCCTCATCATCTATACGCCGATTGGAAGACGAAATATATGCGCTGCGCATGAAGATGGAACAATCTTACGTAGAAGAAGCGACATTCGGCTCCGAGAAAGTGATTGACTTAAGCCGCCGTCTGGATAAGAAAATAAATGAATATATGCAATTTAGAAGAAGCTGGGCGCAGCAGTCTTAATGACAAGTGCCTTTCATTCTTCGCCTGAGAGGGGTCCTTAACAGGACTTCTTTTCTTTTTTGCAACTTGAAGAGGAGTTAAGAATTACCATGAAATCACCTGCTAATTTACGAATATTCAATTTTTTGTATTTTGCCTTGCTTGCGATGTTTATTTCGTTTCTGCCGGTTTATCTGGATGCGCAAGGGCTTCCTGCGACGAAGATTGGCTTTATTATTGGGACAGGCGGCTTTGTTTCGCTCTTCGCTTCACCGCTATGGGGAATGATCAGCGATCGGACCAAAACCATACGCAAAGTGCTCCTGTTACTCATCTTCTGTTCCACCATAATCGGTTACATGCTCTATGCCTCAGGCAGCTTTATTCTACTCGTCGTCTTTACGATGCTGCTCTACTTCTTCTTACTTTCGATGGATCCATTAACGGAAAGCTTGAATTTCCAAACGGCTGAAGCCAGAGGCGTTAGCTATGGTTCTATCCGAACATTCGGCGCATTGGGTTATGCCGTGATGTCGCTGGCTGTTGGTTATGTGATGAAGTATTTCGGCGTTGATGGCATGGCGCCGCTCTTCGCTGTCATCGGCGTGATCAGCTTTATCGTATGCTTCACTTTAGCGGATGCACCTGCTGCCAGCAGACCGGTCAAGCTGAAGAAGCTTGGACAATTTCTAACGCATCGCGAAACGCTGATGTTCCTCATTCTGATCTTCATTGCGGCAGTTCCATCTCGGATTAATGATACGTATCTAGGTGTCTACTTGCGCGAGCTTGGCGGTGGTCCGGAGCTGATCGGACAAGCTTGGTTCCTGGCTGCCGGGACCGAAATTCTCGTATTTGCGCTCAGCTTCTGGTGGATGCGCAAGGGCAGGGAGCTGGCACTGATCGCATTCGCCAGCCTATTCTACTTTGTGCGTTTCTTCCTCTCCGCTTGGATAACAGATCCGCATTTATTGGCTTACTTGCAAGTGCTGCAGATCTTTACGTTCCCGATTTTCTATACAGCGGCCATACAATATCTGTACCGCATCGTGCCGGAGGAGTGGCGCGCTACAGGCCAAACCGTACTGGCGCTGCTGTTCTTCGGCGTATCCGGTATCGTCGCTTCTTACGCAGGCGGCTGGTTATATGAGTCGGTCACCGGTCATGTCTATTATTTGATCATTGCAGGGCTGTCATTCTGCGCGTTGCTGTTCAGTCTATTACTGCTTTCCATATATGGGAAGAAGGGACAAGGCATCAAGCAGGGAATCCCCGCCAGTTCCGCGGAATGATGTCTGCTGTGCCGGCATATGTGCTATAGTGGAGCTAAATGCGCTGAACGGAAGAGCCTTTTACCGAGCACAGTAGCGGAGCGGGCGGAATCGTTGTGAAGAAGCGTCAGCGTTCGCTTTTGTCTGCCGGATTTCTACCTATAAATCATTTATACAATCAAAGAAATCCGGAGGACAACGGCGATCGTAACAATGATCCGCACGCGCAGCGTTATCTGTAGCCAGTTGTTGTTTAATAATCAGGATGGTGGTGAGCACCTTGAAACTATATACACGTACCGGAGATAGTGGAGATACATCGGTCAAAGGCGGCCGAGTTCGCAAGGATGACAGCCGAGTGGAAGCTTATGGCACGGTCGATGAACTGAATAGCTTTGTCGGTCAGGCGGCAGCGATTGCCGTTCGTGATGGGTTGAACGAGCTTGCCGCGGAGCTGACTGAAATTCAGCAGGAGCTGTTTGACTGCGGCTCGGACCTAGCCTTCGCAGACCCGAGCGGACGCGATTTGAAGCTGACCGATGCGTCAGCAACTCGGTTGGAAAGCTGGATCGATGCGCATACGGCGGCGTCGCCGGAGATTAAGCGATTTATTTTGCCTGGGGGCAGTGAAGTGTCTGCTCTGCTTCATGTATGCAGAACGGTATGCCGAAGAGCTGAGCGGCGCATCGTGACATTGGCTGCAGAAGTGCCGGTGCACCCGCCGGTAAGTACGTATATGAACCGGTTGTCCGACTATTTCTTCGCGGCTGCGCGTTTCGCGAATGTGAAGCTTGGTGTACCGGATACCGAATATATTAGGAGCGCGGACGTGTTTCGCACCAAGAGCAATGACTAATTCCGTCTATTATGAACCACTCACCCTAGTTATAGAAGAAGAGGACAATGGAAAGATCGTTCGCAAGGTGCTGGAGCGCCGACTTGGCGTTTCGCGAAAACTCCTTTCACGCCTGAAGCAGACCGAGCATGGAATCATGATTAACGGAGAACGTGTCTATACAAATGACCGCGTTACTAGCGGTGACTTGCTGGAGCTTCGCATGGAGCAGGAAGAGTCGAATGATATTTTGCCGCAGCCGATGGAACTCGATATTGTCTTTGAGGATCGGGACTTGTTGATCGTGAATAAGCCGCCCGGCATTGTGGTGCACCCCACGCAGGGGCACTACACCGGAACGCTGGCCAATGGGGTCGTTTATCATTGGAAGCAGCAAGGGGAGCGCGTACGGTTTCGCCCGATTCATCGCTTGGATGAGGAAACATCAGGTCTTGTCGCGATCGCGAAGACGCCTTACATTCACCAGCAGCTCTCTGATCAGCTTCAGGCCGGCGAAGTGGATAAACGGTACCGAACTTATGTGTACGGCAGTCCGGCCGAGACTGCGGGAACGGTTAATGAACCGATTGACCGGGATACGGTCAATCCTCATTTGCGCGTCGTAACGCCTGATGGCTATGACTCGATCACGCATTACGAAGTAGAGTCGGTTTACGGCAATGGTGCTGCGACGAAGTTGAATATTAAGCTGGAAACAGGCCGCACGCACCAAATTCGGGTGCATATGAAGCATCTTGGCTGTCCGCTGCTTGGGGACAAGCTGTACGGATTTGCAGGTGAAGGCAAAGAAGCTGACGCGCCGGAGGTGTCGGCTTCGCTGGAAGCATTGCTGCAGCGGCAAGCGCTGCATGCCGCGATTCTGTCGTTTACGCATCCGATTACGAAGGAGCGCATGACATTCGAAGCGGCACTGCCTGAAGATTTGCAGCATCTGGAGGCAGAGCTTCGGAAGCTGTAAAACTACGATAACAACCATGAACTGGAGATAGAGATACGCCATGAAGAAGCTCACAATCTATGAATATCCGAAATGCGGCACCTGCCGCAGCGCGATCAAGACGCTCAAAGGAATGGGCTATGAACTCGAGTCGCACAATGTCTTTGAAACAGCGCCTTCCGTAGAAACGCTGCAAACGATTATTGCCAATAGCGGCTTGGAAGTGAAGAAGTTTTTCAATACCTCGGGCGAAGTCTACAAGGAACTTGGACTGAAGGATAAGCTGCCCGGAATGACGGAGCAGGAGAAGATTGAGCTGCTCGCCTCAAACGGCAGATTGATCAAGCGTCCTGTCGTTACAAACGGCAGTACGGTTACGGTAGGGTTCAAGGATGAGGAATACGATCGGGTTTGGGGCAACTAGCGCAGAGAGCTAAGGAGGTACTCGTCAGGTGACAACTACGAAAGAATGGCGTGCGGATCGATTGTCCGAGCTTGGCTCGTCTATATTTGCCGAGGTAGCAGAGTGGAAGCGGGAGGCCGTGCGCCTTGGGAGGAACGTCATTGATCTGAGCATCGGCAGCCCGGATTTGCCGCCTTCGCTGCCGATCCGGCAAGCGTTAAGCGAGGCCGTGCTGCGAGAGGATGTCTATGGCTATCCGGGCTCCAAGGGGAGCGTGAAGTTTCTTCGTCAGGCGGCCGATTGGCTGGCATATCGATTCGGCATCGAAGTCGATCCGGAGCATGAGCTGCTCTCGTTGATGGGGTCGCAGGATGGACTTGGACATTTGGCGCTATCGCTGTGCAATCCGGGCGACATCGCACTAGTTCCTGATCCGGGTTATCCGGTCTACATGGCTGGTCTGGCAGTTGCAGGCGTGGAGCCTTATCGGATGCCGCTGCTTGCAGAGAATCAGTTCTTGCCTGACTTTGACGCGATTCCTGAAGAAGTATGGAAGAGAGCCAAGTTTATGCTGCTCAACTATCCGAGTAATCCTGTTTCGGCGGTTGCGGATATCCCATTCTTCGAGCGGGCTGTTTCCTATGCCAAACGTCATGGTGTATTAATCGTGCATGATTTGGCTTATTCGGAGATGGCTTTCGACGGGTATAAACCTCCTAGCATCTTGCAAGTGTCAGAAGCAAGTGAAGTAGCGGTAGAGTTTCATTCGTTATCTAAAAGTTTCAATATGGCGGGCTGCAGAATCGGTTTCCTGGCAGGCAATCCGAAGGCGATAGCAGCGCTGCGCGAGCTGAAAGCGAATATCGATTACGGCGTATTTCTGCCTGTTCAAGAAGCGGGCATTGTTGCTTTGCAGCAGGATATGCTGGGGGATCAACCTTCGGTAGGAGCGCTCTATGAGACGAGGCGTGACCGATTTATTGAGGCACTTCGTGAGCAAGGTTGGGAGATTCCATCACCCAAAGCTACGATGTTTATTTGGGCGAAGCTGCCTCCTATGAAATGGGAATTGTCGGAGCCTTGGACATCGCGTCGCATTTCCCGGGAAATGCTCGAACGCACCGGAGTGGCTGTTATTCCGGGAGATGCCTTCGGCGAACAAGGG
The DNA here is from genome assembly GCF_059686995.1 of Paenibacillus rhizoryzae. Lineage (NCBI taxonomy): Bacteria > Bacillati > Bacillota > Bacilli > Caryophanales > Paenibacillaceae > Paenibacillus > Paenibacillus rhizoryzae. The sequence goes on along the minus strand of NZ_JCAALT010000004.1, from coordinate 475,723 downwards.
GAAGGTTATGTCCGAATCGCTTTAGTAGAGAAGGAAGAGCGGCTTATCGAGGCTGCCGAGCGTATCGGGAGATTTATCAGAGGCGAGTCGGTGACCGACAGTTAAGATGTTATAAGGGAGAGATATGGGGATGCAAGAAACGAACAACCGAAGAGTGCTGCTCGTCGATGGAATGGCTATTTTGTTTAGAGCGTTCTATGCCACTTCTTATACAGGCTATATTCGTAAAACAAGCGCCGGTTTGCCGACGAATGCGGTATATGGCTTTATCCAATATTTTTTTGATGCGATCAATACATTTAAACCGACTCATGTTATTTGTTGTTGGGATATGGGCAGCAAGACGTTTCGTACCGAGCAGTTCGCCGATTACAAGGGAAATCGGGGCGAGGCACCGCTTGAGCTTATTCCCCAATTCGATTTGGTAAAAGATGTCGTTGAGCAAATGGGCATTCAGAACGTTGGCGTCGTCGGCTTCGAAGCGGATGATTGCATTGGCACGCTAGCGATACAGCTCAGCGGAGAAGCAGAGGTTTACGTCCTGACAGGCGACCACGATATGCTGCAGCTGGTAAGTGAAACGGTGAAAGTGGTCATCATGAAGAAAGGCAAGCTGAATTATGCTGTCTATGATTTGGCATTGCTTCTGGAAGAGAAGCAATTATCGCCTAGCCAGGTTATTGACCTGAAAGGCTTCATGGGCGACACAAGCGATAATTACCCTGGGGTTAAAGGCATTGGCGAGAAAACTGCACTCAAGCTGATTCTCGAATATCAATCCATCGAAGGCGTTCTGCTTAACCTTGATAAGCTGCCTAAGGGCGTGCGCACGAAGATCGAAGCGGATCTCGATATGCTTCATTTGTCACGTGATTTGGCGACTATTCGCTTGAATGCGCCAGTACGCTGCGACCTGTCGGCTTGCACTTGGCAGATCCAATTGGAAGCTGCAACACGTAAATTTGAAGAGCTCGAGTTTGGTGGTCTGGTTAAAATATTAGAGGGTCATCCGACCTTCAATTTGGATTTATTTTCGGTATAGCCATGACTATGGAAGCCGCGGAGAGTCAGCAATTTTGACGCTCTGCGGCTTTTTTGCGTGCGATCAGAGCATAAATGCCTGCTTGACAGACAAAAATCTCCCATGCTAGTCTGTAACCGCTGCCAACATGGAGTCAGCCAGGTATTCGGCGGTGGGCGGGGGAACAACGAGGTTGAATCCATTTCTTAGCTTTACGTAGGATCATGGAGGTCGAAAGGATGAGTGAGACATGCTGCAGCAATCGGTAAGATTGACGGAAAACTGGAAGCTGTTATTTGATTTTGACCATCGCTATGAAAGTCCCGCGGAGGCGCTGGCCGCAGGCGAATGGCAGGAAGCGCAAGTGCCCGGCTGCTGGGACGTGCTGACGGATAACAAGCTGTCCGACGGAGCCGTATGGTTTAGGCTGTCGTTTGATGCCCCTTCCGGCTGGAGTGGCCAAAGAACGGCTTTTGACTTTGAAGGGGTCAACTACTTCTGTGAGTTATGGCTGAACGGGCAGCGGATCGGCGAGCATGAGGGAGGTTGGAGCGGCTTTCGTATCGAGCCGGGTGAAGCTTTGATCGCGGGCGGAACGAATGAGTTGGTTCTTCGCGTGTACAAGCAAGGCGACAAGTATCCGCTGCGACAATGTCTGGCAGGGTTTCTACCGGACGTAGGCGTCATCTTCGGCGGGATATGGAAGCCGGTTCAGCTTGGCGTGATACCGGTAGGCGAGCTTGCGGATGTATTCGTGCAAACATTGCCGGGTACGGAAGCTGTGACCGTCAACTATCGCTTAGAAGGCGATTCCACCGAGGGGACATGGACGATTCATGCTGTTCTTCAAGCGCCGGATGGATCGATCTCCACCGAAATTACCCATCCGATATCAGTCGTCACCGCGGATAACAACGGCGTCATGGAGATTCCGGCCGGAGCAAACATCAAGTTATGGTCCCCGGAGAATCCGCAGTTGTATAAGCTGACATTGACGCTCGAACGGAACGGGCAAGCGGTAGATGGTTATGAGCATCGTTTCGGGATGAAGTACTGGTCCATCGCAGGTGAGCAGCTGCTGTTAAACGGGCAGCGCATTCATCTGAGAGGTATTTTGCACTGGGGCTGGTATGGAGATCTAGTCGCGCCGATTCCGGATCGTGAAGCCATCCGATCTGAATTGCTCCGTCTTAAGGACGGCGGCTTTAACATGGTGAAGCATTGCTTATACGTACCGGTTCGCGATTATTTCGAGTTAGCCGATGAGCTTGGCTTCGTCATCTGGCAGGAGCTGCCGATGTGGCTGCCGGAGGTAAACGAAGAGTTTAAAGCGCGCGCGTTCTCGCAGTATGAGGCGATCATTAAGGAGATTCGCAGCTTCACGTCGATTGGGGTATGGACACTTGGCTGTGAGCTGAACCATGAGGCAGACGCTGACTTTCTGAAAGACTTGTACGAGCAGGCGAAACGGTTGACCAATGGCGCAATCATACGCGACAACAGCGGCTCAGGCGAATGTTACGGAGGCTTGCTGAAGGAATATGCCGACTTCTACGATTACCATTTCTACACGGACGTTCATTTCTACCCGGATCTGCTGAGCCGGTTCGCTTCGCCTTGGCGGGAGAAGAAGCCATGGGTATTCGGAGAATTCTGCGACTACGATGAATTTAGGCCGCTTGGACAGGTGATAGAGCGAAAAGGAGAAAGGCCTTGGTGGTTGAAATCAGATCCCACGGTCAACCCGGTAGCACGAGATGCACGCTGGCAATATCACCGCCAGGATGAGAAATTAGCGTTGCTTCCACTGCCGTTTACGGAAGAGGAGCTAACTGCAAACGCGCGCGAAAGCGCGTATGTCTACCGCAAGGCAGTGCTGGAGCAAGTTCGAGCTTACCCGCACATCAATGGCTATACGTTGACGTCGATTCAGGATTCCGGCCTTGCATCAAGCGCCGTATTTGATGATTTCGGCGAGTGGAAGCAGCCGTCGGAGCGATTCAGGCAAATTAATGGCGCGACTATGATCACGGTAACATGGGATGCGCGCAGAAATTGGACCAATGGCGGCGACCGTTTGACGACATGGGACCCGAACAATTACGTCTCCGGTGAGCCGATCAGACCTCATCTGGCGGTATCGCATTATGGAGCGGAATCGATTCAGGCGGCTACGCTTCGCTGGACATGGACGATTGACGGACATGCCGCAAACGAAGGGACTCGCGAGGCCGAAGTGCTTCAAGTAGGGGACTTCAAGGAAATGGCTGTGGCGGAATGGACGCTTCCCGAAACGCAAACACCGCTTCAAGTGGTGCTGCAAGCGGAGCTGGAGTCGGAAGGGCGGATTGTCGCGACCAACTCGTGGCCGATCTGGGTGCTGCCGAAGGCAGAACGCTCGGAGTCTCAGCTGGCCGCAATTGCAGTCGATGATGCAAACGGATTGTTCCGGGAATGGGCAAGTCTGCATCCCGGTATTCGTGCCTGGTCGGAAAACGGAGAGAACACTAATGACAACGTCCAAGTGCTGCTTACGACAAGGTGGACAGCGAAAATGGACCGCTTCGTTGCGGCAGGAGGCAAGGCGCTGTACATAGAGCGAGGATATGGTCCGCTTGCTGTTAAGCATGCTCCATTCTGGCGGGAATCGCTGCAGCTATTCCACCCGCATGCCATTATGAATGGTTTTCCGCATCAGAATCATACTTCGATGCTGTTGTTTGGACTGGCGACCGATCTGGTATTCGATCGTTTGAAGCTTGGCGAACATAGGCCAATTATGGACCGCTTGGATGCCAGGATATTTGAGCTTGACCGTTACATGATCGAGGAGCGTATTGGAGAAGGCATTCGAATTGCGACCACGCTGCGTCTGGAAGGCGGTTTAGGCAGCCAGCCTAATGGTCTTGCACGTAATCCGGCGGGTCTCTACTTGCTTGATTGCATCTTGAATGACCTGCTTCCGATGAACTAATTTCCGAAATAGGAGGGCGTGCAGCATGGAAGGACATGGACGATTTACAGCAATCGGCCGCAGATACGGCATCGGTATTATCGGTCTCGGCGAAGGCAAAGGACTCGTAAAAGGATTGGCCGGTCATCCTGAATTGAAAGTAGTCGCCGTATGTGATTCGAACGAACAGCTCGCAGAATCGATTGCACGGCAATATGCCGTTCCTTCCTTTTACAGCTCGCTTGAGGCTATGTTGGCTCGAGAGGATATTGATTTCGTGGCGATTTATACGCCGGATCAAATGCACTTCACCCATATCCGCCAATCGTTTGAAGCGGGCAAGCATGTGCTTTGCACGAAGCCGCTCGTCAATACGCTCGATGAAGCGCGAGAAGTGCTTGCTTATGTGCGGTCAAATCCCGAGCGTCAGCTCATGGTGGGACAAAGCTCGCGTTTCTTCGGGTCTATGCAGCATCAGCGCGAGGCTTATGAAGCGGGCAAATTAGGTACGCTCAGTTTTGCGGAAACACAATATGTACACGACATGCGGTGGTTTTACAATGAACGGGCATGGGCACGAGAAGGCGGCTTTGATCTTCTGTTTGCATGCTGCTCACACCCGGTAGATCTCATTCGCTGGTATATGGGAGACGTGGATGAGGTTTCGGCCTACAGCAGCCAATCCGATATTGCGGTAGCGAACGGGTTCGATGGTCATGACACGTTCGTCATCAATTTGAAATTCAAAAGCGGAAAAATTGGCCGCGTGCTGGGCCTTTACGGTTTGGAGCATTTGCACCAGACGCGTCCTTGGATCGAGGTCGCCTTGTACGGAACGAAGGGTACCTTTATCGGCAAATACCCTCAGCTGGAAGCGCAGATCAAGTATGAAGGCGAGAAGGAACGGACAGAGCACTACTTTGAGGATATTTATCACTATTTTCAGTTTGAAGGCGTCAATCATCATGCCGGCGAGTTTGTCAATTATACGGAGCATTTTGCAAGGTGCTTGAACCGGGGAACGCGTGCCATGCCGGATGCCGAGGACGGTTTCAAAACGATCGCTACGCTGGAAGCCATTCGTCAATCCATCCGAACAGGCAGTCCCGTTCGAGTAGAAGAGGAATAATCTTGATCTTCAATTTATTTTGCAATCGATTGCAAAAAAACCGTTGCAGGAATGAATGCAATCGATTACAATAACTTCAAGAATAGGAAGTGTAACGGTTTGCAGGTGAACTTGCGAGCTTTTGCAATCGATTGCAAAGAATTGGGAAAATGAAATCGAGAGAGGGGTGAAGCCGGTGGTAAGCATATACGATATTGCCAAAGCGGCAGGGATGTCCGCGGCTACGGTCTCGCGGGCACTTGCCGACAATGACAAGATAAGCCGCAGCTCCCGCGATCGCATTCAGCGGATTGCCGAGGAGATGGGCTATCGTCCGAATTTGCTGGCACGTAATTTCAGACAGAAGTCCTCCTCGATGATCGGGTTGATTACGGATGACGTATCCGACGAATTGAGCGGCATGATTGCGAAGGGCGTTGAACAGGCGCTGCGCGAGAGCGGATTTAGCATGCTGGTCTGGAACGTGCATCATGATCCGGAGAATGAACAATCCGCCATTGATTATTTTGCGGATATGCAGATGGATGGCGTTATTCTGGCGGATTCCACGCTGGATGCACTTGCCGAAGTCCCCACAACGAAGCTGCCCTTCGTGCTTATTAACCGATACAGCAGTGCCGAGGAGCCGGTCAGCATCGTTTGCACAGATGATTTTGCCGGTGGACATGATGCGACCGACTACTTAATCAACTTGAATCATCGCAAGATCGCTTATATTAACGGCCCTGAGGATTGGTATTCCAGTATCCGCCGCTTGAATGGCTATGCGGAAGCGCTGAAGCAGAATCAGATCCCGTTTCGCTCCGAGTACATAAAGCACGGCGATTGGTTCGAGGACAGCGGGTATCGACTTGCGCTTGAGCTGTTCCGATCCGAAGATCCGCCAACGGCCGTATTTGCCGCAAACGACATGATGGCGATCGGCATCATCGATGCCGCGAGGGAATGCGGTCTTCGCGTTCCGGAAGATGTTTCGGTTATGGGCTACGATGATCGGACGATTGCAAGATATGCGAGGCCAAGACTGACTACCATTTCGCTGCCGATGTTCGAAGTGGGGTTCATTGCAGGCAAGGTGCTTTGCCAGATGATCACGACAGGACATATGCCGGATGGGAAAACGGCGAAACAGCTTGTAAGAGGAAACGTCATCGAGCGAGAAACGACGGCGCCTCTTAAGGGGTAGCGGGAGATGTCCGTTCGATGCGATGCAATAGCGTTTATTTCACTCCAGAAACGGGGGCGTAAATTACAAGATGGCGAAAGTAATTCAGCCATATGCTGGCATGATCATTACCGAAGATGTTGTTTTCGAGCCGGGGGAATATAGCTTTCCTACCAGCAAAGGCTTGATTATCGCCGCAAACGGCATCACGGTTGACGGCAACGGAGCAATCATTCGCGGACGCGGAAAGATCGGCAACATCCATTCCTACGATGGTACGGGGCTTTACTCCAATGGGTATGACGGGGTAACGGTCAAAGGCTTGGCACTCCATGGATTCAAGACCGGTATGAAGGTGACGAACGGCTCCGGCTGGGTTATCGAGAACAATGACTTCTCCGATAATTACACGGATCCCGACTATGGCTGGGGCGATGGAGAATCTGTCGGTGCCTTGATGCTGGAGCGTGTCTCAGACAGCCGAATTGCCGGAAATACAGGCAACCGCGTGTGGAACGGTTTGGATTTGAAGTATGCCGATCGCAATCGGATTACAGGCAACAATTTCTCGCATTGCACGAACGTTTGCCTGAAGCTGTGGGGCTCGTCCGGCAATGAAATTGACGGCAATGCGATGAGCTACGGTATTCGTATCGCCCCCGGTGAAGTACATGCACGAGACTCCACCTCGGTACTGATTGAAAGCGGCTCCAATGATAATCGAATTATGAACAATGACTTTACTTATGGCGGCGACGGTGTATTCATCCGTTCCTTGAACGGCTTTGTCAGCACCGGCAACTATTTTGAAGGCAATGACGCTTCCTATGCCCACAACAACGCTTGGGAAGTTTGGGATCCGGGCAACACTTTTGTCCGTAATTTAGGCAATCACTCCAGCTACGGTTTCTGGCTTGGCGGCTCCTGCCGTGCGGTACTAATCGAGAATGAGGCAGCTTATAACGGTCTGCGAATCGCAAATGCGCCTGAGAAATTCGGTAATGCAGGTATTGCAGTCGTGAATGGCTACAGCAGTCATTTCACGATGCGGCGCAATCGCATTCACCACAATAAAAGCGTCGGCCTTGCTATCGGATATAAAGAAGGCTATGAGGCCTGTCACTGGATTATCGAACAAAATGAAATTACCGACAACGACACCTACGGCATCTATATGAAGCATGCGAAGCAGCTGTATATTGCCGGAAACCGTATCACCGGAAATGGCAGCGGAGATATTTATCAAGACATCAACGTGTCGGATGTAATCGTAGCTGAAGCAAACGGCGAGCCTCCAATTGCCAAGGCAGCTCTTCTAACGGATCGGCCGCGCGCACGTTATGCCGTCCAATTCGATGCTTCCGCAAGCCGGGATGCTTCCGGCGACAGCCAATTGACCTATCGCTGGGATATGGGAGACGGCACGATTAGAGAAACAGCGAAGGTGGAGCACATCTATGAGCAGGCGGGCTTCTACCGTGTAGGCTTGACCGTCATCGGAGCAAACGGTACTGCGGATCTGGCCTGGATCGACCTGAATGTGCTGCATGGGACAGAACAAATCAAGCATCGGGTAGATGTGAACCAAGCGTCGCTGGCCTTAGCGGTTCCGAATCATTCGGCCGTTATCACGGTGAACGGCGATCAGGCCCTCGCCAGAGAGGGACAAGCTTTGCAGCTGCAAGCAGCATCGTCGCTTGTGAAGCTCCGTCTTCCGATTCCGGCCGAGACGGCCGCGCAAGCGCTGACGAAACCCGGCAGCGAGCTTAGCTTCTGGATCAAGTTCTCGCATGAAACCTGGGGCGGCTTCCCGTCATCCGCATTTACCGTAAGGCTGAAGCAGGATGACAGCCGTTATGTACAATGGGCGTCCGCTCGTCCGCTCTTTGAATGGACGCAGATTGCATCCGAAGCCAGATGCGGCTGGTCCAATATCCGGATCCCGTTGAACGGAGAGCAAACCGGATGGGTACAAAGCGAAACCGGACATCCCGACCTGAATGAGTACTGCCAACTTGAGCTACAGATCGCATCTTGCGGAGGGAACTTTACGGTTCTGTTCGACGAGATCGTGTTTGTATAAAACAGAATTTCATTATACAAGGGGAGTGAAAGTAGATGGAGAAGTGGAAAGGTTATATGTTGGCATCGGTAGTAGGGGCTACGACGCTGCTTGCAGGCTGTGGCAGCAACAATGCTGAGAACGCAAATACGTCCAGCACAGATTCGAATGCAGCAACAACGAATGCAAATGCAACGAATTCAGATTCGCAAGAGAAATTCGAGCTGCGTGTTTCATCCGGTGCGGCTGTAGAAGAAGCCAAAGCCGAGCAAGCGGCGATCGATGCGTTTATGAAGCAAAATCCGAATATTACCGTCAAATATGAACCGATTCCAGGCGATGACGCAACGCAGAAGCTGTTGTCTTCCATCGCAGCCGGCAATGCGCCGGACGTATTCCTGATTGACTCTGTATTACTGCCGCAATTTATCGACAATAATGCATTGCTTGACCTGGCTCCATTTACGAAAAACGATACGGCATTCAACAAAGACGTCTGGTTCGAGAACGTGTATAACATCGGCGTCCGCGGCGATAAGCTGTACGAGTTCCCGCGCGGCTTCACGCCAATGGTCGTGTACTACAACAAAGATGTATTTGATAAAGCAGGCGTAGCTTATCCGAAGGATAACTGGACTTGGCAGGACTTCCTTGATACGGCTAAGAAGCTGACTAAGGATGAGGACGGCGATGGCAAAACCGATATTTACGGCATGTCCGCCGATCCTTACTTCTACAAATCCGTTCCATTCGTATGGCAAAATGGCTCTGACGTACTCGATAAAGACGGTACGACAGCTGATGGGTATTTGAACAGCCCGGCTACGGTCGAAGCTTGGCAGATGTACACGGATCTCGTGAAGCAGCAAGTTTCCCCAACGCCTTCGGTGAAGAAAGCATTTGGTGATCTGTGGTTCCAATCCGGCAAAGTTGCGATGCAAGTTTCCGGTCACTGGACGCTTCTCGGTATCAACGATACGGTGGAATCCGGCAAGTTTGATATCAGCAAGCTTGGAGTGGTCGGCTTGCCTCGCAATAAAGAACGGGTATCCGTTATGTATGAAGCAGGCTGGGGCGTAGCTTCTTCTACTAAGCATCAAGAGGCAGCTTATAAGCTTGCGAAGTTCATGTCCGAATCGGTAGAAGGCCAGAAGGGCCGCGTAGAATCGGGGCTGGAATTGTCTGCGGTGAAATCGGTGCAAGAGGAATATGCCAAAGACAAGCCGATTGAGCAAGTATTCGTAAACGAAGTGCAATATGCGCGTCAGCCTTGGGGCTCGATCCATCCGAAATGGGCGGAAATCGAAACCCAAATCGATAAAGCGCTTGAGCAGGTTGTCGTAAACGGCATCTCCGTGAAAGAAGCAATGGATTCCGCTGTACCGAAGATTGATGCCATCATTAAAGACGAATAACTTATAAGCTGCGCAGGTCGGGGGATTGGAGAAATTCCGCTCCCCCGATTTCTGTTATGCGGCTAAGAAGGAGGAAACAGCAGTGGAATCGGCCTCCCAATCGTACGTGCCGTCTGAGAAGCTTGCTAAGCCTAGCTTTTGGAAGAAACTGAGGGGACAGGCAGTAGGCGACGATAAACCGATCGGTTATTTGTTCATCTTGCCTGCTTTTATTCATCTCGCCGTATTTACGTTAATTCCGATTCTCTTTTCTCTCTATCTCAGCTTCCATAAGTGGAGCATTCTGAAGCCGGCGAAGCCTTTCGTCGGGCTGAAAAACTATATCAAGATGTACCATGATACCGACTTCTGGCATGCGATGGTCAACACGTTTTATTTTGTATTCGGGAGCGTCCCTACGGGAATTGCAGTCTCCCTGCTCGTAGCGCTTGTGCTGAATCGCAAAATGAAGGGCGTGTATTGGTTTCGATCGTTCTTCTTCCTGCCGGTTGTGTCCTCGACGGTAGCAATCGCGATGGTATGGCAATGGATATTACAGCCGGAATTCGGGCTGTTAAATTATTTGCTAGGCAAGATAGGCATCGAAGGTCCCAAGTGGCTGATGGATCCCAAATGGGCGATGATCGCGGTCATTATTGTAACCGTCTGGAAAGGGATCGGCTATCAAATGATCATCTTCCTGGCGGGACTGCAGGGCATTCCGGAGCACTTATATGAAGCGGCACGTATCGACGGAGCGAATAAATGGCGCATTTTCTGGTCCATCACGCTTCCGCTGCTCATGCCGACGGTCTTCTTCCTCACGGTAACGACCATTATCGGCTCGTTCCAAGCGTTTACGGTAATCTACATGCTGACAGAAGGCGGGCCGGTCGGCTCGACGGATGTGGTCGTCTATCACATTTATGAGCAGGCTTTCCGGGTGTTCAATATGGGCTATGCTTCCGCGCAATCCTGGCTTCTGTTCTCGATTATTTTCGTTATTACGATTATTCAAGTGAAATTTATGAAGAAATTCAATTATGAGCACTAAGCCGGGAGGGAGGAAAAACCGATGGCCTCGATGACAAGCACAGGCAGTAGCAGCAAAATCGCAAAACCAGGCCAGCTGTTCGCAGACATCTTCACGTACGTTGTACTGGGAATCGTCAGTCTGACCATGCTTGTTCCGTTTCTGTGGATGATATCCACGTCGCTCAAGCCGGAATATTCCGTGTTCGAATTTCCGCCTAAATTCATTCCTAGCAGCTGGCTGTTCGAGAACTACATGAGCATATTCAAAGCGGCTCCGTTCTTGCGGTTTCTATACAATACCGTGTTCGTAACGATGAGTGTTGTTATCGGACAGGTAATATTCTGTTCGCTGGCCGCATACGCCTTCGCAAGGCTGCCGTTTAAAGGAAGCAATGCCATCTTTGTTCTGTTCCTCGCGACCATGATGATTCCCTCGCAGGTCACGACGATCCCGACTTACGTCATGATTTATAAATTCCACTGGCTGGATACTTACGCAGCACAGATCATTCCTTTCCTAAGCAGCGCGTATGGGATCTTCCTGCTCAAGCAGTTCTTCCACAGCCTGCCCAAAGAAACCGAGGATGCGGCGCGAATCGATGGCTGCAGCGAGTTCCGGATTTACTGGAACATCATTCTTCCCTTATCGCAGCCGGCGATTGCCACCTTGTCGGTCTTTACATTCATGGGGGTTTGGACCGATTTCTTATGGCCGATGCTCGTCACGAATACGGTGGAGATGCGTACGCTCGAGGTTGGGCTGTCTGTATTCCGCAACCAATATACGACGAATTGGCCGCTGCAAATGGGTGCGTCGCTGCTTGTTATTTTTCCGGTGCTGCTCGTTTTCCTATTTACGCAGCGCTACTTTGTGCAAGGGATCTCACTGACGGGGATGAAAGGCTAACTGAATAGCCGGCATGAACCGAATCGCTAACCCAATCCACTACCTGAATCGAAGGAGTCGTAGCCGGTATGACAGTACTGAAAGAGTTAACATTACCGTACCAAACGTTAACAGCAATTCCGTTCACGAACGTTTCCATCGAGGATCGTTTCTGGAGCAATCGGATTAAAGCGACACAGAAATCGACGATTGCAGCATGCCTGGCGCAGTGCGAGGCTACAGGCAGAATTTCGAATTTCGCCAAAGCCGGAGGGCTGCAAGAAGGCGGCTTTGAAGGTATTTTCTATAATGATTCCGATGTATATAAAGTGTTGGAAGGGATCGCTTACTCCTTGTTGATTGAGCCCGATGAGGAGATGGAAGCGCAGGCTGACCGGATTATCGATCTGATCGCGGCGGCGCAGCAAGAGGACGGTTATTTGCAAACCTACTTCACGCTGGCGGAGCCGGACAAGAAATGGACGGACATGAACAAGCATGAGGAATACTGTGCCGGCCACATGATCGAAGCGGCGATTGCTTATAAACAAGCGACCGGCAAACGATTGTTCCTCGATGTTGCCATTCGTGTTGCTGATCATATCGATTCCTTGTTCGGACCGGGCAAGCGCCACTGGGTACCGGGTCATCAGGAAATTGAGCTGGCTCTTGTGAAGCTGTACGCCGAAACGGGAGAAGAGCGCTATTGGAAGCTGGCATTTTGGCTGCTGGAGGAACGCGGTCACGGTCATGGCGTTGGCTATAGCTGGGATCGTTCGGATTGGGGGGCGGCGTATTCGCAGGATGACGTACCGGTACGAGATATATCCAGTGTAACCGGTCATGCTGTTCGTGCGATGTACATGTATGCCGGCATGACGGACGCTGCCATGCTAAACGGCGATCAAGGTTATATCGATGCGCTGGATCGTATTTGGTCTAACGTCGTCGACCGGAATATGTATGTAACGGGCGGTATTGGCCCTTCTCGTCATAACGAAGGTTTCACAGCGGATTATGATTTGCCTAACGACAGCGCTTATTGCGAGACCTGCGCTTCTGTTGGAATGGTGCTGTGGAATCACCGGATGAATCTGCTCCATGGCGATTCGAAGTACGCGGATATCGTTGAGCGGGCGATGTACAACGGTTCCATTGCAGGAGTCTCCTTGTCCGGCGACAAATTCTTCTATGTCAATCCGCTGGAATCAGACGGGACGCATCACCGAGTACCATGGTATGACTGCTCATGCTGTCCTACGCAGGTTGCGCGCTTCATTCCGTCTATCGGGAGCTATGTCTATGCTACTCGAGGCAACGACATCATCGTTAATCAATTCGTTGAGGGAACCGGCCGACTTCGTTTGCCGACCGGTGAAATTACGCTGCGTCAAGTGACGGAGTATCCATGGGACGGTCGAATTACGCTGCGGGTTGAAGAAGGGGAAGCAGCAGAATACGGCATCCGATTGCGTATCCCGGCGTGGTGCAAATCGTACCGTTTGTCGGTTGGAGAGCTGGAAATCGCCGATGCGCAAACGGATAAGGGTTATGTTCGTTTGGAGCGTACGTGGAAGCCGGGCGATGTTATTACACTTGAGCTGACCATGCAGGTAGAGCGCGTTTATTCGCATCCGTTAGTGTTGGCTAACGAGGGGAAAGTTGCGCTTCAACGCGGACCGCTCGTCTATTGTATGGAAGAGATCGATAATGCAAGCTATGAATTGAAAAATGTAACGGCTGCTACACGATTCCGCACCGTCTACGAGCCGGAGCTGCTGCAAGGCGTTGTTGCTGTCTATGCGGAGGAGCCGAGCGGCGATCAAAGCTTTAAGGCGATTCCATATTATGCATGGGATAATCGGGATGCCGGGCAAATGAAAGTGTGGCTGCCGGAGAAGAAAGACGAAACACGGCTTTATCGATCATAACGTGGTAAAGCGAAGCAATCCTGCTTGGGCTAAGTCAGCCGAGAGGATTGCTTTTTTTGCTGTGATATGATCGCGGAATGAGAGGATTTGGATGTTGACAGGCTATCTACTAAAAGATAGAATGGCAACATGAACAAACGGCAGCACGAAAATACTGCAGAGAATATTCTGCAGAAAATATTCTGGAAATACTTGAGTGGGTCGCGCAGGAATTCGGTAGTTATGGTTAGTTAGGTGGGAGTTTTAGCTGTTATATATTTCATTGGTTGCTTAACTACCATTTAATAGATAGGAATAATACAACTAGGAGATGAGCCAATCATGAAGAAAACGTTAATCATTGTTACACATCCGAACATTGAGGCCTCCAACTGGAATAAAGCTTGGCTGAATGCCGTTCGAGACGAAGGCGGTATTACGATTCATGAGCTATATAAGGAATACCCTGATGAAATCATCGACGTTGCCAGAGAGCAGAAACTGGTAGAAGCGCATGATCGGATTATTTTTCAATATCCCCTGTATTGGTACAGCTCGCCGCCGTTACTTAAGAAATGGTTCGATAAGGTATTGCTTTATAACTGGGCCTATGGACCAAATGCAACCAAAACGACAGGTAAAGAAATTGGCGTAGCCATCTCGACTTATGGCACTGCGGAGTCGTTTCAACCAACCGGGTTCAATCGTTTTACGCTGCAAGAAATACTGCGACCCATAGAGGCGCTTACCGAGTTTATCAGTGCCACTTATTTGCCTCATTTCACGTTGAACGATACCTCCGACGTTACGAATGAACGATTGGTTCAAAGCAGCAAAGATTATGTGAATTATCTTAAAACAGTGAAGCCCGCTGAGAAATAATTCGCGATAGCATATAGGATAAAGGACAAGCAATTTTACTTAGCTGATTTTAGCGGTAGGATTGCTTTTATTCTATATACAACTTCGCCTTTGTAAGGTATCGTAAGTTTGAAAGGAACATTATATGTTTCTAACAAACATGGGTATGATCGATCTGGGAGGATGAACAGATGGCCAAGCTTCACTTGCTAAGCAACGCGCATTTGGATCCCGTATGGCAGTGGGAGTGGGAAGAAGGGGCTGCCGCTGCCGTCTCTACGTTCCGCGCCGCCGCTGAATTTTGCAGGGAGTATGACGGGTATGTTTTCAATCACAATGAAGTTATTCTCTACAAATGGATTGAAGAGTATGAGCCTGAATTGTTCGAGGACATTCAGGAGCTCGTGCGACTGGGCAAGTGGAACATCATGGGTGGCTGGTACCTGCAGCCGGACTGCAACATGCCGTCAGGGGAATCGATCGTCAGGCAGATGCTTCATGGGAGAGCCTATTTCTCGGAAAAGTTTGGCGCAAGGCCGACTACAGCGATCAACTTCGATTCGTTCGGACATTCCCGCGGGTTAGTGCAGCTTATGCGCAAAGCCGGCTATGATTCTTATCTGTTTATGCGACCCGATGATCATACTGTAGGACCGGAGCGCGAGTTTCGATGGATTGGCTTTGACGGGTCCGAGGTGATGGCTCACCAGACTTATTCGTATAATACACTTATGGGCCAAGCCCGTAAGTCGATCGAGAACTGGCTTAGCAGCCACGAGGGCAAGCCGCTCGGGCTCATGTTATGGGGTGTCGGCAATCATGGCGGCGGTCCATCTCGTGTAGATTTAGATGAAATCGGCAAGCTGATGGAAGCACGCAGCGATGTTCAAATCGTACATTCTTCACCGGAGCAGTATTTTGCTGAACTGGCTCCGCAGTCGGCGGAATTACCGGGCCATGCCAATGATTTGAATCCGCGGTTTGTCGGCTGTTATACATCCATCATTCGAATTAAGCAGAAGCATCGTTTGTTAGAGAATGAACTGTACGTAACCGAGAAAATGCTCTCTGCAGCCGCTATTGCCGGTAAATTCGCTTACCCAAGAGAAGAAATGCAGCAAGCAACCTATGATCTGCTTACTGCTCAATTCCATGATATATTGCCAGGCTCGTCGGTACAGCCTGCCGAGGACACGTCCTTGCGTCTGCTCGGACATGGACTCGAAATCGTCTCGAGACTGAAGGCAAGAGCCTTCTTCGCCTTGGCGTCCGGACAACCCAAAGCAGCGGAAGGCGAATATCCGATCCTGATTTATAACCCGCATCCGTTCCCGGTATCCGGCGTGTTCGCATGCGAATTCATGCTGGCGGACCAGAACTGGAAGGACGAATTCTCGATGCCTGTCGTTTATCAAGATGGGAAGCGAATTCCTTCTCAGCCTGAGAAGGAGCATAGCAATATTAATCTGGATTGGCGTAAACGCGCCGTGTTCTATGCGGAGCTCGCGCCTTCTTCGATGAATCGATTTGATTGCCGCATTGAGATGCTCCCTGCCAAACCGCAGCCGCAGCTTGAGGTCGATCAGCAAGCGATACGTTTCTCGAACGGCCGTATGGAAGCCGTTATAAATACCCGTACAGGTTTGCTGGATGCTTATCTGGTGGATGGTGTTTCCTATGTGAAGGAGCGGGCATTCCTGCCGGTTGTCGTGGCTGATAATGAGGATCCATGGCGCATGGATATGAATCGTTTCGAGCCGGATATTGGATCGTTCCAGCTAATGGACAAGGGGGCAGGCTCTGATTTCTCCGGATTGCGGCATGCGCTGCTGCCTTCCGTTCGGGTAATCGAAGACGGCGCAGTGCGAACCGTAGTTGAGGCTGTTCTTGCCTATCAGAACTCCAAGCTGGTTCTTACATACAAACTTCCTAAGCAGGGCAGCGAGCTCGAAGTGCATGTGCGGGTGTTCTGGAATGAGAAGGACAAAATGCTGAAGCTGTCCATTCCGACGATGTTTACGGATGCAGCGTATATCGGGCAAACGGTGTACGGTGTACAGACGCTGGATACGACAGGGCAAGAAACTGTGGCGCAGAAGTGGACCGCAGCTCATTCGGCGCAGCAGCAAGCCGCTTTGACTTTAATTAATAACGGCACTTATGGATCGGACTTTCAGGATGGCGCCATTCGCCCGACGCTGCTTCGCAGTCCCGGTTATACGACGCATCCGATTATGGATCGGCCGCTTATCGTGCAGGACCGATTCTCGCCGCGCATTGATCAAGGGGAACGCGAGTTTACGTATTGGCTGAATGGCGGTGCAGCGGAGGAACGGCTTAGCGCCATCGACCGTGAAGCGGTTCAGCGCAATGAAGCACCTTATGCGTTGTCCTTCTTCCCATCCGGCCGCGGAGAGCAAGTGAAGCCGCTCGTTATTCTGAAGGATGAAGTCGTTCAATTAGGTGCCTTCAAGCAAATGGAACGCAGCGATGATTACGTGCTTCGCCTGTTTGAACCAACCGGAAATGCGCGGGAAACGGAAGTGGAGATTCCACTGCTAGGAATTACTTGCACGGTTGCGCTTGGGCCATTTGAAGTGAAGACCTTCCGTGTTTCAGCTCGCGAAGGAACGATTGCTGAGGCGTCACTAATGGAAGAGGATTGAATGTGATGTGAAAAAACCCGCCAGAGAAGGAGCGTGCTTCCTTCTCTGGCGGGTTTTCTGTTGGAGGGTGATTAAGGCTCATCCATTGCATCCGGATAAACGTCTTCACCGGGGTAATCACGGTATATACCTGCATGCAGCTCACGGTTCTCGTAATCAAATCGATTCGGCGGCCGCTGATCGACTCGCCACGGTTTGCTTTTGGTAAGCGATTCGGACACGATCCTGGAACCATACGGTCCATCGGGAAACTCTTGTGCATTGAGATCGTTCCGCTGCGATTCGACCGACTTCACATCTGTGTAGGGCTGACGGTTTTCTTTCATAAACATGCAGATTCCTCCTGCGGCGGCTAATGGTTTAAATATAAGAAAGTATAAGTTGTTCTTTATACTCTGCTTATATTTCTGAAGAAGACACTAACTTCGCCACCTAAGGAGGCGGAAGCCGTTTCTTCATGACCGTTACAGTGTACCCGAGCTCAGTCGGTAAAATGCACCGTTCCCACCACAAATTCTAAAAATTGTTTAAGATCGGCGGCTTCCTCTTCCGTCAGTTTATACGTGAATTCCAGGTAGCCTTCTTCGTCCAAATCGTCTTGACCGACAATCGCGGTGCGACCGCTTTGCAGGTCGGTAATCAGCTTCTTGCCGTAGAAACGGTTGGTCGTCATAATGGCGAGATCGAAACGCTTAAGGTTGGGTGTTATAAAAGTGACGAAGCGGGTTGTCGTTTGCTCCGTCGTATCGGACATAAAATCATAATCAGGCAGCAGCATTTCGAGTTCCTCCTTTATTCTGCATCTATCATAGCATTCCTTTCTGCGACGGGGCAATCGGGCGTAAAGCCATGAATTGGAAAATTGACTCTTGTCACGCTTAGGACGGCTATGCTATGATGTGAGCAATCAAATCGTTGCATCGTGAGGAAGCACCTCTAACGCCATATCTATGGCGTTAGAGGTGCTTTTTTTTGTAAATATAAGAAAGTGTAAGTTTCACCTTATACCATCTTATATTTCACCTTGCTTGCGCCGCTTCGAAGTTTGATCAAACTAATCTATCGGGTGGAGGTGGGCCTGCATGCAGGTCGTATTTTTGAACACATTTGAGAAGGTAGGACAAGACAGCCGTGCCGAACAAGCGCAGCTGTCCATCTGCGAGCAAAACGGTGTATGGTCGGTCATTTGGACGGAATCGTATGTAAACGGGCAGGATGAGCAGCAAGCGGTTTGGTTTGAGGGCGGTTCCTGGGAAGAGATGATGACGGCTTTCCGCCATGGCAT
The DNA here is from genome assembly GCF_059686995.1 of Paenibacillus rhizoryzae. Lineage (NCBI taxonomy): Bacteria > Bacillati > Bacillota > Bacilli > Caryophanales > Paenibacillaceae > Paenibacillus > Paenibacillus rhizoryzae. Next base: position 457,356 of record NZ_JCAALT010000004.1, on the reverse strand, counting down.
CGCCGTTCAGATGGGCGAAGGCTATACGCCGCTGATCGATGGCATGCTGGAGGAGCGCCGCGGCCAAGAAGGGCTCGGCAGTTTGTATTCGATGATTCAGTGTTATGGTGAAATGAACACCGATCCTGTTCTGTTTGAAGCCCTGCGCGAATGGCGCCGGACGAAAGCGGTGGAGGGGAAGAAGTCGGCTTATCTTATCGCCTCCAATCGGATGCTCTGGATGATTAGCAGCTTCGTGCCGCATCAGCCTGAGGAGCTTCTGCAAATTCCAGGTTGGGGCGAGACGAAGCAAACTGCTTATGCGGAAGAAGTACTTGCAATTACGCGCACCTATCAACGCGAACGGAGCTTTCCGCTGGACTGGGTGTCTACCGCAATCGATCCTAAGGTTTACATCAAGTGGGTGTATAAGCAGAAGGAAAATAAGTATAAGTCGCAGATGGATCGTCAACAGGAGAAACAGAAGCTGCTTCGCGGAATAGCCGAAGGCAACTCTATAGAAGGGCTGCTGGCTCAGATCGAACTTCCTCGCAGAGATCTCATGGAGCGTATCGAGAAGCTGGAGACGGAAGGGTACGATATTGAACCTCTGATTGAGAGAGAGCTGGAGTCGATGCCGGAGTCGGAGCAGCAGCTTGTATGGGATGCATTGCTTGCCGTTGGCGACCGTTATTTGAAGCCGGTTCTGCAGCGCGTGTATGGTGAAGAAGCTGCGCAGGGGAAGGGGAAATCGCTTGATTTGATCTACGATCGGTTAAGACTGATTCGTCTACGCTATCGCCGGATGAAGATCAATCAAGTATCCTAAGGTCATACGGTCGTCCAGATCGGATCTTCGAATTGAATGGATGCCCCGCAGTCGCAAGAAAGTCCTGTCTCGTAGGAGCGGTTGCCGATCAATTGAGCGACCGCTTCGCGGAGCTGATGTTTGGAGGGGGAAGGAAGTTCATTGCTGCCGAGAATCGGCTGCAGCGGGTCTTTCTCCCGAAGCCATACCAGAATAGCGCTTATGATTGTTGTTGCATCCGACATAGCCATGTCCCACAACTCCCAAACACTTTCCGTATGCAGCGTATGTCCATCGACAGGATCGAGCCAAGGCGCATGGGACTCGTTTAATATATCTAGTTGAAGCGAATCGCGTTTATAGACGAATGGTTCGATTTGGCCAAAAGTAAGCAGGCGTCTGATCCCCGTAGGATCATAGAATAAACGCTGCGCCGCAATCATATCTCGCATGGCGCCGGTCCAGTGCTCACGGCGAATCAGCGGAGCGAGCTGCGGGTAATGAACAGCGGCAATTTGCTCGAACGCATCCACGACGGAAGCGGGAAGCTCCCCTTTATTGTTAATTTCGCGCCATACCTCAGTCTTCCACGTCTCCGTACCAAGCAGCTTACGAACAATGAGTGTATCCATAATGACTTCAAAACGTTGATGATCCCATTTGCGAGAGCCGGAGCGGCTGAATACGTAAGGATGCATGACACGATCCAATAAATGATGCAGCACAAATCCCAGCGTGTAGACGAGCGCATCGCCTCCCGCTGCAGAATCTGCTTCGGATGTACTATCCAGAGCATCCAATAGGTCCAGAAGAACGGGGCCGCAGTGGAATTGATGCATTTCGCTCCCGAGCTGGGTCATCGTTTTCCCTTTCTGCCAAGGCAGGAAGCGATGATAGAATAGAAAATCCGGGCCTTGACAGCCCATATTAAACATATTTTTTCGGTGCGGTGCAGCAATTAATTGCTGTTCACCAATCACTTGCAGGCATTGCTGCCCAAATAGAAAATGGGTCCATACATTCGGCACGGTTATCCTCCCAGAGACTCTTGTTCGACGCATTTCTACAAATCTTTAAACTTCAGCTCTAATTGAGTAGTATACTTGACCTAACTATTCTTGTATAATCATTGGTAAAGATGAATGCCATCGAATTAAGTCGAAAAGGGGCGCTACCTCACGATGAAGGCTGAATATATTAATCCCTTCTTAGAGTCCGCTAAAATAGTCATCGAACAAGTCATCCAAATTCGGCCTTCAACTGGTCAGCTCGGTGTGAAAGAAGTTAAGTTTACCCAGGATTATATTTGGATACAAATCGGAATAAACGGTCAGATGAACGGTGATATTGTATTTGGATTAAGTGAAGAAGTAGCATTGAAAATGGTGTCGGCTATGATGGGCGGATATATCATTTCGGAAATGGATGAGATGGGCAAAAGCGCAATATCGGAGCTTGGCAATATGATTAGCGGAAATGCCAGCACGATGCTCTTTAATCAAGGCGTGCGCGTCGACATTACTCCTCCGAAGCTGGTGCTTTCATCGCAGGCGACTGATTTTAAAGCTACGAAAGCGTTAACCATTCCGCTGATTATGGATGGAATCGGAGAGCTGGACATCCAGGTACTAATTGCATCGTAACACGATTCGAGCTCCCAGTGGAGCTTTTTTTCGTGTTTAGGACCATAAGTAGCGGTCCTATTTTGCCTATTTGTACCTGTTGCAGTAAACTGAAAGTCAGGTGATCACGATGTTGCGTGGGAAAATTGTACTTATAACCGGTGCGGCGAGCGGGATTGGCGCGGAAACGGCCAAATTGCTGGCGGCTGCCGGAGCGATTCCGATCCTTACCGGACGAAGGCTGGATAAGCTTCGTGAGGTTGCGGCTGCTATCGGAGGCACGAATGGCTGCTATAAGATGGACGTGACCGACAACGAAGAGGTTGAGAGCGTCGTGCAGCAAATCGCGAAGGATTTTGGCCGGATCGATATATTGCTGAACAATGCGGGGTATGGGGTATTTGAGCTTTTCGCGGATGCTCCGATCGAGCGATTCCAAGAAATGATGGATACGAACTATATGGGTATCATTCGGTGTACCAAAGCGGTGCTGCCTATTATGCAAAAGCAAGGCGGGGGCCATATTATTAATGTTGCCTCTATGGCCGGGAAGCTTAGCACATCGAAGTCATCAGGTTATGCGGCAACCAAGCATGCCGTTCTTGGGCTAACTAATGCGATGCGATCGGAATTTGCTTCCATGAATATTTATGTTTCGGCGATTAATCCGGGGCCAATCGATACCCCCTTTCTACATATAGCAGACCCGCAAGGCCATTATGCGAGTAAAGTGCAAGGCTTTATGCTGAAGCCGGCGCGTGTGGCGGAAGTGATTGTGCAAGTGATGAAACGGAGAAAGCCGGAAGTGGATTTGCCGCGGTCGGCATCCATCGGCATTCGGATTTATGGATTATTTCCGCGTTTGGCAGATCGGCTCGCAGGGCGCTGGCTGAATCGGAAATAGGAAGCAAGCAGATGAGGAGTTTGATGAACGTGACATGGGAAACATTGCAGCTGCATCCGCAGCTAGTAGAAACACTGCTTTCGAACCAAATTGAAAAACCGACCCCGGTGCAATCGGCGACGATTCCCGTATTGTTAGCGGGGCATGATGTATCTGCAAAATCGCAGACGGGTACAGGTAAAACGCTTGCGTACATGCTGCCTGCGCTTCAGCGTGTGGATACGGCTAAACAGGATGTGCAGGTTATGGTGCTTGCGCCAACGCAGGAGCTGGCGATGCAGATTTTTCGCGTTGCGGAAATCTACGGCGAAGCGATCGGCGTGAAGACGCAGCAGCTCATCGGAGGCGCATCGATGCAGCGCCAAGTCGAGAAACTGCGGCAGCATCCGCATGTTGTCGTTGGTACACCGGGACGGATCCATGAACTAGTGAAGTCCGGTAAGCTGAAGCTGCATCATATAAGGCTTGTGATTATCGATGAAGCGGATCAAGTGTTTAATCTGGGCTCGACGGTCGAGGTTGAAACGCTGCTGCGGGGCATGGTACGCGATCGGCAGATTGCGTTCTTCTCGGCGACAAGGCCGCAGGCGATGGTCGATGTGGAAGCACGCTGGATGCAGGATCCGCAGCGCGTGGACGTGACGGCAGATCAGAATGCCGGCAAACAGGTGAAGCATTATTTTGTGGTGTGTGAACGTCGTGACAAAGCTGATACGGCGAGGAAGCTCATTCGGATGCTGAAGCCAGCCGCAGCGCTGCTGTTCATCAACGAAACCGATGAGATTGCCAATTATGAAGCGAAGCTGAGCTATGAAGGGTTTAGCGTGGAGACGCTGTATGGCGATGCGGATAAACAGAAGCGTGCTTCGACGCTGGCTCGTTTCCGTGAAGGGCGTCTTCAATTGCTGGTAGCAACGGATGTTGCGGCTCGCGGACTCGATATTGTGGATTTGCCCTTGGTTGTACATCTGGATCCTGCATTGGATGCGGATCATTATGTCCATCGCTCCGGCCGAACCGGGCGGATGGGCAAGCCGGGCACGGTTATCTCCATTGTGACGCGCCAACAGCTGTTCATTATGGATAAATTCCGCAAGCAGCTCGGCATTGAGCTGCAGGAGAAAACGATGTCTCACGGGAAGCTGTGGAATCCCGGTGAGGAGCAGGGAAGTCGCGATTCTTACAGTCGCGATGCTTCTCGCGGTGGGCAAGGCGGAGCGGGTGAACGCGGGGCAGGCTTCGGCGGCGCGGCGCGCGGCGCTGGTGCAGGCGCGGGTAGAGCCGGCGCCGCTCGGCCGATGCGCCCGGCTGCTGCGAGCGATTCGCGCCTGGCAGCGGCGAGCGAACGCGGAAGCGCGGAGGCAAGCGGCTCCGGCGGCGCGAGAGTCGGCACAACGGCGGGCCGACCGCAAGCAGCTGCTAAGACAGCAGCGAAGCAGCCGGTGAAGCCGACGAAGTCCAAGCGCGATCAAGAACGCGAACGCAAGAACAAAGGCGCGCCGAAATGGCTGAAAGCCAAGTGTGACGGCGAGCAGCAATAGATGAAAGCAAGGCCGTCTCAAAACAGCATGATGCTGTTTCTGGGACGGCCTTTTTTGGGCCGATGCCCTAACGAACCCTACAGGCTTTATTTGGTATAAAAAGGAACTTTTTCACTCCGTATTCCTACACTAGCGCCCCTAGGGTTCGTTAGATTTGTGAGGAGGCTATTTTCGTGTAAATAAGGCCCTCATGGTTCTTTAGCGCCTCAGATGCATACGAAGAAATGGAGATAATGCAAAAAAACTGTACCCGAGAATCTGAGGTACAGTTTTCTACAAACTAATCTAAAGCCACCCGCTGCATCGCCCGGTATTCTTGGGGCGAGACGCCTTCCTTGCCTTTGAACGTGCGGCTGAAATGCGCGCCGTCATAGAATCCGGCGGCGTGCGCGATGGCCGTGATCGGCATCGATGTCGTTTCGAGCAGCCGTTTGGCTTGCTCGAGGCGAATCGCGTTCATATAGATGCCGATCGTGACGCCGGTCTCTTGCTTGAACAGCTGATTAAGATAACGCTCATTCAGCGAATATCGCGCTGCAATCTCGCGCAGCAGCAGCCGCTCGCCGGCGTTATAAACTCGTTCGTGCAAATCGTTCATGACCGCATGAATGAGCTTATGATGCGGACTTTGTGAGGTTTGCGATATGCCATGATAGATACGCACGAGCAGATGCAGAAAGTGCTGCTTCACCAGGACCGAATCCTGGCGTCCTAAATTCAGCTCAGCCATAATTGCCTGGTAGTCCTGCTGCAAGCCTTGAACGGCCATTGGCCGCGTATCCAGTTTGAGTTTGGCGAACAGCTCGCGGAAAGCCTTATTGATCTCCGCTTTGTCCGAATAGAAGCCAATATAATAAAGCCGAAACTGCCCGCCTGCGCAGGAGCTATTCCGAAGCGTATCTTGTACAGCAAACAGATCACTTTGCTTCAACTGGACGGGCTGACCGTCTTGGATAACCAGCTGGCTCCCGCCGGCCAAGTAATTGAGCTCGAACCATCTGCCCGGACCATCCCAGCCTAAGTTCTCCCAGAATCCGCAGGAATGGATACGAATATGGTTCCAGTTCTGATCCACCAACTTGATCAGCGCCTCTACACCGAGGCGAGGCTGGTTGTCAGCATGCATGCGAACCCCTCCAATTCATCTTACAATTATACAAATGGAGAAGTAGACATACAATACATTACGTGTTTCCGACTGTATATTCTAGGTATGGATATACAAATTGATCGACTAGAGGGGACGACGATAACAATGAAACCAATCACTGCGGAACAAGCGAAGCTAGATCAACAATTCTACGAGGAAAACGGCTACTGGATTAGTCCGGTTGTCTTTGATGCGGAAGAGGTAGAGGCGCTGCGCAAAGCGCATGATCGCATTTGGAATCAAGATTTCGACGGTGACGCATACCCGCTTACGGAATGGTTCCCGAGTGATAACCCTACGCGTCTGCGCAAGATCGACAATGCTTGGTGGATCAACGACGAGGTGTACAAAACGGTAACCGCTCGCAAACTCGGCAAATTGGCGGCAAACTTGATGAATACGAGCGAAGTTCGCGTCTGGTATGACCAAGCGATCTACAAGCCGGGTACCGGCAAAGGCCAAGAAACATCCGTAGGCAATGTAGGCTGGCACCAGGATTATGTGTACTGGCAATGCACCAACACAACAAACCTAGTAACGGCGTGGATTGCACTGCAGGATACGGATCTCTCCAACGGCTGCATGCAAGTGATCCCAGGCTCGCACAAATGGGGATTGCTGAACTCCGACGGCTTCTTCAATACGGAGCTGGAGGCCGTGAAGAAACAAATGGAAGTCGATGAGAAGCCATGGCGCGAAGAGCCGCTTATTCTGAAAGCCGGCCAAGTCAGCTTCCACCATTCGTATACGATCCACGGATCCAGACAAAATTATTCCAACGACCCGCGTCTAAGCATCGTTGCGCATTATATCCCCCAAGGAACGGCTTATAAGAAGATTCAGAACGTCGATAATATTCGTCTGCTAGGTCCTCGTCCGAAGGAAGGCGACCTGTACGACAATCAATATTTCCCATTGGCATACTCGGCTTCCGAAGAAAAATAAGACTGATTTTTCCGCGTCAAACCTCGGTTTTTGACGAATGGACGAACTTTATTTTGACCATGACCCCCTTAAATGTCGTGCCACTCCCCGAACGATATGAGCGAAAGTAAAAAAGCGGCACGGACCGCATTCGCGAGGAGAGTGGCAGCACCATGAAAAAAGCCATTTTGAAAAAGGCGGCAATTACATCAGTGGCGTTACTAACCCTGGCAGGTGGCGCAGGCAGCGCTTTTGCTCACGGTAATGACAAAGGACACGATGGCGGGAAGAATAGTCACGAAGATAAGAAAGATAAACACGCGATCAACCTTCAGTTCAAGGATGAGAAAGAACTGAAATGGGCGCTTGAGTACATTATCCGTCTGGCATCCAAAGGCGTGTTCAACGGTTATGACGACGGTACGTTCAAACCGCAACAGAAGATTACGCGCATCGAATCCATCGTTGCAGCTGTTCGTTTGATGGGTTTGAAAGACCAAGCGGAATCGCAAGCTGAAATGAGCACAAAGCTTCACTTTAAAGACGCAGACGTGCTTGCAAAAAAATACCCATGGGCAGTCGGATACGTGGCTGTAGCGCTTGAGAAAGACTTGTTCAGCGAGACGGACGATGCCATTCAACCGGACAAGCCGGCAACTCGCCTGTTCGCGGCGACGCTGCTTGTGAAAGCATTGGGCCTGGAAGCGGAAGCGAAAGCGAAAGTGAACTCGGATCTGACATTCCGCGATGCGGATAAAATTCCTGCAGGTTCCGTTGGTTATGTTCAAGTAGCCATCGAGAAAGGTCTTATCACCGGTTACGAGGATAACACTTTCCGTCCAAACCAACCGGTAACACGTGCAGAACTTGCAGCTTTGCTTGACCGTACGGACGAGCAGCTTCCGGATCAAGACGCTCAAGCTATCACAGGTAAGCTGAAAGCTGATCCAGCAAGCAACGCAATCGTAGTTGTGAAACCGAACAACACTGAAGTGGCACTTGCGCTTGACCCGAACGTCTTCATCTTCCGCAATAACGTGAAGGTTGCCGTATCGGCACTGAAAGCAGGCGACGAGGTTCTTGTTCGTACGTACCAAAACAAAGTAGTCTTCATCGAAGTAACCAAGCTTGCTGCTGAGCAGCCTGCTGTTACAACTCAAGTTGGCTTGTTCAACTCCTATTCCTTGAATGCACAAGGTAAAATCGCAACGATTTCGATCACGCGTACTGAGAACGGTACTACACAAGCGTATGTGTTTAACACGGCTCCTGACGTAGCGATTGTTGGCGATGCATCCTTGCTCGTAGCCGGTCATGCGGTTGAACTAACTGTCCTTAATAACCTCGTTTATTCCATCAAAGTCGTATAATATACGAGCACGTAAAGGGCCCCATGTCCTGCATTGCTGCAGGCATGGGGCTTTTTGCTTGCGATTTTTCATTTAGCCGAAAATTTGGTAGTATCAGGGTGAGAATGTAGAGGTGATCAGGATGAAGCCAGTCTTAGAGGTAAAAGGGTTAACAGGCGGTTACAGCCCCCGCAGGCCGGTGCTCCATGACTTGTCCTTCGAAGTCGGTGCGGGCGAAATGGTTGGACTCATTGGTCTGAACGGTGCAGGCAAAAGTACGGCGATCAAGCATATTCTCGGGCTGATGCAGCCGCATAGCGGGGAGATCCGCATTAGCGGCCATACGCTGGCGGAGAATTCAGAGGCATATCGCAGCTCGCTGGCCTATGTGCCGGAGTCGCCGCTGCTCTTCGATGAGCTGACGGTTGAGGAGCATCTGGCATTGACGGGCATGGCCTACAATGTAGATGAATCCTTATACAAGCAGCGAACAGAGAGCTTGCTGGATGAGTTCTATATGACGCCGAAGAGAAGCGCTTTCGCGGCCCACTTGTCCAAAGGCATGCGGCAAAAGGTCATGATCATGAATGCGCTGCTCGCAAGACCTGCGCTGTATGTCATTGATGAGCCGTTCCTCGGTCTTGATCCGCTCGGTATTCGTTCCCTGCTGGATAAACTGGTCGAGGTAACGAAGGAAGGCTCCTCCGTGTTTATGAGCTCCCATATCTTATCGACGGTAGAATCGTATTGCAGCCGGTTTATCGTGCTGCATCAAGGCGCCGTTGTTGCGCAAGGCACGCTGCAGGATGTGTGCGAGGCAGCCGGAATGCCGCGCGAGAGCAGAGCCGGTTCGCTTGAAGAAGCCTTCTACCGGCTCGTGGCAGGTGGAGGGTCTAATGGAGCGATCGGTTGATTCCTTATGGCGTACGCGCTCAAGCACATTCTGGCGCGGAGCACTGCCTTATTTTCGCTATATTGTTCAGAGCGGGTTGCCAGGTGTAACGATCATGCTGCTGCTGGCCGGTTTGGCCGGTTACGGGATGCTGCTCCGAGATATGCCGGCATCCTTCCCGATCACGCTTGTTGGCGTGGCCGTGCTGACGCCGTTCATTTGCTGGAGTCCTCTGAGGACATGGCTGCGCGAAGCGGATGTGGTGTTTCTGGTGCCGCGTGAAGCGCAGCTGCCCTCCTATCTGAGACGGTCGTTTCGTTATAACGGGATGGGGATTACGGCTGCAGTTCTGCTGATGTGCGGCATTTATATTCCGCTCTACATCGCGGCGCATGGCCAGACAAGCTCCATCATGATCATAGTTGCAGCGCTGCTGCTAAAGCTGCTGCACATGGGGGCGGCTTGGCGCGAGCGTCAGCTTGTCCATGCTGGAAGCAGGCGCAGCATCAGACTGCTTCGTTGGTCCGCAACGGCGGTAGGTGTCGGCGCGCTGCTGCATACCGAGATAGGGAAGACAGCGATTTATCTCGCCGTTGTTGGTTGCCTCTTCGGACTTCTATACTTACGGATGCCGCGTTATCCGATTCCGTGGCTGCTGCTCATTGAGGAAGAGAAGCGCACTCGGCGCAGGTACGATGTTTTCTTCGGGGCGTTCACCGATGTGCCGACTGAATCGGCAGCGGTCAAATCACGGCCGTATGCGTCATGGATGGCAAGGCGAATTCGATACCGAAGAGAGCATGCATTTGTTTATCTTTATACGTTTACACTGATTCGTACCGAGCTTGGCGGCATATTGCTGCGTTTAACGGGACTTGGCGTGTTTACGGGCTGCTTATCTGCTTATTCCGGCCTGTGGTCAGGCTGGGGATCGGCAGGCGTCTGCATTCTGTTCGTGTGGTTAAGCGGGATTCAGTTGAGCGCGCTCACGCAAGCGCATCGCCATTCGGTCTGGCGGCATGTCTATCCGCTGCCGGAGCAGACTCGCCATGATGCGGTAGTGCGCGTCGATCGGCTGGCTGCTCTCCTATGTGCCATACTAATTTGGCTTCCGCAGATCCTGCTGCTGCCGGCTCAAGGATACACGGTACAGGCGTTGACCGCACTTGCGTTGTCGCTGCTCTACGTCCTGGCGCTCAGGCCGGGAAGAGTGAAACGCAAGCTCGTGTCTGATCCGGATGAGGATTAAACTTTTGCATAAAACCAGTTTGAAGTGTATAATAGACACTTATTGAAGACGTCGATTTACCGGAGGAGCCTGTCACTGACAGGCTCCTTTTTGTTGTCTTTATTTAGTAATATTTTACATCTCATCATCGAATTGGAGGAAGAAATGATGGAACAACAAGCGATTTGGGCAATTATGATTTTCTTAGTGGCATACGCGCTCATTCTATCAGAGAAAATACATCGGACGATCATCGCCATGTTAGGCGGCATCGCAGTGGTGCTGTTTGGTATCGTAGATCAATCTACGGCGCTGCATCACATTGATTTCAACACACTGGGTTTGCTGGTCGGCATGATGATCATCGTGTCGGTAACGGCTGAAACGGGTATTTTTACTTTCGTAGCGATAAGAGCGGCTAAGGTTGCGAAAGGGGAACCGATTCGTATATTGATTGCCCTATCACTCATCACAGCGGTCGGCTCCGCTTTCCTGGATAATGTGACGACCATTCTATTGATCATCCCGGTAACGTTTAGCATCACAAAGCAGCTGCGCGTTGCGCCGATGCCGTTTATTGTGACGCAGATTATTTCTTCAAATGTAGGCGGGACGGCGACGTTGATTGGAGATCCTCCGAATATTATGATCGGAAGCGCCGTGAAGGAGCTGACGTTCATTGCTTTTATCGAAAATTTGGCTCCGATTGCTGCACTGATCATGGCGCTCTATATCCCGCTGTTTATCGTTCTGTACCGAAAACAGCTCCATACGACGGATGAACGCAAGCAGCGCTTAATGGCGCTTGATGCAGCGAAGTTTATTACGGACCGTAAGCTGCTTATCACAAGCATGTCGGTATTAGCTGCGACGATCGCGTTCTTCTTCCTTCATCAGGCACTGCATGTGGAATCAGCGACTGTTGCTCTCGCCGGAGCGTTTGTGCTGCTGTTGCTTACAGGCGAACATAGGATGGAAGAAGCCATTCGCAAAGTGGAATGGACCACGATCTTCTTCTTTGTCGGTCTCTTCGTGCTCGTATCAGGTCTGGTCGAAACGGGAGTCATCGCGGAGCTTGCCGCCAAGGCGATTTCGTTAACGGAAGGCAATGTCGCAGCCAGCTCTATGCTCATCCTATGGCTTAGCGCGATTGCCTCGGCATTCTTGGACAATATTCCTTTCGTGGCTACGATGATTCCGATGATTCAAGAAATGGGAGCGATGGGAGTGGGAAATGTGGAGCCCTTATGGTGGAGTCTCGCGCTCGGTGCATGCCTGGGAGGAAACGGAACCTTAATCGGTGCGAGTGCCAATCTCATTGCAGCCGGCCTGTCTGCCAAGGAAGGGCATCCCATTCGGTTTCTTGCTTATTTCAAAATTGCGTTCCCCCTTATGCTCCTATCCATCGCCCTATCCAGCGCGTATATCTATGTTAGATATTTGCTTTAGACAACCTTGCCATTCAGGAAGCAATCTCAGTCCGTTATCAATAGGACTAAGGTTGCTTCTTTTTCTATGAAAATTAACGACAATCCGTCAAGAAATCGTCGTTAAAAGGAGACTAGTATTTGTGGCAGCGCTTCATCCATGCGTTCAAGCAAAATAGAGGTGCAATAATGCAAATTCTTTTCGACAACGTACATGCCTGAAGGGTTTTCATGGAAAATGACAGTTTTATGCAGGAAGAAAAAGAAACAACAATTTTTATGGACGTTCTGTGAAAAATTGGAGAGAAAAGCATAAATAATGCGTTCGTACATAGATTATTTTATCCATTGCAAGAATGGTAACTAGTTCATTTCGACATGCGTGCGAAGCGGGACTGTCGAAACGTAGGGCACGAATGTGCTGGAAGTAGGATTCAAACTTTATGGCTGGAAGGTATACTGAATAACGAATTGAGGGCATTTCTCAAACCTATCAACTAACCAATTAGACCTAGTTTAATAATTTAAAGCTGGATTTTAATGCTGTTTTTCATTTTCAAATAAATGGAAAATAGTATATGTAAATAAGGATATATATTGTAGTTGAATCTGAACCATGTGGCGGCAGTTTTGGTGGTACGTAAGCTCGATCAGAGAAGGAGAAGATGTTGTTGATGAGCAAAAAAAGAATGGTGGCTATGCTTCTTGCTGGAGGCGAAGGAAAGCGATTAGGCGTACTTACACAGGAGTTGGCGAAGCCTGCAGTGCATTTCGGAGGGAAGTATAGAATCATTGACTTCACGTTAAGCAACTGTGTACATTCGGGCATTGATACGGTCGGTGTGCTGACGCAATACCAGCCTCTTGTACTGAATAGTTATTTGGGCAACGGCAGCCCATGGGGACTGGATAGACGCGATGGCGGGATGTCCATTCTCCCTCCGTATATGAAACAAAAAGGCGGTAAATGGTATAAAGGCACGGCGAATGCGATCTATCAAAATATCGGTTTTATCGAGCAGTTCGAGCCCGAATATGTGCTAGTCATCTCCGGCGATCATATCTATAAAATGGATTACAATCGGATGCTGGAGCAGCATGAGGCGCGCGGAGCCGATGTTACGATCGCTTGTCTGCAAGTAGACTTGAAAGAAGCAAGTCGGTTTGGCATTATGCATGTCGACGATTCAGGGGCGATTACGTCCTTCGTTGAGAAGCCGAAGGTACCAACGAGCAATCTGGCCTCAATGGGTGTTTATATCTTCTCGTGGTCGGCACTTAAGAAATATTTGATTCGCGATGAAGCCAATGAACTTTCGGGTAATGATTTTGGTAAAGACGTTATTCCGGCTATGCTCGATGATGGGATGAAGCTGGATTCCTATACGTTTGACGGGTATTGGAAGGATGTCGGCACACTGGAGAGCTTATGGGAAGCGAACATGGATCTGCTCGCGGAGACGCCTTCCCTTAATTTGAATGATAATCATTGGCCGATTTATTCGGTTCAACCGAATCGTCCGGCACATTTTGCGGGAGCTGGGGCAAAGCTATCGAATTCGTTAGTCACGGAAGGCTGCATTGTGGAGGGGACGGTTGTAGGGTCGGTACTCTTCTGCGATGTTCAAGTGGGGCCGGACAGTCGAATCCAGGATTCGGTTATTATGCCGGGAGTGCGAATTGGCAAGGGAGCCAGCATCTACAAGGCAATCATCGCAGAGGGAACCGTTATCCCGGACGGTGCTACGATCGGCAGCCCGGAATTCAGTGAGGTTACGGTAGTGAATCATCATTCCATAACGGAGGTAGAGCAGCTGTGCAAGCAAATATTCTCGGCATAATCAATCTCATCCATGCACCGGATGAAATGGGGTCTCTTACGGCGAGTCGTTGCTTAGCTTCTGTTCCTTTCGGCGGCCAATATCGGCTGATCGATTTTGCACTATCGAGTATGGCAAACTCCGGTATTACGAAGGTTGGCATATTCGCCCATACGAAATACCGGGACTTGATGGATCATCTTGACTCGGGTAAACACTGGGATCTTACGCAGCGGGATAGCGGGTTGTCCATCATTCCGCCGTTCATAATGGAACATGCGCATGAAACGAAACGCGGCGACCTGTATCACTTTTATCAGAATCGCGATTACTTTATGCATCATTCCTGCGAGTATGTTGTGATTACACGCGGTTATATGATCTGTAACGTGGATTTTAAACCGGTAATTGCGGCTCATCAAGCTAGCGGGGCAGATATTACGATCATCTGCAAACAGATGAATAACCTGCTGGGCGGCAAAGCACGAAAGGTCATGACGAATCCTAGCGGCCGCATCACCTCCATTGAGAAGATGGCTGACGAGGCGGACAATGATCTGATTTCTATGGAAATGTATATCATGCGCAAGGAGCTGCTGCTTGATTTGGTCGATACCTCTTTGGCGCAAGGGCAGGATCATCTCGTGGAGCATGCCATCATGGGCGGGGTTGATCAGCTCCATATTCAGAGCTATGTGCATGAAGGCTGTTTAGGCGTGGTCAATACGTTAGCCAGCTATTATGAGAACAGCATGCAGCTGCTGCGTCCCGGTATTCGAAAAGGGTTGTTTGCTCAACGGGGAAGCATCCTAACGAAGCTGAATGACGAGCCGCCTGCACGGTATGTCGAAGGCTCGAGAGCAAGCAATTCGATTATCGCCAACGGCTGCATCATTGAAGGGACCGTGTTGAACAGCATCCTGTTTGAAGGGGTTCATGTACGCAAAGGAGCGGTCGTCCGCGATAGCGTAATCATGTCTAACAGCATTATTGATGCGGATGGATTCGTGGACCATGTGATCCTGGATAAAGACGTCCGTATGACGTCAGCAGAGAGGTATGCTTAAAGGGACTTGGTGCGGCGGAATATAAAAAGGGCAGTGAGGATAGGTCGTAATCATGACCTTCTCTCACTGCCCTTTCTGCTTTGCGGGAACTTAGCAGAAGCTTCGATTTATTTGCTGGCAACCGCGACATCTTGAACGGCTTTGTAGATCGTATCGAACAGCTCTTCGAGGTTGTCTTCTTCAATGCAAGAGAAGGCTACACGAAGGTCGGTTTCGCCAAGCGCGATTGTACCGATTTCGTAAGCGTCGAGCAGATGGGTACGGACGGTTTCAGCTTCTACGTTGTTCAGCTTGAGGCACATGAAGTAACCGGAGTTGAACGGATAGTAGGACCAAACATCGCCGTAGCGGCCGCTGTCGAGCAGCTCCTTCACGCGGTTGGCGCGGCCTTTCATAATCGCGTACTTCTCTTCCTTCTGCGGTTCGAAGTCCTTCGATTGCAGCGCATGAAGCACGAAGGTTTGGGAAGGATGCGGGCCGCTGGAAATCGTCGCACGTATGATGCCGAGTGTCTTCTGCTCAAGTGCAGCAAGCACGGCATCGGATGCACTCGCATACGTAATGAATCCTACGCGGAAGCCCCATACGTATTCTTCCTTCGTCGCGCCGTCGACTTTGATCGGCAGCACGCGAGGGTGAAGATCGGACAATTGACCAAACAGCGATTCATGCATGGAGCCCTCGAAGAACAGACCGAAGTACGCATCGTCGGTCACGACTACAACATTGATGCCGGCTTCTGCCGCATCGCGGATTGCCCCAACGATTTCAACCCCTTCTTGCGCGCCCGGTGTGTAACCGGTCGGGTTATTCGGGAAGTTGAGTACGACGATCGCTTTGCCTTTGCTCTTCTGAGCAAGCAGTGCTTCGCGAAGTCCGTCGCTATTGAAGCGGTTCTCGTTGTTATAGAGCGGGTATTGCACGATTTCAGCTCCGCGGCGAATGCCGAAGGTCAGCTCGTAATTTTCCCAGTTCTTGTTCGGAATAATAACGGCGTCCCCTGCATCCGCGAAGAGGTCCGCTACAATGCTGAGGCCATGCGTCAAGGCGTTCGTAACGACAGGATTGCCGTAGTTTTTATTTGCAAGCGAAGGGTTCTCCTTCAGCATTTTGCCGCGCCATGCGGCACGCAGCTCCGGCTTTCCCGCCGGTGGTGCATATTCATAGAGATCCTTCGGATTATAAGCGGAGAGCGTGTCTTGAATGACCTTCAAATGCATAGGCTGGCCGTTCTCAATGGCAATACCAATTGTTGCATTGTACTTCTTCGCCTTCGCTTTTGCTTCGGCTGATTGGCTCAAAATGCCTTCCTTCGGGAAATAAATAGCTTTACCGAGTGTTGACAACATGGCGAATACATGACCATTCTCTCGCTCTATCGTAGCGTTCAATTGCTGGGCAAGTGGGTTCATCGACTTCATTCATCCTTCCGGCGTTTCATTCTCGTTTGGTTTCCATTGGAAACCGTTTAGGAGATATTATATCACTTATTGGGAGTGGAAGGCCATGTTACAATCACATTTTTGTAACAATTATTTCATGGGGGCCTTCCATCCGGCAGGGTGTCCATATTGGCAAAGGAATCGCAGTATTGTATGATGACAACGATATTGTTTTTGCAAACGGAGGAAGCTGAGATGCTGCACTGTGCGCCCACATCTTTTCAATTAAAACCCGCGTTAGCCAAAATCGTCTGCGAGCCGGGCTGGAAGTGGCAAAAGCGCGAAAAACCGCTGGCGAATTACGACCTATTCTATGTATGGAGCGGCAGCGGAGAAGTTAAATTAAACGGCGTGCCTTTCTCTGTCAGTAAAGGGAGCTGTTTTCTGTTTAAGCCGGGGGATTATACGAGTGCGACTCATAACCCGCAGAAGCCGCTTGTGCTGACTTATATTCATTTTGACGTTTCGGATAACGTAGGCATCGTACCGCAATCTTATCGGATGCTCAAGGAAACGGTAGATTTCGAGCATCTGTTGTCCCGTTATGTACGACTGTTTCTTGTGAAGACCTTCGCCGCGGAGGAAGAGGCGCAATTGATCTTAAAGCAGCTCATGATCTACTTGCTGCGCGAGGATCTGGAAGGTCCGGTAGAGCGAAAGGTCAGCAACCAATTGACGGAAGCCATTCATGAAGTGGCCAACTATATTCGGCAAAACCCCGGGATCGCGCATCGTGTGGAAGATTTGGCACAGCGCGCCCAGCTGTCGCCGAGATATTTCTCGATCAAGTTCAAGGAACTGATCGGTTCATCGGTGCAGAACTACATGATTCGCACGCGAATCGATCGGGCGCAGCATTTGCTCATGCATGCCGGCATGAATGTGACGGAGGTCGCCGATGCGCTCGGGTATCGCGATATCTTTTTTTTCAGCAGGCAGTTTAAGCAGTATACAGGAAAGAGCCCGTCGGAAATCCGATAGGCTCTTTTTTTTTGTTCGTTATAGGTACAGGCAGTTCCTTAGTAGCTTCAGGCCAAATAATATACAATGCAGCATAGTCTGAATGAACGGAGAGAGGCGAAATTATGGCCGAGTCAGCTAAGAAAGCCCGTATTTCATTATCGGCTCCAGAATTTACGTACTTTAACGAAATCAAGTATTCTGTAGGGAATGACCCGCTTGTGCAAGTTGATCCCCTGCGTAAATTGGCAAGCGGCAATTATTTGGTTACGCTGCGCGTAAAAGGGACACTGAAAGCGAAAGCACTCGCTACACTTCTCGTGCTGAACAAAAATTTGGGAAGCTATCGGATACTGGTACGGGTACGAGACAGCCAAGGCAAGCTGGTAATGCCGATTACACGAAGCCTTACTCCGCGTGCCATCGCAATCCTCTTCCGGCGGGCATTTTGCACGAATCGGCTGTTCAAATTTGTTGCGGTAAGAAATAATTTCGGCCTAGTATCCGTATATCCGGTGTTTAAAGTATTTGTCGTCCAATTCTATAATGATGATCTATCGGACTTCTATAGCAACTATAATAACGTGGCCGCAGCAGTCTTCCGAAACGTCCTCAGAAAAACGATTCAAGGCGCGACGATTCAATGCTCAACAGCTCAGAAAAAGTAGGGTTGCAGGATCGCAGCAAGGCAGTCTGAGGCCTGCCTTGTTCGGCTGTGCTTACACATTGGCGTTAGTCTCCTATGGCTTTCGCATGAGGACAGTAGCGCTGCATGAGGGCAATGGTCTCCGCATCCATCGGAAGATCTCGCTTAACGAGCTGATCTGTGATCGTTGCTTTCTCTGCTGTCTTCAGGTTCTGTCCGAATTTGAACTTCCCTGTCATTCGGTCGGCATCAATCCTTACAACAGCTACACCCTTCAGACGAGGAATATAGTCGGGGTCGCTTGCATCGATTGATTTGTAGCCGCCTTCCGGCTGCAGCTTGCGCATGAGCGCTTCGAGTGCTTCTGCTTTCTCTTTCGGATCATCGACAACGGCAGCGCAGCCATCTATGCGGACCGATTTGAAGAAAGCCGTAGCCGGACAAGCCATCAGCGGATCGGTGAAGTAAGAAGGAATGATCGCATATTCTTTGGCGACCATGAAGCTGACGCGCTCGTTCGCTTTGAGCTGCGTCATTTTATTCCCGGCTCTGCTTCCGTGGAAATAAATGCTCCCGTTTACATAGACGAAATTCAGCGGAGTCATGTTTGGCTCGCCGCTTGCTGAAACGGTCCCCAGAAATCCGAAGCTCATCTCGCCCAGGAAGCTTTCGATTTCCTCGTAATTCTCTTCTTCATTCATCGCGAATTCTTTCCTGCGCATCGTGAATCCCCCCATTACTTTGCAAAATAGTGTCCGCGCGCCGGACTTAATAGGTATGAGCATACTGCGATTATTGACAATTAAAAAGATCCAATTTAGTCTATTTTCACTAGACCAATTATCAGGTGAGCGTTAGATGGGGCAGGTGGGTTTTATGGATATGGATTTTCGCATTCCCTATGAGCGGTACTACGAGGAACTCGGACGCAAGACAGAGGCGCTGTTTCATGCGCTGCGCGAAGGGATTATGAGCGGAACGTTGGCGGGAGGGACGCGGCTGCCTTCCAGCCGGAAGCTGGCTGAACTGTATGGCGTGTCGCGCGGTTCCGTGAATTAAGCGTACGATATGCTGATTGCGGAAGGGTTTGCGTGGGCTGAGGGCGGGAGTGGAACCTTTGTAAGTGCAGCTTCAACCGGGGAAGCGACTGGGAATGGTGCGTCTGGGGCAGCAACTGGTGCCAGTGCGGATATCGCGTTATCAGCTTGGGCGGAGCAGCTTACCGCATCCAGGAAGTTGTTCACGACCATCGAGAGTCACCCTGTCGTGGAAGCAGCCGGCGCGGAGGCGATCAGCTTCCGGATTGGACATGTGGATTCCTCGCAATTTCCGGTGGAGGAGTGGAAAGCCGCGATGCATGCCGAGATTCGCGAGATGATGGCTGCTTTCCCTGCTATAAGCAGTGAAGTCGAAGGCTACCTGCCACTTCGGGAAGCCATCGCGAAGGATCTGCGACGTGAACGGGGGATACGCGCGGCTGCATCGCATATTTACATTACAAACGGCTCCATGCATGCGATCGCTCTGTTGTCCATGCTGCTCGTACGTCCGGAATTGCCCGTAGTGGTGGAGAATCCGAGCTTTAATGGAATTCGCAGAGCGGTTGCCGCCGCTGGAGGTAAAATTCTTTCAGCGCCTGTGGACAATGAAGGCATAGTGCCGCAGGACTGGCCGTCTAAGCTGCTTGTAGTGACGCCTACGCGTCAATTTCCTACAGGCGCAGTGTTATCGGCAAAACGGAGAGTGGAGCTGCTCAAGTGGGCGGGGAGGCAAGGAGCCGTCATCATTGAGGATGATTACGACAGCGAGCTGCGCTGGGGAGGCAGGCCGGTAGAGCCGCTGAAGGCGCTCGATCGGGAGGATCGTGTCGTCTACATGGGAACCTTCTCGAAGACGATGTTCGTTGAATAGCGCATTGGTTATGTGGTATTGCCTGCTTCATTAGCAGAGCCGTTCCGCCTTGCGAAAGCGCTGCTGGAACCGCATCCTTCCGCGCTTGTTGAACAGCGTGCGCTTTCACATTTTATTATGAGCGGCTGTTACTCCCGTCATTTGCGGCGAATGAAGCGGGTCATCGGTCGGCGGCTGCTTGCGTTTCGCGAACACTTCGAGCCGCGTCTGACGAGGTGGTTCAGGTTTGTTCCTGCGGATGCGGGACTTCATGTGTATGCCGAGTGGCGAGGCGATAGGGCAAGCTATGCTCGTCTTAAGGATGCGTGTGAGACGGCGGGCATACTGTGGTCTGTCGGCGACTCTTCCTGGGAAGGGGAAGAGCCGTACAATTCGGTATTGTTTGGCTTCTCTCATCTGACAGAGGAGCGGATCAAGGCAGGAGCAGGGCGGATTGAAGCGATAGCAGTGTCGTTGTTTGGGGACGGGGCGGAGTGAGCGGTACCTTGTTTCTAATACACAAACAAAAAAGCTGCCTCAAAAGTCGGAAGCTAGACTTTTGAGGCAGCTTAATTCGCTATGTGTTGGAAAGGGTGCCGAGTTTCTCGCCCATGCGTACTTTAAGTCCTGTCTTCAAATCCGGACGCGGAGAGAAGCTGTCATCCTCGGTTAGCAGTACAACGGTTGAACCAAACTCGAAGTAAGCAAGATCTGCACCTTTGTCCATACGCTCCTGAAGGGGCAGTACATATTTGATACTGCTGACATTCATTGCGCCAACCTTAACGATGGCGGTCTCTGCGTTTGCATGTCGCATGTAGGTGATGAGCCTTTCATTGCGGCTCAGCACGCGGCGCATATGCCGGAGGCCGAAATCGTTGACGGGATAAACTTTGCCAAGTACATGCTCGCGTTCTACAATCGTGCCTGCAATAGGCGTATGTATGCGGTGATAGTCGGTCGGGCTAAGGTACAGCACCATATAGTAGCCATTCTTGTAATTCTCCATGCGGGGAGAGCGATTGAGCAGCTCTTCGATGGTGTAATCCTGGCCTTTGACATTAAGAATCGTGCCTTGCTCTATCGGACCGCAGCCTGTAATGAGTGCATCAACCGGACTGACAAGCGCAGCGGGTTCTGCATCAATCAAACGTGCGCCGGGCTTCAAGCGCCTTGTGAAAAACTCATTCAATGTAGAATAGTCATGCAGCTGTTTCTCGGCTTCCTCTATAGCGATCCCGTACATACGAGCGAATCTTGGAATAAATCGCCGGCTAGCGGGCGACTGGGCAAATCGACCGGTTATTCGCGAAATCCATTTGCGCGAGCTAAGCTCAGTCATGGATCGGAGCAGCCATTTGGTCATGCCGGTAGTTCACGTCCTCTCTGGATTAAACGGGGGTTTATCGTGGTGGTCTCCGACTAGTTTGACATATCGCGACTCATTTATCAATAGAGTTCCCTGGAAGCACGTTTAAGGGAGGAATATGTATGCAAATACTGTCATATGAGGTGATCGAATGACAGGCTTAATGCTTATTGGAGCGATTGTTGGGGGCTTTATTTTGGCGGTGCTTCGGGTCAAGTACGACAGTCTTCGAAAAATCATTGATGGGCTGGCGGTTCTGGCTTATCTGGGGTTCTTCAGTATTGCAGCGAACAGTGTGGCGAGGACATTGCTCGACGATACCGTTTTTATGACACAGGTGCATGAGGTGCTGCTGAGTCCGATTTTTCTGGGAAGCGGCGCTTATCTGGGACCGTATGGATTATGCATGCTTCTGCAGCAATTGTGGAGCAGACGCCGGTAAGTTGGATGCAGCGGAATCGTTGGAATGGGGCCTCTGTCGGAGTCAGCGAGCGAACCTTGTACGTATGATAGGAGAAGCAAGCTGTTGAAAGAGAGGCGGGCTTCGTTCATGGCTAGAGCTAGAGCTAAAATCGCATTTGTGACACCGGGTACGTATGTGCTGCCTTCTCAAAGCAGCAGCTCCGTGGAGCGCGTTGTAGAGAAGCTTGTGCCACTGCTTGTTCCTCGTGTGGAAGCCTATATATATGGGAGATCAAGCCGGTCGCTGGATAATAGGACGATGCTAGGAGGCGCGGCTGTTGTGCGATATCCGGCTCACAATAAACGGTTATATTTGAAGCGGGTGGGCCAATCCATTATGACTCACCAACCGGATTTACTCCAGATCGAGAATAGGCCTCATTATGCCTTGAAACTAAAAAGACTGCGGCCGCAGAGCAAAATATGGCTGAATCTGCATTCCTCGACTTTTATCCGCAAACAAGCCATAAGCAGCGCGCTCCTTACCCGGAGTTTCCGAGCGGCTGATCGCATTATCGTGAATAGCGAGTATTTGAAAGAGGACGTGGCCGCTCGGGTACCGGAATGCGCCGATAAGCTGCACGTCGTGTATCCCGGAGTCGATACGGAACGTTTTCAGTCGCAGTACTCCTTGACGGGGGCTTATCGCAGGGCTCAACTGCGAACTGAACGCGGTTGGTCGGGCAGAAGCGTGATCCTGTTTATGGGCAGGCTCCTTGCGATCAAAGGGGTCCACCATTTGCTGAAGCTCATGCCTAAGCTTGTGCAGCAGCATCCTTCGGCGCTTCTGGTTATTGTAGGCGGCGCGTTCTACGGTTCCAAGCGCTCAACTGCTTATGTGAGGCAGCTGCGGCAGCTTGGTCGGAAGCTGAAGGGGCATGTGCAGTTCGTGCCTTATGTACCATATTCCGAAGTGCCGAGCTGGTTCCTCGCAGCGGATGTCGCTGTGGTTCCGTCTGGGAAGCGGGAGGCGTTCGGCCTAGTGAATGTGGAGGCGATGTCCTGTGGGTTGCCTGTTGTCGCGACGCGGGCCGGCGGCATGAAGGAAATTATTGAGGACGGCGTAACCGGTTATTTGGTCAATCCGGACGATGTGGTGAATGAGATGCGGGAGCGATTGCTGGAGCTTCTGCGCGATGATCAGCTGCGAATGCGGATGGGGCGACAGAGCCGGGAGCGAGTGGAGCAGCATTTTACATGGCAGCATTCGGCTGAGCGATGGCTGGAATTGTTCCGAGACGCACAGGTGAAAGCCGATGATGGGAATGCGGGGGACTGATTGACGAGATAGTTAAGAGCGGAAGATAAGAACAGAAGATAAGAGCAGAAGATAAGAGCAGAAGATAAGAGCGAGAGATAAAAACTGTAAAATAAAGGTTGAAAATTGTCGAACTCCAAAGTAAGATAGGAAGTAACCAAAGAGAGAAGATAGTAGGCAGCAATGAATAACGTTGCGTGCGAATTTTATTGAGACGACATGCAGGAAGCACCTGCTTGCGGCTGATTATTCAGCTTGCGAGTAGGTGCTTTTTTTGTGTGACCGGTTGGATGAAATGGTAGAAAATGATAGATTTTTCTCGTCGAATTGTAGCAAAAAGTGGTAGAATATGTTAGTTCCGATAAAAGCTGCGTAGTCAAATTCAACTTAGAGGAGTGTTTGGAATGAAGATGTTTTATTCGCTTGTGGTTGTAATTATGTTGATGGTGATCTCTTTGGGCGTGATGGGGATTGTGCAGGCTAGTAATGAAAAGGCAGGCGCGCCGCGAGTGGATAGACCGGGAGAAAATGTGGTGGAAGATTAATAGGATCTGCTGGGACAACGAGAAAGTCTATTAAAAGTGGAGATTTTAATCCGAAGTGCTAGAACCCTGTTAACACTTAGAACCTTGGAGGTCTACGAAATGAAGAATCTATTAATGAAATTCAGCTATATTAGTTTATCTGTCTGCTTGCTTGTTTCTTCCCAGCTTTTCGCTACCAAAACAACTGCCTCTGGTACCGCCTTTGAGCATGTCGTCGAGACCACTCTTCCAATTCAAATTCTTTATAATGCTCGTAAACTTGATCTAGCTAATACCAAACCAGTATTTAAGGATTATACGGTATTTGTTCCATTGCGCGTAGTTTCAGAAGGATTATCTGCAAACATTAATCTTTCCGGGAAGAATGTCACTATCACAAGAAAAGGAACAGTTATTAAGCTTTTGATTGGATCTGATAACGTTACGGTGAACGATAAACAGATGACAAACATTAAACCGTCATATATGGCAAACGGAAGAACCTATGTGCCGATTAGAGTTGTTTCCGAGGGTTTTGGAGAATTGGTCGATTGGGATGGATTCAATCAGATGGTATGGATCGGAAATAAAAAGATTCCGAAGATTGAGGATATTACAGCAGCTAAGAAATCAGAGGATTATAAAGATTACTTTATTGGTTATGAAGAGAGAATCAAAGACTACACTGATAAATACGTCCCATTAAGAATCATCACTGTCGACGATTTTCCATTAGTTATCGAAGGTGCAACCTACTATCGCGCAGATCTATCTAACACGAATATTAAAACAAAAAAATATATCAGATTTTCTAGTAATTACTCCGTATCAATGGGAAGAAGGTTCGCTCTATTAAAGAAAGGTGTTAAGCCAGTAACTATTGCGGAGTCCGCTTTTCTGAGAGAAAAATCCGTCAACAAAATTAACGGGTTACACTTCCTTTACAGCGAACCAAGAAGAGAAAACGATCTTAGCTCCGCAGAATATATCAATATTCCAGAAGACTATACGACAATCCTTATTAAAAACCCTTGGAGGAAATAATTCAGCATGAATAGCAGGATAATTCGAACTATTTCATATACTTTATTATGTTCCTTACTTATTGGCCTAATATTCCCTCTAATATCCAGAGATGCTAATGCCGCTGTTGAGGACGGAAGCTCCAGTATACAGCCGACGTATGACGCTGCTAAGAAGAAATGGTACGGAGTTGCAATGCTGTATTACGACATTTGGACAGACAGCGCCGGGAATTGGACAACCGAATCACCTGGAGATAGTCCGAACATGGATTGGAATTATTCTTTTACATTTAAAGATAGATCTATACGAGATGTGAAGGTATATAAATTCAATTCATACACAGATATGCAGTATTTTGATAAATCAAGAATAGATCCTCTCGAAACATACGGTGACAAAGAGTTTTATATAAGCAAGAACATATCAACCGTTAGTAGATCCACTCCATCAGGAACAGGAACAAGCACTATTTCATTTATATTAAGTATTAAAGGATTACTTGATTCAAAAGAATTATATCTCATTAGAAACGAAACTGGCGCCTGCGGAAGCTGCGCCCCTCTTGTAGAAGGAAGACGTTACTTCTTTCCTGTTCTACTAGAATTTGAACTCGACGGACAAATGGTCATTAATCACTACAAAACAGATGGGACAAACCTTGCTTCTGTATGGCCGCAGAAAAAGATTAATATGACCGTAGGTAACCAATATCCTCCAACAAACGCGGAAACAAACGTAATTTACGATTATGTAGGGTACAAAAAAAGTACGACTGATCTCCCACCAGCTGGATCTATTACAGCGGGACAGCCACGAGTTACATATGATGGGTTATATGACACGTATACGTTGAACTATTATTATGAGAGTGTTGCTGCTGCTGATGGAAAGGCTTATATTCGTCATGTTACAACTACAGGTGAAAGCTTGGCTTCTATGTTTAATGATCGTGATGTTAATTTAAAGAATGGTGAATCTTTCTTGCCAACTCACCCGTCAGCTGCGGAGTACACCTATAAAGGTCATGTGAAAACGACATCAGGTACGAAACCTAACGATTTTAGCAGTCCGGCAGCTGGTGAGTATAGCATTCCTTCCTACAGTAGCTCCTCTTTCAAAACGCTCTATCTTTACTATGTTTACGATGTAGTCATCGCCGGTAAGATCCATGTTCGGCACATGGTTCGTAACAGTTCGTCCGAACCTTATGTGCAGCAGACCGATGAACTGATTCCAGTTACGACTTTACCGCATTCTCAAGTGGTTTCCGCCAATTCTGCAACATATGGAATACTTCAAGGTAAAAATCTTTCTTATTTTGCGTATTCGAATACCGTAACAGCTGGTTCGAGCGCCAGTGTGAATTTAACCGCAGCTCTTCCAGAAGCGTATGTAACATTCTTTTATGAAAAACCAAAGGATACCGGCCCTAATAATCCACCAACATTTCAAATTGGATTTGTTTATCCATATGCTCCAACCAAACCGCTGACCCAAGTCTTAGAGGGAACGGTGCTGGATCTCATTTATATTGAAGACCCATCCGTACCGACTCCCTATGATCCAGATGGTGACTCAGTTACGTTCTTGGGCTTTGATTTTGGAGTAGGGAATGCATTCGTGCAGTCAATCCCTTCGAAGAGCACCGATTATATGAACGGTCAGCATAGTTTGACCATGGACACGCGTGGTTCTCACCGAGTTTGCGCACAGATGAGAGATGAGCATGGAGCCTTGGCAACAGCGTGTACAACCATTCAAGTCGTACCGCCAAATCCAGTCCCGATCATCGATGGACCTTTAGAGGTTGTAGAGGGAAGGCCGCTGTCGAGTCCATTTGGTTCCACTCATAGTTACAGTCCCATTGCTGGCCGATCCATCGACCATGCAAGAGACGAGTGGACGAACAAAAAGACTATCTACACAACGCCTGGTACTGAAATTATTTCACTGCACGTTTATGATTCGATTGGATTGAAATCATTGGCACCTGCTCAGCATACGCTGACAGTAAAGCCGGACTTGCCTCCAGATGTGACGATCACCGGCCCTTTGAAGCTGCTTAGAAACGTCATAGGCAATTATTCAATCGATATATTCAGTATCGACGGTGACACGATCGTGTCCAAGCAAATTAAAGAGCGTTACGATAAAGACAATGATGGTAACTTTGTTGAAGAAACCCCTGTCACCATAAACTACGGGACTGGGAAAATCGATCTCAAATATGTAACCGTTGGAAAGCGCCAAATTGAAGTCTGCGGAACAGAAGACTGGGGAAAAAGCACCTGTGAATCCATCATCATAGACGTTATTAATGATGCTCCATTTGTTTCGTTTGAGATGAAAGGCGATAATTCTTCTCCGCCTATGTATGGGATGACGTACAAATTAAGGCCAAGTGATCTAGTGTCTTCAACGTGGAAAAATACAAGCCCAGTGAAGCGATGGATCTGGGATAGTGAGGAAAACTCGCTGTCTAGTGTGGTCTCAAACGGAGTTAACCTTTGGAGAGGGCCTTCAAAAACAGGAATAACGGTTAGTCCCATGATGGATCAAAGTGAGAGTATAGTCTTGTTTGATGATTACAAGATGGTTGTGGTTCCAAACAGCGCTAAATATGATCACGATATACAGATTTATAAAGGTTCGACTCTGCTACGCACCTATTCGCAAATAAGTGTAGCCGAAACCGATCGAAGTTCAGAGTTGGTCTATGTTTTAGACTCGAGCTACGATTACCTTTATACCTTTACACAGTTGGCACTAGGACAGACTCCAGAACTAAAGATTAGTAATCCTACTTCTGGCTGGGGCGTCGCGGGAAGTGATCATTTCATTATTGGCACCCATTCTTTGTTGGCTAACAAGCCCATTAAATTTAATCTGGATTACAAAAAGGTATACACGACCAGAAACTTTCCGCAAATGTCCTTTAGTGGGCAAGATGGATCTGAAAATTTCCCATACTCTTCATCGTATACATTAAATTCCACAACAACTTTCACAGAAGACTTACCGGCCGGGGTGTTTTATGTTCCTACGGGAAAGGCACATGAGGGAGTGTCTATATCTCCATTAGGTTATGACGCAAACGGAAATGTTTACTATGAGTCTTTCGATAAGTGGTCTAGAACGCCATCACAAGGATCTTCATCGAGTATGACTTTCTATGAGCTGGCATTGACTAAACTTGACGGCAAGACAGGAAAACTCATCTATACCATTAAGGATGGTACAATGTATGATTCTCAATTTGGCGGGTATAGTCGTAGTAACGGCTATAGTTTTGGAGGAAAGCTAGCCAATAGTTTCGACGGCAGTAAAATTGGCTATATTGTCCGTTATAGCGGTACGCATAACTTAATCACTAGAAAGGCAAGCGATGGCAGCCTGCTTCTCTCCAAAGCTTTAACTGCAACTGACTTCATTATTGGATCATACAAAGACTACATTATTGTTCAAGCAGCTAATGAGATTCGCGCCTATAAATTTAGCGATCTGTCACTTGCATGGACGACAACGGGAAGGATAAACGATGTTAAAGTCACGCCAAATGGATATATGTATGGCACCTATGATACACAGGTTCTGCAATTAGATTTAGAATCTGGTCAGTTAACGACACTTGCTACTATGGGAGCGTATATCTATTCTTTAACAACTTTAAAGGATGGACAACTAGACGTTGAATCAGGGTTTAAAAGTCATTACCTTCTGGCATCATCAACATTACTAGGTAGATATTATGATTCATACGGGCAGTTCTATAGCGATACGCTGCCCAAAGAAGATGATTTTTCATTAGGGTATAAGATGAAATACAATTTCAAATTTCAAGACACCGATAGTTCATCTGGTTTTTCATTCCGCATGGTAGATAAAGATAATATGTATCGGGTTGAAGCTTCTAATGATACCGTGCGTTTGGTGAAAATCGAAGATGGAACGAGAACCGTTCTATCGCAAGCTGCGTTCATCATGCGATCGGGGACGTACACGGCATTTACGGTTAAAGCATTGGCCGACAACATTAAAATTTATGTCAACGGTACTCCATTAATCGATGTTGAAGATCGTACATTTACTGAAGGCATGTATGGGCCCTATGGTAATACTGAATTAACGGAATTTAAGGATATGGAGCTTACGGAAATCACCATTAACAAGTCCTTGATGCTCAATACGGCTTTGGTTGGAGATAACGTATTCTATTCCCTTACCAATTTGGATACGGAGAATGACCCTTTAATCGATGCTAAGACGAAGTGGACGTATAACAAAGTAGCTGAGAAGTTCTTAGATGCAAGTGACGGCAAGTCAGGTCCTTCGAACTTATCGGGAAAAACGTTTACTACACCTAAATCTCCGTTTGATAAAATTGGCCTTTATGATGTGAGCTATATAACGACAGATGATCCAAATGCTGCTCATCTATTCCCGGATCTGACATTTGAAGATTATCGAAAGGAATCAAACACGCACAGCACTCAAGTCATTGTTCATCGCAGACCGATTTCAAACTTTGCACTTTCCATAAATGCAGATGGAACAATAAAGTGGACAGACAATAGTCACGATCCAGACCGATATTTAAGCGCAACAAACTACTCAATCGAGGCTACAGGCATTGACTACAAAGTGACTAAAGGTGTGATGGAGAAAGCATTTTACTACATAACGCCAAGTGGAACGATGGTTAATCAGAAATTGGTGGCACCTCAAGAGCTAGGGAAGTATGAGGTTGGTATGGCCGTGAGGGACGAGTATCAAGCATGGAGTACGTACTATGTGGTCACTATCACAGTATCTAAAATCGCGGGCGCAAATGACCCGCCGATCCCTGGTTTTACCACTACACCAATTAATACGTATCGCGGTGATCCCATCACAATTGACTCGACGGCAAGCGATAAAGAAGATGGCGGACGTGAAAATCTCGCCCATCAGTATTTTATCTTGAGTCAAACCACGGGCGTTGAAATCTTCCAGAGCGCGGTGAGGACGACATGGTCGAAAACATTCAATACCATGGGTACATTCAGTATCCGCCAAGTCGTCACGGATTCTCTTGGGCAGGAAACTCAAATAAGTAAAAACGTTCAAGTGATGAATCGGAAGCCGGTTGCGGATATGGATATTCCGAGCAGTACGGATCAAAACAATCCGACGAAGCTAACCATTCTTCGCCCAACCTTTAAATGGAATTATGGCGATCCGGACGACGATCCGCAAACCAAGTACCAGCTCAAAATTTATCGATATGGCGGCATCTTAGAGAAGGATTCCGGCGTTCAGAGTGGAGCGCTCCTCTATTGGAATCCTGATACCGATCTACCGGAGAAGGTCAATATGTACGTGATCGTCCGCGTGTTCGATGGGTATGACTGGAGCGCGTATAGCTCGCCTAAATACTTCTTTATTGAAACGAACCAGCCGCCTACCGCGGATTTTGACTGGCTCCCTAAACCCGTCTATGAAGGTGACCCTATTACGCTGACGCATGTTATTGCAGATCCGGATAAGGATCATTTGGATGTGCAGTACTCCATAACGGATTCAATCGGAGGCAGTCAGACGTACAATTACAACGGAGCCCATCCTTACTCCACTTCAGGTCCGAACTTCAAAGGTGTACTGCCTGGAGTTTATACTGCTCAGCTTACCGTTTCTGATGGGAAAGCCCCTCCGGTCATCGTTCGTAAAACCATCACCGTGCTGCCGCTGTCGGTTAGCGGACAAGTGAAGCATACGGCACTTTGGGATGAACGCCGTCAGGAAAGTAATCTGGCGGTTAGCGGCAACGCGAATAGTCCACGAGCCTACTCGGTGTATTGGGCGGGGGAGAAATTTATGTTGTCTGGGGCAACGACTGCTACCGGAACCGCGACGATTGCCGATCAAGTGAACGTTACGATGAATGGGATAGCGGTTGATCTTAATCCGACCCATGCAGCGAAAACCTCTTGGACTGGAGAGATGTGGGAGGAGAGCTTTGAGGAACTGGATGATGGACCGCTGACATTCACGTTCAAAGCCTTCTACAATAATGGTACAGTCAAGACAACGAATGTGACGATCACGATTGCCGGCGATGTGCAGCAAACGGTCGGCGTTCATCGCGTGCAGTAGGTGTAATCTTCAGTTAGAAATCGAGCAATAGGTGTTGTTATGCAAAAAGTGCAAAGGATTAGGACAAGGCTGCTCCTACTTGGGGGCAGCTTTTTCGCGCCTGCAATCTATGGCGGACAACAGGTTTCACCTTGCTGTCGACCATGTCCTGTCGTTTTCACGCAACATATTTATCCGAACGTTTTCAAGGCATAGGCCACCGTTTACAAATAATTTGACCTTTGACCATGTGACCAGCCCATGGGTGAATGCATATGATACCTATGACATTTGAGGTGGAAGAAGGAGAGGGCTATGGCGAAGAGCAGCAAAGGAAAAAGCCCCAAAGGGCGGAAGCCGTTATTTTATGTGGATAATCCGAACGCGTCGGAGTTGAAATGGCTCGAGGAATTGAAGAAGAAAAAGCCGACATCGGCGAAACCGGAAGAGAAAATGGTTCAAGTGAATGCAGCAGCACCTGTATTGGAATCTCCAGAAGAGGTTTCACAGCAAGTGGAGTCGGAGCAGCAGCCTCCTCAGCAAGAGGTTGAAGTTACCGCCGTGCAGGAAGCTTCGGAGGTCGTGGAACTTCAAATGCCGCAGCCGGAGCTAATTGTGGCTGTCTCGGAAGAGCCGGTCGCACAGATTCCACATAAACAAACGGAAGAAGAACTACAGGCTTTGACGGAAGAAATTGAGCGGCTGGCCCGCGAGAACGAAGAAGCAGAGCGACTTCATATTGAGCAAATGGAAGAGCTGTTGAAACAGGAGCTCTTGCGCAAAGAGGCGCTGGTGGCTGAGAAGCGTATGCCGGATTCACCGCTTCCTTTCATACACACCGATGACATCGCAGACAATGCAGTTACATCGAATAAATTGGCATTTGGTTCTGTTGACTCCGATCGGATTAAACAGAGTGCGGTCATTACGAACACGATTGCCGATTTCGCGGTGGAAAGTATCAAAATTGCCAATGGTGCCATCATTTCGTCCAAAATCGCATCGGAATCCATCACGGGCGACCATTTGACGAAGAATGCCATCTCAGGCACCAAAATTCGAGACCGTTCCATAACTGGCGATAAGCTGCGTGACAACAGCATTACGTCGGAGAAGCTGGCTGATCGGACAATTAGCGCCGATAAGCTTGCGGAAGGGTCCATTGAAGCGAAACATTTGAAGCCGCTCATTGTTACATCGGAGCTGCTCGAAGATCAAACGATTACATCCAGCAAAATCAAAAGTGCGGCGATCCGCACCGAAAATATTGCAAATGAAGCCGTCTCGACCTCCAAGCTAGCGGAAGGCTCGATAACCCGCTCAAAGCTGCGCGATGGCTCGATCACAGGTGAGAAGATCAGCATTGGAGCGATCGACTCCTCGCATCTTCAACCCGGACTTTTGCTTGCGGAGCATGTAGCCCCAGGCGTGCTGTTAGGGAAACATTTGGCGCTTGGCGAAATTACGGCTACCCATTTGGTCGAAGGCGCGGTCGGCACCAGAGAGCTGAAGGCTGGTTCCGTAACGTCTGAATCCATTGCCCACGGAGCAGTCAGTTCGAAGGAGCTGCAAGATGGCGCTGTGAAGTCGCAGCATATCGCTCCCGCCGAAATCGGCACCGAGCATGTGCAGGATTATGCAATCTCCTCTCCCAAAATTGCGGACCTGTCGATTTCCACGATTAAACTCGTCGATCATGCGGTTACAGCATCCAAGATCGCGGATCATAGCATTACGGCAAGTAAGCTGACTGACGATGCGGTACACGGCAAACACCTCAGCAGACTCAGCATCAGCGGCGACAAAATGTTATCCGACACGATCGAAGAACGCCACCTGGCGGAGAACTCGGTCGGTTCGAAGCAGTTGATTGATGACAGTGTAGCTACCGGTCATCTGACCAACGGTTCCGTAACGGATAAGAAGCTTGCGGCCCTGTCGGTGAAGCAGGTTCATATCAGCGCTGCTGCTGTCGGTCAAGTACAGCTGCAGGATGCATCGGTCAGCGAGCAGAAGCTTATCGATGGCAGCGTAAGCAGCGCTAAGCTGGCAGAGCTGTCCATTCAGACTAAGCATCTGGCGGATGAGTCCATTACGTTTGACAAAATCGCTCCGGAAGCGATTCGCGCCTTCCATCTCTCGCCGGGAACGGTAATGGAAGAAGCCATCTCACCGGAAGCAGTCTCCTCGCTGCATTTGCAGCCGGGACTTATCGAAGCGTATCACATCAGCGAAGGCGCAATTGAAACAAATGCGCTTCAAGACGGTGCAGTGAAGTCCATTAAGCTGGCAACCGGTTCCGTATCGGAGCGGCATTTGGCGGCGGGCTCGATTCACTCTCACCATTTGGCAGATCATATCGTGAATTCCCTCAAGCTTTCTCCGGAAAGTGTTTCTACGGATAAGCTGACGGATTGCGCGGTGACATCGAGCAAGCTGGCGGACAGCAGCGTAACGACTGCTAAGCTGGTGAACGGTTCGGTTACCGGAGATCAGTTGGCTTTTGGCTCCGTTACGCGTAAGCATCTGGCAAAAGGGGCAATCGATGCCGAGCATCTTGCGAAGGGCATTATCGGCGAACGTCATTTGTCCGCTGGTGTTATAGGCAGCGATGCGCTTGCACATGGTGCAGTTACGGGCGATAAGCTTGCGCTTGGATCCATTAGCAGCGGCCACCTGGGCAGCGAGTCAGTCAGCAGCAAGCACTTGGCAGAGCAATCCGTTTACGGCGCGCATCTTGCACCGGAGAGCGTTCGCGATGTTCATTTGAGCAACGATTCGGTAACCGCAGCGAAGCTGAGCGAAGGCAGTGTAGCGGGCTATCATTTGCAAAATGAAGCGGTAAGCTCCAGAGCGATTGAGCCTTCCGCGATTCATGGCCAGCATGTGGCCGCATCGGCGATTGATTCCAATCATATCGCGGAATCCTCGGTTGGGAGTATGCATCTCAAAATCGACAGCGTCCTGCAGCTTCATATGTCTGAGGAGTCTGTCGGCACGGATCAGCTTTGCGATGAAGCGGTAACAAGCTCGAAGCTGTCATCGTTGTCTGTGCATGGCGATCACATTCAACTGGAGACCATAGCGGGCAAACACTTGAAGGCAGAAGCCATTCAAGGGTATCACATCCGCAAAGGGTCGATCTCCCAAGCGCATCTGGCATCGGAGTTCTACACGTTTGATAAAGCTCCGGATGGCATTATCCATGGTATCAAAATCAAACGAGGTACCATCAGCAACGATACGCTGAGCGATGGAGCTGTCAGCAGCGCGAAGATCGCAAGCGGAGCGGTTGGGTCTGAAGCGATCGGCACATCGGCAGTCGGCGAAGGCCATCTGCAGCCAGGCGCGGTAACGCTTAGCAAAATTGCGCCGAAATCGATTGCCAGTGCGCATCTGACGGCAGGCGCTGTCGGAAGCGAAGCGCTGGGCGAAGGCGCGGTGATCAGCTCGAAGCTGGCAAACGGCGCAGTCGGCTCGGATGCGTTAAGCGAAGGCGCGGTCGAAAGCTCGCACCTAGCTAACGGTGCGGTTGGTACGGAAGCGCTGAGCGACAGCTCGGTTACGAGCGAGAAGCTGGCTAAAGGAGCAGTTGGCGCGAAAGCGATCAGCGACGGAGCGATAACAAGCGTGAAGCTTGCGCATGGAGCAGTGAACACAGATGCGCTTGGCAACAGCGTCATTACAAGCGCGAAGCTGGCGCTCGGAGCTGTAGGATCGAAAGCGCTCGGTGACGGCGTGGTAACAAGCGCGAAGCTGTCGAGCGGAGCAGTCGGCACGGATGCGCTCGGCGATGGTGTGGTAACAAGCGCGAAGCTGTCGAGCGGAGCGGTTAGCACAGAAGCGCTTAGCGATAGCTCCGTGACAGGCGTGAAGCTGGCGAACGGTGCGGTTGGCACGAAAGTGCTGAGCGACGGAGCGGTTACAACCGCGAAATTGGCACTGGGAGCAGTGAGCACGGAAGCGCTCAGCGATAGCGCAGTGACAAGCGAGAAGCTCGGAATAAGTGCGGTAAGTTCGCAAGCGATCAGCGATGGAGCGGTAACAAGTGCGAAGCTTGCGCTCGGATCGGTTAGCACGGAAGCGCTGATTGATGGCTCAGTGACCGGCGAGAAGCTGGCAAGCGGAGCTGTAAGCGCAGATGCGCTGGGCGACAACGCGGTAACGAGCACGAAGCTGGCACCCGGGTCGGTCGGCACGGATGTACTCGCCGATAACGCAGTAACAAGCGCGAAGCTGGCCAAAGGAGCCGTAAGTGCTGAAGCACTGGGCAACAGCTCGGTAACCAGCGCGAAGCTGTCGAGTGGGTCAGTCGGCACAGAGGCGCTTGGCGATAATGCGGTAACAAGTGCAAAGCTGGCAAGCGAATCGGTCGGTACGGCTGCGCTTATTGACAGCTCAGTGACCAGTGCGAAACTTGCAAGCGGAGCAGTCGGCACGGATTCACTCGGCGATAGTTCGGTGACAAAAGCGAAGCTCTCGAGCGGAGCAGTTGGCACGGATGCGCTCGGCGATAACGCGGTAACAAGCGCGAAACTGGCCGGCGGCTCGGTCGGCACGGCAGCACTCGGCGATAACGCGGTAACGAGCGCGAAGCTGGCAAGCGGAGCAGTCGGCACGGCAGCACTCGGCGACAGCGTGGTAACAAGCGAGAAGCTCGTAATCGGAGCAGTCGGCACAGAAGCGCTGAGCGATAACGCGGTGACAAGTGCGAAGCTGTCGATCGACTCGGTCGGTACGGAAGCGCTCATCGATAGCGCGGTAACAAGTGCGAAGCTTGCGCTTGGCTCGGTCGGCACAGCGGCACTCAGCGATAACGCAGTAACAAGCACGAAGCTGGCAGGCGGAGCGGTAAGTACGAAAGTGCTGTGTGACGGAGCGGTAACGAGTGAGAAGCTCTCAAGCGGAGCCGTTGGCTCGGAAGCACTGAGCGACCATGCGGTAACAAGTGTGAAACTGGCGAGCAGCGCGGTCGGCACGGAAGCACTCAGCGATAGTGCGGTAACGAGTGAGAAGCTGGCAAACGGAGCAGTCGGCACCAATACCATCGTCGACGCAGCCGTAACAAGCGAGAAACTGGCTGGCGGAGCAGTCATTACGGAAACGCTCGGCGATCATGCGGTAACGAGTGAGAAGCTGGCACTCGGGTCGGTTGGCACTGACGCGCTTAGCGACAGCTCCGTAACGAGCACGAAGCTCGCACTCGGCGTAGTGGGCGAAAGCCATCTGCAGCACGGGGCCGTAACCTCGAACATTATTGCGCACAAAGCCATAGGCTCAGCGCATTATGCAGTTGGTTCCGTTGGCAGCGAGGCGCTTAGTGATGGAGCTGTCAGCGGTAACAAGCTGGCTAACGGCGCAGTCGGCGAGAACCAGCTGCAAGCCGGTTCGGTTACGCTAAGCAAGATTGCGGCACGTTCCATTACCACTTCGCATCTTATCCCGGGCTCCATCGAAAGTGCAGCTTTATGCAACGGTTCGGTGACCACGGAGAAGCTGGCAGTAGGCGCAGTCGGCACAGAAGCACTCGCTGACGGGGCTATTACGGCCGAGAAGCTTGCACCTGGAGTGCTTGCACCTGCTCAGCAAACCTTGTCAAACGGCTGCATCGAGGAAGGCCACATCGCCAATGGCGCAGTAAACGCGGCTAAGCTTGCAGAAGGCGCGGTACAATCCAGCAAGCTGGAGGACGGATCGGTAACGACCGAGAAGCTTGCAGAAGGCGCGGTGCAATCCAGCAAGCTGGAGGACGGATCGGTAACCACCGAGAAGCTCGCAGAAGGCGCAGTAAACACAGCTAAGCTTGCAGATGGCGCGGTACAATCCAGCAAACTGGAGGATGGATCGGTAACCACCGAGAAGCTCGCAGAAGGCGCAGTAAACACAGCTAAGCTTGCAGATGGCGCGGTACAATCCAGCAAACTGGAGGACGGATCGGTAACCACCGAGAAGCTCGCAGAAGGCGCAGTAAACACAGCTAAGCTCGCAGAAGGCGCAGTAAACACAGCTAAGCTTGCAGATGGCGCGGTACAATCCAGCAAACTGGAGGATGGTTCCGTAACTGGTGTCAAAATCGCCCTCGGCAGCATCACTGCAGCTCACTTCGCCGAAGATGCATTCCCGGCTCAGACAGCTCCGGCTCCGGAATTCGCTTTGGAAGGCAGCTTGCTGCAAGACGGCAGCATCAGCAGCGAGAAGCTGGACTTCACGCCGGTTACGACGGTTAAACGGCAATCCGCCGTCATCCAGCAGTTCGGGCTTGCGCCATATAACTTCCAAGGCCAAGGCGAGCAGCTTGACGTGACGATCGGCTTCGATCAGCCTTTCAGCAACAATTCCTACGTGTTCGTTGCAACGACAGACCAGCCATCCTGCTACGCTGTGATCAAGACCAAAACAGCCGCGGCGGTTCAACTGACAATCGTGCGGACTCGAATCAGCCCAGAGCCAATCGGTCTGGTAAACTGGATCGGAATCGGCCTATAAACAATCGTTAATGAATAGCCGGGGTCTCCTAAGGGAGCTCCGGCTATTTGGCCGTTACGTATATTTCAGTTGACAGCGCTCTCTTTTCTCGCGTACGATGTACCTATCAGATAGGTAGCAAGGTGAAAGGGCGAACAGCGGACAATGAAGAAAATACAAAAAATACTCGTGCATGAACAAGTATCGCAAGAGATCCAGAACTTCATAGAAGCGAAGGAACTTTCCGAAGGCGATAAGCTACCCTCTGTAGAAGAGATGACGCAAATGTTCGGTGTCGGTCGCTCCTCGCTGCGCGAAGCACTTCGTTATTTGGAAGCCATGGACATTATCCAGGTTCATAATGGGAAAGGGATTTTCGTCAAAGACGTCAACACGTTCCGCTTTACCGGGAAAGTGAAGATCGAACGAGAGAAGAATTTCCTGCTATCCATTCTGGAAGTGCGTAGAGCGCTGGAAGGGCAGTCTGTTGCGCTGGCTTCCAAACGGATAACCAGCAAGCAAATTGCCGAAGTAGAAGAATGTTTGGAAGAATACCGCATTTTGAAAGAGGGCAATAAGGACACTTCGCAGATCGATTTAGCTTTTCATCATCACATTATTAAAGCTGCGAATAATCCGGTGCTAGAGACCGTACTAGATTCGATTTCAGGCTTATACGAGAAATTTTTTAACGATCCGCTTGGGGACAAGCAGCTCTTTGATGAGACGTATCCGTTTCATATTACTATGTTTAAAGGCATTGCAGCGCATGATACGAGGACCGCGATGGAAGAGTTCGGCAAGCTGATGGACTGCATCGAGGAGAAAATAAAAAGCGCCAAGTAAGCGCAATTTTTTCCTTGACAAGGTTTAAGCGCTTTCACTATAATCAACCTATCAGACAGGATGACTGCATGACTGTATGATACATGATAATAAATAGGGGGATGACATCAATGACAAGTCGCAACAAGCTTCTTACTACACTGCTTTGTGGTGTTGTATCAGTGGGTCTTTTGGCAGGATGCGGTAACAATTCGAATGACAGCACGGCTAGTAACTCAAACGCAAATGCAAACGCAGGTGACGAGAAAGTAAAGCTACGCATGATCGAAAGTTTAACAAGTCCGAACAGAACGAAACTGATTCAAGCCTCGATCGACAAGTTTGAAGCTGCGAATCCGAACATTGAAGTCGAATTCATTTCCCCTCCATTCGACCAAGCGGACAATAAAATCAGAACGATGCTGGGTGCCAAAGAGGATATCGACATCCTTGAGGTTCGTGACCTGAACGTTGCTGAAATGGTAAATAACGGCTTTGTTGAGCCGCTTAATGCATACACCGATAAATGGACCGATTTCGGAACATTGACACCGATCTCCCAATCCGTTGGTTCGGTAGGCGATAAAATCTACTTTATTCCAAACGGCCTCTACGAGAGACAATTGTTCTATCGTGCCGATTGGTTCAAAGAACTTGGGTTGACACCGCCAAAATCATGGGACGAGCTCTATGAAACAGCGAAGAAGCTGACTGACCCGGCGAAGAACCGTTTCGGTTTCTCCTTCCGTGGCGGTTCAGGTTCGACAGGTACGACAGATGCCATGATCCTCTCCTTTAACGGCGAGAAAGTAAATACAGAAGACTCCATGTTTACGAAAGACGGCACGACGATCTACTCGACGCCGGAAGCGAAAGCAGCAATGGAGCTCTACCTCAAGCTTTACAAGGATGCATCGCCGCCGGATTCCGTTAACTGGGGCTTCCAAGAGCAAGTACAGGCGTTTACTTCCGGCGTAACAGGCATGCTGCTTCAAGATCCGGACGTTATTCAATCGCTCAACGAGAAAATGCAAGCAGGCACATGGGCAACAGCTCCATTGCAAACAGGTCCAACAGGCAAAGCATTGCTCGCGGCAGGTGGAGCAGGCTGGGGTATCGCGGCAAACTCCGAGCATAAAGATGCGGCTTGGAAGCTGATCGAATTCCTGTCGAGCCCGGCTGAAAACACGCAATTCTCGAAAGACTACGGCCTAATTCCGATTCATTCCAGCGCTGCTGAAGATGAGTTCTTCAAAACAGGTCCATACAAAACATTGCTCGACATGTCCACTCAGCCAGATACGTTCGTAAACTTCAAACCGGCATTCCAGTACGCAGGTAATGCACAATGGGGACAAGTTGCAATGGAATCTACGCAAGCGCTTCTGCTTGGTCAAGCGAATCTAGATGATACGATGAAGAAGTGGGATAAGTACTGGGTAGATGAAAAAGCAAAAGCGACAAAATAATGATTAAACAGGAGGGCGGCGACAAGCCGCCCTTACTAAATTCCAAGAGCAAGGCGGTGTCTTATGAAAAATCAACGCATCTTTATACTATCGGGGCTGCTTCCCGCTTTGTGTCTCGTGCTGGTGTTTACGTATTATCCGTTCTTAAAAGGAATCTTAATGGCGTTCCAGGATTACAAGCTGTTTGATTTACGTAATGTGCATTTTGTCGGTTTGGCTA
The DNA here is from genome assembly GCF_059686995.1 of Paenibacillus rhizoryzae. Taxonomy (NCBI): domain Bacteria; kingdom Bacillati; phylum Bacillota; class Bacilli; order Caryophanales; family Paenibacillaceae; genus Paenibacillus; species Paenibacillus rhizoryzae. The sequence goes on along the minus strand of NZ_JCAALT010000004.1, from coordinate 417,978 downwards.
ACTTTAAAGCAGCTTTCCACGATCCTAAAATTATCATGGCCATGAAGAACAGCGCCTACTGGGTGTTCTGTTCCTTGATTTTGCAATTTACATTCGGACTCCTTCTTGCTTTGGCAATGAAGAAGCAATTCAGAGGCAGAGGGATTTATCAAGGTTTTGCATTCTACTCTTGGGCATTATCCGGTTTCCTTATCGGGTTGATCTGGAAATGGATGTTTAACTCCCAAATCGGGGTTATCAACGATCTGCTTCTCAAGTTAGGCATTATTCACGAACGTATTGGTTTTCTATCGGATCCGAAATGGGCGATGGTTTCCGTTATTGTCGCCAACGTATGGTACGGCGTAGCCTTCTTCGCAATCATGCTGCTAGCTGCTCTGCAATCCGTTCCCGGCGAGCTCTACGAAGCTGCAGACATGGACGGTGCTTCCGATACGCGGAAGTTTTTGAACGTAACCTTGCCTTACATTATGCCGACTATTATCGCGACAACGCTGCTGCGTGCGATTTGGATATTCAACGATCCGACGATCATTTACGGCTTGACCAATGGCGGCCCTGCCGGAACTACACATATTTTGTCCTCGCTTATGCTGGATAAAATCCTATACGGCGGAGATTACGGTGCCGCATCAGCAATCGGTATTATTATGATAATTATTCTGCTGCTTTACACAATCTTCTTCCTAGCAGTCACAAAGGCTGAGAAAGTAGGTGATTTCTAATGAAGCAACGCCTTCTGAGCCTGTTTCGAATCGGTTACTTATCACTGTACTTAATCGGAATGATCTTCCCGCTTTATTGGATCGTCATCACGTCGCTGAAACCGCAGAAGGATATTTTCTCCTATCCGATTAAATATTGGCCGACTACATTTACCCTTGATAACTTCATTAACATTTTTAAAATATCCAAGTTTCACATTTACATCGGCAACAGCTTTCTGATTGCGATCTCGGCCGCATTCGTTGTATTGGTGATTGCGGTATTGAGTGCGTATGTACTTGCTCGCTTTACCTTTAGAGGACATCGCCAAATCATGCTTGCGTTCTTCATCACACAGATGCTGCCCGGATTTATCGCGCTTGCACCGCTGTATCTCATGATGAGCCACATGCATTTGCTTAACCACCGCATAGCTCTGGTTCTGATGTATACAGTCGGACTAATCCCATTCTCGACCATTATGCTGCGCGGCTTCTTCCAGCGGATTCCCGGCAGTCTTGAGGAAGCGGCTATGATTGATGGCTGCTCACGTTGGACGGCATTGATCCGGATTATTATACCCGTCATGCTGCCAGGTATTGCATCTACTTTTATTTTCGCTTTCGTACAGAACTGGAACGAGTTGTTCCTAGCCGCATTATTTATGGATAACGATTCACTCAAGACAATTCCGGTCGCCATGAACTCATTTATTCTCAAATTTGACGTCGATTGGGGCTCAATGTCAGCAGGAGTAGTATTGTCAATCATTCCAACGATTTTGATTTTCGCCTTTGCACAGCGTTTCATCGTTGAAGGTTTGACACAAGGAGCAGAAAAAGGATGAGTAAAACCGGGCACGATGCAGTTACCGATAGGGAAAAACAATTCACAAAAGTCTCTTATGATGAGCTTGATTCGAGGCATCACGGTGCGATCCATATGCCGATTTATCAGAATAGCTTGTTTGCTTTCCAAACGTACGAAGAATTCGACACTGCTTTTCAAGCTCTGCTAGACAATCATATTTATTCGCGCGGCAACAATCCGACGGTAACGTATCTGGAGCAAAAGCTTGCGGAGCTCGAAGGCGCGGATAAAGCGAAATGCTTCGCATCCGGTATGGCTGCCATTTCATCGGCCATCTTGTCTTCGGTACAGCAAGGGGATCACGTTATTTGCGTGGATCAGGCTTACGGACCGACGAGAGAGTTTCTGGGAAGCTACATGGTGAAGTTCGGCGTGGAAACGACGTTTGTCGACGGGACCTCCATTGACAGCTTCAGGGCTGCGGTACGTCCGAATACAAAGCTGTTGTATCTGGAGAGCCCGACCTCAGGACTGTTCGAGCTGCAAAATCTGCTTGAATGCGCTGCTTATGCCAAGCTTATTGGCGCACGGACGATTATTGATAATACGTGGGCAACGCCTTGCTTCCAGAGTCCGCTTGATCTCGGCGTGGATCTGGTCGTACATTCCATCACGAAATACATTAGCGGTCATAGTGACTGTGTCGGCGGCGTCATACTCGGCTCGCATGAGCTGATTGATCAAGTCGGGTATGCCGAGTATATGCTGCTTGGCGGTCTCATGACGCCGCAGACTGCAGCGCTCGTTTCCAAGGGGCTGCGCACATTGCCGCTGCGCATGCAAAGACACGAAGAGAGCGGGTTGCTGCTGGCAGAGTTTATGAGCCGCAAAGCGTATGTAAGCCGCGTCAATCATCCGGGCCTGTCTTCGCATCCGCAATATGAGCTGGGCAAAAGCCAGATGAAGGGCTATAGCAGCTTATTCTCCTTCGTAACGGATGAACCGCTTGCGAAGATGAGAGCTTGGGCGACGAAGCTGCAATATTTCAAGATCGCGGTCAGCTGGGGCGGTTTCGAGAGCCTCGTGACGGTAAATTCACTCCCACCGGGGAGTGACGGACAATCCGCTACGGTAGTTAGGCTGTACGTGGGAATGGAAGATCCGAAGGATCTCATGGCGGATATTGATCTCGCTTGGAATTCGCTGTAAGTAGGTTCGTGAACGGATATAAAAAGGCTGAGCGTCGGTTTTTCGATGCTCAGCCTTTTTTTCGTGGGACTGCGTCGAAAACAGCTATTTTGTGAGGGCAGAGAGTAGTGAAATCGAACTCTCAGCATCGAAAGCAGCGAATCCGGTGGCCAGGTGATTGTTGAGAGTGCGAAAAAGCGACTTTCAGCTGTGAAATCGAGCTGAAATGATGCTGAGAGTCGTGAAATCGAACTCTCAGCATCGAAAGGGCGAATCCGGCGGTCAGGTGATTGCTGAGAGTACGAAAATGGGACTTTCAGCTGCGAAATCGAGCTGAAATGATGCTGAAAGTCGTGAAATCGAACTCTCAGCATCGAAAGTAGCAAACTCGGCGGTCAGGTGATTGCTGAGAGTGCGAAAAAGCGACTTTCAGCTGTGAAATCGAGCTGAAATAATGCTGAGAGTAGGGAAATTGAACTCTCAGCATCGAAAGCGGCGGCTTGGGGAGGCTGAGTATCCTAGGAGGAAGTAATGTGATCTATCAGTTGTGAGATCCTTTCGCCGAAGTGGTGCACAATCCGTAATCCGCAACCTGCAACCGGCGTCGGAAACCCTCAATCGGCAGCCGCACGCACCAACCCCCAACCCCCAACCCCCAACTACTAGCTGTGAACCGCTAACGATCCACAGAGGTCTTAATTGCACCAAATGGCTGGTTTTAAAAATCTAACGAACCGTACGGGCGCTATTTGGCCTCTAGATGCCACTTTTCGCCCTATTTCCACTAAATAAGGGCTCTACGGTTCGTTAGGTTTGAAAAGCGGCTGTGTACCCCTGGATAACGCCCTCACGGTTCGTTAGAGCGGAATGACGGCAGCGAGCTTTTCTCGGACATAGCCATCCCGTTTTCTGGTTCGTCGATGAGGGAACCAAATCACAAATAATAAGAAAGGGATTGTCCTGTCATCCAACGATGACTTCGAGGACAATCCCTATTTTAGTTCTGAATCCCCGCTGCCCGATTACTGCTTGCCGCTTAAGAAACGGTAATCGTATTGTTTGCCGGTACGACTGATGATTTTGTACCCGCAAGAAGTGCGGGCAATGGTGTAGTAAATCGGCACATTGCCGTCGGGATCGCCGGATAACATAGCGCGGACCCGGATTCTGGTGCTCGTAATGCTCAGAATGCGTACGGATTCGACGAAGTCCGGGATGGGGCCGGGATCGCCCAAAATGACATAAACCCTCCCATTGTGCACGATGGACTTCAAGCTGCGAAGCTGCATGCGGCTGAAAGCTATGCCCCAATATTTGCGGAAATACGCGTAAATTTTGGTCCTGGTGCTGTAGCGTAAGGGCAGCTGGATGTATTCTGTTCCGCCAACTTTAATCTCTTTTCTATTAAAGCTGGAGTCATACACATCAAACCAAGCCGCTTCTGCTTTGTTTAGGAAGACACGGAGTGCTTGTCGAAGCTGTAAGCTTTCTACCATTTGGCATCACCTCCTCTATGCCAACAGCATATGTAATTAGGTAGATTCAGTGACGTGAAAAGCGCGTAAAATCAGCGCGGCTCTTGCCTTAACGTACATCAGCCGTTCCTCTTGCACTCTATCGTCCATAAACTAACTGGTAAAAAGATGAATATGGAGGTGAACGAGATCATGAAGCCTAGCAGCGGAAGAGTCAGCGAGCAGATTCCGAAGCAGCCGCTCCTAAATGATAGAGTCTATGCCGGGTTATCGAAGGCATCCGGGGGCTACGCCAATCGCGCAGTGTGGAACGAGACCTCCGCCGCACCTCCAATCGCAGCAGCAACTCCCCCAAGGCAACCGCCGCCTTCCCGAAAAAGCAAACCAGTGGCTAATTCCGTCCCACGAGCAAGCAAGAAGGCAAGTGTGAAGAAGTCCGTACCGAATAAACGGGCGGCCAAGCAGCCTACGATCGTTCAGCATTCGCCCTCTGCGAAAGTTGCGTCGACACAGCCTAAGAAGACATTCTCCAAAACTGCCTACCACCAGAAACAGAGGCAATCTCCGTCAATTGAACCCGTTAAGCGGCAGGCATTCGCGATAGCTGAGCCACAGCCAATGCCGGTTTCGCAATCGCAGCCGAAATCACACCAACAATCGTATCCGCTCCCGCAGCCTCATCAACAGCCGGAGCCTATAGTAACGGTATCTGCAGCACCGGCTAACCCGGTCGTTTCGGTTATCATCCCGGTCATGAATGAGCGCCGTACCATTGGCAAAGTGATTCAAGAAGCGAAGAAGGTTCATCCCAGCGTAGAAGTGATCGTCGTCATCAACGGATCGACTGACGGTTCGGCGGCAATTGCACGGCGTAAGGGAGTTAGGGTTATTACGTTCGCGGAGCCGCTTGGGCATGATGTCGGTCGAAGCGTCGGTGCTGCTGCCGCCAGCGGACAGGTGCTGCTGTTTCTCGACGGCGATATGATCATCAAGGCATCCGGGCTGAAACCCTTCGTTCAATCGGTACTCCAAGGGGGAGTGGATGTGGCACTGAACGATTATTCCGGCCCGACGAACAAATCATCCGTCCACAGTGTCGTCCTCGCCAAACATGCGCTGAATACGATTCTGAGGCGTCCCGATTTGAAAGGCACCTCGATGACGGCCGTCCCCCATGCCATCAGCCGAACCGCTCTAGCGAGAATCGGCGCCGATGCACTGGCGATTCCTCCGCTCGCGCATGCCAAAGCCGTACAGCGTGGACTTAGCGTGCAAGCAGTAAAACGCATTAATGTGGGGAAGCTCAACTTGCCCCGCAAGCAGAGAGAACGGACGAATCCGCTTGAGCTGCTTATTGTAGGCGATCACTTGGAAGCCATTGATTGGCTGACGAAGCAGACGGATGATCGCGGCGGCTACACGGATATGGAGCGAAAACGTTATTTGGCGAGGTGAACGTATGCAATCCAGGAAGTCAGGCCGCTCAGGCAAAAGAGCATCGATGACCCGCACGCATCGCTCGCGTGCGTCGCGAGCAGGCCAAGAGCGCGCTGCTGCCGGCAGCTATACCGGCAAGCTAAGAAATGCCTTTCATGCCGGCCATGCCGATGCTGCGCTTCTGCGCAAGAACGGGCATATCACGCAGGCCGGCACCACGGAGGCGAAGCTGCGAATGAATGAGCGCTGGACGCAGCGCTGCGCAGGCAGAAACCACACCGATGCGCTGCGAGTCAAGCTGCTCGCGGAAGGCAGAGCGTATGCCGACGGCTTCGCCGCCGCCCTGGATTTGCCGCGTGGCTTATGGCAGCCACTCGCGATGAGCAAATCAGTTTCGGCTGTCGTCCTCTCCGTCCCGGGCATGAATCCGTCCGCGATCAAGCAGCTGCTGCGACTGCCGCTGCAAGAAGTGATCGTCGTGCTGGAAGGTGGCGGCGAAGGTGGGTTTGCTGAGCTTCGCGCGGTACCGGAGATCACGATCATGCAGATCGGAGAGGCGCTCGGCTCAGATGTCGGGCGGGCGATCGGCGCACGAATGACAAGGTCCGACATTGTCCTGTTTGCCGACGGACAATCGCTTATCCCGGCAGAGCAGCTAGCCCTAATGCTCTCGATTGCAGAGACCGGTGCGGATATTGTCATGGCGGATCAGACGCCGCTGCTTGGGATTTTCAAGAGCTGGGATGAAGCTGCGCGGGTTAGAGCATTCATGAACTGGTCGCTCGGTCGCGCTGAACTACTGGCAAACTCGGTAGAGCTGCTGCCCCATGCCTGGTCACGGCACGGAATGGAAACCGTTGGCGTATCGACGCTTGCGGTCCCGCCGGTGGCCCACATGGCGGCTATCCAGCACAAGCTCTTAATCCGAAGCTGCTCGCTCAGCAAAGTAAGCAAAAACAAGTCGGTCGCGATTAGAGGGCCGGTAGGCGTGGTTTCCAAGGAACTATCCGTTGGCGACCACATCGAAGCACTGCAGACTGCAATGAGATCGAAGGGTCCAAGATTGGCATTTCCAGATCAGGTTCGGCGGCGCGCCGCTGCGGGAGGAACAGCAACATGAAGGGCATGACGAGCATCATTATACCGAGCTATAACGGCCTATCACTTCTCCAGGGTGCCATTGAAGCCATTCGCCGGTATACCGACCCGAAGGAGTCGCCTTATGAAGTGATCGTCGTCGACAACGGCTCTGATGACGGCACATGCAAATGGTGTATCCGTGAAGGGATTCCCTGTCTGTCACTGGCCAGAAACACAGGGTTTCCCTTTGCCTGCAACCGCGGATTGCGCATGGCACGCGGTGAATATCTGATGCTGCTGAACAACGACGTGACCGTCTCGGCCGGTTGGCTGCCTGCTTTGGTTAGAGCCCTGACGGCACGCGCAGATATCGGCATAGTTGGTCCTGTAACCAATTACATCAGCGGAAGACAGCAGGTGGATTACCCGTTCCATTCGATGGAAGAGTTTCATGGCCAGGCGGCCATAGCGCTCGTAAAAGAAGCGAAGCGCAGTGAGCCGATCATGCGGCTGGTTGGCTTCTGCATGCTGTTCAAGCGTTCAGTCTATGAACGGATCGGTGAGCTGGATGAGAGGTTCACGCCGGGTCACTACGAGGACGATGATTACTGCTTCCGGGCACGCATGCACGGGTACAGTCTGCTCATGTGCAGGGATGTGTTCGTTCATCATCGCGGCAGCGCCAGCTTCAAACGCAGCAATCCGCAGGAAGTGCAGCAGCTCGTCGAGCGCAATCGGCAGCATTTTATCTCCAAGTGGAAGGTAGACCCTGCTAAGTTCATGTATTGAGCGCAAAGGAGGTTATTTATTTGAAAGCTGTTATCTTGGCCGGTGGTACGGGAACGCGCCTTATGCCGCTGACGAAGCTCTTGAACAAACATTTGCTGCCGGTCGGGAGGCTCCCGATGATTTGCTATAGCATTAATAGCCTGCAAGAAGCCGGCATTACGGACATTTTGCTCATTACAAGCCGAGTCTCCGCGGGGATGTTTACTTCGTTTCTCGGAAGCGGTGCAGAGTACGGGGTATCACTTACTTACCGCATCCAGGAAGAAGCAGGAGGGATTGCGCAAGCGCTTGAGCTGGCGCGGACTTTCGTCGGCGAGGATGCCAAATTTATCGTACTGCTGGGTGACAATTTGTTCGAGGATTCACTGGCCCCTCATCTGGAAGCATTCATGGAGCAGGCTGAAGGTGCGATGGTGCTGCTCAAGCAAGTGCCTGATCCGGAGCGCTACGGGGTACCGGTCTTCGATGAAAGTGGACGGATTATTCATATCGATGAGAAGCCGCAGAAGCCTTCAACCGATAGCTGCGTAACCGGAATCTATATGTTTGACGGCGAAGTCTTTCATTTCATTGCGGCACAGACGCCATCACACCGCGGCGAACTGGAAATAACCGATGTGAACAACGTTTATGCGAGCATGGGAAAGCTGGCGCACCGGTATATCACCGGTTGGTGGACAGATGCCGGTACGTTTCAATCGCTGCTTGAGGCTTCGATAAAGTTTAGCGGGGATGATGGACCATGAAGGTGACGACGCATAGGGTGGCGGGTATTCATAAGAATGTGATGCTCACGAGCACTAGCCGTCAGGGGCAAGGTCAGATTGCCGCCAAACGGAATGCGCCTCCGCCGGCGTCTCAGCCGCAGCAGACCCGCACGCCTGCAGCGGCTAAGACGTCGGGAGGCCCTTCGCCGCAGAAGAGCGTGATGAAGCGGGCGGTCCCGGCGATAACCGGAGGAGGAGGCGGAGGCGGAGCTGCAAAAGCCGGGCAGTCGAGGAAATCAAGCTCGAGCGGATCCAAGAAAAGGACAAGAGGGCGGAAGTCGTCCCCAGTCAAGAAACGGGGACGCCGCCGGGGACAGCGTGTTGCTGCCTTGATGCAGCCGGGTATGGAACATGGGCAATTCCACGACAATGCTTTTACAGCCGGGTATGAGCTTGGCAAGTACGAAGGCGGAGAACTGCTGCTCGAACAAGCGCTGCCGATGAATTTGCTGCTCCCGGAGGTGCGGCTTCAAGACGTCATTGCCATCGGTGCCGAGCAGTTGCGGCCAAGGTGTCTGCCGCTAATGGATGTTCATGAGGTGTTTACCGAGATGGAGCAGGCCATTCATGAGCGCAGACCGTGTGCAGTCGTCAGGCTGGGAGACGGAGAGCTGCTGACGCTCGCTCAGGAAGTCGTCTACGACACGGGTACGATCCAGCGAGAGGGTACCTTTCTCCCGTATGCCGGCGTAAATCCACCCGATCTGCTGGCGAGGGACCAGCTCGTGCACGCTATACGCCATGCGCATATTGTCGGTGTGCCGCTGGCGCGCAGGAAGCATTTTCACCCGCTGCTCCATCCTGTGTTTCGCGCGCATCAGCTTGAACCCGCGACGCTCCGGATGACCAACTCGACGGTCAACTACGGGCTATCTCAAGCCGGATTGCTCGGCAGCCTGCTCGCCGGCAAGCAGCTGCTTGTCATCGGCAATGCGGCTCCGGCGCTGGCACATATGCTTACGGAACGAGGATTCATCGTGTCGGGGCTTATCAGCCCGGTACGGGGAGTGCGTGACGTGGAACGGGTCATCTATGAGATGCGGCATATTGAATTTGATTTGGCGCTCGTTTCCGCGGGAATTGCGGCTGTTATGATTTGCACGCGGATCGCGCACGAGCGGGGCAAGACGGCGCTTGATTTTGGCCATATGGCAGATGCCATTGTGAAGGGTCAGATCGCGCTTACGCATTAAGGATAGGAGAGGGCAGAGCGGATGAGAAGGCAAGCGCATGCGCATCGCAAGCGGAAGAAATCGGCGGCTACGAGTACCCCTGCGGCCCGCAAGACGAAGAAATCCGGCCGGTTTCCAATCGGAATGGCAGCCGGCTACCAAGAAGGCGTCCGCACGGGGTATTTTGGCTTCGGTACTTATTTTGAAGGCACAAGCATCATAATTCCAAGCTACAACAAGGTGGATTTCCTGAAGAAATGCATTATCAGCATTGAGCAGCATACGAGCAGTCCCTATGAAATCATCATCGTGGACAATGCGTCTACCGACGGTACGGCTGCTTATCTGCGCGGACTCGGCAACCGAGTGCGGTATCGGGTGCTGGAGACCAATCGCGGCTTCGCCGGAGCAACCAATATCGGGATGATGATGGCCAAAGGCACTTATTTGATGCTGCTGAACAACGATACGATCGTGACAGAGCGTTGGCTCGACAATATGATGGCCTGCTTAAACAGTGATCCCACCATCGGCATGGTTGGCCCCGTGACGAACTATATCAGCGGCGATCAGCGCATTGAAGTACCGTACAAGAGCGTGAAGGGCATAGCTCCGTTCGCAAGGCTTTATAATATTTCAAACCCGGCCAAATGGCAGCGAACCGACCGATTAACGGGCTTCTGCCTGCTGTTTCGACGCGAGCTGTGGGATCGAACGGGCTATCTGGACGAAGGCTACCGGATTGGCAATTATGAGGATGACGATTACAATATCCGTGTCCGCTTGCAGGGGTATGGGCTGGCTATCGCGCGCGATTCCTTCATTCATCATTTCGGCAGCGTAAGCATGAAGGCGCTTGGAGAGAAGCTTGTTGAGGTTAACGATCATAATTTGCAGGTGTACGTTGAGAAATGGGGCAACCCCCATGATCTTGTCCGGCAAGTTCTGGCGATGGGGACAGCGGTGGATCGGGTGCAGGGGGAGTCGCTCTTCTTCCCGCAGCATGTCGTCGTCCGCGGCGTATCCGGAGCGCTCTACTGGGTGGAAGGCGGAATGCGGCGCCCGATTGTGGGCCAAGTTGCCCTGCCTATTGTTCGGCTCTCGCAAGTGGATTTGCGCCGCTGGCCGATGGGGGAGAGCATAGCAGCCGAAGCTGTGGAAGCAGGCTGGCAAGGGAGAAGCATCGACGGCTCACTAACGATGCAAGGCGTGACTGCCGCCGGAGCGGATGGCAGCTTCTATGTGATCGAGAACGGCGTTCGGCGCAGAGTGGCCAGCGCGAAAGCAGCAGAGGCATGGTGCCTGCAGTGGAAGCCTGTCGGATTGGTGACGGAGGAGCAGCTCGGCATGCTGCCGGAAGGGCTGCCGATTATCGCTCCGGTCCAGGTTGCCGATCAGTTATAGCTTCTCTGCGGTCTTGGCTGTGCCAAGCGGAGAGGGCGGCGCATATGTTAACAAAGAGACCGATTCCTGATATTGCGATAGGTAAAGGAGGGACTGCGCCTTGCAGCATATCGTAACGGAAATGATTGAGCATATGTCACATTCCCATGAGCAGCTGGCGCGCGTCTTGGAGGCGAAGCGTCATGTCGCTGTCCGGATGGCACAGATTGTGCATGCGTTGCCGGATACGCACCCAAGCTTCGGCGGGGTCGGCGAGCTGATGGATAATTCGCAAGTGATGACGAAGAGTGTAGTCGCTTATTTAAACAGTATTGCAGAGCTGCAGGAGTCGCTTGCCCTAACGATTTCGGTCGTGATGAAAGAGATGGACATCGAGGACGAAGAATAAGCGGAGGAAAGGAAGCGTGCTGGTGATGAGTCGAGAAACCGCATATATCAGAATGCTGGATGCCTCCGCTAAGCTGCAGTGGAATGTGGCAATGATTCTGGAGGCAAAGGCTGTCGAAGCGGAGAAGGTTCGCGCTTGGCTGTGCAATCATATTACACCGGACGCATTTACGGAGCAGCAAGACCAATGGAAGTCCTCGATGATGGTCCACGACCAGCTTGTCGAAGTGATTGACGGACTTGCGAAGCTCAATCATGGGATGACCAACGTGCTGAAGGCAGCACTGCGCCAGGTGGATGATATGGGGATGGGAGCGGGACCGATGAACGGCATGGAAAATATGCTGGGCGGACCGTTCGATATGGGAGATCGGCGGCAATGAGTTGGAGCTTGAAGGAGCGGGAGGTACGAATTGAGCTGCTAGCGTCGCTCTCCCGCAGCCAGCAGGCCGTCGCTCGCATTCTGAACAGCGTCGCAGATGAGGCCGAGCGTGCATCCGGTCTGGCAGAAGCCATACAGCGCAACATGAAGCGCCTCGAGGCGATGCAGCTGACGCTTACGACAATGGTAAGCGCCATGGAGAGCAGTGAAAGCCAAAGACGATGCAGAGACAGCCGCTCTGCCGAACCGTGGCTGAATGCAGTCGTCCAGGTTGGTTCGCGTCCAATACGGGAAGGTAAAGGAGGAACCGGAAAGTGATTGCAGCGGGAATAAGCGGGAAGAAAAGCAGTAGGTTACCACTTTCACCACGAGTCACACCGAACAAGACTTCAAGTAAGCCAGAAGGAGCAGGCAGTCAGAAGAAACAGGCGACCTCTACGACGAAGCGCAGGCGTACGAAATCAGGCACCGGCAAATCTTCCATGCGAAAGCAGAAGCGTGGACGGAAGCGGGGGTTAAACAGTCACAGCTATAACCGGGCTTTCGACAATGCCTATAATCAAGGCTATAATCTCGGCTTTGCCAAAGGCTTCGAGGATGGCCATCAGCTTGCCTATGAGCAGCAGACCTAATGACGATCAAGCAGCTTGGAGGGAGTTCGGGCCATCATAGGAACGGGCTTGTACTCCCCTACGAATTGCTTGGCACAAGGGCCGGAAGCAGCAGCAGCTTCACTTCGTGTGCGGGAATGGGGTAGCCGATCAGATAGCCTTGCGCGCCGTCGCAGCCTTGCTCCTTCAAGAGAGCAAGCTGTGTCTCGTGCTCGACGCCTTCAGCAAGCACCTGAAGCTTAAGGCTGTGAGCCATGCCGATGATCGCAGTGACGATGGCCAAATCATCTCGATTGTGATCAATATTGCGAATAAAGCATTTGTCCATCTTGAGCGTGTCCACCGGAAATAGGCGCAGGTAGCTGAGTGATGAATAGCCGGTTCCAAAGTCATCAATAGAGATATGAACGCCGAGTGCCTTCATTTCGTGCAGTTTGCGAATAAGCGGGGCTTCGAAATTGGAAGAAGCAACGCTTTCTGTAATTTCAAGTTCAATGAGCTGCGGTTCGACCCCCGTGGAGAGCAGGATCGTCTTCAGCATCTCAATGAGGTTGTCCTGCTTGAATTGACGAACCGATAGGTTCACGGACACCGGCAGCGGGGACAAGCCCGTTTTCTTCCAAGCATTGATTTGATCACAGACCTGCCTTATCACCCATTCGCCAATCGGAACAATAAGCCCCGTTTCTTCAGCAAGCGGAATAAATTCAGCCGGCGAAACGATGCCGAACTTCGGATGCGTCCAACGCAGGAGAGCCTCGAAGCCGCTCAGACGGTTGCTCTGCAAATCTTTCTTGCCTTGATAGACCAAATGCAGCTCGTCTTGCTGCAGTGCTTTGCGCAAGTCCTGCTCCAGCATCATTTTCCGCAAATTGACCTCGTTCATCTCATTGCTATAGAAAGCGTAGTTATTTCTCCCCTGCCGCTTAGCCGCATACATAGCCGCATCCGCGTGAATCAGAAGCGTATCGGCATCCTGCCCGTCTTTCGGATACATCGCAATCCCGATACTCGTCGTAACAATAATATCTTGCCCTTTGAGAATAAAAGGTTCGGAGAGCCGCTCCAGCAGTGGCTCAACCAGCGTTCCCACTGCCCCAGCGTCGCTATTCGGCAGCAGGATGACGAACTCGTCGCCGGCCAATCTGGCCGCGAACACGGATTCTTGTAGCGTAGTCCGAAGCCGATTGGCGAAGCTCTTGAGCAGTCGATCTCCCAGGGGATGGCCGAATGTATCGTTAATGGATTTGAACCGGTCCATGTCCAGGAACAAGATCGCGAAGCTGCTTGGCTGGTTAGCGGCATTCCGAAGCTCTGCTTCCATCTTCATAATGAATTGATAGCGATTCGGCAAGTCGGTTAATGGATCGTGGTACGCCATATAGTTAATGGTTTCGCGTGCGATCTTCGTTTCCGATATATTACGGAAGTTCGAGAGGATGGCTGGGCGATTATTGAATAAAGTTGAGATGGAATTTGTTTCCACCTCGATCACGTCACCATTCAGCTTGTAAATACGGAGCTCGGTGTAATCCAAGGTGGTTTTGCCTGCGATGAGGTCAGCCGCTTTCGCGCGGATCAGCTCGTGATACTCCGGCAAAGCAAGGTCAAATACATCAACGCCGATTAATTCATCCAAGTGCTTCGCGCCGAGCATCGTCATTCCCGATCTATTCATATGTACAATCTTATTGTCGATTTGCACGATATTGGCTTCGGGAGACAGCTCGAATATTTGCCGGTACCGGTTCTCGTTATCCAGTGCTTTCTTCTCGCTGCGCTGCGCATTCGAAATGATTTTGCCTCCAATGATACATACGCTGACACAGGTGATACAACACATGGTAAACAACGTGAACTGTACAATTCGGTAGAGCAGATCCGTTTCGAGCAGATAAGGATTGAACAATTGATGGATGATGAGTACAAGGGTGCCGTATCCACTTGCCAGCAGCGTCACGTAGCGGTCCAGATAGATGAGGGAGAGTAGCGCGAAGAGGAAGACTACGTTTCCGGAATTCGGCGTCGGTATAAACCACATGACAATGAAGCAGAGCAGGAAGGAATAGGCTGAAATAATCAATTTCCCTTTAAGCGTTTTATAGGTTTGTCGGTAAACGAAATAGAGCACAAGGCCAAGCGGGATCACGGACGAGACGAATCGAATAAAGACCTGAAAGGTAATCAGCTCAAGCGAGAGAACGGTTACATAAATAGGGAGCGAGGTAAGGATCAGAAACATCAAGGTAAAGGTCAGAAGCTTCGAACTGAACTTCTCGTATGGGGTTGCCAAGCTGATCACATCCTTTCTACGTCGATATGGGTATGCAAAAAAGCCTCAGGCCCTCGGAGTGTAAGATGGCGGCAATAGACCGATACGCATCTTCACGCTTGGAGGAACCAAGGCCAGCAGATTAACTTCGGCAGTCTGGCAGTCGTATCTAATCTCTAATTAGGAGAAAAGACTTAGATCCAATGACTTTGCGTCCCCTGCTTTCGAAGGGTTTGCCTATGAGAATAGATTCAATTTGGCGAAAAATGTAGGAATATAGTTCTATTTCTATTTTCCATAATATCTCAGTGTCGTGAATGGGTCTCTGGAACCTATTTAAAAGGATAGAGTTGGTATTTATAGACGTGAATGACGACTGTCACTGCTAGGAATAAGGACTAAAGATATATATTGATAGGACTATATGCATAGTTCCGATTAAATATACACTCTCGATTGACACAGATGATACACATATCATATAGTCAAGCTAATCTAGTAGAGATGAAGGTGAATAGGCTGTCTACGTACCCGTATCACCGTATTAAGGAAGATATTCGAAAGCGCATACATGTAGGGGAGTGGCAAGGCGCTTCGCGCCTGCCATCGAGCCGCACTTTGGCGGAGTCCTATCAATCCAGCGTAAATACGATAGAAAAGGCTATTAAGGAACTGTGCGGGGAAGGTCTGCTCACGCGGGACAACCGCCGGGGTACTTATCTCGCAGATGGCGGGCTGAGTTCCGTATCCCAGAGGAATAGCCGCGGTGGGAACATAAGCGGAGGCGGGAGCGGACTAATCGCCGCTTCGGTTATCGGCATCGATAATCCGCTCTGGGGAGCCGCCCTGCGTGGGATCGAAGATGTGCTGCAGCCGAAGGGCTTTCAACTGATGAGCAGCAGCGATAACCGAAGCCTCGATAAGCTGGAGGCTTTCGTGACGAGCGCGATTGCAAGACAAGTGGATGGAATCATTCTTAGTCCGATCCACGATGGTCAGGATGGGCCTCGCAGTCGGCAGCTCTATGAGAGGTTGGCAGCAAGCGGCATCCCGGTCTTATTCCTGGATAGGCGCGTTTGGGATATCGATATTCCCTTTGTGACAAGTGACAATGCTTCGGGAGCCTATTCGCTCACGAAATTGCTGCTTGCCAAGGGACATCGGCGGATTGCTTTCGTACGCAATTCGGATCTCAGCACGTTCTATGAACGGCTGCTTGGCATGAGACAAGCCTTTATTGAGGCGGGTATTCCGTTCGGGTCTGACTACGACTTGTGCATCCCGACCCGGTTTGAGAATTTCGAGAGTGAGTTCGAATTCTTTGTTTCTCGGCTTGAGGAAGTGCTGGGTACGATGCGATATACGGCTGTTTTTGCAGCGAATGATCAGATTGCCGAGGCTGTACTTGTCGCACTTAAGCGTCTCAGCAAACGTGTCCCGGAAGACATTTCTCTTGTTTCTTATGATGCGCAAGGGTTGAATGGGAGGCTTCGATTGGATATTACGGGTGCAAACCAGCCTTTCTATGATATGGGACGAAGTGCTGCCCTTCAATTATTGCATGCGTCAGAAGGCAAGCAGCCGATCGCGGTTGCCGGACATATTTGCAAAGCGGACATTCATTACGGCAGCTCGGTTTGGGAAGCAAAGATTGAATAACAAGGGTGGTACTTGCTTATGAGCCTCATTCGTCTGTTTCAAGAGAAGAAATATTTGCTGCGCATATTCTTATGGATTACCAGTATTACTCTGCTAATCGTCGTATCGTTCTCCACGCTTGTTTATGTGAATGTGGAGAAGAAGGTGTTCAAGAGCGAATACGAGAACAGTCAGAAGGTGCTCTCGCAGATGAAATACAATATCGATTATCTCGATACGATGATTCGCAACATCACGCTCTCCACGTATGGCAGCAATGACGTGAAGGCGCTCATGTATTTGAACGATGAGGAAACGTACGAGCATTTGAATGTCATCAATAAACTAAACGCGACGATTGTGGCGAACAATCCGTTTATCCAATCTATCTACATTTATAACAATCATAAGAAATTGTATTACTCGACATACGGCGATTTATATCATAAAGACGCGGAGCTCGATAAGGTGCTGCAAAGCTACACGAGCATTCCGGTCCTTCGCGCAATCGTGCGCCGCAGCGCGGAAGCCGCAGACCAAGGCGCAGGCGGTGCTGCGAATACGGTATTAAGCTATATCATGTATGAGACGACGGATCGGGATAACCGCATGGATGGCGCCATTATTCTTAACATTAAGCTGGACTGGCTTGTCGATAATATTCGTGCGATTAACCGGATTGAAGCAGGTGCGAGAAGTGAGCTCTACATCCTGGACAGCGGCAATGGACTGATTGAGACGGATCCGGCGAATCCGGTACAAACGTCAACATTCGCGAATACGATCAGGCAAGCTTACGTAGACAAGGCGGGCAGCTCGGAAGCACAGTCTGCGCAGCCGTCTGGTTTCTTCAACCAGAGCATCGGCGGCGAGAAATATATCATCTCGTATATCCGGCTCGAGAAGACGGGATGGACACTGCTGGATGCAAAGCCGTACAAAGAGGCATATGCGAACCTGAAGCAGCTGCTGGATACGATTCTGCTCATTACAATGGCGATCTTTGCCGGAGCGCTGCTGTTGACCTTGTCTGTTTCAAGAGGGATCTACAAGCCGGTCAGAAGGCTGATGGAACAGACCTCGCGCGGAGGCTCCGTGACCCCGGGGGCGAAGGATGAATTCTCTTATTTAACCGAGGTGTACCAGAAATCGAGAGAGCAGCTGTATGAGTATCATCTGGAGAAAAACAACAACACCGGCATTATGAAGCTCTATTTTCTCAAGCGATTGCTCGTCGACAGCTTCAGTATGAGCAGTCCGGCTTTCGGTGAGGCGCTCCATTCCCTCCATCCTGCAATGTCGCAGGAGAAGCCGTTTCTCATCTGCGTGCTGCGCATCGACAACTATAAGCTGTTTATGACGAAGAGCTTGGTCGAACGGGAGCTGCTGCGCTTCGCGATTGCCAACATCACGACGGAAGTAATAAGCCGTTCATTCGCGCATCAAACGGTGGACATGAAGGATGATTCGTTCACGATTCTTCTCAATATCGATTCGGCCTCGCAGGCAGACGCGGTTAAGGAGCTGCTCATGGAAGCGCAGCACTACATTAAAGAGCATTACAAAATCTCGTTCTCTGTCGCTATCAGCGAGCCGATCGAGGACTATCAAGCTATCGCGGCGGCATATAGCCACACCTTCACGAACAGCTCTTATCGTTACGTGCGAGGACATATGGCGGTCATTACGCAAGCGGAAATCGATGAGCAGACGGGCAGTATTGATATGGAGCAGGTGATGGAGCTTACGGGCAAGTTCATCGAGGTTGTTAAGAAAGGCGATCCTGTTCGAACGGAAGAGAAGTTCCGCGAGCTGTTCCGGTATATCCGCAAGCTGGAGTACAGCGACATTATGCTCGTCAGCATGCAGGTTGTGCATCATTTGAAGAAGGCTGTATACGAAATGAACCGGACGCTCAAGGAGCCTATTCATATTCATGCGAAGCTGCTGAACAGGGAGTTGTATGAAGAGGAGACGGCGGAGCAGTTCGAGGAACAGCTGCTTGAAGCGGTTCAGACGATTACGAGTGAGCGAAAATCGGCTGCCGAGGAAGGGAATCAAGTCGCGGCGGATACGATTAAGGCTTTTATCGATTCGAATTATTTTGACTCCTCGCTGTCGGCGACCGATATATCGGGCATGATGCGGCTCTCAGCCTATAAACTGAGCAAGATATCCAAAGAGCATTTCGGCATGTCGATACCGGA
The DNA here is from genome assembly GCF_059686995.1 of Paenibacillus rhizoryzae. Lineage (NCBI taxonomy): Bacteria > Bacillati > Bacillota > Bacilli > Caryophanales > Paenibacillaceae > Paenibacillus > Paenibacillus rhizoryzae. The sequence goes on along the minus strand of NZ_JCAALT010000004.1, from coordinate 399,654 downwards.
GTACATCAATCAGATCCGGTTGACGAAAGCGGTAGAGTGGATGGAGAACTCGAAGCTGAGCATTCAGGAAATCATGCGCCGAGTCGGAATCGAGAATGAAAGCTATTTCTATAAATTGTTCAAAGCGAAGTTTGGCATGACGCCGCGGGAATATATTGCCGGGCGAGGGAAAGGGTAGAACCCATTTCCCCACCGTTGTGGAAGTTGAGATACGAAAGACCGCCGATTCCGCTATCGGCGGTCTTTTTGTATATAAGGTCAACCGGAATATACGGTTAACTTTAACGAACCGTACGGGCCTTATTTGATCAAAAAGTAGCGATTTGAAATTCTAACGAATCCTACAGGCCTTATTTGCTCCAAAACCCGTGTATTTCTATCTATTTCGACTAAATAAGGTCTCTGTGGTTCGTTAGAAAAAATGAGGAGCCCATTTCTCCCACATAAGGCTTCTACGGTTCGTTAGAATCGTGAGGGAATGCATTCGGCTGCTGCTGTGGAGGTGGCGATGAAGGAAGGAGATACACGGCGGTCGTGATCGCTTGCGCGAGCATGCTCGGCTGCTTCACGTTTATGCATCCACAGTACAAGCGAGCTCTATGTAAATCACAACGCTATTTATCCATAATCCTTCAGGTCTATGAAGGATTATTTGTTTTGCCTAAAAAGCAGGATTAGCTAGTTTTTTTGTTTTTGTACAGTGGATTTTCGGCGCATTTCAGTATCGTACAGTGCTTTTTTGACCCCGCAAAAATGAGCAGTTTCGCCGCTGCCCAAAAGCGCCGTATGCTCAGAATCGTAAACAACGAAATTGCAAAACCGCATAAAGGAGGAGCATATGAGCAGAGGAACCACTTTGGTTTTCAAGAAGGAATGGAAACATTTCATGAAAGGCAGAAGCTTATTACTGATTAGCCTGCCTGCGATCATCGTCGTCTTTATCTTCTATTACCTGCCGCTGTTTGGCATCGTGATCGCATTTAAAGACATCAATTATGCCGACGGCATTTGGGGCAGCGCCTGGTCAGGCTTAAACAACTTTAAGTTCTTCTTTAATTCCCAGGATGCGATGCGGATAACACGAAACACGCTCCTGTTGAATGGGGTATTCATCATCGTCGGGACGTTCTGCTCCGTTATCGTAGGACTGCTGATGGCGGAAATGGGCAGACGGCTCGTGAAGATTTTTCAAACGATCCTATTCTTCCCTTACTTTCTCTCATGGGTTGTCGTCGGGTTTGTTACTTATATTCTGCTGAACCCCACGTATGGCGTCATCAATAAGGCAGTGGAACAATTTCATGGCACAGCCATTGATTGGTATGGCAATCCGTCCTATTGGCCGCTCATTCTGACGCTGACTTATTTGTGGAAGAACGTCGGTTACACCGCGATTATTTTCTTCACCGGCTTAATTGCGATCGATTCGAGCTATTATGAAGCCGCTTCGATTGACGGAGCTTCCCGTCTTCAGCAGATTCGCAACATCTCGATTCCACTGATTACGCCGCTCATCACGATGCTGACCATGTTGAATATCGGACGTATTTTCTACTCGGACTTCGGCTTGTTCTACTTCATACCGAGGGACGCAGGGATGCTCTATTCGACAACCGATGTGATGGACACCTACGTGTATCGGTCGCTGCGCGTCGTCGGAGATCTCGGCATGGCCTCAGCGGCAAGCTTGTATCAGGCGGTTGTCGGACTCATCTTAGTCCTGACCACGAATCTGCTCGTTCGAAAATACAGCAAGGACAACGCGTTGTTCTAATGGAGGTGAGCGCAAATGCACGCAGCTAGAGCGGGCAGACTGGGCGGCAACAATGTACTGATCGTACTGGTTCTGACCCTGCTGTCGATTCTGATTGTTTTTCCGTTGCTGTACGTGGTATCGGTATCGCTCTCCTATGACGCCGACATCGCCAGGTACGGGTACCAGCTCATTCCGAAGCGGTTTACGTTTACCGCCTACTCTTATTTGCTCCAGAACCCGAAGCTGCTGCTGCAATCGTATTTCATAACGATTGTTGTGACAGTGGTCGGAACCGCAATCGCTCTGCTCCTTACGTCTTCCATTGCTTATGTCATGACGCGCAAGGATTACAGATACAGCAAGGCAACTACATTCTTCGTGTTCTTCACGCTCCTCTTTAATGCGGGACTTGTACCTTCCTACATGATCATGACGAATGTGCTGCATCTGCAGGATACGATTTGGGCGTTGATTCTTCCCTATGGCGTCAGTGCTTGGTTCGCGATGCTGATGAAGGGGTTTATGCAGGGGCTGCCGTTTGAAATCATCGAATCCGCAAAGATCGACGGCGCAACGGAGCTGAGTATTTTCGTGCGAATCATACTTCCGCTATCGAAGCCGGCTTTGGCGACGATCGGGTTGTTCTACGCGCTGGCGTTCTGGAATGATTGGTGGCTTGCCATGCTCTACATTCAGAACGAGAAGCTGATTCCGCTGCAGTTCTTCTTGAACCGCATTATGACCAATATCGAGTTCCTGACTAAGAATGTGCAAGCAGGAATCAGCGTCGATCTGAGCGCGATTCCAACAGAGTCATCCCGTATGGCGATCGCGATTCTCGCTGCTGGTCCAATGCTGTTTGCCTTCCCGTTCTTCCAAAAATATTTGGTCAAGGGATTAACGGTTGGCGCGGTCAAGGGTTAAAGCTCATGAATGAGGCTCGGCTTGAAAAGTTGTACTGGATTATCGGTCCGTTCTCGGATGATAATAAATAGTAATCACAGGAGGGTTATTTCAATGAGAAGAAGAGGGTTCAAGTTTGTTACGGCAACACTGACAGCGGTTCTTTCCGTTAGCATGCTGCTTAGCGGCTGCGGCAACAGTAACACAGAGAACGATGCAAAATCGTCTGCGAACAACGGCAGCACCAAGGCGGATAACACGGCAGCAAACAATTCGGCAGCGAACACGACTGCAACGGATGCATCGAAGCTCGATCCCTATGAAATTACATGGTATTTGCCGCAAAGCGTTTTCCCGGATGCGAAGCTCGTACAGGATGAGATGAGCAAGATTACGAAGGAGAAAATCAATGCGACGCTGAACATTCAGCTCGTCGATTGGGGCACCTACGATCAGAAGATGCAGGCCATTGCCGCTTCCGGTGAGAATGCGGATCTGATCTTCACCTCCAACTGGACCAACGATTATTTGCAAAATGTGAATAAAGGCGCGTTCCTGGACATTACGGATCTGCTCCCGCAGTACGGACCGGACATTCTAAAGCAGGTGCCGGAAGCAGCATGGGATGCGGCCAAAGTGAAAGGCAAGCTTTATGCCATCATTAATACTCAAGTACTGGCAAGAACACCTGGCGTTCTGATTAACAAGACTTTCCTCGATAAGTACGGCTTCACAGCGGATCAATTTAAGACCCTTCAAGATTTGACGCCGTTCTTCGAGAAAGTTAAAGCCGGCGAGCCGGATAAATTCCCGTTCAGCCTGAAAGGCGACACCGATGTCATGGGCAACTACGGCAGTGCGCTTGGCATTGAATATTTCTCGCAGAAAAACCCGGGTGTCGTCTATATCAACGATGACAGCTCGAAGGTTGTTAATTTGTACGAAACCCCTGAATTCACGAACTTCTTGAAGCTCATGCATGAATGGTTTGAGAAAGGCATTATCCGCAAGGATGCTTCCACGCTGAAAGATACAAACTCCGATGAGCTGGCAGGTAAATACGTGTCCTCCACATTTACCGTTATCAACCCGGATTCAGCGGCAAACCAGGCGGCAAAATTCGGCGGCGGGGATGCAGCGAACGTGGCAGCGGTTGAATTCTCCAAGCCTTACATGAGCACGGGCTCCATCATTGCAACGATGACGGCGATCTCCCGCACGTCCAAAGATCCGGCCAGAGCGATGATGTTCTACAACCTGCTCTATTCCGATCCGCAACTGTTTAATCTGATGAGCTTCGGTATCGAAGGCAAACATTACACGAAGGCTGGGGACGACCTCATTCAGAAGATCGACAACACCGGCTACTGGATGGATTCCGGCTGGGAGTATGGCAATATGTTCAACTCCTACCGCACAAGCCCGACACAGCCGAAATGGTTCCCGGCAGGTCCTGACAAGAATGCGGCTGCTATTCCTTCCAAGCTGCTTGGCTTCTCCTTTGATCCGAGCAATGTGAAGAGCGAGCTTGCGCAAACGGCCTCCGTCGTGGATGAGTTCTACGCAGGGCTGGTAACCGGCATCGCCGATCCGGATACGACACTGACGAAGATGAACGAGAAGCTGAAGAAGGCAGGTCTTGATAAGATTTTGTCGGAAATGCAATCACAGATCGATGCCTGGAAAGCATCGAAATAAATGACGAGGTCGGCGTTTCTTTCCTGATTAGGAGGAGGAATCGCCGGCCTTTTTTTGTCCGAAATGAAACGAGCTTCTCTGCTGCTAGGATGGCGAATGCCGGTTCATCTTTATGGAAAATTTACGCAGAATAGCGTCGAATAAAGGAGGTAAATGCTGAATTTTGTCGAAAATGTATCGTACTATTGAAGTGCTTGCTAGGGATGACCAAGATTAATAAGGAGGAAACACCATGATTACAACAATCTTCAATCCTGCTATTAAACTAATGAATCGCTTGAACTACGCGCAGAAATTTATCATTATTGGCGTTGTTCTGATCATCCCGGTCGCATTATTGATGTACTTCTACATTTCGGAGAAGAAGGTCGGCATTGAATTCGGCAGGAAGGAATTAATCGGAAACCAGTATAACGCAGGCATGAAGAATATGCTGCAGATTGCACTGGACCTGCGGGAGCAGACGACTTCCCTTCAATTAGGTGAAATCGGAAGCGAGGCCGCGATTGCTGAGAGTCAGAACTTGATGGAGATGGCGATGAAGCAGCAGCAAGCGCTTGAAGACAAATATGGATCAAAGCTTGGGACAGAGACGGCTTGGAAGAAGCTGCAGTCCGATTGGCAGGATTTCAAGAGCAGCATGCCCAAAGCAGGTGTAGTGGATGACGAGTACAAGAAATATGATGTGCTGGTACAGGATCATTTGGATTTAATTACATTAGTAGGCGATCATTCGAATTTGGTCTTGGATCCGGATTTGGATTCGTACTATATCATGGATATTAGCTTAGTGAAGCTTCCGTATATAACTGATTTGCTCAGCGCATCCGCCGTCATTGCAAACCGTGCGATCTATGACGGAGAGTTGACGCAATCGACGAAGCGGCGATTGGATCGCAATTTGACTCAAATCGAGAGTAATCTCGCGGAGATCGAGAAAAACCTGCAGACGGTTTACGCCTACAATCCTAGCTTGCGAGAGGATATGAGCCGCGTTGCAACGGAATCGGCTGCTTCATTCCATACGTTCGTGGAGCTGATGAATGAACGGTTTATGGAAGCGAATCGGGTACCTGTGGGAGCAGGGAGTAAGGATGATTTGAGTGGTGACGCGATATCCGCGGCTTTCTCTTTGTACGAGACCTCCTCGGATGTTCTGAATGACTTGCTGCATAAGCGGGTGGATGGCTTCACATCCGAACGGTTGCAGAGCACGCTCTTTATTTCGCTGCTCCTGCTGCTGGCGACGTATCTAACCATCGGATTCTGTATGTCCACGCGAAGTTCGCTTCGGCAGTTGGCGGACATTTCAGCGAAGGTGGCACGGGGCGATTTGACGGTGAACAGCGATTTTACGTCGAGGGATGAGGTCGGCCAGTTCTCGCGTTCGTTTAATGATATGGTGACGAGCCTGCGCAGCGTCATTGCTCATATGAAGGAGTCGGCGAATTCCGTTTCCGTTGCTTCCTTCGATATTACGAAAAGTACGGATGAGATCGCCAGAGGGAGCAATGAGCAGGCAAAATCCGCCCAGTCGATTAATGAGCTGATGCAGGAGCTATCGGTCGCGATCGATACGGTTGCCGTCAGTGCAGAAGGTGCTGCTAATCTGTGCGGCGATACGCGAAGTGTAGCAGAGGCGAGCGATCGGATCGTACAGCGCTCCATTCAAAGCATGGACGTACTCAGCGATAAGATGAGCACCTTGCAAACAGCATCGTCAAAGATCGGTGAAATTATCGGCGTGATCGATGAGATTGCGCAGCAAACCAACCTGCTTGCCTTGAATGCGGCGATTGAAGCGGCAAGAGCAGGGGAGAACGGCAAAGGTTTCTCCGTTGTAGCCGAAGAGGTACGTAAACTGGCCGAGCGCAGCAGCGAGGCGGCCAAACAAATTACCGGCATTATCGAAGAGATGCAAACCTTCGCTTCGGAGAGCTCGCAAGCGGCGCTCGATTCCGTCCTGTTCGCGAAACAAACGGGCGAATCCTTGGTACATATCACGCAAAAGGTGAGCGAGGTTACGGTGCAAGTAACCGATATCGCCGCAGCCAGCGAGGAGCAGTCGCGCCAAACAAGAGAAGTGCTCGAGGCCATCGAGAACATCGCGGCAGTCAGCGAGGAAGCTTCGGCCAGCTCCGAGCAGACGGCGATGAGCTCGCAAAGCCTCTCCGGGCTGTCGCAGCAACTGTCCCAGTCTGCGGCAAGGTTTACGGTTTAAATTTGTAGGTGCCAAGAAAGTCCCGTGGGGGGACTTTCTTGGCACTTTTGTTTTTTGGTTGGAGGTAGCGCCAACCGCTACTTTACCTCTGAGATGAAGCTGAGAGTCGGGAAAACAGACTAACCTAATACCTCCTGTGATGGATGCTGAGAGTGGGAAAATCCAACTCTCAGCGCTGAAAACATGCCGAAATGAAGCTGAGAGTCGGAAAAACCGACTTTCAGCGAACCAACTAACCTAATTCCTCCTACGTCGGATGCTGAGAGTGCGAAAACGGAACTCTCACCGCCGAAACCACATCGAAATGAAACTGAGAGTTCTAAAATTGAACTCTCAATGATCCAACTAACCCGTTTCCTACTGGGTCGGATGCCGAGAGTGCGAAAATTGAACTCTCACCGTCCAAACCACATCGAGATGAAGCTGAGAGCTCTAAATTCGAACTCTCAGTGAACAAACAACCAAATTTCCTCCTGAGTCGGATGCTGAGAGTACAAGAATTGAACTCTCACCGTCAGCGATGTCGGATATGCTGATTAGCGTTAACCCGCTAATAGCACCCAGAAAAGATGAGATTACTGGGTTTCGGCGATCGAGCTACTTTGAGAGCGATATATCCGCTTAAGCGCATCGATTCGACTACGTTTCAATGCTGTTAGCGGAATATCCGCTGACAGCCCCAGAATGGAGGGCACTGGCACAACCCAACTAGAACATGAAGAGGCTGACCTTTAATCATCATCGATGATTAAGTGTCAGCCTCTTCATGCTGTTTATCTCTCGCTGCCCCATAGGTCCAGCAGCTCTCTGAATGAGATGAATGCTGAGCTGACCGGAGTCACCTCAAACCAACATCTGAAGATGAATGCTGAGTTGACCGGAGTCACCTCAAACCAATCATCTACTGAAAGCTGCGCTTGGTGCCGTTGGTGAGGACGGGCAGGCATTTGATTTCGCTGGTCATGCTGGAATGGCAGATGGGGCAGCTTGGAAATTCGCCGAATGAGAAATCATTTCGCATCCAGCAGCTGCAGTCATCGTTACTGCATGTCCAAATGGACGTTTGCTCTTCCGGAATCGGTTCAACCACTTTCTTTGAGAAATGAATAATCAAGCCCTCCTTCATGTTCATGCCGTAACCTCTTTTAATATGTGACTGTACTGCCAGAAATATACTACTTTTTTCAAGACAATCTGCCTTAGGGGTCAAACGCCAATTTTGTAAGCCAAGCGGACAAGTGACCAAGAGCCTTGCCTGTCATTCGCATATATATGGAGACAGAATACTCGAAAATCAGGGGTGGAGCGCGTGCAGGCGAAGCGAAAATATTACGCCAAGGCAGCAAGAAAAGGATTCGCCGCTGGATACAGCAACGGCCAGCGGGATGGCGCTTGCGACTTCATCTACCGGCGAATGCATCCGGCCGCAGCATTCCCCAAAAGGAATGTCTGCGTACTGTACATTCCGCAGGGCTTTGAAGCCATCGACCAAGGCATCATTGAAGCGCTTCGCCAAACCGTGCGCGAGGTGCATGTAGCTGACGCTAAATTCATGGCCGAGCAAGCTTCGTTCATCAGACCGGATTGGATGCTGGTCCTCAACGGATTGCATGTGTTCCCGGACGATCATTTGCAGCAGGTGGATGCGGTGCGGGCCATGGGCATTCGTACGGCCATTTGGTTCGCGGATGATCCGTATGTAACGGCAGATACGGTGCATATCGCGCCGCATTACGATGTTGTGCTTACGCATGAGCTGAGCACAGTTGACCTGTACAGGGGACTTGGCTGTGCTGAGGTGGTCTACATGCCGCTGGCTGTCGATCCCAATTGGTTTAAGCCCATGAAAGTGGAGGCGGTGCATCGCAGCGATATTTGTTTTATCGGGCAAGCATTCTGGAACCGCGTGGAGCTGTTCGATGCCATCGCTCCTTACCTGAAGAACCGCAAGGTGTTTATTGCTGGCGGCCTATGGGATCGACTGCGCCACTATAAGCAATTGCAGAAATTCATTCGAATGGGCTGGCTGCCGGTCGATGAATCCATCCGCTACTACAACGGCGCCAAGATAGTCATTAATATGCATCGGACTACAGAGCAGGGCAAGGACAATAAAAACGAGCTGAACCTGCCGGGCAGATCCATCAATCCGCGCACGTACGAGATCGCAGCCTGCGGCACGCTTCAACTAACGGATGTGCGTGAAGATTTGCCAAACTACTATGTGCCTGGCGTGGAGCTCGATACCTTTCATTCACCGGATGAGCTCATTATGAAGCTGGACTACTACTTAAAACATGAAGAGCAGCGCAGACAAGTTGCCTTACGGGGGCTGCATCGCACCTTGAAGGACCACACATTCGCTCAACGTTTGCAGCTGGTAGCCGAGGTGCTGAAATGGTGATTAGGAGCAGAAGGAAAAGGTTCAAGCAGGGAGGGGCGAATCGAATGGCGACCAAAACACGAAGACGCCGGATCCGCAAGGGCAAAGTGGTTCGGGGACTTCGGGGTGAAGCGCGGGGCAGAGTAGACGGATTCCGGCTTGGCTGGCAGCACGGTCATTGGTTCGGCCAATGCGAGTCGGTCTTGCAAAATACGGCTCAGACTCAGATTTTCCCTGTGAGACAGGCGCATGTGCTGTTTGTCGCGACGGGCAAAGGATTCCCATATTCGCCGCTCGATGAGGCCATAGCGAATGCGCTTCGTGCGCAGGTGACCCAATTGACGATTACGGATACCTTGCAGCCGGTAGCAGATATCGCGCTTCGGATCAGACCGGATATTGTAATCGTGCTCGATGGCTTACAGTTCAATGTCGCCCATGCCGATGCCATGCGGGCAGCCGGAATTCGGACCGCCATCTGGTTTACAGATGATCCTTACTATACGGACATCACCTCAGGTATTGCGCCGCATTACGATGAAGTGTTTACCCTAGAGCTGGTCTGTGTCGACTACTACCGCAGGCTAGGGTGTCCGAATGTCTATTATTTGCCGCTCGGAGCAGATCCGGCAGCGTTCAGACCGCGCAATCCGCTGAGGTCGCAGCGTCACGATATTTGCTTTATCGGTTCGGCTTATTGGCGGCGCGTTGAGTTTTTTAATGAGGTTACGAAATTTCTTGCCACGAAGGATACGCATATCTCAGGTATCTGGTGGGAGCGGCTGAAAGACTTCCAACTCATGAAGAACAAGATTGAGCTTGGCCGCTGGATGGGACCCGAGGAAACCGCGAACATGTACAACGGCGCCAAAATCGTCATTAACATGCACCGTGCCCACGATGATGAAACCTTCAACAATAATAGTGCAGGCATCGGCGCAGTTTCACCGAACCCGCGGACATTTGAAATTTCGGCCTGTGCAGCACTGCAGCTGACAGATGTTCGCAGTGATCTCGTGTCCTTTTACACCCCGGATGTGGACATCGTGACCTACGCTTCGCCGCAAGAGATGATAGACAAAATTCACTATTATCTCGCGCACGAAGAAGAACGAAAGGCGATCGCCATGCGCGGGATGTACCGAACGATGCGGGAGCATACGTATGGCAAAAGGATCGAGAGACTGCTTGCGATATTGTTTCCCGGTTAATAGGGGGACAGCTGTCCATCACGGTGAGCAGCGGAGTTAGAATTGGCCGTATTTGTGCGTTTGGAAAGGTTCAAATGTCGTGCCGCGCAAGTAGCCTTCTCAATATATTGTACAACTAGGGTTTTGATAGCTGCGAAGAAACAGGTGGAGGGGAGTCAACCAATTGAAGCTTAGCAAACCAAAAATGCTAGTATTCTCGCATATTTGCAGCCCTCAATATGTGACCGGCGCTGAGAAATTGCTGCTGTTTATGGTCAGGGAGCTGTTGCCCTCCTTCGCCTGCACGCTCGTCGTTCCCAATGAGGGCATTATTGCCGTAAATGCTCGCAAGCTGGGAATAACGGTCATCGTGCATCAAATTCCGCTGGTCGTGCCTCTGTATCTAGGACTCTCTCATATGACCGATGAGATAGGCGCTCACCAGCAGGACCCGCTATGGCTGCAGTTGATCCAGCTCATCCACTATGAGCGGCCGAGCATCATCATCGCCAACACCTGCGTACATCCGATGCCTGCGATTGCCGGCAAGATGCTCGGCATTCCTGTCGTCTGGACCGTCATGGAAGCCATCCGTGAAACGCCTCACACGGCGCTGGCAGCTTCCATTATCGAGCAGTATTCCGACTACATCGTCGGCATCTCGGAGACGACTCTCGCACCGCTCCGCACCCCGGGGATGATTCCCAAATCGACGCTGATTCCGCCATCTTGGCAGCAGAGCGAGCTGAATCCCGAGAGCTGGCAGCAGCATCGTATCAATCGGCGAGGTCAGTTGGCGATACCCGATGATCGGCGGCTGGTGGGGTACATTTCATCGTCCATCTTCGAGGCGAAGGGACTAGAGCATTTCATGCAAATGGCCGTCAACACGGCCGAGCAGCATCCGCATGCCATGTATCTCATTGTAGGGAACCCCGTGGATCAGGGCTATTTTGACAAATGTATCGGGATTGCCAGAGACCGCGGACTGATGGAGCGATTTCGCTGGGTTCGGTTCGAGGAGCAGGTGGAGACGGTTTATCCGGCCATGGATGTACTCGTTGTACCCAGTTTAACGGTGGAAGGGTTCGGCATGACGGCGCTCGAGGGCATGGTGTTCGGGAAGCCGGTCGTCGTGTACGGCTCCGGCGGACTCTCTGAAATAGGCCGAGCTACCGGAAATGAAGCCTATGTTGTGCCGATGGGGGATACGGAAGGGCTGACACACCGTGTATCGTCCCTGCTCGCAGATGAGGCTGCACTTCAAACGATCGGTGCTCGCAATGCACAGAAGGCGCATGAAGTGTATGGGATTAGCGCTTATCGTGATCGACTAAGCAGGTTCATTGCTACGCTCGCCGTTCACGGATACTACCCGCCAACTGTGCTCAAGGGCAGCACGCCAACGATCTACAAGTTTGACAATGGCGTTCTCAGACCTTTTCGATCGAAACGCTCCTTCTATAGAGCAGGACATCGGATGGAAGAGATTCGCGAGGTACCGGATGTTTACATTGCCGCATGGCCGAAAGGCGCGCCGATTGGCACGGCGTACAGAAGTAGAAGAAAGGGTCGCAAACGGCTGGCAGGCCGAATAGGGAAGACCGGGCGCCGCCGCAACGGCGTTCGAAAGCAAGGCAGCTTGAAGCGCCGAAGGCAGCCGGGGCGCCAGAGAAATCGGGCAAGGGGCGCTAAGAAGAAACGATAGCAGCTCACCCGTAAGTTGAACGACGAAGGAGGGACGTTTCATGCGCGTTGTAACGATTTTGGGCACGCGCCCGGAAATTATACGACTGAGTCTTATCATTCAGAAGCTGGATGCGCTGGCCGAGAAGCATGTGCTCGTGCATACAAGACAGAACTTTTCGCCGTCGCTCAGCGATGTGTTCTTTCAGGAGATGGGGCTAAGGCAGCCGGATTATCTGTTCACGGAGACAAGGCAGACGCTCGGCGGGCAATTGTCCGTCATGTTTGCAGAGGTGGAGCGAATTCTGGTTGCCCATGAGCCGGATGTAGTTCTGCTGCTTGGCGATACGAACAGTGCACTCTGCGCCATCATCGCGGAAAGGATGGGGATTCCGGTTGTACACATGGAAGCGGGCAATCGCTGCTACGATCTATCGGTGCCGGAGGAGAAGAATCGCCGCATCATCGATGCCATTGCAAGTATTAACATGCCGTATACGTCATACAGCAAGAACAATTTGCTGCGCGAAGGGTTCCCAAGCAATCGAATTGTGCTGACGGGCAATCCCATCCATGAAGTCATTGAACATTACAAGCCGCAGATTGATGCCAGCGATGTGCTGGAACGCTTCAGTCTGCAGCCTGGCAGTTACGTGCTCGTGACAGCGCACCGCGCGGAGAACGTCGATGTGCCGGAGCGGTTGACCGGCATACTGGAGGGGTTAAATCGCGTAGCGGCGCGCTTTGACAAGCGTGTTATCTGCAGTGTTCATCCGCGGACGAGATCGCGGATCGACAGCGGTTCGGTGAGCGTGGAGATGGATGATCGGGTAGTTTTCTATGAGCCGCTGGGATTCTTCGACTTTGTTCGGCTGGAGCAGCATGCGTTTTGCGCCATCACGGACAGCGGCACCGTGCAGGAAGAATGCTGCCTGTTCGGAGTTCCGACCGTCACCATTCGGCAGACGACGGAGCGTCCGGAAACGATCGATTGCGGCAGCAACGTCGTATGCGGCTTGAAGGCAGAACGAATCGAGGAGGCTGCGGTCATCATGACTTCGCTGCCTGCAGCTTGGGAGTGTCCGGACGGATATTTGGCAAAAGATGTGTCGGATAAAGTGGTTAAATTTGTGCTTGGAGGGAAATGGAATGTTTACTAATCAGCGCATACTGGTCACCGGGGGAACAGGGTCCTGGGGCTACGAACTGATCCGCCAGCTGCTGCCTCAGCAGCCCAAACAAATTATTGTGTTTTCCCGTAACGAGTCCAGCCAGGTGGCGATGAGCCGCACGTTTGAGGATCCGCGTCTGTCCTTCTGTATCGGAGATATTCGTGATAAAGAGGCCTTGATGCGTGCTTGCGAGCGTGTCGATTACGTGTTTCATTTGGCAGCGCTGAAGCATGTGCCCGTTTGTGAGGATCAGCCGTATGAAGCGCTCAAAACGAACGTCATCGGAACGCAAAACGTCATCGAAGCCGCCATCGCAAACGGGGTCAAACGAGTGGTCTATATCTCTACCGACAAGGCGGCGAATCCGTCGAATTTCTATGGCATGACCAAAGCCATCGGCGAGAAGCTGATCGTGTACGCGAATTTGCTGCATTCCAATACGACATTTGTCTGCGTACGCGGTGGAAATGTACTTGGCACGAACGGTAGCGTCGTGCATCTGTTTATGAATCAGATCAGAGAAAAGGGGCAAGTGCGGATTACGGATATGAACATGACGCGGTTCTTCCTGACCTTGCAGGATGCAATCACGTTATTGTTCAAAGCATCGGAGGAAAGCATTGGCGGGGAAATCTTCGTGATGACGATGCCAACCTGCCGAATCGTGGACTTGGCTGCTGTGTTGATCGAGGATTTGGGCATTCCCGCGACAATGGTGACAACAGGGATCCGCCCAGGGGAGAAAATACATGAGATTCTGCTGACAGACCACGAAAGCACGACTACGGTTGTGTACGATGAAGAGTATTTGGTCATCCTGCCAACCCTAGATATTCCGGGGCTTCGTCAGCATTACAGCAGCTATCCGAGCGTCGATTTCGAGAGCTACAGCTCCAGTCAGTCGCTGCTGACGAAGGAAGAAATTCGTTCGATGCTAAACCGGGGCGGGTTTCTGTCATGAAGCTGCTCATTATCGGAGGAAGCGGCATGGCAGGTCATGTTCTGATCCAGTATTTTGAACAGCTGCATCCCGAAATGGATGTTGTGTACACGACGCGATCTGCAGAGGAGGGAGCTAACGGGCTTCATCTGGATGCTCTGGACCATGAGGCTGTAGCTGCACTTGTGCGTGCGGTTCAGCCGGATATCATTGTCAATGCGGTAGGCGTGCTGAATCAGGATGCGGAGCAGCACCCGCTGGCCGCTTATCAGGTGAACGGGTTTCTGCCTCACTGGCTGCGGCATCTGGCGGATCATCTAGACACGCCTGCACGCGTCATTCATATCAGCTCGGACTGCGTATTCAGCGGGATGAAAGGGGCGTATACGGAGCTGGATGTGCCAGATGGCACCTCCGTATATGCAAGGTCCAAGGCGCTTGGAGAAGCGCCGGGATCCCGTCATCTCACGATTCGCACTTCCATTATCGGTCCTGAAATCCGGCCGCAGGGGATCGGACTGCTAAAGTGGTTTCTGGAGCAAAAGGGAACTGTCAGCGGCTATGCGAGAGTTTGGTGGAACGGGGTCACCACGCTTGAGCTGGCCAAAGCGGTGGATTATGCAATTGCAAATCCGACGATTGGAGGATTGGTCCATTTGACAGCTGCCGAAACGGTAAGCAAGCTTACGCTGCTGCACTTGTTTCAATCCGCTTTCCAGGTGAGCGGAGTTAAGATCGTATCGGATGACCGGCTTTATTTGGATCGGACGCTTGTTTCCTCGCGCAATGATTGGGGTTATCTTGCACCAGGCTATGTGACGATGCTGGCGGAGCTTGCGAACTGGATGAATGAAGGTTGAGCCGCCCGCGCCTGCTAGTAACAGGGGCCGGCGGCTTCTGCGGCGAGCATGCCTGCCGGTACTTTAGCAGCGCAGGCTGGGAAGTGACGGCGGTCGTTCGCCGTCTGCCGCAGCAAGATGCGGAAGAATGGACGTGGCTGAACGCCGTTCATGCGGTCGAGGCCTGCGATCTGGCTGCGCAGTCCGAGGTGCTGGCGGTAATAGAGCGCGCCAAGCCGGAATATGTGCTGCATTTGGCAGGTGCCAATGCAGTTGGCGCTTCATGGAATGATCCTGCAGCTGTGCTGCAAAGTAATGTGATGGGAACCGTGCACGTGCTGGAAGGCGTGCGGCGGTTAGGGACTCCTTGCCGGGTCGTAGTAGCCGGCTCGATGCTGCGTTTTCCGCTCGTTGCATCTGATGACGGAGGTGCAGAACGGCCGCAGCCGCAGCATCCCTACAGCTTGAGCAAGACGATGCAGGTGCTGATTGCGCAGAGCTGGACGTCGCTCTACGGCATGGAGGTCGTGATCGCCGAGCCGTCGAATCTGATCGGCCCCGGCCGATCCGGCGGCTTGTGCGCGCTGCTTGCGCGCTACGCGGCCAAGGCGGAGCAGGCAGCAGCGAGCGGTGCTGCTGCGCCGGCGCCGTTCCGGCTGTCCTCGCGCAGCGAGCAGCGCGATCTGCTTGATGTGCGCGATGCGATTCGCGCCTATGAACTGCTGCTGCGCGCCGGAGAGAGCGGCCGCATCTACCCGGTCGCCTCGGGCGCGATGCGCACGCTTGGCGAGATCGCGGATGCGTTCGACGCGCTGGCGCGGCATCCGCTGCAGTGGGAGGTTGGCGAGTCGCAAGCCGCCTCGCCTGCACCGGTGAATTGCGAAGGCGTCATCGCCCTTGGCTGGACGCCTTTAATAAAGCTAGAGCAGTCGCTGCGCGAAACGCTGGAAGCGGCGCGGCTGCGCTGAAGCTGAAGTATGACAACTGAGAAGAAGCAGCAGGAGGCAGGTAGGATGGGAAACCCGAGGGTGAGTATCGTCATCCCCTTTTATAACGACCCCTATGTGACGGAAGCCATCGAGAGTGCACTCGCGCAAACCTATGACAATATCGAAATTATTGTCGTGGATGACGGCTCAACGATGCATGCAGAGAAGCTGCGTCCGTACGAGGGACGAATTCATTACGCCGGAAAAGTGAACGGCGGCACGGCAAGCGCGCTGAACGCGGGGTTCCGCCTAGCCAGCGGCAAGTATGTAGCATGGCTCAGCTCCGACGACCGCTTCTATCCAAACAAAATCAAACGCCAAGTCGAGGCGATGGAAGAGCAGGAAGCGCTCATCAGCCATACCGGCTTCGACATCATCGACGGCCGCGGCAAAATGACGGAGCTCGACCTCATTCCGCCAGGCTACGAGAACGGCGCGTTCTATCGCGCGCTTCAAACGAGCAACCCAATTAACGGCTGCACGGTCATGATGAGCAAAGCGCTCTATCGGATTACCGGCCCGTTCCATGAGGGGCTGAAGTATACGCATGATCTCGATTACTGGTACCGCGTGCTGCTGACCGGCATTCCGTTTCTGCTCATCCCCGAGCCGCTCAGCGCGTATCGCCGCCACGAGGAAATGGGGACTGTCCGCCACCGCGACGCGATTGCCATTGAGGTGAAGTCAACGTTCGCCCAATACGAGAAACGTTGGCGCTCTTATATTACGCAGCTCGGCTTCGGCCCTCCTCGAACGGCGAAGACACCGGCTTCGGTCAATCGCACAAGGACGAATCAGAAGCGCAAGTCGGCTCGCGGCTAGGGCGTATCGCCAATGGACATTGGCAGATCCACAAATTTAATGAAACTGCCGTGATTGCCGTGATCCACCCCCGTTGTAACTCAGCCGCCGCTGAATAATTCCGCAGCAGATTGCTTTTCACTCTAACGAACTCCAGAGGTCTTATTTGAGCGAAATAAGACGATTTGAAAATCTAACGAACCCTACAGGTCTTATTTCATGTTTTCATGCTCTTTTTCGTTCCAATTACCCTCAATAGCGTCTCTATGGTTCGTTAGAATAGATTTCGGGTTATTTTCCGGTAAATAAGGGCTCTATGGTTCGTTAGCATGTTTAATCGAAAACAGCGATGAAGTCAAAGTGGTGACGGTCTATCGGTATATCAACGGGCTAGCCGCTCCAGCTCGGCGTCTAGAAAATGCTGCACGAATCGCAACATTTGCTAACCAAACAGGGCTTTACCACTCCTTGCGGGGAGAAATGTTGCACACCGCGCAACAATTCTCCTAGAATGAGGGCCAAAACCAGCAAATGTTGTATATTTAGCAGCATTCTCTTCAGCAGCGCAAATACAGAGGCAGTGACGAGGTTATAGTGACTTCGCCGCTGTTTTTTTGTTGGCGGTCTTTGTTTTTCTAGCCATTTGCTTCGGCGTGTTTTTGATTTATCGCAAGAGTAAAGCTAGATTCTGGTGTCTGTCTAAGGTTCATGTTGGTGCATCCTTGTGGCTCCTACAGCTTGTAGGCCATACAGGCGCGACAGTTGTGAGGGTTTCGAGTTAATTCCGTGCCAACAAGTGGTATAATCACCTAAGACGGACGGAATCAGAAGGGGCATTGTCATGAGCGTAATACGATTGGAAGATGTAACGAAGAAATATGAAGAGACGCTGATCTTTCGCAATATTTATTTTAAAGTGACGCAAGGCGAACGAATCGGCTTGATTGGGCGCAATGGTGCCGGGAAGTCGACGGTATTCAAGCTCATTATGGGACAAGAAGAGCCTACATCCGGGAATGTGGAAATAGCGCCGCAGGTTAGAATCGGGTACTTCTCGCAATTCTCCGAAATGCACGGCAGCTTGTCTGTGCAGCAGGAACTGGAGAATTGCTTCGAGCAAGTCGCGCTGATCGAGCGTGAGCTGCAGGAGGTCGGGGAAAAGCTGGGTGTCGTCACCGATGACGGCGAAATGGAGCGGCTGCTTGCCAGACAGGCGGAGCTGTTCGAGCAAATGGAGCATCTGGATGGCTGGAACGTGTCCGTTGAAATTAACACGGTGCTGACGAAGCTTGGGTTTAATGACAGGTCGCGCCATCAGCCGGTTGATGAGCTTTCCGGAGGCTGGCGAAACCGTGCGGCACTGGCCAAAATGCTGATCGAGCTGCCTGACGTTGTTCTGCTCGACGAGCCGACGAATTACTTGGATATGGAAGGGATCGCGTGGCTGGAGCAGTGGCTGTACCGCTTCAAAGGCGCGATGATTCTCGTATCGCATGACCGGCAATTTATTGATAAAGTGGTGACGCGTACGATTGAGATTGAAAACTATCATTTTCAGGAATACGAAGGCAACTACACCGATTACATCCGCAAGAAAAAGATGCGCAAGAAGGAGCTCGACCGCCAGTTCGAGTGGGAGGAAGAGCTGCTCCTTATGGAGTCCGAAGCAATCGACAGCCGTGCAAGCCGCAAATCGTCCAAGGATCGCCTCTCCCGTCAGTTGGCGGATAATAAGAAGCGGATCGAACCGCATCCGGTTAACGTGCTGATTACGGATATCTATGAGAAGCTGCGTTTTCCGGACAAGCTGTGCGAAGTGAAGAATATCAGTCAATCCTATGAGGGACGGCAGATTTTCGAGCATGTTAGCTTCGATATTCAGAAGGAAGACCGGCTGGTCATCGTTGGCCCTAACGGAAGCGGGAAATCGACGATGATTAAGGTGCTCACAGGTCAGGAGAAGCCTGAATCCGGTGAGGTAACCTGGGAGAAGGGCGTCAGCTACGCGTACTTCAACCGCATGTGGGAGGAGCTTGATCCGAAGGATACGGTTAGCCATGCCGTGAACACCTATGGATTGGGCTTGGATGCACCGCGCAAGAAAGTAAACAAATTCCTCTCTATGCTGCAGTTTTCGGAGATGGATTTAAGCAAGTTCATTGGCAATTTATCCGGTGGACAGAAAGCCCGTGTGGCGCTGGCCAAATGTCTGCTCTCGGGAGCAGCCGTCATTATCTTGGATGAGCCGACGAACCATCTGGACCTGACGAGCATTCAGGTTATGGAGCAGGCGTTGATCCATTTCCCGGGGGCTGTCATAACCGTCAGCCATGACCGGTTCTTTATCGATAAGATCGGCACGAAAATGCTGACCTTCGACCCGGCAGCGGGAATAAGCATACAGAATCTTTAGTCATAGGGAGGCCGGACACTCGATGAAGTGCTTCCGGCCTTCCTATTTAGAGGGAGCGTATCGCAATGAAATTATCCATCTCAACAGAGTCGAATGCAGATGACAAAAGCTATGTTAGAAGCCAGATGGCCGCGTTTAATCAGAAGCATTTTCCACAGGACCGACGGTCACATCTATGGCGGCTTAGTCGGTGAGATATGCTGGAATTGGCTGGAGGTCCACCACCTGTATGTAAATGAGAAGCTGCGACATGGCGGCTACGGGACGATGCTGCTTGATGAAGCGGAGCGGATTGCCAGGGAGAAGAAGTGCGATTTCAGCAAACTGGATACACTAAGCTTCCAAGCGCTGGACTTCTACAAGAAACAGGGGTATGAAACTTATGGAGTAATACCGAATGCAGGCGGCTTTGACCGGGTATCCCCTTAGGAGGTACCCGGTTTTGCGTTTGCTAGGATCTCTCTATGACGCTACTGGTAATTCGGTGGTAGGTTGTCTAGGAAGACGTCTTAGAGGAAGTTAATATTTTGCTAATAACATGTCTGAATTTTACTTAGTTCACTATGGTATCTTTAGGATGTTGGGCTTTGAAAGGCCCGATTTCCTCTCGCAGTTTCATGAAAGCGCTTCAGTTTCGGAGTCAACGACATCCAGATTCATCTTACCTAATCCTAATCCGTTCGTGAGGGAGGTGGTGCAGAGAAATGTGATCGGCTTTGCAATGAAACGTAGGCTAGTGAAAACATGTGAAAAGGAGAGATGCAGCGATGTTCAGAAGAAAGTGGAAGCAAGGCATCTATGGTGCCATGGCATTTACGCTCATTGCCAGCGGTTTGCTTGCGAATGAAGGGAAATCCGAAGCGGCACCGATTCCCGAAACGGTAACGTACAGCGCATTTTCCTCCTTTGGTACATCACAAGGCGTGGGCAATTGGTTCAATATGAAGAAAACAGGAAGCACGTATTCCTATCTCAGCGTCTATGATGCCACTGCACCGGCTAAGTGGAAAGAAACCTCCGGTTATCCGTACGTGAGGGACTCCTTCTTCCATCCGGAGACAACCTATGATGCGGTGAAGAAATGGGTTGCGCCGCAGGCAGGCAATGTCGACATTACGGGCAATGTGCTCAAGGTCAATGCCAGCAGTAACGGCGTTGTGGCGAAGATTTTCAAAAATACGACGCAGCTCTGGAGCGCTACCGTGACGCCGTCAGCCGATGTCACGCCAAGCGGGGTATCGGACATTCATGTGGAGGCTGGGGATGCGCTGTATTTTGTCATCAATGCGAATGGCAATATGAACTTCGATGAAACGAATTGGTCGCCGGTCGTGACGATGACCACGGCAATCAAGATCGAAGCGGAGAGCTACAACGCGATGTCCGGCGTTACACCGGCGACGACCCCGGATACAGGCGGCGGCCAGCAAGTAGGCAGCTTCGATACGAATGATTATATGGTGTACAACAACGTGAATTTAAGCGGCGGCTATAAGACGCTTGAGGCTCGCGTTGCGGCGACAGCTACAGGCGGTAAATTCGAGGTTCGGCTCGACAGCCTGACTGGGCCGGTAATTAGCACGTTTACAGTGGCCAATACGGATAGCTGGAATACGTTCGAGACACAAACTTGGCCGATCACGGGCACTGCTACAGGCACGCATAATCTCTATGTGAAGGGGATATTGGGTTCCGGTATCGCGAATATCAACTGGTTCCGGCTGACGAACAACAATTCGCGCGGCGCAACGATGCCATTCACAACCTACGAAGCGGAAAATGGAACACTTGGCGGCGGAGCGACCACGAATAATGATACGACGATGAAGAAAGAAGCGGCTTCCGGCAAAAGCTATGTGCACCTCGATGCTACGGGCGAGTCTGTGCAGTGGACGAATGTTCGCGATGCGAACCGGATGATTCTGCGGTACAGCATTCCTCAGAATACGAGCGGGACACTGGCACTCTATGTCAACGGCGTGAAGCGCCAAGACTTATCGCTTACCTCCACGTTCAATTATGATACGGCGCCGGGTAACTCGTATGTACGCAGCTTTGACGATAAGGATTTTGCAATCGATATCAATGCAGGAGATACAATTAAGCTGCAAAAGGATTCCGGAAACGGACTCTCTTGGTACGGGATCGATCTGATTGATCTGGAGACAGCGGCGGCCCCAATTGCGATGCCGGCGAACTATATCTCGGTCAAATCGGCGCCATACAATGCGGTTGGCAATGGAATCGCCGATGATACAGCAGCGATTCAAAGTGCGGTTAACGCCGCGGCTTCGGCCGGCAAGAACGTCTGGTTCCCTCCAGGGACATACAACCAAAGCGATAAAATCGCTGTTCCTTCAGGCGTAAGCGTGAAAGGCGCAGGCATCTGGTATTCCCATTTGCATAGCACGGTTACGAATGGAATTTGGGGCGGCGAAGTAGGATTCACGCTGAATAATAACACGACGATCTCAGATCTTCGCATTAGCAGCGTGGATACGCAGCGGGATGCGCATTATGGCATCGTCGTGCTGACGAATCCCGGTACGGGCTCCAACAATGTGCTGCAGAATCTATGGGCAGAGCATATGGGCTGCTTGGAAGGCTGGACGGATTGGTCGAACTCGACCATTCAGAATGTGCGGCTGTACAATACGTACTTCGACGGCATTCATTGGGGAGATGACGGGAACTCCGGCAACCTCGCCCAGAACAACTTTATGCGCGGACTAGGCGATGATGGCGTCGCGCAGGTGAATCTGATGAACTTCCCGGGCGTCGCGCAGAATAACGTGGGGCAATTCAACACGATTATCGCCAGCTACTGGGGCCGCGGCATGTCCGATGTTGGCGGCAACAGCTTGATCTTCCGCGATAACTACATCGACAGCACATTCAACGCGGGCATGATTGTCACGACGGAGCCGGTTGAGCCGACGAAACCTTCGTATACGATCAGCGGCCTCAAATTCCAACGGAACACGATTAACAAAGCAGGCCATACCGGTCATAACCATGCGGGCATTCAGTTCTGGCTCTACGTGAATCCGATGCTCAATGTGCGAATCGAGCTCAACAACATTACAAACGGCGAGACGGAAGGCATTCATATCGACAACACGACTTACGGAGACAGCGGCGGTCGGACGCAGTTCAACTTTAACGTTGCCTCCGGCAACGCGCTGCCAAACTATACGAACGCGAATCCGTTAGTAGTGCCGGTGTTGAACGGGAATACAGGGTTCTAGCAATCTGAAGCTATTGCAGCGATAGGTAACATAAAGAAGATGCTGTCTCAAATGGGGGCTTCAGATAGGTATTGAAGCCCTCAGAGGCAATTTTCAGATGAAAAAGTGGCGTCATAGGTCTCCTACCTGTGGCGCCATTTCTCGTCTTCGTTCAACTGCGGCTTTCTTCAGCAAATTATGGGGCAAGCGAAAGCCACCTGACCTCTAAGCTTACTTTTTGCAAGCCTCGAAGCAGCAACCTTCGAAATCCTCGGTTGTTTTTGATTTGCGAAAAAGGCTTTCCGGTTCATACATGCGCCGAACGGACAGTGCGTAGCCTCCTTCACTTTTCAATCGCTCTCTTGCGACCTTTTTATGGCGCTGATACTCCATACTTATAGCTTGGCGAGGGGGCTGCTATATGACCGGTCGCCACTGGTAACGCAGGACTAGATTTGTCGCTAACGAATCGTAGGGGGCTTATTTGCTACAAAAAACCCGGTTTGAAATTCTAACGAATCCTACAGGCCTTATTGGCTCCAAAACCCGTGCATTTCTGCTTAATTCCGCTAAATAAGGCCTCTGTGGTTCGTTAGAATTTTAGAAGTGCTCAATTCTCCAAAATAAGACCTCCACGATTCGTTAGAGCGGCGAAGGTTGGAGAGAAGCCTTAACCTATTCATTCAGGGGAAAACAGGAACAACAGCGATCAGAAGAACATTCGACTGCGTAAAGAATGCGGCAAAACCAATGCCTATTAAGAGAAAAAGGGACTATCCCTTCGTCATCATCGATGACTTTTGGGACAGACCCTTTCCTTTGCCTTTCATTACCCGAAATAAGCGGAAGCGTTCAAGTTCTCCGGACCGACGCGGGCAATTCCTTCCGATCGAGCGATTGCGAATAACGTGTAGGGCTGAAGCCCCGATGCAGGCGCAGGGATATTATAATCGGATGCAGAGAATCCAACCGTGTGTATGCCGGAATCGAATGAATGCTGCGATTTGTAAATAAGCGAATCGTCGATCGCAAGACCTCTTACCATGTAAAGCTCAAGTAGGAAACCTTGCGGAAAATCCGTAGGAAGCGCGACGCCTGCCATCCCCGTCAATTGAACCCGGATAATTCCAGGGGTATCGTGTGGAATGTTCAGTCCTACCTGTCCAACGATGACAGGGGTATCGAGCGGGAAAATATCAAATTCCGTGAGAACGACGGGAATATTGCTGGATGTTCGTGCATCGATAAGTTGTCCCATAGCAGCACCTGCTCCTTTTCTACTAAGTTATGCAGAATCGCTAGAGATGGGAAGGGACATGTGTCAGTAGGATCGTGAAGAGGATTCATTTTATCGGCTCTCGAATATAGTTGAGATGCTTATGGCGGTGATAGAATAATGAAGCTCAGGAAAGGCGGTAATCAAACCGATGAACGACATTCGTTTCCCGATCGGACCATTTCAAGCGGCGCCGATGACTACACATGAAGAACGAGCAGCCCTCATCAAGGAGATTCCCAGCATTACCGTGTCGTTGAGGAAGCTGGTTCGCAGCCTCGGTTCGGAGCAGCTAGACACTCCTTATCGCGATGGCGGCTGGTCTGCCAGACAGATCGTGCATCATCTGGCCGACAATGATATGAATGCGTATTTGCGGTTCAAGCGGGCATTGACCGAGGAAGAGCCGCTCGGGGCTACGTACCGGGAGGATTTGTGGGCAGAACTGCATGATTATAGAGAGGTTGCGATCGAGGATGCGCTAGACTTGCTAGAGATCCTTCATCGGCGGTTTGTGACTTTACTTCAAGGTCTGAACCCGGAGCAATTCAGCAGAAAGCTGCGAACACTGGCGCTTGGCAGTATCACGCTGGATACAGCGCTGCAGCGGTTTGTCTGGCATAATCGGCATCACGCGGCGCAGATCGAGTCGCTATGGTATCGCTTAAACTGGAGCGGGTCAGCGGCGATCTGTTTCAATGCTTCCGGCCAGCTCCTCATGGTGCTGCAAGGGAAGCCGCATGAGGAGAAAAGATGGTCTGTCCCGTCAGGCGGGCGGGAGGCGGATGAATCCTATGAGGACTGCTGCATACGCGAGGTTTTCGAGGAAACAGGCTATCGCATTCAATTGGGGGAACAGCTCTTATTGAAACATGACAGAATCGCCTATTTCAAAGGCGATATTATCGGCGGCGAGCGCCGTATCCAAGATCCGGACGGGTTGATCTATGATATCGCATGGAAGTCAGCTGACGAAGTTAGGGAGCTGGCATTATCTTTCGAAGAGGATCGTGAGCTGCTTGTTAAATTAATAGAGGAGCGAAACGGCGTAGGAATCTAGCACTAGCCTTACACCATCTTTCCAATAGGTAGATAGAAGGGGGAGCAGCGTAAGCGGCCGGGATATTTTGTTGCCGCTTTCATTCGTGTAAGGTATGCTGAGAGTGGATTGAATGCTATCAAGTGAAGGTGGAATCTTATGCCATTTTGGCAATCCGTTCGGTTTAAGATCGTATTCGGTTTTCTCCTCATGACCGCACCTATGGTGCTCTTCCTTGTCTACAATAATATCTATGCGACTAAAGTCGTACGTGAGCAAATCTCGCTGCACTATAATAATTTGATGGAGCAGCAGGTGCAAAATAACGACGCGATCCTGCAGGAAACGATGCGTTATTTGTACCGGATGCAGGGCGACCCGAACATTCAATCGCTGCAGCAGCTGTCGCTGGCCGAAGATGACTCGGACTATACGATGGTGAAGATGGAGCTGACCAGACGGTTCCTGCTCGATACCGGCTACTATAATAAAGTGGACACCTTCTTCGTCTATTCCCGCAAGGACGACGATATGTTTTTTGCTACGCAATACAGCTTCCATTTCGCGGAAGTGCAGTCCGCCCTGCAGGACTATACCACGAAACTAGCCTCCAAAGCTTTACCGGAAGAGACGCAGCGCTGGGAGCGTTTCTCCATTCCCAACGACACCAATTACCTCATCAAAACCGTCGATCTGGGCTCAGGCGTCTATATTGGCGCACTCGTGCAGGTCGATCGTTTAAATGAGGTCTTAAGCAAATTTGACGTTGGACCCGATGGCGCTGCGTTCGTCGTGGATCCGGCGGGCAATCCGTTAACGAACTCCCCCTTGCCTGTCGTACAGGAATCCATCGTGCAGATGGATATTGTGGAGATGACCAAGCAGAACAGAACGACTTGGAACCAGAATCATTTTCTCGTCATCACGCAGCCTTCCGCCATTTCGGATATCCACTATATGATCGTGATTCCGGAAACTTATATTTTGAAAAACCTTCCTTATTTCCAAAAGATGCTCTACATCTGGATTCCGCTCACGGTAGCCATTGTCTTATCCTTCTATTTGCTATTCCTCCAGCGAGTGATGTTCAAGCCGCTCGTTGGGTTGGTACGGGGCATGCGGAAGCTGGGTCAAGGCCAGTTCAACGTAAGGATGCCGGTGAACACGGATAACAGTGAATTTGCGTTCATGTCAGGGACGTTCAACCAAATGGCTGAGCAAATCGAGAAGCTGAAGATCGACGTTTACGAGGAGCAGATTCGTGTCCAGAAGGCGGAGTACAAGCATCTGCAGATCCAGATCAATCCTCATTTCTATATGAATAGCTTGAATATTATTTATAATTTGGCCGCCTTGAAGGACTACAAGCTGGTTCAGAAAATGAGCCTGCACCTAGCGGATTACTTCCGCTTCGTGATGCTAGGCCATCGCGCCGTAGTTTCGCTCGAGGATGAAATTCGGCATATCGAGCATTATCTGGAAATTCAGAAAATCCGGTATGTGGCGAAGCTGGAATATGAAATCCAAATGATGCCCGAGCATGCGCCGGTGCCAATTGCTCCTTTATTACTGCAGCCTTTCGTCGAGAACTCGGTCATTCATGGTTTTAATAAAAAGGTTCAGGATGGGCTGCCTTTCCGCATTGGCATTTACTCGGAGCAGGATGAGGAGGACGCGGGCAGGTTCATTAAGCTGACGGTCATCGACAATGGTCCGGGATTCCCCGAGTCGGTTCTGGAGGGGCTGCAAACCGGTGTGGAGCTTGAAGGCGCCGGCGAGTATCACTTAGGCATATGGAACATTCTGCGTCGATTCCGCATGTTATACGGCAATGATGGCGGCATCACATTCATGAACGGAAAGCCGGGAGGGGCCATCGTGCAGATGCGTCTTCCCATAGAGAGACCAAATACGTTCGAAGGCCATGAATAACGGTCAGACATACGATGGAGGGCGATAATAGTGGTAAGCATGCTCGTTGTAGATGATGAGATCTATGCACTGAAAGGAATCGCGCAAGGTATCGATTGGAGTGACTTACCCATTCAGTCTATCTGGGAGGCCGAAGATGTAACGCAATCGATCCGGGTGCTGGAGGAGCATCCCGTGGATTTGGTGATATCCGATATCGAAATGCCCGGCATGAATGGACTTGAGCTTCTCCGCTGGATTCGAGACAACAAGCCGCAGACGCTGACGATATTCCTCACGGGGCATGCGAGGTTCGATTATGCGCAGGAGGCTATGCATAATGGCTGCTTTGACTACATCTTGAAGCCAGTCGATCATGATGATCTGAAGTCGATTGTGAAACGCGCGATTACGGAGATCGGGATGCGTAGGGAACGGCTGCAAATCGAGGAATTGGTGGATGCGAACCGCAGACAATGGACAAGCCAGCTTCCGATATTGGTCGAGCGCTTCTGGCAAGAGCTGCTGGCTGGCCGAGTGAGGCTGTCCCCGGAACGACTTGATCGCCAATTGGAGTCCTATCAAATCCCACTATCTGCGAGCAGCAAGGTTCTTCCGGTTCTGCTTAGTATCGAGCAATGGGATATTGAGCTGGATGCCCGTGATGAGAGCATTATGGAGTATGCGCTGCGCAAATCAGCTGCGGAGATCATCCTGGGGAACGGGCCGGGCACGGTGCTGCAGGACCGAAATGAGCTCAATATGGCGCTGCTCTATCTGAATGACAGCGAGACAGCCGATCGAGATAGACTTCTTCGGAGATGTGCCGAGTATGTGCAGGCTTGCCAAACCTATTTTCACTGCCGAGTCTCCTGTTATGTGGGGGAGCCGGCAGCTATTGGCGGATTAGCCGGCGCG
The DNA here is from genome assembly GCF_059686995.1 of Paenibacillus rhizoryzae. Lineage (NCBI taxonomy): Bacteria > Bacillati > Bacillota > Bacilli > Caryophanales > Paenibacillaceae > Paenibacillus > Paenibacillus rhizoryzae. The sequence goes on along the minus strand of NZ_JCAALT010000004.1, from coordinate 372,292 downwards.
CTCGAACGATTGCAGCAATTGGAACGCGCCAATGTATCCGCGCCGCAGTCCGTACAGGATGCGACAGCACAAGTGGGCTTGGAAGCAGTCGGTACGGATGCCGGAATCCCGATTCCTTCTTTTCCCGATTGGGGGGCGCTTCTCGATAATGGCGGACATGAACAGCTTATCATCCAATTGGAAGAGACGTTAAAACGCTGGCAGGCCGAGCAAGCCAGTCGTGAAGCACTGGAGCTGTTTCACTATGGTTTCCTGAACATGCTGTATCGCGCAGCCTATCTCAAAGGTTTCTCGATCTATGATGTGTTTACGGTCCAAGAATTGAAGGAAATCCAAGCCGCTCGTAACTCTCTGCAGCTGATGGTTTTGGCTGGGAGAATGGTAGCCAAGATGGGACAAGCGCTGGCAGAGCGTCCGCGTGATGCATCCGCCGTCATTGCGAAGGTGAAGTCATTCATTCAAGAGCATGTACATACGGAACTGACTCGTGACGATATAGCCGCGCACGTCTATCGTAATCCGGCCTATTTATCACGCTTATTCCGCAAAGAGACAGGGCTCTCGCTGTCGGACTACATGACGGAGCTGCGTATCGAACGAGCGAAGCGATTCCTGGTCGATACGAACGATAAAGTAAGCAACATAGCAGAGGAAGTCGGCTATGTCCATTTTTCCTATTTTGCCAAGCTGTTCAAGAAGATGACCGGATTATCTCCGCAAGATTACCGCAAGAAACATCAAAACCTCCGCTAAACGTCTAGCCCCCGCAATTCGATTCCCCAATGTCACCAAAGTGCTATGTGCGTCATCTCAGTAGATAGATGGAGTCGGTGCCCAGCCTTTACAATAAGTGTACAAGACAAGAAGAAACAGCCGTCGCCATCCTCGGTAGGGACGGTAAGTTTCTTCCCATAGACTTACTTTATAGAAATGGAGGGCAAACCTTCTAAATGCTATAAGGTGGACGAAAGGATGGTTATGGGGATGACTCCTTCAACGGAAGCCGCGGAAGTCGTAGCGAAGGCGAAGGCGCCTAAAACACGAACCAAGCAAAATATCGGCTATTGGAAAAGATACGGAGCTTTCTATATTATGATGGCTCCCGCGCTGCTCGTGTTGTTAATGAACAATTACCTTCCAATGATCGGCTCTTTAATCGCTTTTAAGCAAATCGAGTATACGTCAACGAGCTTCATCAAGAGCTTCCTGGAGAGCAAATGGGTCGGCATGGAAAACTTCAATTATCTGTTCAGCACGACCGACGCTTGGACCATCACCCGAAACACGCTGGCCTATAACGCGGTATTTATCGTCTTGAACCTGGTGATCGGAGTTACGCTGGCGCTTCTCTTCAATGCTATGCGAAACCGCCGGTTGGCGAAGCTCCACCAGACGGCCATGTTCCTGCCTTACTTTCTGTCGATGGTCGTTATCTCTTATCTTGTATACGCTTTCTTAAATCCGGATATCGGAATTCTCAACAAAATCGTGCTCCCCGCGTTTGGGATAGAGCCTGTAGATTGGTATACGGAGTCCAAGTGGTGGCCTTTCATTCTGCCCATCATTAACACCTGGAAAGGGATTGGCTATTATGCAGTCATCTTCCTTGCGGCCATTATTGGGATCGATAACGAGTATTATGAAGCGGCGACGATCGACGGTGCTTCCAAATGGCGTCAGATCTTCAGTATTACGCTCCCGTTGATCAGGCCGGTCATTATCATTCTCACCTTCCTGCAGATTGGACGTATTTTCTACTCGGATTTCGGGTTGTTCTTCCAAGTCACCCGAAATTCAGGCATTCTCTATGACACGACGCTCGTCATTGATACTTACGTGTACCAAGGATTTATCGTGAGCGGGGATATCGGGATGTCTTCTGCGGCCGGCTTGTACCAAGCGGTTGTTGGATTCGTACTGGTGCTGCTATCAAATCTGGTTATTCGTCGGATCAGCAGAGACGATGCCTTGTTCTAAGGGGGAACCATGTGAATGGCAACGACGATTGTGACCAAACGGAAAAAGGGACTTCATGAAATATCTAACCTTTCGAATTTCTTTATCAACGGATTCTTCTGGATTTACACGCTGATATGCGTTCTGCCGCTGCTGCTCGTCATTGCCGTTTCTTTCTCCGATGAGAACTTGGTTCTCGTTAACGGCTATAAGTTCTGGCCGGAGAAGTTCAGTGCATCAGCCTATGATTTTCTGCTGAGCGATTGGCAAAGCATCGTCAGATCGTATGGCACTTCGTTATTCGTTACGGTTGTCGGTACATTGATTGCGATCACGATGATGTCGCTGTTTGCGTATCCAATCTCAAGACCGGATTTCAAGCATCGCAAAGTATTTTCCTTCATCATGTTCTTCACTCTTCTATTCAATAGCGGACTGGTACCCTTCTATCTACTGTATGCACAAGGTCTCCACATGCGGGATAACATATGGGCGCTCATGATTCCGATGTTCGTTCAGCCGTTCTTCGTACTCGTGCTGCGAACCTTCTTTACGAACTCGGTTCCACCTGCTCTCCTCGAATCGGCCAAGATTGACGGTTCAGGCGAGTGGCGGATATTTGCTCAAATCGTACTTCCGCTCTCCTTACCCGTATTGGCGACGGTTGGCTTGTTCTGCACGCTGAGCTATTGGAATGATTGGTTCCTAAGCCTGCTGTTCATCAATCATGACACTTTGTACACGATCCAGTTCCGTATGTATCAAGCGCTGCTGGATATCACCTTCTTAAGCGCCAATTCGTCGGCCTACTCGGCCATTCTGGCTCAAAATCCGGATTACCAGCTGCCTACAGAGACCGTGACGATGGCGATGGCGGTGGTCGGAATTGGTCCGATCGTGTTTGCTTATCCGTTCTTCCAGCGGTACTTCATCAAGGGCTTGACCGTTGGAGCGATTAAGGGATAGGCGGGGAGAGAAGGCAGAAATGCAGGTATGCAGGAATGCAGGAATGCAGGAATGCAGGAATGCAGCAAGCGGTTCAATTCTATTGGCTCGTTCCGGTTTAGCCGGTTGAGTATACAGAGCACTTAATCTTATAAGGGAGGCACTACCGCATGTTCAAAGAAAAAAGCAAGCTGGGAAAAAGCATCTCTCTGATTTTAGGCGGAAGCCTTGTTTTATCCGCGTTACCGGTTGCCAGCGCCGCCGGTAGCAGCACTCTGGCTCCTTACAAGCTTACCTTGTATTATCCCGGCTCACCTGCCAAAGATGAGGCTCAGATCGAAGCGAAAATGAGCAGGTATCTGACAGACAAAATCAATGCGACGATTGACCTCATCCCGATCGATTGGGGCCAATGGGACAGCAAGATGAACCTGCTGAAAGCAAGCCGCGAGCCGATGGACGTCATCTTCACGGCACAATGGAACGGCCATGCCAACGATGTGGCGAAGAAAGTGTTCCTTGCGCTCGATGATGCGAAAGGTCCGGCCGGCAATTTGCTAAGCAAATACGGCAAAGACATTACGAAGTCGCTCGACCCGGCATTCCTGGCAGGAGCTAAAGTAAACGGGCATAACTACGGCGTGCCGACTAACAAAGAATTGGCAGCGCAAGGCGGCGTAATCTACCGCAAAGATATTGCGAGCAAGCTCGGCTTGACCGCTCAGCTGAATGCCGTGAAAACAGTCGATGATCTTGCGCCGATCCTGGCAAAGGTGAAAGCGAAAATGCCAAGCATGACGCCGCTGTTCCTGCGTGACGGCGAAACCTTCAACTCCCACTATTTCATTCAACAGGATTACCTTGGCGATACGACGATTGAAGGTCTGATTCGCAAAGACGGCACGAGCACGAAGGTTATTACACGCTTCGACGATAAGAAGTACATGGATCAGTTAAATGTTACACGCAGCTTCTACAAGAAAGGCTACATCAACAGAGATGCGGCAACAACGCAATTGTCCGGTCAAGATGCTTTGAAGAAGGGCAATGTGTTTATGATCGTGTCCTCCTTGAAGCCGGGCAAAGATGCTGAAATGGCCATAGCCGCGAATTTGGCAGGCAAGCTGCAGCAGATTAACATGACGGAGCGGACGGTTTCGACGGGTGAAACCGCAGGCTCCATGCTGGGGATTTCCACGACTTCGAAGGATCCGGCACGTGCGATGATGTTCATCAACCTGCTTCACTCCGACAAATACTTAAATAACCTGCTCAACTTCGGTATTCAAGGCGTGCATTATGAGAAAGTATCGGGCGAAATTATTAAACCAGGTCCGGATGCAGCGAACTACAATCCGGGAGCGACTTGGATGTTCGGCAATCAGTTCTTGAACTATGTTTGGAATACGGAAGCTCCGGATAAATGGGCAAAGTTCAAGAAGTTCAACAAAGGCGCGAAACTGTCGCCGGCGCTTGGATTCACGTTTAATGCCCAACCGGTCAAATCGCAAGTAGCCGCGCTCGTTACAGTGCGCAGCAAATACATCGCCGGTCTGGAAACAGGCGCAATCGATCCTTCGAAAGCGGCTGAGTTCCAGAAGAAAGAGAAAGCAAACGGGCTCGATAAAGTGCTCAAAGAGAAGCAAAAACAATTGAACGCGTTCCTTGCTTCGAAGTAATCTAGCAGCCGGAGTTGTCGGATTTGCTGGATTTGGAAACCCGCTGGGCCCTCGGCCCGGCGGGTTTTCTTGTTGGACTGGAATTAAGCGGATATGCCGCTTAAGAAGTGGAACAACCGCCGAACCCCCGGTAAACGCGCCTTATCGGGGAGCCGTAATTCGGATATACCGCTTACAGCCTCCAATCGAGGTCGATTGTTGCACCATAAGCGGATATGCCGCTTACAGCGTCCAAACAAGGTCGATTATTGCACCATAAGCGGATATAGCGCTTAAGAGGTGTAATAACCGCCGCAGCACCAATAAACTTGCTTTTTTGGGGGAGCTGAGAGTACGATTCACGAACTCTCAGCATTACATTTGCTCGTTTCCGCGTCTGAGAGCTCGAATATGAATCTCTCAGTCTCCGGCGTAGGCGGAAATGAGGAGATTGGTTAGTTGAGAGTACGATTTTGGAACTCTCAGCATCACATTTGCTCGTTTCCGCGTCTGAGAGTTCGAATATGAAACTCTCAGCCCCGGGCGTGAGCGGATATGGGGAAGTTAGCTAGCTGAGAGTACGATTTTCGAACTCTCAGCATCAATACTGCGCGTATTCGCGTCTGAGAGTTCGCATATGATACTCTCAGCCACAGACGTGAGCGGATATGGGAAGTTAGCTAGCTGAGAGTACGATTTTCGAACTCTCAGCATCAATACTGCGCGTATTCGCGTCTGAGAGTTCGCATATGAAACTCTCAGCCACAGGCGTGAGCGGATATGGGGGGAGTTAGCTAGCTAAGAGTACAATTTTCGAACTCTCAGCATCAATACTGCGCGTATTCGCGTCTGAGAGTTCGCATATGAAACTCTCAGCTACAGGCGTGAGCGGATATGGGGAGTTAGTTAGCTGAGAGTCGGATATGTAGACCGCGCCCCCAAAAAGGGCCAATGATCGGAAGCATTGCTTCCATTCATTGGCCCTTCGTTTTAATGACCGCTAGGTCGATCCAGCTGAAGCGATGCCGTTGAAGACGGCAGGGCCGATCAGGACGAGATCGAAGAATCCGTCTCTTGCAATAAACAGCGTGTAACGGATTTGTCCGGATAACACATCGGCCGCAGGCGGGAAGTCACCGGCAGTGATGCTGATTGGAAACAAAGCGCTCCAGAAGTGGATGTTAAATTGCTCACTTAGAATGGTGACGCCTGTTCCCGGAGTGCCATCGCCGCCTCGTTCGACGAAGAGGGAAACAACGGTTGGTTCCAGTGGGATCTCCAATGTCGGCTCCACGGATGATGCAAAATCAATAACAGCAGTTCCGGTCAAGGAAACGCGGACATTGTTCGTGTTCAAGGGGACTGCAGCTCCAACTTGTAAGCCGATGTCTCCGATCAAGATCGGCAAATTGTCTAACGGCTCATCTCCGCCAAAGTCGTTACGATGCACGGAAATACGTGTATCCAGAAATTGATTGGGCATATAATCACCTCCATTCAATACTATCATTCTATGAAAATGCAGAGAAAATGGACTAGTCTCTGGCGCATTTATTACGTTCGCAGGTCCTATCTTTCGCGGGAGCTGGGAATGCCAGGAAGGGATTCCAAACGATCGTGCAGAAGAAAGGGACTGAAACGATCAACGCGATCAGAAGCGAAAAGGAGAATCACGATGGTTGGAGCGATTTTACTATGGTTGTTTATGATGGCCGTTTTCTTCTTTATCCTGTACTCGGTTATTCAGGCCGCGCTGGATTCGTCGAATATGGCGAAGAACATTCAGGAGATTCGAGACTACTTATACGATTCAAATAGAGAAGGTAAAACAAACAGACGCGCTGTTGCCGAACAGCTCCTATCGACTCAGCCGGGCGCACCGCAAGACCTTTACGAGGAATGCCCCGCCTGCGGCGAGAAGGTCATCCAGCATGATCCGGAATGTCCAAGCTGCGGCTTGAGACTGAAGGATTAATCGCTATTCAGCATCCATTGAGAGGAGCAACACGACATGAACAAAGTATTGTTAACCGGCTTTGATCCGTTTGGAGGAGAAACGATCAACCCCGCTTGGGAGGTGGTCAGCCATTTTCAGCAAAAGGAATTTACCAATCTCGAACTGGAAGTCAGACAGATCCCGACGGTGTTCGCCAAATCCATAGCAGTACTAAAGCAGGCCATTCTGGAGGTGCAGCCGGATGTAGTCATCTGCGTTGGGCAAGCCGGCGGTCGCAGCGACATCGCCATAGAACGAGTCGCGATCAACTTGAACGATGCACGTATTCCGGATAATGAGGGAAATCAGCCAATCGATGAGGCAATTGTCGAAAATGGTCCGGCCGCGTACTGGTCCTCTTTGCCGATAAAGACGATTACCAAGCAACTGCGCGATTCCGGGATACCTGCTTCGGTATCCCATACCGCGGGAACGTTTGTATGCAATCATCTCTTCTATGGGCTTCAGCATATGATCGAGACGGAGTTTCCGGCAATAAGAGGCGGCTTCATCCATATCCCTTACCTACCCATCCAAACCGAGCAGAAGCCACAGATGCCGAGCATGATCCTAGAGGACATGATAAAAGCAGTTGAAATCGCCGTGATTACAAGCGTTCAGCATAATCACGATATTATCGCTCCCGAAGGTCAGCTGCACGGATAGAATGATCAAGATTTCTATGGCAAAATTGAAAAATCGGTCGTTTTTTTATATTGTCCACGTTTGCCCAAAAGCCTAGAATACAGACGAAAGGGGTGAGGCCGCACGATTTGTGTTCTAAGTCGATTAACCACACTCCGGCACTCTGAATTTGGATGGATCAACAGGTTCGGTTTCACGCCTGTCCATCGGCGAAGGCGTTCATTTGCAGTGAGTTTGGCTATGAGGGATCGGGAAGCGCATTCACGATTTTACGACCTGCCGTGGATGCCGGTAATGAGAGTAGTGGGCATGACAGTGAAGAGCGTGAGCGTAATAGTGAAAAGCATGAGAGAGATGAGCATGATAGCGACTGGGTGCTGTGTCTGAAGCAAGCCTAACAAAGGGGAGAGCGCGTGTTATGGTAAGTCAGGCAAGGGAGATATCCGTGTTGCGGTACGGTTCAACCGATCCGCTGCCGGAGCGGCGGCTGCTGAAAGCAGGTCCGCTGACTGCAGTGCTGGAAGAAGGCGGACTTCGATATATTCGCTATGGCGGGCAGGAAGTAGTGCGCGGCATTTATGCCGCTGTCCGTGATCAGAACTGGGGCACGATTAAGCCGGTTTTTCGGGAATTTCGAGTAGCGGAGCACAGGAATGGGTTTGAGGTCCGTTTTGTTGCGGAGCATCGGCAGGGCGAGATTGATTTTGAGTGGGAGGGATCCATCACCGGGTTGGAGGATGGAACCATTCGTTTTACATTCGACGGGGAAGCGCGGTCGGATTTTCTTCGTAACCGGATCGGCTTCTGTATCCTGCATCCTTCCGATCTGGCGGGTTGCAAGGTTGAAGTGGAGACGGAGGAAGGAACGGAGAAGCGGACAACTGCGGGAGTGTTCCCGGAGCGGATTTCGCCGCATCAACCATTCCTTGGCATGACAGCTATTCGCCACGAGATAACGCCGAAGCTGGTCGCAGAGGTGAAATTTAGCGGCGATTTGTTCGAGATGGAGGATCAGCGCAACTGGACGGATGCCTCTTACAAAACCTATTGTACGCCGCTCAGCATCCCTTACCCGGTAGCAGTTTCGATTGGGGCGCGAGTGAAGCAGTCGGTGACACTTAGGTTGATTGGTGAGAGAGCGGACGCGGCAGAGGCTGTGGGTTTGGGCTCTGATGAGGTTGGGGGAGACGTAGTGGCCACGGCGGAATTATCAGGCGCACAAGAAATGAAAGTGGAACTCCTTGACCATGCGGTTGGGCATGTTCCCGGAATTGGTTTAGGGATGGCGCCGGGCCGTCCGCTTGCGATTTCTGAAATTAATGCCCTTCATCCGCTTGCTCTGACTTTCCTTCGAGCAGTCATCCGATTGGCTGATGATGGCTGGGAGCAGGAGCTTGCGAATACGGTGGCGGCTGCAACGGCGCTCGGTGCCGGTGTAGAGCTTGAAGTGATTGTACCTGGAGAATGGAAAGGCGAAAGCCCAAGTCAACGTATGCTTGAGATGCTTGTTCAAGCTATCGCCGAGGCGGAGGCTGTCGTGGATACAGTGTTTGTATTCCCGGATGCCGGCTATGTGAGCCATTACGAGCTATCCTCCATGCTTATGAAACTGCGCGATTCGGCGAAGCTGTCTTTTCGCGTGGGCGGAGGGACCCGTGCTTACTTTACGGAGCTCAACCGCGCGGAGCTGCCGCTCGCTCCGCTGGAAGCGGCAATGTACACCATCAATCCTCAGGTGCACGCTTTCGATATCGCATCGCTCGCCGAAACGGTTTTCGCGCAGGCGGATACGGTTCGCAGCGCGCGCAGCATCGTACCTGATGTGCCGCTAAGCATTGGCCCAATTACGTTCAAGCCGCGTTTGAATCCGAACACGACTAGTGAGGAAGGCAGGCGCAAGTCCGAAGACCGCGCTAATCATACCGATGCGAGGCAATGGTCCTTGTTCGGCGCGGCGTGGACGCTCGGCAGTTTGCGCAGCTTATCGGAAGCAGGCGCGGAGCGGGTCTGCTATTTAGAGACGGTAGGGCCGCTTGGCGTTATGCGTGATGGCGGGGAAGGGAAGTATCCGCTCTATCATGTACTAGAGGCCGCGGCTAAGCTGCAAAGCGCAGAAGTGCTGGATTGCCGGGTGTCTGACCGATTATGCTGCGATGCGCTCGCTGTAAGAGGTAACGACGGCGCAGTGACGCTGCTCGCAGCGAATTATACTAACGAGACAATACGCGTTCGCGTGAAGTCAGCGGCGTTTCAGCCGGTGGAATTGCTCACCCTGGATGAGCGAGCGTTCCAGCCGCTGGCGCCGGTCGCATTTCCGGCACCGATGGTGCAGGATGACGGCTCATTTGAGCTCGAGCTGCTGCCGTTCGCGCTTGCAGTGTTGCGATAAGGCTGGAAAGAGAACAAGGATGCGAGCATCGGCCCGCATCCTTGCTTTTGTTATGTGGAGAAATGTTTCGGTACTAATCGGACACAGGTTTTAATTCGAAGTATTCGGAATGCGAGCTCCATTTTACCAGCATCTTCGCGGTTGTATTAGGCACTAATACCGTTTTCCCGATAGATGGAATCAACACATAAATTCCCTTCTCAGGTGCTTCGGAGATTATGGCCCCGGAGCCGCCGACAGCATCCCCAAATGAATATTCTGTAGAAAGCTGGCCGGTAGGCTTCGGATCTGGTCCGTTATACACGAGAACTTCTTTCATATTGAATTTATCTGCGCCTTTCAGCTTGTAGACGAACAGAACAGCACTCCAATTATCGGCATGCCCTCTATATTCGTAGACGTATTCAATATTGGCATCGATCAATTCGGGAAAATTTGTTTTGCTAATGCCCCCATAAATATCTGATGGCTTCGTACAGCCGCTAAGAACAACGATACTGCATAAAATGATAAGTGCGCTCATCAACCATCGTGCGATGTCCCTCACTCCTTTGCTTCCAGATATAACCATTATATCATCTGCTTATTAGTTGTTGAGTCGATTGGAGTAAGTTAATAAACAATCGGAATTTACAACAAAAGAAAGCCCTTTTGCAATGCTTCCTCACGGGCTTCGTACTACAATGTGAAGTAGAAGGGAGCGATAATAGTGAATCAATTTGTATATGAGGACGAGCGACTAAATGCGATTTCGTTTCCGATAGGCGGCATTGGCACAGGCTGCATCGGTCTGGCGGGTAATGGGAGATTGATGGATTGGGAGATTTTGAATCGTCCTAACAAGCGCAGCATGAATGCACTTAGCCATTTTGCAATCAAAGCAGAGGATGGCGAGCGTGTGCTTGACGCTCGGATTTTACAAGGGGAGCTGCATCCTCCGTATATGGGTGAACCGGTCCGGGGAGGCGCGCTGCATTCGGGTTATGGATTTGGCCCACATGCTGGGACGCTGGGTGGCATGCCCCATTTTGAGAAAACGGTCTTCACAGGGACGTTCCCGATGGCTGATATCGAGTTTCAAGATGCAGCTTTCCCGGGACAAGTGCGGATGAGCGCGTTTAATCCGTTCATTCCCTCGAATGAAGACGATTCCAGTCTGCCGGCAGCGTTCTTTACGATTACCGTGACGAATACGACCGAGCAGGCATTAACCTATACGGTCAACCTATCATCGGCAAATATGATGAAAACCTCGCCAAGTTTGCACCGTTATGTGAATGATAACGGCTTGAAACGAATACATATGGCAACGCAAACGGAGCAAAGCGACAATCCGGAGTATGGCGAACTAACAATGGCTACAGATCAAGCGGATGGCAGCTATCAATTGTACTGGTACCGCGGCGGCTGGTGTGATTCGCTGGAGATGTTTTGGCGGGATTTTACTGCATTTGGACCTTTCAACAATCGCGAATATGAGCCGGATGCAAAATTCCGCAATCAAGACATGGCTTCACTGGCAGCTTCGTTAAACGTTCCTGCAGGCGAGTCGCGCAGTGTGAGGTTCATGCTCGCGTGGAGCAGTCCGTTCATGTACAACCATTGGAATCCGGAAAAAGACGGCAAACGTACCATCTGGAAAAATCACTATGCCGTCCGATTCGAAGATTCTCTCGCCAGCAGTACGTATGCGTTTGCGGAGTGGGATCGACTGGAGCGTGAAACACGGCTTTTCCGTGATGCGCTATACGGGTCAACGCTTCCGGCGGCTGTGTTGGATGCAGTAGCGGCGAATTTATCGGTGCTGAAGTCACCAACCTGTCTGCGGCTTGAAGATGGTTCCTTCTATGGATTCGAGGGTTGCATCGAGGATGTTGGTTGCTGCGAAGGCTCCTGTACGCATGTTTGGAATTACGCTTATGCGCTGCCGTATTTGTTCCCACAGTTGGAGCGGAGCATGCGCGATCTGGACTTTAACTATAATCGCCGCGAAGACGGCCGGATGCAGTTCCGACTGGCGCTGCCGGTGGGCCGCGAACGCTCGAATTTCCACGCCTGCGCTGACGGACAATTCGGCGGGATCATCAAGCTGTACCGCGATTGGCGGATTAGTGGGGATGACGAGTGGCTGAAGGGGCATTGGGAAGCGGCAAAATCAATGATATCCTACGCCTGGGCTGAGACGAATGAGGATCAATGGGATGCAAATCAAGACGGCGTACTGGAAGGGCGGCAGCATCACACGCTCGATATGGAGCTGTTCGGGCCAAATTCGTGGCTGAACGGATTCTATCTGGCCGCTTTGAAGGCAGGTGCGGAGATTGCGGATTATCTCGGCGAGCCAGAAACGGCGGAGCTGTACCGCGGACTGTTCGAACGTGGTAAAGCTTATACCGACCGCGAACTGTTCAACGGAGAATATTATACGCAGTTGGTTCAATTGCAAGATTTGTCCCTGCTTACCCGTTATTCGGAGGGGAATTCGCTGTTCGGCGATGCAGTAGAGAAGGCATACTGGAATGCGGAAGCAGGCGAGATCAAATACCAAATCGGCGAAGGCTGCAGCATCGATCAGGTTGTCGCGCAGTGGCATGCCAACTTGTGCGGATTAGGCGAAATTTTCGATCCGGCGCAGACGAGAACAGCGCTGCAATCGCTCTATCGCTATAATTTCAAAAGCGAGATGAGAAAAGAAGCCAACCCATGGCGGCTGTATTCGCTTGGCGATGAAGGCGGGCTGCTCATTTGTACTTGGCCGGAAGGTCGAATGAAGCCTGCTGTTCCGCTTACCTATAATTCGGAGACGATGACCGGCTTCGAATATCAAGCAGCGGTGCACATGATTCAGGAGGGCTTGTACGAGGAAGGATTATCGGTTGTAGAAGCCATTCGCCGCCGCTATGACGGGAACCGCCGTAATCCGTGGAACGAAATCGAATGCGGCAGCAACTACGCCCGTTCCATGGCCAGCTACTCGCTGCTGCATGCATACAGTGGATTTCACTATCACAAAGGGCAGGGGCTGCTCGGTTTCGAACCTAAGGTTGCGGCCGGAGTGGAGTGCTATCAAGCGTTCTGGGCGCTCGACGGTGCTTGGGGAACGGTAAAACTTGGCGAAGATGCGCTTGAAATTGAAGTGCTCTACGGGGAATTCGCGCTTCAGCGCCTGCAGTTGGGGGAAGCGCTCGTAGATCGCGTTCAAGCCGTGCGCCTCGGTAACGAAGAGTTGCCATTCGAGCGCAGCGGAGTCCAGCTTTGCCTAGTAAGCGGCAGTGCGTTGATCACACCACATAGTACAATCCAGGTGGTATTGAGCTAGATGAATGGAGTGGCTCTGGGAGTAACACAGGTGGGATAGCGGTGAGTTTGGCGGAAGTGAGGCTCTGGGAGCAACAGATTAGTGGAAAACTGGTGAGTTCGGCTGAAGAGTGACTCTTAGAGCAACACATTGGCGGGAAACTGTTGATTTCGGCGAAAGAGTAGCTCCGAAGGCAACACATTAGTGGGAAACTGGTGATTTCGACGAAAGAGTGGCTCCGAGGGCAATACATTGGCGGGAAACCGGTGAATTTGGCGAAAGAGTAGCTCTCAGGGCAACACATTAGTGGAAAACTGGTGAGTTCGACGAAAGAGTGGCTATTAAAGTAACATATTAGTCCATGAGCCGAGTATCGGTGGAAACCGCAAAAGAAGACCACCCAGGGATCTACATGAGCGGAATATCGGTGGAAACCGCAAAAGAAGACCACCCAGGGATCTACATGAGCGGAATTTCGATGAAATCCGCGAAAGAAGAGCACCCAGGGATCTACATGAGCGGAATTCCAGCGGAAACCGCCAAAGAGAGGTATCCAATACCTCTCTTTGGCATCTCTACTGGCGCTACCAAGCTACCAAGCTGCCAAGCTGCCAAGCTTCACTTGCCCTCATTCACCCCGGCCCGGTATTGTCCGGGGGTGATCCCCGTCGTCCGCTTAAACGTGTTGGCAAAATGGTGATTGTCGGTAAAGCCGCAATAATCGGCGATTTCGTGCATGGTCAATTGGCTGGTGCGGAGCAGCTCCTTCGCGTGCTTGAGCCGGAGCGTTAGAAAATAATGATAAGGCGAAACGCCGAATGTCTCGCGGAACACAACGTTGAAGCGCGGCACGGACAGATTCGCCTTTTTTGCCATGTCGGCTACGCGCAGCGGCTCCGAGATATGCAGGGCAAAGTAGGACGTCACCCAGCCGAGCAGCGAATGGCTCTTATTCGGCGTCCGCTCCTCCTCGACATAGGGCTCAAGCAGCTGGAAAATCAATTGAAGAGCAGCACCCTGCGCCTTCATTCGATTATGCAGGCCGCAAGCTCCGTCATCCCATGCCTGAATGAGCGCGATTAGGGTTTCGACAAATGCCGATTTATTTTTGGGAGTAAAGATGGTCGGTACCTGCTGAAAGCCCTCCAACTCGGAGATCCGAGGCTGGATCAGCTCCTCTTGCCCAGCTAACTGAATTTGCCCGGGTAAGGTGACGAAGCTGCGCTCGCGATGCGGGTTATAGAACAGGTCCATATGGACATACGGAGAAATGGTATCCGTCGTCCCCTCCAGAATATGAATATCGCCGGGCTGCAGCATGCAGAACTGCCCTTTGGTTATGGTCAAAACCTTCATCTCGCGGGTAAGCGTCACGCGCATCGTTCCTTCTTGCACATAAAGAATGGCATAATCCAGCAAGGTGCGCTCGCCGAGGAAGAAGGGTTTGCGAATGGCATTCGACGCGGCGCGTATGTAGGGAACAAGATCAAGCTGAGTTGGATTCATAGGTAACCTGCCTAGTGTAAAATAGTCCGTCGACTCTATCATAGCAGGTCTAGCAGAGGGAATGCTCAATTGGATGATAATACGTAATCAGTAAAAATTTACTTGACGATCGCAATGGTAAGCGATTACACTAGGGTAAATTTGTAAGAGGATGGAGCGTGCAACGATGAACCAGTTCTTGACAGCAGTTATCGGTTAATCGATATCTGAATAGGCATGATAGCTACAACGCGTGAAAGACAGCTGCTTAGCAGCAGTTTGTTTGTGTTGTCAGCTACCGTGCACCTGTCATGAACATTCATCATAAACGCTTGGCCTAATCGGACGCGCAGCCCATGCTGCGTACTCGTGCTGCCTGAAGCCGTAGATGGACATTTGTTCATCTACGGCTTTTTTGCGTGCATTTTACTCTCTTCCTACAAAAAATCCATGACGAAAGCAGGAAACCCTTATGAAACCATCTCAATCGTATACGATCTTTTTCTCGCAACGAACCGGAAGTACTTTGCTCGCATCCGCATTAGAATCAACCGGTGTTGCGGGGGTTCCGAGAGAATGGATGCACTTTAACGATCCCGAAACAATCAGCTTACAAGAGATCGAGCAAAAATTGAAAGAAGGGACTACCCCGAACGGCGTCTTTGGCATCAAAGATTCGATATGTTTCCCTCAGTTTGATAAGTGGATCACGTGTTTCAGGAAGACCTATGGTCTGGCGGACGATGTATCGCGTCCAATAGCGTGGGAGAGCGCTTTTCCAAATTGCAAATATATCTTCATGACTAGGCGGAACAAGGTTCGCCTTGCCGTTTCCTGGTGGCGTGCGATCGTTTCGGACGAATGGCACCGCGGGCATGGGCAGCAACCTAGTGATGTCGATATTTCCAATCAGTATAACTTCGATGCGATCAATCATTTGGTAGCGGAATCGGTACTGCGCGAGGCGGCGATGGAAGAGTTCTTCCTAGAAGGCGGAATCACGCCGATGACTATCGTCTATGAGGATTTTATCCGAAATTACGAGGGAACTGTGCTGGATATCTTGACTTATTTGGGCTTGGAGACGGAGGGTGTTGTCGTAGCGCCGCCGCATTTCGATCAGATTGCAGACGACATAGCCGAGCAGTGGGTACAGCGCTACCGTGAGGAAAGACAGAAGGATTGGACGAATCGCGCTTGGTAATTAGGGGGACATACAGTGAACAAACACGCTGAAGAAGTATTAACGCATTATCCGATACTAGAACCGATTATTGCATTCATTAGACATAACGAAAATATGACTTATAAAGTAACCGAGTCGGCCAGCGGTATTAGCTATCTGCTGCGCATTCATAAGTCCGTTACTGAAGGGCTGTCGGGCATTCAGCATTCACGGGAAGGGCTGCAAACCGAGATGGAGCTGCTTCGCGAACTGAATCGGCATGAGGTCATGCGTGTGCAGAAGCCTGTTGCGAATACGAACGGCGAATGGGTGACGACGCATCAATCCGACGAACTGGGTACCGTCTATGCGACGATGCTGGCATGGGTTGAAGGTTCGATCCTGGATGATACGAATATCCATATCGGACAACTCGAATTCCGAATGGGTGAACAATTGGCGGATTTCCATAATTTCACGCGGCAGTATATGCTTCCTGTGGCCACTACTCGTCCGAGCTATGGTGCGGAGCGGCTGGACTCTGTATTAGCCGAGCTGCATTATGGCGTGGAGGCGGGCGTTTATAGCAGCGAGCATTTTGGCATTATCAAGGAAGTGCTAGGCGTCGTGAAGAAACAAATGCAAGAGTTGGACGCAAGAGGTGATGCGTGGGGCCTTATACATGCTGATTTTCAGCGGAATAATGTCATTCTTGCAGAGGGAGAAGGGAACCCGGTTTTCATCGATTTCTGCTTATCGGGGTTTGGCTACTTCCTATTTGACGTAGGCAGCGCGGTCACACTGTTTAAAGGTGCACAACGAAGAACGTTCCTGCAAGGCTACGCTTCTAAAACCAACTTCTCCAAGGAAGATATCCGTTATATTGAGGGTCAAATCTTCTATGATACTTTCATCGGCTACGCCTTCTTCATTCGTGATGCAGAGCGTAACGGTTGGATAAAAGCGCATGCGGCCAGAGTCTGCGACACACTATGCGGCGATTTTCTTGACGGCAACGAAGTGCTTGAGGCGATCTAGTAGGATAACGGAAAGAAAGAGAATGCCCGCCGAATTGTTTTCAGCAGGCATTCTCTTCTTTGCTAGTTGAATCCGGTTCGGTTACCCGGGCAGTGTTGCGAGCAGTTGATCGAGTAGAAGGGCGTATTTGGCATTCACCGCATTGGCTTCATTCATAACCGTGTTGAAGTTTCGGACCGTTCCCATCTGGGAATGGCGGCGGTACAACGTGAGCGGCTCATTCAGATAGTGAAAATCAACACGAGAAAGCAGCACGCGGATCCACATGTCGTAGTCATGAGTATAGGGCAGGCCTTCGTTAAAGCCTCCTAAACCGTGGAACAGCTCCTTCGTCATCATAACGGTACATCCGTTTACCGGACAACCGTGCCGAATGCCGTTGATGAACGCTTTGGCTGATGCATATTTGACTGCTGCTGTATATTCCGTAATGGTGCCGTGTTCATTGATGAGATGGTAATCCGTGTGGCAGATGCGCGCCTGCGTTTGTTCCATATAGGCTACTTGCCGCTCCACTTTATCGGGTGTAAAACGGTCGTCGGAACTAAGCCAAGCAACGTATTTGCCCGTGGCCATCGTGATGCCGTAGTTCAGCGCGCTGCCTGTTCCGCCGTTGCTTTTGCCGATATAATGAATGCGGCTTCGATAGGGAGCAATCACGTTCTGATGCCGAGTCGAGCCGTCATCGACGACGATGATTTCGATATTCGGATAAGTTTGATAGAGCGCACTGACGATAGCTTGATCAACATAAGGATCGTTATAGAAGGGGATGACGATCGACACTTTTGGCAGCATGATCTTTCTTTCACCTCGACAGTTTCATATCTATCCTTACTATATGGGGACAGGGCGAATGCAGACACAGCAGGTGTTCTTAGGTAGAGGACCATTTTTGCGGCAACCTTACTCAGGCATGAACCATTAATCGCAGGGCGACGAAAATATTGATTAGATCAGCCGCATATCGGCTTGGGGAAAAGGCGGTTTGGATATGGCCCTGCGCATTTCGAATGATGAGCTCTCTTAGCGGCCGATTATCCATGAGATCCTTTGCTTCGCGAACAGCCTCTTCTACCGTATGGCTCGCGAAAAATTTACCGGTCTGATTATGCGTAATGAAACAGCGCACGCCGTCGGAATCTGTGGAAAGCACCGGACAGAGGCAGCTCATCGCTTCTGCGACAGCATAACCGAAACCTTCGGTCGTCGAGGTGGAAAGCAGCATACCGCCGGAATCTCCGATTGCGGATAAGTAATGGGGGATGTGACTGTGCGGCATGTTGGAGCGTATCGTGATATTATTCTGAAGATTGAGCTCATACAGCTTGGCGTAGAATTTATCTCGCTCGCCCGGCTCCGAAATCGTCGCGTCTTCAAACATCCACAGCTGCAGATTCGGGCGTTCCTTGACCAATTGACCGCATATGGACAGGTAAAGCGGCCAGTTTTTGTTGTGTTCCAGTCGACCGATCCAGCCTAGAATCGGCGCACCTGTAGGGTTCAATAGAGGCACATGATGGTGGATGAAGCTGCCGGTGTCGATCATATTTTGCACATAGAATCGGGGGAGGTCACCCAAGTACGTCTGAAATAGCCCCATTAGATGCGACGTTGGCGGACTGATGGCCGCTCTGGCGTAAGTTCGAATATAGCCCGAGGCAAAAGCGAACGTAGCCAGCGCCTGCTCCTTCGTGCCCAGCCCTTGAGCTTCGTAAATCATGGTACCCCGGTAACCAAGTCCATACAGCCGCTCCAGCATCAGATGGTCACAGGTTACAACAATGGCATCATACTGTTGCGCGGCAAGAATCGATTGGATCTCCTCATTACTATTGGTGATAAAATGAGGGATTCCCGTCATATTCTGCCTACCTGCTCCATCCCACAAATAGAGTGCGTGCGCCTCAATGCCAACCGCGCGAAGCGCATGATAGCGCAGCCGATTCAGCGTTTCGATCCCGCCGCTTGGAATAAAATACGTGAACAGCAGCTTCATTACTTGCGAACCTCCCTATCTAGCAAACACTTATGAATACTATATGTGGAAGAGTAGGGGCGCGTGTGGGTAGTTGTTGGAGAGCGAGAAGCTTTTGGTGCGTTTCACGCGCAACGATGTATACTGAAAAGGACGAAGTTTCAGTGCCTATATCCATGCGAGAGGAAGGGTGAATATGAATATCCAATTGGCATTAGATGAAGTAAACGCTGCAGCCGGAGAGAAATCGGAGGGGGTAGTGTTTGCTCCTATAGTGATGGCAGGTGTGTTGGACTCAGGTGCGTTGCGGCAGGTCGCTCCTTTTGTGAGTGAACGGGCATATGGCGAGGTTGTACTTGTCGTCGATGCGAATACGTGGGAAGCAGCGGGGGAAGAGCTTGCCGCGCATCTTGATGAAGCGCGGGCGGCTTACCGGGTTTGTGTGTTGAAGCCAAATGCCCAAGGGGATGTCATCGCGGATGAGCGGACTATTGTGCAGCTCATGCTGGAAACGCCGCCTCATGTCGGGGCGATTCTGGCCGTTGGCTCCGGCACGATCCATGATATCGTGAGGTTCGTATGTTACCAGACGGGGCGCGATTTCGTGTCCGTTCCAACAGCGGCGTCGGTAGACGGGTTCACCTCGGTCGGCGCTCCGATCATTGTCGATGGCGTCAAAATAACGGTTCCGGCCGTCGCGCCCTGCGCCGTCTTCGCGGACGTGAACGTCCTTGCAGCTGCACCTCAGCGTCTTACGGCAGCAGGCTTCGCCGATATGCTCGGCAAGTTTACGTCGCTTGCCGATTGGAGGTTCTCGCATGAACTGGCTGGCGAGCCCTTCTGCCCGCTGGCTTATGAGCTCACCGAGCAGGCGCTCATGAAGTGCATCGCGAACGTAAACGAAATCGCTTCCGGCTCGCCCAAAGGTGTTGGCGTGCTGATGGAGGCGCTGCTGCTGTCCGGCTGGTCGATGCTGCTGGTCGGACATTCCCGCCCGGCGTCTGGGGGCGAGCATCATTTGTCGCATCATTTTGAGATGGCGTACATACGCGAAGGCCGCCGGCAGCTGCTGCACGGGGCCAAAGTCGGCGTGGCGTCGGTGCTGCTCGCCGAGCTGTACCGCGAGCAGCTGGCTGCGGAGTATCCCGCCATCTATGGCGAGCTTCCGCATGCTGACCAGCTGCGGGACTGGCTCCGCGCAGCCGGCGGACCCGCCGATCCGGACGAGATCGGCCTGTCCGAGGCGCTGATCGCCGAAGCGATGCAGGAAGCGCATAAGCTGCGGGATCGCTACACGGGCTTGAAGCATCTGGTGCTGCGGGCTGGTTCTTGAGAGCTGGGAGTTGAAAAAACCGACTCAAAGCACGAAAGCTAGACTGAAGGTGATTTCGACGAGAGCTGAGAATCGCAAAATCCGACTCTCAGCCCGAAAACTAAGCTGATTTCATATCGACGCTGTAAGCGGCTATTCCGCTAAGTTTCCCTCGCGTATCCGCGCCAAGTGCTCCCGCTCCTGCGCGCATCCGCCCCAACCAACAAGAAAGGGCCGTACCCAAGTCAACAAAAGTTGACCCCAGGTACGGCCCTTTCTTTTACTTCGCAGCAGGCTGCAAATAATTCGCGATAAACTTAAACGCGTTGTCGCGTTTCTCGCCGTTGATCCGGATGCCGGCAATATACTCTTTGCCGAAGACCGGAACGCCCTTCATCAGCGGGCTGTTGGTGATATCGACGCCGTACACATGCGGTTCCGGCACGTCTTCCGTCACGGTTTTCATAGCCTGCTCCGGCTTGTAGCCCGGGCCAAGCTTGCTTAGATTCTCGCCGTCAAGCGGAAGCAGCGAGCCATCCTGCGCGAGCTTGATGAAGTTATCCCGATCCATGATGTAGACGTCGGCTTTGTTCATCATGAGATCGATCATGCTTTTCTGAATCATAGCGGAGTCCTGCTGGCTGTTCATTTGGGAAGGCACGTACGTGAAGAACACGGTGACGCGCTTCCAATCCGGGAACTGCGAGAGGAACCGGTTCTCGAGCGGCTTCAAGTCCGACATCGGATAAGTGCCGTCCTCGCTGAAGTACTCGCCGAAGAAGGAAACGCTCACATCAACAGGCGGCAGCTTCGCAAGTTCAGCCATTTCATGGCGATGATCGATATAAGCACGCGTTCCGAAAATAATAATCAAAATGACAGCGATTACACCAAGAACATGAAACTTATAGTAATTAAAGAAGTGCTCGGTCTTCTGAACAAAAGGCCCCATTGCCTTATATTTTCCGTAATTCGCTTGATTAAACTGTTCCGTCGTCTTCTGGTCTTCCATCTCCAGGATCAGCTTGTACGCCCGGTTAATCTCTTCCAGACCGATACCTTGCTCTTCGGTATGCTCGGATGCTTCACGTTGCTTGGTTACACGGTCACGGCGGATCAGAATAAAATAGCGTTTCTCCACATCTTCCTTCGCTGCGCCTTCCGGCAGGCCAAGCAGCTCATAAGCCTGTTTCAGATCATTCATAAGCGGGCTACCTTCTCTTTCTCTTAAACTTAAACTGGTATTTCTACTAGTATACTTCCTTTGCCCCCATTCGACAAAATAAAACAAAACAGCCCCGCCATGTACATTATGGCAAAGGGCTGTCAGCCAGCTTTTATAGGGTCCAGCGAAGCAGGAGAGCGGACTCCGTCAAGCCGCCGCCGAAGCCGTAAAGCAAGACCACATCACCGGTTTTGATCTTATCATCCTTGATCGCAAGATCGAGAGCGAGCGGGATCGACGCGGCGGATGTATTGCCGTATTGCGCCATACTGGTCAGCGTGTGTTCGAGCGGAATCCCGGTTCGTTCGCAAACCGATTCAACGATCCGCATATTGGCGCTGTGCGGCACGAACCAGTTAATGTCCTCCAGCTTCAGGTTGTTTTGATCCATCAAGGCTTGAATGCCTTTAGGAACAGTCGTTACCGCCCAGCGGTACACCTCGCGTCCGTTCTGGACGATCATACCGTTCGTCTGAATCGGTACGCCATCGATGGCAGGAGCTAGCGAGTAACGGTAGAGATGCTGGCCGTCGTTGCCTTTCGTATTGTTATAGGAAGCAAGGAACGCTCCGTCTTCGCTGCGTTCCACGAGCATCGCTCCTGCACCGTCGCCGAACAGAATGCAAGTGGAACGGTCGGTGTAATCCGTCGCTTTGGACAGCGTCTCCGCGCCGATGACGAGAATTTTGTGATACGCGCCTGAGAGTAACAAGCCGTTGGCAAGCTGCAGAGCCGAGACAAACCCGGCGCAAGCCGCCTGAATATCGGCTGCCCCGCACGAAGTAATCCCGAACTCTGCCTGTACCCGGGCAGCCATACTCGGGAAGTAGGTATCCGGAGTAGTCGTTGCAACAAGGATGTAATCGACATCCTCAAGCACGACTCCATAGCGGAGCTGCAGATCCCGAACTGCGCCGAAGCAGAGGTCGCTGCAGAATTGATCTTCCGCGGCAATCCTTCTTTCTTTGATACCGGTCCGCTGGAAAATCCATTCGTCCGTCGTCTCTACCATCTGTTCTAAGTCGTGATTTGATAATATTCGTTCAGGGACGTAAGCGCCAAAAGCTGTAATGGATGCCAATGATCGTAAAGGGTGTTGCAGCATGTTCCTCATCTCCTTAGTACCTGGTACTATGATCTGATATTAATAAATTCAGCGTACACCTTTTTATTACACATGTCTATAGAGAATTGATTGCTAACGAGTCCGAATGGGTTCCTTGAAAAGGTATTTTGCGCATGTAAGCCTAAGTTTAACCAAAAGCATCATGAACATGCAGCACGCCGGCGAAGACTTAATAGAATTTTAAGATCGGGTTCACCAATTTTTCAGAAGCATCGTTTAACCTGAGTAGGCGATCCATTGTTAACGGGGACAGTCGAAAGGTTTAGTCTCAAGTTGCACTGGACTCGTTGCAATGCATTCCTCTTGTTTTTTGCACAAGGATACTTTATGTTTGTTCGCAAAGATGTATAAGCACGAAGGAGATTTCTGCAATGTCCATTCGTTTCAAATTGCTCTTATCTTACGCGGCGATGCTTGTTATTCCGCTCGTTTCTATTCTGCTTCTTTCGCTGCTTATGGTCGTTTTTTTCAAAGGGGACTTGCAGAACATCAAAGGGATCTACGAGACCACGGAGGATCGGTTCGATCATGAGGACGTGGAGCATATTGCCAAAGAAATCAAACGGTCCGTACAACGCCAGCCTGATTTATTGAAAGATCGCACGTATCTCGATGAAATGACGACAGAGCTTCGGGGCAAAAACGCCGGGATGGCCGTGCGTGTAAATGATGCGATTCTATATCGTTCACCGGACATTCAACCGGTTTTGAAAGCCACAGGGGCGTTGCCGCCATTTGAACGGGGGGATGCCTTCAAGCAATACCCGCTCAAGAAGATCGGGAATGCGAACTACTTGTTCCTTCAGTTTGATTTTAGTTATTTGAATAAAGGGCAGGGTACCATTTTCATCATTTCGAAGATCGATCCAACCACCTATTTTATCCGAAAATATTTCCCGACCTTATTCATAGCCATGCTCTGCATCTTGGTGCTGACTCACCTGTTCCTTACTTCAATGATGTCCAGAAGCATTATCCGTCCGCTTCAAGCGCTTCGGAATGCAGCCGGTGCAATCAAGGAAGGCCAGCTGGATTTCAAGCTCGATGTGTCAGGAAAAGATGAAATCGGCCAATTAGGTGTTGCATTCGAAGAGATGCGCTCACGCTTGCAGCAATCGATTCAGGTTCAAATGCAGTATGAGGAGAACCGCAAAGAATTGATCGCGAATATATCGCATGACCTGCGAACGCCGCTTACAGCCATAAGAGGTTACATCGATGGAATTATGGATGGCATAGCGGATACGCCGGAGAAAACCTTAAAGTATATGCAAACGATCGCCGCCAAAGGAGACGAACTCGATCATCTGATTCAGGAGCTGTTCCTCTACTCCAAATTAGACTTGAACCGTCAGCAGTTTCAATTTGAAGCGGTGAAAGTGGTGCCTTTCCTTATGGATTGGGCGGAAGAGCTGCAATTTGAGCTGGAGAAGCGCAACATGAAGTTTCACAGCGAGTTCAATCTTGACTCGGAAGTGATCGTTTCGCTGGACAGGGATCATTTTAGACGCGTGCTGAACAATATTATTCAGAATAGCTTGCGATATATGGACAAAGATCAACCGGAGATTAGGTTGTCGGCATATCGGGACGGTGATGCGGCCGTTCTTGAAATCGCGGATAACGGAATCGGCATTGAACCGAGTGCGCTTGAGCATATTTTCGAACGATTCTACCGGGCAGACGAATCACGCAGCGCCCAGACAGGCGGAAGCGGACTTGGTCTAGCTATCGCCAAACAAATAATGGAAGGGCATGGGGGCACAATCACAGCTTGGAGTAAGCTGTCTGTTGGCACAACGATTAAGCTTAGTATCCCCATCGCACCGAAGGAATGATCATGATGAAAACCATACTTCTTATTGAAGACGATGTATCCATTTCAGAGCTTCAACGGGATTACCTGGAGATAAACGGATTTAAAGTGGAAATGGCTTCCGATGGCGAAATAGGTTTGCAGATGAGTTTAGCTGAGACGTATGATCTGATCATTCTTGATCTGATGCTGCCGAAGCTGAACGGCTTTGAAGTATGCAAGAAAATTAGAGAAAAGAAGAATACGCCTATTCTGATGGTCTCTTCAAGGCGGGAAGATATTGATGTTATTCGGGGTCTGGGACTTGGCGCAGACGACTACATCACGAAGCCTTTTAAGCCTGCTGAACTTGTCGCCAGAGTGAAGGCCCACATTGCGCGATATGAACGTTTAGTGGGAACGGCGGAAACGAAGAACGATATTCATATTCGCGGGCTTCAGATCGATCCGGTTACGCGAAAGGTGTTCGTGAACGAGGCCGAAGCGGTGCTGACGACGAAGGAATTCGACCTGCTCTACTTCCTGGCGAAGCACCCGAACCATGTATTCAGCAAGGACCATTTGTTCGAAAATATTTGGGGTATCGATGCGCTTGGGGATATGCAGACGGTAACCGTTCATATTCGGAAAATCCGCGAAAAAATCGAAAGCAATCCCGCCGATCCGACTTATGTCGAGACTGTATGGGGGACGGGCTACCGTTTTAAAGGATAACGTAAAGTCTGATCATCGCGATCAGGCTTTTTTATTTAATAGAATATTAAGAAACGGTTCATAGCGGGTTTAGGAATAGGCACTAAAGTAGGATTAGCTTAGACAGGGACAACCATTACACAAAGGGAGTGTGCTCACGTTTTCATGCAAAATATAATTACTGCTATCGTCCAAGGAATTGTGGAGGGACTGACAGAGTTTCTGCCGGTATCCTCGACGGGACATTTGATATTGTCGGGTAAGCTTATGGGATTCTCCGGAGATAAGGCAGATACGTTCGAAATCATTATTCAGCTAGGCGCTATTCTGGCCGTAGCAGTCATTTATTGGCGGCGGATACTCAATCTGCTTGGCTTTACTCGTTTGAAGATCGATCCAAATGCACAGGCAAGCAATTCGGCGGCTCAGACTCATAAGCTGAATCTCATCCATGTGATCGTGGCTTGTTTCCCGGCTATGGCGCTTGGCTTGATTTTGCATTCCGTTATCAAAAGCTACTTGTTCTCCCCCTATACGGTGCTCGCCGGTTTGGTATTAGGCGGGGGGTTCATGCTGCTTGGCCAGAAGAAACAAGCCGTTGTTCAAGCAGAAGGCATCGACCAATTAACCTATAAACAGGCGCTGATGATCGGTTTATTTCAATGTTTGGCGTTATGGCCCGGCTTCTCCCGTTCCGGTGCTACGATTGCCGGTGGATTATTAGCCGGCGTTAGCTACCGGGCATCGACCAATTTCTCCTTCCTGATCGCGATTCCCATGATGGTTGCTGCAAGCGGGTATGAGCTGATCAAGAGTTACGACACGCTGACTGCCGCAGACGCAGGATTCTTTGCAACCGGATTTATTGTCGCCTTCCTCGTGGCGCTGCTAGCCGTTATTACCTTCTTGAAGCTGCTGGAACGATTCTCATTGAAGCCTTTTGCGTATTATCGTTTTGCGCTTGCAGCAGTGTTCCTGGTTTATCTCACGCTGACAGCATTTTAGATGACGGGGATGCGGGAGAGGAGAGTACGATATGTTACCAGCCCTGTCCGACCTCGTAATCGAACACTATGAATACCGCTACATGCCTTCGGGACAGCCTGTCATCGAACTGATCGTTAAGAATAGGGGGGCGGAAGAACAGCTTGGCGACCTATCGGTACAGATCGGCAAAGTGTTAAGTTCCGCTCAGAACGAGTATAGGTTCAAGAACGTCGGTGTTGCGATTACACGCAGCAATGTCGCCTTCCTGCCGGGAAAGCCGGAGCAGCTCGTTTTCCACAATGCCCCCATACTTAAACCTGGCGACTATGAATTCGATATTCGCTTACAGCGCAATAAGGACTCCAATCGGAATCAGTTTGATTTTCAAGTAGCACCGGAAGAATTTACGCTGGCCAAGGCAAGAAGAGAGAGCAACCAAGAGGTTTCGTCGAAACGGGGAGCGGGAAATGGGATTGTTCAGGACATTGCGATTCTTCTTATGGCCTGTTTGCTAGTTACGGTACTGGTAAAGAAAAGGCAATAGCCATGCATGCGAATCTCACATTCTGGAAAGCCTATATTGTTACTCGGATGTCATATCGAATTAGGGAGTCGGCATACATGAGCGTCATTCATAATTACCCATTGGTCGCCGGATTGGCTGCCATATTCATCGCGCAATTTATAAAGGTTCCCGTTTATTTGATTACGCATAGGACGCTGGATCTCAAGCTCGCATTCAGCACCGGTGGAATGCCGAGCTCGCATTCCGCGGCCGTGACGGCATTGACGACAGCAGTCGGCATCCAGGAGGGATTCTCTTCGAGTATGTTTGCAATCGCTTGTATGGTTGCGGTTATTACGATGTACGACGCGGCAGGCATTCGCAGGCATGCGGGAGAGCATGCCTCGCTGCTTAATCGGATCGCCAAGAAGCTCTCCGTGCAGCGGCATGAGAAAGTCGATCCCATGCTGAAAGAGATGCTCGGCCATCGCCCCATCGAAGTGTTTGTTGGCGCGCTCTTTGGCATAGGAATCAGTATTTTGCTTCAGTATGCTTATTAACAACACGAAAGTGATCGTCATTGAAATGTAAACCATCGCTATTCAATAGCGGTGGTTTTTTTGATTGCTGCAAAGCTGCTACTTTCTAATCTCCATATTCCCCTTGCTGCAAAGACATGTTATGGTGGGAGATGCCGAAATCGCTTTCAAAGGCGGATGGAAATATGAAAGGAAGGCTGACCGGGTATGTGGCCGAGGCTATTAAAGATGAATACACTTCGTAATCAAATGCTGTTTGGTTTTCTACTCGTCCTCATTATCATTCTGATCTTCATCGGCGGGGTTATTTTTAATTCGGTCTCAACCCTCCTTAAGAACAATGCGGAGAAACATATTCAGCAAACTGCAGTCCAAGCCAACGGGCGGCTCGAGAGCGTGCTTGATCAGATCGATTCCTTAACAACGCTTGTGTCAACGAACGGTTACGTGCAGCAATTGCTATTAAAGGAGTGGGCCGGTAAACCTTCGACTTTCACGGAGAAGCAGGCGCTTCCGCCCATTATAAATCTCGTCCAAATGTATACGGACGGCATAAAGTCGGTTGAATTGTACAATAAAGATCGCAATCGGCTGTATCCGCTGGATGGCGGCAATCTGGACGACAAGGTGAGCGAGGATTGGATTGAGCAGGCAACGGCAAGGAAAGGCAGCATTGTTTGGTTCGGGATTGACCCGTCAGATCCGTCCTCGCTCCTGGCCATACGGCGCATCAGTCTCATCCATCAATATTTTACTACGGGCGGCTATTTGCTCATTCGTGCCGATCGGAGCAAATTCGCGCTAAAGGGACCGTTATCCGGAGAAGGCGAATCCGAGACGATGCTGCTCATCGCCGGTGATGGTCAACTGATCACCTCAAACGATGACACCATCACGCAGTCTGAGGCAGTTGGGCTTATGGCATCCAAGAAGCAGACCGTCACAATGGGGCATCAATCTTTTATCGTCGTGAAACAGAGATCCTCCGTATCCGGGTGGACATTGCTTATTTTAACTCCTGTCGATGCCATCACGAAGGGGATCTCGGTCGTGCGGACAACCATTGTCGTATCGGCTTGTATCGGGGCATTCTTGTTCGTACTGCTATCCTTCTTCTTGTCGACCATCATAACCCGACCGATCTTTAAGTTGATCAAGACGATGAGAGGTTCCCGCCTTAGCATTCTGAAGCCGACAGAGAGCGTGTCTTCTACGATCGAAATCAAGGAATTGAACTACTCCTATAATCAGATGGTCGATAACATCAATGAGCTGATAAAGCTGGTTTACGAGAAAGAATTGTCGCAAAGCCGTACAGAATTGAAAGCACTGCAAGCCCAAATTCATCCTCATTTTCTATTCAATACCCTTGATACGCTGTATTGGTCCTTGCTCGAAAAGGACGAAGAAAAGCTTGCTTCCTATGTGGTGGCCATGTCCGATTTGTTCCGATACACCATCACAGGCTCGAGCAAGGATGAATGGGTCAGCCTTCGCGATGAGATGGAGCATATCGAACGATATCTACTGATCATGAAGATGCGCTTTGAGGATCGGCTAACCTGGAGCATCGAAGGCTCGCCGGAATTCGCCGATATTCAGCTCCCCAAACTGCTGCTTCAGCCGCTTGTGGAGAATGCAATTCTACACGGCGTGGAGAGCAAGATTGAGCCGGGACGTGTCGACTTGAGGGTTGATCGTGCCGCGGATAATATTAGGATAACCGTAAAGGACGACGGCGCAGGAATGGATGATGAGAATCTCCGTCTATTGGTTGAAGGCTTGCATAATGGGAAAGTAACTTCATCCAAAAATTCCGGAGTCGGCATCGCCAATGTAGAGCGGAGACTTCGACTGTATTTCGATCGTGAAGGAGATTTAGGTTCACGTATATCCATACACAGTCAGAAAGGTGTCGGCACGCAAATTACGGTTACGATACCCATTGATAGGGGGAGCTATTGAAAATGAGAAACCGAACTATTCTCATCGTGGATGATGAGCCGCGCTCAAGAGAAGGAATGAAGAAGATGCTCGGGACATTAACCGGTGGCCCATATGAGATCATAACCGCCGATAATGGTTTTGCAGCATTGGAGCGTTTGACGCAAATGACTGTCGATCTCATGATCACGGATATTCGCATGCCGGAGATGAATGGTCTGAGTCTTGTCGGTCATCTGAATGAGATGCAGCTGGCGCGCCGCCCCTCTGTTGTTCTGATCTCCGGTCATGCCGAATTTGAATACGCGCAACAAGCGATTCAACTCTCTGTCGTCAATTATTTGTTGAAGCCGGTCAGTCGGGAGAAGTTGTTTGCTGCCGTAGAAGAAGCACTGAAGGCAGGCGAAGAGTGGAACCGGATTGGGCTGATGCAGAAGATGTCCGATCCGAAATTAATGGCTGTTAATGACGATGAAGCCGGTTTAAGTGAAACGGTACGCAAAGCGATCCAATACGTGGATGCGCATATCGAAGAAGCGGTCAGCTTGAAGGATGTTGCCGCGCATGTCCATCTGAACGGAAGCTATTTCAGCTCGCTCTTCAAAGAACAGACCAATATGACCTTCAGTGAGTACGTCACCCGAAGGAAGCTGCAGAAAGCAAAAGAGCTTCTCGTCAAGACGAACGTGCCCATAGCGGAGATTGCCGAGCGTATCGGCTATCAGACGGCGAAATATTTTAATAAGCTATTCAAAGAATATGAAGATATGAGCCCGGGGCAATATCGATCTGTTATGAATCTTCCGGATTCGGAGACCCAAAAATAGTGGAAGTTTAGGCAAACGCCGTACCCTTATCCCCTTTGGGAACCGATGGTAGACTAAATCTAGAAGGAAAGCGCATACATCCTTCGCAAACGTTAAGGGGGAAATAAAGACATGAAGAGCAAAGTATTATCGCTTGGCACTCTGCTTATCGCCACACTGTTAGTTGTAACCGCTTGCGGAAGCAATTCCGGCACTAACAACTCTGCCAGTTCAAACAACGGCACCTCCGAATCAACGAATACGAATGCTGCGGCCGATAATTCCAATTCGAATGCCGCTACCGCATCTGACGAGAAAATCACGCTCAAAATGATGCATTTATGGCCGGACGGCAGCAACTCTGCCCAAAACAAAATGGTAACCGAAATCATTAAAGAATTCGAAGCAGCGAATCCGAATATTACGGTTGCTACAGAAGTCCTTGAGAACGAACAGTACAAGAACAAGCTGAAAGTATTGTCCGCTTCCAACGATCTGCCGGATGTCGGATTCACATGGGCGGCTGGCTTTATGGATCCCTATGTAAACGGTAACATGTTTGCACCGGTGGACGATCTTCTGCAAGGGGAATTGAAGGACAAGTTCGTAGCGGGCACGACTGAAGCGTACTCCTTCGGCGGCAAAACCTACGCGCTCCCAGTGGAGCTGAACATTGTACCGGTCTACTATAATAAAGATATTTTCGCAAAATATAATCTGCAAGCGCCGCAAACGTTGGATGATCTGAAAACCATCATCAAAACGCTGAACGACAACAAAGTAACGCCGATTACGCTGGGCGGCAAAGACGCATGGCCGTCCTCGTTCTGGTACATGTATCTGGCTGACCGTATCGGTGGTCCGGATGTCATGGACAAAGCGGTCGCGGGCAATGACTTCACGGATCCCTCCCTGCTCGAAGCGGCCAAACAAGCGCAAGAGCTCGTTAATCTGAACTCGTTTGTGAAAGGCTATAACGGACTTTCCAACGATGAAGCCAAATCGTTGTTCATGAACGAGCAGGCTGCGATGTTCGCAATGGGGACATGGGAAGTTCCGAACTATACGACAGCAGCGGATGTACCGCAAGAATTTAAAGACAAAATCGGCTACTTCAAATTCCCAACCGTTGCAGGCGGTAAAGGCAATGTGGACGATTGGGTAGGCGGACCGGGCGTAGGATTATTCGTTTCTCAGAACTCCAAGCATGTGGATGAAGCAAAGAAATTCGTTAGCTTCTTCGTTCAGAAGTGGGGAGAGCATTCCGTAACGGATGCAGGCGTTATTCCGGCAACGAAGGTGGATACTTCCGCAATCAAGCTGCCGCAAATGTTTATCGACTTACTGAACGAATTGAACAAGGCAAGCAAAGTTACGCTCTACTTGGATACCCAAATGAAGCCGGGGGCTTCCGATGCACATCACAACCTTGTGCAAGCGCTTCTTGGCAAAGCGGTCACAGCGGATGAATTTATTAAGAAACAAGATGAAGCTCTCAAGGCGGGCAAGTAATCAACGAGAACGAAGTGCGGAGAAAGGCGCAGCCGCCGGAGCGGATGCGCCTTTCCCTCTATTAACTTAGCAGGAGGCCATGACAATTATGAATTCAGTCATGTCGAACAAACGAATCATCGCGCTATACGTCCTGCCGTCCCTGTTGCTGATTCTCGCGATTATTTATATACCGATCGTGCTGACCGGATACTACGGCTTAATGAATTGGAACGGCATTGGCAAGATGGACTTTATCGGTTTGGATAATTACAAAACCTTGATGCAAGATAGCGTGTTTTGGCACAGTACGTACCATTCCCTCTTATTTGCATTGCTGTCTACAATATGCTTGGCCATCTATCTGGGAGTTGCGGTTATCCTGTCAGGCAAGATTAAGGGAGCCAACCTGATGCGCAAAATCTATTTGATTCCGATGCTGCTCTCATCCGTTGCGATCGCTCAGCTATGGCTGAAAGTGTACCATCCTACGAATGGTATTTTGAATGGCTTGCTGGAGAAGTTCGGGGTGGAGAATACGCCAACCTGGCTCGCAGATCCGAAGATCGTCCTTTATGCCATATTCATTCCGATATTGTGGCAATTTGCAGGCTTTTACATTCTCATTTATTATGCGGCGTTGAAAAATATCCCGGCTTCGCTCGTAGAAGCGGCGAAAATCGATGGAGCCAACTCCTGGCAGGTAGCGATGCGTATTAAGCTGCCGCTCATTTCGGAGGTTATCAAAGTGACCGTCGTTCTCGCCGTTGTAGGTTCACTGAAATACTTCGACTTAATCTACGTCATGACAGACGGTGGACCGAACCAAGCGAGTGAAGTGATGGCATCCTATATGTACCACAAAGCGTTTCGGGAATTCGACTTTGGCTACGGCAGCGCAATTGGTTTCTTCCTGCTCGTGATCTGCTTAATCGCTACTTGGGTGATTCGGCGGTTGACGGCGACAAAAGACACCATTCAATATTCTTAACCAGGAGGAGATCCCCTTGTCCGGTATAACTACCGCTATTCGCCGTCCCGAATTGAAAGTTTCATCCCGTTCGTTTGGCGGCCATATCGGCTACGGCATTCTATATGCGTTACTCGTCCTCACGGCGGTACTCCAACTGCTGCCGCTAGTCTGGCTGCTATTGTTCTCGCTGAAGAACAATCAGGAAATATTCAATCTTTCTCCATTTGCCTTGCCGGAGAAATTGCACTGGAGCAACTACGCCACGGTATGGTCTCAAGGAAGCATTGGCCGGTACTTCGTAAACAGCTTGTGGATTACGGCTGCATCCGTTATCCTAACGGTCCTGCTTGCTAATTTCGTTACCTTCGCGATGACACGAATGAAATGGAGACTTCATAAGGCAGTATTGGCGCTGTTCATGATCGCCATGATGATTCCTGTCCATTCCACGCTGATCCCGTTATTCAGTTTGTTCAAAAGCGTGCACCTGACGGATTCCCAGCTTAGCATCGTTTTATCTTACATCGCCTTTAACCTACCGCTCACGATCATGATTCTA
Source organism: Paenibacillus rhizoryzae (assembly GCF_059686995.1). NCBI lineage: Bacteria > Bacillati > Bacillota > Bacilli > Caryophanales > Paenibacillaceae > Paenibacillus > Paenibacillus rhizoryzae. The sequence continues at coordinate 339,763 of NZ_JCAALT010000004.1, read as the reverse complement.
ATCGGCTTCTATTATTCCCTTCCACGCGAGGTGGAAGAAGCGGCGATTATGGATGGCTGCAGCGTCAATCGGATGTTCTTCTCCATCATTCTTCCTATGACCGCGTCTGTCAGCGTTACATCCGCGATTATCAACATGATCTATAACTGGAACGAATTTATTTTCGTGAACACCTTCCTAAGCGATGATACGAAAAAGACGTTGACGGTCGGCATCCAGAATTTCGTCGGGCAATATACGACGAATTGGGGCGCGATCGGTGCGACGCTCATGATCAGTATCCTGCCCATTCTGGTTATTTTCTTCCTGCTGAGCAATCGTATCGTGGAAGGAATAGCGGCCGGTTCCGTTAAAGGCTAAGAGCAAGTTCTAAAGTTTTATAAGTAAGTTCAATAGTTTACCTGATGAAGTGATGCGAAATCATTTCTATAATAGGATGAAAGCGATTACGCAATAGAGAAGGAGTGTTTATCAGATGAACACAAAAGCACGAGCAGCGTTACCTAACGAACCAATTGTCACGCACATATACACGGCAGATCCATCTGCCCATGTTTTTGAAGGGAAGCTGTATATCTATCCTTCCCATGACATCGACCATGACGGACCGACTAACGATAACGGCGATCAGTACGCGATGGAAGATTATCATGTGCTGTCGATGGACAATATAGATTCGCCTTGCGTGGATAACGGAGAAGCGCTTCATGTGAAAAACGTGCCTTGGGCGTCGAAGCAAATGTGGGCACCGGACGCTGCTTTTAAGAATAACCTGTACTATTTGTTCTTCCCGGCTAGAGACAAGGATGGCATCTTCCGTATTGGCGTCGCAACAAGCACTTCTCCTACTGGTCCGTTCAAGGCAGAGGAAAACTACATTCCGGGAAGCTTCAGCATCGATCCTGCGGTATACGTGAATGATGATGGCAAAGCATATATGTATTTCGGCGGCTTATGGGGCGGCCAATTGGAGAAGTGGCAGACCGGCACTTACTTGCCTGATGCTGCCGGGCCGGATGCGAATGCTCCGGCACTAGGACCTCAAGTAGCAGAGCTGAGCGACGATATGCTGACGTTCAAACAAGCGCCGAAGGAAATTTCGATCGTAGACGAGGATGGTAATCCGATCCTGGCAGGAGACGAGGATCGCCGATATTTCGAAGGACCTTGGATGCACAACTATAACGGCATGTATTATCTCTCCTACTCCACAGGAACAACGCATAAGCTCGTGTACGCCGTGAGCGACAATCCGGAAGGGCCGTTTGTGTTCAAAGGCACGATCCTAACGCCGGTTCTCGGCTGGACAACGCATCACTCCATCGTGGAATTTCAGGACAAATGGTATCTGTTCTACCATGATGCCTCCCTATCCGGCGGAGTCGATCATAAACGCAGCGTGAAATTCACGGAGCTGCATTACAATGAGGACGGTACGATCCAAACGATCGATCCGTATAAAGAATAGGTTAGGAGAAGGAACGCAGCCTTGGGGCTGGGTTCCTTTTTTTGTACCAGCGGCCGCTGAGAGTCTTAAAATCGTACTCTCAGCAGTAAAACTCCGCCGAAATGATGCTGAGAGTCGCAAAAACCGACTCTCAGCACGAAAACCAAACCTAAAAGAGATACCGGCTGCTGCTGAGAGTCTTAAAATCGTACTCTCAGCAGCAAAACTCCGCCGAAATGATGCTGAGAGTCGCAAAAACCGACTCTCAGCACGAAAACTAACCGTGTAGGCACAGTAAGCGGCTATTCCGCTAATAGAGTGTCATTTGGCCGGTTTGGGCAGCGATAAGAGGATATACCGCTTATTGAGCTAGCAAGTGGGAGATTGAAGCTAGTTTTGCAAGAATTTCGGCGTAATAAGCGGCTATTCCGCTAATGGAGTGTCATTTGGACGGTTTGGGCAACGATAAGCGGATATACCGCTTATCGAGCTGGCATGGGGGCACAATCCCCATAATTATTCAACTACACCCGGGGCGATAATCTGGCAACCCCGCAGTGGGATTTTCCTTCTTATAATTTCGCTAACCAGGAATGGCGCGACGAAGTGAAGAAATACCGCTGTCACCGTATGGCTCAAGAGTGAAGCTGAGCACGAATGATAATAACAAGTATTACGCGTTCAAACGAACGAACAAGACCGGTTCCAGCAAAGCGCTTGTTATCTTGAAGGATCAGAACTCCGCGCAGACGATTACGGTTAATCTGGCAAACACGGATATCAGCACCTCGCAGACTCCGATAGACCTCTTAAATGGCGGCGGAGCAACTGCTATCACGTCATCAAGCTACACGGTAACACTGCCTGCTTACGGATTTACTGTACTGGGTGTAAATTAATCCCAAAACTACCGCTTCATTTCCTAGTAGGGAATGAAGCGGTTTTTTTCGCGTTTCCTTGTAAACGGATATTTACTTTCTGCAAAATTCAAGCATACTTGAATTAACGCGAATTTTGTCAAATAAGGAGACGATCATGATTCGGAAACCTCTGTCCTTCCAGCATCGGTTAATGCTCGTTATCCTCCTGACCGTGCTGCTGCCATCGGTCCTCATCAATTTCCTTACCTTCTCTACCATAAAGACTCAGATGCAGAAGGATGCCATCACGTGGCTGAAAGGCATCACGAATAACTCGGGGCGAACGATGGATAGTTATATTCAGCTTGTCACCGGAATAACCAAAAACCCTGAATACGATAGTACGTTAATGAGCATTTTCGAAAGACATCGGACTAATAAGCATGGCCTGTACGGTTATCCCTATGATGAACGTGTGCAAATCAATGGTTGGCTGTCGATGCTCAGAGAAATGGATGATAACATCTATGCCGTTAATTTTGTCGACATAAATGGTAACCGCTTTCATCTGGGCAAGGATTATGTGGAAGCGAATAAAGATTGGATCGATCGCACCCGTGAACTGAATGGGGGCAGCCTTGTTTGGCCGCCGGTTAAGTTAGCGGATGGGGAAACTGTATTCTCGGTAACGCGCACGATTATCAACCCGAATACCTTTCACGTTACGGCAACGATCCAGCTCGCTTTTCAATTGAATTTCCTTACGCAGGAGGACAACGAGAACTTCTTGCAGGAGGGTGATTTACTGATCCTAGACAAATCAGATCGCGTCATCTTCGATCTGAACGGGAAGAGGACCGGAGAGCGGATGGATTGGAACAACCAAGAGCAGCAATTCCACGTCAGCTATGATTCGGAATTAACCGGTTGGAAGCTTGTCGGCATGGTCCCGGAGCATCTCTTATTTCAGAAGGTGGATCAGCTTCGCAAATGGATTTTACTCGCAAATATCGTCTTCATCCTGTTGACCATGGTCATTGTCTATCTGCTCAGCTATCGCATTACGCGGCCGCTCTGGAAATTAAGCAAGATTATGCAGCAGGCTTCGAAAACAAACTTCATTATCGATACGATCAGCTTCAAGCGCAAGGATGAAATCGGCATGATATCGAACAGCTTCAACCTCATGGTTCGGCGAATACATAATCTCATCGACACGGTTACGGATACGGAGCGAAGGCGCAAGAAGTCGGAAATCGAGGCGCTGCAATCGCAGATTAATCCTCATTTTCTCTACAACACCTTAAGTGCGATCACCATGCAGGCGGAGCTTGACGAGAACTATAAAATTTCGGACATGTCCTCTCTGCTCGGCAAGCTGCTGCGCTACTCGATCGGCAGCCAGGAGGAGTGGGTCGAGGTTCGGCAAGAATGCGATTATATCCGGACGTATATTCGGATTATGCAATTCCGCTTCCCATTCATTCAGTTCGACTTGCAAATCGACGAAAGCGTCAATAATTGGCTGGTCATTCGGCTATTGATTCAGCCCATCGTGGAGAATGCGATTATCCATGGGATTGTTCCGAAAGGGAAAGAAGGGCTGGTCAACATTCATGTAGGTGAGAAGCTGGCGGATTCCGGCGATAGTCGTTTGTTTATTTCGGTTAAGGACTCCGGCGTCGGCATGGATCAGCAGACTGTCAATGCAACGATGATGAAGCTGAGGGAATACGAGGATCAGTCTGGCGGCATCGGCTTGCAAAATGTGTACAATCGCATCGCGCTTTCGTACGAAGGGGATTTCGAATTCACGCTGCAAAGTACAGAAGGAATAGGAACATCATTTTATATCGAAATCCCTAGGAGGCTGCACAATGAGGATCATGATCGTTGAAGATGAAGATCTGCTCCGCGAGGGGCTTGTGAAGATGATTGGGCGGATGGGCTTGAATGGCTCAGTCGTTGCGGTGGCCAGCAATGGTGAAGAAGCATTGGAGCAGCTCTCTCATATCGGTGTGGATCTCATCATAACGGATATTCGGATGCCCAAGAAGGACGGGCTGCAGCTCTTGGAGGAAGTCATGCAGGTGAACCCCAACATACGCTCCATCGTGTTAAGCGGATACGATGATTTTGAGTACGCCAAGCGAGCGCTCAAATTGAACTGTAAGGATTATATTTTAAAGCCCATCATGTATCACGATCTCCTAGAGCTGCTGGGGAAGATAGAAGTTGAGTTTTCCGCTGTGCAGAAGAAAATGCTCGAAGAAGTGAAGCTCAAGGGGATTCTGAATCAGAATCAGTATCTCATCAGGCATGAGTTTCTGCGTAATTTTATTCAGCGCGATAAGGTGCAGCAGGTAGGGACCATCCTAACCGAAGCTGAGAATATTGGCATACGACTGAAGGCGGCCAGCTATTCGCTATTCGCGATTCAAATTGAAGAGAAGCTGGAGACGAAGAATAAATATGGCAAAAGTGATTGGACATTAATGAAATATGCCCTCCACAATATCGTAGAGGAGTTAACAGGTTATGCGCCTTGCTATTATGACGAGCAGGAAGCGCTGATCGTGCTGTACGAAGGCGTTGTGGACGAAGAAATCGTGCTTGCATTATGCAGCCAGATCGTAATGAAAAGCAGAGAGCTATTGAAAATAACCGTTTCGATCGGCATATCGAATACGCATGACCTGCGGAAGCTGTCGATCGGTTATCAAGAAGCGACGCGGGTTCTGAAGTACCGTCTCATCTCCGACAGTCATTTCATAATCTTCTATTCTCACGCAAGCCATAATACGAACCATTCCATTAAACCCTATATGGACCAATTGGCTGAGCTGTTCGATCTGGAGCAAGCAGATAGCGTTATCGAGCGGCTCAAGCAATGGTATGAAGGGCTGAAGCAAGCCGAATTGTCGCTAGACGCTGTTGCGAGCATGGAGAAAGAAGTGAGGATTGTTTTCCATTCTTTGCTGCGCCATTGCGTGAAGGAACTTGGGGATCAGGAGTATGATCTCGGCGCGGAAATCGGCATGATGGAGGCGGCAGATTCCTTCTATGCGAGGATGAATCCTTTAATCAAGGTGCTTAAGGAGATCAGCTCGGACAGCAAGAAGGGGAAAATCGAGAATCGGACGTCAGAGCAAGTGATGAAGTACATCCGGGAGCATTACAGCGAGAATATAACGTTAACTTCGATCTCGGAATACATCTACATGAATTCGGCTTATTTGAGCGTGATGTTCAAGAAGAAGACAGGTAAAAGCATCATTGAATACTTAACCGCGGTGCGGATGGCAGAAGCCAAGAAACAGTTAGTCCACACCGATTTGAAAACCTATCAAATTGCCGAAATGGTGGGATATAACGACGCGGCTTATTTTTCTACCCTGTTCAAGAAATACTGCGGCGCATCACCTCAAGAATACAGAACTATAAATACTCCAAGATAATCTATATTTCCTAGATGGGAACCTAAGCGATCCCCCTATACAATGAAGCAGTAGACAATTCACATGGTCCAGTCAAAACAAATGGGGGGAACCAAAGAATGAAGAAGAAAAACGTGGTGCTTAGCAGTTTGGTAGCGCTGTCAAGCTTATCTCTTGTGGTAGCTGGCTGCTCAAGCAACAACAATTCCGGCTCGAACAACACTGCAGCGTCAGAAACCAATACGGCGGCGACTACAAACAATACGACAAATAATGCGCCGGCAGCTGAAGAAGCAAAGCCGATCAAAGCGCAATTCTACTATGATTTCGCGCCACTTACCGATTACATAAAGGACATCAACCCTATCGTTCAAACATCAGATAACGTAACCTTCGAAGGGGTTCCTTACACGGACACAACGGCTTATCAAACGGCGGTGCGTATTGGATTTACGACACAAGAAGCACCCGATCTCTTCAAATGGTGGAACGGCTATAAATTAAAAGAGCTCGCGGACAGCGGCAACCTGGCCGATATGACAGAGCAATGGAAAGAGCTTAGCGCGGATGGCAATGGCATTCTGCCTTCACTCGCAGGTCCGTTGACGGTCGATGGCAAGGTTTACGGAATTCCGGCTTCTGCGCATTATTGGACGATCTTCTACAATAAGAAGGTATTCGCAGATAATGGCTTAACACCGCCTACAACTTGGGATGAACTGATGAAAATCAGCGATACGCTGAAAGCGAAGAACATTACCCCATTCGGGACTTCGATCAAAGATACTTGGAACGGTTTTATCTGGTTCGAGGATCTGCTGATCCACTCGTATCCTGATTTCTACAATAAGCTCGTTGTCGGTCAAGCGAAATACACGGATCCGGAAATGGTAGAAGTAATGGAGCTGTGGAAATCGATGTACGACAAAGGTTACTTCTCGAAACCGATGACAATGGATGCCGAAATTCCGCAAGCATTCGTGAAAGGCGAAATCGGCATGTACTTGGTTGGAACATGGTACGAGAGCTTCCTGAACGGCGTAGGTTTGAAACCTGAAGAAGGCTATGGCTCGTTCATCATGCCAGCCATTAAGCCGGAAGCCGGTCATACCGTCATCTCTGAGATTACACCGTTCCTAGTATCGCAAAATGCCAAAAACCGCGATGATGCCATTAAAGCTGCCATTTCCTTAACGAAAAAAGAAACGAATGAAAAGCTGCTCAAAGTGTTCGGCGGCGTGCCGACTCGTAAAGATGTGGAAGCAAGCAGCCCAACGATCAAAGCGCTTGTCGACAACATTTCCAAAGACAACTATACGGCGATCACACGTTACTGGGAAGCGACTCCATCCGAGCTTTCCGAGTACGGTTCAAGTGAATTTATCCGCTTCATGCTTAACCCGGATCAATATATGGATGTCCTGAACAACATCCAGAAGAAAGCAGATAAGTACTGGGCAGAACATAAATAATAGTCGATAGGGTTAAGGGGCGTTAGCTGCCTCTTAACCCTGCTTATTATCGGGACCTATGGGAGTGTGACAAGATGAACTACTTCAAGAAACATGGAGAAGCCTTGCTTTATGTATTACCTGCCGCCCTGATGATCACTGTTTTTTTTGTTTCCTCCGTTATCTACACGTTCTTTATCAGCTTTACGGATTGGGATGGATTAACGAGGTCTCACTGGGTCGGTTTGAGTAACTATATCGAAGTGTTTAGTGATGTTACATATATTACCTCGCTCAAGAATACTTTTATGTGGGTTGCATTGTCTCTGATCCTGCCGGTTGGGCTTGGACTTCTGCTCAGCATTCTGCTGCAGCAAATTAAGGGACAACGTTTTTTCAAAAATCTATTCTATCTGCCATACGCCATGTCGCTGACAGTTGTCGGTGTCATTTGGATCTTTCTGTTCTCCTCGAGCGGAATCAACTATCTTCTCACCCATATGGGGCTTGAATCCTGGGCTAAGGATTGGCTGCGTACGCCTTACTATAATACATTCGCCATGCTCGTCGCTTCCGTCTGGCAGGGAGCCGGCACGAATATGCTGCTGTTTCTCGTTGGTTTAGGATCCTTGCCGAAGGATCCGTTCGAGGCTGCCGCGATTGACGGTGCGAATCGGTTCCATATGTTCTGGAAAATAACGCTGCCTCTCTTAAATCCGGTCACGATTGTTGTGCTGGGGCTAGCGCTGGTTAATAGCTTTAAGACATTCGATATCATTTGGGTCATGACGCAAGGCGGGCCTTATCGTTCTTCGGAAACGCTGGCTGTTACGATGTATCGTGAATCCTTCATGCTGTTCCACTTTGGACAAGGTGCGGCGATCTCTATTCTCTTAACGGTATTATCCATTGTTGCATCTTGGTTCTATTTGAAGAAAACGATAGTGGAGGATTGAGGGCATGAAACAGCTTGCAAATGGGATCAAATATATCATTATCATCACATTATCCATATTATGGATTGCACCGGTTATATTAGTCCTGATGAATTCGACGAAATCGATAGGCGATTTCATGAATGGAAGTATGTGGGCATGGCCGAAGAGCTTTCACCTCTTTCAGAACTTAGAGGAAGCGTTGAATGCAGGGAAACTCACCAAATATGTGAAGAACAGCTTTACTTATGGTGTAGTGGGGGCTTCAGCTAGTATTCTAATCTCGGTCTTTGCTGCTTACGGCTTGGTTGTCCTTCGCTTAAAGGGTTCCTTCTACTGGTTCTTGCTGATCTATAGCGGCACAATCTTTCCTTTCCAAATGTATCTGGTTCCGTTATTCTCGGGGTATCAGAAAGTGGGTATCTATGATTCGTTCTTTGGCATGTGTCTGTTCTATACTGCCATCTGTATCCCGTTCTGCGTGTTCTTGCTGCGTAACTTCATGACAACGATCTCGCGTGAATATGTGGAAGCGGCGCAAATGGACGGCTATTCGACTATCGCCATTCTCTTTCGGATCATATTTCCATTCTTGGTGCCGCCGATATCTGTCTTGTTCTTGTTCCAGTTCACGTTTATCTGGAATGATCTCATCTTCGGACTAATCTTAACGCGAAGCGATGATATTCGTCCGATCATGTCGGGACTTGCCGCTATGCAGGGTACCTATATCTCGACTGGCATTACTACGCTGATGGCGGGCATCGTGGTAACGTCGATTCCGACGCTTATTCTGTTCTTTGCCCTTCAGAAGAACTTTATTAAAGGGATGCAGATTACGGTGAAATCGTAGAGGCTTGTGTAAAGGTACCGCTAAACAGAAAGGAGGAGCAAGAATAACGCTTGCTCCTCCTTTGATATGCTCGGCTTATTTATTTGGCTGCAATCAAGTCTTTCGCATAATCCGTTAGCACAATCGTCTTGCCGCCATTCAGGCGTGATTCCTCTGCTGCAAACGCCATTAAATGACTGCGAACAGATGCGGCAGCTGATGTTAAGCCTTCCTGACCGTTGTAGTGCCGCACTTCATTTAAGAAGCTGCGGACGATTCCGGCATCACCGCCGCCGTGTCCCGTTGTTTGGGGAGGAATCGTAATTTCCGTTTTCTGATGAGTCAGAAAATCATACAGCGTAATTTTATCCTCTTCCGCCCGAAGCTCGCCCCGCGTGCCCATAATTTGAATCCTTCGCTCCTGCTCGAACGTAAAGCCGCACATGCTGAACATCGCCGTGGCGCCGCCTTCGAATTCCATGTTCACGACCTGGTGGTCAACGACATTGTTATCGCTTCGATAGACGCAGCGGCCATAGTCGGTCTCCCGCATACCTTGAACAATATTTTCCTTAACCAGATCCGGCGTGAAATGCCGTGCCCAGCCTTTGAACTGATTGCTCAAATAGAATCGAGGTGCCGAATACGGACAGGTAGATTCAACCGAGCAGTCAAGGCAACGCTCCGCGGAGCCTTCGGGAGCATGGTCAGCGTTGAAGTGCATCAAGGAACCAAAGGAGCTGACACGGGTGCACGGTTTGTCCATGAGCCAGGAGAGAACGTCCATATCATGACAGGATTTGGCTAATATCATCGGACTGGATTTGTCCGAATTGTTCCAGTTGCCGCGTACGAAGCTGTGCGCGATGTGCCAATATCCTACATTCTCGTTCAATTGAATGGAGGCTACCTCCCCGATTCGCCCATCCGTAATCGCCTGTTTGATTGTTAACCAGAAGGGCGTATACCGCAGCACATGACAGATGGATAACAGACGATCATTGTCTTTGGCCGCTTGTTCCATATCCAGACACTCAAGCGGGTCCGGCGACATCGGCTTCTCTAGAAGGACGTGATATTTCGTATTCAACGCTTGCATCGTGGGCTCATAATGCATCCGATCCTGCGTGCAAATGACGGCAATGTTAGCAAGCTGGGGCTGTGCCAACAGTCCCTCCCAGGATTCGTAGCAGTGCTCGGGCGGGATGCCATGCGCCTGCGCCATTTTATCACGGCGTACCGGATCAGCTTCCGCTACGGCAACAAACTTCAGCTCATGCGGATAATCCAGTGCAAAAGGCGCGTAGCCCCCTGCACCTCTGGATCCGGCACCAATCAATACAGCAGTTAATGGACTCATTAGCTTCGTGCTCCTTCTTCTTATGTCATTCACTCGCAGTCAAGAAGCTTCGCACCGCGGAGTTCATTTATTGGGATGTGAAACGATCCAGTGCAGCTTGGTAGATTGCGATATAACGATCAAGTCCCATTTTGTTAAGTGTGGCAACATAATTGTCCCATTCATCGAAAGAAGCGTTGCCTACGATGAATTTATCTCTCATCTCATCTACGTAAGTTTGAATATCGGTAGCAAGTGTCGTAAGCTCGGTCTGCTCTTCGCCAGTGAAATTGAATGCCGGCCAAATTTGATCCTGCTTAAGTGTAAGTGCTTCGGATTTCTTCGCATTCTCTACCGACGTTGGAAGTCCTTCTGCGCCTTTAAAGAACTGCTGCTTTACAAATCCCGGATAGTAGCCGCCAGGCCATACTAAATATTGGCTGACTGCTTGATCGAGCGAGAGGCCGTTTGAATTGTTCTTGATCTCATCGGTGTAGTCGACCGTACCGTCTGCTTGCTCCTTGTACGTTTGATCCTTCCAGCCCATGAAGAACAATTTGATGCCTTCCTCGCTGTAGAAATAATCCATCCAACGCATCATCGCCTCTTGATTCTTAGCTTTATCCGTCAGTACGAACATCCCGATGTTTCCTAGGGGAGAACCGATATACGTATAGGTCTGATCGCCGTGAGGTCCTTTCAGCACCGGAAGACCGACATAGCCTTGCTGATTGTAAATGGCTACAGGATCTACGTTGTCGATGACTGCAAGAAGACCGCCTGTTCCTTTGGCGTCAATTTCTTCACTCTGCACGGAAACGATATCCTTCTCCAACAGACCATCCTTGTACAGCTTGTTTACATATTGGAGCAGCTCCTTGTAGTTGGGGTCCGTTGCAACGAAGCGAAGCTTGCCTGTTGAAGGATCCGTATCGACATAAGCATTGGAGTTGCCGTGATTATTAAGACCGAAGGAGCCCTTCAAGTATCCAAGCAGACCGGTTGTACCTACACCGCCCCAAGCAATCTCATCTTGCTTGCTGTTGCCGTTAGGATCCTTCTCCTTGAAGGCTTTCAGCATGTTATAGAAGTCATCCAGATTTTGCGGCTCTGCAATGCCCAGCTTGTCGAGCCATTCTTTCTTGACCCATGGCGTGTTATAGAAAACAGATTTGAATTCAGGATCATAGATAGTCGGAAGACCGTAGATATTACCGTCCGGCATCGTAATGCCTTTTCCGATGATCGGGTATTTATCCATGAGTGCTTTGAAATTAGGTGCATATTTATCGATTAGGTCGTTGAGCGGTACGAATACGCCTTGCTTCCCGTATTTGAACAGATCGGAGCGGGAGAAAGCGGACGCATAAAACAATTCGGGATATTCGCCGCCTGCGAGCAAAATATTCCGTTTTTCCTTGAGACTGTCTTTCTGTGTGGTGTCCCAAACCATATGAACGTTGGTCATCTTCTCGTATTCCTGCCACAGCTTCAAATTGTTCCAGTCCGCATTGGCAAATAGCTTCGCTGCGAACCCCTTCACCGTAATTTTGTCATTCACGATCGGGAAGCCAGCGGTGTTCAGCCCAGCTACTTCTTTTGTGCTTGCAGGTGCGCTCGTTTCATTGTTTGTCGCGGAGCCGGTGCCATTGCCATTGTTGTTCCCGCTATTGCTGCTGCAGGAAGAGACCATGGATACCGATAGAGCGCAGGTCAACAGAATACTCCCCATTTTTGCAACCTTCATTGTTTCTTCCTCCCTTAGCCATCCAATTTATATCCACGCAAAGGAATTATCCTTTTATGGCGCCAATCATAATGCCTTTTACAAAATAACGCTGCAGGAAGGGATAGAGGATGAGCATCGGAATGTTAGCCACGACGAGAACGGCGTACTTGATGCCTTCAACGGCGCGCTGCTGCTTAATTGCGGACTCCGTAGACGCTTTGATCATGTCATCCGTTTGACCTTGTATAAGGATTTCGCGCAGAATGAGCTGCAGCGGGAACTTGCTTTTATCAGATAAGTAGAGGAGGGCATTGAAGAACGCATTCCAATGTCCGACCGCATAGAAAAGAATCGTTACTGCAATGATAGGCATGGACAAAGGCAGGACTACCTTGCGCAAAATTTGAAAATTGGAGCAACCATCGATTGTGGCCGCTTCCTGCAGCTCGCTGGGAATGGTCTGCTGGAAGAATGTACGCATGATGATAATATTCCAGATCGATACCGCGCTTGGAATGACCATAACCCACAGGGTATTCAGCATGCCGAGCTTCTTGACGAGAATGAAGGTCGGGATGAGGCCTCCGCTGAAAAACATCGTGAATACGAGCAGGGCCATGATCACATTGCGTCCGACAAAATCACGCCGCGACAATGGATAAGCACCGCATATCGTCATCAGCAGATTAATGAACGTACCAAGCGAGGTGTACAGAAGCGTGTTGCCGAAACTTCGGACAATGTCGCTGTTATGGAAGATTTTACTGTAGGAATCCAGCGTCAATCCTTTCGGCCAAACCAGAATCTCGCCGCTCATTATGTATTGGGGATCGCTGAATGAGGCACTTAGGACAAACACAAGCGGATAAAGCACGGCAATCACGACAAGGATCAACACCGAATACGTTATGAAGCTAAAGAGGCGGTCACCTCGGGTCTGATCAGCCATTCGTATACCTCCTTACCATAAGCTGGTTTTACTGAGCCGTTTGGATATCGAGTTGACACTGACCAGAAGGGCGAAATTGATGATGGAGCTGAATAGTCCGACTGCGGTTGAGAAGCTGAAATCTGCCTCCTGAATACCGCTTCTGTAGACGTAGGTATCAATAATGTCCGAGCTGCCCATATTTAACGTGTTTTGCATAAGAAGAACCTTCTCGAAGCCGATCGACATCACGTTTCCGAGCTCCAAGATAAACAGAATGATAATTGTCGGCAGAATGCTGGGGATGTTAATATGCCAAATGCGCTGCAGCCGGGTTGCACCGTCTACGCGAGCCGCTTCATGCAATTGATGATCTACGCCGGCGAGTGCGGCCAGATAGATGATAGAGCTCCAGCCTGTCGTCTGCCAGACAGAGGACATCACATATAAGGTTTTAAACCAGGAGGGCTCGGTGAGGAAGTTAATCGGATTGCCCCCGAACAGTTCGATCATGGTATTGACTAGACCGTACCGTGGATTCAGGAACATCATCATCATGCCAACCACTACAACGGTGGATAAGAAGTGTGGCGCATAGGTAACGGTTTGAACAAATTTCTTAAACTTGGCTGCTCGAACTTCGTTCATCAGAAGAGCGAGGAGGATCGGAATTGGAAATCCTACTGCGAGTGAATAAAGGCCGAGACCAACCGTATTGCTGATTAAGCGTTTGAAGAAGTAGCTATTGAATAGCCGATGAAAATGGTCGAAGCCAACCCAGGGGCTTCCCCAAATCCCTTTGTTCGCAATGAAATCCTTGAATGCAATCTGAACACCGTACATGGGGATGTACTTGAACACGATGAAGTAGGCGAGAACAGGTGAAATGAGCAGATAGAGCTGCCAATTTCGAAAGATACGATTCCAAAAGGCTTTTTTCTTTCCCGTTTTGGCAGTCGTCCGAATGGGATTTTGCAGAGCCTGGGCAGTTCGGATAGCCATTTCTTATCACCTCGTCTGTAATTTAATCTTTGTGCGCCTCGCCGATCGATCTTTATGTGATGTTTCATGACATGCACCTATCATAAGAGCGGTGGAAACAAATTGTCAATGTTTTTATCCAAAAAATATAATATTTTTGGATAATGTTGCGGACTGTTTGGATAGAGGGGTGATCCACTGAAAACGCTGGATTTTCTCCTTTTCATCGGTTATATTTCAATATTCTATCATAAGATTAAGCGCTTTCAATATGTTTGGTGATCGATTTTCATAAAGTTTTGCATAAATTTTATCCAAACTATTCGGTCTTTTATCCAAAAATGTGCCTAATTACACGTGGGACCACATCGGTTTTTTGGATAAAAAAATGGCTGGATTTGGTGTTTGTGCAAATTAAAAAGCCCAACGGCGCTAGCCGTCGGGCATTCTAAAGTGAACAACTTAATTAGACGAACAAATTAGTTCGCACTTCGATGATAGTCTGATGACTCTCTGACGATCAAGGAGCACGGAAGCAATATTTTGGGCGGAATCGAAAAGTGACCATCTAAGTAATCCACCATCGCCTTCGCCGCTATACTGCCGATTTCAAATTTAGGAACATGAATAGATGAAAGTGGTGGAGATGTATATTGAGCGAAGGCAATATTGTCCATTCCAACAAAGGCAATATCCTCCGGAACGCGGCATTCCTTCTCCAGAGCGGCTCGCATGGCGGGGATAGCAAGCATATCGCTCGCACAGAAAATGGCGGTTGGCCAATTGGACTTCGGTACGCGTAGGAGCATTTGGGTCATTTGGGTATAGCTTTCGTTCACGTTCCAGTTGGTGTCGATGACCCAATCCGGATTGATGGTGAGATTGGACTGCAACATAGAGAATTGATAGCCGATATACCGCTCATCGTTCTCCATCTTTCGGTAGAAGGCGGGTCCGCCTATGTAACCGATTCTCGTATGCCCCTGCTCCACAAGATGGCGAATAACCATTCGGGCTGCAGCTACGCGATCGCAGTCGACTACCGGCACAGACAAGGATTCATCATTTAAGCTCACGCCAAGAAGGACGACACCTTCGTTCTGCATCAGCTCGAAAAATTCTTCATCGTACCAGCTGACAGCGAGAACTCCCTTCACGTTTGCTTCTCCAAGCATGGCTGCAAGACGCTGCGTATCCTTCAATTCCTCAACGGTACGAACGATGACCGGGGGCTGCCCTAGCTCACTCATTTTCCTGTGGAAGCCTTCCAGTACTTGCGAGAAATAAGGATGATCTCCCATAAGGGACTGGGGGATGATACATACGACTTGCTTCAATGGCGTGCTGCTCTGAGCCTCAGGATGGTCTGAATCAGCAAGCTTGTATCCCAGTTCGACAGCGACACTTCTTATTTTACGTTTCGTTTCCTCACTCACAGGTCGGCTCGTGTCGTCACTAAAGGCCCGAGAAACTGTCGAAATAGAAACGCCTACGCGTTCAGCGATATCTTTCAATGTAGGCACAACGATATCCTCCTTGCTAGGCTGACTGCGGGCAATTGACGCAATCCTCTCACAACGTATTGTAACTTGTGTTCGATGACAAATCCATCCCATTCGGATAGAAGAGGAAGCGTATTCAGAGAGGCAAAAACTTATTTAAACGGAAATGGATTTTTCTTCTTGCGCAATGAGCTGCCGTTGTTTAATATGAACTTATAAATTACCAAATGAACTTATATGAACGCAAAAGGAGATCATGCCCACATGGAAATCCGTTATGCTTCGCATCCCAATGAAGTTAAAGCTTTTGATACGACTCGCCTTCGTGAAGAGTTTCTGATTGAACAGCTATTCGCCCCTGACGAACTCAAGCTTAGCTACTCTCATGTGGATCGTTTTATTATCGGCGGCGCAGTTCCGGTGAGAGGTTCGGTGAACCTCGCAGTCGATCCTGCAACGATCGGCGCGGCTACGTTTCTGGAGCGCCGGGAGATTGGGATTATTAATGTCGGCGGCAAGGGCACGGTTACGGTGGACGGAGAAGTTTATGCCATGGACAGCAAGGATTGCCTATATATTGGCCGCGGCGCGAGAGATGTCAGCTTCGCAAGTGAAGATGGCTTGCAGCCTGCCAAATATTATTTGAATTCTGCTCCGGCGCATCAGACGTATCCGACGGTCAAAGCTGCGATCAGCGAAGCATCCCCTAATCATCTGGGAAGCTTGGAGAACTCCAATGAGCGAACCATCTACCGCTATATTCATACGGGAGGCATTCAAAGCTGCCAGCTCGTGATGGGGATGACGCTGCTGAAGCCGGGCAGCATGTGGAATACGATGCCTTGCCATACGCATAACCGCAGGTCGGAAGTGTATTTCTACTTCGACATGCCCGATAATGGCGCGGTGTTTCATCTCATGGGCGAAGCGGCTGAAACTCGCCACCTGGTCGTACGCAATGAACAAGCGGTAATCTCCCCGAGCTGGTCGATTCACAGCGGAGTGGGTACGAACAGCTACACGTTCATATGGGGGATGGCAGGCGAGAATCAAACCTTCGAGGACATGGACGCCGTCGCGATGAAGGACTTAAAATAAAGCTGCAATTCAGCATGAAAGTGATGGTTTCCGATGAACCCTTTGCGCAGATACGAGAAAATTATGGAACTATTGCTCGCTTCCCGAGAAGTGATGGTCACCGAACTTAGCGAGCAGCTGCAGGTAACAGGCAAGACCATTCGGGAGGACTTGGCGAAGCTGGAGCAGAAGGGACTGCTGCAGCGCATTCACGGCGGCGCGGTGCTGGCACAGGAGAATCAGCTCGGTATAATGTCGCTGAAGCAAGAAGAAGCGCCCTACACAGCCGAGCATCAAGAGATTGCAGAGCTGGCGGTCTCGCTCATTGAAGCTAACGAGGTTATCGCCTTGGATGGCGGGCGGACAACGCTTGCAATTGCCAAGCTGCTGCCGGATGAGCCGCTTACGGTCATCACGAATGATCTTCACATTATTGCGGAGCTGGCCCGCCGAACGTCGATTCGTTTGGTCGTACCGGGCGGTTATCAAATCCGCAATATGCTGATCAGCTCTGAGGCAGCAGCCTACATTCGCAAATTGAACATTGCCAAGGCGTTCCTATCCGCTACGGCTATCCACGCGCAGTCCGGCTTTACGATCTATTCCGGAGAATCGGCAGACATTAAGCGGGCATGGCTGGAGACAGCCAAGACCTCCTACGTCGTTGCGGATCATTACAAATTCGGTCAAGGTGCGCTCTTCTCATTCGCCAAGTTGAACGAGGTAAATGCGATCATAACGGATTCCGGCATTTCGCACGAGACGGCAGAGCAGTTCCGGCAAGAAGGAGCGACACTTCTTATGGGAGAGAAGGGAGCATGAGGATGAGCTTTGACTTAACAGGCAAAACAGCGCTGGTTACCGGCACATCAGGCGGGATCGGCCAAGCGATCGCAGTCGGTTTGGCTGAAGCGGGTGCGTCCATTGTAGCCGTATCCGCTTCGAACAGCGATGAGACGGTTCGGCTGATTCGCGGCAGCGGCGGCCTTGCTGCCCAAATTTCGGCGGATTTAAGTCAACTCGATAACTTGGAGCCGATGTTTAATGAAGCGGCATCGTATTTCGGCGGCGTTGATATTCTGGTCAACAATGCCGGAACGATTCGCCGCTCTCCGGCAGCAGCGCATTCGCGTTCCGATTGGTTCGATGTCATCGATCTGAATATGAACGCCGTCTTCTTCCTCAGCCAACTGGCAGGCAATCATATGATTAGCAGAGGCAGCGGTAAAATTATCAATATTGCCTCGATGCTCAGCTTCCAAGGCGGCATCAATGTACCCGGTTATACGGCAAGCAAACATGCCGTGACCGGTATTACGAAAGCGCTTGCCAATGAATGGGGCGGCAAAGGCATTCAAGTAAACGCGATCGCTCCCGGTTATATCGATACGCGCAATACGGCTCCGCTCATGGCGGATGAGAAGCGAAGCAAAGCAATCCTGGAGCGGATCCCTGCAGGACGCTGGGGATTGCCGAAAGACTTGCAGGGACCGGCCGTGTTCCTCGCTTCGGCTGCGTCGGATTATATGAACGGCCACGTCCTCTGTGTGGATGGCGGATGGCTGGCGCGCTAGTTTACTAGTTCAACTCAGCTGGAGGCGAGCGTGTGGCAGAGGCGATAGATTGGACGAAGGACAGGTTGAAGAGTTGGCTTGAGGAGCGACAACGGCATTCTGCCGAAGAGAGTATGTACGGCGCAAATGCAAGCAGCGCTGCCAAGTGGCAGGAGATCGCAGGTTCACCACATTATGCAGACAAGGTACGGGAAGTAGAGCAGGAAGGGAAGCTTCTTGAGCAAGAAGCAGTTCCGGAGCTTTCGCCTGAATTGTATCGGCTCTATGAGCGAACGGGGAACCGGTTGTTATATGAAGCTGTTTACTTTCAGCGAAGAAGAAGGCTGGCAACCTTCGCCATGCTCCACTTCTTGTATCCGAGTGAGAAGCGCTACTCCGGCGCTCTTGAGGAAATCATAGCTGCGGTTCTAGAGGAACCGACTTGGTGTTTGCCCGCACATATGAGAGGTCAAGCGATCGATCGCCATATTGATCTGTTCGCGGCAGAGACCGGTTTCGCGCTGGCAGAGATCTTAACGATATCGGGTGATAGGCATCTATCGATCCCGCTTCAGGCTGCAATACGTCTTGAAGTGGATCGGCGCCTGTTCGTTCCTTATTTGAACTATGGCCCGTACCACTGGGAAACGGCGGATCATAACTGGGCGTCGGTCTGTGCCGGTTCCATTGCCTCTGCTGCGCTTCTCATCGAATCGGATTCCGATCGATTGTCTGCAATCATAGAGAAAGCAATCATCACTATGGGGCATTATCTGTCCGGCTTTGGCGAGGATGGTGCATGCCTCGAAGGTCCGGGGTATTGGAATTACGGCTTCGGCTATTTTGTTACCTTCGCTGATCTGCTGAATCGCGGGACTGGCGGCCAAGCCAACCTGCTCGCCGATAACAAGGTGCGAGCAATTGCGCAGTTTCAGCAGCGCTGTTATCTTGCCCGCAACCGGCCTGCTAATTTCTCCGATGCGGTTCCAGTTGTGAATGTTCATATCGGACTCTCGGATTATTTGGCCTCCTACTATGAGGAAGTAGAATATCCTCCGCTCTCGGTACAGGCAAGCTTCGGCGATGATCATTGCTGGCGATTCGCCCATATCCTGCGCAATTTCATCTGGTATAAGCCGCATGTAAGTAGAGCAAAGAACTGGCAGCCCGGAAGCTGGTTTCTGCCGGATGCGGGGTGGCTCGTTTCGCGTTGTACAACAGCTGCAGGCAGCTTTGGGTTTGCGGCAAAAGGCGGAACAAATCAGGAGCCGCATAACCATATCGACGTTGGCCATTTTATAGTGCTGGCAGATGGGGACCCGGCTTTTGCGGCTGATCTTGGCAGCGGTGAATATACGGCAGACTACTTCGGCGAAGGTCGTTACGCCTATGATTGCAACGGAGCGCAAGGTCACTCGCTGCCGATCATTGGCGGGCATCTTCAAGAGGTTGGCGCGCAAAGTGCAGCAGTTGTGCTTGAAGCGCATACCAGTGACGAGGAAGATCGCTTCGAATTGGAGCTGGCTTCTTGTTATCCAAGAAGCGGGCTGACTTCGTACCGGCGGCGATTCTGCTGGCACAAGGAGTCCGAACGGCCGATTCTCGAACTGCGGGATACGTTTCATTTTGCCGGGAAGCCCTCCCCTATAACGGAGACGATCATAACCCGCTCCAAGCCGAAATTTATGGCCGACGGTGAAATTATGCTGCAAGGTGAAAGGCATTCCGTACGGCTTGCGTACGAACCGGGCTGTTACGAGGTGCGGATTGAAGAGCGGAGTTACTCAAATCACTTTGGTAAGGAAGAAAGCTTTTCTCGTATTTTCTTGGATCGAAGGGTAGAAAGGATAGAGGGCAGCGAGTTTCAGCTAGCGTTTCAATTCAAATTTCTGGAATAGGTAGGTGACTCGGCGTGGCGGAGACTGCACATTCGGAAACAACATCGATGCAATGGGTGAATGAAGCGTGGGAGCAGACGATTCTGAAGGTGAAACGAACAAGTGCCCGAATCGGAGCCGAATTCCCTCATGCAAGCCAGGGCGGCCGATATGGATTGGAGGAGCCGCATTGGTGGACGGCAGGGTTCTGGCCTGGGATGCTGTGGCTGCTGCGTGAAGGCGACCCAGCATTTCAAGCGTTAGCGGAGCAATGTGAGCTTAAGCTTGATGAAGTGCTAGACGGCTTCGACCATCTTGATCATGATTCAGGTTTCATGTGGACGCTAACCAGCATATTCAAATACAAGCTGGGCGGCGGTGAAGTTTCACGCAGGCGAGCCCTCAAAGCAGCGAGTCACTTGGCAGGCCGTTTTAATGTAAAAGGCAATTATATCCGCGCTTGGAATCCTTGGCGGGAAGGCGATAACAATGCAGGTCTGGCGATCATCGATTGCGCGATGAATCTGCCTCTGCTATATTTTGCTTCGCGGGAAAGCGGCGATCCGCGTTACGCTCATATCGCCGAAGCACATATGAGCACCGTACTCGCACATTTCATTCGGCCGGACGGGTCGGTTCGGCATATCGTACGGTTTGACCCGCAGACGGGGGAGGTTGCGGAATATATTGGCGGCCAAGGTTATGCCCCGGAATCTGCATGGTCACGTGGGACAGCATGGGCGCTTTATGGACTTGCTCTGGCCGCGAAGCATACGGGCCGTCAAGAATATATCGATGCCGCCAAGCGAGTGGCGCATTTCTTCCTCTCGCAGCTGCCCGAGGACGCCGTATCAGCATGGGATTTCCGCGCGCCATCCGAGACGAAGACACTTCGCGATTCTTCCGCAGGGGCATGTGCTGCATGCGGCTTATTGCTGCTCGCCGATCTTGTTCCTGAAACGGAATCGAGCAGTTATAGGCAAGCAGGCGAGCGGATATTGGAGTCGCTCTTCCGGAATTACGGAGCCTTCGACGACGAGAAGGAGGAAGGACTTATTTTGCACGGCACGAGTCATTATCCGGAGCGCAAAAATGTCGATGTGCCGCTGATTTACGGCGATTACTTCTTCGTAGAAGGACTGGCGAGGCTTAGAGGAAACAGCATAATTCCTTGGGAGTAATGGAAGCGGCTATAGGGCTGTCCCACACGGGGACAGCCCTTATTCATTCCTCTTGCTCTAAATTTCCGAAATTGTTGATGACGACTTTAACCTGATAATTCACTTTCAGCTTCGGATAAAAGTCGCTTCGCCAACGCTTCAGATCATTGAGCGGAAGCTTGCTTCTAAAGTGATTGCCTAAACCAAGGGGATCGCTCTTGTATTTCTGCAGCTTGGCTGTTAACCGTGTCAGCTGCTCGGTCATATACGATTCCATTTCCTTGGTTAATTCACTTTCGGAGGCATCCTTTCTGCTTTCAGTGACGGCAGCTTTTACGAAGAGCTTACCGTCTAATACAGGCCCTTCTTTAGTTAATCGAGCTTTCCATCTCGTTTTAGCGCTTAGAATCATTAGATTTGCATTCTTTAGAACCTCGATCGCAGCACCGTGATATCGGTTTGTAACCACGTTAGCGAACAGGGTCTCTTCCTTTCCCAGGCGCCCGACCATCTTACCTTCTCGCATAACGGCAGATCCGGGAAAGGCAAGCACTGTTTCCTTGCCTGGACGAATAATGGGGATAATCACGTCTTCGGTATAGGATTTCGTTGATTCATAGGCTTCCCACAGTTTGGTTTTGGCTGTTTTAGGTGTCCAGCCGGCCGCTTTATTGGAGTATTTAAAAAAAGTCGTCACATCGGATTGAATGGCATGATTCGTATTGGTAAACAGCTCCTTCATGTTCGCATCCGTAATGGCTACTAATGATCGGGGCGGAATGCCTCTCGTTCTGATGGCATTATTGAATTCATCCTCCAGCCCTTCGACAGCGACCGATTCATGAAAGACGACCATCTCGATATCCAACATATCGATGTAATTCTCGATATTGACTCTCATATTATCGAAGGCTGAGCTGACCGAACTGGATTCATGCGAAATCGTCTTGATCGAAAATGCTTTCTCGGCAGGAATTGGAATCTGCAAGGTGACTTCGAAGGCTTGAGACTCGCCTTTCGCAATACCAACGATAATGGGCATGGTTCGAAGATTGATATCATGGCTGTCCCAACATCCGCTCAGCAGCAGTACGCAGGAGAGGCTTACGAGGACATTCGCTGTTTTACAATGACGTAAGATCATCGAGTCGGGTCATCTCCTATGCCGCGCTTGTCTTCGGTAGTAAGCTCCGGCTATCGCAATCGCCAGCACTAGCCCAAATCGGGCAGGGGCTCCCCATTCTGACAATTTTTCCAGCTCCCCCATATTTACGATTAGCAGTGCCAATATAAGGACCAGCACGGATACCGTGATCGGATTCGTCATCCATTTGGTTAACCTCGATGAACGGCTTGCCATTGCCCGGGTGAGCCAGAGAAGCCCCGTGACGTTCATTAGTGTGCTCAATAAGACAGCCATCACATAGAACAAGGAGAGCCGGTCAAAGAAAAACCAATTTACCCGGATGGAATCCAAGACAATAATCAGCGGATATCGCAGCGGCGCTGCGCCTTCATGCCCGAACATACCAAGCGGGATATAAACGATAATCAAATAAAAGAACAACGAAAAACACCAAGCTCCCCAGAGCCAGCGCTTTGAGACGTTAGAGACCGGGCCAAAAAAACCGATTACACCGATCGTATGGGAGAAGATAAAGAACAAAGGCAATATTTTCGCTTCCCCCAAGAACGAAAATGTCGGTACGAGCGGACTGATCATGTTTAGCGATAAATTGCCATACGTACTCGCGAGGCTAATGATGATGAGTGGAAGTCCAAATATTCCTACGAGAATGGAGAGTCGCAATAACGAATTTCGCCCGGCATATGAAATACATAACGACGAGAAGAGCAGGAGCGCCATTAACACCCAGATCGGCGTATTCGGAAGAAATAACATTTTGAGCAATTGGGAGTGGCCGCGAATGATGATCGTGATGACCAGAACGTTGCTAATGGTTATCAGCCATAGCCAGATGAATCGGGATATTGCTTTCGTTTGTAAGAAACACAGCAGCAGATCCTCTTTGCTTTCCTTAAATCCCCCTATGAGCAAGCGAAGCAAGACGCCTTGGAGCAGCCATCCAAGCACGACTGTCAACCAATGACCGGAGGGTTGGGACTGGATAATGCTCTGGGGGAAAATAAACATGAGCAGACCATATTGAAGCACGATAAATAAAGCGGCGATCGAGATACCTTGCTTCATCGATTCGGTTTCCCTCCCCTCGGAGCTGTGGTAGGCATAAACGGCTTGCTGAGTATCGTGACATTGCTTATTAGGGAGAGCAGTAAAAATAAGCCGCAAACGATGCCGAGAGGGCCGAACAAGGCGGCAAAAAAGAGCATGATGTATCGCCACAGTCGAACAGTTAGCGCGAATTGATAGCCAATAATCGTAAAGTTGGCGATTGTAGAGGCGGCAAGCACGATAATCAGCAAATTGCTGACTAGCTGCGCTTCGACTACCGCTTGTCCGAGGATGATCCCGCCGACCATCGTCATGGCCGGGCCAATGCTCTTGGGCAATCGGACGATAGCTTCCAGGAGCATTTCAATAATAAAGAGCAGGATGAGCGCTTCCGTTAACGATGGATAAGGAACACCGACACGGCTGCGGGCGATGGAATATATCAATTCCAGCTTCATGACATCCGGATTGATAGAAACTAATGCGACATAAGCGGCAGGAGCGATTATGGCGATGAGCGCACCAAGTACGCGGAAGAAAATAATCATGACGGAAAGAGCTGAAGGTAAGTCTAGGTCCGTATCTAAGATAAATAAGTCGGCAAGATGTACGGGAATGATGAGCGCTTCCGGGTAACCCTCGATCAGCAGCGCAATCCGGCCTTGTTTCAGATAGTGGCAGGCTTCATGAGGCGACTCCGTTCTGTTATAGCAGGGGAGCGGGCTCCATAACGGCTGCTGGCGAAGCCACTTTGCTACTTGGCGAGTAGAGGTGAAGTCTTCGTTGGCATGGGCACGAATGGATGCCTCGCAATCCGCAAGCAGTGCCGCATCCACTGTGTTATCGAGAGATAGAATGAGCATACGCTGTTTGTGCGTAGAGCCGACGAGCACAAGCGATTGCTTCAGATGTGCGGAACGAAGCTCATTTCGGATCAAGCCCACGTTCGTCATAATATCTTCGATGAAGCCGGTTTGCGATGAGATAAGGATGTTTTGATTGTTCGGCACATTAATCGATCGGTTCAAGTTTTGAGACAGGGGCTGTACCCAAATGGCTTCCGAGCGGTTTGAGGTGAAGAGAAGAGCACGTCCTTCCAAAAGACCTTGAACGTGGTCCTCTGCCTTCGCCGCTTCTTCAGCGCCAAGTGTCCACTTCAGCTGTTCCCATGAATAGGATTCGGCAGAAGCGGTTTCCTTGATCCGCCATACGGTTGCCGCGACATCGACGAGGCTCGAAAGTGCGAAGAGTTCAACATGTTTGCCGCCGAGCAAAATATACTGATGTTGAAAATCGGGACTCTTCCCGAGTTTTTTGATGACATGTTCCACCATAACCCACCACCTGTGGGTAGTATTGGCAAAGCGCACCGAAATTATGAGACGACTGGTTCTAATAATAGCTACTGATTGTCACACTTTTCCTTTATGATGAAGAGAGAGTGAACATGAACGGTCAGAAGGGGCTGGGTCATCTTGAGTCAAACGTCTGAAATGAGTACGGCATCAATCCGGATAACGATGGAGAAGCAATTCCCGCAGCTCAAATCTAGCGTGTGGCAAATTTTATCCGATACGAACCG
This sequence comes from Paenibacillus rhizoryzae, assembly GCF_059686995.1. Taxonomy (NCBI): domain Bacteria; kingdom Bacillati; phylum Bacillota; class Bacilli; order Caryophanales; family Paenibacillaceae; genus Paenibacillus; species Paenibacillus rhizoryzae. The sequence goes on along the minus strand of NZ_JCAALT010000004.1, from coordinate 314,879 downwards.
GCTCAACCGAGCGATCGGACTTGACCCGGTGAACAAACAGAAACATTCGCCCAGATCCGTCAGCCGCACGTTGAAATCGAAGGCGCTTCAGCTCATTCCGATGGAGTGGCAGGAGTATCCGTTTGAATGGATGCATGAGCAGTGGTATGAGGTGTTTCGACATTATGCCAAAGGGCCGATGAGCAAATTCCGTTCGGGCATTCGGCTGAAAGCTGTAGAAGTAGATGGGGAAGAACATACGATTGTAACTCTTTATTCCAACATCATACCCGCGGCTGCAGCTATGCATCTTCCGGTGAAACTAATTGCACAACGATCCATGCACAAAACATTTCGCTACATAGAGCACGCAATTGCGGCTGCGGGGAGCGAATCCGCCGTCGGAGGCGCCGCTGTCAGCATCAACGCAAATGCTAGTCGCGTTTACAAGGTTAATGAAAGCAAGCTAAGTCAAGTGCTGGAGCAGCTTGACGGACTTGGCTTTAGCGGTGATCCGGTTGAACGGCTGGCCGCGCTTATCAGGCACAGCGATGATCAAGACGTAGCGGACATTCGCCCCTATGTCCTTGCGCAGAAGTGGCAACTGCCGCGAAGTGAAGTGCTGAAGCTGATGCTGCATGGGACCAGGCTTGGTTTATTTAATCTGGAGTGGCGGTTGATCTGCCCGAATTGCCGGGTAGCGGAATCATCCTCCGATAAACTGGCTGCCATTACGGATCGTTATCATTGCGATTACTGCGGTATTCAATACGAAGTCATGTTTGACCGTTATGTCGAGCTGTGTTTCTCGGTTCATCCTGAGGTTAGACGAGCTGTTCGATCCGTTTATTGCGTCGGAGCTCCGGCGATGGCGCCACATATTCATACGCAGCGACTAATACGTGTGGGAGAGTCGATACGGATGGAGCTTCCTGAGCAGTCCATCGATTGGCGGCTGCGTGTTCTTCGCAGCAACGAGCGTCTTGAGGTAAGGCTGTCGGAGCGGGCAGAGGCGAAGGTTGAAGGTGATGCTAGGCGTGTTATTTTGGCGGATCAGGGATGGCAGCAAGAGGTCTTTCATGGAGAAACCGGAGGATGGTTGACGGTGACCAATGCGCGGGATCTCGATGTTATGGTTGTACTGGAACGCGAAGGCTGGGATGATGTTGTCGCGACTGCTTCCCAGGTGACGATGTTCCCTGAGTTCCGATCGCTGTTTGCGTCCGATGTATTGGCCCCGGGACAACAGGCTGGCGTCTCAAGTTTGACGGTACTGTTTACCGATTTATGCGGATCAACCGCTTATTACGAAAGTGTCGGCGATGCGAGCGCTTACGGTTATGTACGGCATATGTTTGATTTTCTGTCGGAGCAGGTTCAGAAGCATGAAGGAGTCGTTGTCAAAACAATCGGTGATGCGGTTATGGCGGTATTCGACAGTCCGGAAGCGGGGTTTAGAGCAGCGCTGAATATCCAGCAGGGCTGGCATTCGTTGAAAGGACTCGACCTGAGAATCGGGCTTCACCATGGACCTGCGGTAACGGTTGGGATGAACGGGCGAAATGATTATTTTGGACGAACGGTCAACATGGCGGCGCGAATTCAGGCTATCGGCGGTCCACGTGAAATCGTGCTCGAAGCGGAGCTGCTTGCAGGGCTGCCATCAGGCTCGATGGGGGCTGCTTTCGTAGTGACGGCGCCATTTACCGTGGAACTGAAAGGCATGCTTGAGCCTGTTCATTTGGTACGCGTGTTGTCGGAGCAGCAAGAGGAAGCAGTTGAGGACATTGCAGAAATCGCGCTGACTGCTACCTAAAAACTTGCCAGCATAGCTCCTCCCCGTTCGGCTAACCCTATATGTGGGCCGCATCAAACGGTTCATACGAAACGGAGGATGAGATGGAATGCAGCGAAAATTGGCAGTGCTCGCAGCCGGCGCGATGTTGACGACGATACTGACAGGCTGTATGGATAAACAAGGGGATCTCGGTAACCGCAATATCCGAAATAACAGTATTGCTTATGACATGAATGGCAACCGAATCATCCATTCCAGATTTGCAAACGATCAAATGAACGAAATGAATCGTGTGGACGGACACCGATTAAACAGTAATAATATTATCGGTCTTCACAAGAACTACAGGCTGGAAATGAGCCAGGAGATCTCAGACCGGCTGGAACGATTGCCTGAAGTGAATAAGGCCTATGTGATGCTGACTGATGACAACGCCTATGTTGGCGTATCGCTGAAGGACAACGCCGATATGAAGGGCATGGGTACGCGTGCCATGAATGTTCCTTCCGCACCGACTCCGCTCAGTCGTACGCAGCGAGCATACCAGCGTCCAAACATGACTACAAAATCGTTGGATACGAAGATCAGTGCAATTGCTACCGGTCCGAACATGCTGCGGGTGTATAACACTAATCCGGCACCAACGGTTCCTAGTGCTCCGAGCCGAATGACGCGGGATGCTGATGTGGCCGGCGGTCTGAAAGACCGAATTGCCAATGAAGTGAAACAGATGGCGCCGCAAGTGAAGAATGTGTACGTTTCGGCGAATCCGGATTTCTTCGATCGCATGGACGCGTACATGAGCGATGTGAAGCTTGGGCATCCAATTCAAGGCTTTATCGCTGAATTTAATGCCATGGTGGACCGCGTATTCCCGCATAGATCCGGATCTTAAACCCCGGAGTTTCGACCCTTCGGCTGCAGAGCTTAGACGAGGATTTATTACTAGTTACTATGAGCAATTAATCAGCAGCCAATTCACGTTCTCTGACGTGGATTGGCTGTTCCCCTTCATTACGCTAAGTTACCATGGAGGAACAAAACTGGCTGAAGCTTGTGCCCATCTTATTCTTGAACATCCGCCCGAACGTATGCACATCTGCATACCCCACGGCATTAGCGATTTCTCCGATCGACATATTCGTTTGAATGGCGAGCTCTTTGGCCCGTTCGATTCGAACGCGCGTTAAATACTCGAAAGGCGTTATGCCGAATGCATCACGGAATTTGATGATAATATAATTGCGGCTGAGCCCCGACATGGCTTCGAGCTCACTATGCTGAATGTTCTCGTTGCAGTGATTGGCAATGTAATTTCGGATGAGCACCATTTTGGTTTTAATCTTCTGCTGACCTTCAGTCTTCGTTTCCTGCTCCTGTTTAATACCCGACAAATCGGCCAAAATGCTCATCAGCAGACCCTGACACTGCGTATGATGCGTCAATCCGGGCTGATGATAATGCGTAATCAGCTGCGTGAGTTTCTTCTCGATATCATGCCCTGCGAAGTTACCTAAGTAACGCTCCTCGCCAAGCATACGCTCAACCGGATAGTTCGTTTCTCCGAAGTCGAATAGGATGGAGATGCAAATATATTTTTCCCCTGGAATCGTATGAACCTCATGAGCCTGGGACGGGGAGTGGTAGATCAAATCGCCGCGCCGTGTAATGTAAGTTCGATCCTCGATGCGATATTCGGCGGCACCTTCAACGACATATTGGAACTGATAGTTGTTCAGCATCCTTCTTGCGATATCCCAGTGCTGCGGCGCGTGAAACAGATGGGCGAGTGTGATGTAGGGGGGATGAAAATACAAACCTGCTACATGCTCGGGCAGTGAGTGATGATAGTAAGGGATTTTGGGCGGCATATTCGTGGTCATACGGGTCGGGATCACCTCTGTGGCGTTAGAGTAGGTGTTGACTATTCAAGATTACTATCGCAATATCGTGTGATTTCTGCAACCTCTTTGTTACTTTCAACTACATACACCTTTCGTCCAAATCCCTTATACTTAGCTCAGAAGCACTTATTATCCATGAGGGAGTGGAACAAATATGGGCACGATCCATGTGGAAATTCCTTTCGTCGATGCAGCGGCGCAGGACAGTATAACGGAGGAACAGGCGCAGTTTTTCTTGGATAACGGTTTTCTTGTCATTCGGAATGTGGTTGTAGGCGAAGAATTGAAGTTGGTGCAGTCTGAAATGCAAGCGCTTTATGAGAAAGGCGCGGCAGGCGTAGACGACGACCCGGATTTCATGTACGGCATTGGTGTGAAATCAGGCCAATCGATCTTTAAACGTGTTGAATATGTCATTGCAAAAAGCGATCCGATGAAGGTGCTGCTCGGTCATCCGTTTATCCTTCGTTCCGTGGAGAAGCTGCAGGGCCGCAACTTCATCGCAACCTGGGATTCCATGGTGTTGAAAGCGCCAAATGAAGGCATTATCGTTCCCTGGCATCGCGATGCGGCGGTACCGGAAGGCTGTACAGATACGCGGCCGATATTCAATGTGGATTTCTATTTGGATGAGGCGGATATGCAAACCTGCTTATGGGTGATCCCGGGGAGCAATAAGTGGAGCAAAGAAGAAGCGGACAACCGCTGCAAGCAGCCTGGTTTCACGACGGAGGATGCGATCCCGGTTCCGATGCAGCCCGGCGATGTGATCTTCCACAATATCGAGGTGCTGCACGGCTCGCCTGCAGGCGACGGCAACCCGCTGCGCCGCACCGTCTACTACGAATTCCGCCCCGGCGAAATCGAAGCCGAATTCGGCCCGCACACGCTGGAGTATCTGGCGCTAAAGCAGCATCTGCTGCAGGATTGCATCGAACGCCGCAAAGGCGCCTCATATGCGCAAGGCGAAACGCCGTTCGCGTATGAGCCCAGTGGCGCATTCGCGATCCGCTCACCGAAGCCGCCTGCGCAATATCGTTATGCGCACGAAGTGTATTGGCGCCGATAGGCGCTTGAGTGGGCCTGCGGCCCGGTCGCGATTTCGCGGCTGGGTCGCGGGTTTTTTGTTATTGCTCAACGAACTATCGCTCCAGATCGCGGTGATTAGTGAGCTTCCCCGCCAACAACCTTCGCGCGGCCGCTGGGCGTTCCTAAATGGAACTCTCCCCGCCGAAATCGCATATTAAAGCAACTGAGAATTCTGAAAAGGAACTCTCAGCAACCAAACTATCGCAACTAACCTCCGCGAGTTCGCTGAGCGTTCCAAAATGGAACGCTCACAGCTGAAATCGCATATTTCAGCAAATGAGAGTTCTGAAATGGAACGCTCGCAACCAAACTATCCCAACCAACCTCCGCGAGTTCGCTGAGCGTTCCAAAATGGAACTCTCCCCGCCGAAATCGCACATTTCAGCAAATGAGAGTTCTGAAATGGAACTCTCAGCAACCAAACTATCCCAACCAACTCCGCGAGTTCGCTGAGCGTTCCAAAATGGAACGCTCCCCGCCGAAATCGCACAAAAAAGTAGCTGAAAGTCCGGAAATGGAACTTTCAGCAACCAAACTAACCCATCCAACCTACGCGCGTTCGCTGAGAGTCGGAAAACCCGACTCTCGCTACCGAAAACGCTGCAAAAAGAAGCTGCAAGTCGGAAAATCCGCTTCTCAGCTCCCAAGCTGCCCCATAAACGTCAAAAAACCTTCTCGCAAACGTTTCCGAATAAATTCGGAAGCATTGCCAGAAGGCTGAGCAAGGTATGCGGTGATTTTCGTCAAATCTTTAATTCCCCAAGCTTTATAAGCTCGACAACCGCTTGTGAACGACCTTTAACGTTCAACTTCTGCATGACGTTGGAGATGTGGTTTCGAACAGTTTTCTCGCTGATGAACAGTTGCTGTGCGATATCCCTTGTGGTTTTATCCTGCACAAGCAGCTCGAAAACCTCGCGTTCACGATGAGTTAATAAGAACTTGCTCTTCTGGTCGCTACCCATTGATGTTTGTCACCCCTCCTTGCTCGGGTTTTTATGGTTTAACAAGGTTAAGGGATACAGTCAAATTATATTATGATCAGGCGCCTGTAGTGGTGCGGTATATTGAAAAAATGGGCGGGTATTTGTCGCCCCATGACAGGTGCGGGGACAATAGTCGAAACAACCAAAAATAGCCAAATATATATTGTGTACTAATGAATCAATATGATACATTAATTATCAAATAAGGACGCATGAATGAGGTGGTTGGCATCACGTTAACGGCAAGGCAAGTCGAAATTTTAAAGCTCGTGAAGCTGCATGCGCCGATTACGGGCGATCAGCTTGCGGAGATGCTGGGGACGGGGAAACCGACGCTGCGCGCGGATTTATCGCTGCTCGTGATGCTGCGGCTCTTGGAGGCGAAGCCGAGAGTGGGGTATTTTCCGGGGACGGCGGCGCAAGGAAGAGAGCAAGTGCTCAAGCGCTGGGAAGACGCATGTGTGAAGGATGTGCAGGGACTGCCAATCAGTGTGGCGGAGACCGCATCCGTCCATGACGCTGTTATTACCTTATTCATGGGCAATGCCGAGGTGCTCACCGTAGTGGATGAGAACCGGCATTTTGTAGGCGTAGTGACACCGAAGGATTTGCTCAAAATCACGCTCGGCAGCAGCAATGCCGCCTCGATTCCGGTAAGTATGGCGATGTCGCGTTTGCCGGCTATTGCAGCCGTGCAAGCCAATCATCCGCTGATGGACGCGGTGAAGAAGATGCTTGTACAGGAGCTGGACGGTTTACCGGTGGTTTCAGGTGAAGAACAGCCGGCGAATCGATATGAGGTCGTTGGGTGGATTAGCAAAACGAATATCCTCCGCTGGATGATGGAGCTGGAATCGGACAGGCAGGGATAAGGAGGCAGGACGTGGGGAGCTCGGGGAAACGTGTGCAGCCGATTTATATTTGCTCGGATGCAGTTGGGGAAACGGCGGAAGCGGTCGTGAAGGCGGCGATGCGGCAGTTCGCTTTTGAAGATGTGAAATTGATTCGGTGCGGCCACATCAAGACGGAGGACGAAATCGTCCATATTGTCGGAGATGCAGCCGGTGCTGGCGGATTCATCGCCTATACACTGGTGCAACCGGAGCTCCGTGAAACGATGAGAGAGGAAGCGCTGCTGAAAGGCGTGCGCGCCATTGATGTACTGGGACCGATGATGCAGGCTTTTATCGATACGTTCAACGATTCACCGAAACGGCAACCAGGCCTGCTTCATACGCTCGACGATGACTATTACCGCCGCATTGAAGCGATTGAATTCGCGGTGAAATACGATGACGGCAAGGACACGAAAGGGCTGCTGCTCGCAGAGGTTGTCATTGTGGGCGTATCCCGAACGTCGAAAACACCGCTAAGCATCTATCTTGCCCATAAAGGCATTCGGGTCGCCAACTTGCCGCTCGTGCCGGAAGTGAAGGTACCGCAGGAGCTTTATCAAGGAATACGGCTCGTCGTAGGGTTAACGATGCAGCCGGAGAAGCTTTCAGGAATACGAACCGAAAGACTTAAAGCGATGGGACTCCCCTTCTCCGCGAAATATGCATCCTCAGAGCGCATCGACGCAGAGCTGGCCTACGCGCAATCGATTATGAATTCGTTAAACTGTCCGATTATCGATGTCACCGAGAAAGCGATTGAAGAAACAGCGGGCATCATTATTGGTTGGCTGCAGCAAGCAAACTGAGGAGGCAGATGTACGATGGAGCGGGAACTGGCACTTGAAATTGTACGCGTAACGGAGCTGGCGGCCCTTGCTGCCGCTCCTTGGATGGGCCGAGGAGACAAGCATCGCGCCGATGAAGCGGCGACGAATGCGATGCGTGGTATGTTGGATTCCGTCTCGATTCGAGGGACGGTCGTCATTGGGGAAGGCGAAATGGATGAAGCGCCAATGCTCTACATTGGTGAAGTAGTCGGCAGCCTTCAAGGTCCGGAGGTGGATGTGGCGGTGGATCCGCTGGAAGGGACGGAGCTCGTAGCGAGAGGGCTCAACAACGCGATGGCCGTCATCGCCGTCGCTCCGAAAGGTCGGCTGCTGCATGCACCGGATATGTACATGGAGAAGCTTGCCGTTGGTCCGGCGCTTGCCGGTAAGCTGAAGCTGGAGGATCCAATCCGCACGACCGTGGAGAAAGCGGCGCTTGCCCTTCACAAGCAAGTTTCGGACTTAACGGTCATGATCCTTGACCGCGAGCGCCACGCGGAGCTGATCCGCTCGCTTCGAGAGGTCGGCGTACGCATTAAGTTTCTGTCGGACGGCGACGTTGCAGGCGCGATTGCTCCGGCATTTCCTGAAGCCGGCATCGACCTGTATGTCGGATCTGGAGGCGCGCCGGAGGGAGTGCTTGCCGCTGCCGCGCTCAAATGCCTTGGCGGCGAGATTCAAGGCCGGCTCATGCCCCTGAATGAGGAGCAGGAAGAACGCTGCAGAGCCATGGGACTTTCCGATCCGCGTAAGTTGCTGCGCATGGAGGATATGATCGGCAATGACGATGTTATCTTCGCTGCTACAGGCGTCACGCCGGGCGAGTTTCTTGGCGGTGTCTCCATGCTGCCGGATCAACGGGCCGAGACCCATTCTATCGTCATGCGTGTGAAGACCCGCACTATTCGCTACATTAAGTCCCAGCATTATTTGCCGAACAAGCCGATTTTGGGTCAGCTATAGGGATATCGATAGCGAAATAAAACTTAAACCATTCAACCAAATAAAGGACGCTGGCGAGCAAACCCTTTACCTACAAGGGAATTGCGCGTCAGCGTCCTTTTTGCAACTGCATTAACGTCCGAGGAATAGGCTACTGTAATAAGAAATGTACTTCGCCTTCATTTGTTCCGTTGTCTGTCCGCGATCGTCGGTGAAGTAGAGAAACGCAATCGGACTCATGGATATCGTAATATGGAAGGCTGCGAACTCGGTATCCACGTTAGGGGCCAAGCCGGATGCAACAGCTTCATCAAGGAGATTCTTCAGCACGCCCGTCACGAATTGAAAAGGCGGCGAGTTGACCATGTTATCCCGATCATCCGAACACCAGGCATCCGGCTGAATCGCATTAAACCACTGCATTTCAGTTGCGATAAAATCAATCCAGCGCGATAAGAACGTTTCCATTCGCTCGCGTACGGGCAGCTGCGCCTCAAGCGCAAGATAAGCGGACATATTGGATGCAAACCGCTCGAAGCGATCCGTGAGAAGTTCCATGCAGAGCTCGGCCTTTGAGGAATAACGTCTGTATAATGTGCCTTGCCCGACGCCTGCGCACTTGGCAATCTGATGCATGCTGACGCTTTCCACACCATGTTCATGAAACAGCTGGGAGGCTGTATCGAGTATAAGCTCTCGGTGTCTGGCGGCATCCTTTCGTTCGCTCCGTTGCTGCATATGCCATGAACCTCCTGAAATTGAAAAAAGTTCACATTGTCTTTCATTGACAATGTGCGTAGCGTTAGGTAAGCTGTATTTAAAGCGGACAATTGTCCATTTATAAAAAACCGAGATGTTCCGAACTAGGTTCCAATGCCTTTATTGTACTCCTCTCCCTAGGAAGGGTCAATGCAAGTGCGGGGATCGGAAGGAGCATAGGACGGGTAAAGGGAGCTGGAGAGTACGATGTCTGCACAAGCAATATCAGCTGCAAAGAGCGAAGAGCCGTTTTCCATTCGGAAAATATTAGGGCCGCTGGCAGCAATTATTATCGGGATTTTCATGGTCGTGCTGGACGGAACAGCCGTTAACGTGGCGCTTCCGGGTTTGCTTAAAGAGTTTAACACGACGTATCAGGTAGTATCCTGGACCGTTACGGGGTATGCACTGGCACAAGCAGCGGTTATCCCGCTTGCCGGATGGTTGTCTGACCGTTTTGGTGCGAAGCAAGTATTCCTCACATCCGTATTTCTATTTACGGTAGGCTCACTGCTTTGCGCATTGGCAACATCTGTTGAAACCTTGATTATTTTCCGTATCGTGCAAGGGATCGGCGGAGGGATGGTACTTCCGGTCGCGATGGCGTTCATTTATCGTCTTAGCCCACCGGAGAAGGTTGGCGCAGTAATGGGGATGATGGGGATTCCGATCCTTCTTGCTCCGGCGCTTGGACCTGTACTTGCCGGTTATCTGGTTGACTATGTCAGCTGGAAATGGTTGTTCCTGATCAACATTCCAATCGGTGTATTCGGCGTATTCCTTGGTATTCGCTCTTTGCCGCGCATTGAGCGTCAGGCAGTAGCCGCACTTGATAAGCTTGGATTCCTCTTGGCACCAATCGCTTTCGCTGGTCTTTCGTACGGTGTTAGTGAAGGCGCGACAAGCTGGACGGCGTCGAAGACGATTATCGGTATTGTTGTTGGTGCAGTAGCCCTTATCTTGTTCGTTATCGTTGAACTCAGACGTAAAGATCCACTGCTTGAGCTTCGTGTGTTCCGTTCAATGGACTTCACGAAAGGGATTGTCGTACAATGGATTTCCCAAATCGCATTGTTCGGCACGATGTTCCTAGTTCCTCTATTCCTGCAGCAAGCACAGCATTACAGTGCATTCGACACAGGACTTATTATGCTTCCGCAAGCGATCGCCGCAGCTTTGTTCATGCCAATAGGCGGGATGCTCTACGATAAGATCGGTGCAAGACCGCTAGTATTCGCAGGGATGCTGCTCGTAACAGTAGCGGCGTACATCTTCTCTCATGTTGATGCAGAATCCGGCAAAATGATGATTATGGGTCCGCTGGCCTTGCTTGGAGCAGGTATGGGGATGTCGATGATGCCATTGAATACGCATCTGATGCAATCCGCGCCGCGTGATCTCGTCAGCCGCGTAACTTCGCTTACGAATGCTGCGCAGCAAATCATGACTTCATTTGCAGTGGCAGGTTTGGCAACCATTCTTGCAAAACGCATGGTGTTCTACGGACCGACAGCTAAGAGTGAGCTTGAAGCTTATTCCCTCTCATTCGGAGATACGTTCCTGATCTTGACGTTCATCGCGATCTTCGGCGCTGTACTGGGCCTATTGCTTCGCAAACCGGCACCGATTGCCGGTGAAGAAGGCAATCAACAACCGGAAATGATGATGCACGTAGGTTAATTGCATCACATCTATATGAAAGAGGCTGAACAGGTGGGGTTTCCCACCAAGTTCAGCCTCTTTTCTCATTCCGCTGCTTAGAATATCCGCCAATCAAGTTCTGCCGACATTGTTTCCAGCAAGTGAACACCTGCTGTGCTGTTTCCTTTCGTACCGAGTGCCGGGCCGATGACGCCGATGCCGTACTTGCCGGGAACTAGGGCGAGTATGCCGCCGGACACGCCGCTTTTTGCCGGGATGCCGACTTTAATCGCGAATTCACCGGATGCGTTGTACATACCGCACATAATCATGAACGTTTTGGCGATCTGTACATAACGCTTCGGTACGATTTGTTTTCCCGCCAAGGGGTCGAAACCGTCGAAGGCCAGAAGCAGAGCCATTCGTGCAAGCTGATTACAGCTGACTTCGATGGAGCAATGCCGGAAGTAGACGCGGAGCACATCTTCAACGTCAATTTCTTCGCCTAGCACTTCGTTATCCTTAAGGAAATAAGCGAGTGAGCGATTCCGATGCGCCGTTGCCGATTCGGAACGAAAGACATCCTCGTTGACGGACAAAGCCGTACCGCCTGCCGCTTCCTCGAAGAAAGCCAGAATACGCTGCGTCTTGGCAGCGGGTGTATCGCCGTGAATCAATGAACTGATTGCAATTGCCCCGGCATTGATAAGCGGATTGAACGGTTTGCCCGGTTCAACAAGCTCAAGCTTCAGCATCGAGTTGAAATCGTCACCGGTCGGTTCCATGCCAACTTTGGCAAACACGCCGTCCTCCCCGTTATCCATAAGAGCCAGGAGCAGTGTGAACACCTTCGAAATACTCTGCATGGTAAACGGAAAATCAGTCTCTCCGGCGCTGATCGTCTCTCCGCCGGCACCCATAACCGTAATACCTAGCGCATCCGCGGGTGCTTTGGCTAGCTCCGGTATATAAGAGGCCACTTGTCCTTCGCTGGCATGCAGCCGGCTTGCATGTACCCATAACGGCAGCGCTTCTCGCAATAGCTCCATCATCATTGTCGCCTCATCCTCTTCGCTGTCCTTTTCTACTTCATAGTGTACGGCGCACCGGAGTTGCTCTGCAAGAGGGAAAAGAATTTCCACTATCTGAGAGCTAGGCCGATCGTGTACAATGATGACAGCAATAAACCTTATCATGGTTAGCAGGAGGCAATATGGTTAAAATCTTACTTTTCGGCGTAATATGGTGGCTGACGGGCAGTCCGTTCCTTGCTGTTCTTGTCCTATTAGCCCTACTCTATGTACTGGACCGCAGATTCATCGGACTCACGCCGAGTTTCGTGAAGCCGCTGCGCAGATTCAGTACGATCAGACGGCTGCGCCAACAAATTATCATGAATCCAAACGATATTCCGGCCAAACACGAGCTCGCACGATTGCTGATTGAACGCAAACGATATAAAGAAGCGAAGGAATGGCTGATGCCGCTGCAGGATGCGCTGGAGCATTCCGCGGAATTCTGGGATGATCTAGGAGCTTCGCTTAGTCACCTTGGTGAAACGGATGCAGCCGAAGCGGCAATCGGCAATGCGCTTTCGATTAATCCGAGAGTCAAATACGGGACGCCTTACTTGCGGTTAGCGGCGATTTATGCCAAAACCAATCCGGAGAAGGCAATCGGACATTTGCAATCCTTCCGTGCCATACATTCTTCTTCCATCGAAGCTTACTATAAGCTGGCTCTGCTCTATACGCAGCTGGGAAGAACGGAGGATGCGAAGCAAACATTGGTAGAATGCGGGACGCTTTACCGAGCATTGCCTCGTTACAAGAAGCGGCAAGAGCGCAAATGGGCGCTTCTAGCATTTTTCAAAAGACTTTCTTCCTAAAAGAAGCGGTGTCAGCATGGACTTTCATGTGCTGAGCCGCTTTTTTGGCGTTAAAAGCCTCCATATTTAGTACGTCACACCCATTATTGTTCAATTCTTTCATTGTCACTCTCTATGAAATCGTAGATAATTGAAGGAAATCTCGAATTTGATCGGAGAGTCTGTCGAAATGCGGCGAAATGCGTGGCTTCTTGCCATTTTATTGATCGCGCTGTTACTTGGCGTAAATAATACCATCTATTATTTTACAACCAAAGATTCATTGGAAGATGGCCTCGAACACGAAATGGAATCCGTTGCAAAGCAAATTGAAATTTCCATTGAGCTGTCACGGGGCGGCGCAGAGAAATATCAAGAGCAAATCGGACGTGAGCTTCGTGCTGCCTCGATCGCTACTCAATTTGCACTAAATCCGGATGTTGAGAAAGTATCCAACTCGCAACTGGTGGAGCTTTCCAAGAAGCTGGATATGGTGGGCATCACGTTGCTCAAACGAACCAAGGACAATATCATCCTCTATAAATCGTCCAGTCCCAAACAGATCGGATATAAGACAAATACATGGAAACCTTGGTACCAAGCCTTTAACCAATTGTTCGATGAGCATAAGGTTACGATTGACTGGGGCCAGCATTTGACGAATTATTGGACAGGTCCATTTGAGTTTGCCACGACGGAAACCAGCTCCATTCAGAAATGGGGTTACTATTACGACGGCACAACCAATTATATGATCGATCCTTACATCAGCTACGACAGCAGACAGCATGATTACGATGATGCGACCGGCGTCGATAAGCTGATCTCGCAGACGCTCAAAGAGAATACATCGTTAAGCGAAATTACAATCATTAACCCGGAAACCTTTGGTGACGGCGAGAAAACAACCATTACCGATAATGGCGAGGTTCTGCAGCACATGACGCAAAATCCGATCATCAATGGAACGTATACGTTTACGAATCCTGATGATTTGGCTAACGTAAAATTGGCGAATGAGAAGAACATAAAGGTCTATCAAAATGCTGTCATTAACGGCAAGCATGTGATCAAGCTGTTTATTCCGGTAGATATTACGAATAAATCAGCCAGTATGCTGGATGAGAACGGTGAACCGCTCAATCGCTATGTCATCTCGCTTGTATCGGATTATGCGACCATTCAACATACGCTGGATAAGCAATTCGTCAATATTGCAATCATTATCGGCATCGTGACGGTGATTAGCTTGATTCTGGTCTATCTGTTCGTTTCTGCTTACCGCAAATCGCAAGATAAGCTGATTCGTAAGGCGCAAGAAACGTATTTGGATGAAATAAACGGTCTGTTCCAGTCGATTCGTTCCCAGCGACATGATTTCGCGAATCATGTACAAACCATTCACGCGCTTGCAGAGCTTGGCAAGACGGAGGAATTGAAGTCGTACGCGGCTGAATTAACCGGCGAGATCAGGGAACTAAACGATATTATCGATATCGGCAATCCGGCCATTGCAGCGCTTATTCGTGCGAAAGGCTTGCAGGCTGAACTGCTCAAGGTGGAATTCAAGTCGGATTTCAATGACATCAATAAGCTTGAGCTTGGGATGAAGTCGCTTGACATGACAAGGCTGCTCGGCAATTTGATCGATAATGCGTTTGATGAGGTGCTCAATTACGCGGAGGGCCAACGTTCGGTTCACATTGCGGCATCCCAGAAGACCGGTTATTATGAATTTGCCGTAAGCAACACCTGTTTGCGCGCAGCCGAGCTTGCGAATAAACCGTTATTCCAAGCAGGCTACACGTCGAAGAAGGGCAGTCATTCCGGACTTGGCCTGCACATCGTGAAGTCCATTGTCGATAAGTACAAAGGAGCCATTAACCTGGCCATAAATGAACCGAATACGGTGACATTTATCGTGAAAGTGCCTTATTAAGTTGCGATTTTACTGAAAATCATACTTGGCCTCTTGCTCGGACTTTCCGGTCCGGACAAGGGGCTTTTATTTTATTCTCATCATGTCTGTCCCAGTTCAAAGCGAAACCGTTTGTGAATGTGGTATAATGGTTGGAATGGTTATTGAGGAACGGGGGACGCATCGTGAGCACGTTTTTTCAATTGGATGAACAGCGGCTGCAGGCTTTGGAAACAGCTGTCGCAAGCAGCATCCCCCTTGAGGTGATGCAGCTTGGCTTTGATTATTACCGCCGGGAGAAGGTGCTTTCCGTTCAAGTGATGGAAGGAACCTCTGTATATGGAACCGTCAAGGATGCTGCAATTTTTGCCGTTACGCTCGACTGCGATGAATTTTCTTTTAGCACTTGTACTTGCCCGGTAAAAGGGTATTGCAAGCACATGGCTGCTGTCTTCTACGCTTATTATGAATACGCGGGAAGAAGTGCGGATGAGGTGCATAACCGCTTGTTATATGGTCGTGATCCAATGTTTGCGGAAGGTCAGCAAGGAGCCGGGGATAGGGCTCCGGCATCGGAAGTCGCTGCTGCAGCTAAGACAGGGCTCGAAGGAGACCCTCGTCTATGGCAGCAAGATATGGAAGCGAAGCACGGTGAAGTATGGCGGCAATGCAGACATTCTTTGCACCCGCTGCAGCCTGTATTGCAGGCGATCAAGGCGGTTTCGAAGAATTGGGACGAAGGGCTCAGAAGGCTGCACTGGATGCATGGCATTATTTTTGTCGTGGAGCAATCCGAGCGGGCTTATTCCCATACGGACAGCTACAGCCGTTACTATTATGAGATGGCTTTTGCGCGGATGACGGAGCCTTGGATCAATCACTACCATGAACTTGCAGGGGAGCTTACACCGGAAACAATGACGGACCTCGAGCGTGTCGGGGTCGAACAATTGCTTGAGCTGTTTCATGAACGGGAAATGGATCGGGAGCAGCAGCTTCACAGGTGGGAGGCGCTGTATTTCTCGATTTGGGGGCAGCTTGTACACGATTCCACTTGGACCGGCAAGGAGAAGCAATGGCTGGAGCATAAGCTGGCAGAGGAGAAAGGCGCGGGGCATGCGAGCTTCTTCGCTCCGATGGCTCTTGCTTATCTGGCTTATGCAGAGGACAACGACGATTATGCGATGGAGCTGCTGTCCAGAACCCAATTTAATCGGACGGCGCTGCTTGCCTGCGATTGTGCATTGCAGCGGCTGGAGGAGCGGAATTGGGCGAAGCTGGAGAACTGGATTCGGTATTTGTATGGCGGTTTATCGATCGAACGGAAATCCAAAGCGTTCGGACCGTTCTTGTCGATGTGCCGTTTGGCAGATCTTCAGCAGCCGGACAATCCGAGCTGGCAGCAGTATTTGGTTTCATTCCTGCCGTATTCCTATTCGGCGTTGACGGAGCATTGGCTGGATCGCAAGCATTATGAGAAATGGGCCGATTTGCAGCTGCTATTCGGCATCGAGCCCGATGAGATGGATATCCAATTGGTGCGGGAGATCAGCAAGGCTGCTCCACGCGTGCTGTACCCGCTGTATCATCAAGCGATTGACGGCGCGATTAGATCGCGTAATCGGCAAGGCTACAGGCAAGCAGTCAAGCTGATGAAGAAGCTCGAGAAGCTGTACAAAGCGGAGGAGCACGGCGATAAATGGAGCCGCTATGTGGATGGTATCGTACGAAAGCATGGGCGCCTGCGCGCGCTGCAGGAAGAGCTTTGGAGGGGTAAAATCATCACATGAGAGGTTACACAGGTACTGAAACGGTCGTCGTTGACGGATTTTGGAATGAGGGCGAAGGCCTGGTGCTGGCAGCTGGGCATGTCGCTGGACTAACGCTTCGTCTGCGCCGCCTTCTCTTCGCTTGGCACGAGGCTTCTTGGTTTGGTGCAGAGATTGAGGAACGTACGGACGAGCGGCTCAAACGGACCGAGCTGCCGTTGTCGCCGGCGATTGCGATGGATTATTTATCTTCTCCGCGGCCGGTCAGGCTGCTTCAGGTGGAATGGACCGATAGGCTGGAGATACTGGCCAAGCTTGCTATGATGATGCGCGAGGCGCTGCTCCACGGCTGGTTCTCGCCGGATTGGTCGCGCTGGCGGGCTGAAGCGAGAGCTTGGCGCCTGGATGTGCCGCGAGATGAAGAGAACACGCGTATGGCGTGGAAACAGCTTGCAGCGCAGCTTGAGGAGCAAGGCGATAGCGGTGCGATACAAGGGTGGCTGACCGGCATTGTGGAAGAGTTGATTGCTTCCGATGATTCGGTAGGCGCTGCTTGGCGCAACGCCGCTTCGCAGGCCGGTGAAGGCGCGCTTATGATGAAAGCGGCCGATGAGGACGATTGGCTTGTTTCCATCGGCATGAAGCAGGACAATGCGCCGTTTCGTACCGCATTGCAGCTGCTGGAGCCGAGCGATGGGCATGGCTGGCGGCTTCGCCCGGCCGTTCGTGACCGCGAAGATGGCGGACGCTGGATGACGCTTGCGCTTAATGAAGCGGCTGGAGCACGGAGCGAAGAGCGGTTTGTGCTGCCGGCGGATGCTCCGGAAGCGTGGCGGGAGCATTTTGCCGAGCGTATGCGCAAGGAAGAGATGAAATGGGCTGCTGCGCTGCCGGAATGGACGCGATCGGAAGAGGGGCTGGGCGATCGTGAAGATGCGGGTCTCATCCGTATTGAGCTGAACGATGCGCAGGCGTATGCATTTCTGGAGCAGGAGAGCGTGAAGCTGCTTGCGGCAGGCTGCTCTGTCCTGCTGCCATCTTGGTGGGAGGCGGCGCGTAACCGCCGCATGAAGCTGAAAGCCAAAGTGAAATCGTCTGTCGGCTCTGCCGAGCAGTCGATGTTCGGCCTTCAGCAAATCGTTGATTTTGATTGGAAGCTTGCCGTAGGCAATGTCGATATGACGGAAGCGGAGTTCATGAAGCTGGCATCCGAGAACCGCAGACTGATGCAAGTTGGCGGCGAATGGGTGCATCTGGACCCGGGCGATATGGAGCGGCTGCGCAAGTGGTTGAAGAAGAATGGCGGCAAGCGCGGCTTAACGATGCGCGATGTGATGGAGATGCATCTGCGCGGCGGGGCAGAGCTGGAGCCGGAGGATGAGCTTCAAGAAGCGTTAACAGCCGAAATCGAGCTGAATGAGCATTTGGCGACTTGGATCGGGCAGCTCAATGAGTCGGCGGACTTGCCGCTTGTTGAAACGCCGGATGCGTTCCAAGGCGAGCTTCGCCATTATCAACTGCAAGGGGTATCGTGGCTTGCGTTTCTGCGGAAATTCGGACTTGGCGGCTGCTTAGCGGATGATATGGGTCTTGGCAAAACGATTCAGTTTACGGCGTATTTGCAGCATGTACTGGAGCATGGTAGCTTTGGGCCTTCGCTGCTCATTTGCCCGACGTCGGTTATCGGCAACTGGGAGAAGGAGCTGGAACGGTTCGCACCGGAGCTTCGCGTGATGGTGCATTATGGACCGAAACGTATGCGCGGCGAGGAGTTTGCGGCGGAAGCGACGGCGGTTGACCTTGTCATTACCTCGTATACGCTAGCTCCAATTGATGAGGAAGAGCTTGGCGCTGTTTCATGGGATGTTCTTTGTCTCGACGAAGCGCAGAATATTAAGAACTACTATACGAAGCAATCCTCCGCGATTCGCGGGTTCTCCGCGCATCACCGGGTTGCACTAACAGGTACGCCGATGGAGAATCGGTTGACGGAGCTTTGGTCGCTGTATGATTTCACAAATCCGGGTTATCTTGGGACGTTGACTGAATTCCGCAAAGCCGTTGTGCTTCCGATCGAGAAGGAGCGCGACGAGGCGCTTATTGCAGAGCTGCAGCGCTGGGTGAAGCCTTTCATGCTGCGGAGGCTTAAGAAAGATCCTGCCATTGCGCTTGCCCTGCCGGAGAAAAATGAGATGCGTACCTATTTGTCGCTGACCGTGGAGCAAGGTGCGCTATATGAGAATATTGTGTCTGAACTGATGAATCAGCTGGAGGCAGTCGGTGCGCTGCAGCGCCGGGGAATCATTCTCTCCGCGCTTACTCGCTTGAAGCAGGTATGCGATCATCCGAGCTTATTATTGAAGGAAGATCGCACGCTGTTCCCTTCCGCATGGGATGTCGATCGCTCCAACAAAGTGCTGCGCGTGCTTGAGATGGTGGAGGAGATTGCGGCGGAAGGCGAGCGCTGTTTGATTTTCACGCAGTATGTGGAGATGGGCTCTACGCTCAAGCGGCTCATTGAAGAACGGCTGGGCATTCCGACGCCGTATCTGTACGGAGCAGTGCCGAAGGCGGAACGCGATCAGATGATCGAGCGATTCCAAAATGAATCGGAGCCGGGCTGCGCATTCGTCCTCTCGCTGAAAGCCGGCGGCACCGGACTTAACTTGACGGCGGCGAACCATGTGATCCATTTCGACAGATGGTGGAACCCCGCAGTGGAGAACCAAGCGACAGACCGCGCATTCCGGATTGGCCAAAAACGCAATGTGCAGGTGCACAAATACGTGACGCTGGGCACACTGGAAGAGCGAATCGACGACATGATTACGCGGAAGCAGATGCTCAATGATCAAGTCGTAAGCCAATCGGAGAATTGGATTACCGAGATGTCGACTGATGAGCTGCGCGAGCTGTTCTCGCTACGTAAGCATCGGCTCAAGGGCTAAGCGATAATGAAGTGAAGAGTGTACAGCAACCGATGGAAGCTAAGCGATAGTAAGTGAGGTGCAAGGCAACCGATGGAAGAATGGACGGATAATCAGGTTCATGATGGTGAAGTAGAGGTTAGTCAGGCAGCGTTGGCGGCTGAGGTAGATGCAGCGGAGGCGAGCGATGCCACCTCCGAGGCAGTGACCGCAGATGCTGAGGTACGTGGGAAGGAAGATGCAGTGCGTGTGAGTGGCGCTGGCGCTGGCACTGGCACTGGCGTAGCAATAAAGGCTACTTCGCCTGCGGTTGATGTATCGCAGCGAACGAGCCGCCTCCATTTAAGCGGCCAACTGGCGGAAGCTTCGCCGGCAGCGGGCCAAGGCACGCCGGAAAGCGTGATCGGGCCAGCCGAGGCCGCGCCGCACTGGCGCGACTTTTACGGCGCGATTCGAACCGCAATTCAGGGGATGCGTGGTGGTGAGTAGTCTCACCACTTGCTATAGGTGATAGAGAAGACGGCGATGATGGTCATCGCCGTCTTTTTTGTACCCCGATAGATGAAGGGGAATGGTTACCGTACATTTGCATATCCCCCTCCTAAACAGGCTCAAGAGAGGTACCAGTTTCCGCTCATGAGCCTGTTTTTGCGTTTTTTTCTCCAAGAGAGGTAATAGGTACCTCTTTCCAATGCCGGAGAATATGGGGATGGGAGGAAGTAGCTAGTCTAGGGATCTAGATCAGCGGCAAAGTGGGGGAATAAGCGAAAGTAGCTCATCTAGGGATCTACATTAGTGGGAAAGTGGGTTAAGGAGAGAAAGAAGCTCAACCAGGGATCTTCATTGGCTGAAGCTCGGAGTAACAAACAACCGTCACAGATGCTCGATAGACAAAGTAGCTCACCTAGGGATCTACATCAGCGGTAAAGTGGGGGGAATGGGCGAAAGTAGCTTACCTAGGGTTCTACATTGGCGTGAATGTAGGGGAATGGGCGAAAGTAGCTCACATAGGGATCTACATTAGCATGAAAGTGGGGGAATGGGCGAAAGTAGCTCATCTAGGGATATAAATTGCCAGGAAAGTGGGGGATAGGCGAAAGTAGCTCACCTAGGGATCTACATTGGCGTGAATGTGGGGGAATGGGCGAAAGAAGCTTGACTAGGGATCTACATTGGCGTGAATGTAGGGGAATGGGCGAAAGTAGCTTACCTAGGGATCTACATTGGCGTGAATGTGGGGGAATGGGCGAAAGTAGCTTACCTAGGGATCTACATTGTCGCACATGCGCAGCAATCGCCGGATACAAGTAGATGTGTAGCTCTAGGAGCCACACATGCGCGGCAATCGCCGGATACGAGCAGATGTGTAGCTCTGGGAGCGACACATGCGCGGCAATCGCTGAACCTCAGCGTATGTGTAGCTCTGGGAGCCACACATACGCAACAATCGCCGATGCAGCGGCGCCTTCCCCAGCGCCAGGCCTCCAAACTAAACAGCAACTTCATTTTTCTTTCCTCGGCAATTTCTTTATAATAGGAAAGGGACTTATTTCCTTATCTCATTCATACATGGAAGAGGAGCTGTGAAATCAAGATGAAGTACACCTATTTGGGACGTTCTGGTTTGAAGGTTAGCCGCTTGTGCTTGGGAACGATGAATTTCGGAGTCGATACGGACGAGCAGGAAGCGTTTCGGATTATGGATGCGGCGCTCGATGCGGGCATCAACTTCTTTGACACGGCGAATATTTACGGTTGGGGCGAGAATGCCGGCCGTACGGAGGAAATCATCGGCCGTTGGTTCGCACAAGGCGGCGGACGCCGCGAGCGTACCGTGCTAGCTACGAAATTCTACGGCGATATGAGTAATAAGAATGACGGACCAAACCGCGATGGCGGCTTGTCTGCTTATAAGCTTCGCCGTCACCTGGAAGCCTCTCTTCAACGACTGCAAACGGATCATATCGAACTGTATCAAATGCATCACGTTGATCGCAATGTCAGCTGGGACGAGCTATGGCCTGCATTCCAAGCCGCTCAAACACAAGGTCAAATCGGCTACGTTGGCGCGAGCAACTTTGCCGGCTGGGATCTTGCCGTTGCGCAAGGCGAAGCAAAAGCTCGCGGTATACTCGGACTTGTGTCGGAGCAACATAAATATAACCTTCTTTGCCGCTTGCCGGAGCTGGAAGTATTGCCAGCTGCACAAGGACTAGGCATCGGCGTCATCCCATGGAGTCCGCTTGATGGCGGCCTGCTGGCTGGTAACGTCCGCCGCGGCGGCGCTGGCAAACGCAGCGGAGACCTTAAGCGCATCGAGCAGCATGCCGCTCAGCTTGAAGCTTACGGCGCGCTTTGCGATGAGCTTGGCGAACGCGAGGATGTCGTTTCGCTGGCATGGCTGCTTTCGAACCCAGCCGTAACAGCACCAATCATCGGCGTGCGTACGGCCGAGCAGTTCGAAAGCTCCTTGCGCGCAGTTGAGCTAGAGCTGGACGAGTCGACATTGAAACGGATCGATGAGATTTTCCCAGGACCAGGCGGAGAAGCGCCACGCGCGTACGCTTGGTAGTCTGTAACTGACTCTATCTGGTTGTCAGTAACCCATCTCTAATTTTCACTTTTAACGCCTAGAGTGTCATGTATGCTTACATCAAGGATACAATTCTCTGATTGAAAACGCTGCCCACAGGATTTTTACCTCCTGTGGGTCGTTTATTATTATCCCTTCCTCACATGCCCGCCCAAAAGTATCCCAAGCTCGTTGTAATTTCGACCTCTTGCGTTCTTTCTGCTCCATCTATAATTCAAAGTGTAAGGAAGAGCGCTAACAAATATACGATTACACATTGGGAGGTCTTTAAATGAAAAAAGGATTTACAGTCGCAGCCGTGACACTCATGTCGGCATCTCTTGTACTTTCCGCATGCGGTTCCAAAGACGACAACAACACAAACAATACAGCGACTAACGCTGGGTCTACTAATACGACGAATAATGGTTCAACAAACGAAACGCCGGCAGCGAAGGACGTTACGCTTTCCCTGCGTCATACACAAATTAAAGAAACAAGCAAAGTGCGTCTGAAAATTTTGCAAGACGTTGTAGCCAAAACAGAACAAGAAAACGCAGGCCTGAAATTCGAACTCGAAGGCATCGACGAAGTGGTAAACCGCGATCAGAAGCTGAAAGCGGAAATGGCAGCAGGCAACCCACCCGATATCTTTGAAGTATTCGGCGGCGCGGACCTGAACCTGTATGTAAAAGCGGGCCGCATGCTCGATCTGACGCCGATCATCGAAGAGCTTGGTATCAAGGACAAGTTCGCAAGCTTGGATGAGTTCACTGTAGACGGTAAAGTGTACGGCCTGCCATTCGGCGGTTACAGCGAAGGCGTGTTCTACAACAAGAAGATGTTCGCAGATTATGGCCTCGAAGTTCCTAAAACATTCGCAGATCTGATCAAAGTATCCGACGCTGTAAAAGCAAAAGGCAAAACGCCATTCGCGCTTGCGGCAAAAGACGGCTGGGTTAACGGTATGTTGTGGAACACGGTGATGGAGCGTCACGTTGGCATCGATGCGTTCAGCAAATTGGTGACTGGCGAGGCAAAATGGACAGATCCTGATTTCGTAGCAGGTTTCGCGGACTACGCAACATTGGTTAACAACGATTACTTCACGAAAGGTGCACTTGGCTTGCCATACGCAGAGCAAGGCGCGCAATTCCTGAAGGGCGACGCAGCTATGGTCTTCACGGGAAGCTGGGATGCGAACCGCTTTACAGGCGACGAAGCAGGCGACCTGAAAGGCAACATCGGGTACTTCTCCTTCCCGTCCATCGACGGCGGTAAAGGCGACCAATCTTCGATCAATGCGTCCTACTCCAACGGTTTCGGCTTCTCGTCGAACCTGAACGACGATCAAAAAGAAGCCGTGAAGAAATTCATCGCTAACTTCTTCAACGAAGAAATCCAAAAACGTACGCTTCTTGAAGACAAAGTACTTCCTTCCATGAAGCTGTCCGACCTGTCCGGCGTAGATCCGCTGATCTCTGACGTTCTGAACGTAATGGGCGGCGCATCGACTTCTTGGAAAGCATTCGACGCTATCGTACAACCGAGCGTTGGCGCCGATGTAGGCGTAGGTCTGCAAGAGCTGATCGGCAAAGTGAAGAAGCCGGAAGAAGTAGCAGCGAAAATCCAAGAGTCCCAAGACAAAGCAAACGCACAAAAATAAGCGCTTAAGCAGCGGCAACGCAGCTAAGCAAACACAACTTGTATGATGGATGGAGGGTGTCCTGCCGTAACAGGCACCCTCTTTTTATACGCCTAACCTGCTAGGAGGATCCCGATGAATCAAGCGCTGAGAAACCCATGGACATATCTGGCTTTTATCGTCCCAACACTAATGCTCTACGGTCTGTTCTTTATCTATCCGGTCATTGTGTCTTTCATTTATGGCTTTTATCAATGGGATGGCATTTCCGAGAAAGTATTTATCGGTATCGACAACTTTACAAGATTGATTCACGACGAAGTATTCTTGAAATCGCTCGGCAACAACTTCTATTTCATGGCTTTTTCCCTTATCGTCAATATCCCGCTCGTGTTTCTTATCGCCATTATGGTAAGCAAAGCAAGACGCATGCGCGGCTTCTATAAATCAGCAGTTTTCGTACCCGTTGTGATCTCCACGGCAACAGTCGCTATTCTGTTCGGCGTATTGTACAACTATGAATCCGGAATGATCAACCAAGTATTGCGCTCGATTGGCGGCGAAAGCTGGGCAAGAGAATGGCTCTCCGACCCACACCTGGCGATGATCTCGATTCTGATCGCGAACGCTTGGCAGAACATTGGTTTCTTCATTGTGCTTTGTCTTGCCGCCATTCTGAATATCCCGAAGGAAATCGGCGAGGCTGCAAAGATCGACGGGGTCAACGCTTGGAGCGAAACCTGGAGAATCACCTTGCCGCTCGTACGTCCGATTCTATTCGTTATGCTGCTGCTAACGGTGTCCGGTACATTAAAAGTGCTTGATATTGTGCAAATTATGACCAATGGCGGACCATTCCAGTCTACTGAGGTTATGTCTACTTATGCGCTCAAAATCGGCTTCCGCTCCTTGGAGCTTGGCTATGGCAGTTCAATCGGTGTAGCGATGTTTATTCTAATCCTAGCGATGACGGCTATCTTGCAGCGCGTATCGAAATCCGAGGAGGTGCAGTACTAATGGATCGCGTCCTAACAAACGGCAAAATCACACCATCGAACGAAGCGGCCCATAAACTGCACCGTTCGAACAAACTACGCAATAGCCAGTGGCCGCTGCATGTATCGCTTTGGGTGTACGTCATTGTCATCCTTTTCCCGCTGCTCTGGCTGCTCCTGTCCTCATTCAAGACGAATCGGGAGATTACGGTTAACACATGGGCATTGCCATCCAAGTTTAACTTCGATAATTACAAGGCTGCATGGGAAAGCGCGCATATCGGCGTGTATGCTCTTAACAGTCTTTATGTAACGGTTGCTGCGTGTTTGCTCACGATTGTGCTTTCATCGGCAACAGCTTTTGCTTTGTCCCGGATGAAATACAAAGTGCTGAGCAAACGCGTTTACGGCTTTATTCTCATGGGCTTGCTCGTGCCTCCGGGCGCGCTGTTCATTCCGCTGTACCGTTTGGTGAATGATCTGAATCTCTACGATACGCATCAGGCGCTCATTTTGGTATACTGCACTTATGCATTGCCAATTACAATCTTCATTCTGCATGCGTTCATGCAATCTGTTCCATCCGAGCTTGAAGAAGCCGGCATTATGGACGGGCTAAGTGCTGCGGGATTGTTCGCCAGAGTGATTATACCGGTGTCGATGCCGGCGCTCGTTACGGTCTTCATCCTTGCGTTCATCGGCAACTGGAACGAATATATACTCTCCCAGCTGCTCGTCACGACAGAATCGCTGCGTACGCTGCCAACCGGTATGGCTACCTTCAATGACGGCTATCGGACGAATTTTGCATCGCTCTCCGCGGCAGTCATTATCAGCATCATTCCGGTGCTGCTCGTGTACATGTTCCTGCAGCGTCAAATTATTGACGGGATGACAGCGGGCAGCGTGAAGGGCTAGGCTTCGCACATACATTGGGTGCGGACTCGCTCGTTTGAGGCTATAGCTGAAATGATAAAGGAGCCGTCCCATGAATCTGCGTCCGAAGCTGCTGCTCGCTTTTATAGGTTTGATTGTTGCACCGCTTATATTTCTAGGCATCGTATCCTTTCTCAATTCGGAGCAGCTGCTGGAGAAGAAATACAGTGAGCAAACGGAGATTACGCTCAAAGCGGTGGGCGGCAATATCCGTTATTTCTTCCGGGAGCTCGATCAGCTCAGTGATATCAGCGTTACGAACGCAACCGTTCAAGATGCGCTGCGCAGCTCCCGCAATTCGGTCAATGATGCAAGCAGGCTAATCGCAATCAGCCAATATGAGAAGTCGCTCGGGAAGCTGCTGTGGCAAAATCCGGCGCTCAGCATGGTGATGCTTTACGGCGCGGACGGGACGATGTTCCGTTCTTATCGTAATGATCCGACTACATTCAAGAACATCACTTACGATATGTTGAAGAACCATGCCATCTTTCCGGAAATAAAGCGGTATAACGGCCGGCCCATGTGGATCGGTCCTTACGAGCAGCCGGGGCTAACCGGCACCGGCGCTGCTTTATTTACGCAGCTGCGCATTGTACGGGACATGGATACGTTCAACGAATCCGGTGTTATGGTGACCCAAGTGAAGACCGATGAGGTCGACAACATGCTGCAGGATTTTACGCTAACAGGCGAACAAGAGACGCAGACGCGTTATTTGATCATCAATAACGGCGGTCTGGTCATGCTGGATAGCAAGCACGAATTAGAGGGAAGATACGCTCAAAATCAAACGCAGCTTCAATTGCAGCACACGCAGCGCTATGTAAGCTCTCGCACCATGTTCAATCATGAGGATTCTCTCGTATCGGCGTATAACCTCGACCGCAGCGGGTGGATCCTTATTTCCGTCAAATCGTGGGAGTCGCTAACGAGCGAGAATGTGCGTTTCGTGCAGTGGATTGGCGGGATTACGCTGTTATGTTTGATTTTTGCGATTCTATTTAATATCTTCTTCGTTAGTCGGGTAGCCAAATCGATTATTCGGGTGGTTCGCAAAATGCGCCTCGTTGAACAGGGCATGATGGACACCCGCGTTCCGGCAAAAGGCAAGGACGAAACCGTACTCCTAGCCCGCAGCTTTAACAGCATGGTGGAGACGATCGGCCGACTGCTGAGCGAGATCCGTACAGAGCAGGAACGGAAACAGCGTGCCGAAATGATGCTGATGCAAGCGCAGATCAAGCCGCATTTTCTATTTAATACGCTG
Organism: Paenibacillus rhizoryzae; assembly: GCF_059686995.1. NCBI lineage: Bacteria > Bacillati > Bacillota > Bacilli > Caryophanales > Paenibacillaceae > Paenibacillus > Paenibacillus rhizoryzae. The sequence continues at coordinate 288,159 of NZ_JCAALT010000004.1, read as the reverse complement.
GAGTCGATCAATGCGCTGGCAGCCCAGAACGAAGGCGGCAAAATCATGCAGATGGTGCGCAGATTGAGCATTCTCCTGCGAACGAGCATGCATCATTCGGAGATTATTACGGTGCGCCAAGAGATTGAACATGTACGCAGCTATCTGGAGATTCAGAAATACCGGTTCGAGGATGTATTCAGCTATGACCTGGCAATCCCGGATGAGGCGCTCGATTTTACCATTTTGAAGCTGTCTCTGCAGCCGCTTGTCGAGAACAGCATCCAGCACGGATTCGAAGGGCTTGAGCATGTTGGCGAAATTTCGATCTCGGTTCATCTGGAAGAAGGGTTGGTCATCTTCACCGTTTCCGATAACGGAATCGGCATGAATGAGGCGGCGTTGAAACGGATTAACGGACTGAGCCGCGAAGAAGAGCGGGATCTGGATCTGAACGTTGCCGAGCAAGGCGAGAGACGAGGGCTTGGACTTCGCAGCGTCGCGGATCGGCTGCGCATTCATTATGGATCGCCATACGGTTTGCTCCTGTGCAGCCAGGAGGGGTACGGCACCATTATCCGAATTAAGATCCCACGGAACAGAGGTGAACGGATATGAACGGAAAAGTGCTGCTTGTCGATGACGAACAACATATTACTCGAAACCTAGAGAAGGTTATCCCTTGGAGTATGCTTGGGCTTGAAATCATAGGTACGGCAAAGAACGGTGTAGAGGCATTGGAGCTGCTGCAGAAGGAGCCTGCGGATTTAATACTTTGTGACATCCGGATGCCGGTCATGGATGGACTTGAGCTCGTCAGGCAGATTCGGGAGCGGAGAATGGCTTGCGATATTATTATGCTCTCGGGTTATCAGGACTTCTCGTATACGAGGTCTGCGATTCAGTATGGGGTGAAGGATTATATCCTCAAACCGATTCCTTATGATGAATTGACAGGGGTTATTGCCCGTGTCATGTCGGAGCAGCGCAATAAGCGGCAGCAGGTCAAGGAAGAGCAGCGCAAGCTGGGTCGGATGATTGATTTGGCGAACGAAAAGATTTTGTATGATGTACTGATGGATTATACGGATATTACCCCGGACAACTGGCTGATGGCCGGACAGGAGCAGCTGCTCGGGGAGCCTCAATATACGCTGCTCGTGCTTGATATCGATGCCGGTTCAGCAGATGCGAGGGACTGGCGTGAATGGCCGGACAAAGAGCGCAAGATCTGGAATTTTGCCGTATGTAACGTGCTTCGTGAGACGCTCCAGCTGGCAGGTCTTCAGCAAGCCGTCATCCAAATGCGAGATGGCGAATGGTGCGTCTTGATCCATGGCGAGAAGGCTGTGAATAACGGAGACGGTTCTCCCGACGCCCGTGAGCTGCAGGTGAGGCAGTGGGCTGACATGCTGCTTGCTTCCGTTCGTAATAATGCCAAGCTCCAGCTGCATGCGGGCATTTATGATAAAGTGGCGGCGATGAATGAGCTTTCCTCTGCTTATAAAACAGTGCAGCGAGGTATGCAGCTGTCTATCGAATCGGTGCCGATCGCTGTATACAGCAGCGAGCTTACAGGCGGTTTTGATCCCGGGCGCACGCTATGGGATATAGCGGAGCGGCTGATCGGTGCGATGAAGCGCGGCGATGCGGCCGGCGTGGATGAAGAGCAGAAGCGGCTGGCGGAGCAGCTGCATAAAGCGGGCGGCAGCGCGGAAGGCCGGCTGAAGCCGATGCTGCATTTTCTGGCGCTGCATCTGATGCGGGAGCTGAAGGAAGCGGACTTGCTGCCGCGTGAGCAGGAAGAAGCGATGTGGCGCAAGATGGATTTGCATTTTGGCGTGAAGGATTTGTTTGCGGCGATTCGGCAGGCTTCCAGCGAAGGCGTCGCTCGTTCGACGGACAAACGCAAGCACTCCGAGCGGCAGATGACCGATGCGAAGCAGTTCATGGACCGTCATCTGTTCCGCGATCTCAGCGTGGAAGAGGCAGCTACATATGTCGGGTTGTCGACCTCGCATTTCAGCTTGCTGTTTAAGCAAACGTATGGTGAAACCTTCATCGAATATATTACGCGTCAGCGGATGGAGACTGCCAAGTCGCTGCTGCTTGAAACGCCGAAGAGCGTCGCGCAAATTGCCAAGGAAGTCGGTTATGCGGAGCGGCGGTATTTTACAAAAGTGTTTATGAAGTATGCGGGGCAGAAACCGACGGACTACCGAATGGCAGTTCAGGGGGGCGGAGCGCTGTTAGCGGTCTCCGAGGAATCTGAGGACGAGCATTAACGGGAGAGGTGCGATCGAATCATGGGAGAGCAAGTGCGGGTTGATTGGGGACAATTTAGTTTGCGGGAGAAAATCGGACAGCTGTTTGTGTTCGGATTCCACGGCCATGAGCCGTCTCCAGAGATTGAAGCGCTAATTGGGGACTACGGCGTTGGCGGCATCATCTATTTCACGCGTAACATCGTGGATGCGAAGCAGGTGCATGCGCTGTCTTCCGGTTTGATGGCTTCGGCTGAGCGTTCGGGCAGATCGCCGATGTTTATTGCGGTGGATCAAGAAGGCGGCATGGTGTCGCGTCTAGTGAAAGGCGTTACGCTGATGCCGGGCAATATGGCATTAGGCGCAGCGGGTTCTGCCGGAGGCGTATTCGAATCGGCGGCGATGTGCGGGGAGCAGCTTCGCGCACTCGGCATCAATTTGAACTATGCGCCATGCATCGACGTGAACAATAACCCGGACAATCCGGTTATTAACGTTCGCTCGTATAGCGACCGACCGGAGGTTGTCGGTGAGCTTGGTTTGGCGGCTGTTCGTGGTTACCAGCGGTCGCGCGTGTCGGCGACTGTGAAGCATTTTCCGGGACATGGCGACACAAGCGTCGATTCGCACCGGGATTTGCCTGTACTGCCGCATGACCGGGAGCGGCTGGATGCGATTGAGCTGGTGCCGTTCAAGATGGCAGCCGGCGAGACGGATATGATCATGACGGCACATGTTTGTTTGCCTGCGCTTGACCCGTCAGGCGTACCTTCGACGTTATCGCAGCCTGTATTGACAGGTTTGCTGCGCGAGGAGCTGGGGTATGAAGGCGTCATCGTGACGGACTGCTTGGAGATGAATGCCATCGACAAGTTCTATGGTCCGGAGCGCGGCGCTGTGATGGCGCTGCAGGCAGGCGCGGATATGGTGCTGATTTGCCACACGGCGGCGAAGCAGCGTGCGGCCATTGAAGCGGTCATTGCCGCGGTTGAAAGCGGCGAGCTGACCGAGGCGCGCATCGATGCTTCGTTGGCGCGCATCATGCGCTTGAAGGAGCAGCGCGCGGTAGGCGAGGCGCTTGCGCCATGGGCGGAGGTTGAGCCGACGCTGGATACGCCGGACCAACAGGCCGCTGCGCGTCACTGGAGCGCGGCTTCCGCGACGCTTGTGAAGAACGAGCGCGGCTTGCTGCCGCTGCGGCGCGAAGCGAAGACGCTCGTGCTCTGGCCTGAGATCGTGACCGTGTCGGAAGCAGACGAGCTGCTGACCGACGACGGTACACTCGGCGCCCGACTCGCGGCGCGCATGCCGCATGTAGCGGAGCGGCGCGTAAGCGATGCCGATGCGCTGCATGATCTTGCGGCGTTCGAGCAGATCGTGTTCGTGAGCTACGACGCGGCGAAGCACGCGGACGAGCGCGAGCTCGCGGCGCGGCTGCTCGCGGAAGCGGGAGATCGCACGGTTGCGGTATCTGTCCGCAACCCGCTCGATCTGCTCGCGTACCCGGACGTATCGGCGTTCCTCGCCGTATACGAATGCCGTCCACTCGCGCTGGAATCCGCCGCGGGTGCGCTGCTCGGCGAGTTCACGCCGACAGGCCGACTGCCGCTGACCCTGTCAGCGCAGTACCCGTTCGGCTGGCGCTGGGGCGAGTAGGATTTTGATAGTTGAGAGAGCTGCACCGGCCTTGGGCCGGTGTGGCTTTTTTTATTTGTGTTGCTGGGGAAGCAACACATTATCTTGAAAGTAACCAAATGAGCGAAAGAGTAGCACTAGGAGCAACACATCATCGGGAAAAGTAGCCAAATGAGAGAAAGAGTAGCACCAGGGGTGAAACATCGTCGAAAAGTGGCGGAATGAGAAAAAGAGTAGCTCCATGAGCAACACATTGTCTTAAAAGTAACCAAACGAGAGCAAGAGTAGCACTAGGAGCAACACATTGTTGGAAAAGTGGAGGAATGAGAGAAAGAGTAGCTCCACGAGCAACACATAATCTTGAAAGTAGCCAAATGAGCGAAATAGTAGGACTAAGAGCAACACAAGAGTAAGAGAGGTACCATGTACCTCAGATGAGCAGATATGCGGCGAAACGAGACAAAGAGAGGTATTAGGTACCTCACACGAGCAGATTATCGGCGAAATGAGAGTAAGAGAGGTACCAGTTACCGCACACGAGATAGAAAATCCAGTGGTTATCACAAAAGTAGCTCTCCCAGAGATCTACATGAGCGAAAAACCAGCGAATTCGTCATAAGAAGCTCTCCCAGAGATCTACATGAGATCTACCGCTCATTTTTTTCCCCAACCCTGTCACAAAACCCCCATCTCCCCCGCCTTAACTAATGAAAGCAATCAGGGAGGGTGACAATATTGAATAAAACCTATGACACAGCCGTGATCGGCGGCGGATTGGCCGGATTCATCGCAGCGATAAAGGTGGCGCAGAGCGGCCGCTCTGTCGTGCTGCTGGAGAAGTCGAGCCGCTTCGGGGGCCGGGCGATGACGAACCACAATAACGGCGTTTATCTCAATTTAGGTGGGCATGCGCTATATAAAGCGGGCCGCGCAAATCGTGTTCTGCAGGAGCTGGGCATACGGGTGGAAGGCGGAAAGCCTTCTGCCAAAATGAACGCGATCTGGAACAATCAGCTCGTCCCGATGGGGGCCGATCCGATTGGCATGCTGAAGACGAAGCTGCTCACTTGGTCCAGCAAAATGCAGCTTATGCGTCTGTTGGTCAAATTGACGCGATTAAACGCAACGAACCTCCCCACATCGAGCATTCGGGAATGGGCGGAGCGCGAAGTGCAGGATCCGATGGTGAGGCATGTATTCTACGCGCTGTGCAGGACAGCGACGTATGCATTTGATCCGGATCACCAGCTTGCCGGGCCGGCGTTGGGACAAATTCAGCGGTCGCTCAAAGGAGTAGTCTATCTGCATAAAGGCTGGCAGACGATCGTGGATCAACTGCGTAACCAAGCGCAGCAGATAGGCGTGCACATCGAAGCGGGCAAGTCGGTGAAGGAAATCACGCATCAAGAAGGTAGTGTGACGGGCCTTCTACTAGGCGATGGGGAACTGATAACTACTACTAATGTGATCAGCACAGCCTCCCCTTCCGAAACGTATAAACTTGTGTCCGGAGCCGATGCGACGGTATTAAAACAATGGAAAACAGAAGCCGTCGCTTCCATGGCGGCCTGCCTGGACATCGGACTGAAGAAGCTGCCGGTCAAAGAGCATGAATTTGCGCTCGGCCTCGATCAGCCGATCTTCTTCTCCAATCATTCGGCGCATGCCACAATGAGCGATAACGGTGCGGTTGTGGTCCATTTGATCAAATATAACGGTCCCGGCGAAAGCGATCCAAAGGCGGATGAGCAGCAACTGCTGCAAACGATGAACTGGCTGCAGCCGGGCTGGGAGAACGAAGTTCTCGCCAAGCAATTTCTGCCTAATATTACGGTTACGCACGGTTATCCGCGCATCGGTCAGAAGTCCAAGAACATCGGTCCGGCTGTTTCCGAAATTCAAGGCTTATATGTCGCAGGAGACTGGGCCGGCCATGGCGAATTGCTTGCTGATGCATCGGCCGCAAGCGCCGTTAGAGCAGCGGAAGCAATCGCGCATTCACGAAGTTTGGCTGCTGCAAGGTAACAACTGGGAGGTGCGAACATGAACACAGAATCTAGCGATGGAGCATCGTCAGCGGAGGATTATACGACCTACCGGCCGCTCCTGTTTTCATTAGCTTACCGGATGCTCGGCAGCGTAATGGATGCGGAGGATGTGGTGCAGGAGGCTTTTCTGTACATGAGCATGAAGAAGCCCGAGCATGTCAGCAGCATGAAGGCGTATTTATGCAAAATCGTCACGAACCGCTGCATCGATCTGCTGCGTTCATCTCGCAAGAAGCGGGAAGTCTACGTTGGTCCGTGGCTGCCGGAGCCGCTTGTCCGAGATTCTTCGCTATCTTCCGAAGAGCCGGATGACCGCTATCTTCAGAAGGAATCGATATCAACGGCATACTTGCTCTTACTTCAGCAGCTTTCTTGGGTGGAACGCGCTGTATTTCTGCTGCGCGAAGTGCTGCAGTACGAGTATGACGAGATTGCAGAGATTGTAGGCAAGAGCAGCGCGAATTGCCGGCAAATTTTCCGCAGAGCCAAGGTTGCCATCAGTCGAATACCAGAGCAAGATGATGAGTTGAAATCATCGCTGCAAACGACTCCAATCGCACAACAGCAGCCATCACAGCCGCCGGTCACCGAGAAAACAGCAACAATCGTAGAGCAGTTCGTGCAAGCCCTGATGACTGGGAATATGGGGCAATTGCTCAGCGTTGTCCATGCGGATGCCGTTCTCTACTCGGATGGCGGCGGTAAGGTGAAAGCAGCGATTCGTCCGATTGTGGGCTCCGAGCGCATTGCGGCATTCTTCTTCGGCCTGCTTGCTAAGCTGCCCCAAGATTATACCTACACCTTGTCCGAGGTGAACGGAGAAACCGGCATTGTCGGATACGATAGTCATGGACAGCCGAATAACGTGCATTCTTTTGCGATTGCAAATGGCCAAATCTCATCGATCTATGTTGTCGTCAATCCCGATAAACTGAAACATATAGCACCTGCCGCAGACCAGTAGACCTACCGGTGCAGCCCGAACCCATTATCGTCTTCTATTGATAATTCTGGATTCAATGGCTGCTACGATTTGGTACATGATGGTTGCAAAAGCAGCAATGATAAACAAGCTAGCAAGGACAAGGGTAAAGTTAAACACTTGGAAGCCATAAATAATTAAGTAACCCAGCCCTTCCTTGGCTACCAGAAATTCGCCTACAATAACCCCGACCCAGGCCAGACCGACATTTACTTTAAGCGTCGACACGATAGCGGGGAAGGAAGCGGGCAGAATGACTTTGCTGTACGATTGTGTTTTTGTCGCGCCGAACACCTTCACTACTTTCACATAGTTGGCGTCAACCTCATGGAAGGCGTTATAGATGACCAAAGTCGTAATGATGACGGTTATCGAAAGAATGGTTGCAATGATGGAGAGTATGCCGGAGCCGAGTGCCACGATGAACAGCGGACCGAGCGCTACCTTAGGTAAGGAATTCAGCACGACAAGATACGGATCGAGAACGCGAGCCAGAAAAGGACTCCACCAGATGATCGTTGCAATCAGCAGGCCGCATAACGTTCCTAGTGCAAAACCGGCCGCCGTTTCCCCCACCGTAACACCAATATGAGGCAGCAGCGACCCATCCATTGCTTTCGTGTACAATAGCTTAATGATTTTGCTAGGGTAACTGAACAGGAAGACATCGATCAGCCGAGCTCTCCCCGCATACTCCCAAGAGCCGAGGAAGAGGGCAAGCAGCAATACCTGGGTGATGTGAACAATGAGCTTCTCTTTATTTCTTGCTCGTTTGAATGCCTTATAGATGAGCTGCGGATCGACATTGCTCCGCGGTTCTTTGTTTTGTTCGATTCCAGATTGCTTCGATCCAGACTTCTCCGATCCAGACTGTTCTGATCCGAATGGTTCATTCCCCGATTTGTCGTTCCCCATCGGTGTATTCATCTCCTTCTCTCCAACGCTTCGAACTCCTTCCGCACAATCCGAAACCACTCCTGAAACCCGTCTTGCTCACGCGCGGCAGTGGGCGTCATTTCCGCCAAATAAGCAGGGATGGCAATCTCGCTCTTGATCCGTCCCGGATTTGGCGCAAGCACAATCACTCTGTCGCTCATGGCGATTGCCTCGGCGATATCGTGGGTGACGAGCAGCGAGGTTTTGCGGCGGGCTTTAAGCGTTTGGGAGATCAAGTTCTCGAGCTGCAGCTTCGTTTGAAAATCAAGCGACGAGAACGGTTCATCCAGAAACAAAATATCCGGTTCCGTAGCAAGCGTACGAGCAAGCGCCGCGCGCTGCCGCATGCCGCCTGACAGTTCAGCCGGATATTTGCCGGCAGACTGGCCAAGTCCCAGCTCTTCCAACAGATGAAGGGCGAACTCTTTCTTCTCGCGAGTGAGCTTGCCCATGATTTCCAGACCAATGGTTACATTCTCGCGAATCGTCCGCCACGGAAATAGAAAGTCCTGCTGCAGCATATAGCCGATCTTCGACGTCGGACCTGTGACGGGCTGCCCGAGGATCGAAACCTCCCCTTCGGTTGGAGGAATGAGGCCGGCGATGATGGATAGCAGCGTTGTTTTGCCGCAGCCGCTTGGACCGACGAGGGAGACAAATTCGCCGCTCCTGATCGATAATGCAATCCGATCCAGAGCAAGCGATGCACCTTTCTCATTGACGTACACATGCGTAACATCCTTTACTTCCACGACAGGAATCACAGCGGACACTCCTTCCCTGCGCTTGAAGAGGCCGCACGCAGGCGGCCTGTCTTTCAAGTCTTTCAGTCCTTCAAATCCTCGTTACTTCACATTCTTAATCGCTTGTTCCGCAAACGTATTGTTAACCAGCTTGCCGTAATCTGCCGGAGCATCCAGCTCGCCGGCCGATTTCATCACATCCTGCAGATTGGCCCATTCGGTTTCATCGATGATGGGGTCAGTTGCATAAGAGCCTTGGTCTTTATACCGCTTCACAACGCCGCGGATCAGCTCAATGTCCGTGTCCGGGAAGAATGGCGCGACGGCATCGGCGATTTCATTTACACTATGCTCTTGCACCCATTTTTGCCCTTTGTGAACCGCATTCGTAAACTTCTGGACCGTATCCGGATTGTCATCGATGTAGCTTTGTTTGGTCATGAACACGGTGTAAGGCAGATGGCCGCTCTCCGTACCGAATGACGCAACGACATATCCTTTGCCTTGCTGCTCGATCATGGTAGCAGATGGCTCGAAGAGCTGAACGTAATCGCCTGTACCCGATGTGAAGGCCGGTACGATGTTGGCGAACTCCACATTTTGAATAAGCTCGAGGTCTCTCTGCGGATCGATGCCGTGTTTCTTGAGCGTGAATTCACCTGCCATTTGCGGCATGCCGCCTTTGCGTTGACCGAGGAATTTGGACCCCTTTAGCATGTTCCAATCGAAATTGTCGACCTTGCTGCGGGAGATGAGGAAGGTGCCGTCGGTTTGCGTTAATTGTGCGAAGTTAATGACCGGATCTTCCGAGCCCTGAAGCGATACATAGATGGATGTTTCGGAGCCTACGAGTGCTACATCAATGTTGTTGCTGAGCAGTGCCGTCATCGTTTTATCTCCGCCCGGCGTTGTGGTCAACTCTACGTCCAGCCCTTCATCTTTGAAAAAGCCATTCGTAATAGCGACGTACTGCGGTGCATAGAAAATAGAACGTGTCACTTCACCGATTCGAACCTTGGTCGGTTCCGACTTTTTCCCGCCGCAGCCTGCCAGCAGAAGCGCTAAGCTGATTGCAATGACCGAAAGCCTCATCATACTTTTTCTCATGTAAACCCCTCCATAGACTTTCTGCAAACACGCCGGGGGCAGCTTGCCGTGCAGAAAAAATAAGTATGTTCTCATGCTATGCCGGTGCCCAGAAACGGTGCGTATAAATGGGATTGATTGGATTATTTATGGAAGGGATTGGACGGTTACTGTCGAATTATGGGATATAAGGTGACAAACATTTTGAAGGGATGAATGGAAAATGAGAAGGCGGAATCAAGCCGGAAGGTTATCGGTGCTTGCAATGGCATGGGCAACGGTGTTCCTTCTGGCAGCCGTAATACAAACGCCGGTCAGTGCAGCGGCAGCCCCGGTATCGCAGAAGAATGCAACAGCAATTGTGGTAGTCATCGATGGCAAGCCGCTCCAATTATCGACAGCAGCCCCGCTTATGTACAAAGGCAGTCTCATGCTGCCAATGAAATCGATTATGGATGCGCTGGGTGTCCAAACGGCGGTCAAGCTGGGCAGAATCGATTTGACGAGCGGATCGACCAAATGGAGCGCACATGTGAACGACACGATGCTTCAAACCGCTAAGCAGAATATTCGGCTAAGTCAGGCTCCGGTTATATTGAACGGACGTCTATACGTCTCGGCAAGGCTGGTTTCGATCGTGAGCGGGAAGAACGTGAGCTACGATTCGAAGCAGCAGAAGGTTGTCATCGGATATAGCGAAGCCGATTTGAAAATCTATCAACGCACGCTGTTTGAAGCTGCAATGAGCGGAGACGCTGCGACGATTGAGCGGATGCTGGATCGCGGCGTCGACCCGAATCTCAAGCTGGTCAGTATGTTCGGGAATAATGTTCCGATTGAATATACGGTGTTGAGGAACAGTACGGAAGGGACGCGAGTACTGCTGGAGCATGGTGCGGATGTCAAGCTTTCGTCGAGGGATTTGGTGTCGGAGGCGATATTGAACCAGAATGCCGAGCTGTTAGACCTCCTACTTCCGCAAGGATATAACGTGAATAAAGCGAACCGCGACGGTTATACCTATTTGGATTCCGCATCCGGTGTAATCGGTCGGTCCAGCAATGAAAGCCTATATGTGAACCAATATCCGAAAGTCGAGATCGTGCAGACCCTGCTCGCACATGGTGCTGATCCCGGCCTTGATAACTCCCTGTATGCAGCCATTCAGTGGTCGAGCTATCCCATTGTTCAGCTGCTTCTCAAAGCCGGCGCCGATCCCTACAAGGAAAATCTGAATCACGATACGCCTTATCGTATGGCTGCTTCTCTCGGCACGACCAAATGGTTAACGATTCAAGAGAAACAGCCACTTATTCCAGAGCTGCGCATCGTCGACGCTCAGGGAACTCCGGTTGAGAGCGGTACACTCTATGTGCAGTCCGCCGAAGGCAAATTCGACCGCGACCGCTGGGTGAACTGGGAAGGACTCACCGCATATGCGGACTTGCCTGACGGACTCTATACCATTGTAAGTGTCAGGAGTTACCGTACGACCAGTGTACTGAATAGGCAGATTCGTGTGCAGAACGGACAGTTTGAGAACGAGACGCTGCAGCTGCAGAAACCGAATGTGACCGGAACGGCTGTATTCGAGAACGCATCCGTTAATCGGTCCGGCCAGGTGAACATTTATAATGACCATAACAGTTACATTTGCGACGTCGTTTTGAACAACGGGAAATTCGAGCTCTTCCTGCCGCCGGGGACGTACAGCTTCGGCCAATACTTCGACTTTACCGGTGAAACGTATGCGGCTAAAGGAACATTGACCGTTCCCGCAGAGGGTTCCATCACGGCTAATTTAACCGTGTCTGCGAGCAAGTACGTGTATCCGCAGAACTAAGCGAAACCTTTCTACGAAGGGAATATAGCGAAGCACAAAGGCCGGCGTGTATTGCTAGTCACTCATGGCGGGATCTGCAGAATGATCCATGCTTATTTCAATGAACAATCGAATAAGGCGTACTCTAGCTTTCATACCGGAAATTGTGAGCTTAGATCATACGAAGTGAGAGCGGGCCAAATTAACTGAATACCAAGAGAATGTGCCGCAATACGCAAAGAGAGACGCTCTTATGCCGATGCGGCTTTTTCTTTGGGAGAATTTTAACGCCACTACCCCATGATATGGGATACAATACCAATTACAATGCCTTAGTGAGGTGCCGCAAATGAAAGCTGGCGAATTGGTTGGCAGAGGCCATACAGCGGATGTCTATGAGTGGGGCAAGAATGAGGTTATTAAGCTTTTTCATCATGCCCATGAAGCACCCAATGAAGCGAAGAATGCTGCGATTATTTCGGAGCTGGCTATACGGACACCGCGGTTCGGAGGACTTATCGAGTATGAAGGCCGCTCCGGTATCGTCTATGAGCGAATTAACGCACCTTCCATGCTAAGCAGGATTGAGCCCAATCGCGAGAGCATTATCCACTATGCGAAATTGATGGCGGAGCTTCAATTTCAGCTTCATGAACTGAAGGTTGATTTTACCCCGAATCTGAAGCAAGAGATGCTGAAACATACGATGGCAGCCGCCGAAATTACGGATCCTCAGAAGGATCGAATTATTGCCGTGCTTCGGCAATTGCCCGAAGGACGGGCGTTATGCCACTATGATTTTCACCCGGGTAACATTCTCATGGCGGAGGATGGACCTGTTATTATCGATTGGATGAACGTGTTAATCGGCGATAAGGTCGCGGATGTGGGCCGTACCTCAATGATACTAGCATCGCATTCCTTGCCGCCGGAAGCGCCAAGCTGGCTGCGTGAGGGGCGGAAGCTTTTCCATGAGGTATATAAGGAAGCATACATAGCTTTAAGTGGAGTAAAGGCAGATGAGCTGGAGGCTTGGAGGTTTCCTACTTTGGCCGTTCGTATCCATGAATTGGCTGGCAAGGAACAAGAAGAAATCATTGGATTGCTGCATGAATTATTAAAGGAATAAATTCGACTATGAAGAGGGGCTGAATATCATACTGCGGCCGCGTTATCTCGTGTTTCCCATTCTTATTCTCATTGGAGGAATGTGCTGGTATTTCAACTCGCCCAAATCCGCTGAGGATTCGATCATTAAGCTGTCGAGCGATATCCAAACCATCTATTATGACGATTTGAACGATGGTGTCGTGAAGCACAGCTCGATTCAGATGAATAACGAAGATCAGCATGAGCTGATGTCGATTCTTACAAGTGTTTCTTATTATCGCAGACTAGGCTCAACCAATATTCGTAATGATGGGAAGACGCTGCTGATCACTGTCGTTACGAAAGATAAGCGTAATTTCCAAATCGATATCAATGAACATGGCTATGTCGTTCGAGATAATAAGAAATATCAGGTTAATTCAACCCTCTATGATCGCTTATATGAATGGTTAGGAGAAGCAGCATGACAGCTAAGAAGCTTATTGTACTGGTAGGATTGATGTTCATAATGGGATGTTCTTCGCCCAAGCTTGTTCAGCCCGACTCTCCGGAAAATGTGGCTATGCTCGTGAAACAGGCGATCGATCATCAGAATTTGCAGCAATTGAATATGTACTTCACGGATGCGCTGAAGGGAACCCTTTCGATGGATGATTGGAGTCAATTGAAGGAAACCTCCGCGACCGGGGCCGAACTGCGAACCTATAGCTATCTGAGAATGGACGATGAGATTCTACTGCTGGATATTGTGAAAGACCCCGACTCAGATATGTACAAGGTGCAGGATATCATTCAAGTGCCGGAAGAGAGCAAGGCGATGTTTGATCTAACTGCAGTTAAATAAGCTGCGATATCGGATCCAATCGAACGAGAGTGATGCTGGTTAAGAAGGGCAGCCGGTATCACTCTTTTCTTGTGCCCAAACAATAAAAAAAGTGTAAATGTTCAAAATAGGGATTCCATTATTCAGAAATGATGGTAAATTAGGAATATACATTTCTGGTAACGATACCAGAAATGAGACAGACCATGTTACATGATGACTAACGATGATCACGGAGGTAGACATGAACCATTCGATGTTTAACGGAAGTATCAGCCGGGAGGCTCTGGAAGGCTATCTGTCCAGGGCGGTTACGGCCGCAGATTTGGTCAACAGCACTTCATTGGACGATGACTTGAGGATGATCAAGAATATCGGGGCTAAGTTTCTGGGACGGGCTTCGGGCGTATGGCTGCTGGAAGCTGATGATGCGGAGCATTTCCGGAAGTCCAGGACGCTTGCTGAACGTGTACACGATGTCGACCCGGACATTATGCTGCAAACTTGCATTTTCGAAGCTGTATTCCAAGATGTAGAGAAGATCAAGATCCCGGATTGGGTGTTCAAGGCTTTCCATTTGCCGGCCGAGGATCGCGCTTTCCGCATCGCGGATATGCTGTTTGACGGGAAACCGCAAGGGTTCGTCTGGGATGACGGCGGCGGTATTCCGAATATGAATAAGCTTGAGACACAGTTCTGGTTCTATTACCGGGCGGTAAACTATATCGATGCCGGATATGAAGCGATTCATATGGGGCAGATTCACCTCTATACCGCTGAAGACATCGGGCTCAAGAAGACGGTCTCTTTATTCCAAATGATAAGGGATTATGCGAGAAACCATGCGCGGCGTGGGATTGTGCTGCTGGATGCCCATACGCACGGCGTGAATATTGACGGCCGTTTGCTATTTGATCTTCATTCTATGCCCTACTCCCGGATGCCGATTCTAGATGTACCAGGTGATAAGCTGGCACTGGTGCAAGAAGGTTTCAGCGAAGGCGGTGTGACGCCTAGCGGATGGAGCTGCGAATCTTTACCGATGCTCATGGAGCTCGACAATTGGGGCGGCAAATTCTTCGATGAGCAGGACAAGATCCCAAACGAACGCAGAGCATGGCAGGAATGGTGGGGCTACGATCAGATTGCCTGGTTCGCATCGCAGGATGAAGAGAGCCGCAACCGGTTTCTTGAATACGCCTTCAAATGGACGGCTGTAAACAATACTAACGCTTATATGCAGATGCCGATTCGAAGAACGTTGGGCAGTTATCATGCTCCAATGCCGACTGGCCATGCGTCTGGATTAGAGCTCTCAAACTGCTATCAGGCGAATCGAGCAGGCGATGGCTGTCCGCTTGGTTTCGGACAGGAAGAGAAGATCCGAACGCTCTGGCAATCGGAACAAGATCTGAGGCAACGAGCGGGCAATCCGCTGCCGAACACCTCCTATGGAGCAGATGACAGCTATGATCCCGAGACAGGAATCAAACTTCCGGCTCGCGTCATCCTATACGGAAGCTTCCAGCATCATGTCGGTGCGTTCAATCATGATTCCAATAGCGAAACGACGCGGATGTACTACATCGGCAATGGCATCTACCGGCGCGCCTTTGTCATGCCGTTCAAAGGTTCTTACACCTATGCGGTGGCACCATACGGTACGTTGTCTCAAACCTATTCGATTGACGAATATCCGCGGAGCGGGTCATCGACGAAAGCGACGATGGACATTGAACGAGATAACACGGTTATTGAATTTGTTTTTGATTTCATGAAGCGGAGCCTCACGGTTCAAGTGATCGAAGGATTGTAATGCGGTCCTACTGGGAGGATTCGCTAAAAATAGCTATTGAGATTTGCAATCAATTTTCGTAAAATAAGTTAAGCGCTTAATCTACTGTGGAATAGTAAGAAGAGCGTTATTTTTATACCATAAGGTATAGCGCTTAACCTTATTTAACTAAGGAGGAGTAAAGCATAATGAACACGGTTCGGCTTACGATGGCGCAGGCGCTTCTGCGATTTCTGGATCAGCAATACATCTCGGTGGACGGCGAGGAAATCAAGTTTGTTAAAGGCGTTATGGGCATCTTCGGTCATGGTAATGTAACCGGTATCGGGGAAGCTTTGGAGCATAGCGCAGGTGAGCTGGTCTACATACAAGGAAAGAACGAGCAGGGCATGGTTCATGCCGCAGCTGCATTCGCGAAGCAAAGCAATCGCAAACAGATTTATGCCTGTACGTCCTCGATTGGACCGGGCGCTTTGAATATGATTACGGCCGCTGCAACCGCTACTGTAAACCGCATCCCGGTGTTGCTGCTTCCGGGCGACAACTTCGCCAGCAGACAGCCGGATCCCGTGCTGCAGCAGCTTGAAGTTGTAAGCGATTACACCATCTCCGCCAATGAACCGTTCAAATCGGTCAGTAAGTACTGGGACCGAATCGTAAGACCGGAGCAATTGATGACGGCTGCCGTGCAGGCTATGCGCGTATTGACGGATCCGGCAGAGACCGGTGCAGTGACGCTGGCATTGCCGCAGGATGTGCAGGCGGAAGCGTACGATTATCCGATCCATTTCTTTGACCGTAAAGTGCATTATTTGGATCGCCGTCCACCTGTGCCGGATGCGATCAAACGCGCGGTGAAGCTCATGGCAGGGAAGAAGAAGCCGCTGCTTATCGCCGGCGGCGGGGTCTTGTATTCCTCCGCATCGAGCGAGCTTGCTGCATTCGCTGAAGCATTCCATATTCCCGTTGCCGAAACGCAAGCAGGCAAAAGCGCCATTGCTTGGAACCATCCTCTGAACGTAGGCGCGATTGGGGTTACCGGTGCGCTTGCCGCAAACCAAATTGCGCAGGAAGCCGATCTCATTATCGGCGTAGGCACGCGCTATTCCGATTTCACGACGGCGTCCAAATCAGCTTTCGGTCATCCGGAGGTGCAATTCATTAATGTGAACGTGAGCGGATTCGATTCCTCGAAGCTGAACGGGGTGGCGATTACGGCGGATGCCAAAGAAGGTCTACTCGCGCTGCAAGCTGCACTCGAGGATGCTCGTTATCAGAGTGAACATGTTCTGCAGGATATCAGGGCGATCAAGCAGGTGTGGGATGACGAGGTCGATCGGCTGTTTGCAATGGAGCATGAGCTTGGTATGGCGCAGACTCGGGCGCTGGGCATTATTCAGGAGACGATTGCATCGAACTCGGTTATCGTATGCGCGGCGGGAAGTCTGCCCGGTGATCTTCACCGGCTTTGGCGTCCGACCGAACCCAAAACCTATCATATGGAATACGGGTTCTCCTGCATGGGGTATGAGATCGCCGGCGCATTTGGCGTCGCTTTGGCTGAGCCTCGCCGCGAGGTGTATGCGATTGTTGGAGACGGCGGCTACTTGATGCTTCACTCCGAGCTGGTGACCAGCCTGCAGGAAGGCCGCAAAATCACAGTGCTGCTGTTCGATAACCACGGGTTCCAGTGTATCCACAATTTGCAGAGAAGTCAGGGCAGCGACGGCTTCGGAAATGAATTCCGCTTCCGTTCTTCCGAGACAGGCAAGCTGACCGGCGCGTTTATGCCGATCGATTTCGCGGCGCATGCGCGCAGTCTCGGCGCGAAAGCCTACAAGGCGAGCAACGAGCAAGAATTGAAGGAAGCGCTGCAGCTCGCGAAGCAAGAAACGGTGACTACACTCATCGAGATTCCTGTTGTGCCGGGCACGAATACAGGCGGTTACGAGTCCTGGTGGAACGTCGCAGTTCCCGAGGTTTCAGAGAGCGATAACGTCATTAAAGCAGGCAAAGAGATGAATGCCAAAATAAAGTCCATCCAACTCCTATAAGAGAGGGGCGATCAGCCTATGAAACAGTTGCCATTCCGATTAGGGATTCATCCGATTAATTGGGTTGGAGAGGATGTAAAGGAGCACGGTGACGATACGTCGTTCGAGCGGATCGTGGATGACATCGTTGCGCTTGGTTTGACAGGGACGGAGATGGGACGGAAATTTCCGAGCGATCCGCAGGTGCTGAAGGATGAGCTGTCTCGCAGGGGAATTAGTTTGACGTCGCAGTGGAAATCGGTGCTCTTCTCAGATCCGGCATACCGCGAAGCAGAACTGGACGCCTATCGCTCGCATGCGGAGTTTCTGAAGGAAATGGGAAGCACCGTTATTAGCACCTGCGAGGCGGGAGGTTCATTGCACTTTGATCCGCGTCGTTCTCCAAGTGAAAAAGAGGTGCAGCGTTTAAGCGATGAACAGTGGAAGTCGCTGGCCGAAGGCTTGAATGCTGCCGGCGCGATTGCCAAGGAATATGGGCTGAAATTGACCTATCACCATCACGGAGGAACGGTAGTAGAGCGACCGGAAGAGATCGATCGCCTCATGGAACTGACTGATCCGGAGCTTGTCTACCTGCTCTTTGACACCGGCCATGCCTACTACGGGGGAGCGGATCCGCTGACCGTGCTGCAGAAGCATTACGACCGGATCGCTTATGTTCACCTGAAGGATATCCGGCCTCAGATATTGGAGGAAGCAAGAGCCGAGCAGGCGGACTTCATCACGTGCATTCGCAAAGGCGTGTTCACCGTACCGGGTGACGGCTGCATTGATTTTGGACCGATTCTATCTGAACTAGTAAAACGTAATTATAAGGGATGGGCTTTGCTGGAAGGGGAACAAGATCCCGCGCTGCATCCGGCCTATGAATATGCGAGGAATGCGCTTCAATACATCGATTCTCTGATTTCGGAAGAAAGAAGGTAATCTACGTCATGACCTATGTGTCCTTCAAGGCAGACAGCGCTTATGATTTCGCGGCAATTGGACGTCTCTGCATCGATTTGAATGCGAATGAGATTAATCGTCCGATGGAAGAGACGATGACATTTACCAAATACGTCGGCGGTTCTCCTGCGAATATTACAATCGGCATGGCAAGACTCGGACGCCAAACGGCGTTTATCGGTAAAATCGCGAATGATCAGATGGGCCGTTTCATCCTCGATTATTTGCAGCGCACCGGCATTGAAACGGAGCATGTTGTGACCGACCATACCGGCGCGGTTACGGGGCTTGCTTTTACAGAGATCAAGAGCCCTACCGATTGCAGCATTCTGATGTATCGCGACAACGTGGCCGATCTGCTGCTTGAGGCAGCGGAAGTCAGTGAGGCTGTGATCGCGCAGTCGAAGATGCTCTTAATCTCAGGCACTGCGCTTGCGCAGAGCCCTTCGCGGGAAGCGGTGTTCCAAGCGCTGCATTATGCGAAGAAACATGGAACCGTCATTGCCTTCGATCTGGATTACCGCCCATATACGTGGACGTCCAAGCAGGAAACGGCCGTCTATTATAATCTGGCCGCTGAGTATTGCGACATCATTCTGGGTACGCGCGAGGAGTTCGACATGATGGAGGTGTTCGAGCAAAATCCGCAGCACAGCGACAGCGTAACCGCCTCCAAGTGGTTCGACTATAACGCGAAGATCGTCATTATCAAGCATGGCAAAGAGGGCTCCATCGCCTACACAGCGGATAACAAGAGTCATAGAGCGAAGAGCTTTCCGGCGAAGGTGATCAAAACCTTCGGCGCGGGCGACTCCTATGCCGCCGGATTTCTCCATGGCATCATGGAGGGCTGGACGCTCGAGCAGTGCATGGAATTTGGCAGCGCGGCTGCCTGTATCGTCATTTCGAGTCATAGCTGCTCCGATGCCATGCCAACGGAGAGCCAGGTGCTTCACTATATCGAAGACTGCAATAACGGTAAAATAACGGCTTCATAGTCGCCGCTGACAGACTGTCGATTACGAAAGGGGAATTCGAATATGACTCAAGTGTTGAACAACTGGATCGGAGGCAATTGGGTACCATCTGCCACTGCCTCGCACGAGAACGTATATAATCCGGCAACGGAGGAAGTGCTGGCGCTAGTTCCGCTCTCGACCAAAGAAGACGTTGATCTTGCCGTTCGAACGGCTAAGGAAGCTTTCACGTCATGGAGCCGCACGCCGGTACCGCGCCGGGCTCGTATTTTATTCAAATATCAGCAGCTCTTGGTCGACAATTGGGAAGCGCTCGCCCGCCTAGTCACGCTCGAGAACGGCAAAAGCTACAGCGAAGCTTATGGCGAAGTGCAGCGCGGCATCGAATGCGTTGAGTTCGCCGCAGGAGCACCGACGCTGATGATGGGCAAACAGCTGCCTGATATTGCATCCAACCTTGAATCCGGCATGTACCGTTATCCGGTCGGAGTGGTTGCGGGCATTACGCCTTTTAACTTTCCGATGATGGTGCCATGTTGGATGTTCCCGCTTGCCATTGCCTGCGGAAATACATTTGTCATGAAGCCATCGGAACGTACGCCTCTTCTGGCGAACCGTCTCGCGGAGCTGTTCCAGGAAGCGGGATTGCCGGATGGCGTCCTCAATATTGTTCATGGCGCGCATGAAGTCGTGAATGGAATCCTGGAGCATCCGGATGTAACTGCTGTGTCATTCGTCGGCTCCCAGCCGGTAGCCGAATATGTCTACAAAACCGCATCCGAGAACGGGAAGCGGGTTCAAGCGCTTGCCGGAGCGAAGAATCATTCGATCGTGATGCCGGACGCTGATCTGGATTTGACCGTTAAAGAAATCGTCAATGCGGCATTCGGCTCCGCCGGCGAGCGCTGCATGGCTTGCTCCGTCGTAGTAGCCGTCGGCGAAGTTGCGGATACGCTCGTAAACAAGCTGGTAGAAGCAGCGGATCGCATTACGATCGGAAATGGCATGGAAGAGGGGATCTTCCTCGGCCCCGTTATTCGCGGACCGCACAAAGAACGCACATTGAAGTACATCGAGCTGGGCGAGTCGGAAGGCGCACTCCTAGTACGGGACGGACGCAAGGATGCAGCATCGTCAGGTGAAGGTTACTTCGTCGGACCTACGCTGTTCGATGAAGTGCAGTGCGGCATGAAAATTTGGGAAGATGAGATTTTCGCACCGGTTCTGTCCATCGTACGCGTGCAAACGTTGGAGGAAGCGATTGAGGTGGCCAATCGCTCGGATTTCGCCAATGGCGCATGTTTGTTTACGAAGAGCGGCGCCAATGTTCGCCAGTTCCGCGAAACGATCGATGCCGGCATGCTGGGCGTGAATCTAGGCGTACCTGCGCCGATGGCATTCTTCCCGTTCTCCGGCTGGAAGAAGTCGTTTTACGGCGACTTGCACGCGAACGGCAGCGACGGCGTAGAGTTCTACACGCGCAAGAAAATGATCACTACCCGCTGGTAAGAGGAGGCCTATCGATATGGCGAAGGGGAAAATCAAGATCGGCATTATCGGAGCAGGGCGAATCGGCAAAATACATGCCGACAATCTGCTGCGGATGCCTCAAGTGGAAGTCATCGCAGTGAGCGATTTATTCGCCGGTCCCGAGCTTGAGGAATGGGCGGCACTCCGAGACATTCCACTCGTGACGAAGGACAGCGGGGCGATCATTGCCCATCCGGATATCGATGCCGTGTTTATCTGCTCTTCGACGGACACGCATGTGCCTCTCATTAAGCAAGCGGCACTGGCAGGCAAGCATATCTTCTGCGAAAAGCCCGTCAGCATGGACATCAGACAGACGCAGGAGGCCGTCCAGACAGCGAAACAGGCAGGCGTTAAGCTGCAAATCGGGTTTAACAGGCGTTTCGATCATAACTTTCAACGGATCAGCGAGCATGTGCAGAGTGGCACGATAGGAACTCCGCATATCGTCAAAATCACCTCGCGCGACCCGAATCCGCCGCATAAAGACTACATTCGCGTATCCGGCGGTATTTTCATGGATATGATGATCCATGATTTCGATATGGCCCGTTTCGTGAGCGGCAGTGAAATCGAAGAGGTGTCCGCACATGGGGGCGTGTTGATCGACCCGGTATTCGCGGAATACGGAGATGTTGATACGGCGATTGTAACGCTGAAGTTCGCGTGCGGGGCGATGGGTGTCATTGATAACAGCCGTCAAGCAGTATACGGGTATGATCAGCGGGTCGAGGTGTTTGGCTCCAAAGGCGCGGTAGCCGTGACGAATGATTATCCGAATACAGCGGAGATCAGTACGGCTGAAGGCGTGTTCCGCGATAAACCGCTGCACTTCTTCTTGGAGCGGTATCAAGAGGCTTATCGAGCCGAGACTCGGATCTTTATCGATTGTATCCGGGAGGATCAGCCTGTTCCTGTCAGCGGTTCCGATGGAATGCAGGCTGAGCTGGCAGCACTTGCCGCCAAGTTATCGCTGCTGCTGCGGCGTCCCGTTAAAGTCGCGGAAGCCACGCAGCTTGCGGAGCAGCATTCGATCTTTATCTAGAAGGGGAGATAGGCGACGATGTCGAATTTAATTATTGCGCCGGCTGATCAACCGGATCACGAAGGTAGTATAATGAGCATTACACCGGAGTCGGCAGGCTGGCGGTATGTCGGTTTTCAAGTGATCCGACTGGAAGCAGGTCAAGCCTTTCGGCGTGATACCGGAGATCGAGAAGTATGCCTTGTCCTGCTCAGCGGGAAAGCGGATGTGACAACGCGGTCGCACGAGTGGCTCGCGATTGGAAGCAGAATGGATATATTCGAACGAACGCCGCCCTATTCGGTCTATGTACCGAATGATGATAAATACGAGATTCGCGCAGTTACGGATGTGGAAATCGCCATTTGTTCCGCTCCCGGTCATGGCAATCATGGAGCACGGCTGATTGAGCCTGCGCAAGTCGGCGTGGAAACACGCGGATATGGCAGCTTGGAACGGCAAATTCACAACATTTTGCCTGAGCAGCAGTCTGCTGACAGCATTCTGGTTGTTGAGGTGTTCACGCCTAACGGACATTGGTCCAGCTATCCGCCGCATAAGCATGATCAAGATGCGCTGCCGGCGGAGTCGCTGCTGGAGGAAACCTATTATTTCCGGATTCAGCAGGAGAGAGGATTTGCGATCCAGCGCGTTTACACGGACGATCGCTCCTTGGATGAGACCTTGGTCGTCAAAGACGGGCAAGCGGTGCTTGTACCGAAAGGCTATCATCCGGTTTCCGCGCCTCCTGGATATGATTGTTATTATTTGAATGTAATGGCCGGTCCGGTTCGCACATGGAAGTTCCACAACGATCCGGATCATGAATGGATTATGGTCAACCCGAATCGCTAACAGAATGGTAAGCGGCATAGAAGCAGGAGGAGTTACAAGAGTGAAAGCAACGATTTACGACGTAGCACGAGAAGCCGGGGTTTCCATAGCGGCCGTCTCCCAAGTCATTAACGGGAAAGGGAAAATCAGCGAAGAGCGCCGCGCTTCGATTATCAGCGTCATGGAACAGCTGAATTATAAGCCAAGCCTCATCGCCTCCGCATTGACCGGCAAGAAAACGTATACGCTTGGGCTGCTCATTCCGGATATCTCCAACCCCTTCTTCGCCGAAATCGCCCGGGCCGTGGAAGACCAGGGAGATGTGCACGGCTATAGCCTGGTCATCTGCAGCACGGATAACAAAGACGAGCGGGTCGAACGGTATTTGGATTTGCTTCAACAGAAAAGTGTTGACGGTATTATCATCGGCACGGGGATGGATAGCGGGGAGCTTCTGGAAAAGCTGCTCAAGAAATCCATACCGTTCGCGCTGATTGCGAGGGAGATGCCGGGTCATGATCTCGCAGCCGTCGTCGTTGACGATTATGAAGGAGGCCGAATGGCGGCTCGCCATTTGCTCGGATTAGGGCATACCCGGATGGCCGTTCTTGCCGAGCACCCGAAAGTAATCAGCTCGCGGGAGCGGATTCGCGGTTTCCAAGATGAAGTCGTCGAAGCAGGCATGCAGCTGCCCGAGTACATGGTGAAAATGGGCGGTCGCGACTTAGTTAGCGACGGCAGGCGCAGCGCTTCAGAGCTGCTTCGCTATGCGGATCGTCCGACGGCCGTGTTCTGCTGCAACGATCTGCTTGCGATTGGCGCGCTGCAGGCAGCGAAGGAGATGGGCGTTCGCGTTCCGGAAGAGCTGTCGATTGTCGGCTTCGACAATACGATATTGGCTTCCGTTACGGATCCGTCTCTGACGACGGTTTCGCAGCCGACCGAGCAGATGGGGCAGCTTGCGGTTGACCTGGTTCTGAATAAGAACAACGCAAGCATACCGGGAGAATCGAAGCGGATTATGCTGAAGCCGGAGCTTGTTATTCGGCAATCGACCGGGCGGCCAACCTCTCTCTAAGAGATTAGTGCGTCCGGTCGAATGCTTAGTGCTAAATATTCAGTCATAGCCCCATACAAGGGGCCATTGTCTCTGCTTTCTGGTATCGCTACCAGATATAATTGCACAATTGCATAAGGAGGACATGATCAATGAAGTTCATGGAAATCAATGGCGTTCGTCTGTCCCGGCTCATTATGGGAACCGGCGACTTAAGCAAGCTGAATGGAACGGATATGTTGGACACCTACGTTGCCGCAGGTGGAACGACAATTGACACCGCTCATCAATATAGACGCGCCGAGACCATTATCGGGCAATGGATGGCGGAGAAAGGAAACCGCAGCCAAATGGTCATTATGAGCAAAGGCGCTCACCACAATGACGGCAGCCCGGGGCCTCGTGTCAATGCGGAAGCGATCCGCAAGGATTTGTTCGAAAGCCTTGATCGATTAGAAACCCATTATATCGATTTGTATGCCCTGCATCGGGATGAACCGGGAACGCCGGTTGGACCGATTATGGAGGAGCTGAACCTGCATCTGAGCGAGGGCCGAGTACGGGCGATCGGCGCGTCTAACTGGACGCATCAGCGCATACAGGAGGCTAATGACTATGCGAAGGCGCATGGTCTGTCCGGATTCATGTTCAGCAGTACGAATCTGGCCCTGGCGGTAGCGAATGAGCCAAGATGGGAAGGCTGCGTGTCGGCGGATGAGCAGGCCAGCCAGTGGCATGAACGTCATCAATTGCCTCTGCTTGCATGGTCTGCGCAAGCAGGTGGCTTCTTTACAGGGCTATTCTCTCCCGAAGATCGGTCGAATGCGGAAATGGTTCGCGTCTATTATAACGAGGACAATTGGAAGCGTTATGAGAGAGCGAAGAAGCTCGCGGCAAGCAAAGGCGTTACGGCGCTGCATATTGCCCTTTCTTTCGTACTGAATCGTCCGTTCCCAACGGGCGCCATCATCGGCCCGCGCAGTGATGCGGAGCTGATGGATTCCGTGAAAGCGATGGAGATTGAACTCACAGAAGCAGAGCAGGAATGGCTGGATCTGAAACGAGAGGAGCTCACGGTATGAGAGAGAAGCTGGCAGCTCAGCTATATACGGTAAGAAATGAATTGAAGAAGGACTTTCCCGGTACGCTTCGCGAGCTGAAGAAGATGGGCTGGCATGCGGTGCAAATCGATGGCTTACATGGGAATGATCCGCGCGAAATCGCAGCAGTCATGGATGAGCTTGGCCTGCAAACCGCCGGGATGCATGTCGGCTTGGAGCGAATGAAACATGATTTGCCGGCCGTATTGGAAGAAGCGAGATTATTCAAGACCAGAGACTTTATCTGTCACTCGCTGCCCGATGAACTCATGAACCCGGACGGTTATCGAAATGTACGGGAATCGCTGCGCCAAGTTGCAGGTCAAGTAAGTGCGATGGGCTTCAGGGCCGGCTATCATAACCATGATTTTGAATTCCATACCTCCATGAATGGCCGATACGCGCTGGACTACGTGCTGGAGTTGGATCCGGAGAGTCCGGTCTACGCGGAAATCGATACGTATTGGGTGAAGAAAGCAAATGTGGATCCTCTCACGTACATTCAACCATACGCCGGTCGTATGCCTATTCTCCACTTGAAGGACATGACTGCCGACGAAAGATGTTATTTTGCTGAGGTTGGCAGCGGAATTATAGACTTTGTCCCGATCATCCAGTGGGGAGAAGCGAGCGGCGTAGAATGGTATGCCGTTGAGCAGGATTACTGTCCGGGCAGCCCGCTAGACAGTCTGGCTTTAAGTCTGGAGAATTTGCTCCGCATGGAGCCGGCAATCAAACGTGCCGTAAACAAACAAGCATAGTGGGATGAAGAGAGTGCGATTTCAATCATGAGAAGGAGCCGATTCACGATGCGCAAACCATTAACCGCAGCCCACACGGGCTGCGGCATTTACCCGGATAACACGTTAGCTTCGTTCTTCGAGGCGATGGAGAGCGGTGCCCATATTGCAGAAGTGGACGTACTTGTGACACTTGGGGGCACCGCGGTACTCCTGCATGATCATTCGCCGGCTCTGCTGACCCATACGTATGAGGAATTGAATGCTCCCGAAGTGAGAAAATCACTCTCGCCTGTTTATATCGAGCATGAAATTGCAACTCTGGAGCAGATCCTACGCCTATCAGATTCGGGCGAGATGCTGCTCAATTTGGATTTGAAAGCAAGCGATGCGATCGACTCGACAGCTAAGCTGATCTACAAGTTTGCTGCGCAGAAACGCGTCTTTATAACGGGAGCATCGGATTCGATGGCTTCGAAGTACCCGGATATAAGAGTCATGTACAACACACCTGACGCTTGGACGGAAGGGAAAGGCGAGCACTATGTCGAGTTCGCGGATTCCGTATGCCGGAAAGCGCAAATAGGCGGTTATGCAGGGCTGAACATGGAGAGCTCGACGTGCCGCCAAGAAGTGGTTGATCGCGCCCATGCCGCGGGACTGCTGGTTTGGGTGTACACCGTTAACGATCCGCAAGAGATGAAACGACTGATCGCATTAGGCGTAGATGCCATCACCACGCGGGTTCCAAGGCAACTGTTAAGTATTAATGAAGAGTAGAAAAACGTGTAGCCATATTTGAAATTAGTTGCTATAATAAAACCAATGGCAACGCTTACTTTCCGTTTTCTTGGAAAGTAAATTTTTTAGCCGTTTCTGGTATCGATACCAGAAAATAGAATCAACAAGCACATCATGAATTAGCCATTTCTCCGAAAAGAAGGTGATTCCCGACTCATGGCCAATGTCTCGACGACTTCGCAAGTGAAGCTGAGAAAACCCAGAGCTACTTTGTGGAAAAACATTATGCTGCATCGGTACTTGTATTTCATGCTACTGCCTTGTCTCGTGTTCTTCATCGTTTTCTCGTATATTCCGATGGGCGGCTTGTTGTTGGCCTTTAAGGAATATAAGTTCAACAAAGGCATACTCGGCAGCCCTTGGATCGGTTTAGACTATTTCGTAACCTTCTTCAACTCCTACCAAAGCAAGAGTCTTATCGAAAACACGCTTATTATCAGCAGTATGAAGCTGTTTCTGTACTTGCCTTTCCCAATCGTGCTTGCCCTTATGTTTAATGAAGTTCGCAACAAATGGTTCAAGAACGTGTCGCAGAGCGTGCTTTATCTGCCGCATTTCCTGTCCTGGGTCGTTGTTGTCGGCTTGATTCAGCGAATTCTCGCGCCGGACACCGGCTTGCTCAATCAATTCATTGCCAATATGGGCGGCGACGGTAGTATCTTCTATATGATGGACCCCAAGTACTTCTATCAAATCATGTTCGGCAGTCACCTGTGGAAATCCATCGGCTGGGACTCGATCATTTATATGGCAGCGATTTCAGGCGTTAACCCTGATATGTACGAAGCGGCTAAGATCGATGGCGCCGGCAAGCTTCGGGAGATCTGGAATATTACACTCCCATCCATCATGCCGACTGTCGTTATTTTGTTCATCTTATCGCTTGGAAACATTTTATCCGCCGGCTTCGATCAGCTTTACTTGCTGCGAACGCCGGGAAATATGCAGCTTTCCGATATCTTAGATACTTATATCATTCGCGTCGGCTTACAAGGCGGTCAATATGGCTATGCAACCGCTGTTGGTTTGCTGCAAGGGCTTATCGGTTTGATTCTGGTCGTACTGGCTAATCGGCTATCTCGTAAAGTATCAGACACCTCACTATGGTAGCGCTACCATGATTTGCGGAACGCTCTGATGACGGTGGAAACGTCAATTGACGTATTCATAAAAAAATCGAACTAAAGGGGAAAAACGCATGAGCAGAAAATGGACGAAGTTTTTAGCGATTCCTGTTATGGTTTCCATGCTACTCGCAGGTTGTTCCAACAATAACGGCGGCAACGACACGAGCAATGAACCTGCTGCAAACAGCAATACCGCTTCAGACAGCAATGCCACTGCTACAAATGCACCTGAAGGAAAGCCGGCAACATGGATTGCAGACCGTAAGATTAAGGGCCTCGTGTTCATGGGAACCGACGATTACACCGAGGATATGAACCCTGAAATCAAAGCCCAAATTAAAGAGAAAACCGGCATTGATTTCGAAATCGAAATTATGAAAGCGGAGCATTCGATTGATGGGCTGATTGCAGGACTTGCGGCGAACGATCTGCCGGATTTCGTTGCTTTCTATCTCAATAACAGCGGGCGACCGGAAATGCCGGTCGTGCTGAAAGCGGCTCGTGAAGGCATGTTCACGGACCTGACTCCTTTCTTCAAGGACTCGAAGGTGTACAGCAAGTACTTACAGGATGATTATCTGCCAATGGATACAAAGTTCGGCGTTATGTTCCGTCCGGAGTTCAACGGCTCGGCATACTTCGCACATATGAACATTCAACGTGAAGGCGGTCAAGTGACTTGGAAAGGCGTTGGAGGACCTTACATCCGTAAGGACATCGTAGACGCTCTTGGTATTGATCCGCGCACCATTACATCGACAGATCAGCTCTATGATTTGGCGAAGAAAATTAAAGACGGCAATTTTAAAGACAAGAATGGCGGTCCGGTTACGCCGATCGGTCCATCTTACTGGGGCGGTAAAGAAGTCGGAGCCTTGTTCAATGATCTGGAGTGGGGCGCAGACGACCAACGCATTAAGCAAACGAAAGACGGCAAAATTCTGCACGAAGCCCAAACTGAATTTGCTATGAAGAAAGTAGATTATGTACAGAAGCTAATCAAAGAAAAATTAATACATCCGGAATTCTTCACGATTGACGAAAGCCGTGCAACGGAAGGCGCATTAAACGGCTCATGGGCGATTATCGCCGATACGCACAGCTACCAAGAATACAACCAAGACATGCATTATGTTCCGCTTGGTCCTATTAACCAAGTAGATGGTCCTTATCAAATGCAAATTTCCTATAAATCCGGCTACTCCGCATGGGCAATTCCAACTACAACCGAGAAACCGGAAGAGGTTGTCAAGTTCGCTGATTTCCTTGCAAGCCGCGAAGGCAAACTGCTTTGGAAATACGGGATTGAAGGCCGTGACTACACTCTCGACGACAAAGGCAACCCGCTCGTGAAACAAGAAGTGATAGATTTGAAAGCGAAGGATCCTAACGAAGCGAAAAAACTTGGCTTTGGCGGCGTAGGCAACAACTGGGGAGATATCCTCGGCAGCACAGACAACGATAATAAAGCGGATTTCGGCGAAGAGAACTATGGCGATAACGCAAATTCAGGTCTGTTCCCGGCCGTAGAGAAAATCGCAACGTACTGGAATTTCGATGAGAAGGTTAAGAACGGCGTAGTATCCGATGCTTACCAGCCGAATTCGTTCATTGGCGAGTTTAGCAACGGCGGAGAATTGAAAACCGCACTTGATAATTACAACGACAGCTTGATTCAAGCCTATTACAGCAAAAGCCATGATGAAGCGAAGAAGATTCTGGACAATGCCCTGAAGCAAATGGAAGCTTCCGGCTTGGACGATTACTTGAAGCTTCTTGCTGAGAAGAATGCTGATCCAAAAACGAAGGTAAAGCTATAGCATCTGCCAGCAGCAAATGATTACCAGATGGTTAGGCGGTTTTATCCGCAGCCCGGATAAAGCCGCCTTTCTATTATAGTTTCGGAGTGCGGTTTCTTCGAGGTGTAGAGGAGGGAAGATCGTGAACGAATTTTATAAGATCAGCCTAGGTGAAAGAGTGTTCCGAATCATCAATTATATCCTGATTGTCCTCTTGTGCTTGTCTATCATTCTTCCATTCCTGAACATATTTGCATTAGCGTTTAACCCGGGCAAAGACGCGGAACGCGGCGGTATATTCTTCTGGCCTCGCATCTGGTCGTTCGAGAACTTCATGAAGGTATTTGAAGCTTCTAATATCGCATCCGCCTTCGGGATATCCATCTTCCGCACCGTGGTCGGTACTGTCTCCAGCGTATTTATGACGGCTATGGCCGCTTATGCCCTAAAGAGCAAAACACTGCCGGGCGGGAAGTTCTTCATGATGCTCATTTTCTTTACGATGCTGTTTGGCGGAGGCATCATCCCCTACTACATGCTGCTCAAATCGATTCATTTAACGAACAACATTTGGGTGTATGTGATACCAAGCTTATACAGCGCATGGAACTTGATTATCATTCGAACCTTCTTCCAGCAAATTCACCCGAGTTTAGAGGAGTCGGCGCGAATTGACGGCTACAATGATTTTGCCATCTTTCTGCGCATTATCATGCCGCTCAGCCGGCCCGTTATTGCCGTTATCGGTTTGTTCAACGCCGTAGGACATTGGAATGATTGGTTTACCGGTGCATTCTTCGTCCGCAAAGCCAGCCTGCGTCCGTTATCGACGCTGCTTCAGGAAATGCTGACCAGCGCCGAGGCGATGCGCGACACGCTGAATCAGGCTGCTGGAACGACCAAATACGAGCTGCTCGACAAAATCCAAATCACCGGTAATTCGCTGAAGATGGCGACCATTATAGTAGTGGTGGCTCCGATCATTATCATTTATCCTTTCGTACAGCGTTATTTTGCAAAAGGCATTATGATCGGTTCGATGAAAGAATAGCGGGAGAGAGGGAGAAATCGCAAATGAAGATCTTGAATAGCTACACGCAAACGGGCAAGTGGTGGAGAGGCAGCTTTCACAACCATACGACGAACAGCGATGGCTGGTTCCCGCTGGAAACGGTCTATAAGATGTATGGCGGCTACGATTTTCTGGGTATTTCCGATCATGATAAAATCACGAAACACGAAGGCGAACGCAGCATTCCCACTGTGTTTGATGCCATCGAAGTGAGCAGCAGGCAGACGCATATGCTGCTCGTTAATCCTCCGCTTAAGATGCTTGATCAATACAGCAACGAATTTACGATCGAGAATTATCAGCGGTTGGCCGATATGGCGGTCGATAACGGCGGGTTTGCCGTTCTTGTCCATCCGAACCGCTTTTTCTCCAATTACTGGACGCTGGAAGATATGATGAAGTTGGAACGTTATATTGGCATCGAAGTGTATAACGGTGACGGCAACCCGGAGTACGATATCGCCTTTGATAAATGGGATGCCTTATTGTCCAGCGGACGTAAGGTATGGGGCTTCGGTAACGATGATTCGCATGTGTACGGGCAAGAGAAGCGAGCCTGGAATATGGTTCAGGCGGAAGAAAATACGAATGAAGCGATTACGCAAGCGATCAAGGACGGCAATTTCTACGTATCTACGGGCTATGGATTCGATGCTATTCGCACGGAAGGCCATACAATTGAGATCGATCTCCGTTCGAACGAGCTGCTGGATAAAATGTATAAGTATGTAACGTTTTTCGGTAAAGACGGCCGCGTGCTGCAGGAAACGACGGGCAGAATCAAACAGGCTAAGTACGAATGTAAGGGCGATGAAGGGTATGTACGTGTTGCGGCCTATTTGGAAGGCGGTTATGCAGCATTCTCCCAGCCTTTATTTGTCGAAACCAGTAAATAATGCCCAGAAGTGAAAAGGAGTTTGTTCGCGAGCGGCGAACTGTTTTCAAATTGAATCTATATTAAGAGGGTGAGTAATGTGCAGCCAAAAATAAAAGACGTGGCGCGCCTCGCGGGCGTTTCGGTAACGACCGTTTCCCGTGTGTTAAATGGCGAGAAATATGTCAAAGACGATCTCAAGCACAAAGTGAATCAAGCAATCGAAGAATTGGGATATGCCCCTAGCCATATTGCCCGTAGTTTGGTGCGTAACAAAACGAACCTGATCGGTGTAATCGTACCTGATATTACCTCCAGCTTCTATGCGACGATTCTCAGCAGCATCGAAGAAGCCGCAAGCGCAAATGACTACAATTTGCTGGTGTGCAACATCAGTGAGGATATTGATAAGGAATATAAATACCTGAACGTCTTTCAAGAGATGCGTGTTGAAGGCATCATTATTATGCATGAGAAGATCAATGAGGAGATTCGCAATCTCATTCATAAGATGAAGATTCCGGTTATTTTCTCCAGCGTGAAACCGATGGATCAACAATTCGTATCCGTCATCGTCGACGATTACAAGGCTGCCTTCGATGCGACGAACTACCTAATCGAGCTTGGGCATGAAGAAATCGGTTTTATCGGCGGCGATATGCGAGATATCACATCGGGGCAGAATCGGTACAGCGGTTATCGGAATGCACTGACGAGCAAAGGGATCCGTATCATTCACGAGCATATCCGTTTCGGAGATTACAAGGTAAAAAGCGGTTATGCGCAAATGAAAGAGCTGCTGCGAGTGAGTCAGCGGCCTACTGCGGTTTTTGCGGTTAGTGATGATATGGCCGTCGGGGCGATGAACTGTATCCGTGACCATAATCTACGGGTACCCGAGGATATTTCGGTCATCGGCTTTGATGGCAGCCAGCTAACCGAGCTTACGAGACCCACATTAACATCGATGGAACAGCCGATTCATGAAATGGGCAAAGAAACGATGCGTATTCTGCTGAATCAAGTGGAAACCGGAGAGGTACCAAGAGGTGATCTCGTACTGGAGCATCGATTGGTGGCGCGCGAGAGCTGTATAGCACGGAAGAAATAGTGGAGCAGAGGCAAGCATATCAGGACTAGACGGAGATGAAGCAACCTTGAAAAAATACGACGCCATTGTAATTGGGGACGCGAACATCGATTTGGTCGTTGCCGGCTGCAACGAGCTCCCTAAGCCCGGACAAGAGGTGCTTGTCCAGAATATGTCGATTCACGTAGGCGGCGGTGCTGCGTTGTTCAGCATGGCCTTGGCGAAGCTGGGCTTAAAGATTGCCTTTAACGGCATACTCGGTGAGGATGGTTTCGGACAATATGTACGAGATCATTTTTCTGACTATGGAATCGATACCAGCTATATCCGCAGAAGCAGCAGCAATACCGGCATCTCCATTGCCATCAATCCGGAGAAAGATCGTTCCTTCATTACTTACATGGGATCAAACGCGGAGCTGAGCATGGAGCTGCTTGATATTGAAAGCGTAGCCCTGGCAAGACATGTGCATTTGACCGGTTATCGAGGAAGAGAGAATCATGCGGAATATATGAAAGTGGTTCGAAACATTAAGGCGCAAGGCGTGACGACCTCAATCGATGTAGGCTGGGACGATACCGGCGAATGGTTCACGGGTATTTATGAGCTGATGCGCGAAGTGAATGTATTCTTCATGAACGAGGTTGAGGCTGAGCATTATACGGGCTGTTCGAACATTAAGGACATCATTGCCAAATTGTCCGCTTACAGCAGCCATTTCGTAGTTAAGCTCGGTTCTGCCGGCGCGGTTGCCACCGTAAACGGGCAGGCTCAGTTCCGTTCGGGATTCAAAGTCCCTGTTGTGGATACGACAGGCGCGGGTGATTCCTTTAACGCCGGCTACATCTACGGTTTTCTTAGCGGCCAGCAGCCGGAACAGTGTTTATTGTACGGCAACGCTTGTGGAGCCTTGTCGGTGACGCAATCCGGCGGTAATACGGGAACACCGGATCAAATGGACATGGAACGCTTTCTGTTCGAAAAGGCTAACTGTACAACGGACATCTGGGAGAGCGCATAATTCGACCAAGCGAATGGAGGTCACGAACAGCAATGAATTTCGAAATTAGCCGCGAAACCGGGATTCAGACGGTGATTGTACCTGTATTTACGAATAGTTTGGCGGATTTGCCTACTAGCTGGGAAGCGCTGCGAGCGGCTTCCCTATTGCCGTATATGGGCGGCAGACATGCGATAACATGGTTTTATGGCACTGACAGCGGTCAGGCTGATCTCATGTTAGTTGGCCTAGGTGAAGCGGACCAGTTTAAGATGTCTGTTCTACGTGAGGCGGCAGGGAATGCGGGACGTGCGTTGTATAAGGAGAAGCGGACATGTGCAGCAGTTTCCTTTGAAGCGCTTGAAAGCGCCGATACCTCCAACGCGTGCAGCCTTTCAGGCTATATGGAGGCATGGGTTGAAGGCTCCCTGCTAGGCACTTATGTATTTGATAAGTACAAATCGACGCGAGCTGAGCAGCCTGCCGATATGAAGATCCAACTGTTAGGCGATAGATCGGAGGAACGGACCGAAGCGATTCGTCTGGGCCAGCTTAGAGCGGAGAGTACGATGTGGGCGCGAGACTTGACGAACGAGCCTCCCAACTACCTTCGTCCCCGCGATTTGGCGGATCGAACGGTAGAAAGGTTTGCCGGCACCAAGGCAACGGTTTCGGTATATGAAGGCGAGGAGCTCATGCGCCGCGGGTTTGCCGGATTAGCTGCAGTGGGGAAAGGAAGCATCCATCCGCCCGTATTTCTGGAGCTGCGTTATTGCACGGACGAGACAAAGCCCCTTGTCGCATTAATCGGAAAAGGCATCACGTTCGATACCGGCGGTATCAGCCTCAAACGAGATAATGACATTAGCGATATGCGCATGGACATGGCAGGGGCTGCAGGCGTGCTGGGTGCTCTCGATATGATCGTGCGTGCCGAGCACCCGGCGAATCTGGTTGTGCTTGTTCCATCGGCGGAGAATAGTCCTTCCGATCGTTCGATGCTGCCCGGTGAAATCATCCGATATGCGAACGGACTCACCGTTCAGGTTGGAAATACCGATTCAGAAGGCAGGCTGATTTTGGCGGATGCCCTGGTTTACGCCCATCAGCTTGGCGCTGAGCAGGTCATCGATATGGCGACGTTGACGTATTCGGTCGTTGGCGCGCTTGGTACTGCGGTCGCAGGCGCTTTTGGAGAGAATGAGCTTGTGCAAGCGTTGAAGTCTGCAGGTGAGCCTTATGACGAGAAGATCTGGCAGCTGCCGCTGATCGACGAATATGAAGGCTACTTGTCCAGCGACTATGCGGATACGTCGAATATTAGCAGCGGGAATGGCGGAGGCGCTATTATGGCGGCGTTATTCTTGCGGAAGTTTGTGCATCCCACGCTTACTTGGGCCCATATTGATATGAACGGTCCGAAGGACTGCGCTTCAGCTAAAGGCCAGCTCGCCGTTGGCGCGACAGGCTGGGGAGCTCGTCTATTAGCAGCTTACGTAATGAGTTTATAGCTTTTATAGCCCAGAGAGGAGATCTCCCATGGAACAAAATCGACTTCGCTTCCGATCGAACGGCAGCTTTTCCATTCTGCAATTTACCGATATGCATATCCAAGATGGGGGCGAGAAGGATGCCCGAACGCTCGCGCTTGTCGATCAAATGATCGCGGATGAGCAGCCGGATTTAATCGTCATTACCGGTGATGTCATTGCGAGCTACGATATTGAAGATCAAGAGGGAGCGTTCCGCCGCGCCATTGCCGGAATTGTGAAGTCCGGCATCCCGTTTGCCGTCATTTACGGCAATCATGATTCGGAGAAAGGCATTACGCGTCAGCGGTTGAACCAGATTCTGCAGGAGTACGAACATAACCTGTCCATCGATGGCCCTGAGGACATTCACGGTATTGGCAATTACGTGCTTACCGTCGGGGGTTCTGCCAGCGATGAGGATGCGGCTGCGTTGTATTTCTTTGACTCTGGGGACTACGCGCCTGAAACCATTGGCGGATACGCATGGATTCAGCCGGATCAAGTGGAGTGGTACCGCAATGAATCGGTGGCGCTGAGAGAGAAGAACGGCAATCATATGCTGCCCGCACTCGCATTCTTCCATATTCCGATCCCGGAATACGAGCAAGTTTGTCAGCTTGGCACAATAGAAGGAATCAAAGGCGAGGCGGTCTGCTGTCCGAAATTGAATAGCGGTTTATTCACGGCTATGCTTGAGATGGGCGATGTGATGGGGACCTTCGCCGGACATGATCACGATAACGATTATGTCGGTCAATTATTCGGCATTCGATTATGTTACGGACGCGTCACCGGATATAACACCTACGGCAAGCTTGAGCGAGGCGCGCGCGTGATTACATTAATAGAAGGTTCGCACGAGTTTGAAACTTCCATAAGACTGAACAAACAATAGCTGTACGATATGAAAAGGGAGAATCCGAGGAGGCAATTGCCTCCTCGGATTCTCCCTTTCTTATCTTTACCAACAAAACGCGCTGCACCTCCAAAATGGACGGCGACAGCCGTTTCACCTTATTAGGCTACGATCTCGCTGACGGCTGCGCCTTGCTGCAGCTGGTACATGGCGTAATATTTGCCGCCATGCTCCATAAGCTCGTCGTGATTGCCGCGTTCCACGATACGTCCGCGATCAAGCACGAGGATCTGGTCTGCTGCGCGGATCGTCGACAGACGGTGAGCGATGACGAAGGTTGTGCGTCCCCGCTTGAGCACGTCGAGCGCTTGTTGAATGATCGCTTCCGTCTCCGTGTCGATGCTCGCCGTGGCTTCATCGAGAATAAGGATCGCCGGATCGAAGGCCAGCGCTCGCGCGAAGGAGATGAGCTGGCGCTGACCCGCGGAGAGCGTGCTGCCTTTCTCGATGACTGGCTCATCGAGACCTCC
The DNA here is from genome assembly GCF_059686995.1 of Paenibacillus rhizoryzae. Taxonomy (NCBI): domain Bacteria; kingdom Bacillati; phylum Bacillota; class Bacilli; order Caryophanales; family Paenibacillaceae; genus Paenibacillus; species Paenibacillus rhizoryzae. The sequence goes on along the minus strand of NZ_JCAALT010000004.1, from coordinate 251,991 downwards.
TGGCAGCTGCACGAACATGTCATACGCGCCAACATCGCGAAGCGATTGTTCCACTCGCTCGCGCGTAATCGTCGGATCGTCCAGACTGACGTTCGAAGCGATTGTACCCGTGAAGAGGAAGGGCTCCTGCAATACGATGCCCATATGCTGACGAAGCTGCTGCTTCGCCATCTCGCGCACATCGGACCCGTCCACCGTGATCGTGCCGCGGTCGATATCGTAGAAGCGGAAGAGCAGATTCAGAATCGAACTCTTGCCCGAACCCGTATGGCCGACAAGCGCAACCGTTTCACCTTGCTTGGCGGTGAAGTTGATATTCTTCAGCACGTCTTCGCCTTCTTTGTACCCGAACGAAACGTTATTGAAGGCCACATGGCCCTTATAGCGGTCCAAACGCTGCTCCGATACAGGAATGCCGGGCTCATCAAGGAGTGCGAATACTCGCTCGGCCGATACACGCGCAACCTCCAGGTTGGATAGCTGATTGACCATACCGACAATTGGGGACATCATCCGGTTCATATAATCGATGAACGCGTAGAGGACGCCGACCGATACGGCCGCTCCGAACCAGCCGCCTGCAAACATCCATACCACGGAGATGAAAATAATATTACGGAAGATCGTAAGCAGGTTATGGCTCGTAAACGAGTTTAGATAGAGCAGCTTATTCTGGTACTTGAAATATTCGTCGTTCATTTCATGGAACTCCGCCATCGTTTGTTTCTCCCGGCGGAACACTTGAATAATCGGCATCCCTTGAATGGACTCATTGATCATGCCGTTAATATCGCTCAGACGCGAGCGAATGACATGATTGTAGCTGGATGCGAATTTGCGGTAAATGACAATCCACACATAGAGGATCGGCAGAAGAGGCAGTGCAATCAAGGCGAGCTTCGCATCGAGCACGAACAACGCGCCAATGATCGCGGTCATATAGATAATGCCGGAGAAGAAGTTCGCCAGTACCGATACGTATAGCTCGCGAATCGCTTCCGTGTCATTCGTTACCCGGGCGACGACCTTCCCAGCCGGAAGATTGTCAAAATACTGAACCGGCAGCTCCTGGATATGCCGGAACACGTCGTTGCGCATCTTGCGCACAATCCGGTTGGCGGATACTTGGAGCAGATATTTCTGCCCGTATGCCAGCAGTGCTCCGACAAGTAACAGGCCGACATAACCGGAAGCGAGGGTAATCATGCTCTTGATTTCCGGTTTGTAGAAGGCATAGGTTTCACTTCTGCTCATCTGTACCGAAGGGAACTGCTGCGTGCTGCCATCCTTCGCCGTGACGGTCAGCTGACCGTCCTTAAACGCGTGCGTTCCGGCGCTCGGAACACCCGGTGCATCCACAAAATAATACGTAAGCCCGGTTTGCAGCACATGCACCTCGCGGCCTTTCACTTCGCCTTCCGCCCAGTGGTCAGCTCGTTTGTACCAGCTGTCCTTATAAGGGACGGCGTAACGTCCGTCTTGCTTGCTTTCATACCATGGTTTCTCGATCCCCATAATGTTCGTATCGATCATTCGTTTGGCCAGAAATGGTCCTACAAGCTCGACGGAGATGGCCAAAGCCAGAAGCAGAAGCGCTAGCAGGATGGGCCTTTTATAATGCCAAGCATATTGAAATAATCGTTTTCCGTTGTTACCCATTTTAGTTGTCACCTTCATTTCATTTATCCTCGTATGCGTACAATGGAGCCGGCAATTGTTTATTCTTCCACCAGGGAAGCGAGCTGCTGCCGATCGTACTGCTCTTTATACCAGCCATTGTTCTGAATCAGCTGATCATGCGTGCCTTCTTCCGTAATGCGGCCCTCATCCAGCACAAGAATCCAATCCGCGTGCTGCACGGCCGATAGGCGGTGCGTCGTTATAAGCGTCGTTTTGCCTGCTCGTTCTCTTCGAATGCCTTCTAGGATTTCCGTCTCAGTCTTGGCATCAACAGCCGATAGAGCATCATCCAGCATTAGAATCTCGGGATTGGCAATGACGGCTCTTGCAATGCTGACGCGCTGCTTCTGTCCGCCCGAGAGCGCAACGCCCTTCTCGCCGACCAATGTTTCGAGGCCATCAGGCAGAAACGTGACGTCTTTGCGGAAAGCAGCTAACTCCAGCGCTTTGCCAAGCAGTTCGTCGTCCATGGTGACGCCCGAGGTGCCGTAAGCGATGTTCTCGCGAATCGTCTTACTGAACAGAATCGGCTGCTGCGGCACATAACCGATCCAGCTGCGGATTTGATCGAGCTCAATTTCCGTAATGGAGACGTCGCCGGCCTTCAAGCTGCCTTGGCCCATCGGATATTCGCGAAGCAATTGCTTAAGCAGCGTCGTCTTGCCGCTTCCCGTTCTCCCTACGATTCCGAGCGTCTCGCCTCTGCGCAGCTTAAACGAGATATCGACCAGATTGTCGATCGTCGAGGAAGGATAACGGAAGGTCAATTGCTCGTATGCGATGGATTCCGGAACCGCCATGGCTACCGGCGACTGCGCATCCTTCACATTTGGTTTCATGCCTAGTGTCTCATTGATACGATCAAGCGAGGCATTACCGCGCTGCATAATATTAATCAGTTCTCCAATGGCAAACATCGGCCAGATGAGCATACCGAGGAACATGTTGAACGATACCATTTCCCCAAGCGAAATTTCGCCGCGGAAGACGAGCACGCCGCCATAGCATAGACCGATTAAGTAACTGATTCCGACTAGAATTTTGAGTGCCGGCTCGAACAAAGCATCGATTCGAGCAACCGCAATGTTCTTGCTGAACACTTCATCCGTCATATCGCTAAACCGTTTCCGGTCTGCTTCTTCTTGGACGAAAGCGCGAATGACCCGAACGCCCGAAACGGATTCAAGCACCTGATCATTCAAGTTACCGAAGGCATCTTGCTGCACCGTGAACCGCTCATGGATTTTTTTGCCGAAATGCTGCATTACCAGTGCCAGAAGCGGCAGCGGCAGCATCGCCGCAAGTGTCAGCTTCCAGCTAATCATCACGGCCATAACGAAGAGAATCGTCGTCATGAACACGGTGGAATCGATCAGCGTCAGAATACCAAAACCTGCCGTAGTCGATACGGCGCCGAGATCGTTCGTAGCCCTGGCCATCAAATCCCCGGTACGGTTACGCTCGTAGAATGTAGGCGTCATCTTCAGGAGATGCCCCATCAGCTTGGAACGGAGCGTGCGTTCAAGCATGAAGGAAGACCCGAACAGCAGGGACCACCAGACACAAGTAATGAGATAGATGGCGACCGTAAGGCCGGCCCAGAACAGGAGCAGTTCGGTTAATTTGCCTGTCGTCATCGTGCCTTGCCCGATGCTGTCGACGGCATAACCAATTAATTTCGGAGGCGTAACCTCCATAATGCCAACGATTGTCAGCAGAACGCCTGCAACCGTGTAGCGTTTCCAATGCATTTTGAAAAACCAGCTTAGCTTCTTAAGTACAGAAAACACGTCGATCAACAACCTTTCTAAACTTCTGAGGAACAAAAAAAGGCATACCGCCGTAAGCGATACGCCTGAACCCGTTTGTGCAGAGACAGTTTGAGAACTGCCGCCGCCTGACCCGAGTGCAAATAAAAAGGCGCACGATTACGTCACCGTAACCATGCGCCTTCTACCGTTATTCAGCGAGAATCTGCCATTCTCCGCTTCTTAACGCCGGTTTGCGCGAGGGTTACGTCCAATTCGATTGTATGTTCCGCCTGCAGGCAGAAATGATGCAGCCATATGTCGGTTCAACATATTCGTAACCCTCCTTTCCGTTCTTCAAAGTATATGTGTGTACTTTATCATCGCCCCCTCAGAACTGTCAACGGGGTATTTTGAACGCGTACGCTTATTATTTTCTTGTGAAGAACCAGTAACGCACGGAATTTACATATTATGTTATTCTAGTAGCGATGCGTCTATTAAAGATAAGGTGGGTGTTCGCATGGCCATGGGAAGTCGGATCGCATTGTATCCGAAGGTGATTCGTGACGTGCTCGTCAATCCGGGCATCGGATTTTCGACGTTTCAACGGTTTAACGGGGATCAGCTGAATCCGGGAACAAGGCATTGGACGGAAGGACATCCGATCGAATATCAGAACAATAGCGGAAGCTTGGACAATAGCGAGTATCCCATGACATCGCTCGCCTATTATCGCGTGTACTGGAAGTATCTTGAGCCCGAAGCGGGTGACTATCGCTGGGATTTGATCGACACTGCGCTGACTGTGGCACGCGAGCGCAAACAAACCCTCCAGCTGCGCATTGCGCCATATGGAGTAGGAGAAGCGGAGGATGTACCGGCTTGGTTTCGTGCCCTAGTAGGCAACAGCAGCAGACCGCTGCCGGATGCCAAATGGCAGGTGGACCCGGAGAATCCGCTGTACGCGAAGCATTTTGGCGGCTTTATTCGGCTTATGGGGGAGCGGTATAACGGACATCCGGATTTGGAGACGGTGGATATGTCTATCCTCAGTGCGTGGGGGGAAGGCGAATCCTCTCACCTGTTGTCCGAGCATACGAGAGCGGCTCTAGTAGACTCCTATACCGATACGTTCCTAGATACGCCTTTAGTCATGCTGCTAACAGATCCCTATACCAATGCATATGGTCTGACGAAGGCGAATGTGGGCTATCGGATGGATTGTCTTGGTGATATGACTGAAGGCGCGGCTCATATGCTGGACTGTTACCCGCAGCAGATTATTCAATGCGGCATGCAGAATGCTTGGATGAAAGGCCATGTCTCCTTTGAATCGTGCGGGGTAATGTATTCTTGGTTCCACCGCGGAGTAGATATCGACTACGTGATCGATCAATCGCTGAAATGGCATATGTCCTCCTTTAATCCCAAATCATCGCCGGTTCCTCGAGAATGGGAGAGTCAGGTGAATCGCTGGCTGCGATCAATGGGTTACCGCTTCGCGCTGCGTAAGTGGACTTATCCTGATGTTGTGAAGCCCGGCGGCAAGCTTGATTTTACCTCCTGGTGGGAAAATCTTGGCGTTGCGCCGATTTATCGCAGGTTTCCTTTGGCGGTGCGACTGGTAAACGAACGTTGCTGCAAGGTGTATCTGACAGACGCCGATATTCGGGCATGGCTTCCGGGTGACATCACCTATGAGCGGTCGCTCGACATTCCGCCGGATATGCCCCTCGGTCATTATCGACTGGAAGTTGCGCTTGTCGACAGACTTACCGGTGAACCGTCCATCCGACTTGCATCTGAAGGAAGACAGCCGGACGGCTGGTATGCGGCGGGAACCGTCCACGTTCAGACCGAGCTCGATCCGCCGCCTTCGCCGCTTGGCGAGATTGTGGTGTCACCGTGGCAATGAGCTTATAAGAGCTGGAAAGCGCGGCTAGGGCGATGTTCATCTCCAAAGGGGGCAAGCCACGGCAGCCTTACCTGCACTATAAATACAAATGATAGGCAAACGAGAGTGATCGAGGTGTATATATTGATTGAGTTTCCGCCGATTGCGACAGATAGATTGATTCTGAGAGAGCTGACGCTGGAGGATGCCGAAGAAGTGCTCAAGCATTTCTCAGACCGTGAAGTAACTGCTTTTATGGATATCGAGCCGTGTCAGTCTATCCGGGAAGCTGAGGAGATTATCCGGTTCCATATCGAGGACAGCGGTTGTAGATACGGATTGTTTAGCAAAGAGACCGGATCGATGATCGGCACCTGTGGATACCATTGCTGGGTGAACGATGAAGGAGATGGGTCCCGAGCGGAGATTGGCTTTGATTTAGCCCGAGCTTACTGGGGTCAAGGGTATATGAAGGAAGTGCTCCGACCGATGCTCCAATTGGGATTCGATCTGATGAAGCTTGCTTACATTGAGGCCACTGTTGAAGAGGCGAATGTAAGATGCCGGAAGCTGCTGGAGGCCTTGCAGTTTGTGAGAGAAGAGGAACTGCGGGATCGGCTTATTCACTATAAGTTCATGAAGTCTTTTCATATCCAATAAAGACAGGAGGCTTTGTTTGAAACAAACGGAATACATCTGCGTAAACAACATTATCATTCAAAGGGGAGCGCCGAGGGAGGATAACAGAGTTGCAGCTAATATGTTCTAACGAACTGTGAAGGCGTTATTTAAGCGAAACCAACGGCAAATTGGATCTAACGAATCGTGAGGGCGTTATTGCGTGTAAATGGGGCGACAAGAGGCTGCTTTGCATGGAATAGCGACTGTAGGGTTCGTTAGAATTTTAAATCCGATCATTTTGCTGAAATAAGGCCCCTACGGTTCGTTAGAGAGAATCCTATGAGCATTCACACCGTGAGAGCTCCCTGTCAACTAACTTGCCATAAATACGAACTTATCTGGAGGTTATCTCATAATGGGAATTAAAGATTGGTTTCTGGAAGCCTTCTCCGGTCAAAAGGTTTGTCCGATCGAACATTTGGAAAGCTACAAGCGACTTGGCGAGCAAATTTATTCCCTCCACGTGGAGTTAGCAGACACTACGTCTCCACAAGCGTTGGCGTTTGTGCAAGCAGCCAGAAGCATTCAGAAAATGGCCGATGCTTTGCTGGGCGACGCCTTCTCCGGCGATGAACCAAAGCCGGTTCCGATCGTAACCCATGATCAAGCCGATGTCTGGTACGGGATGCTGCCTGAAATCATGGTTGCCGCAAGACAAGAGGCTTCTTTTGCCCAATCGGCGCGCATTGAGCTGCCTATCCGGCTCGGTGCCCAAATTGAAGGTCCAAAACCATGCCCGGTTCAACACATCGCCGGACTTCGGCATGCAGCCGCCGAAATGGAAGAAATGCTGGCATTGGAAATATCGCTTGCCCGCAATGAGAAGGATCGGTATAGAGAGTCAATTCTGCTCTACGAAGAAGCCCGAACACGGAAGCAGGCCGGGGATTCCATCGTGGGCACGATAACGAACGGTCGTCGTGTTTCGGAAGAAAGCCATGAAGATGCCGAGGAACAATATTGGATGGCGTTATCGAATTATTTGTTAATTGCACAAGGCTTAAAGGATCCCGAGCTGCTCAAATGTCCTTCTGTCGGATCGGGAACGCAGGGCTTGAGCTTCAAACGCTGTAAATTAGATTCGAACGATATTTGGAAAGTGACATCTCCGATGGCTGTTCCTGAGATCAAGCGTGCAGGCGAGTTTTTTCAGGCAGAACGTGATTTGATCGAGCATTGGGAATGTTTTGTGGAAACTCGGGTCGAACGGGATTACGAAACGACAGTGGAAGAGCTGGTGGCCAAAGGGCATATTTCCGAAGACTCCTACTGGTACTGCTGTCCCTTCCCCTCGGTTTACCGGGTGCAGACGGATGCTGTAACCGTATTGGGAAAAGTCATTCCAAGAGGTCATGTGTTTGTATTTGAATATGGCGATGACGGAGCTCCGGGGAAATTCATCACACAAGCCACCTTCCAACCGGCGGATTCACGTAAATACTGCGATGATTAATCGGCAACAGGAGTGGGATGATGGGAATCGTAGATCGGATTAAGGGGCTGTTTCGTCAAGGGCTGCAGCAGCAAGGGAAGCCAGATTCCTTCGAGGCTTACTTGGAGTCTGCGAACGAGCGGTTGCGTGAAATTACGGTGATCGTGCATCGGTTGGAATCAGAGCTGTTATCGGCTAAAGAGCGGATACGTGGTGTTGAGCAACAAAACCTGTCGTTTCGACAGCTGGCAGAACAAGCAGCAGAGCAGCAAAATACGGAAGTCGTACGCCGCTATCTAGAGCAGGAGTATACGGGGAAAGCGCGATTGGCTGCCATGCTCAAGGATATGAAGCAGATGGAAGATCGATTTGTCGGTATGAAAGAGCGTTATTTGCAATTCGTGCAAACGATACAAGAAGCGAGCAGCAAGCACGATGCGATATTGATTCGATCGTTAATGGCGACGACTGAGCTCGAAGCTAATCGCCTATCTTCGTCGAATCATCAGGCAGATGCCTTGCTCGCGAGCAAGGATGAGGAGCGCCGGGTGCTCGAAGCGAGACTGGAGCTCGCACGTTCCGGTCAAGCGGATTCGCTGGATCGGGAAATAGAGGATTTGATTCGAAGCAAACATAAATAAGCAAGTGGCAGCAGCCACGAAACCACTTCCTATCGAAGTGGTTTTTGTTTGTGTGGGCTTAAATGGTCCATTTTTCGTTGTTTCGTCCATTAATCTAAGCCTTTGAAAGCGTTATGGTAGTAGAAAACCCGAAATGGAGCTACATAATGAGCGCGAATCGCCTATTGAATCAAATAGAAAGTCCTTTCTTCATTGGATGCAATTATTGGGCTTCACATGCAGGGACGGCAATGTGGTCGGACTGGAGACCGGACGTCGTCGAAGCGGATTTGAAGAAGCTTGCAAGCGAAGGCATAGAAGTGCTGCGCGTATTTCCGCTCTGGCCGGATTTTCAACCTATTGAGCGCACGTATCGTGAGTTTGGCAATCATTCGTCTTACCGTTTCGGCGAAGAACATTTCCCCGATACAGACGCAGGCCAAGCCGGCATATCCGAAGTGATGATGCAGCGTTTTGAAGCATTCGCAGCGCTCTCGTGTAAATACGGCATCAAGCTGATCGTTGGATTAATTACGGGATGGATGAGCGGGAGGCTGTTCGTTCCGCCAGCGCTTCGCGGCAAGTCGATTATAACCGATGCGGATTCCATTCGTTGGCAGGTCAAATTCGTATCCTATTTTGTCTCGCGAATGAAGTCGGAGGCTGCCATTATTGCTTGGGACCTTGGCAATGAGTGCAATAGTATGGGAAAAGTCGAAAGCCGGGAGCAGGCTTATGTGTGGACAGCTTCATTGTCAGGGGCGATAAAACGCGCGGATGCCAGCCGTCCGCTAATCTCCGGCATGCATTGCCTATTTCCTAATGGGAACTGGACGATGCAGGATCAAGGGGAGCTGACCGACATTTTGACAACTCACCCGTATCCTTACTGGACGCCTTATATGGACTATGAACCGATGGATACGATGCGAGCGACTCTGCATGCCACGGCTGAAAGCTTATTTTATGAGGGAATTGGGGGGAAGCCTTGTTTTGCGGAAGAGATGGGCACGATGGGGCCAATGGTTTGTTCGGATGAAGTTGCAGTCGCGTTCGCCCGTACGAGCATGTTAGCCCAATGGGCTCACGGTTTGCATGGCTTGCAATGGTGGTGCGCTAATGACCAGACGAAGTTGAAGCATGCACCTTACGACGAAGTAGCCTGCGAGGGCGAACTGGGTCTGTTGACTGAGGATGGCCGGGTAAAACCAGTCCTAACAGAAATGGCGAAGTTAAAGCAGGATATCGCGGCTTATCCGATGAAAGAGCTGCCTCCAAGGCGAATCGAAGCGGTATGTATCTTGAATTCGGATCAAGACCATTGGGCGGTAGCTTATGGAAGCTTCATGCTGTCTAAGCAAGCCGGGTTTGATTTGACCTTCCGGTTCGAAGATCAGCCTTTGCCTGACGCAGAGCTATATTTGCTGCCTTCCGTAACAGGCGTTCGGGGAATGCCAAAGCGCAGATGGGAGCAGCTGCTGCAGCGCGTTCAGGAGGGGGCGAGCCTGTATGTGTCAGTCGATGACGGCTACATGCTTCAGTTCTCGGAGTTGACCGGGCTTTCTGTAGTGAACCGGCAGCGGCGTGCGGAGGCGGCACAAGTGATCCTGGGTTCGAAAGAAGATCAGATCTCGGTTCCTTCGTCGTTTCGCTGGACATTCAGCAGCGTTCGGGCGGAAGTGTTGGCGACGGAAGAGGACGGCAATCCGGTACTGACGCGAGCAGCATATGGCAAAGGAACGGTTTACTTTATGTCTCTTCCTATTGAGCTGGCCATGACACAAGGGAAAGCAACATGCGGCCAGCCGGACGAGAATCCCTATTGGAAAGTTTACCGTACGATATCCCGGGAAGCTGTGGAGGGCCGGGCTCTATGCAAGGAAGACCCGCTAGTCGGATTGACGGAGCATCCCGTTACGGATGGCAAGCGCATCGCGGTCCTCATTAACCACACACCTGAGGTAAAGTCAATTCGCGTACAGCTCGCGGAGGGGTGGCAGCTCGAAGAATGCTGGCGCGGCGATGCAGAGGATGCTGGAGATCATATGATCGTAAAGCTTGCTGCCAATGATGGAGCGGTCATTCTGCTGAGACCTCGTTAATTCGATCAGACTTGCTGAATAAGGTTCATGATTGAAGATTAGGCCCTTTAGAAAAGAGGGTCTTTTTTTTATTCGATTTCCACTCTTCACAAGCGAACATATGTTTGCTATTATTGATGGGTGGAACTAATTTCCAATAGAAGCGAGGGATTGTTGATGGGGAGAGTAATTGGATTCGAGCTAAGCAGCCAAGAGCCGGAGAAAGCAGCAGCATTTTATGAGAAGGTGTTTGGATGGCAGATTGCGGAACCGCAATGGGATTATTGGAACGTGACAACCGGCGGTTCCGAGAAGCCGGGAATTGACGGCGGTATCGGCAGAGGTCCGGCGGATCATCCGCATGGGACACGGATTCAAATTGAAGTAGCTTCAATTGATGAGGCCGTTACGAAAGCAAGAGACAACGGAGCGGTCATTGTTCGTGATAAAATGGAATTCGACGATTTCTATCTTGCCTATTTGGTTGACCCTGTCGGTCTGGGAATCGGGCTTATTCAGAAAAAGCAATGAAATGGTGGGTTACGATGCAAGGGATTGAATTATGCCGGCGTTTCTATGAGGAAATCGTCCAACCGCAGTTAGCTGCATTCCCATCGATTGCCTACTCGGCAGCCCTTATCGGACCAGGCAGCGAAGTGCTCGGTTTCGATACGGAGATGTCGCAGGACCATGATTGGGGTCCGCGAACGCTCCTTTTTCTTCACGATTCAGATGAGGAATTAGCGGATCGGCTCCGTGCCTACATAAGCGATAAATTGCCGGAAACGTTCTATGGTGTCCCGGTTGAATCGGAGAAGACTGTAATTACGACATTGCAGCAGTTCACGTGGGATTGTCTTGCTTACGACTTTAGCAAACCGATGGACTCGATTGATTGGCTAACATTCTCTTCGCAAACGCTGCTTGAGTTGACGAAGGGCACCGTGTTCCATGATGATCATGGACGGTTGACTGAGCTGCGCGGGCAATTGCAGTTCTACCCTGATGAGGTGTGGTACTATCTGCTGGCTTGCGTGTGGCAGCGTATCGGTCAAGAGGAGCATTTGATGCTTCGAGCCGGCTATGCCGGGGATGAGCTCGGTTCGGCCGTTATTGCAACCCGGCTAATCCGAGATGTTATGAACCTGTGTTTCCTCATGGAGCGTCAGTATGCACCGTATCCCAAATGGTTCGGTACAGCTTTTGGAAAGCTGCGCTGCGCGGAAACGCTGACGCCGCTCCTTTGGAAGGTTCAAACGGCGACAGTGTGGAAAGAGCGGGAGCAAGGGCTGAACAGCATTTATAAACATATGGCCCATATGCATAACGAACTTGGCATAACTGAACCGGTGCCGGATGAGGTGACGAGCTTCTTTACGCGTCCATTCCTAGTGATGAACGGCGGCGAAATCGGAGGACATTTAGCGAACCGGATTCAAGACGAGGGTCTGCAATGGTTGGTCCGGAACCGATTAATCGGCAGCTTGGATCAAATTACGGACAATACGGATTTCCGGATGCTGAACACGTGGAAGGACGGAGCGGGAAATAGCGCGAGGTCGATTCTGAAACAGCTTTATAGGTTCGGAGACGAAAGATAAAGTGGCAGCCGCAAGCGTGAAGAGGTCCATGGCTCGGGCAGCCAGAAAGAGCCTGGCGAATACTCACCAGGCTCTTACTGTTCTACCCAAGTAGGACTTGTTCCACTTCAAGCTCATATCCATCAGGCTTCACTAGCTGAAGCTCGATATGGGACGGTGCAACCACACGAAGCTGCATTACTTTCGTCTGCTCATCGACTTTCCAGGATACGCTGATGCTGCCGCTGCCCGGAACCGGGACAGAGCCGCGTGCCCAAGTCAGACCAACCGGCTTCGGTGCAACCTCAACCTTTGTCCAACCCGGTGTCAGCCCGCGAACGCCAAGCACCTCGGCACCGAGGAAATAGACCGGACCCGCGGACCAAGCGTGACAATGGCTGCGCGTGAGCATTTTGGAGTTTATCGTAATATTGCCGGTCGGATACACTTCCCAGACGGAAGTGGCGCCTTGGTCTACCATGACCCCATATTGCTCCAGGATATCGGCTGCCATCGTATCTGGAAGTCCGAGCTTGGCCAGCGCTTCATGGTAGAAGAAGGACATGAACGGGCTGCCGATTTGGACGAATGCTGCCGGCGGCTCTACGATGTAACGCTTCAACACTTGCAAGCGTTCCTCAGTAGTAATGTCGCACAAGCAAGCGACTACCTGCGTTTGCATACTGGTTGTAGACGACGGCGAACCGTCAGCATGAATGCAATCCAGATAAGCTTGGCGGCCCTCATCCCATAGGACGTTATTGATGGCATCGCGGATTTGCACGGCACGTTCACGGAATCCTGCTCCGATAAACTCGTCACCGGCGGTATCAGCCAGCTGCGCAGCATCGCGGAGCGCTTTGACGAGGAACATGTTTTGCGGTGCTACGATGCCTTCGCCCGGCTGTTCAAAGGCTGCCCAATCGAGCAGATTCCAGCCGCTAATGTTCAGCAGACCGCGCTCGTCGATCTTCTGCAAGTAATGCTGCAGCGTAAAGCGAACATGAGGCCACATTTCACGCGCAAAGGTTTCGTTGCCGGTGTATTGGTAATGCTCCAGGCAAGCCGAAACCCAGAATAGCGTCCAGTTCGGGATGACACTGCTCCAGCCGCTTGGCACCTGATCGCCATAGAGCGGCGATTGGAAGGCTGAGCCTGGCACAAGGCGTAAACAACGCTCCACGATTTCAGCAGAACCGAATGCATAATAGTTAATCAGTGAGGCATTGCGAGCATCGCCAACCCAATAGGTTTGCTCGAAAGCCGGGCAATCCACGAACGTATCCTCCATGCATAGCCGCGTGGTATCCCGGCTAATCCGCCAAATTTCGTTCAGCTTCGCATTGCTGGATTGGAAGGTACCGACATTGGCGACCGGGAAGTTGCTTTGGATCATTTTGACTTCAACCAGCTTCACCGGCCTTGTTGCACCGCGCACCGTAATCGCAAGATAACGCAGGCCTCGGCGAACGACGGAGACATAAGATTGTCTGCCTTCACGGCAAGTATAACGGAATGTATTGTCGAGCTCATATGTGTATTGGCGCCAGCCATCGCGCATATATTCAAAACCGTAGCCGTCCACGATGGTGCCTTCGGCGGCATCGATCGTAAAGGCCACATATCCGGTCAGCTCACGTCCAAAATCGATCAAGATTTCGGTATCCAGCTCCGCATGCAATGGCACAATGCCCGCATTTGACCCAGCGAGAACGGATTGCTGCAATTGAACCGGAACCGGCTGCGGCAGGTCCACTACACGCCAAGCGGTTTGGGTATAGACGTCGGTAAAATGAACCAGCTGAGGCGGGATCGGATGGATCCACTCGGCAAACTCACTCAGCTGCTCTACGGAATCAATTTGCTTCACAGCTTCATAGAGAGGCTGCTCCTGCTTCATCGACACGCCGGGCTGATGGTCGATATGCTCGGCTGAATCGAATGCTCCGATCTGGGCAAAAGGCACATTACTCATTTGCGCATGCGCAGCAATTGGGGAACGCAGCTCAAACGGTCCGTCGCAATGAAAACCGAGGTGATAGCCATGTCCGTGCGAGCCGCCACTCAGATCGAACAGGATGAAATGCTCGCCTGCCTGCAAGGATAGCTCGAGGAACATGTTTGGCCGCTCACCGGCGAAGTCGTCATCTCTATACCATTTGCCGCCAACGCGAACGCGGAACGGGACTCTGCCTCCGTCCACGGTGCCAATTGTAAAAGCAGCTGCTTCCGGAAGCGTGAGGACAGTAGCCATAAGCCCGATAAAAGAAATCGGATTCGCGTGATTCACGCTATCCGGAACGAGCATCGTGCGAACATCGAATACGGCACTCCAAGCAACCGGCTTTACGAATGACATCTCTTCCACCCGCGCCGGGTAGATCGGCTCTTCGGTTAGATAAGGAATCGATCTTGGCACAAGGCTTGTCCATGGGGCCATGCCGACGTTGCCAATGACCGTTGCCTGCTCCCAAGCTGCATCGTCATATTGCGCATTCACCCAAGCATCATCCCAGTTGCGTGCATCATACCGATCTGTGAACGGCAGCTGGCAAGAGATACGTGAAGAGGCCACATCATAAGCGGTGTGAATTGCAGTTGTCCAAGAATCGTCGGTGCAAAGTAAAGCAGTGCCATCCGTATCCTCGACTTGCAGCAGCAAGCCGCCTCTGCCTCTCAAATATTGAAAGGTAGAAATACCTGAATGCAGCACCAATACCGCGATTGTATTCATAGCGCCACTGTGCAGCAAATGGCCGATTTCATATTCATCGTAAGCCAGCTCAAACGGCCAAGAGCGGACCGGCCCGCGGCCAACCTGCGTTCCATTCACATAAAGAACGTAGCGGGAATCCGCTGTTAGCTTCAGCTTCGTTTCGCTGGTGCCGGTTGGCTCGAATTGAAAGGTTTTACGGAAGCAGCGCCATTCATTGCGAGGACTTTCCTCGCCGCTGCCCCAAATCCAGGATGCTTGCCACATAATAAATTGCCTCCTCTATCGTCATCGTCACCCTCATTGTAAACGATTACTAGCCGACTGAAAGGGCTCATTTCGGACATTTATATAGGGCGATTCGGACATGCTTGGCTTCAATTATTGGCAGCAGCGTCAGTCAAGCAGAACATGACAGCCTGAATCCCCTTTATCTGGGCAAAAAGACCGATTATACGGCGGAATTCAAGCAAGATTCTAGCAGAAGAGGTTATTTGGCCCAGAGCGGTTGGTTAAAGCGCTTACCTGAATTGGCTGCTATGTTACAATGACAGCAATTGGTAGCAGCTAAGTCGAAGGGTGGCCCCGTGCAGATGAAGGCAAGTTTAGGAATAAGATGGAATGCGATCAAAGGCAGTCCGGTTCCAAAGGAGAGAGAGCTTGGGAGGGAAGCGCTGGTTGCGCTGATCATCCACGGCTGCTTTCAATTCGGCGCCTCGATGTCGGGGTTGTTTCTGAACTTGTATTTGTGGCGGCTCACGCATGATTTGGCCGTAAATGGTTTCTATAATATGATCGTATTCTTGTTCACACCTGTTGCGTTCGCGCTAGGTGGATGGATCACGAAACGCAAGGATCGGATGGTCACCTATCGGCTCGGTATCCTCATGATTGCAATTTTCTATCTGCTGGTTGTTATCGCACAGGAGCAGGTAGCGGCGTGGTATGTGCTTTTTGCAATTTTTCACGGATTAGCGTCGGGCTTGTATTGGACCGGATATCTTGTTCTTATGTACGACGTATCGACGGAAAACAATCGTGTCCGATTTCTGGCTATTAATATGGTCGTCTTTAACTTGGCAGGTCTGCTTGGACCTGCGCTTGCCGGCTTTATCATCCAATTCAACGAAGGCTTGAGCGGTTATATCATCACCTTCCTGCTTGCATTCATCATGTTTCTGGTAGCTTCCATTATCAGTTTCCGAATTCCAACGATAGCGTCCCATCACCGCGTCTATCATTTGAAGTTAATGGGCATTGTCATGCGAAAGAACGTGCAATGGGTCAAAGGTCTGCTGGCGTTCTTTGTTCTGGGATTATTTCAAGGCATTATGCTGTTTCTGCCGAACATTCTGCTCTATCAAACCGTCGGAAGGGAAGACTTCGTCGGCTATCTGGGTGTATGCTTCTCCGCATTAACCGTCGCAACCGGGTATGTCATATCGCGTAAAGCGAAGAAGGAGCAGGTGCGCAAGCATGTGCTGTTTTCCACGAGTGGGATTTTGGTAGGTGCGGCATTCCTTCTCTATGATGTGTCTGCATGGACGGTTGTCTTCTATATGGTTGCCTTCTCGATTTGCAATCCGCTCGCAGTGAATACGCTAACCTCCTATTATTACAGGCTCATTGGCAAACTGCCGCTCAAAGGACAGCTCAAGGTTGAATCGGTTGTGATGCGGGAAGTGTTTCTGAATGCGGGCCGGATTATATCGATTACGCTGCTGCTCTTTGTTTCCAAAGACTTGGAATCGATCTGGCTTCCGGTTGTCGTTGCAGGGACGGCTGCAATGCAGTATGTAATGTTCTGGTTAATGAAGGACTAGACTCCGCGGCTATAGAAGAAGTAGGTAGCACCATCATTTTGAAGGAGGCTGAATATGAATCGAACCGCAGAGTGGATCAAAGCCGGCTCAGTCCAAGAATTGAAGGAGAAAGGATCGGCTGTCATTAAAGGCGGGATTGCCGTCTTCGTGCATGAGGAAGGCATCTTCGCCGTCGATAACCGTTGCCCGCATCTCGGGTTTCCGCTTCATATGGGAAGTTTGTGCGACGGTATCTTAACTTGTCACTGGCATCATGCCCGTTTCGACGTTTGCAGCGGCGGGACGCTCGATCCTTGGGCGGATGATGTGCCATCCTATGAAGTCAGTGTGGAAGAAGAGACCGTGTGGGTGAACCCGCAGCCGAAGATAGCGAACCATATTCAGAAATATAAAGATCGCCTCACGGAAGGTTTGGAGCAAAATATTAGCATCGTTATCGCCAAAGCAGTCGTTGGTCTGGTGGAAGCCAATGTGCCGGATGCCGAGATTGCCGGCGTCGGTATCGCCTTCGGAACGCGCAGCGGAAGCGGCTGGAATTCAGGATTGACGATTCTGACGGCGATGGTCCGCGTGATCCCGAAGCTGGACAAGACAGGGCGAATTCTGGCGCTCTATCAAGGCCTCGTACATGTAGCGAGGGGCAGCTCGGGCCGCGGCATTCATTATTTGCTCGGCGCATTGCCGGGTGCAGACGTTTCCTTCGAGCGGCTTGCGGGCTGGTACCGCAATTGCATCGAGGTTCGAGATACGCAAGGCGCCGAGAAGCTGGTCATTACAGCGATTGAGAAAGGAATGAGTCCGGAGCAATTGGCTGATATGATGCTGATTGCCGCAACGGATCATTTCTATCTGGACGGCGGTCATGTATTTGATTTTCACAATAAGGCGTTTGAAGCGCTTGAGCTTGTAGGTGCTGATCAATCCAAGCAGGTGCTCACCTCGCTGCTGCATATGATGGGAAATCCATCTCGGAGCGAAGAACAGCATCACTGGCAGGCACCGATCAATCTGGTTGAGCCGATTCATGAGGCTGTGAAAGAGCTAGCGGAGGCGCGGGCTGGAGGAGTTGCTGCCCTCGATGAAGAGGCCATTCTGCAACAGCTGCTCAGCGAAGAACCGCTTGAAACGATAGCGCTGCTGAAAGAGCTGCTATTGGCAGGCGCAGCACCGTCACAGCTGGCGCAGCTGGTCACGCTTGCCTCTGCCGAGCGCGTAGTCCGCTTCCACACGCAGAACGATCACCGTGATTGGATTGCGGTGCTCCATACGTTCACCTATTCGCATGCTTTGCATGAGCGTTTGTTACGCTCCGGGGAACCGCTGCTTGTTCGTGCTATTTTCCATGGCGCGATGAGTGTGTACTTGGATCGATTCTTGAATGTGCCGTCGGCGAAACGGCCGAAAGCGGCTCCCGGCGATGTGAATGCGGCGACGAATACGGCGGAGCTGCTTCAACTGCTCGATCAGCGCCAGCAAGTAGATCAGGCAGCGAAGTGGGTATTCGATTACTTGAGAAGCAGCGGCGAGATGAATGCGCTGCTGAATACACTCGGTCATGCGCTGCTCCGTGAGGATGCGGAGTTCCATACGTTCCAGATGGCGGAGGCTGCTTTTGCCGAATATGAGCGCTGGCGCTTAAGGTCGGATGAATTTGCGGCGAGGGCACAAGAGACGATGCTGCTTGCTTGTACAAGGTACTTGGCTGCACATGCGCCGACAGCGCGCGAACTGCCGCATACGGCACAAATTGCATGGCGTCTGCATAAGGGCGAACGGTTGTTTGAAGAGTAACGATTAATCGTGTGAGAGGGGATTAAGAAGATGAGTGAGAATTCGAATACGGCATTACTAGTCATTGACGTTCAATCGGCGATGTTCGCGGAGTCATATCCTGTTTATAATGGCGAGGCATTGCTGGAGCGGATCAACGGTTTGCTGGCGAGAGCGAGAGCGGCCGGCGTTCCGGTCATCTATGTCCAGCATAATGAAGGGGTAGGCGAAGAGCTGGAAACAGGTTCCCCGAACTGGGAAATTCACGCCGCGATTGCTCCGATAGGCGATGAGCCGCGAATCCAGAAGTATAAACCCGATTCTTTCTATGAAACGGAGCTTCAGCAAGTGTTGTCGGAGCGAGGCGTTGGCAAGCTCGTCATCGCGGGTCTTCAGACAGACATGTGCGTGAATGCGACGACGACAAGAGCTTCTGAGCTTGGCTATGAAATCATCGTGGCCGGAGATGCTCATAGTACATGGGGATCCGGCGGTCTCACCGCGGAGGAAATCATTGCAGAACATAACGCGCGTTTTTCCTCTTTTGCCCAAATCAGCCCTTCGGCAGACATCGAGTTTTAATAAAAAAAAGGGCGGTCGTCACTTCACTGAAGTGTCGAACCGCCTATTATTCCACCATCTGTGCAACCATCCGCGTTCCTTATTCGCTTGCTCGGATTCTGCCTGTTCGTCTGCTTCCTCCACGGCATTAATCCGTAATCCCCTGCGCAGGTTTTGTTCCAATTCCGCCTGTTGGTATTGCCCGAGCTTCTCTATCGTGTACGTGTTTGTGTGTTGTAACATGTTGTTTTCCTCCTCTCGTTTATAGTTCAATTATGCGCTCGCTAAAAGGGGATAAAAAGAGTAGAATCTTCATAAAACACTTCCCCTTTTCAACCGGGTACAGGAGGGATGATGCTATGCAAATGGCTGCCGCTGAACGCTATTTGGATCTGTATAGTCGATTCGCTGATGGGATCGCGGCGACTGGATCACCTGTTGAAGTTTCGCTTGATGAGCTTGCGCAAGTGCTGTATTGCACAACCCGTAACGTCAAGCTCGTACTGCGTAAGATGGAAGAGGAAAGCTGGATTCGCTGGCTGCCGGGGCGAGGAAGAGGGAATCGCTCGCAGCTGGTCTTTCTGCTGGAGCGCGATACGATGCTGCTTGAGCTCGCGCAGAGAATGGCGCAGCGAGGCGAATATAAGCCGGCATTCGAGTTGATTCATTCCCACGGGAGAGGCTCGCCGGTGAAGGATCGGTTCTCGGAATGGCTGGAGCTTCATTTTGGCTACCGGACGGAAGTGCTGGATGGCAAGCGTAGCGTGGATACGCTGCGGCTTCCCGTGCAAACTCCGATTGTGACGCTGGATCCGGGTGATGTGCTGTATGCGTTTGACGCGCATATGATCAAGCAGCTGTTTAATCAGCTCCTTTATTACGATGTGGTTGCCGGTCGGGTCGTCCCTGCAATCGCACATGCATGGGAGTCCAATAAGGAAGCGACCGTGTGGCAGTTTCATCTGCGCAAAGGCGTTTACTTTCATCATGGTCATGAAATGACGGCCGATGATGTTATCTTCTCGTTAGAGCGGCTGCGCTCCGGGAAGGCACATAGCTGGCTGCTTCGATCGGTGCTTAAGATCGAGAGCGTCGGCTTGCGAACCATTCGAATCGAATTGGAGAAGCCGAACCGTATTTTCCACCGATTCATGAGCTCGCCGGCAGCCTCCATTCTGCCTCGTGAATTACTCGAGCGCGATGAGGAACAGTTCTGGCGCAAGCCATCCGGTACGGGGCCATTCATGGCCGGGGAGTGGAATGAAGATCGGTTCGTGCTTACCGTGAACAAGAATTACTACAATGGCAGAGCGCATTTGGACGGTGTCGTCATCGCGTTCATGCCCCCGGAGCATGGAGATTCTTCGCGCAAATGCTGGGAGAAGCTCATCTGGGATCACGATCTGCAGGATCAGAAGCCGGAAGAGGATTGGGTTACGGTGGAGACGTTGTGCAAAGGCTGCACGATGCTGACTTGGAATTTGGGAAAAGAAGGGCCTCAGCAATCCGCGTTATTTCGCAAGGCGATTGATCTGCTGATTGACCGCCATACGATGATTCGAGAGCTGGGCGAAGACCGGATGTATGCGGCTCGCGGTTTCCGTCCCGACGATAACACGCCGCTTAGGAGCATCCGTCACGATTCTGCGATGGCGCGAGCGCTGCTGCGCGAGTCAGGCTATGATGGGACGCCGATTACGCTTTATACAACTAGCTTCAATATGCGGGATGCCAAATGGATTGCGGATCGCTGCGGGGAGCACGGAGTAGTCGTACATATTGAGCAGCATGACACCAATGATTTTAAGAAAAGGGATCTGATCAACGAGGCGGACACGATCCTGTACGGCATCTTATTTGCGCAGGATGAGGTGTGCGAGATTGAATCCTATGAGCAGCATGGGAGCTTCCTCAAGGAGCATTTGCATCCGGATTTCCGGGCATGGGCGAGGGACAAAATCGATTCGGCCTTAGCCTCGAAGACATCCGAAGAACGCCGACTAATTATGGGGGAAATCGAGGATCGGCTTCGCGAGGAGGGACATGTCGTGTTCCTGCTGCACAAGAAGACGAACACCTCCTACCATCCGGGGATTAAGGGGATCACCATGTCATCGCTCGGCTGGATCGACTTCAAGGATGTGTGGGTGCAGAGTGCGTCGGGATGATTGGGAAGGGAAGCAAGGAGGGCTGGCGGCATGAGAGATGATGCAATGATCGAGCTACTTCGAGGCTATGGGATTCAAGAGCCGCAGCTTCATTTCCTTAGGCATAATGAGAATCGGACGTACAAAGTGGTCGATTCGGAGACGGGTCAACGCTACTTATTTCGTGTTCATCAGCCGCTTACCATTAATTTCGAGGGGCTGCAGCAAACGGATAAGGGATTGTTGGCCGAGCTGCAGCTCATTGAAGAGCTGGGCAAATGTACGAAGCTTGTTGCTCAGAAACCTGTCTATCATAGCTCCGGGAATCTACTGACTCATATTGAACATGATGGGAAAAGGATCCCGTGTTCGCTGCTGACGTGGGTGGAGGGGACGGTTTTGAATAAGCAAACCTGTGAATCCGATCCAGCCATGGCGAAGGAACTCGGGGCTCATATTGCGTCGATGCACCGGTTCTTTCGAAGCTATCAATCGCAGTTCGATTCTGATAGCAGACCTTCGCAAGGTATCGAACGCAATCGCCTGATGATCACTCAAATTCGGCGCGGCGTTGAACAGGGACTTTTTGGCGAGGATGAATTTCATTGTGTGGAGCAAACGATTCGTCTCGTGAATGCTCGACTTGAGAGCTTAGGCAAGTCAGAGGAAACGTACGGAATCATCCATGGCGACTTGAACATGAGTAACATGATTTTGACCCCAGCGGGAGAGATTTGTTTCATAGATTATGGATTATGCGGGAGCGGCTACTACCTGTTTGATGTGGGGATGGGTGCATTGGTCGTCCCCGCGGAGCAACGACTGCATTTTCTTGCTGGCTATTATGGAGACACCGGCGACGTGCCGGATCAAGCGAAGGTGCTGCTGGAAGGCTGGATGCTGATCGCGGTCCTCGGCTACTACGCGTTCCAGATGGAGAATCGAGATGTCCATCCATGGATTCGCGAGCGCATGCCCGGATTCAGCGCGAATCTGTGCCGGCTTTATTTGTCGGGGGAGCCGGTGATGGAGAGGTTTAAAGTGTGAGGAAGCTTCTGCTCCGCTGCAGAGGTGGATTTATTTTAACGAACGACAGAGGTCTTATTTGAGCGTAAAAAGTGGCTTTGAAATTCTAACGAATTCTACAGGCGCTATTTGGTGCCGAAACGCCGTTTTTCGAGCCCAATCCCCTGAATAAGGCCCCTACGATTCGTTAGAAATCATTATCGGCTTATTTCGGGTAAATAAGGCCTCTACGGTTCGTTAGAAATTATGAACTGCTTATTTCGTGGCAATAGGCCTCAACAATGCTTTAGAAATTATGAACTGCTAATTTCGAGCAAATAAAGCCTCGTGGGTGCGTTAGCGTAAGGTGGTTACATACACCAGTTTAACAAAGGAGAGGAAACTCATGTCGGAGGATTTCTATTGCGAGGAAGTTTTAAGCGGTCGAACACAGGTTCAGAAAGTAATAGAGACGGATAATGTGCTTGCGTATTATCACACGCGTCCGTTCTATCCGGTGCACATCGTTGCGATTCCGAAGAAACACATTTCCTCCTTGCTCACTTTGGAGCCGAGCGACAATGACTTGCTTCTAGAATTGCTAGAGGTCGTGAAACAGGTGGCGTCCAAAGTTACGACAGAACACGGTGCATGCCGGGTCATTACGAACCTGGGCCAATACCAGGATTCGAAGCATCTCCATTGGCATGTCATTCATGGTGAGCCGTTGCGCCGCTGAGAACCGGCGTGAATCGGAATCAAGCCGCAGCGCAACAGCTTCAGCAGTTTCAATTTGCTACATCGAACGATGAAGATCATCCAACTCCGGCAGCAACGTTACGCTCTCCTGTTCGTTCGGATCGGTGCGGGCGATGACCGCCGTGCAAACCTCCGAATCCGAACGGTTATATGGCAGGTGTGGCACGCCTGCCGGAATATACATGAAATCCCCGGCTTCGACCTCCATATGCTGTTCAAGCCTCTCGCCATACCACATGCCGGCTCGGCCTGATAATACATAAATCGAAGATTCGTGATTCTCATGCAGATGCGCTTTGGCACGGCCGCCAGGTGGGATGGTTAGCAAGTGCATGCAGAGCCCGGTCGAGCCGACACTCTCAGCAGATATTGCCTCTTGATAGTCGAACCCTTGTTTCCCCTGATAGTTTCCCTTCGTACGAATCCGCATGCAAGTCCGGTTGTCTTCCATCACCGCTCACCTTTTCTTCCGCTCGATTTAGATTAAATGTGAAGCAGTTCCCAGCAAATAGGGGTCAGCAGCAGATTCATAGATATATCCCCAATCGCACCTTCTGCCAGCTTGAGGATAAGCTCCTAAGCTAAGCCTCATGTTCGGACAGCTCATCCAGCGTCTTGTTGAAGCTTGGCGCCATATAAGTCAGGAACCAATTGACCTCTTGCATGTTCAGATCAGCGAGCTTCTGCTCCGTCTGCCCCTTGGCGACAGCGAATTCGCGATTGCCGGAGGACAGCTCGGAGAGGCACTTCATGTACGCATCCAGCAGATCTGCGGCTTTCACCATCTTGAGCAGATCCTTCTCCTCGTCGTCATGTGCAGCTCCGATGACGAGCGGCTCATAAGCAGCCTGCAGCGGCTCCGGCACCATGCTGAGCAGCCGCTCGGCGGCAAGCGCCTCGATCTCGCGGAAGTTCGCGAGCATCTTCGGATTGTGATGCTTGACCGGCGTTGGGATATCGCCGGTGAACACTTCGGTGGCGTCGTGGAACAGCGCCATCGTAACAGCACGGTCGGCATTCAGCGAACGGCCGAACAGCTGATTGCCAATCTCGCAAAGCATATGCGAGAGAAGCGCAACATGATAGGAATGCTCCGCAACATTTTCACGGGTGGTATTGCGCATGAGGCTCCATCTCTCGATATAACGAAGCCGGTACATATAAGCGATAAATGGACTGTCCATATTTGGAAGTAAGCTCCTTCTACTCTAGAAATAGGAGAACATATGAGGCGCCGAAAGCGGTATGCCCGCTCGATTAGGATATGGTATGATATAGATTGATTATATAAGGAAAGACGATTAACGAATAGAGAGAGGAGCCATTTAGGCCTTATGCAGCATTTTGAACAGAGTGTGTATAACCTTATTGTTGAAACTTCTACGAATCTACCGGGAGACGTCCGGAAAGTGATTCAAGCCGCACAAGAGGCGGAGGACCGCGCAACTCGCGCAGGACTGTCGCTCTCCACGATTGCAACGAACATTGAGATGGCGGAGTGCAATGTCTCCCCGATCTGTCAGGATACAGGCATGCCGACCTTTGTCGTTCATACGCCGGTTGGCGCCAACCAAATTGTTATGAAGCAGCAGATTCGCAGTGCCATTGCACGCGCAACGAAAGACGGCAAACTGCGCACGAACTCCGTAGATTCGCTCACCGGCTCCAACACGGGTGACAACCTCGGACCGGGAACGCCGGTTATTCACTTCGAGCAATGGGAGAAGGACGATATTGATGTGCGCCTGATTCTCAAAGGCGGCGGCTGCGAGAACAAGAACATCCAGTACAGCCTGCCGATGGAGATTCCGGGTCTTGGCAAAGCAGGCCGCGACCTCGACGGTATTCGCAAATGTATCATGCATTCGATCTATCAAGCACAAGGTCAAGGCTGCAGCGCGGGCTTCATCGGCGTTGGCATCGGCGGCGACCGGACTACAGGCTATGAATTAGCGAAACAGCAATTATTCCGTCATACCGACGATACGAATACGATTCCCGAGCTTGCTCAGCTTGAAGAATATGTGATGGAGAATGCCAACAAGCTTGGCATCGGTACAATGGGCTTCGGCGGCCAAGTGACATTGCTCGGCTGTAAAGTCGGCGTCATGAACCGTCTGCCTGCGAGCTACTTCGTCTCCGTTGCGTACAATTGCTGGGCTTACCGCCGTCAAGGCGTACTGCTCTCCGCAGACAGCGGCGAGATCAAATCGTGGATTTATCCAAGCGGCTCCGATACACCGATGAAATCGCAGGCTGCTGATGAAGCGGCTGAGGCGGTAACGGAGAACAGTGCACGCCGTGAAGTGGTTCTGAACACGCCGCTTTCCGAAGAAGATGTGCGCAGCTTGAAAGTAGGCGACATCGTCATTATTAATGGTGAAATGCACACTGGCCGTGACGCGATTCACCACCATTTGATGGATCATGACGCGCCGATCGACCTGAATGGCTCCGTTATTTATCACTGCGGACCCGTCATGTTGAAGGATGAGAGCGGTTGGCACGTGAAGGCAGCAGGACCGACGACAAGTATTCGCGAGGAGCCTTACCAAGGCGATATCATTAAGAAGTTCGGCATCCGCGCCGTTATCGGCAAAGGCGGAATGGGACCGAAGACGCTTGCTGCCCTGCAGGAGCACGGTGCGGTTTATCTGAATGCAATCGGCGGTGCGGCACAGTACTATGCGGAATGCTTCAAGAATGTAAACGGCGTCGACTTTATGGAATTCGGTATTCCGGAAGCGATGTGGCATCTGAAGACGGAAGGCTTCGCTGCCGTCGTAACGATGGATTCCCATGGCAACAGCCTGCATGCGGATGTAGACAAGGACTCTTTTGCTAAGCTTGCCCAATTTAAAGAGCCTGTATTTAAATAATTACCAAAGTAGACAATAGAATGAGGGATGCGGTACGCGCAGCTTCGGACTCGCCTTCAATCGAAGGTATGAGCAATGGATGTTTCTTATTATCCCTGGATCACTTATCCTGGGATTCTTTTTTTCTTCGCACCTGCACAAATACGTGCATGCCGTTCCGTATTGCTTCGCCTTCGTCACCTTAACGATGGCGATCGGATGCGGGCTGCAGCAGCTGCGAGCCGTATTAAACCGGCCTGGCGTAATGATTTGGACATTCCTGCTCGCGCATGTCCTGTCGCCTCTAGTGGCGTACGCACTTGGGTATATGCTGTTCGGACCGGATTCCCCGTACGTCGTGGGGCTTGTCCTATTCACCATCATCCCGCTTGGGATTTCAACCGTGCTATGGGTCGGCATGTCGGCAGGAAGCGTGCCGCTTATGCTGGCCATGGTTGTCATTGATTCGGCACTGAGTCCCATCGTGGTACCAACCGGCATTCATCTGCTATTTCGTACCGATGTTGAGACGAATACGTTAGCCATGATGGGCGATCTGCTGCTCCTTATTGTGGCGCCTACGATCATTGGCGTCGCGTTGCACGAATGGTCCAAGGGACGCATTCAGAAAGCAGTTCAGCCGTATGCACCGCCCTTATCCAAGCTATGTTTCACAGCAGTTGTCATGCTGAATGCAGCAGCCATTGCCCCTTCCACAGAAGCGCTTCGCGGCGATCTCTTGAAGGTCGTGCCAGCGGCTCTAGTCATGGTGGGTCTCTGTTATGCAATTGGTTATTTCGGTACGGCGCATTACCGGAGCCGCGAGGTCCAAGTTACGGTCTCCTATGCGACCGGCATGCGGAACATCTCGCTTGGCGTAGTGCTCGCAATGGGTTATTTCAGCCCTCTGGCCGCTGTCCCGGTTGTGCTGTCGATTTTGATTCAACAGCCTCTTGCAACGCTGCATCATTATGTTTTACAAAAACTTAACAATCGCAGTGCTGGCGCAGGCGGCTGAGAACAAGGTACGATGGATGGTGCATGGAGCAACCCGGCTTGGAGGTAGGATGAGATGAACAGCTTTCGCGTGCGACTGACGATGATTCTGATCGGTATGATCGGACTTGCCGTTCTGGCTGCCGGTTTATTTATGGGCAAGACGTATAAGGAAAATCATCTGGATGCGCTGCAAGATAATATGGTGCGCGAAATGAAGATTATTCTTGATCAAATGGATTGGCGAAATGGGGAGCCTGCGTCGGTCTTCAACTATTACACCAGCAACGCAAAACGGCTAAAGGAGATCACGGATACTCGGATCACCTTCATTCGCGGCGACGGTGTCGTGCTTGGCGATTCCGATCATGATCCGCAAACGATGGACAACCATCTGAAGCGAGAAGAAGTGATAGAGGCCAAGAAGGACGGCATTGGCCGAACAACGCGTTACAGCGACACGATTAATGAGAATTTGCTTTATGTCGCGATGCTTGTTCATCCGAATGATCCGAATTCGGACATTATCCGGATGGCGCTCAGCTTGCAGAAGGTGGACGAGAGTGTACAGCGAATATGGATAACCCTCGTACTGGGGCTGCTCATTCTGTTTCTCGCTGCCGCGCTCATCAGCTACCGTGTTGCACTCGGATTAACGCGTCCGCTAGAGCAGATTACTCGCGTCGCAAAACGGATTAAGAGCTTGGATTATCGCGCGCGCGTTCATGTGAAGCGCAACGACGAAATCGGCGAGCTTGGCCTGGCCATCAACGCGATGGCAGATTCGCTGCAGGTGCAGATGACGCGAATACATCAGAACGAGAGCCAATTGGCAAGCGTTCTGGATAACATGATCAGCGGCGTTGTCATGATCGATGCCAGCGGGCATATTGTGCTGCTGAATCGGCGGGCCGAGGAAGTGCTAGGGTTCTCGGTGCGCGAGCTGGTCGGACATCATTTCACAGTGGCCAAGCAGCAGTATGAGCTGTCGCAAATTATTCAAGAGGCGATCGAGCGCAAAGAGCATCTGCGCGAAGAGGTCACCTTCTATTATCCGGAGGAGCGGCTGCTTGATCTTAACCTTGTGCCAATCTTCGAAGATGACGATTCTTTCGGCGGTGTGCTGCTTGTCCTTCAAGATGTGACGGCCATTCGCAGACTGGAGCGGATGCGCAGCGAGTTCGTTGCGAATGTGTCCCATGAGCTGAAGACGCCGATTACGGCTGTAAAAGGTTTCGCGGAAACGCTGCTTGGCGGCGCCGTGGATGATCCGGAAACAGCGCGTTCCTTCTTGCAGATCATCTATGACGAGAGCGATCGCTTGAACCGGCTTATCGGCGATATCTTGGAATTGTCCAAGATTGAATCACGCCGCGTACCGCTGCAATTCTCGCCGATCGAGCTGGCGTCTTTCGTAGAGAAGACGGTTGAACTGATGCGCGCGGAAGGGCTGCAGAAGCAAATCCGGTTATCTTATAAGGCGGATCGGGATGTTTATGTCGAGGCGGATGAAGATCGCCTGCGCCAAATCATCATGAACTTGCTCTCCAACGGAATTAACTACACGCCGGAAGGCGGTAGTGTTTCTATCGTCGTCGAGCCGGTTGGCGGAGAGAATTACGAATCCGTACGCATTCACATATCCGATACTGGCATTGGTATTCCGAAGAAAGATCTGCCGCGCATTTTCGAGCGTTTCTATCGCGTAGATAAAGCTAGATCCCGCAGTTCAGGCGGAACGGGGCTGGGCTTATCCATCGTGAAACATCTTGTAGAACTACACAAAGGAACGATCTCCGTCGAGAGCCGAGTAGGCAGCGGTTCGACGTTTACGATTGAGCTGCCGGTCCTACAATAGCAGCGAACCAGTAATTGGGGTTTCCCCTTCCTCTGAACAATGCTATCATGGTTATGAAAGTAGAACGAGTTACCATGCCGATTATGAACAGCGGCATGCGTGGAAGCCAGGGGGTCAACATGTCACAGAAAGTGTTGGTCATTGAGGATGAGCCGACGTTAGCCAGATTACTCTCGTATAACCTGTCGCAAGAGGGTTATGATACGACTGTCATCGATCATGGTGCGGAAGGCTTGCAGGTTGCTTTGCAGCGCGCATTTGATCTTATTATTCTAGATATCATGCTGCCCGGCATGAACGGTTTCGAGATTTTATCTCGCTTGCGGCAGAGCGGCAACCGTACGCCGGTTATCGTCCTGACAGCCCGCAATGCGGAGGAAGAAGTTGTACAAGGTCTTAAGCGCGGCGCCGATGACTATATGACCAAGCCATTTGGCGTGGCTGAGCTTCTTGCACGCGTATCTGCGGTTCTTCGCCGAACCGGTCAAGATGACGGCAAGCTAACGGAGTCTACGGACAAAGTGATTACGGCCGGCGATTTATCGATTTATCCGGAACGGTATGAGGTTGTCCTTAATGGAGAGACCGTACCGCTAAGGCCGAAGGAATTCGAGGTACTGCTCTATCTAGTTCAACGTCCAGGCGTTGTCGTAACCCGCGATGATCTTATGAATGTCGTATGGGGCTTCGATTATTTCGGCGGACAGCGAACGGTAGACGTACATGTCAGCTCCTTGCGCAAGAAATTGGAGCTGGGTCAGCAATCGGTCGAAATTGAATCCATACGCGGCGTTGGCTATAAGCTGGTTATGCCGAAGAAGCTAGGTTCACCTAAATAAGGTGAACTTTTTTTTTGTCCGCTACATCCAATTTCCGAAGCAAATGATGGTAAAATCACTTTAGAAACTAATGGAGGTGTTTGATCGAATGGTTGCTTACGGTTGGTGCAGAGGGATCGAGGACGCAGCGCTTCTTCACAAATACGGGTTTGATTACATCGAGTGTCCTCTGTCCGCCCTGCAGCTGGAGAACGAAGTCTTGCATCAAGAATTGCTGCCTGTTTATAAGGAGAGTCCGCTGCCTGTCTATGCGTTTAACTTGTTTTTCCCCGGTGATATTAAGGTCGTTGGTCCCGATGTAGAACCCGAGCGGATTCGGCGATATCTGTGCCGCGCCGCGAAGGCGATGAATCAAATCGGTTCGAAAATTTCCGTGCTTGGAAGCGGGAGAGCGCGTGACATACCGGATGGATGGGAACGTAATCGGGCGGAGGACCAGCTGCTCACTTTACTTAGCTGGATTTCGGAGGAATTTACGGGCAGCGGCGTAACGCTGGCTATTGAACCGCTGAACAAGAAAGAGACCAATTTGATTGGCTCTGTGGCGGAGGCTGTTCATTTCGCGAAACAAATTAATCATTCTTCCATTCGGGTGCTGGCTGACTTCTACCACATGGATGAGGAAAGCGAAGCGCTGGATACATTGACCGCACATAAGGACTGGCTTGCGCATATCCACATCGCAGATACGGGCAGATTATCACCGGGAACCGGGAAATATCCATATGCGGAATTTGCCGCGCAGCTAACGGCTGCAGGCTACAAAGGCGGGATCTCCGCAGAATGCAGCCTTCAGCGACTAGACGAAGAATTGCCGGCCAGTCTGACCTTCATGAAACAATCCTTCCAGCGGATTGGCTGATGCCCCGCCATTCCACGGAAGATTAGGCGCGGTTCCACTCCAGCATTTTCTTCTGGAATTGTTTTGGCGAGCAATCATTATATTTCTTAAACATTTTATAGAAATGGGCCATATTCGGCATGCCGATCCGATCGCCGACCTCGGACACGCTTAGGTCCTTCGTGAGCAGAATACGCTCGGCCCATTTGATCTTGCGATAGTTCACATACTCCGTGAAGGACATCCCGATCGCCTTCTTAAAAAACTTAACAAAGTAGTAGTAACTCATATTGGCTAGCTTCGATACTTCTTCTACCTGAATGCGGTCGGTTAGATGTTCTTCCACGTAGTCGATGACCCCTCTGAGGCGAGCGCGGTCAAAGTCATCATGATCAGCAAGCACTTTCCTGGAATCGCCCCGAATCAGAAGGAGGAGCAGCTTCTTTATGTACATGCTGACGGCTAGCTCATATCCGCTTTGCTTCGTCGTGACTTCCTGCAGAATGCCGCGGATACATTCCGACGCCTCTGCCCTTGTGGATTCATTCTCTTGAAAAATATAATTCGCCCGGCTGAGCGGATTCTTCGTCTCGGAGAAAAATCGCATATACGGCATCGAGCTTTGATCGATGAATTGCTCCAAATCAAACTGCAAAACGATATAATTCAAGGGGCTGCTTAAGCTGCGATCGCGATGAAGCTGCCTTGCGCCGATCAATGCGATGTCGCCCGTTTGTAGTTTTATGCACTCATCTTCGATATTTACGTCAAGCTCGCCGGTGATGACAAGCAGCAATTCGATTTCGCGATGATAGTGCCAATTGATAAACAGATCGTTATTCCGCAGGGATTGAAACACTTTTATGGAGAGCAGCGGGTTCTCGTAAACGACCTTCTCATTGTAAAATTCCACGGTACCATCCCTTCAATAACAAAATCACATAAAACCATACCTATATAGCGCCTATATTTTAGTGGACAAGTTCGTCTATACTGTAGTCAGTTGTGTCTCTCTATCTAGCTGACACGCATACTACAAATTATATCATTTCGAGGCTCATGGAGGTAGAAATTTAAAATGTCAAAAGTACGTGTAGGCATTATTGGCTGCGGCGGTATCGCCAACGGTAAACATCTCCCAAGTTTGGCCCAAGTCAAAGACGCTGAAATCGTTGCTTTCTGCGATATCATTGTTGAGAAGGCTGAACAAGCAAAAGCGAAATACGGCACTGAAGAGGCAAAAGTATATTCTGACTATAAACTACTGCTTCAAGACGCGTCGATCGACGTGATTCACGTTTGTACGCCTAACGATTCCCATGCGGTCATCTCCATCGACGCATTGGAAGCTGGCAAACACGTGCTTTGCGAGAAGCCAATGGCTAAAACAGCTGCTGACGCTCGCAAAATGCTTGAAGTTGCAAAACGTACCGGCAAAAAACTCAGCATCGGCTACAACAACCGTTACCGTGCAGACAGCCGTTACCTGAAAGAAGCTTGCGATGCAGGCGAGCTTGGCGAAATTTACTTCGCTAAAGCACATGCAATCCGTCGTCGTGCTGTTCCGACATGGGGCGTATTCTTGGATGAAGAGAAACAAGGCGGCGGACCGCTTATCGATATCGGTACTCACGCGCTTGACCTTGTATTGTGGATGATGGACAACTACAAGCCGAAAGTCGTTCTTGGCCGCGCTTACCACAAGCTGTCCCAAAACGAAAACGCTGCGAATGCTTGGGGCCCATGGGATCCAAAACAATTCACAGTTGAAGATTCCGCTTTCGCTATGATCACAATGGAGAACGGTGCAACTGTAATCCTTGAGTCCAGCTGGGCGCTTAACTCGCTTGAAGTCGATGAGGCTAAAGTTTCCCTCAGCGGTACTAAAGCAGGCGCTGACATGAAAGACGGTCTTCGTTTCAATGGCGAGCACAACAGCCGCCTTTATGTAAACAAAGTAGAACTTAACAGCGGCGGCGTTGCTTTCTATGAAGGCGCGAGCGAAACTGCAGAAGTTCTTGAAGCAAGCATGTGGATCGATGCCGTTAAAAACGACAAAGAAACGTTCGTTAAACCAGAGCAAGCGCTTGTGGTTTCCGAAATTCTTGAAGCGATCTACGAGTCTTCCCGTACGGGCAAGGCTGTATACTTCGAGTAGAATTACAAACAAGGGAGCCCGGGGATGGCGTTGTCATCCTCGGCTTTTTTTATTCAATTAATGATGTTACATATATTTTGTCGTTTCGACAAAATCAGCTAAACTTCTACGTATTTCGCTCTGTACAGTTCCGTGAAAAAACTTATAATGAGAATTAAATCCAGCGATTAGAAGAATTTTACAACTAAATACCTAAGTTAAAGGCAAACCATTTGGAAACGATGGGACGCAAAGCCGTGGCCTAAGGGATCACTCATTGTGATTGTGATTCTAAGGTAGACAAGGTTGCCGAGTAGATGTCATCCATCCTATTCGGGTGGTTTTTTTATTGCCAATTTGCATATAGCATGCTAAGTCAATGAACCGGAGGAAGGTTGGCATGGCATCCAGCGCACTCGTCGCCATATCATTTGTACTCGTATTCAGCTCTTCTTTAATCCTCTTTCATCTCTATCGGCGTATACATGCAGCCGGGCACACGACTTTCTTCTGGCTTATGAGTGCCGCCTTTGTATTTGGTATTGGGGTGTGGTCCATGCACTTTGTGGCCCTGCTGGCCTATCCATTCCCGGTTAAAGTGATGTACCATTTCGGTTATGTGTTTCTCTCCATGGGTGTGCTAATCACCTTGTCAGCGCTAGCGCTAATCTTGTTTGAACGTGCTGCGCAGCGACAACGGACGAGCCTGCTCGTTCTAGGCAGTTTGGTTCAGACGGGCGGCATCGTAACGATGCACTATATTGGGATGAAAGCAATCAAAGCCCATGCGACGCTCCACTACGAATCAACTACAGGTTTCCTATCCATCATCGTTCTGGCCGTTGTGCTGGGTTTCGTATTCACAAGTCAGCATCGCTTCCGCAAACTAAGCCGTAAGCGGCAGTTAGTCCACGCTATACTCCTTTCCGCAGCTGTTGAATTTCTTCATTATAGCAATATGCCAATGATGCATGGCACCACTTCACTGCGTGCAGGCGAATCGGTGGCCTTATCCCAAAATCAATTCTTTCTTGCCATTAGCATTAGTTTGATTGTATCCGTAATCTGCATGTATTCGATCGTCATCATGATGATCGACAGCCGCTTGAAGCAGAGCGAAGAACGTCTTAAACGGATGAATGAAGCGTATTCGCACATCTTGGATTCCGTGGCAGAGGGCATTTACCGGGTGGATGAGCGGGGCAAAGTCATCTTTTGGAATCAAGCGGCTGTCCATTTAACCGGGTTCGAGGCTTCTGATGTACTTGGGCGAAAGATTGGACTGCGGGCTTTACAGACGGAGGGCGAGGAATGGGATCCCATCGAGAAGGTTACACGCACGGGCAATCCTGAATATATAGCGGATGATTTGTTCCGTCGCAAGAATGGGTCGACATTTCCGGTGGAATATCATATTACGCCGATGCAGGGTAAAGGCGAGCAAGCCGGTGTCGTCATTAACTTTACCGATCTGACGCAGCGCAAGGCGCAAGAGTCGTTTATCGTGGAATCGGAGAAGCTTTCGATGGCAGGTCAGCTTGCGGCTGGGATTGCACATGAGATTCGAAATCCGCTCACGGCGATTAAAGGATTTATGAAGCTATTTCAAAACGGCATGAACAAAATGGAGTATGTAGCCATTATTAGTTCCGAAGTCGTTCGAATGGAAGGCATCATCAACGAGCTGCTTCTGCTTGCGAAGCCGCAAATCAGCCGGTTTCAAGCCGCCAATCTATGTGAGCTTCTGGCTGGTGTTTATACGCTGCTGGAATCACAGGCCATTCTGAAAGATGTGAACATCGAGCTGCAATTCTCGGAGCAGGAGCTGCTTATCTATTGCGATGAGAGTCAGATCAAACAGGTATTCATCAATCTCATCAAGAATGCGATCGAAGCAACGGAAGGCGGCGATATTCGAATTTCCGTAGCGCAGGTCGGCAACCAGATCATGACCTCGATTGCAGATAACGGCTGTGGGATTCCTCAAGAAATGCTCGATCAGGTAGGCAGACCGTTCTTTACGACCAAGGATCAGGGAACAGGCCTTGGACTTATGATCAGCAACAAAATCATTTCCAGTCATGGCGGAGCAATTTCAATTTCCAGCAAAATGGGAGAGGGCACGACGTTTCAAGTAACACTCCCTGGGGGGTATCGAAATGGTGCATAATCATATCGAAGGAAGCTACAACTGGTTCTTGGTATGTCTGTCGTTTATTATTGCGTTGTTCGCTTCGTATACGGCGTTGAATTTAGCGAGACATGTGCTGTTGTCCGAGGGCTGGAAGAAGAGAGGATGGCTGTTCGGCGGAGCAGTCGTCATGGGGATTGGGATCTGGTCGATGCATTTTATCGCGATGCTCGCTTTTCACCTGCCCACCGGCGTGACCTATGATTTTGTGACGGTTTTAGTATCGATTGGTGTGTCTATCGTCGGCGCATTTGTCGGTTTTGGAATTGCCAGCCATTCGGGCAGCGGAAGGCTAAGGCTGATTGTAGGCGGTACTATTATGGGACTTGCAATCACCGGAATGCATTACATAGGCATGTACGCCTTAGCGGGACTTACGGTTACTTATAATCCGTATCTATTCTCGCTCTCGATCCTTATCGCAGTGATGGCATCCATTGTCGCATTGATTTTCTCCTTCCGCAGAAATAATCACTACTGGCTAAGCGGCTTCATCATGGGCATTGCCGTTACAGGCATGCATTATACAGGTATGACGGCAGCCAAAATGTCGATGCCCGTACATATGCTTAGTCGTATGTCCGATGCGCAGGCGATGGATTTTATCGAAATGGCGATTTATGTAGCATTCGGTACGATCGTGATTATGGCGGTGAGCTTAATCAGTTCGATGAGTGTCGATAAGAAGTTATCGGAGCAAATGTCGCTTAAGGGTTCTATATTAGAGTCGGCTATCGATTGCGTCATTATGTTTGATCATAAAGGAACCATATTTGAATTTAATCCGGCAGCGGAGCACCTCTTCGGCTATCCGCGCAGCGAGGTTATCGGCAGGCTTATCGTTGAACTGCTCATGCCTGAGTTGCCCCGGGATAAGACATCCGTGAACTGGATGCTATGCAGCGGGGATAAGACCGTGCTCGGGACAAGGGTCGAGACGATCCTGTCGCGAGGTAATCAGGCTGCGTTTCCCGTGGAAATTATCGTTACGCGCATTCGGAAAGAGAAGTTCCCGATCTATACAATGTATTTGCGTGATTTATCGGAGCGCCGGCTTGTAGAAGAAGCGCTGCGCGAGAGCGAGGAGCGTTATCGGAAGCTGGTCGATTTCTCTCCGGAGCCGATTCTGGTTCATTATCAAGGTGTTATCTCCTTCGTAAACGAAGCGGCGCTGCGTACGTTCGGTGCCGAGCAGGATGGCTTGATCGGGAGAGGGTTTCTGGAACTCGTTCATCCGGAATGTCTTGCAGCAGCTTCGCAGTGGCTGGAGCACATTCAAGCCGGCTCAGCGAAAGGCGATCCTATTGAGCTGAAGATGCATAAGCTCAATGGCACGATGATCGATATCGAAGCGAAGTCGATTCTGGTTCATTTTGCCGGACAAGCCTTGATTCAAACGATCGCGTGGGATATTACGGATAAGAAACGTTACGAGAACACGATCAGGCAGCTGGCTTATTATGACATGCTGACCGGGCTGCCGAACCGGAATTGGTTCAACCTGTATTATCCCGAATTGCTTCAGGTTGTGAGCGCAAGAGGGCAGCAGGCGGCACTCATGTTTCTCGATTTGGATCGCTTCAAGCTGATTAATGATACGATGGGGCATTTGATGGGAGATCGGCTGCTGCAGCATTTTGCGATGATGCTCAGTGAGTCGATCGGTGACAACCGCATGGTTGCGCGTTTAAGCGGGGACGAGTTTGTGGCGATCATCCAGGACTGCGACCGCGCACAGCTGGAGGTCATGGCGGAAACGCTGATAAGACGAGTGGCTGAGCCGTTTCAAGTGGATAACCAGGAGATTTTCATCACATCGAGTATTGGTATTGCGATATATCCGGAGGATGGCGATACGCTTGAGATGCTGCTTCAGAATGCGGATACGGCGATGTATGCGGCGAAGGAGAAAGGAAAGAATCAGTTCCAATTCTTCGAATGGTCCATGAACCATTGTCAGGCGCGCCGTATGAACATCGAGCAGGCACTGCCCGCTGCGATCGAAGAGCAGGCGTTCCATCTTGTTTATCAACCGATGTTTAATGCGGAGGAAGGGCAGTTGATTGGCGTCGAAACGCTTGCCCGCTGGGAGCATCCGGTGCTGGGACCGGTGTCGCCCTGTGAATTCATCCCGGTGGCTGAGAGCACCGGTCATATTATTGTGCTTGGTGAATGGATTCTGCGCATGGCCTGCAAACAAATGAAAGAATGGCATGATGCCGGACTCCCTAAAATTCCGGTGGCTGTCAATTTCTCCGTCATCCAGTTTAATCAAGATCAAATTGTAGACATGATCGTTCGTGTATTGGGACAAACCGGTTTGGACGCCAAATATTTAGTGGTGGAAATTACGGAGAGTATGGCGATGCAAAATAACATTGCCATCATCAGCAAGTTCCATGAGCTCAAGCAGCTCGGGGTTTCCATCTCCATTGATGACTTTGGTACGGGCTATTCGTCCTTATGTTATCTGAGACGGTTTCCGATCGATACGCTCAAGATCGATAAATCCTTCGTACAGGATGTTACCGGTGCTGGCGAGGATACCGCGATCGTCGAGGCCATTATTGCGATGGCGCGCAGTCTGAAGCTGCAGGTGTTGGCTGAAGGGGTGGAAACGGAGCAGCAATCCGAACGCCTCTGCCAGCTGGGCTGCACGGCTATGCAAGGCTATTGGCACAGCAGGCCGCTCTCGATTCAGCATTTCGAGCAAACGTATCTAAGCGCGGCTTATCTGGCGCGAGTTGAAGCTGCTGCAGGTGCGGCGGCGGGATAAGCTATAGCTCAACAGAAGAAGCCACCTAAACCACAGAAGTTTGTGGTTTAGGTGGCTTTCTTTATTACGGACTAGTCGCCGTTATTGCGGGCATTCTCATAGCCGGCTACGCCGGAGGTGCCTTCATCAGAAAGTTCGGCGAGCGATTTGATCTCGCCATGAGGCTTCTGGTTCTGCTTTCGACTTTTCCATGCGTTCTCTCGGCGGTTCTTCGAAGATGTCATAGTCGGTGAATGCTCCTTTATCAATGAGTGTGATCGCTGGATCGGGATCGTCCCCATTTAGCGTGTGCGATTATGCCGCTTCTTATGACAAAATTAACGTTTCGGCTTCGGCTTCCGCGCCCCCCACCAGAACAGATATCCCACAGACAATGCCACAACTAGCAGCGGTGCAACGAAGATCAGAAATTGCTCCATTTCGGTTCAGCTCCTCCAGAAGGGTTATTTGCCGCGCTTACCCTGTACGTATTTGGTATCAAACAAGAATAATCGCATGAGCAGGTAAAGCGACGGAATCAGCAGCAGCAGCCCGAGAATGAAGACGGAAATGAGCGCAATGGCCATTGGCTCGCTTGTGAAATTATCGTGAATCGTTAAATACGGATACAGAATGTACGGTAAGTGAGCTGCGCCATAGCCGAAGAAGGCAAAGCCGAACTGCAGCATGACGAAGACGAAGGATAGTCCAAGACGTTTGCGCGTCCACACATGATAGACCGCGACCAGGAAGCAGGCGAAGGACACCACGAACATCCACGCGTGCTCCGTCATCCGCTGGTAATGCTCCGCGTTATGGCCGCGAATGGCGAAGAATACGAGCAGGCTGCTTAGAATTGTAGGTGCACTCCAAGCGAGCGCGTATTTGCGCACGACCTCGAAGGCGCCTCGGTCATTCGCACGGTCTGCATAATAGCTCAGAAACATGGCCGAAATGTAGAGCACACTGACAAGCGCTAGGAGCACTACAGTCCACGAGTACGTGCTGTGGAAAAGTTTACTGAAAAGGAAGCTGACTTGCCCGGAGTCACTGACCTCAATGTAGCCGCCTTCCGAAATCGTCATTACGGTTGACAAGGAAGCGGGAATAAGCAGGCCGCTTGCACCGTAGAGCAGCATGTAGAATCGGTTGTTCTTGTTCGTGCCATAGGTGTTGAAAGCGTAATACGAGCCCCGAATGGCGAGCAGGATTACTGCGACACTGCCCGGAACCAGCAGGGCGGTACCGTAATAATAAGCCGTATCCGGGAAGAACCCGACCATCCCAACGAAGAAGAAGACGAGAAAAACGTTCGTGACCTCCCAGACCGGAGAGAGATATCGTTCAATTATCTTGTTGATGACATGGCGCTTGCCTGTAATCGTGCTGTAGTAACTGAAGAAGCCTGCGCCAAAATCGATCGAAGCGACAATTAAGTAACCGAATAGGAAGATCCAGAGTACGGTTATGCCGAGTACTTCGTAGCTCATTCCGCGTCGCCTCCTTTGATGCCTTTCGCCTCGATTTCTTGTTCAGCCGAGTTACTGCGGAACATACGGATCAAGACGGTTACTGCCGAGAAGCCCAGTACAATGTATAGCAGTGCAAATACCCATAACATCGTATCCACATGATCGGATACGGTTGCGCCTTCCGATGTGCGCATAATGCCTCGAAGAATCCAAGGCTGACGGCCAACCTCCGAGAAAATCCAACCATGCTCAATGGTCATCATCGCCAGCGGAGCAGCAAGTATGATGCCGCGGAGAATCCATTTATTGCTGAAGGCGAGTTCGCGCTTGCGCCATAAGGTGAGCATGAAGGCTGAGGCAACCAGGACCATCAACGCGACGAAGCCCATTTTCAAATCGAACAGGTAATGAATATAGAGCGGCGGATGTTCGTCCTCCGGGATGTCATTTAGACCGGTTACTTCCGCATTAGGTAGTCCATGGGCGAGAATACTAAGCGCAAACGGGATTTTGAGCCCGTATTTGATTTCATTGTCGCCCGTCAATATCCCGCCGAGCACAAGCGGTGCTTCGGTTGCCGTGTCGAAATGCCACTCCATTGCCGCGAGCTTCTCCGGCTGATACTTAGCCAAATACTTGCCGGACAAATCGCCAATGATTGCGCTTGAGATTAAGAAAATAAAGGCGGAAACCATTGTTAGCTTGAGCGCTTTCTTATAATACACATGATTGCGGCCCTTAAGCAGCGACCAAGCGGATATTGCAGCAAGAACGAACGCGCAAGTAAGGTAAGCCGTAACGAGTACGTGCGAGACTTTGGTCGGCATTGCCGGGCTCAGCATTGCGCCGAATGGTGAAATGTCTGTGATTTTGCCGTCTTTCACGGTGATGCCGGCCGGTGCATTCATGAATGCGTTGACGACCGTAATGAAGAAGGCCGAAGCGGACGACCCGATGACGACAGGAACGAGCAGCCAGAAGTGTGTCATCTTGCTTTTGAATCGGTCCCAAGTGTACAGATAAATGCCGAGGAAAATAGCTTCGAAGAAGAACGCGAACGTCTCCATGAAGAGCGGCAATGCAATCGACTGCCCCGCTACCTTCATAAAGGTTGGCCACAGCAGACTGAGCTGCAACCCAATCGCAGTCCCCGTCACAACCCCAACCGCCACCGTAATGACGAAGCCCCGTGCCCATCTGCGCGCCATCAGCAAGTAATGCTCATCATTGCGTTTGATCCCGATCCACTCCGCGAGCGCAATCATAAGCGGGACCCCTACACCAATCGTCGCGAAAATAATATGGAAAGCAAGCGTGAGTCCCGTGAGCATTCGGCTGTACATGACCGGATCGTAACTGCTAAGCAGCATATGTAATCCCTCCCAAGTGCTTGATTTGTAGTGCGTGGTTACGATTTATTTAAACAAATAGCGAGACAGAGATAGCAGCATAATGACCGCAACGATGATGCAAAGCAGGATAAGGCGTTTCTCTTGTTTGGCTACACGGCTGCTGTTCTTCGGGTTTTGCGGATGACCGGCCAATAGAATCCCTTCTCTCATTTTGATGTCATGTGGTGGTTACACGCTTATTATATCCGATCTATGTGATTATTTTCACATGAATTGTGACGAGGCTTTGAATTCTGGCGCCCAGACTTTTGTCTAGCTGAGTGCTGCAGTCTTTTATTTTCTGTCATATCTTCCTCTATCGGAACATAGCTATGAAATTAATTGATAGTTTCACAGCTGAGGAGGCGGATGATATGACCTATGAGCTTATGTTCACTGTGGAAGAAGTCGCAATTATGCTAAATAAGGATAAGCGCATTATTTATCAGTGGTTGGCAGCGGGCACCCTGCATGGGAAGCGCAGAAACAAGGGAAGAAAAAGCAGATGGGAGATTCCTGCTTCTACAGTCAAACCATTCATCCCCGGCAAGTTAAGTGAGCATGATAAAGCCATTTTGGACATATCGGATAAAATTCTTGAGCTGAGAGAACGACAGATCAGCGAATCCAGCATGGCTCTTCTAGATGAGTTACTCCTGCACTTCCTCAGTCTACAAGACAAGCACGATTCTGAAAAGGAAAGGAAGAAGAGTCGGTGCCATGAGCTTGGAATCGCAGCAAGAGATTGTATCGGATGGGACAAGCTAGCCCTGCATCAATTGATTAGTATGAATCGGAAGGGGCTAGTAAGCAATGAGGCGTTAAGCGAGCTTTTAATTTCTAACGAGTGGGTTGCTTCATACGAATATCTTACTAATGAAATCGTCGTATTTATAAGAGATGCTGAACGAATAGCTGATCACTAAAAAGAGACTTCCGAAAAGGTCTCTTTGGTTCAGTAGCCTGACCATTAAAATACGATGTCAAAATTGTCTTGAACAAAGGTACCTGAAACGATGGAATGCCTCGACCTAGACTAAAGATGTAAAGAGGAAGCTAAATAAATAGCTGATGGTTATGATTGCTGACCACTGGAAGGTTTGAGTAACTCCAAGTAAACAGTAAATGAATATAATATTGAATTCGATTGTTTAGGAGAATCAGCAGCGATAAGTCCATCACTTACTCTTAAGGGTAGCCTCTAGTTTCTACAAGCTCGATTCAGCTGAAGGTGTTGTTGTATGATTTGATCTTGTCTTACGACCAATCCTCTTCTATAATAAATCGTGTATGATATATTAAAGGGCCGGTGATCACTGTGAAAAAGGGTTTAAGCCGATATGTGCTTACCGATGAGATCTATGCTTTGCTCAAGAGACAGATTATGAATCACGAAATCCCTCCTGGCGAGAAGATCAATATTGATCAATTGGCTCGCGAGCTGGAGGTCAGTAATATCCCAATTCGAGAAGCGCTGTCCCGATTAACAGCTGAAGGATTAGTTCACATGGTACCTTTCAAAGGCATGTACGCAACTGAGATGACGCTGCAAGAGTTGGATGAAATTTTTGAAATTCGAATGAACCTGGAAACGCTTGCTCTATCTAAAGCAGCACCTCTCATCCCCGACAACAGAATTAGAGATATCGTCCGGGACATGGAAGAATGGTCTAATAACAAGCCAACGGAAAAAGAAGAGAAGCTTAAGCGGATTGCGGAAATGAATCGGAACCTTCACGGTTTACTTTTGCAATTCTGCGATAACGAAACGCTAAAAAATCTAATCAACATGTATATCGAGCGCATACATAGATATTTATCGTTTATCCATAAAGAGATGGAGCTTCAAGTCATTGAAGAAGAGTGGGCGGAGCACATGCTTGTCGTCAATGCTTTGGTGTCCCGCGATTTTGATGGTGCAGCAAACCACCTTCTTCAGCATTTGAAAAACTCGCATATACGTACGAGAAACTTCTTCCTATAATTTTTTTTTTTTGAAATAAATCATACATGATTAATGATTAATTATTGTGGGGCGATTAGACGAGTTAGTGGGGAAAACGGCTATCGTGACCCGGGGAGGTCCACTCCTCAATCCGGTTTCATTACGGGCGTAGCTCTTCCAGTAGATGGGGGAGTGTCACTCGGTTACTAATAGTTTCATACTTTCATATCCAATGAATGGAGCGGTTACAAATGAAAATTACGAATGTAGAAACGTTTGTCCTGCACGTACCGATCACACCTCCGATTACTGATGCCATTAACGTCGCGACGCATTGGGGCTTAGCTGGTGTCCGCATCTATACGGATGAAGGCTTTATCGGTTATGGATATACGGGAACTTGTGCCCATGGCGACGATATGATCGCCGATACAATTGAAAAGTATTACAAACCTCTATTAATCGGTAAAGATCCGTATATGGTAAAAGAGCTGTGGGACGAGATGCGCTTTGGTAAAATGCACTGGATTGGCAGAGCTGGAGTTACGCACATGGCACTCGCGGCGGTGGACATTGCACTGTGGGACATTATGGCAAAAGCATCGAATAAGCCGCTCTGGCAACTGCTTGGCGGAGCGAAGTCCAAGCCGATTAAAGCGTACAACACGAACGGCGGATGGCTCAATTGGTCGAAAGAGCGCCTGCTGAAGGATGTGGCAGCGATCGTCGAGTCGGGCTTTACGGGTGTCAAAATTAAGGTCGGAAAGCAGGATCCGCGCGAAGATTACGACCGCTGTAAAGCGGTTCGCAAGTTAATCGGTGACGATATTATATTTATGATCGACGTCAACCAACAATGGAACATCAATACAGCGATGACGTGGGGCAAGAAGCTTGAAGAATTCGATCTGTTCTGGCTCGAGGAGCCGCTCAATCCGGACGATATCATGGGTCATAAGAAGTTGGCCGATGAACTGAACGTACCGATTGCGCTTGGCGAGCATGTTTATAACAAATACGCCTTCCGCGATTATATTCATCAAGGTGCCGTAGAATACTGCCAGGTAGATGTGACGCGCGTAGCCGGCATTACCGAGTGGCTGCAGGTTGCGGGACTGGCTGCATCTTACGATGTACCGATCTGTCCGCATGTCGGGGATATGGGTCAAATCCATCAGCATCTCGTTGCCTCCACTCAGAATGCGATAATGCTGGAGTATATCCCTTGGATTCGTCACATCTTTGAAGAGCCGGCTACCGTCAAGGAAGGATTCTACGTGCTGCCTGAAATGCCAGGTGCATCAACGACTATTTTGCCGATGTTCTTTGATGAATACCGTGTAAGGTAAAACGAAAGAAAAATGGATAAGTTCCCGATGGCTTCCTTCATCGGGGAACTTTCCTAGATGGAAAGAACCCGAACGTGGGAAATTGTTCGGGTTCTTTTAGTTACCTAATGGTCTTATTCAGCTTTTTCTGATCTTCCGGCAGCTTTGCGAACTTCTCGCGGTACATGTTCAACACGCGCTGGTAGCCCATTCTGCCAAGCTCTTCTTGAAATGAGTTCCAGTCGCTATCCATGTTCAGCTCGCCCGTGACGAACTTGATCAGCTTCACCGTTATAAATTTGTCTAGCGGGGTCATAATCTTCGTAATCGTGTTTAGCTCATCCTGCTTAAACGGAACAGCCGGCCCATCGAAGAAACCGATCTGGCTTGCGTTTTCGTTATAGGACTGCTGCGCTTCGAGCCCCAATGCTCCCCAACGTCTCTTATATTCAGCGTCTTGGTCATAGGGAGCCCATATACCCGATCGACCGTCGACGCCTAGCTGCTCCGGTGTTACTGTCCCCGTCGGGTTCATTTTCGTTTGAACCTTGGACGTATACGTACGCTCCCCGTTAGCCCAGACAAACGTATCTCCTTCGATCCCCCAATTGGTCAGCTCCATCATTGCATCCGAATATTGCGCATCAAGCAAGCGGATTAATTCGTCGATATGTTTGGATTTGGCGTTGATCGCGATGACCCACGTTCCCTGCGTATTCGGATACTGAACTTTCTCGAGTGCTTGAAGGCCGGTATCGGTAACGAAAGGGAGGACTGCTTTCAGGTTAAACATGGAATCTTGTTTTTTGCCTTTCTCCTGCCATCCATCCATCTCAATAAAATAATCGTTAAATATAGCGAATGTTTTGCCGGATGTAATGTTCTCGAAATACTGCGACTCCGCGGCCGTTGCAAAATCGGGATCAATCAGCTTCGCCTCGTAAAACTTCCTGGCAAGCTCGACCGCCTTCTTGTAGTTGGTCTCCACAGGGCCGAACTTATAAACCAACTCTTCGTTATTAAAGTAAATTCCGCCGTGCGTGTGATAGGCCATGAAGAAGCTTTCCAAGAGCCGGTTCGGCCCCCAGCGATTCGAAATCGGCTTCGAATCCGGATATATGTGCTTGAGCTGCTTGAGCGAATCGTATAACTCATCGAACGTCTTCGGCAGCAGCATCCCGTTGCGATAGAAGATATCCGCACGCAGCATATAGCCGACCGGCATT
Source organism: Paenibacillus rhizoryzae (assembly GCF_059686995.1). Lineage (NCBI taxonomy): Bacteria > Bacillati > Bacillota > Bacilli > Caryophanales > Paenibacillaceae > Paenibacillus > Paenibacillus rhizoryzae. Next base: position 207,657 of record NZ_JCAALT010000004.1, on the reverse strand, counting down.
TGCCCGTACGTGTTGAAACCGTCAATCCCATACAACTTACCATCCTCGGTAACGATGCTGCGATAGATTTCCGGGTACTTGCTTATCCAGTGCTGCAAATTAGGCATCCGATCTAAGTAGGGCTGCAGATCGAGCAGCATCCCTTGCGGACCGAATCGCTGCACCATATCTTTATCGATGATGAAGATATCCGGTTTCTCTCCGGACGAGGCCAGCAGCTGCTTGATGCGTTTCATATAATCGTTCACCGGAAACTGAATCCAATCGAACTTCAACTGCGTAAGCCGCTCGTACTCGAGGTCAATCATTGTATTCCGTTCCCTGGCGAAGGAAGGGACGGCCGCTTTAATTACGATCGGCGGCTCAGCTTGCTTGCCTTCAGCCTTCTTATCGAATAAGACGAACAGACAAGCAGCTGCAAGCAGAAGTACCGCGGTCAGAAAGGATACTAGGATGATGGTTCGATGTCTGTACAGCATATATCTCATCACCTCTCTGCTGCTGCTTGTTGATGCAGCGCTTGGTTGCCCTTGCGGTACTCGTTAGGCGTCACGGCTTCGAGCTTCTTGAACATGCGAATAAAGGCGTTCGCATTATTGAAGCCAACCTGCTTGCCGATGTCATTTACCGTAAGCGCCGAGCCAACCAAGAGTTCCTTCGCTTTATCGATTCTTAGCCCATTAATGTGGTCGGTAAACGTAACGCCTAGCTGCTTCTTGAAATATTGCGAAACATAGTTGGCATTCATGTTGAAACGATCGGCAATCATCGTCAAATTGGCCTCCGTTAAATGCTGCGCAATATAATCCAGCATCCCATTAATCGCCTTCGACGATTGGAGCTGGTTCTGGATATGAACGGATAGCGCGCGATAGATATCTCGGCATAAGGACTCCATGATCCGGTGATCTTGAACGGTGCCGATGTAAGGGATGACTTCGTCGGCGTCATGTCAAATAAAGATTGATCGTCTATGCCGCGAACATAGACGATCTCGACCGCAAGATAGAGCAGATCGCTCGCCAGCTGTTTGAACGATTTAAACGGCATGTCCTGATTGTGCGCCTCCCCAAGCAGCTGTTCCAACAAATGAGCGGCGCCTTCCACATTTCCGTGATCCAAATGCTTGTATAGCAATTCTTTCTTGTCTGCCGCGAGATAAGCGCTAGCTCTGCCGCCTCGGGATTCATCCGCATCCGTAAATAGGACGCCATCTTTGTTCACGCTTCGCAAATCCAAGACAGCACAAGCTTCTTTATAGGCCTTCGAGGTTTGCTCTAATTGATGAAATATCGGGCTGATGCCTACAGCTAGATTTACGCTATCACGATGATCCTCTAGGAATGCCGCGAATAAATTGCCTAACCGCTGGACACTCGCATGGATGTCCTCCGCGTTATGTTCCTGTAAGAAGAGAACGCTCTCATGCTCTGAAATATCAAGCGCAGGTTTGTTGAAGTCGGCTAAACGCCGTCTCAAATCTGCAGGCGACCGCTCGCTCCAAGCGGAGAAGCCGACTCTGACGACCGCAAGGGCGAAGAAGTCCCCGCCCCGAAAAAAATCGTATTTCTGCTGCAGGCGGTCGATGTCTGCCTGATCAATCTGCTGATTCAGCGCACGGTAAAGCAAGATTTGCAGGAGCGAGGGCATGCTTTCCTGATGAAACTGCTGCAATGACGTCATATTTTCTTTTATATAATCGTATTCTGATACGCCATGCTCGAAAGGGGACATTGCAAAGCGTTTCATCTGAATGACAATCTCTGCCAGCGGCGAATAGATGCCCCGCGTGAATACGGCCGAAATGAACGTCCCGATCAGCATGAACAAGACCATTACACCGATGGTCCAATATAGAAAATGGTTCGTTGGGCCGGTCAGCATGTGCTCCGGAGTCACGATCAGGAATCCAAGATTACTCCAGGTCGAATGTTGAAAAGACAGCATGTACCGTTCACTGCCGATTTTCACGGTCGATTCGGTGCTGCCGTCGGTCACATTCAAGCGGAGTAACTTCGCATCGAACGTTTCGCCAAGCTTTTTGCGGTCTGTTGTGCTAATAAATCGGTTATGAAGCGTATCGACGAGGTAAATATCTCCCTTTTTCGTAATGTTCATGTCATCAATCAATCGATAGATTTTTTGTTCGTCTATATTAATGGTCATGTAGCTGCGCGCATGAGCAAGGCTTTCGATGTTGAGAAGAAGCGGAACGATGCTCTTATATCGTTTCTCTCCGGATTCGCCGCTCTGCGTCGTTACGTCGGTAGCGGGGAAGATGGAAGAATCGCTGCCACTCTCGGGCGCGTTGTTCCAGAAGCCTTGCGGGTAGTCCTTGTAGCGATAATGACGATAGAAATAAAAAGTCGGATCGTATGATCCGGAACCGGCCAGTACAGTATTAAGGTTCTGGAAATAGATAAAGGCATCATCGACTACATCATCGCTAATATACAGATCGTACAGCTTATTGCTCAATTCGTAAGAGGTGGAGCTATAATTCTTTTGCGATTTGTCCGTCATGGCAACCAGATTGAGAAAATCGGTATCGGAGGCAATGCTATAGCCTTTGTCTTTAAGCTTGTTGAACAAGCCATCAAGCGACGAGGAGACAGCGCGCAAATAGTTCCGGTTCGATTCTTTCGCGTCGTCGATCATCCGGTAGTTCGAATAAACAGCTATCGTGGCGGACGAAACCATCAGCAGCACAGTCAGCACAAAAAAGCGCAGGAAAATGCTAACCAGCGTCTTCTTCTTCATGCTAGCCGTCGCTTTGCGCGGAATTGACTTCAACAGTTGTATCATGATTTCCTCCTAGGACGAATAAAGGACAGGCATGTAGGTTTCACCTTACATGATAAGAACGGATAGCGTCAAGAAGCTTATTTCGCCTAAGGTACCTAACAAAAGTTATATGGCCGAATCTAACATTTTGATGATGATCTAACATCTTTTAAATTGCGGTTGAAAGCGGTTTCTACTATCGTTAGGTCAGACAGCGGACGTTCGAAATGAACGATAACGGGTCTAAGCATAGAGAAGGAGGAATCGCGTCGTGAATCAGACGGCATCTGCGAAGGGCATAATGAAAGCGCGTTCCGGCACAAGCGGAGTAAACCGATTTTTGCGTGAATGCATGCAGCAAAAATATTTGTACCTCATGGTACTCCCCGGCTTTTTAATCGTGCTGGTGTTTGCCTACTTTCCAATGTACGGCGTGCTTGTAGCATTCAAGGATTACAACGTGGCAAAGGGAATATGGGGGAGCGAGTGGGTCGGTCACAAATACTTTAAGCAATTTCTGGACAATCCAATGGCCTTGCGAACGATCAAAAACACGCTCATTCTCGGCGCGTACGGACTCGTATTCGGATTTCCGGCACCTATCATTCTAGCGCTGCTGCTTAATGAGATCAGGCATACGGCGTTAAAGAAGTTCGTGCAGACCGTCTCATATTTCCCGCACTTCATATCTACCGTCATTATCGTGGGGATGCTCAAAGAGTTTACATCGCTCGATGGCTTGTTTAACCAGATTACGGGGCTGTTCGGCCTAGAGCCAATTAACTTTATGACAGAATCGAAATACTTCCGCACGTTGTTCATCGGCTCGGGCATCTGGCAGGGGATTGGATGGGGAACCATTCTATACTTAGCCGCTCTCAGCAATGCGGATCCCACGCTTTATGACGTGGCATCGATCGACGGAGCGAACCGGTGGCAGAAGATCAGGAATATATCGATTCCGGCTATTATGCCTACGATTATCATTTTGTTCATTTTGTCCGTAGGTGGAATTCTAGGTACCGATTTCATGAAAGTGCTGCTCATGTACAACCCGAGTACTTACGAGAAGGCTGATGTAATCGATACGTATGTGTACAGATTAGGGATTGAAGGTGGACGATTCGAGTATGCGGCAGCCGTCGGATTGATGATATCGGCGGTATCCTTCCTATTCGTCCTCATTACGAATCGACTGTCACGCAAATACTCGGAAACGAGCTTATGGTAGGTGAATCGCATGGTATATAAATCAAGTTTGGGATCCCGTATTTTTGATGCGGTTAATATCGGACTCATGCTGTTGCTAGTGGTTGTTACGGTATACCCGCTGCTCAATGTAATTTCGGTTTCCTTAAGTCACTCCGATTATATTTCGCTAGGGAAGGTAACATGGTTCCCAAGAGGGTTTAACACGATGGGATATAGCGTCATCTTCGAGAAGCCGATGCTCTACATCAGCTATCGCAATACGGTGCTTTACGCCGCGGCGGGTACACTGTTGACGCTGTTTCTGACATCGCTGATGGCATATCCGCTCACGATTTCGAAATTTCAGCTCAAGAAAAGCATCACCGTATTTCTAGCAATTACGATGTTCTTCAGCGGGGGCATGATACCGACCTACTTGATCATCAAACAGCTGCATATGTTGAATACCTTCTGGGTTATGGTCGTGCCTGGCTGCATCAGCGCCTATAACGTCATTATTTTTCGGACATTCTTTCAAAATATTTCATCGGAGCTTCGGGAATCGGCTTATATCGACGGAGCGAATGACTTGGTCGTACTGTTCCGCATCTATTTGCCGCTGTCCAAGGCGCTGCTAGCCACCTTCGCCTTGTTCACTGTCGTGGCGCACTGGAATGTATGGTTTAATGCACTGATTTATTTGAAGGATGAGAACCGGTATCCGCTGCAAATGTTCCTGCGCTCCATCATTTTCACGCAGCAGGAAGGGCAAAGCTCGCGGGTAAAGGAGATGATCCTGAACCGGCAGATCAATCCGAAAAACATCCAGATGGCGGCGATCGTCATCACCATGGCTCCGATTCTATGCATCTATCCGTTCGTGCAAAAGTATTTCGTCAAGGGCGTCATGGTAGGTTCTATCAAAGGGTAACGAGCTTCATCTCTGATTGTGTTGCATGCCCCATGAAAGGAGGTGAACGTTTCAACGAGGTTTGCGGCAGGGATAGAGAGTTGCATTTGCATTCCAAACCATTTCGTTCAACTTAGAGGGGGATCTAGTATGAAAAAATCGTTTTCGATCTTGAGAGTACTGATACTGATTACGCTTATTTCGACTGTATTTCTAAGTGCATGCAGCAAATCGAATGATGGGAATACCGCTTCATCCAATAATTCCGAAGCGAACGCACCTGCGAACGAAGCTTCCGCACCCGAAGAATTGAAGCTCAAGGTTGTGATCCCGCACTTCGGAGGCGATCCGACAGGAACGCTCATCCAGCAGCAATATGAGAAAGAAATCGAAGCCTACATGGGGACTAAAGTCTCGATCGAGTGGACGCGCATTCCATGGGGCGAGTACAGGGAAAAAACGCAAATCATGCTGACAAGCAGCGATATTCCGGACGTTATGCTCGTGCTCGGCAATGATAATATTGTCAAATACGGCGAGCAAGGTCTTTTCCTTGACCTGAACAAATATATCGATCAAGAGGAGAACTACAAAACCTTCGTCGACGCTACCGAGAACAAAGAACAATACTTGATGACCGAGAACAATCAATTGTTTGCCTTCTACGACGGTTATTCGAATCCTTCTGATGTAGAGCCAAGCCAATACGCTGCCGCCTACCGTCTTGATGTATTCGAGAAGAACAACATCAAAGTACCGGCTACGCAAGAAGAAATGTATGCGGCCGCGAAGCAGCTGAAGGCGTTGTATCCGGATTCTTATCCGATCGGTCAAAGCGAACAGTATTTGGGCTACGACGGCATTCTGAACGCCAACCATACGTCGAGCGGCATCTACTGGAATGGCACGCAGTATGTTTACGGACCGACTGAAGATGCGTACAAAGAGGGGCTTATGTTCCTTAACAAGCTTTATTCCGAGAAGCTGATTGATCCGGCCTTCTGGTCGGACGAGATCGATCAGGCGAAACCGAAAGCAACGAGCGGCAAAACGTTCATTTATCCGCAGCTGTGGTCTGGTTACGTTGCTGATTTCAATGCGAATAAGGAAGCGGGCGTAACATGGACGCTTGCGATGACGGCAGATAATCCAACATACGGTAAAGCGTGGAAGTACGACAGCGAGCCTAAAGGAAAAGGGCTGCGAAACGGCACTGGCCTCGTCATTTCCGCGAAGACGAAACATCCGGAACAGGTCGTGAAACTGCTTGATTATCAATACAGCGACCAAATGATCGATCTGTTGATGTGGGGTATCGAAGGCAAATCATACGAAGTGAAGGACGGACAAAAGCAGTATCTGCCAGCGCTCAAATCCGCTCCGGACTTCGTAGACCAGCTCGCGAAGATGGGGGTTTCCGCATCCATGAGCACGCGTCCTGGCATCGTCTTTACGCCGCAAGAGAGAATCGCCGTTTATACTTCGATTCCGGATGTGCTGTTCTACCACGACGGCAAGGCGCAATTGGAAAACTATTATATGGCGTCGAATAACTATGGCGGCAGCGAATCGATCTCGCCGAATGACAGAGCGCCGAAGGTGATGCTGTCGAAAGACGAAACCGATGAAGTAGCGAATACGATGACGCCGATCGACACGTATGTCAAAGAATCAGCGGTCAAATTTATTAAAGGCGAGATGGGCTTTGACCAGTGGGATAACTACCTGGATACGATCAATAAAATGGGAGACTTGCAAGCGATTCTCGATTTGCAGAATAGTAAAGTGAAGAAATAATAAGGCAAATAAACCATTTCCTCCTTTGATGCTTCCGAACAAAGGGGGGATGGTTTATTCATACCGGGGGGCAGAAGCGATGAGCAAGCATGACTTGATAGTTGATCAACCAATCGCCAGATGGGATGAGGCGCTGCCTCTAGGCAACGGATTGACCGGTTGCCTCTTATGGGGAAATGGGAAGCCGCTCCGATTCAGCTTGGACCGCGGCGATATTTGGGATTTACGGCTGGCACCTGAGGCGCTGGATAACGGGTTCACCTATGCGGAAATGATCGATTGCGTGCGCCGCGGTGATCAAGAGTCGCTTCTTAACCGGTTCGACAGCTTCTATGAGACTTATCCTTACCCGACGAAATTGCCAGCGGGCAGTCTGGAACTGTGCTTCAGTAAGCACGCTGACAAGATGAGGAGTCATCTGGCCTTAGAAGAAGCTTGCGCGCATGTCCAGCTTACGTTCGGCGATCAGATTGTTGGTGTATCCAGCTTTCTGCACGCCTTGAACGGACTCGGTTATATCAGAATGACCGGGGCTGCGGAAACAGATGGACTTTTGGAAGTTCTGCCTCCGGATTACACGGGAGCGTTTCAGGAAGAAAGCAACGACCCCGTCTTTGCTACAAGCCTTACTCGGCTGGAGTACCCGGCCGCGGCTAAACACTCGGAAGGCAGCTTGCAATGGTTCTATCAGCGGACGTGCCATGAGCTGGAATATGCAATTGTCGTTGCGCAGCGGAAGAGCGATGACGGTACGCGAGAATGGGTTTATGCGATAACGGCCAATCATGACGGAGAGAATTGGTTAGAGAATGCCAAGCGTAAAGTAACGGACGCGAGTATTGATGGATTCGATCATGCGTTCCGCGAGCATGGTGCTTGGTGGGGGCGTTATTGGGCGAAGAGCTCTATCTCGCTGCCGGACGCAGAAGCGGAGAAGCAGTGGTATTTGAATAACTATTTATTTGCTTCATGCTCGCGCAAAGGGGCGCCGCCGATGCCGCTGCAAGGCGTATGGACGGCGGATGAAGGGCTTCTGCCGCCGTGGAAAGGCGATTATCATCACGACTTGAATACAGAGCTTTGTTACTGGCACTATTTGAAGGCGAACCACCTGGAAGAAGGAGAAAGCTTTATCGATTTCTTGTGGGATCTGCGGCCTCAGGGCCATCGGTTCGCGCAAAGCTTCTTCGATGCCCCGGGTCTCAACCTGCCTTCGGTCATGACGCTTACTGGCGGAGCAATGGGCGGTTGGCCCATGTACGCCATGAGTATTACGAATGTCATCTGGGTGTGCCAGGCGTTCGATCATTACTGGCTGTATACAGGAGACCGTGATTTTCTGCGCGATAAAGCTTATGTCTATTTCAAGGAAACCGCTGACTGCGTGCAGCGATGGCTAGTACCTGGCGAAGACGGCAAGCTGCGTCTGCCGGTATCGAGCTCGCCCGAGGTTCACGACAATTTGCTTGAGGCTTGGTTTGATCCCATGAGCAACTACGACCTTGCGCTTCTGATTTACTTGTTCCGTCGATTGAAGGATATGGCTGATTGGCTTGATCATGAAGCTGATGCCGATAGATGGGCGAACGTGCTAGCGGGTCTTCCAGAGCTTGCCGTTAATGAGCGTAATGTGCTGATGCTGAATCCGAAAGAATCGCTTCAAGAAAGCCATCGGCACCACTCGCACATGATGGCGATTTATCCGCTGCAGCTGCTTGACCATCGAGGGTCTGAGCGTGATCGCAAAATCACCGATGCAACGATTGCGAACCTAGAGCGTCTCGGCAAAGGTCAATGGGTGGGCTACAGCTTTGCTTGGGCAGCTGCTTTCTATGCGCGGCAAGGCAACGGAGAAGCGGCGATTTATCATCTTCGGCAAATGTGGCAGCATACATGCTCGCCGAACGGTTTTCATCTGAACGGGGACTACAAGCGAGCAGGCGTCTGCATGTTTCATTATCGTCCCTTTACACTGGAAGGCAACTTCGCTGCCGTTAGTGCACTGCAGGAAATGCTTTTGCATACGGACGGAGAAACGATTCGCGCATTTCCAGCTATTCCTCGCGATTGGGCAAAGCGAAGCGTCGAATTCCGCGATTTTCGCGGCGAGATGGGCGTGCTTGTTTCGGCTAGGCTTCATGCAGACAAGCTTGAATATGTCGAACTTCGTGCCGAACGCGAAGGAATCTTCCGCGTACAGAATAGTTTCGCTGGAGAAAGGCTGATGTTGCGAATTGGCTCTAGCGGTCAAGAGGTTCATTGCAGCAGGAACGAGATATTCTCGATCGCGCTGGTAGCGGGCGAAACGTGCATGATTACTTCACTCTAAGGCGAAGCTGCGGATGCTGACAAGGATGCTCGGGCTGGATTCGGATGAGCGGAAGCAAGTATTCTCCGATGTAGACGGAAGCGCATGGTACGCATGCGCCGTCAACGCCGCATACCGCGCAGGTTTGATAACCGGCTACTTTCTGCGTACAGCCATTTCGTTGAGATTTGAATTCGTATACAGAGCCAATGGACTGGAAATAATTAGGATGTCAGGACTCAATCGGAGAGAACTGACCTTCAGATAAAGGCGCTAGCAACACAGCAGGACCTAAACGTAGATAGGCTATCGTCAGCAGTGAAGTAAACAGACTCAATTTTTGGGTCTGTTTTTTATTTATCTGTCTTTATTGAGGGGCTTGCTACACGGTAGCTCCTTTTCATTTGTTGAAGTAATGGGCAGTTTCGTTTAATCATTTTCGCGAATAACTTCAATTAGTTGATTCATAAATATGACCGTATTTCGGATCAAATTTGAAGGAGAAACAAATAAACCGAATGGCTTTTTCTTTATAAATAACTTGTTGGACTCAAGCGAAGGAATCAATACATTTTTATTGTAAAACGATAAATGAAGTGATAAAATCAAAAATGAGGTGAAATAGATGAAAAAAGAGACGCTCTTTTTAAAAGTTGTTCTGGTTGTTATGGCAATTCCTGCATTAGTGATGTGTTTTTATGGACTCCCCGCGATGGCGCATAGTATGATGCCGGATTTCCCGGATATTAAAGTTTATCTTTCCGCTTTGGCTGCATATGTGGCGTCTATTGCGTATTCATTTACGCTACTTCAGGCATTTAAGCTTCTCAGGTACATCGATACAAATACCGCTTTTTCGCAAACCTCTGTTTTAGCGCTTAAGAAAATAAAGCGAGCGGCGGTTGTCGTATCGCTCATGTTTGCATGTAATCTCCCGCTTTTCTACTTTGTAGCTGACGGCGCAGAGGCACCAGGCGTCATGGTCATCGGGTTATTTATAACCTGTGCGCCAGTCGTTATCGCAGTATTTGCCGCAGTTCTTGAGAAACTGCTCAAAAACGCGATCGAGCTCAAAGAAGAACAGGAGTTGACCGTATGATAGTGGTTAACATTGACGTCATGCTTGCAAAGCGGAAAATGAGCGTTACTGAGCTATCGGAGAAAGTCGGCATTACAATGGCGAACCTGTCGATACTTAAAAACGGAAAAGCGAAAGCCATTCGAATCTCAACACTCGAAGCGGTCTGCAAAGCACTCGATTGCCAACCTGGAGATATTCTCGAGTATCGGCAGGATTGAATAAAGTAAAAAAAACCGCCGTACGTCGCAGCCACCGCCACAGCTACCAGTTTTGTTTTTCATATCGAATGGTGACGGGATTGGTCTTGGTTATACTAAAGAACAATGGCAAGGGTTCCAAATCTCTTATCTTTCAAAAATAGCGAATAGCAAGTATGTGTTAATGGACGACTGCGGACATTATCTTCAAGATCTTGCACTTGATGTACTTGCACAGAAAATCAAAGAATTTATACCTGCTGACTAACTGGAACCTCGGATTAACTTTGACTTGAGCATACATACGAACGCTGCCGGTTTCATAAGGATAGTAAGACGGTTGAACCTTGCAAGGATGGTGAACTGCAGATGTCCTTGGCTGTGCGGTATAAGAAAATGAACATCGAAGGGCTGGAAGTCTTCTTTCGCGAAGCAGGGAATCCGCGGAACCCGGCTATTATTCTTCTTCATGGATTTCCGAGTTCTTCCCACATGTTTCGGGATTTGATACCGCTATTGGCTGATCGTTACTATGTCATTGCACCGGACTATCCCGGTTACGGATACAGTAGTATGCCGTCGGTGGTTGAATTCTCATATACGTTCGAGCATCTTTCCTTGGTTATCGAACAATTGATTCATGGACTTTGCATTCCTCGCTATATTCTGTATTGCCATGACTACGGCGGCCCTATCGGTTTCAGACTCGCCGTACGCCATCCGGAGCGGGTACTCGGTTTCGTAATCCAGAACGCAGTTGCACATGCTATAGGGCTAGGACAACCATTTGATTTGTTCAAGGCACTTTGGGCCGATCCGAGCCCCGAGAACAAGGCAGCGTTTGCCACGCTTGTCGATAAGGAGTTCACGAAGAAGCAATATACCTTTGGCGCATGTAATCCTTTTCTAATTAGTTCGGACGGGTATACGATGGACCAGCTTTTCCTGGATCGGCCGGGAAATGCCGCCATTCAGTTGGCACTGGGCTACGATTACCGAAAAAATGTGGAACAATATCCGAAATGGCAGCAGTATTTGCGGATTTATCAGCCTCCCACCTTGATTGCCTGGGGCAAAAATGATTTTATTTTCACTTTGGCAGGGGCGTATGCGCTCGAACGGGAGCTAATCTGTGTCGAGCTCGTGCCGTTGTGCGGAGGGCACTTTGTCCTCGAAGAAGCAAGCTTCACGGTTGCTGGATTAATTGAATCGTTTTTTTGCCGGGTTTACGGATTTTAGTGATGTACGATTGGAAATGAACAAATGAAACGGACGGCGTCCAGCCGATCCGTTTTTTGTTGTGTTAAATTAATCCGACTTTGATCGTAATTGCAGCATGACGCGACTGCGACAAGGCATAAATTGTCATTGACGGTTATATTTAATTTATAGTAACATACAAAAAGTAAGAAGCTTAATAAAAAGAAATATACGTTTATTAGGAATAGACGTAAACGGATAAATTCCGAATAAAAAACGAAAGAAGGATTATGATTATGTCCACTGTTTTGTATATCACCGCACATCCGAATGAAACCGAAGCCTCGTATAGCTTGGCGGTTGGTAAACAATTTCTCGAAGCCTATGCGGCGGCTAACCCGAGCGACGATATCGTGCATCTTGACCTGTTTAAGATGGATATCCCGCGCATCGATGCTGACGTATTTAGCGCCTGGGAGAAACTGGGGTCCGGAACGGCATTCGATCAATTAACGAGCGAGGAACAAACGAAAGTCGCTCGACTCGGCGAGTTGGTGGATCAATTCGTAGAAGCAGACAAGTATGTATTCGTGAATCCGACGTGGAACTTCTCGTACCCTCCGGTGCTGAAAGCATATATTGACTCGATCTGCGTTGCCGGAAAAACGTTTAATTATACCGATAAAGGTCCTGTCGGCCTTCTAGACAACAAAAAAGCCATCCACATTCAAGCTAGCGGAAGCGTATTATCCCCAGGTTCCGATTATGCTGATTTTGAAATCGGCCATCGTCATTTGGACGTGATTATGAAATTCATCGGTGTTCCGAGCTTTGAAGCTATCTTCGTAGAAGGTATGGCTGCTGCGGCGGACCAAGCTCGCCAAATTAAAGAAAATGCCATTCAACAAGCTTGGAAGCTGGCAAAAACATTCTAAGTATTGAAGGAGTCCAGTTAACGTGATCCAACTTCTCAAAAAAATATTCAGCTCTAATAACGGCGATGGCCGTAAAGAAAAAGTGTTGTATATAACAGCTCATCCCAAAAATCAAGATACTTCATATAGCATGTCCGTCGGTGCTGCATTTATAGAGACTTACCGAAAAGCAAATCCGAACGATGAAGTGATACACCTGGATCTTTATAAATCGAACATTCCGGAGATCGATGCCGATGTCATGAACGGTTGGAAGAAAGCGGGGGAAGGAAAGCCATTATCCGCTGCGGAACAAACCAAAATCGATCGCCTGAACGAGCTCGTTGATCAATTTGTGGATGTAGATAAATATGTTTTCGTGAATCCGATATGGAACTTTTCGTTTCCGCCCGTGTTGAAGGCTTATATCGATTCCATCTGCGTAGCTGGGAAAACGTTTCAGTATGTGGCAGGCAAAGGTCCGGTTGGATTAATGAATGGTAAAAAAGCGGTTCATATCCAAGCCAGCGGAAGCGTATTGTCGCCTGGATCGGACTTTGCCGCATTCGAAATGGGGCATCGCCACCTGAACGTGATCATGAAATTTCTTGGCGTTCCGACCTTGGAAGGAATCTTCGTGGAGGGCACGGCTTCAGCCTCCGATCAAGCGAAGACGATAATAGATAAGACGATTCGAAAAGCGCGTGAAATAGCAAAGACTTTCTAAATGGAAGCGAATATAGCAAGAAGGATATAATGAGCCGCTTTTAGCGGCTCATTTTTTTACGAAGTCACTTAGTCTAGCCGTTTGTGCTCGAATATGAATCCAAAAAAGTGATGGGGAGGCATCGGCTCTTCCGCGTCTAATACATTTTGTTATGATCCATAATCCATACGGAACCGTATATGACGACCACGACGATGATCAAGCCGAGAATAAGCGTTATGAGGTTATAACGCGGTCCATTTTCTTCGCGCAAGTGCATGAAGAATAGCAACTGCACCGCGAATTGCAATACCGCCGTGACCAGCAGGACAACGATCGTTGAGGTTTTCCCGAACCAGCCGTTCATGACGGCCAGAATCGGGATGATCGTCAGGATGATCGAGAGCGCGAAACCGATCACATACTCCTTGAGCGAGCCATGGTGACCGTGATCTCCATGTCCGATAGCATTGTTATGCGCCAATTTACATCACTCCCATCAAGTAAACGAACGTGAATACAAAGATCCATACGGCATCTAGAAAGTGCCAATACAGGCTTGTGATATGTACTTTGCGCTGGGTCACCGGTGTAATGCCATGCTGTGTTAACTGGATAATCAACGAAGTGATCCAGCAGACGCCCAGCGAGACGTGCAGCCCGTGCGTACCAACAAGCGTGAAGAAGCCTGACAGAAACGCGCTGGAATGAATCGTATGGCCCTCATGGATGAGCTTCAGAAATTCAGTCACTTCCATGCCAATAAAGCAGGCACCGAGCAAGATGGTTACCACAAGCCAGCCTATCAGTCCTTTCTTGCTGCCCGCATTCATTGCCAGCACAGCCAGACCGCTTGTGAAGCTGCTTGTCAGAAGGATGAACGTTTCGGCGATGACGCCGGGCATCTCGAAGATTTCTTTGGCCCCCGGACCGCCTGCCGTATTCTCATGAAGGACGAGAAAGGTGGCAAACAGCGTCGCGAACAAGATACAGTCGGTGATCAAGAAGATCCAGAAGCCGAATTTACGGAGCTCTTCCAGATCGTGATGGCCTTCATGGCCGCCTTCATGCGCATGAGCGTGCGCCATTAGATACTCCCCCTTGCATTGGCTTCGGTGCGCTTGATTTCATCGACAGGGATATAGTAATCGGTATCGTAGTTGAACGAATGAGCCAGCATTGTCAGCGCAATGCCGATGAAACCGGGAATCGCGATCCAGAGCCAGTGAAAAACAAGGCCAAAGCCGACTGTAAACCAGCAGATGGATTGTATAAAAGGGATCGGTGAATTTTTCGGCATATGAATGGGCTCAAGAGCCGGCTTTTTCTTAGGCGCTTTCCCTGCGGCGATGCGCTCTTTCTCCTCCCACCAATCATCTCTGTCCGTAACGAGAGGTGTAGTCGCGAAGTTATAGAGCGGTGCCGGCGATGGAATGGACCATTCCAGTGTACGGGCTCCCCACGGATCGCCGGTTGTGTCCTTCTCCATGAACTTGATGCTGTGCGCGATCTGCCATACCTGGAACAGGAAGCCAAGACCCATCAGGAAACCGCCGATGGTCGATGTGAAATTGAGCGCCCACCAGCCGGTATCCCAGTCGTATGAATTGAGCCGTCGAGTCATGCCGTCAAGTCCGACCACGTACTGAGGCATGAAACATACATAGAAACCAATGTTCCATATCCAGAACGCCCACTTGCCGATGGGTTCGTTCAGCTTGAAGCCGAACATCTTCGGCCACCAGTAATACAAGCCCGCAAAGTAACCGAAAGCTACCCCGCCGATGAGTACTTGATGGAAGTGGGCAATGAGGAAATAGCTGTTATGAAACTGGAAATCCGCAGGCGCTACCGAGAGCATCACGCCGGTCATGCCGCCAACGACGAAGCAGGGGATGAACGCGATCGTCCAGAGCATCGGCGTTGCAAACGAGATTCGCCCGCGGAACATGGTGAACAGCCAGTTGAATATTTTCACGCCTGTGGGAATCGCGATGATCATCGTTGATATGGCAAAGAAGATGTTGACGCTCGCTCCCGAACCCATCGTGAAGAAGTGATGGAGCCATGTGAAATACGCCATCAGACTTATGCTCATCATTGCAAACACCATGGATCCATAACCAAACAAGCGTTTCCTCGAGAAGGCCGCCACCACTTCGGAGAAAACGCCGAAGGCCGGCAGAACGACAATGTATACCTCCGGATGGCCCCACATCCAGATCAGGTTGACGAACATCATGGCATTGCCGCCGCCGTCCATCGTGAAGAAGTGCGCACCTAAGAAGCGGTCCAGGAACAGCAGCGCCAGCGTTACCGTCAGCACAGGGAATGCGACAATAATCGCAATGCAGCTTGAAAGGACAGACCATGTAAAGATCGGAACTCTAGACCATGTCATGCCGGGAGCACGCATTTTGACAATGGTAACAATGAAGTTAATGCCCGTCATCAGGGAACCGATTCCGGAAATTTGAATGCCCCAGATGTAGAAGTCTTCCCCTACCCCGGGACTGCCCGTCATCTCCGAGAGCGGCGGATACGACAGCCAGCCGGCATTCGGCGAGCCGCCGATCACGAATGACATATTGAACAGCATCGCGCCGAAGAAGAACAGCCAGAAACTTAGCGAGTTCAGGAACGGAAATGCGACGTCACGGGCACCGAGTTGCAGCGGCACGGCGATGTTGAATAAGCCGAACATGAGCGGCATCGCCATGAACAGGATCATAATGACGCCATGTGTGGTGAACACCTCGTTATAGTGTTCCGGCGATAAAAATTTCATTTCGGGAAAAGCAAGCTGCGTCCGCATCATCAGCGCATCGACGCCGCCGCGGAACAGCATAAGCAGCGAAGCGATGATGTACATAATCCCGACGCGCTTATGATCGACGGTCGTCAGCCATTCCCTCCACAGCCAGCCCCATTTGCCAAAATAGCTAAGCACGAAGATGATAGCCACCGTCGTCAGCGCGATCGCCACATCCGCCCCGTAAATCAACGGATCGCCTGTGACAAAGAACCACGAGACGAAATCTTTAATTTGGTCCATCACGGAAGCCTCTCCTCTCATTTGCCATGATTCATATGCTTCATAGGTTTGTTGTCCAATTTAGGGTAGGAATGCCCAGAGCCGAAGCTGCCTAAATTCGGGTTATCCTTTTGCGCGTTATTTCCAGGCGGCAGCTGGCCGCCTTCCGTATGCTCGGCTGCTTTTTCTCCGCTGAGTGTTTGTGCCTTCTGGGTATAGCCCGGAGGTGTGCCGCGGCTCATGGAGTAGACATGGACGATTCGCTCGAATAAGCCGGACGGGATGGAAGCGAACGTCAACGGGCCAGAAGTGCCTGGCTGCGCAAGCGTTTGATAGCCCTCTTCGGATAATGCATTCCCGCTAGCTTTCGCTTCTGCCACCCATTGATCGAAATCCTTCTGCGGAATAGCTTTAGCAGTAAAGCCCATTCTCGCGAAATCGCGGCCTGTGAAATTTGCTCCAGTGCCCATATAGTTACCGGGTTCATCGGCTTGAAGGTATAGCGTAGTTGCCATGCCGGACATGGTGTAAATCATCCCCCCAAGCTGTGGCACCCAGAACGAATTCATTGGGCCGTCTGAGGTAAGCTCAAACTTAATGGGCGTCTGCTCGGGAATAACGAGATGGTTGACCGTGGCGATACCTTGATCCGGATACTGGAACAGCCATTTCCAGTCCAGCGATGTTACCTGGATCGTGACAGGCTTCTTGTCGGACGTGATCGGTTTAGCCGGATCCAGCGCGTAGGTGTAGTGTACAGTCACAATGGCCAAGATCAGAATGACAAGGATGGGAATGCTCCACCAGATGATTTCCAGTTTGGTACTGTGAGACCATATCGGCTGGTATGGCGCATTGTTGCCTTTCTTGTCGCGGTAGCGCCATACGATCCAGGCCGTAATGATGAGCACCGGAACCAATATGATGAGGCAAAGCAGCACTGTGAAGTAGATAAGGTCGCGCTGTTGGTGGCCGATCGGCCCTTTCGGATCGAAGACAATCATCGATTTGCAACTCGATGTAAACAGGATGGTGCTTGCCAAGACGCCGCTTGTAGATAACAGCCGCATGAGCTTTGAAATATTCATTAGTTCCTCATCTCCTAAACATCACCTTGGATTAACTTAATTTTCCCCGGAATGCGGATCAATATTACAGCGGCTTCTGCTGTTAGTCTTATCCATACAAAAAGGGCTGCTCCCATTTGAAGGAAGCAGCCTCTAATTCGGATCCATATGATGTTACTTATTCGGATTCGGCCTTTCGTTTTTGCACCAGGCTGATTGCCGTACCAATCGTATAGATGAACACACTGCCGACCAAGAAGCCGATGCCAGTCATTAATGACTTATTATTGTCGCTAAAATCTTCATAATTGATGAGACACAACACCACACCAATAATTAGCGCTAACCAAGCGGCAATTTTCATGGTTAGAAACAGGGCGTTACCTTCGCGTTCCGTTTTTTCATTGGATACCGATTTCGTCGTCAATGGACGTTCACTTCCTCAAAAGGATCTTTTTCATATTCTTCCTGTATAGTATGGACATCTATTTGTTTTTTAGTTCATCAAAGCAGGACTATATCGTCAGAGCATAACGCCTGAGTTCAATAAAGTGATCTTGATCTGTGGATGAATCGGAAGCAGCGGGTACTCTTTGCGCCAATCCATTCGGCTCCATTGCTTATAGTGGTAAGCATGGAGTTCGCGAGCGAGGCCCAAGAAGTCGCAATTCGCCTTTTGCATGTTTAAAATCGTTTTAAGTGCTTGTTTATTGACTTCAGCTGTCAGTTCTTTTTCCAGTTCTTTCAGATCCTTCTCCGTTAATGCCTTATCGGTTGTTTTCGTATCCAATAAGACCGCTCGAATCTCACTAGGAAGCGTTACTTCAGTCACTTTATCACCCTTAATACTGACGTGGATGTCTCGTTTGACATCCTTCACCCAGAATTGAATGGGAGATTTGTCGATATCGAATATGAGGTAAACGCCGGTTCGGTGTCCATTCCTCATAAATAAAGCCAATTTGGTTTGATCCATCGAAAGATCAACGCCGGAATATTTGCCCTCCCGAAATAAAGCCAAGCCGTCTATGAAAATCTTGTCTTTCTCTGATCGAATTAAAGGTAAAGCGACATCAACGAATGGATCCGGTTTATCTAGAATGAAACGAAGCAAGGTTTTTTTCGGTATGAAATTGGATTCTTCCGCTTCTTTGAGCATGACGACCAAGTAATTCGCGACCGTCTTTCCTTGAATCCTGCCTTTTGTGAGGAGTTCGGATACGTTACCGTCATAGACAGCGACGCTTGAGGTAAGCGGAAATGTTGAGATTCGTCCAAGAACATTCATTTCATTCGCAGGATTAGTGGATGCATACGCTTTGCTCAGAATATATAATCGACTTTGATTAAAGGTCAATTCCCCGGCCGTAGAGAGATCGGCGTGCTCTTTGGCATCGGACAAGTTTGCACCTTTTACGGAGATTATTTCTTTCTGTGGCTTCCCTCCTCCTTGATGAGCTTCGTTTAAAAACGAAATCGCAAGGCTAATATTGGTTAATTTATTATTCTCCACCTTGTCTAAGCCTACAACATCGATCATTTGAAGGTTATTGATTGCAGTATTATCCCAACAACCACACAACGTAAGAAACAGTACGATAACCCCGCAGATCTTTTTCATGTCTTATCCCGCCTTGACGTTAATCTTTTTTGGAAATAGGAGCAGTAGGAGTGGGATGCCTGCGACGCAGATGAGGCTGTAGATATTGTAGGGAACGCCTGCCAGAGTGGAGATAACGCTTTGTTTAGACAAGCAGCATCCGATTGCAAAACAGAATCCCGTGCATATCCATACCCAACGAATATGGCTGCTCCCGGCAGGTTTGCCGATATAGCTGAGGCCTTTGGCAGCCAAATGCAAATAAACGTAGACAGTTGCGGAAATGATTGTCCACCACATTGTAATAAATACGATGTCCAGACTTTGCACGACATCCCATTCGATTTGTTTAATGATGAAGACGATTGGTTCCGGAATTAGGCTCATTTGTTCCGTAGTGAAATTTAAGGTGCAAGCGATGACGACTGTAAAATAAATCAGCGTCGTCATCCCGTTTGCCAAAGTCATGACGCCAAGAAGCTTCTTGGGACTTGTGCTCTTGACGAGTGGAAAAGCAAAGAGCAGCAGGTCGTAGCCCAGGCAAGCCGAAAACCCTTGCAACACTCCGTAGACGAATGAAGTTCCTCCGCCGTGATGGAGGGGCAAGAGATTGCGAAATTCGAGATTCGTAAAGCTGCTATATATGATTAATACATAGCCCGCAACAAGAATGTATACGAGCGAATAGCTGATAAATGTAAGCACACGCAAAGAAGAAGTGGCGGCATATCCGCAAAGAAAGAAAAACAAGAGCAGCAGCGTCCACCATGGAGTCTTTGGCAGCACCCATCGGTTTACGATCTCCAAGTAAATAATGGTGACGATTAGAGCCGAGTAAATATAATAGACTGCGAATAGGAGGGATAATACGCCGCCTATGAACTTCCCTGTCAGCATGTGAACGTATTGAAATAGATTTTGGGTAGCATGTTTTTTGGCGAGCAACCAGATCAATACAATACCCAATTGGGCCACGAGTCCCCCGAGCAGTACAGCCGCCCACCCGAGTGTGCCTGCATATTTCGCTTCCGCGAAGGGCAAAGACAAGACGCGCGTGCCTACCTGCATGAACAGCACGAGGAATAGCAATTGCCTGTAGGAAATAGACTCTTCCTTCATCATCGTTACGTCCACCCTTTATCATTGCGATTTCGCTGTTTATCTAGAGGTGCGGCTTCTTTCGGACGTTTATTGATAAGCCAGAAAGGCGCTCTCAGCAGTGTGTCTTTAATGGCCCCATCGGTGAAGACGGGATAGAAATAAGGAAGACCCATGGTATTCATTCGGCAGAGATAAATAATCACGAATAAGAAAGAGGCGGTAAGCCCAATTAATCCGAATAGCTGGGATAGCAAGAGAACCGGTATGGAGACGATTCTGACGGAGTTGCTCATCTCGTAAGACGGCAAAATGTACGACGCCAAACCGGTGAAAGCAGCGACAATCACGGCAGTATTTGAAATCATATTGGATTGAACGACCGCGGTTCCGACGACGATACCTCCGACGACACCGATCGCTTGTCCGATCGGACTAGGAAGTCGTACCGTCGCTTCTCTTAATATTTCAAGTGCAATCATCATGAGAAACACCTCCGCTATCGGCTGTAAGGTGATATACTTTAGTGCTCCTTGCAGCGTTAATGCGAGATTTAGCGGAAGTATGTACGTTTGATTGGATGCAAGCGAAATATAGAGTCCAGGCAACCCAATCGCAATTAGAAAACAAATTGCGCGCAGCATTCGAAATGTACTGCCGATTAACCAATTGATTTGATAATCGTCCGGCGATTGCAGAAAGGACCAGAAAGAAACCGGCAAAATAGACGCTTCCGGGGACCCGTCCGTTATGATGGCGACTTTGCCTTCCAATAAGTAAGCTTTCGTCCGATCCGGGCGCTCCGTTGTCAGGATCTGCGGAAACAAACTGAACGGCTTGTCCTGAATATATTCCTGAATGAACCCGGGCGCATACACGTAATCGACATCGATCTGTTGAAGTCTTTGTTCGATGAGTCGAATCACGTCGGGGTTCGCGACTCCCTGCAAGTAGACGACAGAGACTTTCGTACGCGATAATTTGCCCAATGTGAAATTTTTAACGACGACATCGGAAGAGGCGGAACGTCTCCTTACTAAATTGATGTTCGTATCCAAGTCCTCGATGAACGCTTCTTTGGAGCCCCGCAATACCCGCTCAATTGTGGAAACGTTGATCGTGCGTTCTTTATGCAGCTCAGTGCTGAGCAGCCATAATTCAGGTTCCCCTTCTTTTTCCAGCACCGTTTTCCCTTGCACGATTTCTTGTACAGCTTCTTCGAAATTCTTCGCCGGGAGAATCTCTTGCACGGTGACGACTTCTGGGATGTTTCCGTCCGGATTTTGCGATAATGGCTTAATGATGTGATCTTGAAAAACGGATGAATCTACCATCGTATCCAAGTAGAATAGTCGATATTCAGCGTCCGGAAAGCTCATCGTTTTCATGGTTAAATCCGAGCTGGACGATAACGCCTTCACGAACTTTTGATAGGTTTCTTGAGGGGGAGAACTGGTTTTCATAGCCGTTCCTTCCGTGAGCGTGCTGGTTTATGTATTGTTTAACTATTTCCAATACCTCAGCCCATTATGCAATCCTTGGAAGTACTGTGCCACGTGTTCGGTTTGAATGCCAAGCCGAGGCAAATATTCCCGATCGATCGGTGTCACATATGCTCCTCGTCAATCGTTTAATCAATAAGCAACCGGAAGCAAGTCATCATTGAGAGGTGGAGGAATATGAAAGGAAATGCCTATTACTGGCGCAAGCTGCACTCATTGTTCGGGGTAATTCCTCTCGGAGGTTTTATTCTTGTGCATGTATCGATCAACTTTCAAGCGTTTGAACGCGGACCCGAGGGGTTCGCTACCTATGTGCATTTCATTAACAGTCTGCCGCTGAAGCCGCTGCTAGAGATTTTTGGAATCTACCTTCCGATTCTATTTCACGGCGTTTATGGGCTGTACATGGCTTATCGGTCCAATATGAACGCGGGGCAATATTCCTATGGTCGTAACTGGGCATTCATTCTGCAGCGCATGACAGGCGTTCTTACGTTTATCTTCGTTTTCTGGCATTTCTATAATACGCGCCTGCAAATTTATTTGGGCAACATTACGCATGAAGAGCTTGGTTCGACAATGCATCAAATTGCCACGAATCCGCTGTACTTTAGCCTTTATGTCATTGGTGTCTTGTCGGCCGTATTCCATTTCAGCAACGGACTCTGGGCATTCATGATCAGCTGGGGAATTACCATTTCGCCACGTTCACAGAAACTTTCTTCTTATATCTGCATGGGCGTATTTGCACTGGTCTCCTTGCTGTTCATTCTTTCGCTCGTTGCTTTTACAGGCAATGAATTCCTATCATCGTAAGAATCATCGAATTGCGTTAACACATCTTAGGAGGCACTCATATGAAAATCGTAGTTATTGGCGGCAGCGGTCTTATCGGGAAAAAAGTTGTAAACCTTCTTCGTCAGCTTGGTCATGAGGTAGTGCCGGCATCGCCATCATTAGGCGTAAATACGTTGACCGGTGAGGGGGTGAACGAAGCGCTATTCGGTGCACGGGTTGTCGTAGACGTGTCTAACTCGCCATCATTTGAAGATAAGGCGGTTATGGAATTCTTCGAGACATCAACGCGCAATCTCCTTGCTGCCGAAGCAGCTGCCGGCGTCAGTCATCACGTGGCGCTGTCGGTTGTTGGCACCGATCGCCTACTGCAAAGCGGTTATTTCCGTGCAAAAATGGCGCAAGAAGAGCTGATCGAATCTTCGAAAATCCCTTATACGATCATCCGCGTGACGCAATTCTTCGAGTTTGTTGGCAGTATTGCATTTGTGGCTACGCAAGGGGATACCGTACGGTTGCCTTCGGTTCTTACGCAGCCTATGGCTTCGGATGATGTAGCTGCAGCCCTCGTTGATTTCATTGAGGAACCGGTGAATGGCATCGTCGAGGCGGCTGGCCCGGACCAGATTCGTCTCGATGAGCTCGTTCGGCTGTACTTGCATGCAACCGGGGACTCGCGAAAGGTAATCACAGATCACAATGCGCTTTATTTCGCATCCGTAGAGGTGAATGATCAATCTCTCGTTCCTAGTGCTGATAACGCACGCATTAGCTCGACACACTATAAGGAATGGCTCAGCCGGTCCGTCTAATTTAAGCAAGAAAGGGATCGTTGCATCATGACAAAGGTAGCGCAGTACACTTCAATCGTTCTGGGCATTCTGTTGTTCGTACTTGTTTTTGCCATGGTTCCTGATGTTCTTATACAAGGTCGTATGGACGGTTCCATCTATTTTCTTTGGTACAATGGGCTGGCAAGCTTGAAGGAATATATAGAAGAATTGGCGGGCGGCAATGCCTTTCATTATCTGTCCGGCAAGACGGAACGATCGTTCTGGGAGCAGATTGGAAGCAGCATCACGCTCTCTTTTTCCTATTTGGCGGTCGGTGCCGTCATCGGCATGACTTTAGGTATTTTGCTCGGCATCTACTTCTCGTTAACGCGTAAACAGTGGCTCAAAGGGCTGCTGGAACTGACGAGCGTGCTCCCGGACTTTGTTATCGTGCTGCTGCTGCAGTTTCTTATTGTCATAGTTGCGGATAAAACGGGGCTTGTCATCTTTCAGGTGGCAAGCTTCTCTACGGATGAACCGGCGATTGCGCTTCCGTTAATTTCGACGATCATCATTCCTGGAACCTATATGATTCGCAATGTGGCCCTTCACATGAGTCATACGCTGACCGAGGATTATATCAGTTTTGCCAAAGCACGTGGGCTTGGTAAACGCTATATCATTTTCTTTCATGCGCTGCCGAACGTACTGCCCTTCGTCAAAGCGGATTTGCATAAGTTCCTGGGGATATTGTTCGGAAACTTGTTTATTTTCGAATATTTGTACAATCTGAACGGCGTGACGCTGTTAGTCTTCTCCAATGCTTACGCATTTGAAGGGTACCAGTACAATCTGGTCGTGAATGGCATCTTCACATTGCTGCTGTTATACGCCGTTATGTATCTCCTTATGAGAGCTTTGATTTACGGCTGGGAGAAGGTGATCGTGCGATGAATAAAACGCTGATTGCCGGCCTATCGATTACCATTCTGATCATCTTGGCTTCCTTCTTCGGCCACTATGTTGCACCTCATGAGCTAAGCGACACGGCTAAAGTCGACTATGTGGTTGATGAGAATGGCACTAGCATCCTTCTGGCTCCGCCTTTCTCGCCGAATGCCAGCTATCCGTTCGGAACCGATAAATTCAGCGTCGATATGATGGCGAAGCTGCTGGATGGAGCGAAATTTACGATACTCGCGTCGCTGTCGATTGCCGCATTTCGTATTATCGTTGGCGGCGTGCTGGGGATGCTGCTTGGATTTCTCGGCAAAGACAAGACCGATCGCGATAAACGTCCGCCAATCTGGGGTGTATTAAACGGGATCCCGACCTTTATTCTGGTCTGGATGATTATGGTCGGCATTTCTATTGAACCCTCGGCTTCACCTTTGAAGCTGACCATCATCATTTCCGTCGTATTGGCGCTGATCGGGGTTCCGGCAGTTGCCTCTACGATCAAAGAGAAAACGATGGTGCTCCGCGAGCAGCAATTCGTACTCTCCGCCAAGTCAATCGGAGCAAGCCGCTTCACGATTATCCGGAAGCATCTGTTTCCTCATTTGAAGGAAAGCTTCCTGATCTTATTCGTCCAAGAGATCGTCATGATAATGGGTTTGTTCGGACAGCTGGCGATCTTCCATATCTTCGTAGGGGGCACGAAGGTGTACTACAATCCACCGGACCCGCCTGAGTTTGTGAGCCTCTCGAACGAATGGAGCGGATTGGTCGGACAAGCACGCAGTTATTTGTTTATTTATCAGTGGGTGCTGGTTATTCCGCTGCTTGCCTATATCATGTATATCCTCGGCTTTCATATGATTTCGATTGGGCTTGAGAAGATGTACAAGAAGAGATTTTCCAAGTTCTCGCACTTCTGACTCCGGCGGACTTTCTATCGTTTCATTTACCGTACTTTTACCTTTTGTATGGTATTCTAAACGAAATAGGCTATTGTCGGCGGTGAAACGAAATGAATATTCTGCTTGCGGAAGATGATAAGAAGCTGGGGAAATTGATGAAATATGTATTGGAGAAGAAAGGCGATTATCACGTCGATTGGGTAGATAACGGTGATGATGCGCTCCACTACGCAGGCGGATCGACTTATGATGTGCTCGTTTTGGATTGGATGATGCCCCGTAAGGATGGGATTGACGTTTGTAAAAGCTTACGGGCGGCCAACTACGGTCAGGCCATCCTATTATTAACCGCGAAGGATGCGCTGCAGGATAAAATCGTTGGCTTGGATGCCGGGGCGGATGACTATCTCACGAAACCCTTTGAGATGGACGAGCTGCTTGCTCGTCTTCGCTCACTGACACGGCGGAATTTTGCCCCTATCCAAGCGGAGGTGGTAACGTTCGGGCCGTTTATGCTGAAGCGGACGTCCCGTCAGCTGTTCAGAAGAGGGGAAGAGATCTTCCTCAGCCAGCGGGAGTATCAGCTGCTCGATTTATTTCTGCAGAATCCCGGCCGTGCGCTGACGCGGGACGTCATTTTGGACCGGGTCTGGGGCGTTGGCAGCGAGGTATCCAATAAGAATGTGGATGTAACGGTCAAAATGCTTCGCGACAAGCTGGAGGCATCGCAAGGGGAAACGATGATCCAGAGCGTCCGAGGGGTAGGCTACCGATTTGAAGCATAAACGTCGAGGGCCAAAGACAGACCTGTTCGTTCAAACGCGAAGGAAGTTAACCTACACCTACACGTGGCTGATTATCCTCTTCTTGATGGTGTTCTCGATCATCGTTTCCGCGTTATTTCTGGGGATGGCTTATCGGGAGCAGCATGAATCCCTCATGTCCACCTTGTTTGCGACAGAGAATGGAAACTTGGTGATCCCTGATTTGACGAACTCCCGCGGTGACGATTTGTACTTTTTCTATGTCGTGGATGAGCAGGGGAATGTGCTTGCAGGCAGCTCCGCTTTTCCTCAATTTAATAACATTCATTTGCAGAAATTGATGGGATGGCAGCCTCGAGAAGTTTCGTTTCAATTGGAATGGCAGCCGGAGACGCATGTGAAGATGCGCCAGCGTGTTTTGAAAGAACCGAGATTACCGGAAGCAACAGGAGTTCCTGCCGTACCGAAAGCACCGGAATTGATGATGGCTGGGGAGCGGCTCCTCTTTGTCGGCGCGCGTCCGGTTATGCTCGATAATGGTTCGAGAGCCGTCATCTATGCAGCTAAAGACGTGACCTTCTATTATGAAGTATTTCGTAATCTGCTTATCGTGTTCCTACTTATTCTCGTCCTCTTTATCATGGCTGCCGTATGGTTGAGTAATTCGATGTCCAAGAAAGCGATGATCCCGATCCAGCAAGCGTATCGGCAGCAGCAGCAGTTTCTGGCCGATGCGTCACATGAACTTCGAACGCCGCTTAGTATTATGAATACGTCGCTGGATGTCATTGAGCTGGAGAACGGGCAAGACTTCACAGTCTATACCAAAGAAGTCGTCGTAGATATGAAAGAGGAAGTCGGGCGCATGAGCCGCATGGTTCAGCATTTGCTGCTGCTCGCTCGATCCGATGCCGGATCAGTCGAATTTGAGAAGGTTTCGTTTGATTTGGTTCCGAAGGTCAGGCAGTGGGTGCAGGCGATCGAAGCAGTTGCCCACAAGAAGCAGATTTCGTTAAAGGCTGAGCTGCCGGATAAGTTGGCGGTTACGGGAGATATCGAGCGTCTCAAGCAGCTGGTGTACATCCTCTTGGACAATGCGATCAAGTATACACCGGAGAGCGGGGCAGTTAAAGTAGCCCTGAGCAGCAATCCTAAACAATGGTCGCTTTCCATCAGCGATACGGGCATTGGCATCCCGGAGCACGCGACGCAGCGGATTTTCGACCGATTCTATCGGGTAGAGGAGCATCGTTCGCGGGAAGAAGGAAGTGCGGGACTAGGGTTATCGATTGCAAAATGGATTGTCGAATCCCATCAGGGTTCGATCGAGGTGAAGAGCTCGTTAGGCGAAGGAAGTACGTTTATGATGAGGTTCCCCCACATCTAGAATCATGTGCCCTTCCTCAATGCATGTTGAGGAAGGGTGTTTTTTTGCCTATTTACCGTACTTTTACTTTTGGCGTCTATAGTGAGAGTTGTAAAGAAGATAAACGTCACGAGAGGATGGATGAGAGATGAGATCCGGTAGATCTTGGATCAAGAAAGTACTTCTCATAGCTGTAGTTATTGTCGTTGTTGGAGTTGGCGTGAAATTCGCATCAGGCGATGAAATGTCGGTTCATAAGCAGGCGTTCACGCAAGTGAAAATAAACGCCGAACCTTTCATGGCCGGTGGCGAAGGGATTGGCGGCAGGAGCAAAGGAGAGGACAAAGGAATCACAATCATGCCCAGAGGCGATGACAGAGGTATAGCGGGTCCGGGTACTCTTCATGTGAAGGACTTGCGTTTCGAGGGTCATCACCACGAAGATTGGGATGCCGGAATTGCTATCGTCGGTACGATTCTTATTGCCGGATTGCTCTTCCTGATCATTAAGAGAAGAAAGAGACCGCGTGACCGTTTTGCAGCAAGTGCAGCAGCTCCCGTGCTTCCTTCCACATCCGATTTCCTAGACCAATGGGAAAGAAATCATTCTGCTAATTCAAAGGAGTCGAATTAAATATGGGCATTTTCAAACGCGTGAAAGATTTGTTTCTGGCGGAAACGAATGGGCTTCTGGATAAGTGCGAACAACCCCTCAAGATGGTAGATCAATATATTCGCGAGTTTGAACAAGAGCTTGCGAAAGGGCAGCGGGCATTGGCGAATCAATTGTTTATAGAGAAAAGACAAGCTGCCCTTATTGCCGAGACCGAAGCGATCATTGAGAAGAGAGATCGCCAAGCGAAGCTAGCCGTGAAGCAAGATGAGGAGCATATTGCGAAGCTGGCGCTGCAAGAAAAGCTGATGCATGAGAAGAAACTAGCGGCTTACAGTACCCAGTATGCGACGATTCAGGAGCAAACGAAGCTCTTGGAAGAGAGAATCGGCCAGCTGCTTGTGCAATCGGAGGAATATAATCATCGTCGCCTGCTGCTCGCATCTCGCGCCAACGTTGCCAGTTCGCTGAAGGAGTTGAATCAGAACGTCGTATCCTTTCAAACCGAGAATGTATCCAAAGGATTTGCTCGCGCGGAAGAGAGAATTCTGATGATCGAAGCAGAGATGGAAGCCATGGCTCATTTCTCCTCCCCGGTCAAACGTTCTGCCCCTCAATATTTGGATCCAAGTCTTACGGCCGACATCGACAAGGCGTTGGTTGAGTTGAAACAGCAGCATACAGAGGAGTAGCTGGCAGCTTAGCCAGAGAATACGTAATGAATCGAGGCGTCCCTTACGGGGCGCCTTTTACTGCTCGATACGGAGCTAATGTTTCATATCAATACCAGGAGGGTAAGTATTGGCTTGCCGAAAGAAGAGATGATTATGGCAAATTATTCTTCTCATTATTCTCACTTTTTTCTCATTATTAATTCCTTTTTGCACTTGTTCAGTATGCAAAAGAACCATGTCCGGTACTACTATGGGGAGTGTTTACGCTAAAATATGTAAATAATCTTTAAAATTTATCTAAAGATATGATGTTGATGATTGCTTATAGTCCCACTTCTAAGCGGTTCTTTCCACGCTCGATTTGGGTAATGAGGCCCAAGTGCCGGAAGGGCTAAGAATGGATCTATTTGAGGCTATTGAGAATCGTTCTCTTTCCAAGCGGAGTGCTCTTCTATCAAGATTTCACGCTTACAAAAAGATTACAAGACCTGACCTCGGTCGTTAGCTATGTCCTTCGTATTCGACAAATGGCGGGTATCAGCGATTGAGTCCAAGGTCACTGTTTACCTGTAAACGAACGGTTAACAAAATCAGTACTCCTGCAGTATGTCCATGTCAACCTTCTCAAGGTATGTTGAGATGAGGAGCCCATTGTCCGAATTTGGATATCTATGACGAAACCTTAAGACTCTCTCATTTTATTCATAGTATGAGCACTCCATAACCGGAAGTGGTTTTCAATGAATGGCAAGAAAGGTGATGATAACGATGGCAATTCAGATCGAGTCAGAACGATTCTTAATGGAGGAGCGTAACCGGATCGCTGAGGAACTGCATGATCGTGTTTCCCAGCATTTGTTCGGTATCATTTACGCCATTCAGTCAATGAAAGGTGACTGTAGCGGTATGAATGACGACCGGACTCAAGAGCAGATGCAAGAAATTCAAGAGGCGGCAATGGCTGCTTCTCGTGAACTGCGTGCATCGATTTACAATCTGAGCTCTCGTGAGAGCAATGAGAACGACAATGCTTCCTGGATCAGTATCGTAAAATCACATCTGGCCAATCAGGCCAAGTTGAACGGTGTCCAAATCCGTATCAACGCACCTAATTCTGACAACCGCATTTCTATAACGCATCAAAAAGCGCTGTATCGGATGATCCTGGAAGGGGTAGGCAATGCAATCCGTCATGGAGCGAGCAGCAGTATTGCAATCCATTTGACTGTGGAGCAGCGTATCTTAAGACTCACCATCGAAGATAACGGACGCGGCTTTAACCCTTGGCTGCTTAAGCCAAGCAAACCGGATTCCGGTTTCGGTTTATCCAATATGCGTACGCTTGCCGCATCTCTGGGCGGCCAGTATCAGATAAGCAGTAAACAAGGGAGCGGGACCATCATTCGGGTCTTGCTGCCGATAACCGGCGTTCATCAAGGAACTGGCCAAACTACGAAAAGCGGGTGATCGACTTGAAAATCGTGATTGTGGATGACCATCATGTGGTTCGCAAAGGCTTGATAGCCGTACTAGCGCAAGAAGAGGGAATCGAAATTATGGGGGAAGCAGAGACGGTCGAGGAGGCTGTGCAGCTCATAGAGACGATAGAGCCGGATCTGGCCATTGTCGATATTCGACTTGGCGATCAATGCGGCTTTGACGTGGTTGAAAGGCTTCGTCAACATAGCTGCCGTTTCATGATGCTCACATCATCTGCGGCAGAAGCGGATATTCGCAGGGCAGAGGAGTGCGGCGCTGACGGATATGTACTTAAAGACTCGATGCCCGAAGAGCTGCTGCTCGCCATCAAGATGATTGATCGCGGAAGAAAGTACTTCGATCAAGGGCTCATGGAAGTTCTAATTCGCAAGGACCCGGATGATCCGCTCGAGAAGCTGACGCCGAAGGAACGTAACGTGCTGTCTTCACTGGGCGAAGGATTGTCCAACAGCGCTTTGGCGCAGAAGCTGATGATAAGCGAGTCTACGGTCAAGAAACATATCAGCAATATTTTTCAAAAATTGAATGTTAGTGACCGCACACAAGCTGCACTTTATGCGCAGTCGCGGGGAGTAGCTGGCTACGCATTGTCGGATGAGCTATCCGGAACTACTTAAGAGAGCGGCGACGGCCGCTCTTTTTGTATTATTAGGTCAACTAGAATATATGACCCCATACTTTTAACGAACCGTACAGGCCTTATTTGATCAAAAAGTAGCGATTTGTAATTCTAACGAACCGTACGGGCGCTATTTGGCTAAAAGTTCGTGAGTTTTGCCTATTTCGTCTCAATAAGGCCTCTGAGGTTCGTTAGAATAATTGAGGTGCCCTTTTCTCCCAAATAAGGTCTCTATGGTTCGTTAGAGGAGTGCGGACTGCAGTGGTTGGCTTCCAGACGCTGGTCTGGTGTGGTATGGAGGTGGCGATGCAAATTCAAGCTGTGAAGCGGCTTGTGGGCTTGCGCAGGTCTGGATTCCGGTACTTGTGGTACGAAAGTATAAGCCGGGTTTATCCTATGAGGCGGCTCGGTGTACAACTTGAGATGAAACAAAATCATCCTGCCGTTCAATAGTCTTGAAGCGTAGAGTCGCTATACAATTAAGTTGCACCGGGAAATAGCCTAACCAAGCAGGGGAGGGCTGATCCCAGGAAGTCAGACAGCAACACTTAAATATTTCTGAATATTCAGACAAAAAATAGTGTTCAATCCCCAACTATGAACGCGGTATCGGAGGAACTAGCTTTGGAATTGCAACGATATTGGAGCATTGTCAGAAAGAAGCTGTGGTTGATTGCGTTGCTGGTCATTGTCAGCTGTACGCTTGTCGGCTACTACACGAGCCACTTCGTGAAACCGCAGTATGAAGCTTCGACGAAGCTGATCGTAGGTCAGAGCAAGGACGCGGATCCGAACAAATCAAACATCGATGTCGGATCGATTAACTCCAATATTTTGCTGATCAAAACTTATAAAGAAATTATCAGGACGCCGCTTGTCATGGAGAAGGTTGTAAAGGAGCATCCGGAGCTTGGCGCAAGCGCAGGTGAGCTTGCTTCGAAAGTGACTGTCAGCTCCATCAATGATACGCAGGTGATGACGATTACCGTCCGAGATCAATCTTCTGAGCGGGCAGCCAATATGGCCAATGCGTTGTCGGAGGTCTTCCGCAAAGAAATTCGGACGCTCATGAAATTGGACAATATAGCGGTTCTGAATTTAGCTGATCCGGCGGAGCACCGTGGTCAAGTATCGCCTAATCCGACGATGAACGTGATGGTCACATTCGTACTGACATTGATGGCCGGCATCGTAGCTGCTTTCATTCTGGATCAGCTGGATAACACGGTTAAGACAGAGTCGGACGTTCAGGAACAGTTCGGAATTCCGGTGCTTGCGGATATCCCGAGAATAAAACGAGGCGATAAAGCCGCAAGCGGCCATAATGCTCAGATGAAGCCTCTGTCAGGGAGGAAGAACAATGTCTCGCTTGATGCATAGAAGTCGTAGTCTCGTTACCGAGAATAATCCGAAGTCGGCTGCCTCCGAGATCTATCGCAGCTTGAGGACCAAGATCACCTACTCGAATCGGGAGGCGGCATTGAAAACGGTCATGATCACTTCAGCTCTTCCCGGTGAAGGTAAAAGCACAACAGCCGCCAATGTTGCGGTAGCCTACGCTCAAGCCAATAAGAAGGTGCTGCTCATTGACGCCGATCTGCGAACGCCGGTTCAGCATCAGATCTTTGAACTAAATAACGATCGCTATGGGCTCAGTACGGCGCTAGCGGATCGCAGCGAGCTAGAAGCGGTTATTCAACAGACAAGCATCGAGAACCTCTACGTGGTGAGTGCGGGGCCGGAACCGGATGGTCCGTCCGAGCTGCTTGATTCACCTGAGATGACGGCTTTGCTTGAGAAGGCTAAGGAGCGGTTCGATATGGTCATCATCGATACGCCTCCGGTTATGACGGTGACGGATGCACTGGTAATAGCCAGCAAGAGCGACGGTGTCGTCCTAGTCGTGAAGCCGGGCAAAGTGAAGAACGATATAGCGGCTAAAGCGATGGCAGCGCTGGAGTATGGCCATGCGACCGTTATCGGAGCTGTTCTCAACCGCGCAGGCCGTTAGCATACAACATCTCAGCCGATTTTAAGGAAATGTCTCCTGCTCCTCTATCACCGGAGGCACTCGGTTATGCTGTGGGTCAAGCGGCCTTAGACGTTTATCGTCAGGGGTATGACGTGAGGAAGGGTTCGATGCCCTACTCTATTTTTAGATCCGATTCTGCTTATCTAGAAATACGAGCTATGTTTTCCTCCATGGTGAGAAAACATAGCTCGTGTTTTTAGAACACGACATAGATACAGAAATAAATTGGATAGGGTGAGATCAATGAAAAAAGTGAGAAAAGCAATTATCCCTGCGGCTGGACTCGGTACTAGGTTTCTACCCGCAACCAAAGCAATGCCCAAAGAAATGCTTCCGATTGTCGACAAACCGACAATCCAGTACATCGTGGAGGAAGCGATCGCATCCGGTATTGAAGACATCATCGTCGTCACGGGCAAAGGAAAACGTGCAATTGAGGATCACTTCGATATTGCCTTTGAGCTTGAGCATACGCTCGAGGAGAAAGGGAAACACGATATCCTCCGGAAGGTACAGCAGTCTTCAAACGTAGAGCTTCACTATATCCGGCAGAAAGAGGCAAAAGGCCTCGGGCATGCCGTATGGTGCGCGCGTAATTTTATCGGTGACGAGCCGTTCGCCGTTCTGCTTGGCGACGACATTGTCAAAGCTGATGTTCCGTGCACCAGGCAGCTCATTGAACAATATGAACGGACTGGGAAATCGGTTATTGGCGTTCAAGCCGTTGGCGCTCACCAAACGCATCGTTACGGGATCGTAGATCCAATGGAAAGCGTAGGACGGCTGTGCACGGTCAACCGTTTTGTGGAGAAGCCGCCATTTGGACAAGCGCCGTCGAATCTGGCAATTATGGGACGCTATATTCTGACACCGGATATTTTCGAATATTTGGGCCGTCATGAGACGGGAGCGGGCGGGGAAATTCAGTTGACTGATGCGATTCAGAAGCTGAATGAGGACTCGGGCGTATACGCCTACGATTTCGAGGGGACTCGCTACGATGTTGGCGAGAAGCTCGGATTTATTATGACAACCATAGATTTCGCGCTCGGCAATCGCGAGCTGCGCTATCAACTAATAGAAGAGCTTGAGGAGATCCTCGAGCGGGAAAGAGCGAGTGTATCTCATGAATCGACAATTTGATCAGGAAGCTGTCGTGAAGGTGTCGGAACATCGGGCTCTGCAAACGTACAACAATTTGGTTTTCTATACGTTAGTGAAACGCATCATCGATATTACCTGCGCACTGCTCGGGTTAATTATTCTATTGCCGCTGTTCGTACTCATTGTGCTCCTGATTAAACTGGAAGATCCAAAAGGTTCAGCGTTCTTCTACCAGACCAGGATCGGCAAAGACGAGAAACCGTTCAAGATGTACAAGTTCCGCTCCATGGTGTCAAACGCGGAGGAGAAGCTGAAGGAACTGCTGGATAAGAATGAAATACAAGGTGCCATGTTCAAGATGAAGGATGATCCTCGCATTACGAGAGTCGGCAAATTCATTCGGAAAACAAGCATCGACGAGCTTCCGCAGCTGGTGAATGTACTGAAAGGCGACATGTCGCTGGTCGGCCCAAGACCGCCGCTGCCAAGGGAAGTAGCCGAGTATTCGGAGTACGACAAGCTGAGGCTGACGGTAACGTCGGGCTGTACGGGCTTATGGCAGGTCAGCGGACGCAATGAGCTGAGCTTCGAAGAAATGGTAGAGCTCGACCTCGAATATATCCAGAAAAGAAGCGTTACCGGCGATTTGAAAATCATCTTCAAAACCTTCAAGCTGCTGCTTGGTGCGAAGGATGCTTTCTGATAGGGGGTAGGGACTGCACATGAAAACCATCATGTTTATTACGAACCGGTTTCCCTTCCCGAATACGGATGGACGGAAAAACATGCTTCTGCAATACATTCGGCAAATGAAAGAGATTTATCCGGGCAGTGAAATTGTCAATTTATCCTTCGTGGATGACGACCGGTACCTCAAACATCGGCCGGACGAAATTGACCGGCTGGTATGTCTCGAGCTGCCCGGTTTGGCCGAGAAGCTCTTCAATGTGGCGTTTTATTCCTTGCTGCTGCGAAGATGGCCGCTTCAGGTATCCGTCTATTACAGCCGGAAGACACACCGGAAAATCAAAGAAATTGTGCAATCGGAGAAACCGGAGCTAATCCTGTACGACATGGTAAGGGTGGCGGAATATGTATCCGGGGAACAGGGAACGCAGGTTCTGAGCTACGACGATCTGTTATCGCTGCGCTATCGGCGGCAGCTGGAATGGTTTCACTACATTCCCTCCGCACTTGGAGGGTTTGCGGACAAATTGCCGGGTAAGCTGAAGCGGTTTGCGGATGTGAAGTTTATTCAGAAATGGCTGATTGATCTGGAGAGCCGGCTGCTCGCCAAGTACGAGAAGCGGGTTGCGGCTCATTTTCACCATCTCATCTTCACTTCGCCGACCGAAGCGGAAAGCTTCCAGAAGGTTACTCGCCACGAGTCCTGCTACGGCATTCCGATGAAATTCGAAGCGGATGGGCAGCGGGGCAGCGGTCCTCGCAGATACGACCGGAACAAGCTGGTGTTCGTTGGGAAGATGGATATTCCGCATAACAGCTCAGCCGTTGTCTATTTCTGCGAGCGCATATGGCCCAAGATCAAGCGGCAAGCGCCGGAGGCGACCTTCTATATTGTCGGGAAGAGCCCGACCGCCGAGGTGCTGCAGCTGCAGGAAACCTATCCGGGCGTTGTTGTCACCGGAGAAGTGGACGATGTGAAAGAGATCGTCAGCGAATGCGCGCTCATGATCGCTCCGCTGCTGTTCGGGACGGGCATCAAAACGAAAATCGTCGAAGCCATGTCCTGGGGTGTCCCGGTCGTGACCAACCAGATCGGCGTTGAAGGCATCAGCGCGAATCACAGCGAGGATCTGTTTATCTGCGATTCGGACGACGAAATCGTTCAGAACGTATTGCTTCTACTCAACAACCCAGAGATTAACGATAAAGTATCGCGCAATTCGGTACGCTATGTCGCAGGTCATTTCAGCAGCTCCGTCACGCGCAAACATATGGAGCTGATCTTATCATAGCTCCGCTTGCGTCAAGAGCAGGTGCATACATGGTTCTTCGAAATCTTATTATTATGCTGTTTCTCTTCTCCTTGGCCGTTCTAACCTACGATAGCTTGCCGTATTTTCACTTCTCGGTCTATCGTCCGGTGGCCATGTTCCCGATGTTCGCAGCCTCGTTTCTGCTATTGTTCTGCGATTTCCGGTTCAAGCCCGGCGATCTCTTCTTCCTTGCGTTCGTCATCTACAGCATCTCGCATTCTTTAGTGGCGGCGATTGGCTATGAGGATGCAGGCAGCAGCTTTAAGCATGTGATTACGCTGCTGTTTGGCTTATCGATGTACCGGGTGTCCGTTTATATCGCCGAACAAACGAAAACGGATCCTGCCCTGAAGGGGTGGATCGCGAAGAGTCTGCTAATCGGATTTATCCCGCCGCTCGCTTTCGGATTCTTGCAGCTTGTGGATGCGCTTGTTGTTCACAGCGGGTTCTCCTTATCTTTAACCGGGTTGTTCTCGGAGAAGGTGTATCGCGGACGGATTCAGATGCTGTCCGGTGAGCCTTCGTGGGGAGCGATTCATATGCTGAGCGGCGGCATTCTCATGTTCTACTTCTTTAAACAAGGCTTCCGCAAGCATCTGGTGCTGCTGATCGGCACGGCGGTGCTGCTGGTGCTGTCCTTCTCGGCTTATGCCTACAGCGTACTGCTGACCGCTCTGCTCATCTATGTGCTGATCACGAGCAAGAACCGAGGGAAAATGCTGCTTGTGCTTGCGGCATGTGTGCTTGTCGTTGGGTTTGGGGTCCCGTTCTTATTGGAGGCTTTCCACGTCAGCGGTTACTTTACGGATCGGTTCCAGTTTGATTTTCAATCCCTGATCAAGACCGATAATTCCTTCTTCATCCGGGTTGTTTTTCCGGCTATCGGATTCTTGGAGTTCGCCCACCACCCGCTCTTCGGCGTTGGGGGAGGGTTTTACTACAGGGATTTCGCGGAACTGCTGCTGAAGCATTTCAATGATGGATTGGTATTCGACGAGGTTCATGATCTTGTCTTCGACACTCCTGAGATGGCAACGTCACGGAATCTGCTGTCCAAAGTGTTCGCAGAGGAAGGCCTGATCGGCGCCGCGCTGTTCTTCGGCTTTATGATCTCCGCCTTAAGGAGCGCGGGGGCGAATCCTTACGCTAAATTCGCTTTTGCGCTATGCGTTTCGCTCGTCATGAACTTCGATTCCTATTCCTTTGTGAACTTTTGGCTGTTAATCGGATTCATCCGAGGCGGTTTTTTCAATGAACGGCCGGCTGCCGTGGCAGTAGGAAGCGTGATGCAGCGCATGAAGGGAATGAAACGAATTGCATGAGAATTTTAATTGTAAATAGCCTGTATACGCCGTACATCATTGGCGGCGCGGAAATATCGACTCAAATCTTAGCGGAATCGTTGGCTTCCGCAGCAGAGGTTCATGTCCTGACCGTTGGCGGGCAGAAACGAAGCGCCGGTATCCAGAGAGAGGTTATCAACGGTGTCACCGTGCATCGTCTGCCTTACAACAATCTGTATTGGATTGGCGAGCCTCAGGGACGCGGAACACTGATGAAAGCAGCCCGCAGGATGATTGATCTCTACAATCCGGTGCAAATCAAGACGTTCCGGAGCCTATTGTCATCGATCAAACCGGATCTGGTGCATACTCAGAATTTATCCGGGTTTGGCTCGGCGGTCTGGTCAGCTTGTGCCGAGGAAGGGTTGCCGGTGGCGCATACGCTCCGGGATTACTCGCTTCTCTCGCCGGTCGGCTCGCCGATCAAGAATCAGACATTAGCGCGTGTGTATCACTCGACTTCACTGGGCTACAGTAAACGGGTATCCGCCGTTGTCGGGATCTCATCGCATATTCTGAAGCGTCATACCGATGCCGGATTGTTTCCTAACGCAGCGAAGCTGGTCATTCCGAATGCCGTGGACGGCGCTATCGAAGGCGGAGCGAAAGACTTCCACCGGGAGCCGCTGCGCATCGGTTACTTCGGAAGAATCGAAACCGAGAAAGGCGTCCGCGAGCTTGTTGACGCCGTCCGTTTCCTGCCGCGCAAGATGGTCGAGCAAGTGATGATCTGCGGCGATGGAGGCCTAAAGAAACAGCTTGAGGAGTTATGCGCTTCCGATGACCGCTTCGTGTTTACCGGCAAAGTTACACCGGAAGAAGCCCGTCGTAATATGGCAAGCGTGGATGTTACATTCGTGCCTTCCATCTGGGAGGAGCCATTCGGAAGGGTAATCATCGAGTCCTATCAGGTTGGGACGCCGGTCTATGCTTCAGCTGTCGGCGGCATTCCGGATGCGGTCTGGAATCCGGAAGATTATCTCTTCGCTCCGGGGAGTTCGGAAGCCATCCAAGCCAAAATTATCGCGTTCCATTCCTTAGGGGGCGCCGAGAGAAGACGGGTCGGGGAGCAATGTCTGAAGCATTGCCGGAACTTTACGACACAATCGCTGCTCGACAAGCACCTCTACCTCTATGAACAAATTCAATATGGCCGGTATGAATATGCGCTGGCAGGGGTGAACGGGAGATGAAAGCCATGAGCAAGTCGACCGTTTACATGTGGCCGAAAGCGAGTCCGGATAACAAATACAGTGAGCTGCTGACTCAATCGATCGAACAGGCAGGGCTGCATGTCGAGCATTACGACAAAGAAACGGTTTTGCGGCCGGGCAGAGGGGACATCGTCCATATGCATTGGCCGAGTAACTCCTACCAACATGCATCCGGAATTGCTTTGACTGTCGTAAAGTCGCTGTTCTTCGCGCTCTTGCTGCTCTATTACAGAGTCAGAGGCGTTCGCTTGTTCTGGACCGTCCACAACATCTGGCCGCATAGAGGCAGAACACGCTGGGACTATATCATGCGCAAGTATATTTTAACCGTGTGCCATCGGGGATTTGTCCTGAGCGAATCGGTTAAGCAGGAAGTTGCCGGCGTGTTCGGTATATCGCCCGGGAAGTTAGTGGTTACGCCGCATGGCCATTATGTCGGTGCCTATCCGGGAACAGGAACAGATATCCGTCAGAAATTCGGCATCAGGCCGGATCGGTTTCTATTCTTGTTTGTCGGCCGGATCAATCCGTACAAAGGCGTTGATCGGCTCGTCGAGGCGTTCTCGTCGCTCAAGCTTGCGAACTGCAGTTTACTGATCGCCGGCCGGGTCGATTCGGGATACAGCCTGGACTTTATCGACCGCTTTAACGGGGATGGGGCAATCAGCGTCTACCCGCATTTTGTGGGGGATGACGAACTGGCTGACTACCTGCAGGCGGCCGATCGGGTTGTGCTGCCGTACAACCAAATCACGACATCCGGGAGCGCGATTCTTGCATTATCCCATCATAAGCCGGTGATTGCGCCAAACTTAGGCGCGCTCGGTGAGTATATATCCGGCGATTGCGGCATTTTGTACAATCCGGATGATCCGGACGGTTTACGGAATGCGCTTCGAAAGTCCATGGACATGGATATGAAGCAAACGGAGAAGCAGATCGAGGCCAAGCTGCGAGAGCTGGATTGGAGCCGCATC
Source organism: Paenibacillus rhizoryzae (assembly GCF_059686995.1). Lineage (NCBI taxonomy): Bacteria > Bacillati > Bacillota > Bacilli > Caryophanales > Paenibacillaceae > Paenibacillus > Paenibacillus rhizoryzae. The sequence goes on along the minus strand of NZ_JCAALT010000004.1, from coordinate 168,632 downwards.
GCCGGTAAAATGATCCCTATTTATAGCGGTACAAAGCTGCACGAGGTGAAAGCATGAAAGCAACGATAGCGATTTGTACACATAATCGGGCTGCGGATGTGAAGGATGCACTGCTGAGCCTGCTGCAGCAAAGCTACAAACAACCTTTCGAGGTCATTGTGATCGACAATCGCTCCACGGATAACACCAAACAAACCGTACTGGACTTCCGGAATATGGTCGACATCCAGGTTCGCTACGTGTATGAGGAACGGCTTGGTTTATCGGTCGCCCGGAATCGTGCGATTCGCGAAGCTAGAGGCGAGTTCATCCTATTCCTGGATGACGACGCGAAGGCGTCGAAGGATTGGATCTCCGGCATTGTTGACTTGTTCGAGGGGAATCCGCGAATCGGCTGCGTCGGCGGCAAAATCGAGCCCGCATGGGAAGGCAGCCCGCCAAGGTGGCTCTCCCGGGACAACCACTCCCTCTACAGCATCTTGGATTATTCGGATGACATTGTGGAGATGCAGGAGCCGGCGATCCCGTTTGGAGCCAATGTGGCTTTCCGCATGTCGGTGTTCGATCACTTAGATGCCTTCCGCGAGGATCTTGGCAGAGTGGGAAGCAATTTGCTTTCCAGTGAGGAGGCTGAACTGATTGCGCGTATCCGTACTCGTTATGCGGTCTACTACACGCCCCATGCCTCCGTGCTGCACAAGATTCCGCGAAGCCGGATCAGCCGGAAATGGCTGCTAAGACGCATTTATTGGCAAGGCGTCAGCAGCGCGGTGTCCTCGAAGCAAAAAACGGGGATTATCATGAAATCGCTCGTTAAACTGCCGATTTTTACCGTGCTGACGATCTTGTTCTTCTTCGATAAACGGCGAATATTTCGCAATATCAGCAAGATTATTTATAACAACGGGTTGATCAGCGGCGTGCTGCGAAGCTACCAACCGAAGCGAATCTAACCTTTGAGGATGTTTTGAATCATGAATCAAATGGCTGTCAAAAGAGTTGGAGCAGGTCGGAGCGTATTCCAAACCATCCTGCATACCAGCGCCGCCAATCTGCTCATTATGGTGTTAAGCACCGTAACCTCTATCGTGACCGCACGATTGTTCGGCGTCGAAGGGAAAGGGATGTTCTCGGCCATTCTATTCTGGCCGACCTTGCTGGCAGGGCTTGTCTCATTCGGGCTGCCGACCTCCCTGATCTACAATATGAAGATCAATGCGGGTAAAGCGGCGGAGTACATCCGGGCAGGATTCATGTTTCAGCTGCCTGTCAGTTTACTTGTCGGTACGGTTGCTTGGATCTATCTGCCCGTCTGGCTGGGGAACTATCCGGATGATGTCATCCGGACAGCCCAGTGGTACACCGTCTTGACGCTGCCGATTCTGTTAGCGGTAAATCTGCTTACGGCGCTCACGCAAAGCATGGATAAATTCGTGCTGTATAACGGACTGCGTTTATACGTTCCGCTTAGTAACCTGCTTGGTCTGCTGGTCCTGTGGGCGATCGGCAAATTATCGCTGAATGGCGCGGCCTTCGTTTTCTTCGGGACCAGTCTAATGGTTATCTTCTGGGCGCTGCACCGGCTGCGGCATGAATTGTCGTTCAACTGGCTGCGCAGATTCTCGGATCGGCTCGTACTGGGGACGCTGTTTGGCTACGGTGGAAGGGTGTTCGGAGTAGAGCTGCTCGGTACGCTGTACTCGCAATGCGACAAGCTGATTATTTTGTCTTTATTAACACCGAGGGATTTCGGACTTTATACGGTTGTCTATACGTTATCCCGCGTGTTTAATGTCGTGCAGACGGCGATATCGAACGTCATTTTTCCGAAGGTGACAGGGCTTAGCCAAGACCGAATCATAACAGCCGTCAGCAGAGCCTTCCGGCTGTCCTTCCTGCTCATGACCATCGCGGTTATTCCGGGGATGCTCATCGGTCATTATTTGCTGGGCCTCCTGTATGGGGAGCAATTTCTGGAAGCCGGTACCGCTTTCTATCTGCTGTCGCTCGAATGCATCATCGGTGGCGGTTCATGGATTCTCGCCTCATCCTTCAATGCGATGGGGCGTCCCGGATTGGTCGCAATGCGGCAAGCGATCGCGCTGGCCATCACGATTGGGCTGTTTTTCATCCTTACACCGCTGTATGGCTTGAACGGGATCGCGATTGCTTTGCTGCTCGGCGCGGTCATCCGCATTCTGATTACGATCGCTGCCATGAGAATCGTGTTCAAGGTACGCATTCTCGACATTCTGTATGACAAAAACGATATACGCTTTCTATTCGAGCACCTCTCGCGAAGAATGCATACCTAGGAAGGCGGCAACACCGCAATGAACAAAAGCAAGAGAAGCATCAAGGATTACTTCAAATTCGGTTATCGCGTAGTGCTCGGCGCGCTGTTTCGGAGGCATGTCGATCAATGCGGGAAGCTGCTGCGGGTAGGCGGAAGCATGACGGTGTCGAAGGCCAAACGAGCCAAACTCTTCATCGGCGATTACGTCATCCTGCACAAACATGCCGGGTTTTACTTGGATTCCAACGAGGCTGTCATCGAGATCGGCGACCATACCTTCATTAATCGAAGATCCGAAATCAGATGCAAGAAGCAGGTGAAAATCGGCAGTCACTGCGCCATCTCGTGGGATGTCACCATTATGGATACGGATTACCACTGTATCGAGGGAAGCGTGGCGACCAAGCCGACGATCATCGGCAATCATGTCTGGATCGGCAATAAGGCGGTTATTTTGAAAGGCGTCACGATCGGGGAAGGCGCCGTTGTGGCTGCAGGGGCGGTCGTGTCGAGAGACGTGCCAGCCCATACGCTTGTCGCAGGCGTCCCCGCGAAGCCCATTAAGAAGAACGTCAAGTGGACCAAGTGACGGAACGAAAGAGAGCTTGTTCAAAAAGCGCGGAAGGGATCAGAAATTGTGCCGGAGGCACATCCCTGATCCCTGCAGCACTGGCTTTTTGAACAAGTTCGAGAGAGAGAGAGAGAAGAGACACAAAGGAGACGGATGAATGGAAAGCGTACAGTTTGCTCATCCGATGGACGAGCTCAAGGACAAGCTTCGGCAGATTTTGCAGGTGATTCCGCCGCATTCCAAGATTTACTACATCGATTATCCGGTTCATGGAAATGGCGGAGACCTGTTGATTATGAAAGGTACCGAAGCTTTCTTCAAAGATAATCATATTCGCGTTGCGGCGCGTTATAGCGTGCTTGATTTTCCGAGCGGCGTGAAGATCCCGAAGGATCATATTATCGTGCTGCACGGAGGCGGGAACTTCGGCGACCTGTATCCCGCTCATCAGAAGCTGCGCGAGAAAATCGTGTCCGACTATCCCGGTCACCGGGTGGTCATGCTGCCGCAGACGATTTTCTATAAGAATGAGGCTGAATTCGATAAGACGGCAAGGATCTTTAACACACATAAGGATTTGCATCTCTACGTTCGCGACATCTACTCGCAGGAGATGGCTACCGTGAAATTCACGACCTGCCATGTCTATCTATCTCCGGATATGGCGCACCAACTATGGCCGATTCGGAGCCATACGAGCCCGGACAAGGAACTGCTTTGTTTCCTCCGGACTGACATCGAGAAGACGGCAGAGCAGGAGCGGCTTGAAGCTTCCGGCCAAGGGGACTACCTGGACTGGGCTACGCTGTTCAGCGGATTTGAGCATAAATCGATTCGCGCCATTTTCAAAATGTCGGCAGCAAGCAGCGGCAAGCTGCCCGTGAGCATGATCTGGGGCAAATATACCGACTACCTGGTAAACAAAGCCGTCAACCGATTCAGCAAATACAAGAATGTACAGACCTCAAGGCTTCATGGACATATTCTGTCTTGTCTCATGGATAAACCGAATACGCTGCTGGACAACTCTTACGGCAAGAACGCCAGCTATTATCGCACGTGGACGAATGGTATAACGTCAGCGAAACTATTGTCGCAGCAGACTTCAGCAGAGAGAGTTTGAGCCCAATCTGAACGAGTTTGATTCCAAGCAGAGAGAGTTTGACTCCGTCAAACTCCCTATTACCGTCAGCAGAGAGAGTTTGACTCCGTCAAACTCCCTATTACAGGAGGGATATCATGAAAGTCGTATTGCTTTCGGGAGGATCGGGGAAACGGCTGTGGCCGCTGTCGAATGACGCCCGGTCGAAACAGTTTTTGAAAATCTTGAAAAAAGACGATGACCACCTGGAGTCCATGATACAACGAGTCTGGGGGCAAATCGGTGAAGCCGATTTGAGGAATCACGCCTACGTCACGACGAGCAAACCTCAAGTTGAAATGATTCAAAGTCAGCTTGGGAGTGAAATCAACCTGATCGTCGAGCCGGAGCGCAGGGATACATTCCCAGCCATCGCGCTTGCAGCCACTTATCTATACTCTGTCGAAGGCGTGAGTCTGGACGAAGCCATTGTCGTCATGCCCGTCGACCCTTTCGTGGAAATCGGCTTCTTCCAGAAGCTGAAAGAGCTGGAGCATGTGCTTGCCAGCTCCGATGCCGACTTAGCGCTGATGGGGGTTAAGCCGACTTACCCATCCGAGAAATACGGGTATATCCTTCCGAAACAGGATGGCGATCCTAACCGCTCGTTCATGGATGTTCAGAGCTTCCGCGAGAAACCTCGCGAAAAAGAAGCCGTCGAGATGATCAGTCAGGATGCCTTGTGGAATTGCGGCGTTTTCGCATTCAAGCTGGATCTGATCATTAACATCCTGATCGTGAACGGGCTGCCGATCCAGTACGATGAAATGTTGAAACAGTACGGCAAGCTGCCGAAGATCAGCTTCGACTATAAAGTAGTGGAGAAAGCGAACCGGATTGCGGCGATTCAATATGACGGGTCCTGGAAGGATCTTGGCACATGGAACACGCTGACGGAGGAAATTGAAACCTCTCTAATCGGAAAAGGCATTATTACGGAAGATTCCATAAATACCCATGTCATTAATGAGTTGGAAGTTCCGATTACGCTGCTTGGTTTGTCCGATGTCATTGTTGCGGCAAGCCCGGACGGCATCCTTGTTGCAGACAAAGCTTCAAGTCCGCGGATTAAGGATGTCATGAAGCATTCGGAGCAGCGCCCGATGTACGAAGAGCGACGCTGGGGCCGGTACCGGGTGCTGGATTACGCGACCTATCCGGATGGCCGGGAAGTGCTGACCAAGCGGATCTTTATTAATGAGGGCAGCAATCTGAGCTACCAGTACCACAGTCTTCGGGACGAGGTATGGACGGTGGTTGCCGGACATGGAGAGATGGTGCTTAACGGGAAGCGGTTTTCCATTACTACGGGCGACGTTCTCATGATACCGAAGGAAAATCGACATAGCCTGCGTGCGCAAGCGGATATCGAAATCATCGAAATCCAAACCGGCACGCAGCTCATTGAAGAAGATATCGTAAGGCTTGAACATGATTGGAACGAAATTATGCAGCTCTGTATGAAGTAACGAAGCGTGTGCTGCTGCGTTTTCTCCGAAAATTCTAAGGAGTTGTTGAATATGAACATCACGGTTATCGGTGCTGGTTATGTCGGGCTTGTGTCAGGCGTTTGTTATGCGGAGCTTGGGAATCAAGTGATCTGCGTCGACAAGGATCAATCCAAGCTGGAGATTTTGCGAAACGGAGCCATTCCTATTTACGAACCGGATCTGCAGGAGCTCTCACTAAAGAATATGGCCGCCGGAAAGCTGAGCTACACGTCCGATCTTCATCGTGCGGTTCAACTGTCGGATATCGTGATCATCGCGGTCGGGACACCTTCCCTGCCTAATGGCGAGGCGGATTTATCTTATATTGATCAAGCGGCTGATGAAATTGCGGAAGCTATGAACGGGTATAAGATCATCGCCGTGAAGAGCACGGTTCCCGTCGGAACGAACGAACGCGTTCGTGACCGGATCCGCAAGCTGACCCATGAACAGTTCGACAGCATCTCGCTGCCGGAGTTTCTGAGAGAAGGCTCGGCCGTGCAGGATACGCTTCATCCGGACCGGATCGTCATTGGGGCCGATTGTCAGCATGCCGCAGACACGATGACGAAGCTGCATGCTTCATTGACGGATCAAATCGTGGTAACGGACATCCGCAGCAGCGAGATGCTGAAGTATGCGTCCAATGCCTTTCTGGCTACGAAAATATCGTTTATCAATGAAATTGCGAACATCTGCGAGAAGGTAGGCGCCGACGTCACCCAGGTGGCCAAAGGAATGGGGTACGACAACCGGATCGGCCATTCGTTTCTGAAAGCAGGGATTGGCTACGGGGGCTCCTGTTTCCCGAAGGATACGCGGGCTCTCATCCAAATTGCCGGCCATGTCGACTACGAGTTCAAATTGCTTCGTGCGGTAGTTGAGGTGAATCAGGACCAGCGGTTCAAAATGATCAAGAAGCTGGAAACGATATTTGACGGCAACCTGCAGGGCAAGACGATTGCCATATGGGGACTTTCCTTTAAACCGAATACGGACGATGTGAGGGAATCACCCGCGCTCGAAATTGTTAACCATTTGGTGAATTGCGGTGCTGTGGTGAAGGTGTATGATCCGATTGCCATTCCGAACTTCCGCCGGATGTACGGCGAGAACGGCGTGGTCTGGTGCGAAGGGGCACTAGAGGCGGCAGCGGATGCAGATGCGCTCTGTCTGTTGACGGAATGGGATGAATTCATCCATGTGGATCTGAATCAGCTGCAAACAGTATTGCGGAAGCCTATTCTGATTGACGGCCGCAATGTTTTCAAAGAAGAGGATTTGGCAGGTACAGCATTTATTTACTATTCCATCGGCCGTCCCAGCTTGAATCAAGGCGTCAAGGAGGAAGTGTTGGCTTTACATTACTAAAGGATGATGAGGGCCTTTATTGTGAAAAAAAATGCTTCAATGCTGTTATTGTACGGACTGATCGCTTGCTTGTATCCGTTATCCGCTACCGGGGACGCCGCTCCACTATCATTCTATGAGATCGAAGTCGATCATCTTCGAGATTGGGAGCAGGTGTACAAGCATACGGATACGCTCTTTCTGACGAAGGTTCCGGGTGATGCCGCGGATCCGACCCGTGTGAAACGCAGCGGCGTTTCAGGCGAGAACATGGTGTACAAAGCGGAAGGTTATCTGCGTTCCTTCGCGGTTTACGCCTATTATCAGCCGAACGCAGGCAAGACCTATGACCATCCGGCATTCTACATTTCCAAGGATGGCGTGACTTATAGCCAGGTCATCCCGGACATCCATGAAGAAGACAGCGCAGCGGTGAACATCGAGTATGAATCGAGGAAGTTCCCGGCAGGCACGAAGTTTCTGAAAATCGTCTATCAAGGCAGCAGCGTCGGCAGATCGCCAGCCATTGGGAAGGTCGTATTGAACGGACCTTCCAGCGCTGACACCAGCGTGCCTTCGGGGACGGTACCTTACGGCCGCATGGTCATGCTGAATCAAGGCGAGAAGGGTGAAACCATCTATTACACAACGGATGGCAGCGATCCCAGAACCTCGGTTACCCGCTTGCATTACAGCTCGCCGATTGCCGTCGTAAACAACTTGCTGCTTCAAATCACGGCTGTGAGCCATTCGAGTACAGGCCATTCGGCAGCGACCGGCGTATCGACTTATCGGTACGTACCGGCTCCTAAGACGGCGCCGCCAGTCGGGTTGATCGATCCGCTTGATAATTTCAAGCTGCTTGCCAATCGTACCAATCTGTATGTGGCTACGAACCAACCCGGCTACTTCGATAACGACAAGGGCCGGCTCGTGCGAACGACAAGTGCGCCGGGCAGCATGGTGTACCATACCGATTACGACATGAATTCGTTTACGGTGTACAGCAGCTTTTTTACCGGGATTCCGATAGAGGAGCATCAGTTGTTGGTTTCCTCGGACGGCAAACAATACAAGCAAATTCCCGCGACGGTGAATCTTGTCGGTTATCCGACCGGAAATTGGCAGCAATACGCGTATGAAGCGTCGGCACTGCCGGAACATACGAGGTATTTGAAAATCGTATTGCTCGGCACGAAAGCCTGGTCGCCTCAAGTTTCGAAGGTTGTCCTTAATCAAAACACGGCTTCCGTGAAGCTGGCCACGTCCCGAAGCGGTACTTCGGTCAAGACCGAATTGACCTCGACTACGAAAGGGTCGCGCATTTATTACCGGTTGAACAAAGGGCCGGATTTCGTACCTTATTCGAAACCGCTCCAGCTCCAAGGATATAACGTGCTGGAAACGTATGCGGTGAAAGACGGCTGGGTACCAAGTCCAATCCGCAAATATACGGTCAATGCGAGCAATGAAATCCTTGTCGATCGGTTCGGTCAAATGAATGCCGCGAATTTCACAGGGAAGGTGACCAGTGAGAAGGATTTGGAGGCAGACGCGGCGGCAGATGCAGCCTATTACGGCAGCCTGAAGCCGCCGGGAGGACGCGACCCATACGGCGGGCTGGCCGGCAGCGCGAAGAAATACAATTTGGCTGCCAAAGGTTACTTCGCGATCCAGCGGATGGGTGAACGCAAAGTGATGACGACGCCTGACGGCAATCTCTATTTCAGCTTAGCCGTAAATGGCGTGACGTCTCATGAAACCTACACGAGCATTGCGGGTAGGGAGCAGAAATTCGAATCGCTATTCCCGAATCAAGGGATCTACAAAAACGCGTATATCGGCAAGGACAATTATTCGTTCTTTATGGCGAATGTGTTCCGGAAGAAAGGCGTTTTCCCGACCGAGCATGCGATCTATTCGGAAGCGATATCCCGGCTGCCTAAATGGGGATTTAACGGCGTAGGCAACTATTCGACCGAGAAGTACGGCGAGGAGGGCAAGCTGCCTTACGTAAGGATGCTGCCGCTGAGCGGGATGGCATGGGCCAAGATAAACGGATTATCGCTATTTGACATCTTTGCTCCGAACGCCGCAGAGCAGATCGATAAGGCATTCAAGAACGCGCTCTCGCCAAATAAAAACGACAAGAATCTGATCGGTTATTTCATCGACAACGAATACGATTTCCACAAATTTTATACGAATGTACCGAAGCTCAAAGCGAGCTCGGCTGCAATGAAAGGGAAGCTGGTTCAGAGGCTGAAGGACAAGTATCAATCGATCGGCGCATTCAACTCGAATTGGAAGACGACATTCAAATCGTTTGAGGAGATGAAGGAAGCGGAGCTGCCTGTTTCAACCTCTGCATCCTGGCGCGATATGGAAGATTTCTTCGACTACTATCTGGACACGTTCTTCGGAACGGTTTCCCGGACGTACCGCAAATACGATCCGAACCATCTCCTCCTTGGGGACCGATGGATTACAACAACGTTCCATAATGAGAAAATCAGCAGCGCGCTCGCTAAAGCGGAAGGCAAATACGTGGATGTCATCAGCATCAACTATTACACCTACAAGCTCGAGCCTGATCTTCTGAAAAAAGTCTACGACCTCTCAGGCGGTAAACCGATTCTGTTCAGTGAATTCGGTTACGGAACGAGTGAGCAAGGGCTTGCGCCGCTTCTTCCAAATTCGGCACTGAATCAATTCCAGCGGGGCATGCGCTATCGCAATTATGTGGAAGGTGCGGTCACTCTGCCTTATGTAGTCGGTGCACACGTGTTTAATTATGTGGATCAAGCGGGGCTGGGCAGGTACTGGCAGGGCGAAGGAGGAGAGCATTACAACTCCGGTCTGATCAATGTGGCGGATCGCCCTTACAAGGATTATTTGAAAGCCATCATGGATACGAACTATGACATCTATAAGGTCATGCTCGGGGAGCGTGCGAAATTTTATTATGATTTCAATAAAGGATAAGGTCGGCTGTTTCGCGATCTTTGCCTTGAAGGAGGTACACCTTGGTCGATTCCAGCGGCAACAACCTTGTTTTTCTACTCTGTACGCCGAGGAGCGGAAGCTCTCTGGCCACGGTTATGCTCCAAAATCACAGTAAATTGTTCGCTACCCAGGAAATGTGGTTTCTGATGAGCTTGTACGATTTGCAATCGCCGCAGCGGCGCGCTTATGGCGGGACAGGCATCCTGAATCAGTTCTATAACGGTGTGCTGCCGCAACACAGCTTTGAGCAGGCTTGCCGAGCTTTCGCTCTCCAAGTATACAACGGCTTAATGCAAAGCAGCGCCGGTGCGGAGATGGTGATCGACAAGTCGCCTCGGTACTATTATCTGCTGGAGTTTCTGGATGGGCTGTTCCCGCAGTCTCGGCGGATCTGGCTCATGCGTAATCCGTTCGCGGTCCTCTCTTCCCATAAGAAGGTGAACGGGAAACGGGGAACAAGCTTCAATCTGAGGGAAGATATGCGAAATGCGAGCTTCGATATGAAGATTGCTGACCTGACGATCGGACTGTTCCGGTATTTTCATTATTTTGCTCAGGATAATCCCTACACGCACCGGTTGTCCTACGAGAAACTGGTAACCAGCCCCAGAGAGCAGATGATTGAGGTTTGCCGATTCCTGGGCGTTGCTTATGAGGAAGGGTTAGAGACATACGGGAACTTTAGAAATACCGCTAAGTCCGACTTGTATTTCAGCATGGGGGTCGGTGACCCGTTTGTCGCGAATCATACGGAGGCGAATCAGGATTCCGTCGCGATCTGGAAAGAGGTGCTGGACAAGCAGGAGATCGAAATGTACGGCCGCGTGTTAGGCGCTCAAATCTTCCATGATCTCGGCTATAGCGAGGAACTAGCTGAAGCCGAGAAGCTGACAGGCGTACGCTTCGAGCTTGAACCGGATGCGGAGCTGCTTGCCCTGTACACGAAGCAACTAGTGGATGCGACGGGCTGCAGGTGGGAAGCGGACTATAAGATGCGCACGGAACCAGGTTCAACGGGGAGTTTTCTGCTGCCGGACCAATTTAGCGGTGAGAAATGGCTGCATCCCGAGGAGCTTCAGCTGCAGATGACGGTGCGTATGCTTGAGAAGCGGTTGGAGAATAGCGCTAAAGAGCGAAGACAGTTGAAATTGCAGCTGGATACCATGAGGAGAAAGGCGAATCGGTTGAAAATGCTGATTCCCTTCGGCAATCGCTTGTCCCAGCTGGCTTCGACCTACTTCAATAACAGCAGGCTGAACAAATGAGCGCCATTGTCGGTATTTATCAGCACAAGGGGCATCCGGTCAGCAGCAGGGACAGCGATGGGATGATGGAAGCCTTGGAGCGGTACGATGCCGACGATGCCCAAACGTGGACGAACGGCGCGGTATTCCTCGGCTGCCGAGCCAAGTGGATTACGCCCGAGTCCGTAGGCGAGCGGATGCCCTATTACGACGCTGAGCGCAAGCTCGGGATCACGGCGGATGCCATCCTTGATAACCGCCGGGAATTGTTCGAGCTGCTGCAGATTTATCCGGCTCATCGCAGGAAGATCACGGACAGTGAGCTTATTCTGCTCGCTTATCGGAAATGGGGGCGGAAAGCTCCGGAATACCTGATCGGCGATTTCGCGTTCGTCATCTGGGACATGGAGAAGCGGGAGTTGTTCGGTGCCAGGGATTTGCTCGGGCATCGCACGCTCTACTATGTTCACGGAAGCGATCGGTTTGCCTTCGGTACGACAATGGCTCCGTTATTCGCTTTACCGGAAGTTGTCAAAGCGCTCCATGAACCATGGCTCGCGGAGTTTATGGCGATTCCGGAAATGTTCGAATCTACGGAAGTTACCTCTACGCCTTACCGGAATATTCATCAGTTGCCGCCGGCCCATACGATAACCGTTTCGGATGGACGCGTCTCGCTCGCTAGGTATGGTTCCTTGGAACCGAAGTCGATGCTTCGGCTTCAATCCGATCATGAGTACGAGGAGGCATTCCGCGAGGTGTTCGATGAAGCAGTGAAGTCGAGGCTGCGCACGCATCGTCAAGTAGCGGCCACCTTAAGCGGCGGCCTGGACTCCGGTTCCGTCGCAAGCTTCGCCGCACGTGCGCTTCGTGAGGAAGGGAAGCAATTGCATACCTACAGCTACATTCCAACCCGCGATTTCACGGATTGGACGCCGAGCAGCACAGCGGCAGATGAAAGCCGGTTCATCGATGCCACGATTCGGCATGTCGGCAACATTTCGCACCAGGCGATGGATTTCCAAGGCATCAGCCCGTTATCCGAGGTAGATGAAATGCTGGATATGCTCGAGATGCCTTACAAATTCTTCGAGAATTCCTATTGGTTGAAAGGGATACACGAGCGAGCCGGCGCGCAAGGTGCAAATGTTCTGCTAACCGGAGCTAGAGGAAACTTTACGGTTTCGTGGGGACCGGCGCTCTATTATTACGCTACGCTGCTTAGAAGGCTGAAATGGCTGCAATTCATGCGGGAGCTTCGGCTCTACAGCGTGAATAAAGGGATTAGCAGATCGCGTCTACTGTCCGTGATCGGCAAGCAGGCATTCCCGATTCTGGCTAAACGATCGCAGCAGGGGAGCGAGGTTCCGGATATTCCGACGATGCTGATCCATCCCGAGTTTGCCAGACGAACCGATGTGTTCGCCAAGCTGCAGGCCAACCAGATCGGGGTGAATGGCTCTACCATTAACGATCCGCTGGAGCTGCGCAAGGAGAAGATGCAGAATCTAGCTGTCGGCAACAAGAATGGCGCCTCGGCTACGAAATTGTCCTTGCGTTACGGCGCATGGGAACGCGATCCGACCTGCGATCCCAGAGTCGTCCGGTTCTGCTTCTCGGTGCCGGTGGAGCAGTATGTGCAGGGCGGCTTGGATCGCGCGCTTATCCGCAGGGCGACGAAACATTATTTGCCCGACGAAGTACGGCTAAATCAGCGTATCCGCGGCATCCAGGGAGCGGATTGGGTCCACCGTATTGCGCCGTCCTGGAAGCCGTTGACCGATGAACTGAGGCAGCTCTGCTCAGACCCGATCGCCTCGGGGTACCTTCACGTCGACCGAATCCGGGAAGCCGTTTCGCGACTTGGCGAGGTCCCGCGTCCGGAGCACGCGTTCAACCCCGAGATGAGAATGCTCATGCGCAGCCTGATCATCTACCGGTTCCTAAAACGGTTTTAAAAGATTTTAAGAAGCAACTAAAAGTTGCGTAAGGGTGAAAGGGATTGTGCCGGAGAGTTTACGTTGGCCGCAGGCACATCCCTGATCCCTGGAGCGCTTACTTTTAGATCGCTTTTAAAATAACTATAAAACTCGTTGACTCCATTGAGAGGGGGTGAAAAACCATGACGAACAAAAAAGAATGGCAAGTTCCGACTGTTGAAATGCTTGACGTTAGCGAAACGATGTACGGAAAAGGTATGACGAATATTGACTTCGTGACAACGGACGATATGGACATCTATAACCCGAGCTAGGTTCGGGACAGCGCCCTTATACAATCCGCGCACCGGATTGTATAAGGGATTTATTATTATTGCCCTGAAAGGAGTGGTTGATCTGATATCTGCCGGTGAACATGCGATATACAAGGCTTTCGGTCTGCAGATAGCGAGTTCAATTCCGCTGCCTGAACTACCGGTATCCGGTTCGATGGTAGAAGAGGAGCACCCGGATGTGGTCATTGAAGCAGCTGAACCAGATAAATTATGGGAAGAGCTGCAGCTTGGCGGCAGCAACTTCATGTACAAAGACGGCCGATTCCTGTTCCTCATTCCGGAGACAGCGATTTATTGTATCGAAGAAGGGTATCGCATTACTGTCGCTCCGCTAGAAGGTGCTGATCAGGAGAAAGTGCGTGTATATTTGCTCGGTACCTGCATGGGCGCACTGCTAATGATCCGCAATGTGATGCCGCTGCACGGAAGCGCCATTGTGATCGGAGGCAAAGCCTACGCGTTTGTTGGGGATTCGGGAGCAGGTAAATCCACACTTGCCGCCACGCTGGTAAGCAAAGGCTATGAGCTAATAAGCGACGATGTCATCCCGGTTTCCTCGACGGGCAAAGGCGGAAGGCTTACCGTTATGCCGGCTTATCCGCAGCAGAAGCTGTGGCAGGAAAGTATCGATCAGCTGGGGCTGGCTTCCGGGCACTACCAATCGGTTTATCGGGAAACGACAAAATATGCTGTACCAGTGCTTTCAAGATTTTGCAATGAACCCGTTCCGCTTGGAGGGGTGTTCGAACTGGTGAAGTCGGAATCAGCGGCAGCAGTTTCGATCCGACAATTGCCCAATCTGGATCGGCTGCGTATCGTGCTGATGCATACGTACCGAAACATGCTGATCCCGCGGCTAGGCCTTGCGCAGTGGCATTTTAAGGTTTCGTCCAATATGGCGGATCAGGTTAACGTTTATCAGCTCATTCGGCCGACGGCAGGATTTACGGCGCATGACCTTGCATCTGAAATTATTCGTACCATTGAAGAAGGAGGCGTATAAACATGACGAACGTGAACTACGCGGAACAACAGATTATCCAATCGCCTGACAGCATTGTGAGTGACATGAATGGGGAGAAGGTGATGTTCAGCATTCGCAGTGGAAAATATTACAATCTCGGCGTAATTGGCGGCCGAATTTGGGAGCTCATCACTTCGCCGATTACGGCCAGCCAATTGGTAGACAAGCTCGTAGAGGAATATAACGTGACACGGGCTGCCTGTGAGGAACAGGTGGATGCTTTCCTTCGGAAAATGCATCAGGAATCGCTGATCGAGGTTCGGAATCTTGAAGCGCATCGTTAGGAAGTTTCTAGCTCTGCCTGCGGAGAAGAAACGGTTCATGCTCGAAGCGTTCATCTACTTGGGCTGGGCGCGTGTATTGAAGGTCATACCGTTCTCCCGACTCGCGCCATCCTTGGGCGGTCGGATGTCCGAAACTCCGCTAGTATATGATCCGTCGAACGAAATGCCGATCCGCCAAATTGCGCAAGCGATTCAGGTGATGAGCCGTCATACCATCTGGGAAAGCCAGTGCATGGTCAGGGCGATCGCAGCCAAGAAAATGCTGAAACGGCGTCAGATTGAAAGCACGCTCTATCTGGGTACGGCAAGGGATGATCAAGGGAATATGATCGCGCATGCTTGGCTGCGCAGCGGGCCATTCTATGTGACCGGAGCCGAGGAGATGAAGAGGTTCACGATGGTGGCCGCATTCGGATCGGACAAAACGCAAGGAAAGGAATGAAGGTGTCCCGTTATGGAGAACAATCGTCGTACCCTGGATCTAAGCGCTTTTCCCGAAGAATTAAACATCATGCTGGCGTTCATGCAGATGAATGCCGATCAAGCGCAGCGATGGGGCAATCCATCGATGCCTGACATCGATTGGAATCAACTTCTGAAGCTGATCCGACATCATCGCGTCTATCCGCAGCTGTATTCGAAGCTGAAGAACAACAACCGGATTCCTGCCGATGTCTTGCAGGCCCTTCATCAGGATTACGGTAAGAATACGTTTCAGATGCTCCGTTTAAGCGGCGAAATGGGCCTTGTGTGCAGCTCCTTTCGGGACCGAGGGATTCCTTCATTAGTTCTTAAAGGACCGGTGCTTGCCGATCTGCTTTATGGTGATATCTCACTCCGAACATCCAAGGATTTGGATATTCTGGTTCCCATGGAGAGTGTGGAGAACGCGGAAGAGATGCTGACCAAGCTTGGCTATGTAAGCGATAGTCATGCGCCGCGTTTATTCAATTGGAAGTGGAAGATGCATCATATCTCCTATACGCACCCGCAAACGAGAATTCAAGTGGAGCTTCATTGGCGCCTTAATTCCGATATGGGCAAAGAACCTTCATTCGAGGAGCTCTGGGAACGGAGAAGACGCAGTACTCTTACGAGGAATGAGATTTATATGCTGGGAAGCGAAGATCTCTTCATGTATCTGGTCTCGCACGGCGCCCGTCACGGCTGGTTTAGGCTCCGCTGGCTGGCGGATATTGATCGCTTGGTGCGCCAAGGTGTAAACTTTGAAACGCTCATCTTGCTTATGCGACGCTATGAATGCCTTCAGCTTGGAGGACAGGCTCTAATTCTTGCTTCCGCACTGCTTGGCACGCCGATACCAAGCTCAACCAAACCGTTGATGACTAGCAGCTACCATCGCGAGTTGGCTCAACGTTCACTCTATTTCATTCGGGATGTCATCGCTTTCTCGCCTGTGCCGAGCTCCCAAGAATTAGCCAAGACCTATAAACGTTACTTGTTTGCATTGAAAACGACCCGGCAAAAGTCGGTTTATATAGTTGGTCAATTTTACCCCAGCTTTAGGGATACGGAAGCGATGCCGCTTCCGAAACAATTGCATTTTCTATACTTTCCCTTAAGGCCGTTCGTCTGGTTATGGCGGCAAATGAGGCAGGAAGCCTAAAGGAATCCGGCCTAATCAAATGTGACATGAATGCACAAAGAAGAATGACAAGCACCTCGGAGGCAAACATGAGCGCAATTGCAGGTATTCTTTGTTACAACGAAGAGATTGTATCGATAGAGGATAGCAAGAAGCTTATGCAAGCTTTGCAAATATATCCTGCCGATGATGTGCAAACCTGGTATGGCGGGTCCGTATTTCTGGGTTGCCATGCCCAGTGGATTACACCGGAATCGGTTCATGAACGTCTGCCGTTCTATGATGAGCTAAATAAACTGGCCATTACCGCCGATGCGATCATCGACAACCGGGATGAATTGTTTAACCGGCTGCAAATTGCACATTCCCGGCGGAAAGGGATGACCGACAGTGAGCTTATTTTGTCGGCTTACCTAAAGTGGGGGAAGGAAGTCCCGCGCTATTTGATCGGCGATTTCGCTTTTGTCATCTGGGACGAGAAGAAGTGTCTTCTTTTCGGAGCACGCGACTTATTGGGAAACCGCACGCTCTACTATCACCGTCAAGAGCGGCAGTTCGCTTTTTGCACGGCGGTCAATCCGTTATTCGAGATCACCGGCGGCAGGAAGGAGCTTAATGAGTCATGGTTTGCAGAGTTTTTGGCCATTCCCATTATTCTCGATTCCGTCGACGTGAACGGATCAGTATACCGTAATATCGAGCAAATTCCTCCGGCACACAGCTTTACGGTGCAGGATCGTAAAATGACGCTGGAGCAGTACGAGACGCTGGAAGCGCCCGGGGATCAGCTTCGGCTGAAATCAAACGGCGAATACGAGGAAGCGTTTCGCGATGTTTTTCAGGAGGCCGTAACATCGAAGCTTCGGACATTCCGTTCGGTAGGTGCAAGCTTAAGCGGCGGATTGGATTCAGGCGCAGTCATAAGCTTTGCCGCCGACCCCTTGCGTAAGGAAGGAAAATCATTGCATACCTACAGTTTCGTTCCTTCGCCCGATTTCGTGGATTGGACTTCGAGAAGCATGATGCCTGACGAAAGTCCGCACATTGGAGCCACGGTTCGTCACGTAGGGAATATATCGCACAACGGCTTGGATTTTTCGGACAGGAACTCGTTCGGGGAAATCGACGACTTGGTCGGGCTTCTGGAAGCTCCTTATAAGTTCTTCGAGAATTCGTTCTGGATCAAAGGGATTCTTGAAAAAGCGCGGCAGGATGGGGTCGGCGTGCTGCTTACGGGCGCACGGGGAAATTACACCGTTTCTTGGGGACCGGCCATGGACTACTACGCCAAGCTTTTAAGGAAGCTGCGCTTGTTCCATTTTTACCGCGAGCTAAAGCACTACGGGAGACAGATGAATGTAAGAAGATCCCGGCTGCTGCCCATTATCGCTAAACAAGCCTTTCCATTTGCGACCAGATCTTTTTACGCCAAGGAACCGAAGAACGAAATACCGAATCTCATCCATCCGGATTTGGCCGCAAGAACAAATGTCTTTGAAAAGCTAAAACACCATGACGTCGGCTTGGACGTGGCTGCCTTCGATGAATTCGAAGCGAGAGACTATCAATTCAGAAATTTGGCAACCTCAAACCATCAAGGCACATCTGTAACCAAGTTTTCCCTGCGTTATGGCGTCTGGGAAAGGGACCCGACCTCCGATCCGAGAGTGGTACGCTTCTGCCTGTCCGTGCCGATCGAGCAGTATGTACAAAACGGGATGGACCGATCGCTTGTCCGGAGGGCAACCGAATCGTATTTGCCTGATGAAGTACGGTTAAACCAACGCATTCACGGCGTTCAAGGAGCGGATTGGGTCCATCGCATGATTCCGATATGGGGCTTATTTAACGAAGAGATTCGGAAGCTTTGCCGGGATCCCATGGCCTCGCATTATTTGAACGTAGATCAAATCAAGGCATCGCTTGAGAAAATCGGCGATGCGCCAAAGCCGAAGCATGCATACGATCCAGATGCGAGATTATTAATGCGTGGTTTGATAGCTTACCGGTTCTTGAAGCAATTTACGTGATTGATTCCATTTGAAGGGAGGTGACACATATGGAAAAGCAAACACGGAAAGAATGGCAGCAACCAATGCTGGAAGTACTCGACGTAAACATGACGATGGGTGGACCGAATGGTGTATTCCCCGACAAGAACGGCAAAGGTTCCAACAAAGGGCACGCTTTTGAATCCTAAATGCACCTGAAACATGGCAAACCAATTGGTCCTTATACGAAGAAAAGCGTATAAGGGCCTCTTCAAGTTTCTTCTTGATTATTTATAGCTACTCTACTGAAATTGAGGTGAGGAAGATGAACTCTGCTGTCAAACGAACGATTTATAGAGCATTTGGGCTGACGATGGCAAGTGAAATCGCCTTGCCGGAGCTGCTTCGGGAAGCGGATCAAGCATGCGAAGCGGATGTTTATATCGACAAGGATGACTTGTATCAAGCCTGGAACGAGCGCAGCGGCAGTGACAGCGACGATTATTATGCTCTTGAAGGCGACGATCTTATGCTGAACATAGAAGGCACGGCCATTTACAGAGTCCGGGGAGGGAATCGGATCACCGTCTCGCAGGCAATCGGAGCGGAGGATACCGTCGTTCGGCTATATTTGCTCGGAACCTGCATGGGTGCGTTGCTGTTCCAGCGTAAGCTGATGCCCTTACATGGAAGCGCCGTTGTTATAAACGGCAAGGCGTATGCGTTCGTCGGCGATTCCGGCGCGGGCAAATCCACCCTTGCCGCCGCCTTTCTCAAGCGCGGCTATCCGCTTCTTACCGACGATGTAATTGCCGTAACGTTGAACCGCGACGGAGTCCCCGTCGTCATTCCCTCTTACCCGCAGCAGAAGCTTTGGCAGGAGAGCATCGACAAGCTTGGGATGCAGTCCGATCGTTATGTTCCGCTGTACGAGACCAAATATGCGATACCCTCAGCGTCAATGTTTTGGAACGAGCCGGTCCCTCTGGCAGGCATCTTCGAACTCGTGAAGACAGACAAGTGTGGCGCGGAACTTCGCCATCTCCAAGGGCTTGAGAGACTTCCTACCATCCGATATCATACCTACCGCCATTTTCTGATTCCTCAGCTTGGCTTGGATCAGTGGCATTTCTCTGCCTCCGTCTCGATCGTCAATCGCATTAACATGTACCAATTATGCAGGCCGGCTGAGGGATTTACTGCCTACGATTTAGTAAGCCGAGTCCTGAATGCGGTTGAAGAAGGAATATGGATCTCGCACGGATAGGGGGAAAAGAAAAATGGAGCATCTGCTGCTATACATCAAAAAAATGCATCATTTTGCCGGTACCAAGCTCTATGTCAATCTAGTCGGTATGATGGTGATCAGTTTTCTGGAGGGTATTGGAATCTTTCTGTTGATTCCGGTGCTTGGTTTAATTGGGGTACTGGGTTTGAACACGGATGGAATCCCGTTCGTTGCTGTTTTGGTGAAACCGTTAGAGGCTATACCGGACGGAATGAGACTGCTTGTTGTTCTAGGGGGGTTCATTCTATTAATTGCAGGTCAGGCTCATCTGCAGCGAAAGCAAACGCATTTGAACCTGGACATTCAGCATGGGTTTATAAGGTACCTCCGAATGGAAATGTACCAGGGCTTGCTGCAGGCTAAGTGGGCGTTCTATCTGCAAAGAAGAAGATCGGATTTCTATAATATCATGACCAATGAGCTGTCGCGTGTCAGTCAAGGCGCCTATCTCGCGATGCGTTTAATGACCACAATTCTGTTTACCGCCGTACAAATCGGCTTTGCGCTGTGGTTGTCGGCAAAACTGACGGTCATGGTCTTGCTCTGCGGAGTAGCGCTTGCCGTGTATGCAAGGCGGTTCATTAAACGGTCCAAAAGCATCGGGGACGAAACTTCCGAGCTTGCTCAGCATTATATGGGCGGGATGACCGATCATTTTAACGGGATGAAAGATATTAAAAGCAATCGATCAGAAGCGCAGCATTTGGCTTGGTTTCGCGCGCTTTGCGGCAAAATGGAGTATAATCTCGTTCATTTTGGGAAAACGCAGGCTACCTCCCAATACATTTATAAAGTGGCGTCCGTCATTATCATTACGCTTTTTGTTTACGTATCGCTGGAAGTATTCCATGTACAGGCTGAGAAGCTCATGCTGATCATCATCATATTTTCCCGTCTTTGGCCGAAGTTTTCGACCTTGCAGTCGAATTGGGAACAAATTGCCCAAACGCTTCCCGCATTCAAAAACCTTGCGGATCTACAGAAGGATTGCGACTTGGCAAAGGAATTGGAAGTGCATGACTATCCGGCGGGCGGAGATCCGATAAGCATGGAGCAAGGAATCGAGTGCCGAGGGATCTCTTATCGATATGATGGCAGCCAATCCTCCTATGCGCTTCACAATATCAATCTGTCCATTCCGGTGAATCGGATGACAGCTATCGTTGGAAAATCCGGTGCCGGGAAAAGCACCTTGATCGATATTATTATTGGACTGATTCAACCGGATGAAGGAGAAGTGCTTGTAGACGGACGCAATCTGGCCAATGACGACAGCTTCTCGCTCAGGAGATCCGTCAGCTATGTCTCTCAGGATCCTTTCTTGTTCCATGCCAGTATCAGAGAGAACCTGTTAATCGCAGCCCCGGATGCAACGGAAGCGCAAATGTGGGAGGCGCTGCAGTTCTCCGCCTCCGATGAATTTGTTCGAAACCTGCCTCAGGGACTGGATACTGTTCTGGGCGATCGCGGAGTCAGACTTTCTGGCGGGGAGAGACAGAGGATCGTTCTCGCTAGGGCTGTATTAAGGAAGCCGAGCATTCTGATTTTGGATGAGGCAACAAGTAGCTTAGATAGCGAGAATGAAGCGCGAATTCAAGGGGCATTGGATCGTTTAAAAGGGAGAATGACCATTATTGTCATTGCTCATAGGCTGTCGACCATTCGCAGCGCGGATCAAGTCGTTGTATTGGAGAAAGGCGAGGTGATTCAGCGAGGCGGCTATCAGCAGCTTTCCGCGGACATGAAAGGTACGTTTAGCAAGTTATTGCATTTTCAATCGGATAAAGTTGTGCCTTAACGAACAAAAGAGGGAGCCAGTAGGCTCCCTCTTTTGTCAGGATGATATCGAGTCGAAGGCAATTTACAGAAGGGAATCAATGGCTTATGAGGTAGTTCCGTTCTTCGAGGTAGTTCATAATGGCTGCTATAGATTGCTCTATCGTTAATTGTTCCGTATCAATAATAAGCTCCGGCGCGCTTGGGATGTCGTACTGCCCGCTAATCCCCGTGAAATTGGGAATTTGTCCGCTCCTCGCTTTAACGTACAAGCCTTTCGGATCTCTCTTCTCGCATTCCTCTAACGAACATTTCACGTAAATTTCGTTGAAATCCCCCGGTTGCAGCAGCTCTCTGACCATGTTGCGGTCTTTCTCGTTCGGAGAGATGAACGCCGCAAGCACGACCAGGCCTGCATCCACGAACAGCTTCGACATTTCGCCGATTCTGCGGATGTTTTCTTGACGATCCTCATTTGAGAATCCGAGGTCGCGATTGAGTCCATGCCGGATATTGTCCCCATCGAGCACGTAAGAGGCAACTCCTCTTGCATATAATTCCTTCTCCAGTGCGAACGCAAGCGTCGACTTGCCCGAGCCCGATAAACCCGTCAGCCATAATGTACAGCTTCTGTGACGATTTCGCTTCTGCCGATCGTCCCTCGAAATATTAGAGTGATGCCATGTGATATTGTCGCTCTTGTGGTCCAACGTTCTCCCTCTCCCTCCAAAATCTGTACACCTGATTAATTAAACGTAGAGGAAGTTGGCCGAATCACTTCCCTGAAATTAAGAGGCAGATCACCCTTTATTAATAGAATCTTAAGAACTGATCCCTATGCTTAGCTCATTACAATCATTTATTCAAGCATAGGGGGCGGAATGGTGGAAAATCAAAATCAAGTCAGAGGCTTATTAAGCAAAGTGCCGGAAGTGACGCTATTCTTCTGGATGATCAAGGTGTTATGTACAACGGTGGGGGAAACGTTCGCAGACTTTCTCAATATCAATCTTGGATTAGGGTTAACGTTCACTACCGTCATTATGGGGGTCGCATTTGTTGCTGCTTTGTACCTGCAATTCCGAGTTTCCCACTATGTACCCGGGATTTATTGGCTGACTGTTGTCCTGATTAGCGTATTTGGAACGCTGGTCACCGATAACTTAACAGATGCCATGGGCATACCGCTTGAGCTTAGTACCATCGTATTCAGCATCCTGCTTGGCGCAACTTTCCTGCTGTGGTATCGAAGCGAAGGCACGCTCTCGATCCATTCCATCTATACCGGGAAAAGAGAAGCGTTCTACTGGCTCACCATTCTATTTACATTTGCACTGGGCACAGCGGTCGGCGATTTATATTCGGAGCAGCTTGGCCTGGGTTATCTGGACACCGGAATTTTCGTTGTCATTATCATTGCATGTGTAGCTGTAGCCTGGAAAATGAAGCTTCATGAGATAGTAGCGTTTTGGATTGCGTATATTTTAACTCGTCCGCTCGGAGCTTCTTTAGGGGATTACCTGTCTCAGTCCAAGGTCAATGGGGGATTGGACTTAGGCGCGACAGTAACAAGTGTTATCTTTCTCATGGCTATCGTTGCGATTACCATATACCTGGCCTATACCCGAATAGATACCATTCCTAATGAGGATGCGGCATCACCGAGCCCAGCCACCTCAAATCCGCGAAGGGTATGGATTCAAACGATTGGCGTTGGATGTGTGTTCGTCATTATCGGCTGCAGTGGTTATGCTCTCCTAAATCAAAATCTCAGCCCCTCTTCCCAATCGACATTAGTTGGACAATTGACTGATTTTATTCAAATTGAGAATGATATGCTTAGTGCGGTGAACGCAAATGACCTTGATTCGGCAGACACACAGGCAGACACGCTGGAGCATGATTGGGATACGGCAGAGCCGATGCTCAGGAAAATCGATCGAACAACATGGACCGACATTGATGGGACGATTGACAGTGTATTGGCAGCGGTTCGTTCGAAGAGCCATGACGCGGACAAATGCAAATCTGCTTTAGAAGAGTCGCTTGCCGTATTAGATGAAGCCAATCAATAGAAACGTAAAATGGCTTGACATGGAGTAAACTCCACACGATACGATACGACTGAAATCGCATTGGAAGGAGGGGGAAGATGGAGCAGCCACTGACGATCGCTGAGCTATCCAAGAGGACTAAACTTAGTTACGATACGATCCGCTATTATGAGAAAATCGGCCTGCTGCCGCCTGTCAGGCGCAAGGATAACGGGCAGAAGGACTACGATCAGCTCCATCTCGAACGTCTTATTTTCATTACCCATCTGAAACGTACCCAGATGCCGTTAAAGGATATTGAGAAATATATGGCTTTGGCGACGGCTCGGAATTACGAGAGCTGCTACAGCATTCTTCTGGAACATAAACAAAAGATTGAGTCGCAGATTGCCGAAATGAACGCTACTCTGGACGTGATGAAATACAAGCTGGACCATTTCAAAGACCTGATGGAACGTTCAGGCTTAGGAGGAGAATGAACGATGCTAACCGATAATCATTATTCAATAACACCGCAAGCACCGATCCCGTCGGGCTTCGGTTCACAGACAACCGCGCGTGAGGTGCTAGCCGGACACGACTTGAGCGGTAAAGTCGCCATTGTAACCGGCGGGTATTCGGGAGTCGGATTGGAGACAACCCGGGCATTAGCGGAAGCAGGTGCGACCGTTATTGTACCTGCGCGCACGCCGGAGAAAGCCCGCGCTTTGGTCGCGGATATTCCGAACGCGGAGCTGGAGGAGCTGGACTTGATCGCACCTGAATCCATCGATGACTTTGCGCAGCGGTTTCTGGATACAGGCCGGGCGCTGGATATCCTCATCAATAATGCAGGTATTATGGCTCCGCCGCTCGTGCGTGATGCACGTGGCTACGAATCCCAGTTTGCAACGAATCACTTGGGACATTTCCAGCTGACTGCCCGGCTCTGGCCTGCTTTGATCCGATCGGGAAACGCGCGTGTCGTCTCTGTCTCTTCAACGGGCATTCGTTTCGGCGGCGTAGATTTCGAGGATCCGAACTTCGAGCGTCAGGCGTATTCGAAGTGGAAGGCATATGGGCAGTCCAAGTCGGCCAATGCGTTGTTTGCTGTTGAGCTGGATCGTTTAGCTTATACGCATGGCGTTCGTGCCTTCTCCTTGCATCCCGGCAGAATTATTACCGATTTGATGCGGTATATGTCCGATGAAGAGAAGCATTCGGTTGGAGGAGAATTTAAGAACACGGAGCAGGGGGCAGCTACCAGCGTGTGGTGTGCGACCAGTCCGCAGCTTGATGGCAAAGGCGGCGTGTATTGCTTGGATGTCGATATTGCCAACGTCATTACGGCAGAAGTCATTGAGGGTCTTGCACAAGTGATGACAGGCGTCCTTCCTTGGGCGATCGATCCGATCTTGGCTGAGCGGCTGTGGCTGATGAGCGAGGAGATGACTGGCGTGAAATTCAGGCCTTGAAAAAAAGCTAGCGAATCCCAGAGCCGCTATACCGCGCAGGGAGCTGCATTGGCGTGACTGTGGGGGAATGGGAGGAAGCAGCTCACCTGGTGATCTACATTAGCGGGAAATTGGGGGAATGAGAGAAAGTAGCTCACCTCGGAATCTACATTGGCGGGAAATTGGGGGAATGGGAGAAAGTAGCTCACCTCGGGATCTACATTAGCGTGAAATTGCGGGAATGGGAGAAGGTAGCTCACCTGGGGATCTACATTAGCGTGAAATTACGGGAATGGGAGAAAGTAGCTCATCTGGGGATCTACATTACCGACATAATCTCAGTTGTGTAGCTCTAGGAGCCACACATGCGTCGCAATTGCTGGTTTCGTACAGATGTGTAGCTCAAGGAGCCACACATGCGTCGCAATTGCCGGTTTCGTACAAATGTGTAGCTCTAAAAGCCACACATCTGCCGCAATTGCAGGTTTCGCGCAGATGTGTAGCTCTGGAAGCCACACATACGCCGCAGCGGCACCTAGCGCCAGCCACGAAATGCCCTTTTCCGCTTTATCCCCCTAAATAACACCTCGACGGTTCGCTAGAAAAGAAAAGTGGCGATTTTCGCGAAAATAAAGCCCTGTGGGTTTAGAATCCTAGCAGCTTCAACAAGTGCCGACAATAAACACAAGGAAAGCTGGAGCGATTCCATAACATTCATCAAATTTTTGAAAAAATTGGGTTGAAAGCGCTGCAACCGTTGATGTATTCTGGAGATATGTGAAACGTTTCAATTGGTAGCGAAAATGTCTGTGCAAATAGAGTTTGAGGGAGAGGGAGTACGAAGTGAACACATCATCCGTTTATAAAGTAGCCTTTATCGGCTGTGGCAAACGCGCGCATGAACACGCGATCGGTGTACAAGCCGACAGCAGATTAGAGGTTGTTGCGTTGTCTGATATTTCAGCTGCTTCGGCCGAAACGCTGAACACTGCATTTGGTTTTCAAGCCAACATCTATACGGATCATAAGGAAATGCTGGCCAAGGAAAAGCCTGATGTTGTCCTGATCTGTCTGTGGACTCCGTTGCACTTACCGGTATTCCGTGACTGTGCGGAAGCAGGTGCCAAAGCCGTATTGTGTGAGAAGCCGATGTCCGCGACTTGGGGCGAGTGCCAAGAGATGGGCAAGATTGCAGACGAGTTTGGCTGCCAGCTGACCTTCTCGCTTCAACGCCGTTTCGCCAAGGGAAATCAAACCGTGCGCCGCTTCATCAAGGAAGGCAAAATCGGTCAGGTGCTTCGCCTAGACCTCTACTCACCGCCTAATCTGCTCGATTGCGGCATCCACACCTTTGATCAGGCGATCAGCTACATGGAAGAAACGCCTGCGAAATCGGTGCTTGGTGCTGTCGATACGACTGAAATTTATAACTGGTTCAACGTACCATCCGAATGCGGCGCGTCCGGACAAATTCTGTTCGCTAACGGTGTTCAAGCGAGCCTGTATTCCGGCTCCATCGATACATGGGAACCGAGCGAGGATATGACCAAGATTTGGGCCGGCGTTCGCGTTATCGGCACCGAAGGTTTTATCGAAGTGATGTGGGATGGTCAAATCGTCAAAGCCGTTAACTACGATGATCCATCCTGGAAGCCGGAGATGGAGCTCTCTTCTATGTCCGATCAGATGATCGGTTATGTCCGCCATGCGATCGACTGCTTGGGGACGGGGGAAGAGCCCCAGGCGTCGCATCAGAAGGCGACTCGCGCTTCGGAAATTATTTTTGCCGTATATGAGTCGGTTCGACGTAATGCTCGGGTTGAGCTTCCGCTTACCGGCGTTTCGGACAGCCCGTTCATCACCATGCTTAATGAAGGCCACTTTGCGAAATAAAGGAGCGGGAAACGAACCATGACAAGACCGAAGCTCGGTTTAATTGGAATCGTGCATGAAGAAGCACAACAGGATTTCTGGGGAACGATGAAACGTGTCGCTGAAATCGGCTATAAGGGAATCGAAGGCGGCGGCGAGCTGCTTAAGGGCGATGTCGATGCCAATGTCGCACGTTTCCACGAACTGGGACTCCAAGTAGTAACTCACAGTGTTCCAAGCAAGGAGCTGCTTCGCGACGAGAAGGAAGTAGACCGCCTCATTCGCGAGGCTCATGCCCTGCAAACGAAGGATGTTACGTTCTGGTGGGACGTAGTCGATAATCGGGAGCAGCTGCTTCGCGATGCTGAATTGTACGATGCCGCAGGTGCTCGTTTTGCGGCTGAGGGTCTGCGTTTCTGCTATCACAACCATGCGCATGAATTCGAGAGAACGTTCAACGGCGTATATTCGCTGGACATTCTGGCTGAGCATACCGATCCGAAACATCTCTTCTTCCGTATGGACGTGGCTTGGATTACACTGGGCGGTGCAGATCCGGCACATATTCTTCGCAAGATGGCGGGCCGTGTACCGGCGATTCACTTGAAAGATGTATATGGCACAGACGAAGTCGGGAAGTGGACCGCTGTCGGAACAGGCGTGGTCAACATCCAGGCATCGATTGAGGCCGCTACCGAAATCGGTGTGGAATGGATGACGGTCGAGCAGGATCAGCTCCGCAACCTCTCGGGAATCGAGACGGCAACAGCCAGCTATCTGAACTTGAAGGAAAAAGGCTTGCTCTAATTGATCTTATAAAATCGCACGAAACACAGGCTGCCGAGATGAATCTCGGCAGCCTGTTCGTTTAAGGGGAAATTAATATCCCTTGCACACTTTTCTCGCCCCTACACGTCTAGATAATGAGCTATTCTACATGTTATTGGAAAATAAGGGGGCAATCAAATGCTGAAACGGGTCGCAGCTATCGCTGCAATGATGCTTACGATGATAAGTATTGCTTGGGTGGCGCACGGACAGGCAGAGATGTCTGTCACTGGTAAACCGACGGCCGCTGTGCAGAAGCCAGCCGCGGAACGACTTTATCGCGTCGAACTGGATGGCAAATATGGACTTATTAATAGTAAAGGTGAGCCGGTTGTTGCACCGATATACGATGGAATATGGTACGACAACGAACCGGGGAATGCTTATGCAATCACGAATCTTGCAGAGAAGAAGCAGACGTACTATAGCCTTGCAGGAGACAAGTTGTTCGAATGCCCGTTAAATACTTGCAGCTTGATGTACGATGGGCTGACACTATTTGGAACGAAGATTCAAGGGGCTAGCGGGAAGTCTGAACTCCGGTACGGGTTTAAGGACAGCCGGGGGCAAACCGCGATTGAGCCGATCTATGTGAATGCCTATCATTTCTCGGAGGGGCTCGCCCGCGTCAATCTTGGTAAAGCTTCCGGTTTCATCAATACGAAGGGCCAATTGGTGATTCCGTATCAATTCAGCTACACCACAGACTTCTCAGAGGGAATGGCGGCCGTTAAGCTGGCCTTCAATGGCAAGTTCGGCTTTATCAACACATCGGGGAAGCTGGTGGTATCTCCTCGCTTTACCCAAGCAGGGTCATACTCGGATGGCGTTGCCGCCGTGTATGAGAATGGCAAGTATGGCTATATCGATAAAGCCGGGAAATATATATTGAAGCCGCAGTTCTCGATGGCGCAGCCGTTCTCAGAGGGGCTGGCCTTTGTTGAGCGCAATGGTGTGACCTTCTATATCAACAAGAAAGGACAGAAGATCATTCAGAATATGAAAGCGGGCGGAACCTTCTCCGGCGGTCTGGCACCGGCAAGCACGGGGCAGAAATACGGCTTTATCAACACGTCCGGCAAGTTTGTGATCAAGGAGCAGCTCGAATGGGCGGCCTCGTTCGCCGGGGAGTTAGCAGAGGTTTATATTAACGTCCCGGACTCACGGGATTATGTACGAGGTTATATGAACCGAAGCGGAACAATCGTATGGCCGCCGCAGCAGAAGTGAAGGGAGTCAATAGTGTGAGCAAGGGGGTGTCCCGCTGTCATCCTTGATGACGGCGGGTCACCTCCTTTTTTGTCGTGCAGTCATGGAAGAAAGTGAGAGCGACAGGGCGGCTTCACATTCGGTCCGATGCCTCGCGTATATGTTCATTGGAATCGCATATTCGGATGACATTGCGGAAACAGTCCGGTTCTACAATGAAGGGATTGAAGGATGGCTTCTACCGAATCGGGAGGTGATGAAGTGGTGGCGGTGCTTCGGAAATTGGCGCCGGCGGCGGTCAAAATCGCGCTCTTGGGCATTATTGTCTATTTCGTAGTGTGGAACATTCCGCTTCGACTGGCGGACATCGCAACCTTCCTGTTGCACGCGAACGCGAAATTCTACATGTCCTTGTTGGTGTTTGCTTTATTTCTGATGCTGCAGGCCGGCATTTGGGTGCTGATCGTGAACGCTGCGGCGAGTGCAACGGCAAGCAAGTCGGCAAGCACGGCGGATAGCCCGAAGCTGCGGCTGCTCCTCGGTTTGCGGATCTTCATCGATTCCCAATTCGCCAAGTATATCCCCGGCGGCTTCTGGAACTATGCGGGCCGCGTCGTACTCGCCACGCGCGAAGGGGTTGCGATGGATGCGCAGCTCGCGTCTATCGTCTACGAGAATATTCTGCTTGTTTCCGCGGCGCTAAGCTATACCCTTATTCTGCTGGTCAGCCTGGATATCGCGCCGATCGCCAGTACGGTCGCGATTCTGGCCGTATTTGCGCTGACATACGTTTACTACGATAAGGGGTCCGCGTGGCTGCGCCGGCGTTTCAGCCAACTGTCGCGTTGGAAAGTGCTGCGGCAGGTCTTCGGCAAGCTTCAGACTTCCTTAGGCACGACGGCGGAAACGAAAGCAGCGGCGGAAGGCGTTCGGGCGAGTTTAACGCGCAAACAGTTTTTCGGCTATTTGGCCTGCTTTCTCGGCAGCCATTTTGTAATGGGCATCGCCTTCTGGATGATGACGAACAGCTTTGACCGAGGCAACATCGGTTTGCTGTACGCCGCAGGGACCTTCGCCACCTCCTGGCTGCTCGGGTTATTCAGTCCGCTTCCGGGCGGACTTGGGGTCAGAGAGGGGTTCTTGGTCTACTTCCTGTCGCTCCGATTGGGTACGGAGACGGCGCTTTATATTTCGGTGATCGCACGCTTATGGAACATGATGGCGGAGGTACTGTTCTGGGCTGTCGTGCGGGCGGCAAGCTACTTGACGAGAAAGGTGAGGACCTATGATGAAGCGTAGAAAAATCGTTCTCGTAACAGGCGTGTTTCCGCCGGGCATCGGCGGCATGCAGAACTATTACTATAATTTATCGATGCACAGCAAACATGAGATGACTGTCGTTGCGCCGGAATACCCGGAGAGCGGCGCTTTCGACGAGGGCGTGCCTTTCCGGATCGTCAGAGGTCCTTTCTTGCGGGACGAACGCGTGGACGCGGCCAGTTGGGGCCGCTTGTTCCGTCAGGTGCGCAGGACGCTTCGCGGCGAAGAACCGGATGTTACCTTATACGGCTATGATCTGATCGGGTTTATTGGACTGCTGCTTCGGATGTTCGGCGGCCGGCGCTACATCATATCCACGCACGGGATGGATATGCTGATGTTCCGCCGATTCGTCGGTTTGAACGCAGTCGTGAAGCTGATTTTGCGCAAAGCAGATGGCGTGCTCACGAACAGCCAGTTTACGAAGAAACTCGTCGAGGACTATGGGGTCGACCCTCGCAGAATCGGACTCGTCCATCCCGGGGTCGAGCGCGTATACGGGAAGTGTTCGGTTGACGGCGAGTGGGTCCGGCAGCAAGGACTTGAAGGGAAATATGTGCTGTTGACGGTCGGAAGGCTGGTGACGCGCAAAGGCCATGATTCGGTGATCCGGTCTATGCCGGCCATTCTAAGGCATATTCCGCATGCCATATACGTGATCGTCGGAGAGGGACCGGACCGAGAGCGACTAGAGCAGCTTGCACGGACGACGGGGGTTGCGGAAGCGGTGCTGTTCGTCGGCAGCGTAAGCGGAAGCAGGCGTTTGAACG
The DNA here is from genome assembly GCF_059686995.1 of Paenibacillus rhizoryzae. NCBI lineage: Bacteria > Bacillati > Bacillota > Bacilli > Caryophanales > Paenibacillaceae > Paenibacillus > Paenibacillus rhizoryzae. Next base: position 137,804 of record NZ_JCAALT010000004.1, on the reverse strand, counting down.
ATTATTATAATGCAGCGCATCAGTTCATCATGGTGAGCCGGGAGCTGGAGCGGGGAGACGCGGAAGGATTCGGGATTGTGTATTTGGAAGCGGCCTCCGTAGGCGTTCCGGTCATCGCCGGGCGTTCCGGCGGAGCATCCGAGGCGGTACTGGATGGGGTAACGGGTCTGCTTGTCGATCCGGAGTCGCCGATTGAAATCGCCGGCAGCGTCGTTCGGCTTGCCAGCGATGCCGCACTGCGGGAGCGTCTTGTGCGGGCCGGGTATAAACGGGCCAAGTCGGAGTTCCAGCATAAGGTGCTCGCGGAGGGATTTGATCAATATATCGGGCGGATATGTTCGCTTCCGGCAACCAGCATGGTGCGCAGACGTTTGACGGGGGAGTCTGCCCGGGAGAACGCTAGGTAAGAATGGATGCCAACTATTACTGCAGCCGCGTTGAACGATATTCGCAGAAGAAGCCTCCCATTCCACTTGACCGGTGGATTGGGAGGCTTCTTGCATTAACAGACGGCTATTTCAACACATGCATTCCAGATGCGTGCATTCGTTGTATAATGGATTTGTCTGAAAGCGATTACAGGGAGGGGGAGCAGGGTGATTAACTTAATGATAGTCGATGATGAAGAAACGACGCGCGATAGCTTGATGGAGTTGGTGCCCTGGTCCGATTGGGGAATTACAGAAGCGCATTCGGCGGAGAATGGCATTGCAGCGCTTGCGCTTGCGGAGAAGTTCAAGCCGTCGATATTGCTGACCGATATTCGCATGCCGAAGATGAATGGCATTGAGCTGGCACAAAGAGTCCGCGACCTCTATCCGGAGTGTGAGATTGTATTCCTAAGCGGTTTCTCGGACAAGGAGTACTTGAAATCGGCCATTCAATTGCATGCTGTCGATTATTTAGACAAGCCGGTCGATATGGAACAACTGAAAACCCTGTTCACAGCCGTGGTGAAGAAGATTGTCATTGCGGCGAATAAAACCGTGGATATCCAGTACCGGCGTGAAGAAATCGTTGTGGATGCGATCTGCAACAAAACCGATCTATCCGACTGGATGGAGCGTGTTGACGCCAGCATCCTGCCGTTATCCAAAGAAGAACCCTATCGCGTCTATACGTTTCTGTTTAATTGGTCCTCGGCGACGGCTGAAGACGAGAAAACCATAATCAAACAGCGAATTCTGCAGCTGCTCAATCATGCCCCTGACGCCGCGAATCGAAGCTATATCGCCGGATTCGTGGGGGATAAATGTTTGGCAATCATCGCGAATGACGCCACATCGCCTGCCTCAACCGCATCGCAGCAGACCAAAGCAGAGGAATTCGCCTACCATTTGCTGATGCTGATTCAAGAGGCTTCGCAGGGCACCTATTCGCTATCTGCCGGCTGCAGCTACCAAACTGTCCGAACGGATGAATTCTCCGTGCTATATAAGGCTGCGTCCGAGGCAGCGAAGCGTCAATTTTACTCCGGAACGAATCGGATCTATTTTCCGAATTCCGCTGTGCCTGCCTGTTATGAGCTGGACAAGACCGTCTATACGCGGTTTAAGAAAATGCTTAGAAGCGAGCCTCCTGAAGCGATTGTCGCCTATGTGAGTCAGATGACAGAAGCCATTGCCGCTGCCGGAGATCCCGACACCAACAAAATCAGAAATCTCTATTTCAATCATCTCCGTATTCTGTTTGAGGTGACCATGCAATGGGACGCGGCCGATTCAGGGGATGAACAGGAAACTACCTATATGTGGCGTGAAATCGATACGCGCATCACTCTTCGCGAGCTCACCGAGTTTCTGCTGTCGAATATCGAAATGACGATGCAGAGGTCGGAGAACAAGGCAGGCGGCATCGAGAAAATCGATGAGATCAAGAAGTATATCGCAAGCCACTTCGACAGCAATCAATTGTCGATTCAGACCATCGCGCAGCACACCTTCTTGAGTCAAACGTATTTATGCGCTTTTTTCAAGAAATCGACCGGCCGTACGTTGAACGAGTTCATTACGGAGCTTCGAATTGGGAAAGCGAAGGAGCTGCTGCAGGATCGCAATAAGAAGCTGTACGATATTACGACCGAGATCGGACTTACGGATACGAACTATTTCTCAACGCTGTTCAAGAAATATACGGGCTCCACACCATCCGAGTATAGGATGAAGCAACTCTATGAGAGTTAACATCTACCGCGATTTAAAAATGCATTACAAGCTTTTCCTGCAATATTTACTGCTGCTTGCGATCCCGTTTACGTTGTTTATTATCGTGAATTACCGCATCTCGTCTAAGGATCTCGAGGCGCAAGCAAGGTATTCCTCCCGGCAAGTATTCGAACAGAGCCGTTCCTTCATGGAGTTTAAGCTTTATGTAGCCAAGAACTTCTTAACGATCTTAGCCTCGAATGAGAAGATCCAAGATATTTTGCATCGCGGCGCGAGCTATTACTACAACAGTTATGGATTATGGAGCTTCGATGTGGAAGGCATCCGTAAGCAATTTTATATTACGAAACCGAGCGAAGACATTATTAAAACAAGCTTATATACCTCTCAGGCCGTTGCGAGCACGAACGAAACCGACGATGTCATGAGCACGGATCGCATCGCGGACACCGCCTGGTATGCGAATTTGAATAAGAGCAGCACCACGTTTGAGGTTTTCCCCAGCATGATCATGTTGAACGAATTGCAGAAGGAAAAGACGCCAACGTTTACGATCGCAAGAAGTATCTTCGATAATGAAAGCTTCCAGAATGTCATAGGGGTACTCAGTGTCGATATTCCGAAGAGCATCTTCGAATCCATTCTGGATCGCGTTGCGTTTACGAAGGAATCTTCTGTTTTCCTCATCAACCAAGCCGGCGAGATTATGGTCCATTCCTCCCATGCGAATTCGGGCATGCTGTCGTTCAAGACGGACATTCTGAAAGGAAGTACGAACGATCAGTTCAAGGAAGGCGTCTGGGGCAAGCGGGTTTTTGACAATGCAGAGTATTTGGTGGGGGCACAGCTGGTCGAGGATTCGGATTGGTATTTGGTCAGTTTGACCCCGTATAAGGAGATTCTAGGCTCGCAAAAGAAAGCGATGGAGCAAATGCTCCTCATTGCGTTCTTAATCGCCATATTCCTGCTGCCGTTGGCCTTTCTGGCTGCTGCGTCGGGCACGCGCAGAATCCGCGGCTTGATCTCACAGATGAAGAGTGTCAAGCAGGGGGATTTCGACCTGCAAATTCAGCATGAAGGCAAGGATGAGATCGGGGAATTATCGCGGAACTTCAAGTCGATGATCGCCAAGGTCGCTCAGCTGCTCGATGAGAAATATGCGCTCGGCCAAGAAGTGAAGTCGATGGAGCTCAAGGCGCTGCAGGCACAGATTAATCCTCATTTTCTCTATAATACGCTCGACCTGATTTACTGGAAGGCGATGCGGATTCAGGAGCAAGGCATCTATGATCTGGTCCAATCGCTGTCCAAATTCTATAAGCTTAGCTTAAGCAAAGGGGAGGACATCGTCTCCTTGCGCAATGAAGTGGAGCATATCGCGGCCTACATTGACATTCAGAACGCCAGATTCAAGAACGGAATTACGCTGGTAGTTGATATTCCGGAAGCCTTATACGAGCATCCGATGCCCAAGATCACCCTGCAGCCGCTGGTCGAAAATTCGATTATACACGGCATTCTGGAGACGGAGAGCGAGACAGGGACCATTACGATCAGCGCAAATGCAGTCCCTGGCAAGCTCGTCATTATGGTGAGGGACGATGGGGTAGGTATTTCGCAGCAAAATCTGGAGCGTATTTTCAATATGGATCGAACGGATCCCTTCCACGGATATGGCGCCAACAATATCAATAAACGAATCAAGCTTCTCTATGGGGAGGAATATGGGCTTACTTATCGGCGCAATGAGGGTTCCGGTGTCACCGTCATGATTGAGCTGCCGTGGTGAACGAGAAGGCACTTTTCCTGCGTGGAATCCGCGAGATCCCATTGACAACATTCAAACCGGCATGTGACAATTAAAGATGAAATGAAAATACAACTGAAACGAGTGGGTCGCGATGAAGTATTGGCGAAAGCATAATACGGGACAATCGCATATCCCCTTTTCAAAAAGGGACCGCGTGGAAGCTTAAAGCTTCCGCTCGGTCCCTTTCTTATATTAAAGCAAGAAAGGGGATCACTCGCCATGTTAGTCGCTGAACAACAAGAGAGGGGTGTTGACATGACGCCTATCGTGCTGGATGGAAAGAAGCTAACGCCTGAAATGGTCATGGAAGTGGCATTCGCGAAAAGAGCTGTCGTCTTGTGTATGGAAGCGGCCGGGCGCGTGAACAGCTGCCGTGAAATGGTGGAGGAGCTGGTTGACGCCGGTAAAGTCGTTTACGGCGTAAGTACGGGTTTCGGTAAATTCAGTGATGTGCACATCTCGCCTCAAGACGCCGCGAAGCTGCAAATCAACTTAATTCGCAGTCACGCCTGCGCGGTAGGGAGCCCTTTGCCGGAAGCGACGGTTCGGGCACTCATGCTTCTTCGCGCCAATGCGCTTGCCAAAGGGTATTCGGGCATTCGTCCGGTCACGCTGCAATTGCTGATCGATTGTATCAATTTAGGCGTACATCCCGTTATACCCGAGCAAGGCTCGCTCGGCGCCAGCGGCGATTTAGCGCCGCTTTCCCATCTGGCGCTTGTGCTGATGGGCGAAGGGGAGGCTTTCTATCAAGGGGAGCGGCTTCCGGGTGCTGCGGCGCTAACCAAAGCAGGGCTGCAACCGATCACCTTGCAAGCCAAAGAGGGGTTGGCGCTCATTAATGGCACCCAGATCATGACATCCATCGGCACTCTCACCTTCATAAAAGCACAGCGATTGGCCCAAATTGCAGACGCGATTGCTTCGCTCACTTTGGAAAGCTTGCGCGGGATCCCGGAAGCATTCGCGGAGGAAGTACATCTCGCGCGGCCTTATCCCGAGCAGATCGGCGTAGCCAAGAATCTCCGGACGCTGCTGAACGGCAGTCAATTAACGACGCGGCAGGGAGAGATCCGGGTTCAAGATGCTTATTCGCTTCGCTGTCTGCCGCAGGTACATGGCGCTACTCGCCAAGTGCTGGATTACGTGCAGGATAAACTGACCATCGAAATCAATTCCGCTACCGATAATCCGCTCTTATTCCTAGAGGATGGGAAAGTCATCTCGGGAGGCAATTTCCATGGTCAGCCGATTGCGTTTGCCATGGATTTTCTAAAAATCGGCATGAGCGAGCTCGCGAATATTTCGGAACGCCGAACGGAACGACTCGTTAATCCGGCGCTGTCCGGCGGCCTGCCTGCTTTCCTCAGCCACAACCCGGGCATCGGATCAGGTTTGATGATTACGCAGTATGTGAGCGCATCGCTCGTTTCGGAGAATAAAGTGCTCGCCCATCCGGCAAGCGTGGATTCCATTCCGTCATCGGCCAACCAGGAGGATCATGTTTCCATGGGGACAACGGCCGCCAGACATGCGGTACAAGTGATTGACAACGTTTCCAAAGTGCTGGCGATTGAATTGATATGCGCTGCTGAAGCAGCCGAATTTATCGGCGTTGACGGGTTAGCTCCAGCAACGCGCGCGTTATATGGGAAGCTGAGATCCCTCGTTCCGCCGGTTGTTGATGACCGCTCTACTTCAGCAGATATCGAAAGAACGGCTGCCGCCTTGCTGTCCGGCGAATTTCTGGTCGCGGTGGAAGCTATAACGGGACCGCTCTATTAACCAATCATGTTCCATGGGAGGATCCGATATGACAACGTATAATCAACCGGAACCAAAACGCGTAATTCGTGCCCCGCGCGGTACGGAATTGTCTTGCAAAGGCTGGGTGCAGGAAGCAGCTCTCAGAATGCTGATGAATAATCTTGACCCTGAGGTTGCGGAGCGTCCGGAAGACCTGGTCGTCTATGGCGGTATTGGCAAAGCAGCCCGCAACTGGCCTTCCTATGATGCTATCGTGCGTGAGCTGCAGCGATTAGAGAACGACGAAACGCTGCTGATCCAATCCGGCAAGCCGGTCGGCGTCTTCAGAACCCATGAACGCGCACCTCGCGTATTGTTGTCCAACTCCGTACTCGTGCCGAAATGGGCAACTTGGGAGCACTTTCGCGAGCTGGAGCAGAAGGGGCTTATGATGTACGGCCAGATGACTGCCGGAAGCTGGATTTATATTGGGACCCAGGGAATTCTGCAAGGGACGTATGAAACCTTCGCCGAAGCCGCCCGCCAGCATGCAGGCGGTACGCTTAAAGGCACGCTGACTCTGACGGCGGGGCTAGGCGGTATGGGCGGCGCTCAGCCGCTGGCTGTCACGATGAACGAAGGCGTCGTCATCGCTGTTGAAGTCGATCGTACGCGCATCGATCGGCGCATTCAAACGAGGTACTGCGATGTTCTTGCGGAAACGCTGGATGAAGCCTTGGCACTGGCGAACAAAGCCATTTCAGAAGGAGAAGCGCTTGCCATTGGCCTACTGGGGAACGCGGCCGATATCTATCCGGAATTCGTGCGGCGCGGCATCAAGCCGGATTTCGTGACAGACCAAACCTCCGCGCATGATCCGCTTGTGGGTTACATTCCCGCCGGTTATTCCATGGAAGAAGCGGCGGCACTGCGAGCGAGTGATCCGATGCAATACATGAAGCTGTCCAAGGCAAGCATGGCAACCCACGTTCAGGCGATGCTGGACTTGCAGAAGCTCGGCTCGGTCGTGTTCGATTACGGGAACAACATTCGTCAAGTCGCGTTTGATGAGGGGGTAGCGAATGCCTTCGAATTTCCCGGCTTCGTGCCCGCCTATATCCGTCCTCTGTTCTGCGAAGGCAAAGGTCCGTTCCGGTGGGCAGCGCTCTCCGGCGACCCGGAAGACATTCGCAAAACGGATGAGCTCGTCCTCCGCATGTTTCCGGAGAATGATCATCTCCGCCGCTGGATTGAGATGGCCGGCGAGCGCGTAGCGTTCCAGGGTCTTCCGGCACGTATCTGCTGGCTCGGTTACGGAGAACGGGAAAAGTTCGGTCTCGCGCTCAACGACATGGTGAAGAACGGCGAGTTGAAAGCACCGATCGTCATCGGCCGCGACCATCTGGACTGCGGCTCCGTGGCATCGCCGAACCGGGAGACGGAAGCGATGAAGGACGGATCTGACGCGGTTGGCGACTGGGCGATTCTGAACGCGCTCATCAACACATCGGCTGGGGCATCTTGGGTGTCCGTCCATCATGGAGGAGGCGTCGGTATGGGCTACTCCTTGCATGCGGGCATGGTTGTCGTTGCGGATGGAACCGATGAAGCAGCCGAACGCCTTCGCTGCGTATTGACATCAGACCCGGGAATGGGCGTCATCCGTCACGTGGATGCCGGTTACGACGAAGCCGTCGACAGCGCGGAGAAACACGGAATCCGTATCCCTATGCGCGACTAGGATGCCGCGCAATAACCTTAAGGAGCGTGACGATCATAGAACGGATAGACTTACTGCTGACAGGAATCGGCCGCTTGGTAACCCCAATTGGTAACGCACCTCGTTACGGAGGAGAGATGAAGGAGCTCCGGGAGATTACAAACGCTGCGATCGCGATCCAGGGCGGCCGAATTGCGGTTGTCGGTTCCGAAGAGGAAGTGACAAACCAGCTGCAGGGCATCGAAATTACGGAGACGCTAGACGCTCGCGGGTGTCTGGTCACGCCGGGCCTCGTGGATCCGCATACGCATCTGGTTCATGGCGGCTCTAGGGAGCATGAACTCGCTCTCAAACGTTCCGGTGTCCCGTATCTGGATATTCTGGCTCAAGGCGGCGGTATACTCAGCACCGTTCAAGCGACCCGTACGTCAAGCGAGCAGCAATTATATGAGAAGGCCTATCGAAGCCTCGATATTATGCTCTTGCAGGGGGTCACGACGGTAGAAGCGAAGAGCGGGTATGGCCTTACCTTAGCGGATGAGCTTAAGCAGCTGCGAACGGCGAAACGGCTGGATGAAACGCATCCGATTGACGTGGTTTCAACGTTTATGGGTGCGCATGCCGTGCCGCCTGAGTATAAAGGCAGGACGCAGGATTATGTGGACCTCGTGTGCGACATGCTTCCCGAAGTGGCGAAAGAAGGGTTGGCTGCGTTTTGCGACGTATTTTGCGAGCATGGGGTTTTTACCGTCGAACAATCTCGCCGCATTTTGCTCGAAGGGCTGCGGCAAGGCTTGCTTCCCAAAATCCATGCCGATGAAATCGAATCGCTCGGCGGTACTGAATTAGCGAGTGAAATCGGCGCGATTTCCGCTGAGCATTTGCTGGCTGCATCCGATGAAGGCTTGCGCTTGCTTGCGGCAAACGGAGTCATCCCGGTGCTGCTGCCTGGCACTTCGTTTAACCTTGGACTAAACAAACATGCCCGTGCTCGGGAAATGATCGACCACTTCAACCTGCCGGTGTCCCTGTCGACCGATTATAATCCGGGATCTTGTCCGACCGAATCCATTCAGCTCGTGATCATGCTTGCCTCACTAAATTTGAAGATGACGCCGGAAGAGATACTGACGGCCTGCACGATCAATGCGGCAAACGCGATTGGGCGAGGCGATCAAATAGGCTCGATTGAAGTAGGGAAACGCGCGGACATTACGATATTCGACGCGCCGAATCTTGCTTATCTGCCCTATCATTTCGGCATCAACCATACGTATGGCGTGATCAAGAACGGGAATGCCGCGGTTTGGGATCGGCAAATCGTGACAAAGCAAGCTAAGAAGGAGGGGACGTTGCCATGAGCCTGGAGATCCCTAATCTTAAAAGACCCGATGAGGCTGTGTTTAGAGATCATCTGGAGACAAAGGTTGCTCACTGGATTCGAGAGTGGGACGGCAAGGAGCAATTGCTTGCGGGCATCATCGGAGTACCGCTCTCCAAACCTTCCATTTCAATATCGAGCGCTTCGACGACGCCGGCTGCGATTCGTACGGCATTCAAGTCGTTTACGACATACTCGCTCGAATATGGCGTTGATTTGCAGGACATGGCCGTCCGCGACCTCGGCGACATTCAGATGCACGTGACGGATATCGCGGAATGCCACCGTCGCATCGAGGAAAGCATGAACGCGATTTACGGGGCTCAGCCTTCAATAGTTCCGATCATTCTGGGCGGGGACCATTCGACAAGCTGCCCATCCATTAAAGCTTTCAGCCGGCGGTATCCGGGCAAGAAAGTAGGGATCATCCATTTCGATGCCCACCATGACGTGCGGAATTTCGAAGACGGCGGCGTTACGAATGGCACTCCTTTCCGTGGGATATTGGAATCGGGCGCAGTAGACGGGCACAATATCGTGCAAGTCGGCATCCGAGGTTTTATGAATGCGAAGCCCTATCACGATTATGTGAAGAGTAAGGGCGTACACGTGTTTACCTCGCGGGATGTGCGCCGCATGGGCATCGATCCGGTCATCGATCAAGCGCTCGCGCTTGCGGGCGACGGAACGGAAGCAATCTATGTCAGCTTCGATGTAGACGTCATCGATCAAGCCTTCGCGCCGGGCTGCCCGGCTATCGGGACTGGGGGAATGAATCCGTGGGATGCGCTTGATGCGTTGTACCGTCTCGGGGCTTTGCCGCAGGTGATGGGGATTGATTTTGTTTGCATTGACCCATCCGTGGATGTGCGCAACGTGACTTCTCGCCTCGCGGTACAGTTCATGCTTAGTTTCTTGGCAGGAATGGCAAGTCGAATTGGTTGAACCGTTAGTTTGAAGCTTTTGAATGAGGAGCTTACTTGAATTTTCCGAAAGAGCATGCGTGCTCGGAGGAGAAATTCCAGTAAGCTTTCTTTGCGATTAGGACGCCGTGATTGTACAATTGCACATCACCCTATGATAAGATGGGCCGTATAGTCAGTCGACCGTAGTCTCTTGGGGGTGTTGCGTAAGATTGCAAAGGGATCGTAATTTTCTCTCGTAGCACGGACTTTGAAAACGCTTTATTATGAATTATGAAAGCGCAACCAATAAACGACATTCGGTAAGAGGTGGTTGAATGCAAGCGGTTCAGAAGAAAAAAGGCTTCTTCTATGAGATTATGAAAAACCGAATTCTCTATCTGATGTTTTTGCCCGTCGGGATCTACTTTCTCGTGCTGGCTTATCTTCCGATGCCGGGTATCGTCATCGCATTCAAGGAGTACTCCTACGACGGCGGCATTTTCGGAAGCAAATGGAATGGAATCGAAAACTTCAAATACTTCTTCGAATCCGGCAAGCTATGGCTCGTTACGAAGAACACGGTGCTGTACAATCTCGTGTTTCTGACGGTAAGCACGCTCTTATCGGTGCTGGTGGCCATCCTAATCGCGGAAATGATGGGCAAATACTTCAAGAAGACGGCACAAACCTTCATGTTCCTGCCTTACTTCATCTCCTGGGTTACCGTCTCGGCGTTTTTCTACAATATCTTCAACTATGATTACGGCGCGCTCAACTCGTGGCTGAAGTCGCTCGGCGCAGAGCCGATCGATATCTACTCGAATCCGAATATATGGCTCATCCTTCTGCCTCTATTCTATGTATGGAAGGGCATCGGCTTTTCCAGCGTGCTGTACCTGTCGGCAATTATGGGAATTGACCATGAAAGCTACGAATCGGCCAAAATCGACGGCGCGAATTTGTTCCAACGCATCTGGTACATTACGATTCCGATGCTGAAGCCGACCATCATTACGCTTGTTCTGCTCGGACTGTCCCGAATCATGCGCGGCGAATTCGATATGTTCTATCAACTAATCGGCGACAATGGCCTCTTGGCCGATAAGACGGACATTATCGATACGTTCGTCTTCCGCTCCCTCGTCTTCGCGAACGACTTCGGCATGGCTTCCGCCGGCGGCGTGTACCAATCTGTTCTGAGCTTCTTTATTATCTACGCGGTTAACTGGGGCGTTAAGAAATGGAACAGCGATTATGCGCTCTATTAATCACTCTCGGTTCGAGCAGGGAAGGCGGATCAAATCTATGAAAATGGGAAAAGACGTCATCACCTTTAATATTATCGCGTTCATCGTCGTGGGTTTCATTGGCATCGCCACAATACTGCCGTTCATTATGCTGCTGGTGGGATCCTTTCAATCCGAGAGCTCGATCCTGCAGTATGGCTACTCGCTTCTTCCGAGGACATTCGATCTTGGCGCTTATAAATTCATTTTTCTGGAGCCGGAGAAGATCTTTCACAGTTATCTGGTCACGATATTCCTTACGGTAGCAGGTACCGGAATATCCATCTTCTTCTCATCGATGACCGCTTATGTACTCGCCAGAAAAGATGTGAAGTACCGCAATGGGATGGCTTTCTACCTCTTCTTCACCACGTTGTTCAGCGGCGGCTTAGTTCCCTATTATCTGCTGATGTCCAACTATCTGCAGCTGCGCAATACGATGATGATTCTGCTCTTGAACGGGATGTTCAATGTCATCTACATCCTGATTCTGAGAACCTATATCGCGAACAGCATTCCGGATTCCATCTCCGAATCGGCGAAGATCGACGGCGCGAATGACTTCTCCATCTTCATCAGAGTCGTGTTCCCGCTGCTCAAGCCGGCACTCGCATCGATCGGGTTATTCATCGCCCTCGGTTATTGGAACGATTGGTATACGGCAACGCTGTTCATCACCAAAGACAACCTGTTTCCGCTACAGTACACGCTTTACAGAATTCTGAGCTCCACGACCTTTGCGAAGCAGATGCTCCAGAATAATGGTGCTGCGTCTGCCATTGAGCTCCCGCAGCAAACGGTTAAGCTTGCTCTGACAGTCGTAGCGACAGGGCCAATCGTATTCGCGTATCCTTTCGTTCAGAAGTATTTTGTAGCCGGTCTCACGATTGGATCAGTCAAAGGCTAGTAGAGTTTGGTTAATTCCGCAAGAGCGGTTTAACATAGTTCATTCAATAATTGGGAGGTTAAACAAAGATGAGCAAGAAATCGAAAGCATTAAGTCTTGGTTTATCGCTAATGCTCTGCTTGATGTTAATCTTGTCCGCTTGTTCCAAGAATGACAATACCAACAATGCTGCAGCAAACAACAAGCCTGCCAATGAGACGAAGAACAACGCTGCGGCAAGCAACACGGAAGACAGCGCCGGTGCCGATAACACAGCTGCCGACAACACAGAGAAACCGCAATTGGATAAGGTAACGTTGAAATTCGTTCTGCTCGGCGAAGCTCCGAAGGACAATGAGGCGGTCATGGCTGAAGTCAACAAGAAGCTCGAAGCCGACATTAACGCGACAATTGAATTGACTTATATTCCATTCGCAGACATTAACACCAAGTATCCGCTCGTACTGGCTTCCCCGCAGGATTGGGATGTCATCTACGGAAACATCAACTACGGCTCCAATGCATCCAAAGGCGGTTATCATGAAATCACGATGGATGACGTCAATAAGTTCATGCCTTTGACGACAGCGGCAACGTCCGAAGGCCAATGGACGGATGCCCGCGTAAACGGAAAAATCTACATGATTCCGCAAACGTTTAAGGAGTTGGATGTAGGTACAGGTTTCTTCCGCGAAGATCTTCGTAAAAAGTACAATGTACCTGAAATCAAAACCTTCAAGGACTTGGGAGCTTACTTCCAAGCGCTGAAAGACAATGAGAAAGGCATGCTTCCTGTTGACGGTTCCGCTTCCGATATTCAAGGCATTTTCGGCGGCTTGATGAAGAACTATGTACTTAAAGAAGCGCCGTATATCACCGGATTCTTCCCTGACGATCCGAACTATACGATAACCGGCTTACTCGACGATGCTTTCAAAGCGAAGTTCATCGATGCTGCCAAAACGATGAAGGATTGGGCGGACAAAGGTTTGCTGCCTAAGAACGCATTCGCGCAGAAGACGGCAGCGGCTGACCTTGCCAAAGAAGGGAAATCCGGCTACTGGGCAAACGCGTTCGAGAACTATGCCCAATACAGCTCCGACATGATCGCTAAAGGCTGGGAGCTTGGAGCGGTCAACAACCTGACAGACAGCGGAGTCGTCATGACTCGTCCAGCTACAGGTAACGGTTTCGCATTCTCGCCGAAATCGAAAAACTACGAAAGAGCGCTGATGGCAATCGATCTGCTGCATCAAGACAAAGCTTATAACATGCTGCTCGCATTCGGTATCGAAGGCAAGAACTACACGATGAATGCCGATGGCAAAATGGTAATCGCCCAATCCGATCCGAATCCATATCCGATGTACGGTGCAGGCTGGTGGTCCAACAACCGCGACCAATGGCCGCCGCTTGAGAGCTATACGCAGCAATACATCGACACGAAGAAAGCGTTGCTTGAGAAGGCGCAGCCATTCCTGCTGAACGGCTTCAACATCGACACGACTAACATCAAGACGGAGCTTGCGAACATCGTGAACATCGATAAACAATACTCTGCACCGATCCAAATGGGTCTTGTAAAAGATGTAGACGCGGCAGTCAATGACCTGATCGAAAGATACAAGAAAGCCGGTGCCGAGAAGGTGCTGGAGGAAGTGAAGAAACAAGCAGCGGCATTCGTTGCTTCGAAACAAGCGCAGTAATGATAACGGAAGAGGGCTGCTCCCGGAAGGTGGCAGCCCTTTTTTTGAACAAATGGAGGTAATCATGGAGAAGAAGAAGATGTTCCTTACACCGACGACGCATTGGGACCGGGAATGGGTCATGACGAAAGGGCAATTTCAGGTTCGTTTGGTTCATCTGATTGATCGGCTGCTAACCATCATGGACGAACATCCGACTTATCGGTTTCTGCTTGATGGGCAAGCGATCGTGCTTGAGGATTATTTAGCCATCAAACCGGAACAGAGGGAACGGATGGCTGCCCTGATGGAGTCGGGCAGGCTGGTTACCGGTCCTTGGTATGTGCTGGCTGATCAGTTTCTGGAGAATGGAGAGTCTGCGATTCGGAATTTGTTAATGGGCATGGAATTGATCCGGCAAATGCGCGGCAGGCCAATGATGCTCGGTTATGTGCCGGACTCCTTCGGGAGTATTGCGAGTTTGCCGATGATTCTCAATGGCTTCGGAATTCAATATGCAACGTTTGGGCGTGGACGTCCGAAGTGGGATGATGAGCTTCCCCAGTATGAATTTTGGTGGCAGGGACCGGCAAATGCTAAAGTTTTAGCTGCCAATCACGGTTACAGTCACGGCATATTTCTGAGTTATCCGGATATTTGGTCCGATATTAGCCAGCCGTCTTCGCTTTCACCTGATGCCGAGATGACTTTACGCAGCTTCCTTGAAGAGGCACAGAAACAGCTGGATTTGGCAGCAACCTCAAATCTATACATGTCCGTTGGAATTGACCATATGGAGCCCCGGCCTTCATTGCCTGGGATAGTTGATTATATGAATCAGCAACAAGAAGCGTTTGAGCTGCATTATGCAATGCCGGAAGATTATCTCGCCGCGGTGGCAGAAGCAGCCGAAGGGCTGTCCACGTATACGGGAGAGATGCGCGGCTCAGATGTCTTTCCGATGGATTTGGTAGGCACATTATCTTCTCATATGAGATTGAAGCAGCAGAACGATGCCAGCGAAATTCTGTTGCAGCGATTAGTAGAGCCATTGTGGGTAATGGCTTCCAGTGCAAGCGGCGTAGCTTATCCGAAAGGGCTCATTCATAACCTATGGAAGCTGCTGCTTGCGAACCATCCGCATGATTCCATCTGCGGCTGCAGCCTGGATCAGGTTCACAAGGATATGCAGAACCGATTCGAGGAAATAGAGCATACCGGAGCTTACTTGATCAAGGATGGTCTCCACCATTTGATAGGGGCTATCGATACGACTACTTCGGAAGAAGAAGCTGCGATTGCCGTTGTGGTGGTCAATCCGCTTGGCCGCACGCATGGAGGGCCTGTGAAGCGTTATGTGCGAGTTCCGAGGCGATTCAAGCATGACTCTTATAGACTGGTCGACGAGAAAGGGCAGCCCATTGCTGCGAGAATACGCCATATCGCGGACAAAAATAAAGATTTGGAAAGCGAATATATGACCGCTGACATGCTGGCGGTGTTGATTTCGAAGACGAGTGAGGACACGCGCGCGGACGATCAGGTGTTTACGGTATTGGAGGTTGATTTTATCGCGGATCATGTTCCGGCAGCCGGTTATCGCACCTATTGGATCAAGCCCGGTTCACCGAGGAATGAAGACGTATCTATTGAAGCAGCAACAGCTCCCTCTGGGGTTTCCTTGTGCGAGAACGGTATGGAGAATGACGCGATCCGGGTTCGCTTCCATGAGAATGGCACGTTCGATCTTCTCTATAAGCGCACAGGGCGTGAGTATCGCCAGCTTCATTATTTGCTCGATCGGGAAGAGACGGGCGATTTGTACGACCATCATGAATTTGCGGAGCACGATGAACGAGATTCCAGAGATTGCGGAGCCGGAGTTGGAGCTGGGAAGAGGACGGCGACGGGATGGCGGCTTCATGAACATGTTGAAGATCGTATCGTCTATAAAGCCGGCATGACCTGGGAGCTGCCTGAAGCGAATCAAGCTGGTAAACGATCCTCGGTGATGGTTGGGCTTCCGATCACGATGTATGCAACGCTATATGAGAAGTTGGAGAGGCTGGACCTCGTGCTCGAAATCGATAATACCTGCAAGGACCATATGCTGCGAGTCGCTTTCGAGACGGGACTTCCGGCGCATAAGGTATCGGCCTACGATCATTTTCTAGTCGTGGATCGGAAGGTCAGAGATGGCGGCGGGGAATGGAGAGACGAGCCGTTCCAGGAATTTATTGATGTATCGGATGGACGAGAAGGACTATGTATATCGACAAAAGGGCTCCCGGCTTATGAGGCTGTTCATGGCGGCGGAGATAAAGGAACCGTTGTGCAGGTTACGTTAGTCAGATCGGCAGGCAGCATCGGGCAAGCAGCCGGCGCCAACTATCCGGCTCCGGGAGGGCAATGCCAAGGACCGCATCGTTTCGAATATGCGTTAATTCCGCACGAAGGGGATTGGCGCCAAGGACAATGTTTGGGGAATGCTTCCGATTTCCGGACACCTCTTCTGGTAGAAGCCTCGTTGCAGCATGCTGGTCATTGGCCATCTTGCGGCTCCTTACTGTCTGTCCAATCGACGGCAGGCGCCCATCCATTCATGAGCTGTCTGAAACAAGCGGAGGATCGGGGAGGTTGGGTCGCTCGTCTATGGAATCCGGATCAATCGGGCCACTTGCAAGTAGAAGGCGTGCTTCTCGGTGGGGCTAGTGACGTCTATTCCACAATGTTAGATGAAAGTGTGAAGGAAAAGGTCGATGACGCATCAACTACCGGCATCGCGATGCAAGCCGGGGAGCTGGTTACGATTAAATTTCAGGAGCGAATTCAAGGACAAGAGGGAGAGCGATGATGGCTGGATACCGGTTGACCTACGAGGATTATCTGGATAAAGTGTATGGCGCATGGCTGGGCAAAAGCATTGCCGGAACGATCGGCGCCCCTTTCGAAGGCAGGAAGGAACTGTTCGATTACGAGTATGACCCCCGCGCCATTAAAGAAATGCTGCCGAATGATGATTTGGATCTTCAAGTGTTATGGCTGCATGTGCTAGAGCAGAAAGGGGTTTATTTCACATCGATGGATTTGGCGGAGGCCTTCTATGAGCGTTATCCGTTCGTACCGGGGGAATATGCTTGGTTCAAGAAAAACTATAATCGTGGTATCTATCCGCCTGTATCGGGGGCGTTCAATAATCGCTATTATATCAACGGAATGGGCTGTCCCATCCGTTCCGAAATATGGGCTTGCGTCGCTCCGGGCAATCCCGAGCTCGCGGCAGTGTTCGCAGGACGCGACGGCATGCTAGATCATGAAGGTGATTCCATCTATGCAGAGCAGTACTTAGCGGCAGTTGAAGCCATGGCATTCGTCGAAAACGATCTCATGAAGGTACTGCGGGACGGCATGGTGTATTTGCCTGCGGGCACGAGAATTCGCCGGCGTGTGGAGGACACGATGGCATGGTCCTCGCAGGATTTGACCTGGCAGCAGGTCCGCTCTCGGATCATTCGCGATTACGGACACCCGGACTGTACGAACCTCTATCAGAATATCGGTTTTACGCTGGTATGTTTGTTTTACGGTAAAGGGGATTTCCTCGCGACGACGATGATCGCTTTGAATTGCGGCTTTGATACCGATTGCAGCTGCGCGACGGCAGGCGCTCTTCTCGGAATTATGTTTGGGGCACGCAGCTTAATTGAGAAGCATGCCTTCTATGACACGAGCTATAAGCTTGATGTGAAAGTAACTCGCCGCTCCAATCAGCTGGCGGACTTGGCTGAGGATACTTGCGTAGCTGGCTTGACCATCTTGAGGGAGCTTAATTCGGCCATCGAGATCACGGACCTGCCATCCGAGCTCGGTTCGATTCCATCGTATGAACCGCAGCCTTCGATTGTCCTTTCCGTGGATTATCAAGGGATTCCCGTCGTTGGATGGCGCGAGAGCAAGACGATCGCAATCGGACTGTCGAACGAGACGGAGTTTGTCGCTGTGGATCAATTGACAGTCGACTTGCCTGGTGGCTGGCTAAGTGATTGGACTTCGCAGCATATCGTTCTACAGCCAGGGGAAATCAAATCGGTTACGCTCACGGTAAGCGTACCGGAGCAGATCACCTACTTGTCGGAGAAAAACTTGCTGACGGCCAGATATGGCGAAGCTACCTTTGTCTTCGGTCTGAATGGGGCCCAAGTCTGGAAGGTATACGGACCTTTCTGGGAAAATCATATCGATCTTCCTCGCACGGAGCTCGGTGAATGGTATTACGGCGCCTTCAAAGGCACCAGAGACGAAGTTGCCGATCTGACGCGTCAATTCCATCTCAATACGAAGGCCGATGCGAGCAAAGATTATCGGAGCCAGGCCGATCCGAAGGACTATCGGCTAATGAATGTGACCGAGGATTTGTTCTCGGTTTCAGATTTGATCGGCTTCCAGGGACCTTGCGTCGTATACGCGGAGCGGGAGATCGAGCTTCCGGAGGACCGTGAGGTCAATATTATATTCGGGCATACCGAAGCCTATCGTTTGTGGATCAACGATCAATTAATCAGTGAGTCCGATCACCATGATTGGTGGACGGCCGAGAACCGGCATCATGCTGAGGTTAAGCTGCGTCAGGGCAGGAATAAAATCGTGCTGCAAGCGATTCGGCGCGGGCGTCATGCGGAGTACAGTCTAATCTTCACGGAGCTCGGTCAATCGTTCCCGCATCACATCACGGATCTTGGTTCGTGGATTGAACACGATATCGAATAACTGAATGCAATGCAATAAGATAGAGGCTGATGTGCAATAGATCGGCCTCTTTTCTTACGCACAGTAAGCAGGAGGGAAACAACTTTAATTAAATTTTACTTAAAACATGCCCACTTTCTTACCAAACGAATTGTTGCATAATCAGCAGCAATTTATATTTGCCAGTATGAGAACGATGAAAATGCTGCCTTTCGAGCAACATTTTCATCGAGAGGCAGGTGGAAGCTTCAATTGCAATATTCTCAGACTATTGCTAGGCTGAAACATATAGTCTGGCAGAGTCAGCAAAACGAGAAGGAGCCATTATACATGAAACAGAATAACTATCAAGCCTTAATCCATGATCGAATCTTTATGGGCGGAGCTGCGGATGTAGAGGATATGATCAAGAACGAAGAGGTGGATGTCGTCATCGACTTGCGTGCCGAGGCTACCGGCTGTGCGTATGAGGGTGCGGCTGTCGATTGGATTCAAATCCCGCTTGGCGACAATACGGCTGAAGACCATCTCCTATTTAAAAAAGCAATTGATGAAGTTGTTGGTGCGTATAAGAGCGGCAAGAAGGTAGCGTTCCATTGCGCCGGCGGCGGTGGCCGAACAGGTGTAGTCGCAGTGGGTACACTAATCGAGCTTGCCCAAGCAGCCGGAATTGAAGAAGCGGAAGCGAAGGCAATCGATATTCGTGCCAAAATCAATATAAAACCACCGCAGCGTGTAGCGCTTGAGAAGCTGTACGGGAAGTAAGCGTGCAGCAATTTCGAGTTTGAAACGAACAGTTATTGTCATACTCCTTTTGTTGATACATAATGTATCTATAACGAAGGAGGAGTGATCATTTTTGAAGAAGCTGCTATCGTCCGTCTTGATTGCTTGTTTATGGCTAGCTACGCTCAGCATTGTACCGGCAAGTGCGGCAGCACCGAGTAACGGCAGCATATTGCTGCAGCTTGATGGGATATCCGGCGAATCTACCATGAAAGGGTATGAGAAGTGGAGTGCAATTACAGGTGCTTCTTTCTCCATAACCAGTCAGGGCTCCGTTACTGCAGGTGCAGGTGCAGGTTCAGGGGCTGGTAAAGTCAGTCTGTCCTCTCTCACCATTACCAAATCGACCGATGCAGCTTCCATACCGATCATGCTGACTGCGATGAAAGGCTTACATATTCCGAAAGGCAAGCTTGTCTATACACGCAATGCTGCAGATGGGAATCAACCATTCCTGATGCTCGAGCTTGAAGATGTAACCATAAACAGCTACACCTTCGATGATACCGAAGAGACCGCGGTGCTGAATTACGGTAAAATCAAGTGGACGTACTGGATTACGAATGCGAAAGGGATACGTACTCCGATCACAGGCGGCTGGGATGCTAAGAAAAATATACCCGCCGCTTAATAGACAAAAGAAGGCAGCCGCACCGGTTGCCTTTTTGTCGTGCGTGAAAAAGGGTTTCCGCCGAATGTGTCGAAACAACCAGACATACATCTATAAATGGAGAGTGCGTGCAAGTTGAAAGCAAATCGAATGGAAGCGTTCAGCGATGGCGTATTAGCCATCATTATTACGATCATGGTGCTTGAATTGAAAGTGCCGGAGGGACACGAGTGGCATTCGCTGGTAAGTTTGGCTCCGAAGCTGCTCAGTTATTTATTCAGCTTTATCTACGTTGGGATCTACTGGAATAACCATCATCATCTGCTTCATGCCGTTCATACGATGAACGGAAAACTGATGTGGCTTAATATGCTGTTGCTATTCTGGTTATCTCTCGTGCCTTTCTCTACGGCGTGGATTGGAGAGAGTCACTTTGCTCCCACGCCAACAGCGTTGTATGGCATCGTGCTGCTGCTGGCCTCCCTTTCATATTGGTTATTGCAGCGCGCGATTCTGGGCCAGCATCCATCCGACTCTGCGATTCTGGCGGCGATGGGTAAAGATTTCAAAGGAAAGATATCGCCTTTGATCTATCTATTAGCCACCGTGACGGCCTATCTTAACGCATGGGTATCTTGCTTCTTCTTCGCGCTTGTTGCGGTGCTTTGGTTTGTGCCCGATAAGCGAATTGAACGCGTGTTGCTGAGAAAGTCAAATTAGAAGGGAAAGCCGGTTCGATCAGTGCTCTGATCGAACCGGCTTTTTTGCGTTGTGGCCGAATTTTCATAATTATAAGCTCGGCTGCAAACAATAAGGAAATAATTAACTTTCGGCAGGCGGTGATGGCATGTTTCGCTTCAAGAAAACAATCCGGAAATCCGGTAAACCACAATCCGTTGAAATGGAATCCGGAACTCTCGATAAGAAGATTGCCCAAATTCAGAACTATTTTGTACAAACCGAAGATCTGAAGATGCAGAAGCTCGCATGCTCGAATCAAAACTGCGCATTGATCTATCTGGAGTCACTTGTACAATCGGCTTCCATTCAAACGCTTGTCATTGATGCATTGCTGGAATCCAGCCCCGATGATATCGAGCAGAAGTTAACTGCAGTCGAAGTCAAAAAGTCATCCGATTTAATCCAAATCGGAAAATATATGCTTGAAGGACATTGCGTCATTGTAACGGAAAGTGACTCGGCCGCGATCGTGATACCCGTAGCAAAGTCGCAAGACCGAGCCATACAGGAACCGAAAGGCGAGCAGATCATCAAGGGAGCACATGATGGATTTATCGAAAGCTTGAGTACCAATCTATATTTGCTTCGCACCCGCATGACGAATCCAAAATTAAAAGTGAAGTACCTTACGCTGGGCCGTGTGACAAATACAAAAGTCGCGATGATTTACATGGCTGGCTTTGCGGATCCCAAAGTCGTTGCAGAATGCGAGAAACGTCTTTCCTCAATCGATCTGGAATATCTGTATTCCACAGAAAACATTGATGAGATGCTCGAAGAACATCCGCTCTCACCATTTCCGCAAGCGCTGCAGACCGAGAGGCCGGATAGGACGGTAGCTTACTTAATGGAAGGCAAAATCTCAATTTTCGTCGATGGTAATCCTGTCGCTTTGATACTGCCTATTACGTTCTTCTCCTTTTTTCAGACACCGGATGATTACAACAGACGCTGGATTATCGGGTCCTTTTACCGGTTGCTTCGTTTAGTTAGTTTTCTATTAGCCATTTGCTTACCGGCCATCTATATCGCTACCGTATCGTACCATTCTGAAGTGCTGCCGATCGGAATTCTTTATTCGGTAAAGGTGGCGTTAACTTACGTTCCTTTACCGCCTATATTAGAAGCGCTTGTTATGCAAATCATTCTGGAGCTGCTCAAAGAAGCTGCTATCAGGCTGCCCTCGCCGATTTCCCAAACGATCGGTATTGTAGGCGGTTTAGTCATCGGTACGGCTGTGGTAGAAGCCCAATTGGTATCGAACACGATGATCGTCGTCATCGGGCTGACTGCGATTGCGTCTTTCGGCAACCCAGTCAACGAATTTGGAACCAGTCTTCGGGTATTGGGATTTCCCATGATGATAGCTGCATCTTTGTTTGGTTTTTTCGGCATTTCCATAATGCTGATGCTGATCTTTATTCATCTCTGCAAAATCGAAACAATGGGAATCCCGTATTTTGCGCCGTTCGGTCCGTTTCAAGGAAAAGAGAATTTTAAAGATGTGTTGCTCAGACTGCCGCTGTGGATGGTCAATAAAAGCTCGCGAAAAGCGGAAGGCCTCGTTAAGCAGACGATATTCGGGAGGTGGAAGCGTCCATGAAAATGAGCATAAGCAGAACCCAGCTGTTTTTTTTGATTATCAAAACGCAAATTGGAATAGGCTTATTATCCTTGCCCTCTGAAATTCAGAGCATTGCGAATGGAGATTCTTGGATTTCGGTTCTTTTGGCCGGAGCAATTATCCAGATTTTGCTATTCGTCTATTGGCGACTGCTCAAGAAATTTCCGAATGAAACCTTGAGCGAAATTATAAATCGCCTGCTTGGGCGATATGTGGGAAAAGTGATCAATCTCGTTTATTTTGGCTTCTTCGTATTCATCGCGGCGTATGCATGTTCACTCTACGTACAGCTGATCCATACATGGATGCTGCCTTTAACTCCGGGATGGGTATTGCTTCTGCTTATCGTCGGGACGAGCGTTTATTTGGCCCATGATAATTTACGTGTTATCGCAAGGTTTTTTGTCTTAGCTTCAGTGCTGTTCCTTGTGTTGCTTCTAATCAGCATTTTAAACTTTAAGAATAGTATACATATTACGAATATATTGCCTATAGGCCATACAGGTATGCTGCGAATGTTTAGGGGAAGCGACAAAACGTTCTTCTCCATGCTTGGGTTTGAGGTGACACTATTTTTCTTCTCCCATGTACAAGATAATAAGAAAGGCATGTTTACCTTAATTTCATTAGCCAATTGCTTTGTTACGTTTTTTTATACCTACTTTGTTTTCATCTGCCTGATCGGAATTACTCCAAAGGCGTTAGATTCGGTGAATGAACCGGTCTTGTTTATTTTAAAAGGGTTGTCCTATCAGCTGTTTGATCGAATAGACCTTATTTTCTTAACGATTTGGATTATTCCGATGACCGCCACGATAGTTTCTTATTTATGTATCGCCGGAAAGGCCATAACCGCCAAAGAAAGCTCCTATCGGAAACTGGTTTGGTTCAGCGGGGGAATTGTATTCACTGCGGCGTGGTATTTATCGACAATTGAAAATGTCGATCCCTTTAGTAAATGGCTGGAATATGGATACTTAGTTATGATTGCAGCAGTGCCTGTGTTGTTGTGGCTGGGATCCTTCCTTGTTAAATATCATGCAGAGGTCGGTTCAACATGAGAAGAGGATTATTGCTAACGGTTTGGATCTCATTATGCTCGATGATCCTTTCAGGATGTTGGGACAGCCAATATTTATCCACTAAAAAAATGGTAAACGGACTTAGCCTTGATATTGCCAAAGACAACTCCTTAATGATGACAATCAGAGCCATCCAGCTGAAGAGTAAAGGCGGCGGCCAATTCGATGTAAAAGATCAAGAGATGCAGGCAACCGGGGAATCGACATATAGTGTAGGAAGGAAAATCGACAGCATGCTTCCCGGTACCGTCGAAGCCACCAAAACACATATTATCATCGTTGGAGAAGAACTGGCCAAACAAGGTTTATTAGCACCTTTGGAATATTTTTACCGCAATCCGAAAGGATATCTGAATTCGAATATTCTTGTAAGTAAAGGCGTTGGGGCTGAAGTTTTATCGTTCAAAAAGATTGACAATAGCCCTATCGCCTTTGGCATTATGCAGTTGATTCATGGAGCAGTCCGTTCGACAGTCGCTCCGGATCAAACCCTGTATTCGATCTGGAGTCAACTGTTTGATCCGGGAGAAGACATGATTCTGCCTATCATCTATAAATTAGGAAATAAAGCGCTAGTCGTTGACAGTGTAGGACTATTCGATGGAGATAAATATTCAGGTGCCTCTTTGTCTAATGATGACAGCATATTATTATTGCTCCTGCTCGGTAAATTGAACAAATTTGCAAACTTGAATATCCCCATAGACAATAGCTTGCTTACCCTGCAAACGAGAAAAATGAAGCGAGCTATCCATTTAGCTGTTAATAAGAAAACGTCAGAGATCGAGTTTGTCGTAAAGGTAGATCTCTATGGCGTTATTAGCAGTTTTCCGAACCATCTAGGCCAAGAAATCGATCGAGAGCAAGTAGAGAAGGAAATTAGTGAAAACCTAAACAAACGCGCCATGGGCGTAACAAGCAAGTTGCAGAAAGCGAACTGCGATGCATTTGGCATTGGAAGAAGGCTTAAAGCCCATCATGCCAAGCTGTGGAAAACCACCGATTGGAAGAAAACATACAAGGAAGTAAAGATAAGGACGGAAGTCCAAGTCCATATTAAAAGTACAGGCATTATTAAGTAAAAGGAGCCGGCGCGCAAGCGCAGGCTCTTTTTTGTCGATGCCGGGAATGAGTAAGATTTTATGTAATTTTCACCAGTAGTTCACAACTGGCATTTACGATATTATATGTATGGGCTTATAATGAGATTGATTATCATTACTAGGGGGAAATAATAGGTGAAAGCGTGGTATAGAGGTGCAATTCTAATTACTGCAGCAGCAATTGTATTGTCCGGCTGCGGTAAGAATGACAACAAAACGACTAATGTGTCCAATGCGACGAATGCAGCAGCTGCGAATGTAGAAGGAACTGCTGACCTAACGGAGGCGCAGGCTAAATATCAGACTTACGGCATTGAACAGTGCGATCTACTGATCGCGGATACGGAGAAATTAGTAACGGCCGTGAAAGCAGGCAATATCGATCAGGCTAAGAAGCTTTATGCCCCTGCACGTATGTATTATGAACGTATAGAACCGATCGCGGAGTCGCTTGGCGATTTCGATCCGAATATCGATGCACGTGAAGGCGATGTGGCGGATGCGGACTGGCGCGGATTCCATCGCATTGAGAAAGCGCTGTGGGCCGATAACACGACTGACGGCATGACAGAGTACGCGGATCGCCTGCTCAGCGATGTTAAAGCGCTTCGCGCTCTGATGGAAACCGTTGAAGTGGACAGCACGATGCTTGTGACCGGAGCCGTGGAACTGCTTAACGAGGTTTCCTCCTCGAAGGTAACCGGGGAAGAAGAGCGTTATTCCCGCACGGACCTCTATGATTTTGCAGCTAATGTAGAAGGCGCGAAGAAAATCTATGAACTGCTGAAGCCTGCGCTTGCGAAGAAGGATGCCGATCTTGAGAAACAAATCGGTGAACGTTTTACGGACCTGGAAGGTCTTCTGGATAAATACAAATCAGGCGATGGTTTTGTCTTGTTTACCGAGTTGAAGGATGCGGATACCAAATCGTTAAGTCAATCTCTTGATGCGCTTGCAGAGCCGCTTTCACAGATGGGAACTATTTTGGGGGCGTAATGGGATATGAAGGACCTGGATAAGAAGAAGGGGCGGCCCGAAGAGGGGCAAGGCGGAATTTGGAAAAAGCCGGTCAGTCGGCGTGATTTGCTTAAGATGGCCGGAATCGGCGGAGCCGGACTTCTGCTGGGCGGCCTTGGAACAGGCGGGCTTCTGGAAGCAAGCGGGCGTCTGCTTGGCAACGAGACCCCGTCGTCCGAAGATGAGACTGTTGCGTTCTACGGTCCGAATCAGGCGGGCATTGCGACGCCTTCTCAGAATTTTGTTTGTTTTGCCGCATTCGATTTGAAAACAACGGATATTGCGGATGTACGCGAGCTGTTCAAGAAGTGGACGGAAGCTTCCGTTGCAATGACCCGCGGACAACTAATCGGAGAACCGGTCCATGAGAACGAGAACGTGCCGCCGACCGATACCGGAGAAGCGGTTGGACTGAATGCTTCCCGGACGACGATTACGTTCGGGGTAGGACCAAGCTTCTTCGACGAACGGTTCGGTCTTGCAGGGAAACGCCCGGCGAACTTCGCTGAACTGCCGCTCTTTAATGGAGATGCGCTGCGTGAGGAATGGACAGGTGGAGATATCGGCGTACAAGTGTGCGCCGATGATCTGCAGGTTGCTTTCCATGCGGTTCGCAACCTCGCCCGCATAGCGCGCGGGAAGGCCGTGCTTCGCTGGACGCAAGAGGGCTTTCAACGGACGGGTCAGTCGGATCCGTCCGGAGGCACGCCGCGAAATCTCATGGGCTTCAAGGACGGTACCGGCAATCCCGATATTCGCGATGCGCAGACGATGAATGAGGTCGTTTGGGCCGGGGCGGGCGATGGCGCTCCTTGGATGGCTGGGGGAAGCTATATGGTGGTGAGGCGCATTCGGATTCGCGTTGAGGTGTGGGATCGTTCGACGCTTAAGGATCAGGAAGATACCTTTGGCCGCCATCGGCACAGCGGAGCACCGATTGGCAGTCAGAATGAGCTGGATAAGGTGGATCTTGCCGCGAAGGATGAGAAAGGAAAACCGTTAATCCCAATGGATTCCCATGTGCGCCTGGCAAGAGGCGACAGCTCGATTCGGATACTTCGTCGCTCCTACTCGTACTCCAGCGGACTCGATAATGTGACCGGACAATTGGATGCGGGCCTGCTGTTCATCAGCTATCAACGCGACATTGCCAAACAGTTTATTCCAATGCAGCAGCGGCTTGCGACCGACAAGCTGAACGAATACATCCTTCACCATGGAAGTGCCGTATTTGCTTGTTTCCCAGGCGTACGCAAAGGCGGCTATATTGGGGATACGCTGTTGTGATCAGAAGGGGAAAAGAAACATGAAGTTTAGGTCTCATCCATTAAAGCATTGGATAAAGCGGGGAGCGAGCGTGCTCCCCATTGTTTTTATAGCACTTATGCTATGGTTTCCTCTGGGAAGCATAGCGATGGCAGCAGGCGAACAAACTCCAGTTGAGCGTATGCTCCCTCTGATCGGCGATGCCCTTGTAGATATCGGTCAAGAGAAGTTTACGGAAGCGCAGGATGCGTTAGCTGAGGCGAACCAGCTGTGGGTAGACGTTCAAGCCGACAATTCGGACTTGGCTGCGAATGTGAATTCGACACTTGCTCTCGCTTCCAAAGCGGTAGCGGATGCGAAGGGTGATCCGGCTGCAGCGAAGAAAGCATTGGCAGCAGCCGCGAAGGCGATCAATGCCTACTCCAAAGCGAACAGCAGCAAGTCGCAGATGTCCGGTCCTGAAGCTGCGGCAACGCTGATTCCCTTGTTGGAGCAGTTGACTACGCATATTAAGGCTGCTTCTTGGTCAGCAGCGAATGCGGATTACAGACAGATCGACAGCGGCTGGAAGAAGATTGAACAGCCGATTCGGGGCGATAATGTTACGGTATACGCTTCACTTGAGACGAGTATGAGCATGATTCGAATTGCACTGCGCTCGGACCCTCCGCGCGCCGCGCAGGCGGAGTCGGAAACCGCTGCATTGCTGAAGCAGGTTAAGGATTACGCATCCGGCAAAATCGCGCAGGCTTCCGTGGATACGAGTTTAACGCTTACCGATGCATTCGAGGCGCTGAATCAAGCGGAGGCGGATGCGAAAGCAGGGCATGCAGCGGAAGCGAACGGCCAGATGCAAGCTTTCATCCGGATGTGGCCGAGCGTTGAAGGGGATGTTCAGCTGCGATCGGCAACCGTTTATCGCGATATCGAGAATCGGATGACGGAAGCGGCCGGTTATCTGCTATCTGATCCGCCTGAAACGGAGAAAGCCAGTACGACTATCGCAGAAATGAAGGAACAGCTGGCACCGATGCTGGAGGAAGCGACTTATAACGCTTTCGATGCAGGAGCGATTTTGCTCAGAGAAGGGTTTGAGGCGATCCTGGTTCTGGCGGCTCTCATCTCGTATTTGAACAAAGCCGGGCACGCGGATAAGCGCAAATGGATCTGGGGCGGAGCGGGTACGGGGCTGCTGCTGAGCGCCATCATGGCAGTCGTGCTGACGTATGCGGTTTCGCAAGCGATATCAGGCACCATGCGGGAGAAAATCGAAGGCTTAAGCGGTCTCGCCGCGGTTCTCTTCATGCTCTTGGTGGGAAACTGGCTCCATAATAAATCGAATATCCGCGCATGGAATGCTTTCATCGATAAGCAAGTCGGAGGCGCTTTGGCAAGGGGAAGCTTATGGTCTTTGTTTGTCGTATCGGGGCTTTCCATCTTCCGTGAAGGCGCAGAAACGGCTATATTCTATGTCGGAATGGCTCCGTCGATCGATCCGATGCAAATGCTGCTCGGTATCGCGGTGGCGCTGCTGTTGCTCCTGATTCTTGCCGTACTGATGATCAAGTACAGCGTGAAGCTGCCGCTTCGTCCGTTCTTCCTGTCGGCCTCGGCATTCATCTACTTGCTGGTGTTTCGGTTCATCGGCGAGAGCATTCATTCGCTGCAAGTGGCAACATGGGTACCGGCTCATTCGCTGCCAAGAAGCTTCTCCGTGAATGCACTGGGGATCTACCCGACCCTTGAAACCGCTATTCCGCAAGCTGCTCTGCTTCTATATTTGCTCATTCGGTATAGTTCCGTCTTTATCATCGGTGCGCGCCGAGCAGGAATGACCAAAACCACTCTAAAATAAACATGATTAAGCTTAATCCAATTCCTGAAAGGGGATAGATTAAGCTTTTTCGTTATGGCTTTTCAGATTTCTTTCATCTTTTGCAGGTATAATGATGGGAGCTATATTTTCGACTATTATAAGGGTCTACGGTTACATAGGAGGAACAGACGTTGCGGATATTGTTTGCGGAGGACGATGAGACGCTGGGAGAGCTGACAGAGCATCAGCTGCTGCGGCGTTATCATGTTGTGGATTGGATGAAGGATGGGGCAGAAGCGCGTCAAGCAATGGGTCCCGGCCGATATGACGTCTATGTGCTGGATTGGATGCTTCCCGGTGCAACGGGGATGGACCTGATTCGCGCTGCCCGGAAGAAGGAAGATCATACGCCGATTCTGCTGCTTACAGCGCGGGACGCCGTTCAGGATCGAGTAGAAGGATTGTTAGCAGGCGCGGACGATTATATGATCAAGCCGTTTGCGTTCGAAGAATTAGAAGCACGGCTTCTCGCATTGTTCCGACGTCAAGAACGTGTGATTCAATCCGATTCCTTGCAGGTTGGCGAGCTGGTTGCCCATTTGAATCGGTTCGAAGTGACGCGCGGTGGAGCCGCGATTACGTTAACCCGGCGAGAATTTCAGCTGCTTGTCTGCCTGATGCGTCATGAAGGGCAGGTGCTGTCGCGCGAGCAGCTGCTGGATCAAGTTTGGGGTGTGGGAGCAGAGGTAACACTGAATACCGTGGATGCCACGGTCAAGCTGCTTCGCAAGAAAGTCGATGGGCCGTACGGGCATAAATGCATTCACAGCGTATACGGCGCAGGCTACCGACTCTCGCAGAACGGCGGGGAGCATCATGTTTAAACGAACGCAGACCAAGCTGACACGGCAATTTTCAATCACGATCGGAATTATTCTTCTCGTTACCGTCTTCTTCGCGCATTGGATGGTCCAATATATCCTTACGTCAACGGAGAATAATCAGCTGCGATCACTTAGTCATCAGTATGCCAAGGATCTTCAACAACTGCTGGATTCGCCGAAAGCGGCTGTATTGTTTGACCAAAATATGAATGACAAGAAGCTTAACGAGGCTTTCTCGCCGACGGGGCTGCAACTCAATCAGATGACCTGGCTTGTTTCGGATCAAGGGGAAATTCTGCTTCAATCTCCCTGGGGGAAGAATGGCAGTCTTATTGCAAGCGACTTTCCCATTCTGCCGCTGCTTCCGAACATACTAAGCAAGCCGGATGATAAGTATCACAATGTGCGGTCCGATGGTAGAACGTTTCGCATTGGAGGGCTGACAATCAACGCCTCAACCGGTGATGACTATCGAGTCATCGTCGCGCAGGAGGTGACAAGCGACGTCGCCCTGCTTGTTCAATTGCGATGGGCGTTCGCAGGTTTTGCCCTCGTTATGCTGCTCGCGGGAGCAGCCGCCGGCTACTTGCTTGCAGGCCGGGCAATGGTTCCGATATTCCATGCTTACCGGCGCCAAGAGCAGTTCACGGCAGATGCATCCCATGAACTGCGTACTCCGCTCAGCATATTAAGGTCCTCCGTGGAGGTGCTTAATGAACAGCGAGAGACGCTGCCTGAGTTCTACCGGAATGTGCTTGCGAAATCAGGCAAGGAAATTCATCATTTGATCCGACTTGTCGACAATTTGCTGACGCTTGCACGCAGCGAGAACGGGCGGATTGAAATTATGAAGCGGCCGTTCTCGCTGCGCGGCATGGTTCTGCAAGTCTTGGAGCAGCTGGAGCCGATTGCACAGGGAAAGCAGGTGCGCTTGCTTTTAGCGGAAAGCTCCGAGACGGTGGAACGGGAATTTTGCGGCGATGAGGTGCGAATCAGGCAGCTAACGTTCATTCTCGCGGAGAATGCGATTCAGTACAATCGTCCGGGGGGCACAGTCACCGTTGCAATCGAATGCAGGCCGGATGAAGCCGCAATCATGGTAACCGATACCGGCATCGGCATTGCGAAGGAGCATTTAACCGGTATATTCGAGCGGTTTTACCGTTTGGATCAAGCTCGTACTCGCCGCTCGGAAGGGACGGGACTCGGTCTTGCCATTGCGAAGCAAATTGTTCTGTCTCATAGAGGAAGATTGCAGGTATGGAGTGAACCAGAGGTCGGCACAACGTTTCGCGTGAACATGCCGAACGTTTCAGATTAGTTTCAGAATGTCCCGATAGAATCAGTATTGTAACCGCCAGATGGGCGGAATTAAGGTACAGGAGGTTAACATCACCATGAACAAGAAGTGGAAGCTGGCCGGAGCGGCCATTGCACTGGCTGTAGCGATTCCGGTATCGGCATATGCGGCAGCGGATGGGGCAAGCCAGAAGAACCCGGACAAAAAATATCATGTGATTTCGATCAACAAAAGCGGCGTCAAATCGGAACGGAAGGATGCAAGAATTGACGTACTCGAACTCGCGGTGACGAAGCTCGGGCTGGACAAGGCAGCGATCGAGGCTGCGGCCAAAGCCGGCAAATCGCTTACAGACCTTGCGAAAGAGAAAGGGATCGCGATTCAGCCGATTATCGACGAATTGACTGCGCAGCTGGTGGCAGAGATACAGAAGTCCCGAGGCTCCGAGGGACAATTGACGGACGAAGAGAAGAACAATATTAATCTGAAAGTCACCACCGAAGTGAATCGGGTTGTCACCGTGCCGCTGTCTGAGCAGTTGAAGGATAATAAGAGCAATGCGGTTTATATCGAAGATCATGGAGGATTTGGAATCGACATCGCCGAGTTGACCGTGACGAAGTTCGGTCTGGACAAAGCTGCCTTCGAGAAAGCGGTCCAAGACGGCAAATCACTCACCGATCTTGCGAAAGAAAAGGGGATCGCGATTCAGCCGATTATCGACGAATTAACCAAACAACTGCTGGCAGGCATACAGAAGCCCAATGATGCCGAGAAGTTGACGGCTGAGGAGAAGAGCAATATCACGAAGAAGGTTGGCCTTGAGGCGAAGCGGATTGTAACCGAGCCATTGGCGGAGCAACTGAAAGCTGCTAAGCGTGAAGAGGTTATAAAAGTGGATCGCGGCGGCGTGGGAGTCGACGTAGCCGAAATTGCGATATCGAAGCTCGGTCTAGACAAAGCAGCCTATGTGAAGGCAGTCAAAGACGGCAAATCGCTCGCTGACCTTGCGAAAGAGAAAGGGATCGCGATTCAGCCGATTATCGATGACGTGACGAACAAGCTCTTGAGCAGCCTGCAAAAGTCTGACGACTCCGAGAAACTGACGGATGAAGAGAAGAATAATCGGAAGAAGAAGATCAGCTTCGAGGCAGCCCGGATTGTAAACGAGCCTCTGAATAAGCAACAGTCGGATGCTAAGTATGGTCTGAATATGAAAGCAGCGATCGAGTTCCTTGGACTGGATAAAGCCGCTCTCGAAGAACTTGTTCATTCCGGTAAATCCCTAACCGAAATCGCCAAAGACAAAGGCTTTACCCGTCAGCAGCTCATCGATGCTTTGCTTATTGACGTGGACGCGCAGCTGAAGAAACTTGTGGCTAACAAGCAACTGACTCAAGCAGAGGCAGATCGGGAGAAAAAGGATGCCCGTGCTTTCGTCGATAAGTTTGTCGATGACAAGCTTAATCTAAAGGGTAACTCTAAAAAATAAGTCTACCTATAAAACAAAGGAGCTGCCATTACCGGCAGCTCCTTCTTTGCGTAATATTTATTGTTTCGTTCGTCCCCCGACATGGAGGATGGAAGCGACCAGGTTGTCATGATCCTGCTCACTCACGCCGCCCGAGAATCCGCAGGACTGTCTCGCGATAAGCTGGGTTGGAAGGATAATGGAATCTTCTTCCTTGCGTGCATTGAAGACGAGCTGGGTGGCAATTGCGCCAACCTCAAATTTAGAATGGCCGATCGTCGATAAAGCCGGCCTGATAAGAGGGGCTAGGTTAATGTTATCGAAACCGACGATGGCAATATCCTCAGGCACGCGCAGGCCTGCTTCGTGCAGGGCACGAATAGCGCCGATAGCCATCTCATCATTGGCTGCGAATATAGCATCCGGGAGCCGCTTACTTGCAATTAGCAGCTTGACTGCTTGATAACCGCCGGCTTCGAGGAAGCGCCCGTGCATCGCAATCCGCTTGGGGACGGGCAGGTCATGCTCAAGCAAAGCACGTTTGTAGCCTTCGTATCGCTGCGTATTATCGAAGGCTGCCGTCGGTCCGCTCAGAAATTCAATGTTGCGTCGCCCCAGCTTGATCAGATGCGCAACCGCATCATAGCCGCCTTGCTCATTGGTAATGAGGACATTATGTACGTAATCGCCTCTTAGCTCCCGATCGAGAACGACAATAGGGAAGGATTCGGAGGCTACTTGAAGGATAAGGCTGTCGCTGATCGCGGTTCCCATGATGATAGCGCCATCAACAAATTTTTCCCTTAAGAAACGATGTGCAGAGCTGTTCTCGCCGCCATAGGTGCTGCAGACGATTAAATTGTAATCATGTGAGGCTACAATTTCTTGGACGCCTTCAATGACTTGGCTGTAGAAAGGACCGCCAAGGTCGTTCAGGAATAGTCCGATTGTTTCACTCTTGCGTTTCTTCAAATTACGAGCAGCCCCGCTTGGACGGAAATTCAGCGCCTCTGCGGCCCGAACGACTTTACGGCGCGTCTCTTCACTGATCTTAGGCGAGTTGTTCAGTGCGTAGGAGACGGTCGAAACGGCAACGCCCGCCATCTTCGCTACATCCTTGATTGTAGCTGACATGTTATCCTCCCGGTCGAGTACGAATTTTAGATAAACGAAAAAAGAAGGCTAACAATTTCGTAATATTTAATGATTATTATAACATTTGATTCTGCAACGTGTGAATGATTATGCAGGAATAATAGGTGCCCGAGGCACATCTATCTATCCATTTATTAGCTTAAATAGATAAATTATTCGCGTATAGGGTGTTGAGAGATTGTTGCTGATGGAAACTCCGAATTTCTTTATAATGGAAGATGACAGCCTGATGGCAACTTACTTAGAGGAATGGCTAACATGAGCTATGAGAAGGAGTTGGAAACCAAGCATGGAAGAGAACCTCAATTGGCAGGCCAAATGGATCTGGCCGAGCCGTACCGGCATCGAGCAGATTGCGGGTGAGAGAGAGCCGGAGCTGGCTTATTTTCGCCGCGGTTTTCACGTTTCGGATAAGTCGGACGCTCGTTTGACTGTACGCGTTTCGGCAGACAGCCGGTATCGGATCTGGCTGAATGGAGAATCGCTTGTAAGCGGTCCGCTTAAAGGGGACATGAACACGCACTACTATGAAGTGATCGACGTGACGGACAAGCTCCGTGACGGGGAGAATGTATGGGCGGCTCAAGTCATTTACTATGCCGGTCGAACCGGACCTGCTTCCGTCTGGCGGTCAGATCGGGGAGCTTTCCTGCTGGATGGCCATTTGGCAGATGGGGCGGGCAATATACTGGAGGATGTCAGCACGGATACGCGCTGGCAGGCACTGCGTCTTGCGGCAGGAGCATTCACGTTCGAGCGGGAGACGTTTACGTTATTTATTGGCGGCGGGGAACGAGTGAATGGCAGCGAGCTGCCGATCGGATTTATGAATGCTGATTATGATGACAGCGGCTGGGCGAATGCAGTGGTCGTCAGCGAAATTATGGACGGCATGTACGGTCAATTGACGAACTGGCAGTTAACCGAACGGTCGATCCCGTTTATGCGAGAGACCCTTTGTTCGTTTGCGCGAGTTATGCAGGCGCGGAGCGGCAATCAGACATGGAACGAAGGCGATTCCCCGGAACAGGTATTCGGCGTGGTGCTGGCTCCGGGAGAGAAGCTGATTGTCGAGCTGGATGCTTCACGTATGACAAGCGGATATCCGCGCGTCCAGTTCTATGGAGGCAGAGGCGCACAGGCATCCATACTCTATGCCGAATCTTACGAGCTCCCTCCCGGTGAAGATGGTAACCGCCATAAAGGGGTTCGTGATGATAAAGAAGGCAAGGCGCTGTATGGCTTCGAAGACTTCTATTCACTTGCCGGAGTCGGCGATCCGAATACGGCTGGAAGTGAAGTGTACGAGCCTATACACCGAAGAGGGTTTCGGTTTATACGTTTGACGCTGCAGGCGGGAGATGAGCCCGTTACGCTGGCCGGTATCGACTATCGCCAAAGCGGATATCCGCTGGAGGAATTGGCGGCGTTTGATGGATCGGATCCTACATTCGCCCCGTTATGGGAAATCAGCTTAAATACACTACGCGGCTGCATGCATGAAACGTATGAGGACACCCCGTTTTATGAGCAAATGCAGTATGAGCTGGACAGCCGTCTTCAAGCGCTGTTTACTTATTCCGTAAGCGGTGATGACAAGCTTGGCCGGAAGACGATTCGCGACTTCCACAGCTCCTTGCTGCCTAGCGGCATGCTGCAAAGCCGTTATCCGTCTGTCGACAGACAGGTCATCCCGGGTTTTGCCTTGTTTTGGCTCATGATGGTGTACGATCATTACAGCCATTACGGCGATGCCGCGCTTGTGAAAGCGTATCGTCCGACGATGGATGCGGTGCTCGGCTGGTTCGAGAATCGCCGTGAGGAGAGCGGACTCGTTGGGCAAATCCCGACGGCCTATTGGTCATTCGTCGATTGGACTATGGCATGGAAGGACAATGCCGGTGCGCCGCATGCAGCACGCCGCGGTCCTCTTACGGTGTACAATCTCATGTACGCGGATGCGCTCGTTAAAGCGGCGGAGCTGAATGAGCGGACCGGACGAAGCGAAACGGGTGCGGAATACCGCGAGCGGGCAGCATCCGTACGCGATGCTGTTCGCCTTCACTGCTGGTCGGAGTCGCGGCAGATGTTCCGGGACGGTCCAGCCGTGGAAGCTTACAGCCAGCATGCTCAGATGTGGGCCGTACTCACAGGAACGGTAGTCGGAGATGAAGCAAAATCCCTGACCGTGCGGATGTTGGACGGAGAAGGAGACGGAGCTGACCTCGCGCAAATCTCGACGGCGATGTCGTACTATCTGTTCCGTGCGCTGGCGATGACGGGTATGTATGAGCGAACGTTCAAGCTGTGGGATTCATGGCGTAAACAGGTCGATCTGCATTTGACGGCTTGGGTGGAAGATCCCGTGTCGGAACGCAGTGATTGCCATGCCTGGGGAGCCCTGCCTCTCTATGAATTCCCTGCCGAAATCCTCGGCATTAAGCCGCTGACTCCCGGTTTTGCCGAAATCGACATTTCACCTGTGATCGGGCCGCTCAGTTGGGCGAAAGGAAGTACATCAACGCCGCATGGCCTTGTTGAAGTGGCCTGGCAGCACGAAGGCAGCCGCTTTACGATGCAAGTGAATGGTCCTGCAGGCATTCCGGTTGCGATCACGCTGCCAAGCGGTGAAAAAAGATCCTTCGCCGAAGCGCGGGAACTGGAAGTCGAGTGCGATTACGCGGGGAAGTAGGATGAATCGATTTCGAAGGAGCGTGAATCCTTGTTCAGCTTCACGATAAACGCGGACTTGAAATTACAAATCTTGCAGCTCCATCACGCCGATGAAATCTTCGGTGTGATTAAGAAGAACCGAGAACATATTGGCGAGTTTCTGCCTTGGGCGCTCACGACGAGCAGTGTGGATGAAGTGAAGCTGTACATTGAATATGAACTGAAGAGATTCGCCGGTAACAACGGCGTTTCGTGCGGGATCTTCTATCAAGAGCGCTACATCGGCAATATTAGCGTCCAAGATATAAACTGGAAGCATAGGAAGACTTCGATCGGCTATTGGTTGGATGCGGATTTTCAAGGGAAGGGATTTATGACGGAGGCTTGCAAGAAGATCCTCCATTATATCTTTCAAGACCTGGAACTAAACCGAGTCGAGGTTCGAGTAAGAGTGGATAATGGGAGGAGTAAAGCGATCCCGCTGCGGCTTGGATTTGTACAAGAAGGAAGCATTAGAGCGGCGGAGTATAACAAAGGAGAGTATTACGACCACCTGGTATACGGGCTGTTGAAATCGGAATGGGAAACAACCCACACGTGACATGGCACTTTATCCAAAAGAAGCCTCCTGAGCGAACCATTTCGGTTGCGTGCGGGAGGCTTCTTCCTGCTTGTTTGCTTGACTTGAGGGCTATTCGAGAAGTGCTGGAAAACGCAGCGTAAACGTAGTTTCTTTACGATTCGTTTCGAACGTGATGGTGCCGTTATTTCGTTCCACGATTTGCTTGCATATGGCGAGCCCAAGTCCGGTACCGTCTGATTTGCTCGTGACGAACGGATCGAATAAGGTAGCATGAATATCAGTCGGAATTTCCGGTCCGGTATTAATGAAGCGGATATAGATATGTGCACCGTCAGCGAACGTGAGAACCGTAATTTTGCGATGATGGATATCGGTTTCGCGCAGCGCGTCAATTGCATTATTCAGCAGATTCGAGAACACCTGAATAATGGCAAGGTTCTGGACCTCCACATGCAGATCATCCTGCAGCTTCAATGAAAGCTCGATATTCTCATTCAACAGCAGCGGATTGACGAGGAGAAGTGTTTTCTCAATGACCTCATGCAGTGGCATGAGAATGCGCTGCTCATCTGCGATCGGCTTTCGGGAGAAGCTGAGAAAGCCGGTGACTTGCATTTCGATATTCCGGAATTCATTATCAATGATGTCTAGGTATTTCTCGATGCTGCCAAGCGAGTCGGATGGAAGCGATTTGCGAATTAATACGAGGAAACCTTTGATGGACGTTAAAGGATTGCGAATCTCATGAGCCATGCTGGATGCCATTTTGCCGATTAAGTTGAGCTTGTCCGCATGAATATCCTCGATTAGTTTATCCTGCAGTTCCATTTTCCCGCGTGCATGATCGAAGAAATAGGTGTAAACCGTCGCTTGGAAGGCATCTATTCTGGAGATGATCGTTGAGATAATCTCGGCAAGCTGAGAAGCTTCGACTTGGAAAATCGATATTTTCTCGAGAAACGCTTCCCGGAAAAATAGCGAGCTTTTCAAAATATGGTCAATAGGAATGCCTTTATTAAACAGCAAGTCGCACCAGGTTCGATATTCAGCAAATATCGGATGCTCCTCAATCGGGATCCGGATATCCGAGATCAGCGTGATGTAGCGTTTGCCTTGTTCTTGAAGTTGAGGGATATCGTATTGATTGGGATACGATTGTTCCAACCGATGAATCCAGTTGTGAATAATTTCTGTCTGATAGCTCTCGAAGAATCGATTGATTTCAGTTATTTTCTCAATCATGAGTTCGCTCACTCCAGGTATTCATATTTGGAATAGGCAGGTCAAAGGGCAAATGACGTTAGAATAAGCTGCGACAACTCAAGTGGGAGAATCAACCTACGGATAACACGATTCAGATGCATCGCGGCGGTATGCTGAAAGAATATTTGAACTTATGAGATTGAGCGAGAGCTGTAGCTGAAATGGCTTGGAGAGCTGAGCGGAGTCTATCGTTCGCGGCTGTTAATCTTGAAGCCCTGGTTTATAAGCATCCAAGCCCCATGCCCACTCGTTCCGGACGAGGGGGCATGAGCTGCAGCAGTTTGATTTGCGCGATAAGCGTTCCCTCAATAATCGTGCGCGGTATTGTATCGATGGTATAAGAGCGCTATTCGGCTAGGGTCAGTTCGTCAATCTTCACGAGGCAGCCTGTCCCTTGCGGAGACTGCGCGACTACGCCTGCCAAGCAAGTAGAAGGAAGATTCATGCCAAAATACCGGATTTGCCGCCACAGCTCACCGTCCGCCGAATAGTGGAAGGAGATGCAATTCCCGTCCCGAGTTATTCGCAAGTACGGCGTCTCTACATCGACCCGCTCGGAATTGCAGTCGTCGGAGCTGCCATCCTTTGTGACAACAGACACGATAGTGGGGTATTCGCCGTTATATTCGAAGCAAAGCTTCGCCCAATTGCGGTCGTCTACCATCAGCATCAGACAGCCGGAGTCGTATTTGTGCGTCATGACGGCACTCAGTCTGGTCGTCAGCACGAAGGACCCGCTAACCGGTCTATACAGGAATGGTGCGGAGCTGACTATGTGTTTGCCAGCCGGATCCTGATAGAAGTCAGCATTCGCCGGGGCCTCAATAATGAGCTCGCCGTTCTCGCCTCGCCTCGAATGACTCGGTTCATTCAACCACTGCATCGTCTGTTCCGGCAGTTGGTCCAGCAATAAATTAGCTTCCACCATCATCCCTCGCTTCATTGGAATATTCTCTCTTACATACATTCTCCTCTTAAACGAAATGTCCTGCCCTCAGCTTAATCCTTGCCGCGATCTGCGGTAATCTCCCGGCGTCTGGCCGGTCGTTTCCCTGAACATGCGAATGAAATAATTATAGTCTTCCATGCCGATGGCCTCGGCTATGACCGGAACGGGTAGCTCGCTAGCCGCGAGAAGCCGCTTGGCTTCTTCAATCTTCAGATAACGGATGTATTGGACAGGTGTCTTGCCGGTATGTTTCTTTAGACAGCGTGCCAGATATTCAGCGTTAAAATGAAACTGCTCCTCTAGCGAAGCCGAATGAAACGGTTCCTTGATGAAGCGGGTCAAGAAATCCTCCAGCTGGCGGCTCAGTGTAAGTGAACGCGAGGGCTTCGTCGATTCTACCGTTAGCTGCTGCAGCTGCTCCAGCAATCGAGCGAGCAGCCCGTGCAGACGCGTTGCATTTTCCAAATTCAGTTTGTGCTGAATCGACAGCATTTCGCGAAGAACGGGCAGCAGCGGCTTTGGGTCGATGTTCGCCCATTTAGGTAAAAATAAGGATTGTCTGCGCGGAAGGAAATCGGCATCGGTTCCCGGTTCAAGAATGGAAGACCATGAGATTTGTTGGCTGCTCAGCGAGGCCGCAGGCAGCGGGTGATAGAAATGAATCCAATAAATCTCGGTATCCTCCTCACAAGGGCGATGACCGACGTGGGTGCGACCGGGCTCGAGCAGCAGCAGATCGCCTGCACCTACCGAATAGGGCTGCTCATCTTCCGTGATATAAATGGCGCCTTTGATCACCAGCAGCATGTCATACATGGGGAAATTACGCTTGAAATGCCGGTTTCCCGGTCGCCATATGGAATGGCCGATGGTTACGAATTGCGGAAGCGGCGGGATGGGAAGCTGCAAACATTCCATCGTGGAGGAATCTCTCCTGTTTGGTCGATTTTATGCTATAACAAGTCTATTCCATCTCTATCCTCCTGTGCAATGACTATGTAATAGTGAAGAAAGAGTGACTACGAGGATAGGGGCGAAGCGTATGCGGTTTAGACAGGTTCATCTTGATTTTCATACCTCAGAGGCAATTCCGGGCATTGGCAGTCAATTCTCCAAAGGGCAGTTCCAAGAGATGCTGCGCAAAGGCCATGTCGATTCCATTACAGTGTTCTCCAAATGCCATCATGGCTGGGCTTACCACCCGAGCGAGGCGAATGAGCGCCATCCGGGTTTGGCATTCGATTTGCTCGGCGCGATGATAGAAGCTGCGCATGAAATTGGCGTCAAGACGCCTGTCTATATTTCCGCGGGGCTCGATGAGAAGATGGCCAGACGCCATCCCGAGTGGCTGTTCCGAGATCAGGAGGATAAAACGAGCTGGGTCAAGAACTTCATGCAGCCCGGTTATCATGAGTTCTGCATGAACTCGCCTTATTTAGAGTTGCTGCTGAAACAGATCGAAGAGGTCGTTCGAGGGTATGATGCAGACGGTATCTTCCTGGATATCGTAGGCGTCCGTCCATGCTATTGCCAATATTGCGTGGCGGATCTGCGCCGCGAAGGCAAAGACCCGCGCAATGCGGAAGATGTGCTGGCTCTTGGCGAACGCACCTATGCGCATTATGGGAGAGCGGTGAAGGAGCTGATCCATGGCTTAAAGCCGGGGATGCCTATTTTCCAAAATGGCGGCCATATTCGCCGCGGCCGGCGCGACTTGGCACAGCTGAACACACATCTGGAGCTGGAATCGCTGCCTACCGGCGGCTGGGGCTATGATCACTTCCCATTGTCGGCGCGCTATTCGCAGACGCTTGGCATGCCTTATCTGGGCATGACCGGTAAGTTCCATACGTCATGGGGGGAGTTCGGCGGCT
This sequence comes from Paenibacillus rhizoryzae, assembly GCF_059686995.1. Classification (NCBI taxonomy): domain Bacteria; kingdom Bacillati; phylum Bacillota; class Bacilli; order Caryophanales; family Paenibacillaceae; genus Paenibacillus; species Paenibacillus rhizoryzae. Next base: position 97,277 of record NZ_JCAALT010000004.1, on the reverse strand, counting down.
ATAAGCATCCAAACGCGCTGCGTTATGAGACCGCTCTCAGCATTGCGAACGGTGCCCGCTGTTCTATTGGCGATCAGCTCCATCCGGACGGTGTTATGGATGAAGCGACTTATGAGCTGATTGGTCATGCCTACCGCGAAGTGGAGCAGAAGGAAGCGTGGTGCACGGATACCGTGAATGTGGCCGATGTTGCCTTGCTCTCTCTTGAAGCTGTCGGCGTTCACAAGACGACCGGGCAAGTGGATTTCACCGGGCATTCCGATGCCGGTGCGGTAAGGATGCTGCTGGAAGGGAAAGTTCTGTTCGATGTTATCGATATGGAAGCGGACTTCTCCGGCTATAAAGTCGTTATTTTGCCTGATGAAGTGGTGCTGAGCAGTCAGTTAGCAGCAAGTCTTAAGCGCTATCTGGAGAACGGCGGTAAGGTGCTGGCAACGGGGCGGTCAGGTTTGAAGGAAGACGGCAGCGGGTTTGGCCTCGAATTCGGCGCGAAGTGGCTGGGCGAGAACGGCTTCCAGCCGGATTATTTCCGTCCAGCGTTTGAGGTTCAGAGCCTTGGCAAGGCTGCATTTATTTTCTATGGCAAAGGTCAGCGTATTGAGCTTGAAGATGGAGCAGGCGTTGCTGTGCATGGACGGCGGGAAGATCCTTATTTCAATCGGGATGTCTTCACATTCTGCTCGCATCAGCATACGCCAAGCTCGCGCAGCGACGGTGGACCCGGCATGGTGGAAGGGCCGGATGGCATCTATATCGCTTGGAATGTCTTCGAGGATTACGGGACGAAAGGCAGCTTGATCCTGAGGGAAACGGTGCTCTACGCCCTTAATAAATTGCTGGGCGACAGGAAAACGATCGAAACCTCCTTGCCTGCGCAAGGCATTGTGACGCTGCAGCAACAGCCGGCAGAGAGCCGCTACATTAACCATTTGCTGTATGTGACACCGGTCAAACGCGGGAATGGGATTGAGATTATTGAAGATATTGTGCCAGTATTTGATACGAAGGTTTCGCTTCAATTGCAAGAAGAGGTGAAGAACGTTTACTTGGCTCCACAGCTGACAACGCTGCCGTTCGTGCAGGAAGATGGAAAGTTGGCGTATGCCGTAGATCGTCTGGAATGCCACCAGATGGTTGTGATCGATATCGTGAAGTAGAAGGATGGAATATGCAGCAGGAGCGGGGGATGGAATGCCGTTTCTGCTGTTTTTTTGCTGTTAATGATGGCGGCTTGGGAAGGATTTCGGGTTGTGACCAAGGAATATTTGCAGTAGGCAAAATATGACAGAGAGGAATGATCCCCCATGAGACTCGGAGGCCCAATACTGACTAGGGAAACGCTTGATCCGGAACGTTGGATAGCTGCACATGTGGAGCGCGGTTATACGGCTGCTTATTTTCCGGATGTGGATGATTCGGCACAAATCGAGGATTACGTTCGCGCTGCAGCTAAGGCGGACATTGTTATTGCAGAAGCGGGGGCATGGAGCAACCCGTTAAGCCAAGACCCTGATGTGCGGGAGCAGGCAATCCGCTACTGCAAGAAGAAGCTGGCGACGGCCGAACTTGCGGGGGCGCGCTGTTGCGTCAACATCGCCGGTTCGTTAGGCGAGCAGTGGGATGGACATGATCCGGCGAATTTGACAGCGGACACCTTCGAATTGATTGTTGAAACCGTCCGCGGAATTATCGATCACGTGAAACCGGAACGCACGTATTATACGCTGGAAATGATGCCTTGGATGTATCCCGATACTGTGGAGAGCTACTTGCAGCTTATTAAGGCGATTGATCGGCAGGCATTCGCTGTCCATTTGGATCCCGTCAACATTGTCACTAGTCCGCAGCTGTTTTATCGAAACGGAGCTTTGATCGAGGAGTGTTTCACCAAGCTTGGTCCTTATATTCGCAGCTGCCACGCCAAGGATATTGTGCTCGGCTCGTCGATGATGGTTCATTTGGACGAAACGCGTCCAGGGCTTGGGAAGCTGGATTATGGCCAGTATCTCCGCCAATTAGCGAAGCTGGACCGTGATGTGCCGCTCATGCTGGAGCATCTGGATAGTGACTCCGAATACCGGCAGGCTGCTGACTATATCCGAGCAACAGCGGATTCGATTGGGGTGAAGTGGGAATGACGACGTCAACAAATCGGCAGGATATTGGGCTTGTCCTAACAGGCGTTCGCCAAATCGCGCTTCAGTCGATGGATCGCGGAGCAGAGCCGCTGCAAGAGAACGAGATTATTGGTGAAACCTTGTTCACGTTAATTAGTACGGGAACGGAGCTCGCCTTGTATCTGGGGCGTGCAGATTTCACAAGCATTCCGGGGTATGCCGCTGTGTTTCGTGTGCAGGAAGTTGGCAGCGAAGTGCAAGCTTTCAGGCCCGGCGATCTGGCTTTCTGCATGGGGCCGCATCGCTCCGTGCAGCGTGTAAGCGAGAAGGAAGCGCTGCTGCTGCCGGAGGGCTTGTCCCCGGCGGCGGCCGTGTTCGCGAGAATGATGAGCGTTAGCATGTCGACGCTATCGACGACCAAGGCAAGACCGCCGCAGCAGGTGATGGTCAGCGGGCTGGGGTTGGTCGGTAATATGGCGGCGCAGCTGTTCGCGGCGAGCGGGTATTCCGTTACAGCGTATGACCCGGTTTCGTGGAAGCGGGAAGCTGCAGCCGGCAGTTTCGGTGGTGGTTCCGATGGTACTGATGGTGCCGGAGCAATGATAGCCAGTCTGCCGCCTGTGGATGATCCTGCTCAGAGAGGGCAATTCGCACTCGTCGTGGAATGCTCGGGGCATGAGCAGGCTGTACTCGACGGCTGCCGCATGGTTGGCAAGAACGGCGAGGTCGTCATGGTAGGGGTGCCATGGAGACGGCAGACCGAAGCGTATGCGCATGAGCTGCTGCAGTTTGTTTTCTACAACTATGCCGTGCTGCGCAGCGGCTGGGAGTGGGATATTCCAACGCATGCCGGAAGCGCGGTAGAACCCGGTATTTTCACGAATCTTGCAGGGGCGCTGCGATGGCTGGCTGCCGGTAAGGTGAAGGTAGATGGCTTGTACGAAGTCGTTTCACCGAAGGAAGCGGCTGCTGTCTATGAAGATTTAGCCGAGCAACGAAATCAATCGCTTGGCCTTGTGTTTGATTGGTCGCTTGTTTGAGTAGAACATGATCCACACTATAGTCCAATCATTGGCCGAATAATGAACACGGCGGCACCGCACACGGCCGAACACGTTGCAGAACACACTCACAGACACACACACAAAAACACTGCCAAACACAAAGACCAACAAACGGCCCAACACTCTGCCATTAACGCAGCATGAGCCCAATGCCTGCAACGTAGCTCAAACCCAAGACATCGCTGACTCTCAGCGTTTCTTGGGTTTCTTCTTGCCGACGGCAGACGCGGACTTTTTGCCTTTCTTGGACTTTCGGCGATTCGCGTTAACTTCTTCATCGACGACGATATCTTCTCCGTCCAGCTCTTCGTCTACTTCTTCCTCAGCCTCTGCATTCTCACCGAACTCCGGTAAAATATTGGCATCGCCGAACAGGACGGTACCATTGTTCTTCACGATGATGACTTTGCCGATCCAGCAGAACATGGCCCTGATGCCTCCTTCTGACATACTGCTGGTCTATGATATGAACCGTATAGCCTGCCCGTATTGGCGCATGTCCGTAGTTAGCAACATAAAAAAGGCAGGCTAATCGTCAATAAACTGACGTTCAGCCCGCCTTGGCTAATGTAGATCCCTAGATGAGAGAGGGACCCAGTACCTCTCTTCGCTCAATATCAATAGAAAAAGCCGCCCCCATCATCTAAACGATGACGGAAGCAGCTCCGATCCACTACAACACTAGTATCCGAGCCCCGTATGCGAGATGCTCAACCATGCGCCGACTCGCTTCTTCGGCGTTGCCCTCGAGAATGAGCTCGAAGATTTCCAAATGATCGCGATAGGACATTCCGATCCGATTCGTGTCCTTGCGTAGCACCTTCAGTGCCATCTGGAACAGCCGGTCCTGCAAATTGTCCATCATCTGCACCATCTCGGTGTTGTCATAGACGATGGCGAGGCGGCGATGGAATTCGGAATCCGCATGCGTGAATGCCAGGTAGTCATGCTGCGCGGCGGTCTGCTCCTGAATGTGTAAATTAGCGCGGAACCAAGCAATCTCATCCTGCGGGAGCTTGCGATTCGCCAGCTTTTGCACGATATGACCTTCCAGTGCGATTCGAAAATCGAAGAAATCCGCCACTCGCTGCAGCGACAATTCGGGAAGGCTCAGCCCTTTGTTAGGCGCAATGTTAAGCAGCCCTTCCGCAGCCAGCTTCTCCAGAGCGGAACGAATCGGGGTACGGCTCATCTGGAGCAGCTCCACCAAATATTTCTCCGTCAGCTGATCATTGGAATTAATCGTTCCTTCTAATATATAAGCGCGAAGCTGTTCATACGCTTTCTCTTTCAATGTTACGGTTGCCATAGTCAGTATCCTTTTCTTCCATAAAATGAATGGATTTCAAATATGCGATCGATTGCGACATCCAGCTTCGTTCGCGTGCAGCCGTCTGCTCCACGGACTCCGTGAATGGCGTCCATAATTCAAGTATAGCCGTGGCGGATGATTTGCCATGCTCCCGAATCGTTGCGCGCAGAAGCTCATAATCGAGCCGGCCTGCTCCGGCAGGTGCGCCGAGGATCGTAAAGCCGAGCTGGTGATCCGCCCGTTTAATATCAAAATCTTTAATATGCAGGTTGACCAGATAGGGAACTAACCGTTTAATGACGACATCCGGACTCTCCAGCGCGCCAAAAGAATTCACCGTATCCAAGCAGCAGCCTACAAGAGGATGGTTCAAGCTCTCAAATAATTGTACCAGTTGCTGCGTCGTATGCAACCCATGATTTTCAATGGCAAGCGCAATGTTCTCTGCTTCGAAGGCAGGGAGCACCTCGCGCAGCTGTTGTTCGGCTGAAGCCAGATCAGGAGTCGTAATGATCGTTCGCACAATAGGGGATCGCAGGGTCCGAGCGATGGCTAGATAAGCCAACAGCAATGCGGGTTCCGTTCCCCGCGTGCCAACTTCGATCGAGACGTTCTGTTCGTCAGCGACTTGCTTTAACTGCAATAGCTCTTCTGACGAAAGCGGGTGGAGCGGCAGATTGTCCGCGATTTGCACGAGATCGAGACCGCTGCTTCGCGTAAGTTTGATAAGTCCTTCGTGCGTAAGCGGTTCAGCCGGCTGCTCATAGCCGGGAATGCCAATCGACCAAGTAACAGTGAAAGAGCTAAGTCCAAGTCTCACACAGATTCCTCCCTAGCATTTGTGAACTTAGAATAACAGGTATTTTCTAGGACAGCAATAAATATATATGTATTGTATACATTTTGTATTGAATGTCCAATGTCGATCAGTTATGCTAGTTTCAACAACACTTATTCTATTAATAAGGAGCAGGATGCATGAGTATACAACCCAATGACATTACGATTGCCGTACTTGGCGCCGGGGGGAAGATGGGCTGCCGGATCACGGATAATTTGAAGCAAACGGATTATCGGCTGCTTCTATGTGAGCAAGCTGAGCATGGAATCGCCCGTATCGCCGAGCGAGGATTGTCCATCACGCCAAACGACGAAGCGCTTGCCGTAGCTGACTTCATCATCCTCGCTGTACCGGATGCGGTAATCGGACCGCTAAGCGAAAAGATCGTTTCACAGTTAAAGCCCGGTGCGACCGTCATTCTACTTGATCCGGCAGCAGCCTATGCGAATCAAGTCGCACTGCGCGATGATTGTACGTTTGTCGTTACGCATCCATGCCATCCGGCTTTGTTCGAAGAGCAGGATTCACCGGAAGCGCGCAAAGACATGTTCGGCGGCATTGCGGCGAAGCAGGATATCGTCATAGCGCTTCAGCAAGGCAGCGAGGCGAATTTCGAGATCGCGGAGCAGATTTGCATTCGCATGTTTGCGCCGGTCACGCAATGTCACCGCATAACGGTAGAGCATATGGCGCTGCTTGAGCCTGCGGCGGCAGAAGTAGTTGCGGCAGCGGCCGCTTGCATTATGAAAGAAGCGATGGATGAAGTTATCCGGATGGGCGTGCCGGAGGCTGCAGCCAGATCGTTTATGCTGGGCCATATCCAGATTCCGCTGGCGATTGCATTCAATAATGTGAATCCGTTCTCCGATGCGGCGAAGATTGCGATCAATTACGGCTACGATAAGATTTTCAAACCGGACTGGAAGCAAGTGTTTACGAAGGAATCATTAGATGAAGTGCTGCGTCTCATGCTGCATCTTGACGAGAAGCCGGCCTTGAAATAATCCATCGCCATAGAAAGGGAGATAGCTGCATGTGGAAGGTTGGACTAATCGGTACCGGCTTCTGGTCGGATAAACATCTGCAGGCGTGGAGCCGAATTCCGGGCGTTCAAATAACAGCGCTTTGCAACCGCTCACCGGAGAAGCTGATGAAGGCTGCGGAAAAATACAACATTTCTTCCGATCAATTGTACAGCCATATCGACGATATGCTCGCTCATGCGGATTTAGACATTATTGATATCGTAACGGGCGCTGAAACGCATGTTGAATTCGTTCGGAAAGCCGCGCAGGCAGGCAAGCATATCATGTGCCAGAAGCCGTTTGCGCCGACAATGGAAGAAGCAGAAGAGATGGTATCACTTGCAGAGCGCAACGGCGTGAGACTGATGGTTACGGAGAATTGGCGCTGGCTGGAGCCTTTTCAAACGATCAAAGCGGTCATCGACAGCGGCGAGCTAGGTAAGCTGCATGTGGCAAGATACATTCATACGGATTATTACACCCCGCGCATGGAGCCGGGAGCTGAACTGCCACAGCCGTTCTTCCGCACGATGCCCAAGCTGCTTTTCTACGAAATGGGCGTGCATTGGTTTGATACATGGCGGTTTCTATTTGGGACGCCGCAGCGATTGACGGCAGAACTAACGCGGGTCAGCGACCATATTATTGGGGAAGACAGCGGCATCGTCATCCTTGGCCATGCCGGGTTCTATGGATTTATGGACATGAGCTGGGCGACAAGGCAGAGGCTGGACCGTGAGCTTGGCGAGCAAGTTAGAGCTGTCCACCTGGAGCAATTTATCATTGATGGCAGCCTCGGAAGCTTGAAAATGTACACTGACGGCAAAATCACCATCGTTTCGAAGGACGGAGCTTCGGAGCGCGTAGTGAAAGAGGAAACAACACTCGATCACGAAGAGAGTCATTTCCGGCTGCAGTCGCATTTTATTGCCTGCTTGGCAAGCGGCGAGCCGTTCCAAACCAGCGGAGAAGATAACTTGATTACGCTTCGTTTGGCTTTCTCTGTCTATGAGAGTGCTGCTGAGCACAGGACGATATCGATCCCTTAATCCAGAACTGATTCGACAGATAGAAATCGAAGATTTAGTCGAATATTTCCGGGGAAATGATGGGGAGCTAATAGTACGCAAATTTACGGTCTTAAACGAGATAACCCGGAGCGGCAGCATGCTGCTTTCCGGGTTTTCTCACCTAGTAGAATCTTAGCTCACTACGAAAAAAAGGATTGACGGAATTATCCAGCTTCATTACTATATTGTTGTATACAACATACAACAAGAATGTTCACATATAGAAAGTAGGAGGTTAGCAGCGTGTCCTCAAGTCAGCTTCCACCGCAGCCGTTAGCGAAACTGGATGTCAGTAATATTTGGGATCAAACCTATCAAGTGCTTAAGGAGCGTATACTTGCCAGACATTTCGGTGCAAATGAGAAGCTGCTTATTCCGGAGTTGGCTAAACAGCTTGGCGTGAGCCGTACTCCGATTCGCGATGCACTGAACCGGCTTGAGATGGAGGGGCTTGTCCGCACGGTATCCAAAGTAGGGACTTTCGTTAATCCCGTACTGGTGGATAACGTCAACGACATCATGAACAGTCGGCTGATGATTGATTTATGGACCATTGATCAGCTGAGCGCCATGGACGAAGAAGCGCTTGCCTCCAAATTCGGTGCATTGGATGCACTCGTTGACCATGCTGCTGCATCCGTTGCAGAAGGCAATGGCATTAACGTTGAATTGCAATCCAACTTTGACCTGATGTTTCATTTGGAGCTTGTCCGGATGAGCGGCAATCGCAAAAATGTGGAGATTTACAAATCGCTGATGCATTATCGTTACTTGAATCTTGGCGAGCCGCATGTGACGGACGAGATGATGATGCTTGCTTTTCGCCAGCATCTGTCTATCTATGAAGCGCTTCGGGCACGGGACTTTCAAGCGGCGAAGGAGGCTGTCACGAAACATCTGGCGTACTCCAGGCAAAATATATTGAATGTCATCATTCGCAGCGGCGGGGAAATCTAGCATCCGAAGGAGCAAGGTGAAGCAGAGCTATGATGAACTTACATAACCAGGTAGCGATTATTACCGGCTCAACGAGCGGGATCGGTGAAGCAACGGCCTATAAACTAGCTGAGCATGGCGCCAAAGTACTGGTTACCGGCAGAGATCAAGAAAGAGGATCGAAGGTTGCATCGGAGATAATCCGACAAAGCGGAGAAGCATTGTTCGTGCAAGCAGATCTCAGTGATCCTTCGGTGCCTGGCAAACTGGTGCAGGCTGCGATTACGCAATGGGGACGGCTTGATATCGTTGTTAATAATGCCGCGCTGGTCTGCAGCAAGCCGCTAGCTGACGTGACCCATCAAGATTGGGACCGGCTGTTTGCGGTCAATGTGAAATCAGGTTTTTTTCTGATTCAGGAGGCGCTGCCTTATTTGAGAGAGACGCAGGGTGCTGTCGTCAACGTAAGCTCGATAAACGGAGAAATCAATGCGCATGACAATCTCGTCTATGACACGATGAAGGCAGCTTTAAACCATATGACGCGCGGATTAGCATTTGAGCTGCGCAAGGACGGGGTAAGGTTTAATGCCTTGCTTCCGGCAGGCGTCGCAACGCCTCTCCTAGAGCAGTGGCTGCAGCAGAAGCTCGGCGATCCTGAAGCAGCGAAGCAAGCGGCAGAGCGGAGTTATGACGATCCCCGTGTAGGCAAGCCGGAGCAAATTGCAAGCGCTGTCGCGTTTCTCGTGAGCCAGGCGTCTTCATGGGTAAACGGAGCGATTATCCCGATTGAAGGCGGGTTTACATTAGGGAACACCAAGGACTAAATGAATCTCTGCCCTAGCATGAATCACATAAATTCATAAGAAGGATGTGTTTCAAGTGAGTTTGAGTCCACTTCAACTTCCGCTTCCCCTGCAAACAAGTCTGAAAGCAACGAGTCGCAGCACCGCACCTGCTTGGGCTGTGAAACAGCGGCAATTGTTCGACCTGCTAAACGAGTCGGCGAAACGTTTTATCGAGAAATATACCAGGCCGGACGGTACGCTCATTTGGCGGAATGATTGGCCGGGAATGGACGGCTCCGACGATCCGTATGAGGGCTTTATGAACTTGGCGCTGCTTCACGCATTAGGCGGAGACGATTTCCTGCACGAGGCATCCCGCCGTATATGGGAAGGGATTACCTTCCAGTGGACGGAATATGGACAGATTCATCGGGAGTTTGACGCTTATTATGATTGGATGCATCACGGCGAGGGGTATTTATATTTTTATTTTCTGGGACTCTCCGGACCTGCTCTCTTGAAAGATCGGCAGCGCGCCGTGCGATTCGCGAACATGTATACCGGCGATGATGCGGAAGCGCCGAACTACGATAAGGAGAAGAAGCTGATTCGTTCTCCCCTCAACGGCAGCAAAGGACCGCGTTTTATCGCTTCTGCCGAGGATTGGTCAACGCATCGGGGCATTCTGGATAACTATTTAGCGCCGTATGAAGATATTCCGGGCGTGGATTTTGCATCGCGCAAATGTAAGTGGAGTGACGATACGATCTACGGCCATCTGCTTGCGATGATGAATGAGCGCATGAACCGCGGTGACGTACCGCTCAACTTAAATGCTACCGGACTTGTGGCGAATGCGTTCATGCACACAGCCGATGACAAGTATAAGCAATGGGTGCTCGACTATTTGTCGGCTTGGTGTGAGCGGGCAGAACGCAACGGAGGGCTGATCCCGGATAACGTAGGCTTGAATGACGAAATCGGGGAGTACAACGACGGCAAATGGTGGGGAGGCTACTACGGCTATCGCTGGCCTCACGGGTACATGACAGTCATTGAGCCGATCACGAATGCAACAATGAACGCGGTTCTGCTTACAGGCGATATGGAACAGCTCGGATTAGCGCGCAGGCAAATCGATTTGAACTGGTCGCTTCGCAAGCAGTCGGAGGATGGCAGGACGGTCGTGCCTTATAAGCATTTTGATGCAGGCTGGGCGGATTTCCGTGAAGCAAGTGTTCGGTATCCCATTTATCTATGGACGGTTTCGATGGCGGAAGAAGATCTCGAGCGCATTAATCGCATTCCGAAGAGCTACAACTGGGATGAGGTGGTGATCCCGAACGTATCCGGCAAGGATGCGCTGACCGGGCGCGATACGAAACATTTTATCAGTAATACGGAGCCTTGGTTCCGCTATATGAATGGCGAGCTGCCGGATTATCCGGATCGCATACTGGATGCCAATTTCAAGCTGATTATGAAGCAGCTGGACCGGATGGATTCTCCAATGGGCGATCCGGCGCAGTGGTCGGCATCGTACAATGATGATGATTTCTCCAGCATCCATATTTGGCAGGAGCTGTGCCCGGTCTATATGGAAAGTCTCGTGCAGCTGACGCTTGGCGGACCGATGCATATTTCGCATGGCGGTTTCCAGCACGGCAGGTTCCGTTATTTCGATGGGGACCGCAAGCGAGTGGGACTTCCGCAAGATACGGCAGCGCTGGTCGAGCAACTGGGTGACGATTCCGCCACGCTGCATCTGGTGAATACGTCGATGTTCGATTCGCATACGGTAGTCATTCAAGGCGGAACATTCGGGGAGCATGACATTATAGCTGCAACGGTGTTGGACGCCGTGGATCAGGCTGAACAAACGGTTCAGGTAAACAACAAATGGCTGCAAGTGGAATTGCTTCCGGGTGCATCGATTCGCCTCTCGCTCGTCATGTCACGCTATGTGAATGAACCTACCTATGATGGGCCTTGGTCACGTCAAACAACGGAGCCGTTGCTGACAGGACGGACGGAATAACGAACCAACTAATGCGAACGGGCGGTCGAGGCTGCCCGTTTTTACGCATTTTGCAGCGATCATGGTATAATTTAGGCAAGTCATTCCGCCGGCAGGCATCGGAACAGGAGCAGGTGCCTAATTGCGGAAGCATGTCCACCATTTTGGAGGTTAACGAACGATGAACATTACGATTATTCAAGCAGCGATGACGCACGACAAGGAAAATGGCTACAAAGGAAGCGTCCAATTCGAGGTAGAAGGCCATAAACATCCCTACGAAATTACGCTTCAGCTGAACAGCTTGCGCGGGACAACGTGGGATTACAGCCTGCTTTTCGCCAAAGAGCCCGGCTCCGAAGAGCAAATCAATGCGGTTGAAGCCGCAATCGAGCAGGACGATGATCTGTTTGACAGCCTAATTGATGCAGCAGCTGCTACATTACCGGAAGAAGAGGAGGCACAATCATGATTGGAATTGATCTGACCGGGCGCACCGCGCTCGTCACCGGAGCAACCGGTGAACTGGGCCGAGTGATGGTTCGAACGCTGGCAGCTTGCGGAGCGGATGTTGCCATACATTACAATCGTAATGAGGGACAAGCCGTAGAACTGCAGAAGGAGATCATCGCCACAGGCAGACGTGCTGCGATTGTACAAGCAGATATTACGAATTTGGATTCCATTGTTGCGATGAGAGACAAAGTGAATGCAGAGCTGGGCCATGTTGATATCGTGGTCGCTAACGCCGTCATTCAATATGGATGGACATCCATATTGGAGCAGTCGCCTGAGGATTATCGCAGCCAGTTTGATTCCTGCGTCATGCAGAGCGTCTATTTGGCAAAAGCCTTCGCACCGGCCATGATTGAGAAACAAGCCGGCCGTTTCATTGGCATCAACACCGAATGCGCGATGCAAAACTTCGAAACCCAGTCCGCCTATGTGGCTGGGAAACGGGGGATGGACGGCGTTTATCGGATTTTGGCCAAGGAAATTGGCAAAGATCAGATTACGGTCAACCAAGTGGCGCCGGGGTGGACCATTTCGGACCGCGACCGTGCAAACGGGACGGAGCGCAATGAAGCGTATGAGAAAAGCGTGGCGTTGAAGCGCAGAGGAACCGATCAGGATATTGCGAATACAGTCGCATACCTGGCTTCCGATCTGGCAGGATTCATTACCGGAGCTTATATTCCCGTTTGCGGCGGCAACGTTATGCCTGCGATCTAATGCACTTATAATACTAATCATGTTTGAAATAAAGACCATCCTGAATACGGGATGGTCTTTTGTGTTGTTTCCCGTCCGCCCGGCGGATTAGGTGGATAACTTCTAACGAATCGTACAGGGCTTAATTGAGCAAAAATAGCTCCGAAGAAATTCTAACGAATTGTAGAAGCCTTATTTAGGGGTTTTTGGGTGAAATGGAGCTGATTTACCCCGAATAAGACCTGTACGGTTCGTTAGAATCTCCAAGCTCTGAATTTCGGCCGAATAAGGCCTGTAAGATTCGTTAGAATTTCGGAACATAGTTGAAGGAAGAACGTGGAAAGTTGAGTGCGTGGAATGTGGACATCTCTATTCGCTGCATCTCATCAGTTGCCAACATCTGATTTATGAAGTAAGATAACGCTTTCAGGAGCTGATAGCCGCTTATTGGTGAAATTGCCTTTAAAATCACCGCACTAAACGACTTCCTTGCAGCTGCTGACTAAGGTCATTTATGGCAGTCTCAATTTCTGTTTGTCGAAACGTTTCACTTAGCGAAAAAAACATGTATATTATTTATAGGGCGCCGGGAACGGCATCGTCGTAAGTCACACTTTTGATTCATCCATGTTTGTCATCGTTTCGGGTATAACCCATTAAATGGGTTGCTTCTTCACGAAACGAAGCGGTCTTCCCTGCGATCGCCGCATATCTGTTCTTCCCGATGTCGATGCTAATCGAGGGATAAAATTGGAATCGTTGGCTAACCGCCATTGATCTTATACAACACACCTAAAGGAGACGATTGATATGAGAATCAAATTGACAGAGCAAGAATTGGCAAGTGGGCAGCTTAGCCCGGAAACGCTGGAAACAGCAGCGGAGCAAGTAAAAGTTAACGGCTATATTCTATTTGAGAAAGTGCTGAGCGACGAGAAAATCAAAACAATTCGTGACTCATTCGATCCGATCTTCGACGAATATATCGAAAAACGCGGCTACAACACAGGTACAAACCGTGCGCAAATGTTCCTGCCTTTCATGGCGCCGTTCAATGACAGCGAAGTCATTGCTCACCCGATTGTCATGAGCGTTATCGAGAAGGTGCTTGGCAGAGGCTTCCACTGTTCTTATTTTGCATCCGATACACCTATGCCAGGCTCTGATTATCAAGCTGTACACTGCGACATCATGCCTTTGTTCCCAGAGCTTACTGTTCCGCTTCCGGCGTTCAGCCTTGTTGTGAACATTCCGCTTGTTGATGTGAACGAAGTGAACGGTCCGCTTGAAATTTGGCCGGGCGGCACGCACCTGAATCCGGACAATGCGAACCACGATACGCTTGATGGCAGCGTGAACCCGAATCTGCACATCGTTCGCGCAGCAGAAGGAATGCTGTCGGAGAAAGTATTCATGCCAGCAGGCTCCATCGTTATCCGCGATATCCGTATGTGGCACCGCGGCACGCCGAACCGTTCCGACGATCGTCGTACGAACCTGGCTATGATCTTCAACCGTCACTGGTACAATTCCAGCACACATACTCCGATTCCGCGCGAAACATACGATGCGATGACTGCTAAGGAAAAAGAAGTATACCGTAACTTCCGCATTGGACAACCAGTGGCAATGCCTTGGGAATAGGAAGGGGACTTTCACAATCATGCGATTTTATTTAATTGGAGCAGGTGTCATTAACCGGACTCACGCTGAAGCGATCTATAAGATCGAAGGCGAAGAAGTCATTGAGATCAAAGTAGCGGATCCGAACCCAGCGGCGCTTGCGAGCTTCGCTGAACGTTTCCCGGAAGTTACGACGTTTGCCGATGCCAAAGAAATGCTGAACGAAGAGCCTCGTGAAGATGATATCGTAATCGTCGGCACGCCTCCGTTTACGCATTTCCCATTGTCGCGCATGGCGCTGGAGTCCGGCCGTCATACGCTTTGCGAGAAACCGCTTGTGATGAATCGCGAAGAAGCAGAAGCACTGCTGGAAATCGCGAAAGCGAATAACCGCATGCTCGGCTGCTGCAGTGTTCGCTTCTTGCAGGTGCCGAAGACGGATGAAGTGAAACGTATTTTGAATTCGGGCGAGCTTGGCGATGTCTACAAAATCTCGTTCGTTTTCCGCGGTCAACGCGGCCGTCCCGGCATTGAGCATCAGCCTGAGAGCCGCTGGTTCTTGGATAAATCGAAAGCTGCCGGCGGCATCGTCATGGACTGGGGTCCCTATGACTTCACGCTCCTTAATGATATGCTTCAGCCGGTTAGCGTTGAGGTTGCTTCTGCTTGGACAGCGAAGCCGGAAACCGACATTGATCCGACGGATGTTGTGTATGACATCGAAGGACATGTCGGCGCTATGCTGAAATTCCAGCAAGCGAGCGGCAAATCGGTCTGGGTTCAGTATGAACGCGCTTCCTGTACGCATGGCGAGCCGTATTACACGGTTGAAATCGAGGGCACGAAAGGCGCGGTGAAATGGTCGCCGTACTTCGAGACCGACCAAGTTCTGGTTAAATCGGACAAGAATGGTGAAGTTATTACTAACGAAAATACCATTCCATACGAAGGTCAGATCGGTTATATGGATCACCCGATTCACTTCTTCTACCAGAAAGTAAAAGGCCAGCAGTCTCCTGCGGTCGTGAACGAGCAGGCTGTCTTCAATTTCTTGTGTTTACAATCGATCTATGATGCTGCTGCAAGTCAACAGGCAGTTGTGCTGAGGAGGAAATAAGCATGATTACAAATAAAGGCTTCTCCACGGGGCTTTACGGCTACCAGTGTGAATATTGGAAGGATGGCAAAGATCCGTCCATGGAAGAAATTTTCCGCAACTGCGCGGAAGCGGGCATGAATGCGCTTGAGCTGGATCCGACTCCGGAGATGGTGGCATTGGCCAAACAATTCGGATTAGCGATTTCCGGTGCGTACGTTGGCTTGCAGCTGCATGAGCCGTTCGAAACGTTGAACATCGAAGAAACAGTTATCCCTGTTGCCAAGCGCGTAGTTGAAGCAGGAGGTACAGACCTGGTTATTAATGCGGATCCGAAAGGCGGCTGGGATGCTCCGCAGGCGAAGACGGAAGAAGAGTTTAAGCAAATCGGCGACAATTTGTCCCGCATTGCGGCTGCCGTCAGCGATCTTGGTCTTAAAGTCAGCTTGCACAATCATGCTTCGGACAAACACAATGCGGAAGGCGATCTGCGTGCCGTTATCGAGTACGCTAGCCAAGACGTTGGGCTTTGCGTAGATACCGGTTGGGCGCATGTTGCGGGTCTGAATCCTGTGGAATTGCTTCGCGCTTATCCCGATCGGATTTATGCCTTCCACTTCCGTAATCAAATCGGACGCATCTACAGCGAAGATCTGCGTGTAGGTGATATCGATATGAACCAAGTGCTGGAAGCCGCTTCCGACATCAACTATAAAGGCTGGCTGACATTCGAGCTGGTGCATGAGGAAGGTACAGGCGCGAAGGGGAATCTTGCAGAAGCGACTGCGAATTCGATTGCCTATATGAAGTCTTGCATCGCGGAACTCGAATAGAAAGGCGGCTTACTATGGATAACAACAAGAAGAAATTGCCTTTCCGGCTGGACTCAGAGAAAGAAGCAGCAATCGAGTCGCTGCTTGCTCAGATGACGCTGCAGGAGAAAATCGGCCAACTGACGCAGCTGGGTACATTTGACGAAGAGTCCGATGGCGAGCTGATCGAAGAAGGTATGGTCGGCTCTATTCTTGGCGTGCGCGGAGCGGATACGGTGAATGAGCTCCAGCGTATTGCGATTGAGGAGTCCAGACTGGGCATTCCGCTGCTGTTTGCAGATGACGTCATCCACGGCTACCGGTCGACTTTCCCGATTCCGCTTGCGGAGGTGTGCAGCTGGAATCCGGAGCTGCTGGAAGAAACGGCAGCGATTGCTGCCCGTGAAGCTTCATCCGACGGTATCAACTGGATTCTTGCGCCGATGGTCGATATCGCCCGCGACGCAAGATGGGGAAGAATCGCGGAAGGTGCAGGGGAAGATACCTACCTGGCATCCTCCGTTGCCGGAGCTCGCGTTAGAGGGATTCAGCGAAATGATTGGACAGATCGTCCGCATGTGATGGCTTGTCCGAAGCATTTTGCCGCGTATGGACTTGCTGAAGGCGGCCGTGACTACAACACGGTTGACGTGTCGGAGACGCGCATGCGGGAAACGTATTTCCCGCCGTTTCAAGCGGCACTAGATGCCGGTGCAGGCACGATTATGGCGGCTTTCAATGAAATTAACGGGGTACCGGCTTCCGGTAACCGTTGGTTGCTCAAAGATGTGCTGCAAGGCGAGTGGGACTTCAACGGTTTCGTCGTCAGCGACTGGGAATCCGTAGATGAGCTCGTTCAGCATGGCTATGCCGCTAACCGTGAACAAGCAGGACTGCAAGCGATAAAAGCAGGTATGCATATGGACATGCATTCCCTTATTTATCATGAGCATCTGGCTGCGTTGATCGAGAGAGGCGAGGTGAACGAGAGCGAGATTGACGATGCGGTTCGCCGTATTTTGCGCGTGAAGCATCAGCTCGGCCTATTCACGCACCCTTATGTGGACAATAAATTGGCAAGCTCCTTCATGCTTCATTCCGCGCATCTGGATACAGCGCGCGAAATGGCGCGTCAATCGATTGTGCTGCTTAAGAATGAAAACGACACGCTACCGCTCAAGTCGTCCGTTCGCAAGCTGGCGGTTATCGGTCCTTTTGCCGAGGATTCTGAGGCACAGCTCGGCTGCTGGCGCGGACAAGGAAGACCGGAAGACGTGATTACGGTACTGGCAGGTATTCGGGCGCTTGCTCATCAGCATCAAACCGAAGTTGTTTATGCACGGGGTTCAGGCGTGCTCGACGGTACGGCTGAAGAGCTGGAGCAAGCGGTATCGGCTGCGTTTAGCAGTGATGTCGCCATTCTCGTACTAGGCGAGAATGCGGATATGAGCGGCGAGAATAACAGCCGCGTATCGCTCGATATTCCGGCTAGTCAGCAGAAGCTGCTTGAAGCGATTCATGCGACAGGCGTTCCGGTTGTTCTTGTACTTGCAAACGGGCGTCCGCTTACGCTTGAATGGGCAGATGCGAATATTCCGGCTATCGTTGAAGCATGGCAGCTCGGCGTACAAGCAGGCCCGGCAATCGCCGACATCCTGTTTGGCGCAGCCAGCCCAAGCGGCAAGCTGCCGGTGACGTTCCCAAGACACGCAGGCCAAGTGCCGATCTATTACAATGCGAAGAAAACAGGCAGACCACATATGAGACGTTATGTAGATGCCGATATTACGCCTTTATATCCGTTCGGACACGGTCTAACGTATACAAGCTTCAGCTATGAAGAGCTGCAGATCGAGCAAGCCGAGCTTCCGCTCGGCCAAACGCTGCACGTATCTGCAAAGGTGCAAAATACAGGAACGCGCGAAGGCGTCGAAATCGTACAGCTGTATATTTGCGATGAGGCGGCAAGCGTTACCAGACCTGTGAAAGAACTCAAGGGCTTCAGCAGAATTACGCTGAAAGCCGGCGAAAGCACGACCGTTTCATTCCAGCTGGCGAAGGAAGAGCTCGGATTTATCAATCAGGAGCATCAATTTGTTGTTGAGCCGGGGAAATTCAAGCTCTGGATCGGTCCAAGCAGTGCTGAAGGTTTGGAAGGACAATTCGAAGTCATTTAAATCATCATTAGGAAAAACCCCCGATATCTCGGGGGTTTTTCCATTTTTTATCGAATCGTTTCGACGGTATCCGGAATTCAATTGGGAACCAAAGACAGGAACTAACAATTTTCTAACAAAAAAAAGTGACATTTTATCATTTGAAAGCCTTTTCACTTCCAAAACTTTATGATATTATGTGTTTGTGAAACGTTTCTATGACAGAAAAGGTTAGTTCTTTAAATAAAAATCCCTCTGCGAGCATGAATCCAAGTCGGAGCGCCGATCAGGAATGTAAGCGTTTCATATGGGGGAATTTTACTTTATTCTTTCGAAACGTTTCAACAGGCTGAACCCGAGGTGGAATTGATGATGGCTGCTACGATCAAAGATGTTGCTAAAATGGCCGGAGTTGCCGTATCAACTGTTTCTTACGCACTGAATAACTCACCGAAGATAAGTGAGGAAACGCGAAAGAAAGTCATTCGAGCTGCAGAAGAGTTAAGCTACCGGCCAAGCGGCGCGGCACGAAATTTGAAGAAACGCAAGAGTGAAACGATCGGACTGTTCCTGAATGATCTGGGCGGACCTTTCTATAGTCAAGTCATCGAAGGTGTACAGGAAGTCGTTGCTTCGCACGATTACAATCTCATTGTTTGCAGTACGTATGGCGGTGAGAACAGCTCGGCGAATCGGTTCCTGAGAGAAAAGTTCGTGGATGGCGCCATTATTATGGGTACCGCGATTGCGGACAGTTTAATCCTTCAGGTTGCGGCAGAGTCATTCCCGATCGTGGTACTTGACCGAGAACTTAAGAGCGATTATGTACACAGCGTACTGATCACTAACGAACAAGGCGCCTACGATGCGGTTACGCATCTCATTAAACTGGGGCGCAAGAAAATTGAATTCCTTAGCGGACCGCTCGCAGCGTATGACAATTCCAAACGCTATGAAGGCTACAAGCGTGCACTAACCGAACATAATTTGCCTGTACCTGCCAAGATCACCTTGCAAGGACGTTACTTGGAAGCGGGCGGCTATCAGACGGTAAAGGTCATGATGGCATGCAATCGACTGCCTGATGCCATATTCGCTGCGAATGATGAAATGGCGATTGGGGCTATGCGGGCGCTGCGCGAAGGCGGAGTTCGAGTGCCTGAAGATGTCGCAGTGGTCGGCTTTGACAACATTAGTTTTGGACCGTTGGTTCGGCCTTCATTGACGACCATCGGCCATTCTAAATATGAAATGGGAGCGATTGCCACACAGCTCGTGTTCAATGTACAGAAAGAAGAGAACTCGATCTTACTTCCGACACAGCTGGTCATCCGTCAATCCTGTGGATTCAAAGGCGCTCACAATGAACAAGAAGAAAATTATATATTCCATGAAGGGAGGCGAAACCAGAGTTAACCGGGCAGTAAATAAGCAAGTCGAGCATGATAGTGCTTATGGGGAAGTCGACTAAGAAATACCAAATCTACATTCACGAGCTGGGGGAGAATTGGAATGAAAAAGTCAATGAGTATGTTGCTTTTGATGGTACTGGCTTTATCGTTTGTACTTGCCGGCTGCGGAAGCAGCAATAACAATACAAACAACACAGCAACTAATGCAAATGCGGGTAACACAACAGAGACCAATAACACAGCGGCAAATACGACTACGGAACCAGCAGAAGAGCCGGCGGCTGAAGAGCCTGCTGCAACGGATGAAGTCGTAACACTTACTTATGGAACATGGGGCGATAAAGCAGAGAATGGTGCTGAGATGAAACGTATCAAAGCATTCGAAGCGGCTCACCCGAACATTAAAGTTCAAATCGATAAATCGATGGACTGGCCTTGGGATGAGAAATTGGCAGCAGCGGCAGCAGCCAACAAACTCCCAGACGTAACATTCCTATTCAATGTGCCTCTGGCAGTAGGAAGCGGCTGGCTTGAAGATTTGACACCTTACTTGGAACAAGATCCTGACTTTGCTCCGGACAAGATTTACGGAAACTTGAGCGACACAGGTAAATATAACGGTAAACAATTTGCACTGCCAACGGGTCTATTCTCGTGGGGCATCTACATCAACAAAGATTTGTTCGCCAAAGCAAATATTCCAATCCCTAGTCCTAACTGGACCGTATCTGACTTGGAAGAAATCTCCAAGAAACTGACGAACTATAATGAACATCAGTTCGGTATCGATGGCGCAGCGGGCATGGCCGACGTATTGATCCCTAACATTGATAATACGCTTGGCGCTTCGACATGGGACGGCACTCAGTATAACTACACGAACCCGGCATGGGCACAAGCTGTTAACTGGGCAACCAACTTCGGTATGAAAGACAAATCGTCGCTTCAAAGCTACAAGAAAGAAGAGAAAGACAAATGGTACGGCAAAGACATCAGCGGCTTTAACATCGGTAAAGTCGGTATGGTGTACGATGCAACTTGGAGCTTGTCTTGGTACAAACAAAACTTGAAATTCAACTGGGACATCCTTCCGATTCCGGGTTTTGACGGACAACAGCAAAAAGCCGGTCTGGTTACGGACTATGCAGGCGTAACGAAGAGCTCGAAGCATAAGAAAGAAGCAGTTGAGTTCCTGAAATGGATGACTTATTCCAAAGACGGCTGGATGGCACGTATTAAAGACGAGTCTCCACTGGCTTCCATGCCTCTTGTTAACGATCCTTCCGTATGGGAAGCATGGTTGGCTCAAGATTTCGTAACGACAGGCGTTAAAGATATCGTTAAAGCGATCCCAACTGGCGTGCTTGAAACGTTCAAGTACCAACCGGGCTTTGCGGATTTCCAAGCCAAAGTAAAAGACAAGTACAACGAGAAGTTCCAAAAGGGCGAAGCAAGACCTGAAGACGTAGCTGCTGAACTTCAAGAGAAATCGATGGAGTACTACAACAACGCCATGGCCAAAATTTCCGAAGCAACCAAATAAAAGCAAGTAATCACAATTTTTCCTCCCCTCTTAGGGGAGGAAAAATTGTTCTACTGGGGTGAAAGCATGAAGTTCAAACCTTTATTAGCTGCCATTATATTTGTATCGCTTCTGGCGACAACAGTACCTGTATCGTACGATGGCCGTTCCATCGCGCAGGCTGCTGAGGCGACTACGCCTGACAAAGATAAACAAGAGAATGACGATATTTTGAGTGGTTTATTTGGCGGTGGCAGCGAAATCTCTTCCGGCGCCGGCAAGCAAGACGATGTAAAGGATACGGCAGAGGACGAAGAAGAAGACTCCCCTGTTAAGAAGGTCGTAGAGGATGCCTATAGCGACGTGCTTAAAGCATGGCAGGACAAAGGGATCAAAGACGCGGCAAATGATATCATTATTCATCCTAATCAGTTTATTACGCCTAACGGCAAAGCTTCACTGACTTCGGATTCGAACGGCTATGACGAGCCGGTGTTTTCTTGGACGGACGACTTGAATGCGATCGATTTGAATGTAACTGCGCCTCAAGATGGGCTCTACCAAATTAAAATCGACTATTACTCGACATCGGATAAAATTATTCCGATTGAGCGGGCTATTGAAGTAAACGGAAAATATCCGTTTTTTGAATCCAGAAGAGTTGTGCTTCCGAAGCTGTGGGCAGATGAGAACGCGACATTCGACCGCGATGCACTCGGGAATGAGACGCCGGCCAGCCAGAAGCAAATCAAGCAATGGCAAACGGCTCCCTTAATGGATGCCAGTTTTTTCACAGCGGAACCGCTGCGGTTCTATCTGAAACAAGGTTCCAACAGCATTAAACTCATGAACTTGCGCGAAGCGGCTCTAATTGGCCGAATCGTCATTTCCTCTCCGGAGGTACTGCCGAAGTACGAGCAATACGCGAAAGCGAATAGCTTGTCTAAAGCAGACTCATCCATTCTAGTCGTGGAAGCCGAGCATCCGATTTCGAAATCGGAGCCGTCGATTCGCGCGATTGCAAGCGGAGATGCAACTGTTGTTCCCCATAGAGACGGCAAAGTCACGTTGAACACGCTCGGCGGAGAAACAATTGCAACCAGTGGCAACGCCGAAGAGAACGAGCAGGCGTGGCAAGTGGGCGGACAGCAAGCTACTTGGAAAGTGAAAGTGGATAAGGCGGGCTCTTACCAACTGGCATTCAAGTATTTGCAGACTGGAAAAACGAGCATGCCTGTATATCGCACGTTGATGATAGATGGTAAAGTGCCGTTCAAAGAAGTGAATGAGTACGCCTTCCCGTACACGGATGAATGGCGTAATGAAATCATGTCAGGCAAAGACGGTAAAGCGTATTTATTCGCGCTTACAGCAGGCGAACATGAAATATCGCTTAGAGCTGACGCTGCGCCATATGGACAAGTCATCCAAACGATTAAGAATGTCATGTGGGACATTAACACATTGGCTCTGGAGATTAAGATGGCGACAGGCAATACGATGGACGTGAATCGGGACTGGGACATTACGAAACAGATGCCTGATTTGCCGAAGAAGCTGGAAGGATTCGCTTCTACATTGCGCAAGCAATACGACGCGCTTAAGAAGCTTGCGGGCGCCAATCCGGACCAAGCGAGTAATTTGCTCGTTGCGGCGGAAACGCTTGAACGGATGTCGAAGGAACCGGAGAAAATTCCGTATCAATTTAACCGATTGTCCGAAGGCTCGGGTTCTGTGCTGCAGACGCTTGGCGTGATTAACACGAAGCTGCCGAGACAGCCGCTTCAATTGGATCGGTTCTATATTTATTCGGACAGCAAGCTGCCAAGCGAGAAAGCAAGCTTCTTTAAATCGCTATGGAACAGCATCGCCGCATTCTTCAAATCGTTTACACGGGATTACTCCAAAGTAAACGCTGACGATAAGGATGCCGTGCAGGTATGGGTAAACCGTTCGCGTCAGAACGTGACCCAGATGCAGCAGCTGATCAACCAAGAATTCACGAAGAAAACCGGCATTAAAGTGACGCTTTCGATTATGCCGGACGAAGGTAAGCTGGTGCTTGCCAGCGCTGCGGGAAATGCGCCTGATGCTGCACTCGGCGTCAGCAACTATATTCCTTTCCGTCTTGCCGCGCGCGGAGCGTTAGCGGACATGAATCAATTCGAAGGCTTTGACGACGTACAGAAGCGGTTCTCGCCGGGTGCACTGGTTCCGGTCACTTTCGATCAGAAGCTGTACGCATTGCCGGAAACGCAAAGCTTCTGGGTCTTGTTCTACCGGAAGGATATTCTCGATGCGCTTAATATCCCTGTTCCCGATACGATGGAAGAGGTAAAGCAAATCTTGCCGGAGCTGCAGCGTTTCGGGATGAACTTCTATCTGCCGCTGTCGCAAACAGGCGGATTTAAGCCGTACAACAACACCGTTCCGTTCATCTATCAAACGGGCGGTAAGCTGTACACCGATGACGGCCTCCACACCGCGATCGATCAGGATGCGGCATTGGCGGGATTGAAGCAAATGACAGACATGTTTACGGTATACAGCGTTCCGCTGCAGGTACCAAGCTTCTATAACCAGTTCCGCGATGGCAGCTTGCCTATCGGTATTGCGGATGCATCTACTTATATTCAATTGACGGCCGCAGCTCCTGAGCTCGCCGGTTGGTGGAAGATTGCCCCTTACCCTGGCGTTAAAGGCAAGGACGGCGTCGTAAACCGCACGGCTCCGGGAACAGGCGCAACTGCGATCATGTTCAATAGCAGCAAGAAGAAAGACAACACGTGGGAGTTCCTGAAGTGGTGGACCTCCGAAGAAACTCAAGTTCGCTTCGGTAACAATCTGGAAGCGATCTATGGTCCGACCTACAAATGGAATACGGCCAATGTTGAGGCGTTCAGCCAGCTGTCCTGGCCGAAGGAAGATATTGAAGTTATCCAAGAGCAATGGAAATGGTTATGGGATATTCCGCGCTTCTTCGGCGACTACATGGTCGAGCGGGAAATAAGCGACGCTTGGAACAAAGTCGTCTTCGACGGCTACAACGCGCGAAGGGCGATGGAAGACGCCGTCATTAACGGCAATCGCGAAATTAAGAAGCAGCTTACGGATTTCGGTTATCTCAAGAACGGTAAAGTTGTCAAACCGCTTCATGTGCCGATAATGCCGAATATGTCAGACATGGCCAAACGAGGTGATGAAAAGTGAAGCCTGCGACTGCAAAAGCAATAAAAAACGAATTAAACGCCTTTGTTTTCATAAGTCCGTTTTTTATCATTTTTTCACTGCTTGTCGTAGTTCCGGTCGTTTCTGCCATTTACTTGTCGTTTACCGATTTCAACTCGATTCAAACGCCTAAGTTTATTGGACTGACCAACTATGTAAACCTGATTACGCAAGATAATGCCTTTATGATGTACGTCTTGCCCAACACGCTTAAATTCGCGTTGCTGGTCGGCCCGGGAGGATATTTATTATCCTTCTGGCTCGCTTGGCTGCTGGCGCAAATTCCGAAGAAATCGCGTACGGTAATCGCTTTGGCGATTTACTCGCCGTCTTTGACAGCAGCGGTAGCGATGGCTGTCGTGTGGCTTGTTATTTTCAGCGGTAACGCTTCCGGTTATTTGAATCATTTCTTAATGAGTCTTGCAATTATTAACGAGCCGATTCAGTGGACACAATCGCCGCATTATCTGATGCCGATCATGGTGACCGTATCGCTCTGGAACAGTATGGGCGTTGGCTTCCTTGCGATGCTCGCAGGTATCCTCAACATTAACGGCGAGATGTATGAAGCCGGGTATATCGATGGCATTCGCAACCGACTTCAAGAGGTGTGGTACATTACCATTCCTAGTATGAAGCCGCAAATGCTCTTCGGAGCCGTTATGGCCGTCGTCGGTACATTCCAGGCCGGAGCCATTGGCGTGCAGCTATCCGGCGCCAATCCGACACCGCAAAATGCCGGTCAGCTGATGATCAATCATATCGAGGACTATGGTTTCCTGCGCTATGACATGGGTTATGCGTCTGCGGTTTCCGTCGTCTTGCTCATCATTGTTTACGGATTTTCTAAACTGTGCTGGCGTTTGTTCGGTGACTCCGACTAGTCCGCAGTGTATCACGAATTGGGAGAAGGTGATTGCGTAAATGGCTTCTTTTCATAGTAATAAAATCAATCCGGATCGGTTCAGCTTCGGTCAATGGAAGTTCTTTCTCTTCCTCATTTCTCTGTCCGTGTTTATGATCTTGCCGATTATCTTTATTTTCTCTCAGGCGCTCAAGCCTGTAGACGAGCTGTTTCTCTATCCGCCGAAGCTGTTTGTTCAGCATCCGACGTGGAGTAACTTCGCAACGCTGTTCAGCGTCGGCGACGTGGCAGCTGTTCCAAAAACGAAATATTTGTTCAACAGCATCTTGGTAACAGGCTCGGTCGTGTTCCTGTCTATCGTGATCTGTTCCATGACGGGGTTCGCTTTGTCCAAAAAAGAATTCAAAATGAAAAAAGTAGTGTTCGAAGTCAATATTATCGCGCTCATGTTCGTACCGGCAGCGGTAACGATTCCGCGTTATTTGGTCATTGAGAAGCTGGGGCTGACGGATAACTTCCTCGGACATATCTTGCCGATGCTTTCCTTGCCGGTAGGCGTGTTCCTGGTTAAGCAATTCGTCGATCAAATCCCGAATGCGCTTATCGAGGCAGCGCAGCTTGACGGAGCGAACGATTATTACGTATTCCGTAAGCTCGTTATTCCGATGATTATGCCGGCGCTTGCGACCGTAGCGATTCTATCGTTCCAATTGGCTTGGAACAACGCGGAAACCTCCTCGCTATTCATGAGCAAGGAAACGCTGAAGACGTTTGCTTTCTACATGAGTACGCTGACGACGACTACCGCGATGGAAAATAATATTGCCGGTCAGGGGATGGCAGCGGCGGCAGCGCTTCTGATGTTTATTCCGAACTTGGCCATCTTCATATTCATGCAAAGTAAAGTAATGGATACGATGGCGCATTCCGGTTTGAAGTGAGGAGGAGAACAATGTTCAGATTCAGATGGCTCACACTTCTCGTTGCGGCTGCGCTATTGGTTGGTTCGACTACTGCTTATGCGGACGTGCCTTATCCTACCTTCACGATCGATGAAAAAGGTCATGGCATTATGATGCAGAACGCCTACATGCCAGTAGGCGCAATCGACGGGTACAGCATCTTTGGCGAAAATGAAGCGCTAAGCAACGGAAAAGTGGAGCTGAATAGCCCGCAGGATATTTTTGTAGATAACGAAGACCATGTGTACGTTGCCGATACCGGCAACGCTCGAATTGTAGAGTTGGACTCATGGGGGAACTTCATCCGCATTATCGGCGAAGGGAATTTGAAGCAGCCGAAGGGCGTGTTCGTAACGGAACAGAAAGATATCTACGTTGCGGATTATGCCAAGCAAAGCGTAGTTGTATTTGGTCCAGACGGTAAGTTGAAGCAGACCATCGGCAAGCCGAAGTCCAAGCTGTACGGCAAAGATACGCCGTTCAAGCCGCAGAAGGTCATTGTCGATAAACGCGGGAGCATCTACATTATCGGTGAGGGTCTGATTCAAGGTCTTGTCCGACTGGACAAGGAAGGCAAATTCCTTGGCTACTTCGGCGGCAACCGGGCGGGCTTTAGCCTGCTGAAGACGCTGCAGCGTATGTTCTATACCAAAAGTCAGCTAAGCAAAATGACGCGCGAAATGCCGATTTCGCCGACGAATATCTCGGTTGACTCCGAAGGCCTTATCTATACGAGTACGACAGGCATTAACGGCGGCGCCATTAAGAAGCTGAACGTAGCGGGCAAGGATTTGCTCGGCGGCACGTGGTCGCTTAATCAGGTTGCCGATATTACGACCGACGTGATGGGCAATATTTATGCGGTTGATGCCGGCGAAGGCATGATCCTGGAATATAACCGCGACGGTAACTTGATGTTCCTCTTCAGTTACAACGACACGGGCGAACAACGACTTGGCTTGCTGCGTGCTCCGACAGGGATTGCTGTTACGTCGGATGGCAGATTGCTCGTGCTTAGCGGCGAGCGGGCCAACATCCAAGTGTTCCAGCCTACGGCGTTCACGAAGCTGGTGCACGAAGCGCTGGGCCTTTATTTGGACGGCAAATACGTCCAGAGCCGTGAACCGTGGAATGAAGTACTGCGTCAGAACAGCTTGTTCTCGCTAGCGCACACCGGTATCGGTCTTGCCTACTTTAAAGAAGGCAAATATCAGGAAGCGTTCGAGAAATTCAAGTTTTCCAAAAACAAGAAAGAATATTCCAATGCGTACTGGGAACTGCGGCGCGAATGGATTATGAACCATGCGGTTGACGTAGCATTCTCCGTCATTGGCGCCATTATCGCCTTGATGGCCGTTCGTTTCGCATACCGGAAGTACCAATTCGGCAAGCCGGTTGTTGTTGCTTGGCTAAAGGTGGCAAGACAATGGTTCATTGCGCAGCTGCTGCATATTTTCCGTATGCTGCGGCATCCGATCGAAGGGTATTACGAGCTGGAGCATAACAACAAAGCTTCCGTGGGATCGGCTACTGTCCTGCTGGTCGTGCTGTTCGGCGTTCGGTTGTTCAGTCTATACACGACCAACTTCCTGTTCGCAACGATAGAGCCGCTGCAGATCAACATCTTGAGCGAGCTTCTCAAGCTGCTTATCCCTCTGTTCGCATGGGTGATTTCCAACTACCTCGTCAGCGTTATCAACGATGGGGAAGGCAGCTTCAAGAACATCTATAAAGGGACGATTTACGCGCTGTCCCCTTACATTATCTTTGCAATTCCGCTGGCAATTCTGTCACGTGGCCTTACCCTGATGGAGGGTGTCATTTATAACTACTCCTACAATGTCGTCATTCTGTGGTGTGCTATTCTCATCTTCATCATGGTGAAAGAGATCCACGGCTACGAAATTAAGGAGACTGTTAGAAACATCGTTCTCACGATCATCGGCATGCTCATTATGGCCTTTGTAGCGTTTATCCTGTTCGGCTTGTCGAACCAGGTGTGGGAATTTGTTTACTCGTTATTCCAAGAGGTGAATCTGCGTGTCCATTAAGAAGAAACCGATTGTCCTGGTCGCATCTGCTGCGCTTGCAGCGGTTGGGTTGTATCAGTTCGCATATGGGGCTACAGTTGAGCAGCAATCCACAGAGGGTCAGAGCAAGATCGTTCTTAATAAGCAGGAAGGCTCATTCCCTTATCGTTCAAACAATTACACCATGCCGGAGAAAACGGCAAGCGCCATTGCGAATCGCACGATTCCGTCCGACTATAAGAAGATCGGCGAGTCCGGCTCGCTGGAGCTGTATATGTCAAACGCTTCGCTTGCCATTATGGTAAAGAACAAGGAGAACGGCTATGTGTGGGCTTCCACGCCAAGCGACGCCGATCTGCAAAATGCCGAGTTAAACGATGAGTGGCAGACAGCCGTCAAGTCGCCGGTCCTACTCGAATACTACAACGAAGAAGAGATGCTGAGCACGGGGAATTTCTTGTCGCTCGGCGGCAAAGTCGACGGCATCGAGCCGATCGAGCAAGGGGTGCGCGTGAAGCTTACGTTCGGTACGTTGAACGCAGGCATCGCACTTGAAGTCAAGATCGAGAACGATTCGCTCGTTGTCTCCATTCCGTCGGATTCGATGTGGGAGAAAGGCAACAGCAAGCTGGCTTCGATCCAGGCCTACCCGTTCCTCGGCGCGGTGCACAAGGCGGATATCCCGGGTTATCTGTTTATTCCGGACCGTTCAGGCGCACTCATTCGCTTCAACAAAGCGCATTCCCGTTTTGACGAGCCGTATGTCGGCAAAATTTACGGCACGGACTACACCTCCGATGGCAACATGAATACCGGCCGTACATCGGTTCCGGTGTTCGGGATCGTGCACGGCGCGGGGCAGAACGGCGTACTCGGCATCGTCGAGGATGGCCGATTCAATGCCAAGATTGTCGCTTATCCAAGCGGACTAAGCACGGATTTCTATTGGGTTGCCCCGAAATTCGAAATTCGTTACGGCTACTTCCAGCCGACGAGTAAATCGATGGGCGGCTACAACACATTCCAGAAAGACGCGCTGAAGACAGACCGTCAGGTCCGCTACAATTTCCTCAGCGGCAAGGAAGCGGATTATGTAGGGATGGCGAAGTCGTACAGAACCTACTTGCAGGATAATGGCGAGCTGGTTAAAGAGAAATCGACGAAGAGCAAAGCAGACGTTCCGATGCAGCTTCGCCTGCTGGGCGGCGAAACGGAAGCCAGCGCATTCGGTGCCAAAGTCGTGCCAATGACGACGTTTAGCCAAGCGAAGTCGGTTGTCGACAGCCTGGAGAAGAACGGCATTACGAACTTGAAGACGGTGCTGGAGGGCTGGAATGACGGCGGCTTGAACGGTGCACGCCCTGCGGAGTTCCCGGTTGAGTCCAAGCTTGGCGGCGCTTCGGGTCTGAAGGATCTGAAGAAGTATTTGGCAAGCAAGGACATTCCGCTCTATCTATACAACAACTATACGATTGCTTTCGGAAATTCCGATTTGGTTAATTTCAGGTCCGACGCCGTTCGGGCGATCAACAACGAAATTAACGAGTTTCCGTTCTTCGGCTGGGGCGACAGCGATTTCTTCTCCGATATTATGGCGCGCGACATTAGCCCGGTGAAATCGGTTGAAATTGCGAAGGACGATACCGAGGATATGAAGGATCTTGGCGTAGACGGGCTCGCGCTCGACATTACGGGCAGCACACTCGTTTCCGACTATAACAAGAAGCATCCCTATACGCGTGAGCAGACCGCGGAGGCTTACCGCGAGCTTGCCGCTAACGTTAAGAAAAACTTGAACGAGCTGGCGATTTATCAGGCCAACGACTATCTGTGGAAATACACGGATACGATGTTCGGCATGGGCTCCGGTGCTTCGCAGTACATGTACGAAACGGATACGATCCCGTTCTTGCAAATCGTCCTGCACGGCTACATCGACTATTTCGGCTATCCGTCGAATTCGGCTTCCAGTCCTCGCGAGGATACGCTGCGCATGATCGATTACGGTCAATATCCGTCGTTCTTGCTTACGCATGAGCCGTATTGGAAGCTGAGAGACACGCCTTCGGTAGATTTGCTGACAACGCAGTATTCCGATTTGGAGCAGCCGATTAAAGAAACATACAAAGCTGTGAACCAAGCGCTAAGCAAGGTTCAGAATGCAACGATCGAAGCGCGCCTTGTGCCGGACTACGGCATATCGGCAGTCAAATATTCCAATGGCGTGGAAATTGTAGTGAATTATACATCAAGCGACTACACATACAACGAAGTCAGCGTCAAGGCGAAGAGCTTCGCTGTCATCGGGGGTGAGTAAGTTGAAAGTGACCAAAAAAATGAGAGAGGCGCTCACCGGTTATGCACTGGTGTCGCCTTGGATAATCGGCTTCATCCTGTTTATGGCCTATCCGATTTATTACTCGGTATATTTGAGCTTACACAAGGTCACCATCAGTGCGGATGGCATCGTGACTGAATATACCAAAGGGGAAAACTACAAATATGCGTTCTTGTCCGATCCGGAATTTGTAGAGAAGCTGCTGCTGTTTGTTAAATCAGCCGTAGGTATGATCCCGATTATTATCGTGTTCTCGATGCTCGTAGCCTTGCTTATTAACCAGCCGATTCGAATGAAGGGGCTGTTCAGAGCGATTTTCTTCTTACCGGTCGTTATTACGAGCGGCGAGGTTGTCAATGAGCTGTTCAGCCAAGGGGCAACGGCGATTCCGCTCGTTGAGAAGTACGGCATCATCGAGATTATTAAAGACAATTTGAGCCCGGCATGGTCGTCGCCGATCATCAGCCTGATTCAACAGCTCATCTTGATTCTGTGGTTCTCCGGCGTACAAATTTTGATCTTCCTTGCAGGCTTGCAGAAGGTCAATAAGCAAGTATATGAAGCGGCTGCAATCGATGGCGCATCGCCATGGGTAAGTTTCTGGAAAGTAACGCTGCCTGCCATTAAGCCGTTTATCGCCGTTAATTTGATTTACACGACGGTTGATTTGTTCACGAACTCGTTCAGCGATGTCATCGAGTTAATCAAAGAGAATATGTTCAACCTGACCACAGGCTTCGGTTACGCGACCGCAATCGCCTGGATTTACTTCGGTGTCATATTTGTCTTCTTGCTGTTAATTCTGCTGATGTTCCGAAATAACGATGACGTGAATGTGAGACCGAAGAGGAGGAGAGCTTAATGGAACGAAGAATGAAGTTGCAGAAAGCTTTTCTGCTTGGTGCTTACAATCGCGGCAAACGTATTCTGATGGGGAGACAGGGCAACGACGGAATTGTATTCAAATTGCTGGTCTATGCGCTGCTCATTAGTATCGGATTCGTTTATTTGTATCCGATTCTCTATCTTGTCTCGCAAAGCTTTAAGAGTTTATCGGACTTGCTGGACCCGACGGTGTTATGGCTTCCACAGAAGCTGTACCTAGAGAACTTCTCGCAGGCTTGGCATGTACTCGATTATATGGATACGTTCTGGAATTCGGTCTTGAACTCCGTGCTTCCGGCGATCGGACAAACCGTTTCCTGCGCAGTTGTTGGATACGGCATTGCGAAATTCCGTTTCCCGGGCAAATCGATCGTGCTTGGCCTGATGATGATTACGTTCATCGTTCCGTCCCAGGTCGTTATGATTCCGCTCTACCTGATGTTCAATGAGTATCACATGCTCGGCTCATCGCTGCCGTTCATCGTTCCGACGATCTTCGCGCAAGGGATTAAGGGCGTCCTCTTCATCTTGATTTATACGCAGTTTTTCCGGACGATCCCCGCATCGCTCGAAGAAGCGGCGCAGATGGATGGAGCGGGCTTTATCCGAACCTTCTTCACGGTGATCCTGCCAATCTCGACACCGGCTATCGTCGTAGTATTGCTCTTCTCGACGGTATGGCATTGGAATGAAACGTATTTGACCTCCCTTTATTTGGGTGACAGCATGACGACGCTTCCGCTGCAATTGAAGACCTTCAACGACTCGTTTACGAAGCTATACGGAGGCGGAGCGGCAGTGGGCGGCGGTCAGACGAAAAATATCAATGAGTCGATCCGGATGGCAGGCACGCTGCTAATCGTACTGCCGCTGCTAATCCTTTATATGTTCGCTCAGAGACGATTCGTAGAAGTAGTAGATAAAACAGGGATTACCGGCGAGTAATGCAATAGGATCACAGACGGTTAGAGAGGGTGTTTACGATGACGAAGAAGTTAAAGGTTGCTGTAATTGGCGCAGGTGGGATATTCCAATGGGCGCACTCCGCTCCGCTGAAGAAACATGAAGAGCTTGAAATCGTCGCCATCGTGGATATCGACCTGGCTAAAGCACAAGCTGCAGCCGAGCAGCATGGCATTCCGCAAGCGTTCAGCGATTATCGCGATGTGCTCAAGATGGACGAAGTCGATATTATCGATATTTGCACGCCTAACCTGTTCCACTCCGAAATCGCCGTTGCAGCGCTTGAAGCGGGCAAACATGTCTTCTGCGAGAAGCCGGATGCCGTTAATCCGGCAGAAGCCATCAAGATGCAGCAAGCGGCGGAGAAAAGCGGCAAAGTGCTCATGGTTATGCGCAACAATCGCTTCCGTCCGGCGTCGAAGTTCATCAAGCAGTGGATTGAACAAGGCAACCTCGGCGAAGCTTATGCAGGCCGCTGCGGTTGGACTCGCCGCCGCGGTATTCCCGGCAAGGGCGGCTGGTTTACGACGAAGGAGCTGTCAGGCGGCGGCCCGTTGATCGACCTTGGCGTTCACTTCATCGACTTGTCGATCTGGTTCATGGGCAATCCGAAGCCGGTATCGGTAACAGGCGCAACCTACACGAAGTTCGCGGACGCGGACGATATTGCAGGCTCCGAGCACAGCAAGTTCGGTGAGAAATCGGAAGGTCAAGGGATCTTCGATGTGGAGGACCTTGCGATCGGATTTATCCGCTTCGACAACGGCGCATCGCTCCAAATCGAGTTCAGCTGGGCTTCCAACATCGAACAAGAAGAGAATTTCGTAGAGCTTCGCGGTACGAAAGCCGGATTCCGATTCAGTAACGGCAAGCTTGGTCTCTTCGGCGAATCCAATGGCACTGTAACTGACACTGTTCCACACCTAGGCGAAGACACAGGCGGACATGGCGAGAACCTGTACCATTTTGTGGATGTTGTGCAAGGACGGGAGAACCCGATCTTTACCATCGACCAAGGCGTGGATATGATCAAAATTTTATCTGCTATCTATGAATCCGCCCGTACAGGATCAGAAGTTAAACTGTAAGGGAATGCGTGATTGATGTTCAGGGATTGCTCTCGATCGAATGAGGGCGGTCCCGTACATCTGCCGCATCAAGGATTCTTTTTTTATTAGGAGGCTAACAAAGTGAAATTAACGGATGAACAATTGTTGGAGCTGGAAAGCAAACGCAGCTTCTACTTCTTCTGGGAAGAAGCGAACAGCGATAAAGAGAGCCCGGGATACGGCCTAATCGTCGACCGTGCGCCGGGTGATGCCTCGATGTGCAGCGTTGCTTCTGTCGGATTTGGATTAACCGCACTCCTGATTGGCGTGGAGCGCGAGTGGATTTCCCGCAGCCAAGGCTATGAACGGGCAGTGGGAACGCTGAACACCTTGCTGGAGAATGCGGAGCAGGTGAATGGGTTCTTCTATCATTTCCTTGATATGACAACCGGCAAGCGCTATCGCGACTGCGAGGTTTCCGTCATCGATACGGCTATCGCCCTTTGCGGTGCTATTGCTGCCGGCGAATATTTTGGCTGCGATGTGCGGGAGAAAGCGCAGAAGCTCTATGAGCGCATTGATTGGAACTGGTATCGGGACCCTGAAACGAACCAGTTCTATATGGGGTATGCCCCGGAACGCGGATTCTTCGGCAGATGGGATCTGTATGCCGAACAGTTCATGATGTACTTCCTTGCTGCCGCCTCACCTACGCATCCGGTCGATCCTAGCATGTTCTATGATTTTGGCCGCCAATACGGGACGTATGGCAGTAATCCGCCTTTTATTTACACATGGCTGGGTTCGCTGTTTGCCTTCCAATTCTCTCATGCCTGGTTTGATCTTCGGAATAAGGTAGACCGCGATCAAGTCGATTGGTGGGAGAACTCCGTTGTAGCTACTAGAGTCAACCGGGATTATTGCATCGCGAACGAAGCGACATTCAGCACTTTCGGCCCTGATGCTTGGGGGCTTACGGCATGTGACGGACCAAACGGCTACAGCGGTCGATACGGTGTGGCGCCTTCCGGCCGTGACAGTGCGAACGATCAGCATGTGCCGGATGGCACGGTACCGCCTGCGGGGGCAGCAGGATCTCTTCCGTTTATGCCGCAGGAAGTGATCAGCGCCATGCGGAATTATTATGAGAACTACCCGCAGCTATGGGGCCAATATGGCTTCAAGGACAGCTACAACTTAGATGTGACGCCGGCGTGGTTCGCGGACGATGTCATCGGCATCGATAAGGGAATTACGCTGCTCATGATTGAGAATTACAGAAGCGGGCTGGTTTGGCACTATTTTATGAAAAACCGCTTTGTCCAAGAAGGCTTGATGAAATGTGAAATTCGTGAGAAGCAGCACTCATAGAACGCGATTTGGAGGCTGGCAGGCATATGAAATATTCCATTCCGTCTTATTCGTTTCACGGTTTACACAGCGAAGGCAAGATCGACCTCTTTGGCTATTTCGAAACGGTAAAATACCGGTTTCACCTGAATTGCGCTGATATTTGGAACATGATGTTTGAGAGCTACGACGAGGATTATTTGCGGAAACTGAGAGAAGCGCTGGATGAGAAGGAAATGTATGTAGCCAACCTTTGCGTGGATGCGGCTGAGGTCTGGGATGCAGACCCGGTTAAGCGCGAACAGTTCTATCAGAACGGACTCAAGAATTTGCGTGCTGCAGTCATTCTCGGCGCTAAGACGGTTCGGATTGATATGGGCGGTCGGGAGCGTGAAATGACGGAGGAGCAGTTTGAATATACCGTCATGCGGTATAAGGAATATGCAGCCTTTGCAGCGGAGCACGGCTTCATGGTTGGACCGGAGAACCATTGGGGTTCATCCAGAGTGCCGGCGAACATTCGCAAAGTGTATGAGGCCGTCGATCATCCGAATTTCGGCATTCTGCTGCACTTTGAGAATTGGGATGTGGACAAGGAGAACGGCGATCGCCTCTGCGCGAAGTATGCCTTCCATACGCATCTGGCGGCATGGGTCATACCGGCTTGTGAAGAGAAGATTACGATTTTGCAGGAGGCTGGCTACCAAGGGCATCTTGGCATCGAGCACCACTCGTCGAAGAAT
Organism: Paenibacillus rhizoryzae; assembly: GCF_059686995.1. Lineage (NCBI taxonomy): Bacteria > Bacillati > Bacillota > Bacilli > Caryophanales > Paenibacillaceae > Paenibacillus > Paenibacillus rhizoryzae. Next base: position 61,861 of record NZ_JCAALT010000004.1, on the reverse strand, counting down.
GAATACGCTCAAGTGGCGTGGCAATTCGCGGCAGCGCGCAACACCTGGGCTTTGATGCAAGCCAAACAAACGGAGGTGCTTGAAGCGTGAGCGCGAAGACAATCAGAATCGGTATTATTGGCGCGGGGCTGATCGGCAAGGAACATTTGGAGCGATATGCGAAAATCGAGGGTGCTGAAGTAGTGGCGCTCTGCGACACCAATGAAACGCAGCTGAAGAAGATAGCCGAGCAGTTCGGCGTTCCGAATACCTACACTGATTTCCGAGCGCTGATTGCGCGCGATGATCTGGATGCGGTTGATGTGTGTTTGCACAACAACCTCCATGCACCTATTACAATCGCCGCGCTTGAAGCAGGCAAGCATGTGTATTGCGAGAAGCCGATTGCGGGCTCTTACGCGGACGGCAAACGCATGATCGATGCTGCCAAGCAAGCCGGCCGCATGCTGCATGTGCAGCTAAGCTTTCTCTATCTCATCGAGACGATTGCGGCGAAGATGCTGATTGAGGAGGGGAAGCTGGGCAAGCTCTATCATGCCCGCTCGACCGGCCACCGCAGACGCGGGCGTCCTTTCGTAGACGGGTATGCGACGAAGGAATTTAATCGCAAAGCCACGGCTTCCGGCGGCGCTTTGTTCGATATGGGCGTTTACCGCATCTCGCAGCTGCTCTACTTGATGGATCTGCCGAAGGTGAAGACCATTACCGGCAAGACGTATCAGGAAGTGGCGATGGATGAGACGCGAAGGGCGATAAGCGGCTTCGATGTGGAAGAGCTCGGCGTCGGGTTCGTCCGGTTCGAAGGCGGATTGACGCTGGACATTATCGAAGCATGGGCTATTCATCTGAACGGCTTCGAAGGAAGCAGCATTGTCGGCAATATCGGCGGCGTGCGGCTTCCCGGACATACCAGTCAAGGCAAAACACCATTCAGCTACCATACGCAATTAAGCGATATGGATATGGACGCGACCTTTGATCTTGGTTACGCCAATTACCGCTGGCATCAGCTTCGGGAGAATACAGATGCCTATGATTCGTCGCAGGAGCACTGGATTGCGGCATTGCAAGGCCGAGTAGAGCTGCTGCCAACGGCAGAGATCGCGCTGCAAACCATTCTGGTCAGTGAAGGGATCTACTTATCCGACCAGTTGGAGCGGGAAGTGACAGCCGAGGAAGTTATCGCGGCGTCCCAATCGACCGCACTGAACCTATAAACGAAACCTTAAACTTTACACGTTAACTTTACACAGTCAGAGTCAGGAGAATCGTATCCCCATGATTGAAATTATAAATAAACAAATTGTAATTGATGGAAAACCTGAGCTTATTATGTGCGGAGAGGTTCATTATTATCGCCTTGCTCGCAGTGAATGGCAGGATCGGATTGATAAACTGAAAGCTGCTGGCTGCAACGCAGTTGCCTCTTATGTCCCATGGCTATGTCATGAACCGCTCGAAGGACAATTTGATCTTGATGGGCATACACGCCCAGAGCTCGATCTTGGCGGATTTATTGATCTTTGTGAAGCGAATGGGCTCTATTTCTTCGTTCGTCCGGGTCCGTTCATTATGGCGGAAATGAAAAATGAAGGCATTCCGTTCTGGGTGTATGAGAAGCATCCGGAAGTCATCCCATATGGCTGGGATGGAGCTGCGGCGACGACGCGCACGCTCGACTATCTGGCACCGGGGTTCTTAGCGGCAGCTCGCAGCTGGTACGCGGCCGTTATGGCTGTTGTAGCGCCTCGCCTGCACGGACAAGGCGGGAGCATTATCGGCGTTCAGCTTGATAATGAGATTGGCATGCTGTCGTGGGTAAGCAACTGCCCGGATTTGACGGAGCATGTCGTAGGCGACTTCACGGAATGGCTTAGCCGAACGTATGAAGCGGACAAACTGCAAGAGCGTTATCCGTTCGATCTGCATGAAACGGATATGAATGCTCGCTTGACCGCGATTCGTTCGCCGAAGGAAAGCTATGCTGCTGAGCTTCTGCATGATTTGGGCTACTATATGCGAAACCGTTTTGCTCGTTATATTGCAGTGCTTCGCGAATATGCGGAAGAGTTCGGCGTTCGAGACGTGCCGTTCTTCGTGAATATTCACGGCACCGGCGGCGGCCGCGGGTTCACGTACCCCATCGGAATCAGCCAATTGTATGAGGCGTATACGCAGGCGCCGGGTTATTTGTCCGGCTCCGATATCTATTTCGGCGATCTGACGATGAGTAATTTCCAAGACTTATACTTGATTAACGGTTTCATGGATGCTGTGCATCTGCCGGATCAGCCGCTCACTTCGCTGGAATTTGAATGCGGCGACGGGAACTATGGCAATAATTTCGGCGGTCGCTACGATGTGTCCGCTGCTGACTTCAAGACCCGGATGTGTATTGCCCAAGGAAATCGGATGATCAACTATTATCTGATGACCGGCGGTATCAATTATCGGATGGATGAGAAGCTCGGCGACGGCAATGACCGTGTTGCTTTCACCGGCGAACGCCATGGCTTCGCGGCTCCGGTTAGCCCGGAAGGGGAACTGAACTACACCTATCCGCGGATGCGGCGCGCGATCAAAACGATGATGGCCGTGAAGGATAAGCTGGCTGTGATGAACGAAGAGCACGACGGAGTAGCTTTCGCATTCATTCCCGACTACTACATGACGGAATATCGCTATCCGAAGAGCGAGAAGATGAATGAGATTCTGAAGAACATCGAAGCGAACCGCGCGTACGGCGGTTGGGAAATCATGGCCCGCGGCATGCTGCTGGCAGGCTATCGATTCACTTCCGTTGATATTCAGAATAAACCGCTTGATCCGGCAGTTACGCCGGTCCTTGCATTGCCTTGCGCGCGTTACTTGAGCGCGGATATTCAGCGGAAGATTGCGGACTATCTGAATATCGGCGGCAGGATGCTGCTGTACGGAGAGGTACCGCAGTTTGACATGGAAGGCAAGCCTTGCACGATTCTTAGCGACGCAATGGGCATCCAAGTTGAAGGGTTCATACAGAACGGGCCGCATTCCTGGCCGTCCATCATCGCGGAAGGCTGGGCGGCGGGCCGCCCTGAGGTGCATACGCATTTTGCTCAGCGCCTGTCGCCAGGCCAAAACGAAGTTATCCTGCGGTTGTATGAAAGCGGATTTGTTTGCGGCGTTGAGGCAAAGGCTGGCAGAGGCCGCGCCATTGTTATCGCGACAGCTTACAGCGGCGATGTATCCTTGTTCAAGACAGCGCTTGAACGTTTGGGTGCTGAGGCTGGATTGACGCATGACAATCGCTACCTAGGCGTCTTCACCACGTCGACGATTAACAGCGATGGCGAACGTTTCGTGCATGTACTTAATCTGGATGGCTTCGGTAAGGAGCTTCATCTGACGGGCCGCGGAGAGACGCTGTTTGGCGGCCGCAGCATTCATATTGCCAGCAAAGACGGCTTTATGCTGCCGATTAACATGACCTTTGGCGATGTGCGAATTGCCTATTCCACCGCTGAAATTACAGCGGTGTCGGAGCAAGCGATATCGTTCCGCCTGACACAGGCAGAAGATGTCATTGCAATTGAAACCGCGCGCGAAATCGAACCGAGCGCAGCGTATTCGGTTGAAGAACAGGCAGGCGTGAAGCTGGTTGTCTCGCGCAAGCATGCCAAGGTGGATGACCAACTTACCATTTCTTTCAAGTAGTCTCATTCATTAAGCTCCTGTTAAGGGGGCTAAAGGGAGGAAGTAAGCAAAAACCCCGTGAAAACGGGGTTTTTGCTTATTTATTGTCGAAACGTTTCACCGAAATCAGGATTCAATAGCAACTTCGTGACAATTTTGCATGGAAAAAGTCATAAATTTTATGTTGAAAGCCTTTTCCCATCGAGAACAATGTGCTAATATGGGTTTTGTGAAACGTTTCGACAACGTAACTGCGAAAATTGTCACCTTTTGTAAATCGAAGTTAAATATCGATCAAAATTCCTTTTTATGTTGTGAAAGCGGTTCATTTGGATCGTTTTATCAAATAAATTCATCGAATCGTTTCGATGGAAATTGTCGTTTCGGCAGTCGGTCAGACCTACGGGTTTGGGACATAATAGGTGTGGTTAATACGCAACTGAAATAGGAGGATTTACCGATGGCTATGTCAACAAGCAAACAAAACGTGAGGCCCAAAAAACGCAGTGGGCTGCAAACGCAGAACATAAAGATTCTGTATCTGTTCTTGGTTCCTGCGATGGTATTAACTTTCATTTTCTCGTACTTGCCCATGTTCTCCAACTACATCGCGTTCTTGGATTATGATTTCAACAAAGGCTGGTTCGGCTTCGGCAGCGAATTTGTCGGGTTTGACAACTTCTCCAAGTTCTTGACGGATCATAAATTTTATACGCTGATCGGCCGTACGCTGCTGTACAGCGTGACGATGATGATCGCGACATTCCCGGCTCCGTTAATTTTCGCGCTGCTCCTCAATGAGCTTCGCGGCGAACGTTTCAAACGTATTGTTCAAACCACTTCCTATATTCCGCATTTCGTGTCATGGGTAACGGTTGCCGGTTTGTTCTACATGTTCCTGACTGTCGATGCTACGGGGATTATCAATAACCTGCGCCAACTGATTGATCCGGCTGCTGAGCGTATTTCGTTCATGCAGGATGCGAAGAACTTCCTTCCGGTTCTCGTTATCTCCGAAGTGTGGAAAGAAACAGGCTGGGGCACAATCTTGTATCTTGCCGCGCTAACAAGTATCGATCCGCAGCAATACGAAGCAGCACAAGTGGACGGCGCGAGCCGCTGGCAGCGTTTGATGTACATCACGCTTCCGGGTTTGATTCCGACGATGTGTATCCTTCTGATCTTCTCGCTTAGCGGATTGCTTGCAACAAACTTCGACCAAGTGTTCAACTTGCAAAATAAAATGATTCGTCTGGATACGGACACCATCGGCGTTTATACGTACTATCAAGGTCTTGTAAGCGGACAGTATTCGTACTCTGCCGCGGTTGGGTTATTCCAAGGCGTAATCTCCTTTATTCTGATTATGGCTACAAACTACACGACGAAGCGCCTCAGTAACGTAGGTATCATATAAAGGAAGGGGTTACCGGAAGCTATGAAAGCGAACAGAATTAAACGAACAACAGGTGAACGCACATTCGATTTATTCAACATCCTACTCATGTTGGTCTGGGCGGTAACCGCGATATATCCGTTCTGGTATATCTTGGTGATGTCCTTCAATACAGGAGCTGACGCGGCTGCAGGCCCGATCTGGTTCTTCCCTCGCGTATTTACGCTAGAGAACTATGCCTTTGTGTTTCAGTATGATCGTCTTCACTCTGCGTTTATCGTAACGACGCTGCGCTGTATCATCGGACCTGTTCTGTCGGTAATCGTCACGATGCTGGCTGCCTTCGCGCTTTCGAAGCGGTTCTTGCCGGGTCGTAAGACCATTCTTTTCTTCTTTATGATTCCGATGTTTATCGGCGGCACGATCATTTCCAACTATGTGGTTATTTCGAAGCTGGATCTGGTCAACAATTTCTTGGTTTACGTTCTCCCGGGTGCGTTTGGATTCTTCAGCATGATCATCATGCGTACGCACATTGAAGACCTTCCGGCAGAGCTGCAGGAATCGGCTTTCATCGATGGTGCCGGTTATGTCCGCATCTTCGTGCAAATTATTTTCCCGCTTTGTATGCCGGTCATTGCCGCATTTGCCTTCTTCGCTGTTGTAGGCAACTGGCTGGATTACTACACAAACTTGATTTATGTGACGGACCGCAGCTTGAGTACGCTGCAGTTCGTATTGTATGAAATCATCAACCGCGCTGAGGCCAATACGATGATCGATTTCACGAAGACTTCGGGGGCTGCTGCACGTAGACTCCTGGCTCAGCGCAATAACACGGTTCCAACGCCTGAGGTTATCAAAATGACGGTAATGGTCGTGGTCACATTCCCGCTGCTATTCGTTTACCCGTTCTTCCAGAAGTATTTTGTTAAAGGGATGTTAACTGGAGCAGTTAAGGCTTAATTAGGCCGCTGCTTTTCCATAGTTAATCAAACAACATCAAAGGGAGGCTTTACGGTATTATGAAAAAGGTAGTCATGATTATGTTTGCTGTTCTACTGGCTGTTTCTCTGGCTGGCTGCGGCAGCTCCAAGAACGAAAACAACGCACCGAACAATACGGGCACAAACGCAGGCGCACCGGTTGATCCGGCTAATTTCAAGGAAATGCATTTGGAAGTTCTTAGCCAATTGCCGACAAACCCACGTAAGCCCGTTGAAGACAAACTAACGCCAATCTGGCGCGAGAAGACAAAAGTTATTCCTGATTTCGTTGAAATTCCGGCAGGCACCGACTATAAAAGCTGGCTGCAAATGCAAATTCTTGCTGACACGGTTCCAGCGGTAATCGCAAACCAGAACGGTATCGCAGACGATGCCGACAACATGGAAATGCTCAAGAAAGCAGGCATGGTTCGCGAAATCACGCTTGATGAAATGACGAAGTATATGCCGCTTACAGCTGCGCGTTTATCTGAGCTGGGCGTTACGATGGAACAATGGTACAAAGCAAGCGTAGATCCGACTGACGGTAAGCTATGGGCGATTCCTTCGCTGCCAAGCCCGTTGCTGAAAGAAGAATACCGCAAAACGCCTTACGGCGATTCCCGTCTGGGCAACGGCGGTTACGGCGTATGGATGCGCGATGATATTTTGAAAAAAATCTTCCCGAACGCCATGAGCGCAGCTGATTTGAAGAAGCTGGCGGTTGCCAACAAAGGTAAATTGTCGCTGGAGCAAATCATGGATATCCCGATCAAAAATTTGGATGACTTGTATGCTTACTTGGAAAAAGTAAAAGCGTTGAACATTCAAGAAAACGGCAAAACCATTACGCCTGGTCACCTTCAATTGGATAACACAAGAGGCGCGCTTCAATGGTCCTTGTTCACGGCTACCGGCTTGAATATGAGCCAAGCTTATCCGCTGGTAATCAACGAGTCCAAAAACCTGTACTCGGATTATGAGCTGACGCCGGAATGGAAATCGTACATTTCGTTTATGAACAAAGGCTTCAAAGACGGTTTGTTCGGCAAGGAATTCTACATTCAAAAGAACGAACAGCGCGATGCGAAAGTTATCAATGGTGAGTACGCCGTCGTTAATATGTGGGCTCCTATTGCAGCTAACCAAGAAAAAGTGAAAAAAGAAGGCAAAAACTATGATTGGAGATTCTATCCAATCTTTGCAACCGAGCTTGACCCAAGCAATCAAGATGCGGCTAATCAGTACTTCCCGTTGACGACAAAATGGAACTCCAAAGCCATTAACCCGAAAAAGGTTACGGACGATATGATTCCGCAAGTATTGAACTGGATCGACTGGAATAACTCCTTGGAAGCAGCTGATCTGCGTTCATGGGGAACTCCGGACATGTACACAGGCGAAGGTATGGAACGCCGTTACAAACCGGAATTCAAGAAGGTCGAAGAGTACAAGCTGCTTGGCAAGCAAGATGAAACAGGCGATGGCTGGTACTACGGTATTCAAGGTCAAGACAACACAATGACGAACCCTGAAGTTTACGGCCTTGCAATGGCGGACGAAATGGGCTTTGTATACTCGCCGCAAATCGTTTATCCATTCAGCGTAAGCAACTACGATCAAGCTACTTTGGTAAACACAGCTTGGCAGCAGCACAACATGAAGAACATGTCGCTATATGCGGAGCTTCCTGTTGACGAAGCAACGCAGCAAGCCCGTGCAGAGTACGACACCGTTACAAACGATCTGAACAACAACCTGATCGCTCCTCATAATGACGAGCTCGACAACCTGATTGTTAAAGCGATCACTAGTCCGGTTGCTGATTTCGACAAAACGTATAAAGAATATACAGACGTACTGGCGGAAAGCGATATTGCCGACGGTATTAAGAAACAAACCGATGCTTGGATGAAATATTACAAGCTGCGTGAGGGCTTCTTGAAGAAATTGAACTAATGAATCAACTTGGCAGCGCTCCGGCCGCTCGGCCGGAGCCTGTTCATTTCATCTTGAGAGGATGTTAATCATGACGAAGAAACTTAAAGTAGGCGTAATCGGTGCGGGCGGTATTTTCCAATGGGCGCACTCCGAGCCTTTGAAAAACCACCCCGAGCTTGAAATTGTAGCCATTTGCGATATTGATCTTGAGAAAGCCAAAGCAGCAGCAGAGCAGCACGGCATTCCGCAAGCATTCAGCGACTACCGTGACGTTATTGCTCTTGCAGACGTCGATATTATCGATATTTGCACACCAAACCTGTTCCACTCCGAAATCGCTGTTGCCGCTCTTGAAGCTGGCAAACATGTATTCTGCGAAAAGCCGGACGCCGTTAGCCCGGAAGAAGCGCTCCGCATGAAGGCAGCTTCGGAGAAAAGCGGCAAGACGCTGATGGTTATGCGTAACAACCGTTTCCGTCCGGCTTCCCAGTACATCAAACGTTGGATCGACCAAGGCAACCTGGGCGAAGCTTATGCGGGTCGCTGTGGTTGGACTCGTCGCCGCGGTATTCCGGGTAAAGGCGGCTGGTTCACGACGAAAGAATTGTCCGGCGGCGGTCCGTTGATCGATCTGGGCGTTCACTTCATCGACTTGTCGATCTGGTTCATGGGCAATCCGAAGCCCGTATCCGTTACAGGTGCAACTTACACGAAATTCGCGGATGCAGAAGATATCGCTGGCTCCGAGCACAGCAAATTCGGTTCAAAATCCGAAGGCGAAGGTACATTCGACGTTGAGGATTTGGCAATCGGCTTTATTCGTTTCGACAACGGCGCATCGCTTCAAATCGAGTTCAGCTGGGCTTCGAACATCGAGCAAGAAGAGAACTTCGTTGAGCTTCGCGGTACGAAAGCCGGCTTCAAATTCAGCAACGGCAAGCTTGGTATCTTCGGTGAAGACCAAGGCGTTGTGACCGATATGGTTCCTCACGTAGGCGAAGACAACGGTGGACACGGTGCGAACCTGTATCACTTCGTTGATGTCATTCAAGGCCGCGAGAAACCAATCTTTACGATCGATCAAGGCGTGGATATGATCAAAATATTGTCCGCGATCTATGAATCCGCTCGTACAGGTTCTGAAGTTAAACTGTAAAGCAGGGAATGCGGCAGAAGCCCGTACCGTCCAATTGGGCTGGTATGGGCTTCTTCTTTATGATTTAGATGTCGACCTGAAGGAGAGTGGCTGAAGGATGAAGAGGAAGCTTGTATGCGTGTACGATTTGGAAGCGAAGCACAGAGAACGAATTCGTGAGGCTGCGCGCGGGTTTGAGCTGGTTTTTGGCGGCGATGCCGATGAACAGGGCATGGCTGCGCATTTGGCCGAGGCTGAAATTATAGCCGGCTGGGATGATCAAGCAGCGGCTAGCGCGCTGCGGCCGGGCACTCCGCTGCGCTGGGTGCAGGCTTGGGGCGCAGGCGTCGAGCAGATGCCTTTCGAAGCATTTGCGGCGCATGGAATAACGCTAACCAATGCTAGCGGCGTTCATGCGAACGGGATATCGGAGACCGTGCTCGGCATGATGCTTAGCTTCACGCGCAAGCTGCATTTGACGATGCGTAATCAGGTGGAGAAGAAATGGGACTGGCTCGGCGGCTTAGGCGAAATCCATGGCAAGGTGCTTGGGATCGTCGGAGTAGGCGCGATTGGCGAGGAGCTTGCTAGGCTCGCACAAGTGTTTAACATGCGCGTACTGGGCCTACGGAATTCCGGCAAGTCATCGCCCTATGTTGATCAAATGTACGGTGCTGAGGGACTGGATACCTTGCTGCAGGAGAGCGATTATGTGGTGGTTACGCTGCCGATTACGAAGGATACCCGCCATTTGTTCGACCTTGCAAAGTTTAAACAGATGAAGCCGTCCGCTTTCTTCGTTAATATTGGCCGCGGACAGACGGTTGTAACCGAAGATATGGTGGAGGCGCTGCAATCCGGTGTCATTGCCGGGGCTGGGCTCGATGTGTTCGAGCAGGAGCCGCTGCCAGCCTCGCATCCGCTCTGGGAGCTGGACAATGTGATATTGACTCCGCATAACTCCGGCAATTCGATCTATTACACGGACCGTGCAGTTGATATCCTCGTTCATAATCTAGGCGTTTATTTGCGGAGCGGGGCAGAACCGATGCGCAACCTCGTTAGTTTGACGAATCAGTACTAGCAGATTTCAATTCAAACAGCTTCTCCATTTGCCCTAGAATGGCCGTTAATTCATGCTGAGCATGTAATAGACCGATTAGCGCGCGGACAAGCACCATTCGGGGCTTGTCCGCGTCAGCTTCTTCTTGTAGAAGCACGGCCGCTTCGTACAGCTCCGTCTTTCTGGCGTTAGTCGCCTGGAGTTCTTGAATGGCGGCGAGCAGCCTTGTGATTCCTTCGCCCAGCTGTTCCTCCGCAGGGACAAAACACCCCTTGATACCGCATGCTACAAATTGAGTCATGGCAGCAGCCTCCAGAATCGGAGCATCCTTCGATTGAGCCATACCCGCAGCCATTTCATCCATGCGATCCACTACGAACGACGCCATTCGTTCATAATCGAACGGACTGTTTATTAACTCGGTCATCACCATATATTGCTTGATAATGCCGATGTAGAGCGCAATGAGATCCCATTTATACGTTTCGATGCCCGGGCCGTAAGCATGGACAAGGCTTTCTTCCAAATAAGTGAACATTTGCGACCGAACCTGCTGCAGAAATTTTGAAAAAACGCCGGCATCGTTAATCGGCAGTTCATAAAAGTCTTTTATACTGGATTTAAATTCCTTGAAATAAGCGAATTGGTTCAACGTTTCTTGCACAAAACGTGCTTTGGGTGAGAGTAGGGGATCTGCTTTGATGCGATCTACCTGATCTAACATCTGCTGGATATGGTGACGATACACCTCAACGAGCAAATCCTCCTTGGAAGCAAAAAATTTATATAGCGATCCCTTTGCTATACCGCAATCGTTCGCAATATCTTGAATGGAAGTCGCAGCAAAACCTTTCTGCGCAAAAATCCGCATCGCAGATCCGATGATTTTATCTCTAAGTAAGCTCAAAGGCGTTCCTCTTTTCAGAAAAAGATTGACAAGTGACTGTCCAGTGTTGAGAATATTATATATCGTGACTTATCGGTTTTCAATAAAAACGGTCGGTCACAGTATAGATAATAAGGATTTTATGGAGAGAAGGTAGAGAGATGTCATCACCAACTGCAACAACGTCATCATCCGAAGCGTTTTCAATCAAGACCATCATCGCACCGTTAATGGCTGTAATCGTCGGAATGATCATGGTTATTCTGGACAGCACCGTCGTCAACGTAGCGCTGGCGAAATTCCAGACCGAATTCGACGCTACGATTAACACGGTTCAGTGGACATTCACAGGCTATACGCTTGCCCTGTCAGCTGTTATACCCCTCGCCGGCTGGATGACCGATAAATTTGGCTCTAAACGCATATTCTTGATTACCATTGCGTTATTTACGATTGGTTCCGTGCTTTGCGGAGCTGCGCAAACCGTTGAACAGCTTATCGCGTTCCGTGTCATTCAAGGGCTCGGCGGCGGTATGGTGATGCCGATCGGTATGGCAATCATTTTCCGTCTCGCACCGCAGGAGAAACGCGGCGCCGTTATGGGGATGCTTGGGATCCCGATGCTGCTTGCGCCTGCACTTGGACCGATTTTGTCGGGCTGGTTGATCGAAGCGGTCTCATGGCACTGGATTTTCTTGATTAACCTGCCAATCGGTATTGTCGGTATGATTGTCGGGATCAAATATCTTCCGAATTTCGCGCAAAACAAAGCGCCTGCACTGGACATCATTGGGATGATTCTAGCGCCAATCGCGTTTGCATCGCTTGCTTACGGCGTAAGTGAAGGCGGCCGCACAAGCTGGACGGCAGACAATACGTTAACCGGTTTGATCGTCGGCGGCGTTGCCTTGCTCTTGTTCATCATCGTGGAGCTTCGTCACAAACAACCGCTTCTCGAATTGCGCGTATTCCGCTCTTCGGACTTTACACGCGGCACACTGCTCGTGTGGATCGTTCAAATCGCACTGTTCGGCGCCATGATTCTAATGCCGGTATTCCTGCAAAATATTCGTCATTATTCACCGCTCGAAACAGGCGTTATTATGCTTCCGCAAGCGATCGGTTCGATGCTCTTTATGCCGATCGGCGGACGTTTGTTTGATAAAATCGGTGCACGTCCGCTTGCACTGATCGGTCTTTCACTCGTTTCCGGAGCGTTGTTCCTTCTTCATAACATCAACGCCGAGACGCAGCTAATCATGATCATTATCCCGCTATTCATGATCGGCTCGGGCATGGGCTTATCGATGATGTCACTGAACACGCATGTGCTCAACTCCGCACCGCGTCATCTCGTTTCCCGTGTTACTCCGCTCACGACGGCAGCGCAACAAGTCGTCACATCGTTCGCGGTTGCGGGTCTGACGGGCTATATGACGACACGCGCCGCCGATCATATCGCTAATCTAGGTGCGAACGGCAATCCGATCGATGCTGCAGTTAACGCCTACAGCGATACGTTTATGCTGTCGTTTGGTCTGGCGCTCTTCGGTGTTGTGTTCAGCCTTATTCTCCGCAAACCGAAGCCGCAGAAAGAAATGGCCGGTGCTGAACAGGTTGATCCGGCTATGATGATGGGTCACTAAACTTGCGACGATTAGCATGCGATAATTAAAAAGCTGCACCCCGGCGTCATTGGACGATGGGGTGCAGCTTTTTGCTCTCTATTACATATTTGCGCGCTGCGTCATTGGTTTCGGCTTGCGAACCGCAGCGGAGCGTTCGATTAGAGCCACTAGTCGGTAAACGACATCGGCGAGAATAATGCCGGCGAAAGCATCGAAGATGACATGCTGTTTGATAAAGAAGGTCGAGAGAATAATAATCGAAGACATGCCGTAAATCAATGTCTGGTTGATGCGGTTACGGAAGCGGCTGGTGTATAGTGCTTTCATCACCATATAACTGGAGAAGCAATGAATGCTCGGGAAGCAGTTGAACGGCTCATCTCGCCCATACACATAACCCAGCAGGCGGGTAAACGGATCGTTCCCGACCAACGCAGGCCGCGGTACGGTCGTTTGGAAGACCATATAGATCCCATAGCAGATCAGTGCGCAAACCACATAGGTAATGAGCGAACGTCTGTATACGGCTGGGTCCTTAATGAAGAAATACACCAAACACAAATAAATATAAAAAATCCATACGGAATAGGGCAGCACGAAAATTTTGACGAGCGGAATCGCTCGGTCCAGATCAGTCACCAAGCTGTAGACTTGGGCGCCCGGCCGATTCGTTAAAGCGTACAGCCAGCCCATTATCGGAAAGATTAGCATGCTGATCAACGGTAAAAAACGTTTCATTGGATCCTCCCCTGAAAAAAAAGCATGAAGGCACTCTAGCAACTCTTCTAGCAATCTTGTAATAATAAGATATTGTGATTGCGGATGCAAGCACCAAAAGCATACAAAAACGTGAGGCGGTTCATTTATGGTCAAAATTGCTCTAGTCGATGATGATGTACATATCCGGGAATTGGTCAGACTTTATTTAAGCGACGAGGGTTTTGATATTCTGGAATTCGCCAATGGCGAAGAAGCATGGCTCTATGTCAATGAAAACGCCGTTGACATGGTCATTATGGACATTATGATGCCGCGCATGGATGGCTACGAATTGTGCAGGAAGCTGCGGGAGTCAGGCGATATGCCTATTCTCATGATAACTGCCAAGGGAGAATCCGAGGAGAAAATTAAAGGGTTCCAGCTAGGCACCGACGATTATTTGACGAAACCTTTTGATCCAATGGAGCTTGTGGTCCGCGTTAAAGCGCTGCTCAAGCGTTACCGCATTACTTCTTCACAGATGGTGGCGATCGGCAGTATCGTGATGGATCGGATCGGCTACCAGGTCATTTATAAAGACACGGACACGGCTGTCACCATTCCGCTTAAAGAATTTGAGCTGCTGTACAAATTGGCGAGCCATCCGGGTCAATTGTTTACGCGGGCAACGTTGATTGAGCAGATATGGGGCTTCGAATATGAGGGTGATGAGCGGACGGTGGATGTACATATCAAACGTTTAAGGGAACGCTTTGCAGAATATGAAACCGCGTTCCGAATTGTGACACTTCGCGGACTCGGCTACAGGCTAGAGGTGCCGCATGATTAAGTCGCTGTATGTCCGGACGGTTATGATATTTATTGCCGTGGTCATTCTCAGCCTGACGTTCGCCTTCTTTCTTGCTACCTGGCTGTACAGCAATAACATTAAATCCTTGGCCGAGGATCAAATCATTGCTAACGGCAAACGCGTCATCGAGATGATTCAGAAGTCGCCGGAGGCCGGGGTTACTGCTAATTTGGAAAATTTGAAAAGCAATATCATGCTGCCCGGCTTCAGAGTCAAAGTCATCGATCAGCATGGCGCAACGGTTAAATACAGCAGCGAGGTTGGCATAAGCGAGAAGATGCCGATAACACCTGAGCAGTACAAGCCCGTTATTAATGGCGGTATCTACAGAGGTCTGGTGAAGGAGTATCAAGGCGATCGCCATGGACCGGATCATATTGTCGTCGGCCTTCCGTTTGAGTTTGGCAACAAGCCGTATGCGCTGTTTATTTCGCCGGAAGTCGGCAACCTGCTCAATGTGTTTCGCAGCGTGCTCTTGACCGTACTCTGCGGCGTCCTCGTAGTTGGCAGCTTGCTTATTCTGCTGGCCTCGCAATTCATCGTAAAACCGGTACAGCGATTGACCCGAGCGACCAAAAGGATGGCACAAGGCGATTTCGGCATCAAGCTCCAAACGAAACGGAAGGATGAGATCGGCGTTCTGACTGCCAGCTTCAATGAGATGGCGAAGTCGCTCCGGATGCTGGATCAGATGCGGTCCGATTTTGTAAACAATGTAGCGCATGAATTTCAGTCGCCGCTTACGTCCATTACCGGGTTCTCGAAAGCACTCCGTACGAAACCGATGGATGAGGCCGGTCGTCAGCATTATTTGACCATTATCGAAGAGGAGAGCCAGCGCCTCGCGAGGCTGAGCGCGAATTTGCTGAAGCTATCCGTCCTTCAGCAGGATCAGGGTCCGGTACATCCCACCTATTATCGGCTGGACGAGCAAATCCGCCGCATTATCATTGCCAGCGAGCCGCAGTGGAGCGTTCGTGGGATTGAATTCGAGCTGGAACTTGAAGATTTGACCATCCACGGGGACGAGGATAGTTTGGATCAGGTGTGGCATAATTTGATTAGCAACAGCATCAAGTTTTCACAGCATAATGGCTGCATTGGGATCACGCTGCAACAAGTCGGCGAGATGGCTGTAATTACGGTACGAGACCACGGAAAAGGAATACCGCCGGAGGAGGAGCAGCATATTTTCACCCCATTTTACAAAGTGGATAAATCAAGGGATTATGCCGTGAAAGGAAATGGACTGGGACTTTCCATTGTGAAACGAATTGTCGATCTGCATCATGGCGAAATTACGGTCACGAGCGTACCGGGCGTAGAAACGGTATTTATGGTGCGGCTTCCGCTTTATGCTGAGAATCAGGCTCGTAATTTGTAACGTCCAGTACATATTCAGTTCAAACTTCTCCTGTATACTGACCTCTAGATAGAGAAAGAGGAGAGATAACATTCATGAGTTGGTTAAGTCGATTCAGTCTAAAGAACAGTGTAGCAGTCGTTATTCTCTGCTTGATGGTGCTGGGGTTTGGCTTCTTCTCCGCTACCCAGATCAAGCAGCAAACCTTCCCGGACGTGGAATTCCCGGCCGTATTCGTACAAGTCGTCTACCCCGGCGCTTCTACGGAAGAAATCGAGTCCGAGGTTACGAAACCGGTCGAAGAAAGCTTGCAGGGGCTTAAAGGCTATGATGCTTTAACGAGCACCACTTCCGAGAATTCCGCAAGCGTCATTCTGCAGTATCCGTTCGGAACGAACATGGACGATAAAGTAAAGGATATTGAGGCGGCAGTCGCTAAGCTTCAAACACCCGAGAAAGCCAAAGTAACGATACAGCGCCTGAATATAAACGCGGCGCCAATCTATGAAGCCGCAATCTTCTCGTCGAAGGATACAGACCCGGCTGCTTTGCAGAAAGTGCTTGAAGAGCAAGTGGTGCCGAAGCTGAAGAAGGTTACCGGCGTAAGCGCAGTTGAGCTGAAGGGTGTCGTATCCCAAGAGCTTCGCATCGAAGTCGATAAAGATAAAGCCGCGCAGCACGGCATTTCGCTTAATACGATCCAAACGGCGATCCAGCAGCTGGACTATGCGCTTCCGCTTGGTTCGGTAAGTCAAGACAGCACGTCGATTCCGATTCGCCTTGTGGGCAAACTAACGAAGCTTCAACAAATCAATGATCTTGAACTGAGCCCTGGAGCGGGTCTTGGCGGAGGTGCTGCCGGAGCGCCCGGAGCAGGCGGACAAGCAGCTGCGGCGAAGGTTAAGCTGTCGGATGTTGCTAAGATCACTACAGTTTCAACCCAGAACGAAATTACTCGTTTTGACGGCCAAGCCAGCTTCGTCGTACAAATCGTGAAGACGCAGGATGCCAATACGGCAGAAGTATCCGATGATGTGAAAGATGTGCTGGAAACCTATAAGACGAAAGCCAACCTTGATATTCACCTGATCCAAGACCAAGGCGCTGAAATCAAGAAGTCGGTTTCCTCGCTAATTCGCGAAGGACTGTTCGGTGCGCTGTTTTGTGTCATCATTATATTCCTGTTTTTACGCAATATACGGGCAACCCTGATTTCGATCATCTCGCTGCCGATTTCGATCTTCGCAACGATTGCTTTGATGAACGAAATGGGGTATACCCTCAACATTATGACGCTCGGCGGTATCGCGGTATCGATCGGCCGGATTGTGGATGACAGTATCGTCGTCATTGAGAACATTTACAGATGGCGTCAAGAGAAAGGACGCGACATGAATGGCAAGGAGCTTGCCTACAAAGCGACCAAGGAAGTTATCGGCGCTGTCGGTTCCTCCACAATTGCAACTGTAGTCGTGTTCTTACCGCTCGCTTTTGTCACAGGTATCATCGGCGAGTTCTTCCGTCCATTCGCCATTTCGGTTGTTATCTCGATTGTCAGCTCCTTGCTGGTTGCGATGATGCTGATTCCGGTACTGGGCGCGAAATTCTTCAACCACATCAAGCCGCATAAAGAAGGCGGCAAGTTCATGGACTTCTACGAGAAACTGATTCGC
The DNA here is from genome assembly GCF_059686995.1 of Paenibacillus rhizoryzae. NCBI lineage: Bacteria > Bacillati > Bacillota > Bacilli > Caryophanales > Paenibacillaceae > Paenibacillus > Paenibacillus rhizoryzae. The sequence continues at coordinate 44,545 of NZ_JCAALT010000004.1, read as the reverse complement.
GGCGCGCTCAAACGCAAAGTCTGGGTATTAGTCTTATCCATTGTGATTTTGATTGGTTCATTCGGTACAATTCCGTTGCTTGGCGTAGCGTTCTTGCCGGCCGGTTCCGTACCTTCGATCGGTATCGAATTGAAACTGCCGACGCAAAGCACGATTGAGCAAACGAATGAGGCAGCCGAGAAAGTAGAAGGCTACCTGAAGGATCTGAAGGGCGTCGATAATTACCAAGCCTCCATTGGCGGAGCGGATAATCCGTTCATCCAAATCGGCTCCACTGCGAACAGAGCTGCATTCACCGTTCAATTCGCAGAAGGAACATCGATGGACACTATGATCGATGATGTCGGCAAGGACTTGAAAGCGATGCTGGCTAAAGAAGTACCGGACGCTACGGTTAATGTCAAAGAAGGCGAGCAGAACGGCCCGCCGACAGGTACCAGCGTGGAGGTAAGCTTGTATTCCGAAGATATGGCGGCACTCACGACAGCTTCGCAGCAAGTTGAGAAGCTCATGACCGCTAATACAGATATGAAGGATATTTCGAACAACCTGAAGGACACAACGCCTAAATGGGTCATCTCGCTTAACCAAACAGCGAAGGATTTGAACGTGTCGGCGTTCCAAATCATGGGTGCTGTAAACGAGCAGCTGCGTCCGACAGATGTAGGCAGTTACGTGCTTGATAGCAAGAACTGGGATATTACGATGTCCTATGCACAGCAAATTACATCCAAGGCACAGCTCGAAGCGATTACGATTCCGACAGTAGGCGGCATGAAGCAGCTGAAGGATCTCGTTGAGCTGAACGAATCGATCGCTCCGATTGCGATCAACCATGAAGATGGCAAAATGTCCGCGAAAGTAACGGGTAACGTGAAGGATGCCAACAAGACGGCAGCTGTAACGAAAACAATTACGGACGATATCGACAGCTTGTCCCTGCCAAGCAATGTGGAAATGAAAATCGGCGGTGGCCAGGATATGATCAACAGCGGCTTCCAAAGCATCGGTATTGCAATGGCAGCAGCAATTGGACTTGTGTTCCTGGTCATGAGCATGACCTTCGGCGGCTTGCTTACGCCGCTTATCATTCTCTCCTCGCTGCTATTCGTACCGGTTGGCTCCTTAGGAGCGCTTCTGATCACCGGCCAATCGCTATCGATGAGCTCGATGATCGGGATGCTGATGCTCGTAGGTATCGTAGTCACGAACGCAGTCGTATTGCTCGATCGCGTAGAGAAGAACCGCAAGGATGGCATTCCGCTTCGCGAAGCGCTGGTTGAAGCTTCTAAGACAAGGCTGAGACCGATTCTGATGACGGCATGCGCAACGATCCTGGCGCTAGTGCCGCTAGCTCTTTCGGAATCGACAACAAGCTTGATCTCAGGCGGACTTGCGATTACCGTAATCGGCGGTTTGACCACGTCGACGCTGCTTACACTGATTGTAGTGCCGGTCATTTATGAATTGACAGGCAAGCGTCGCAAGATTGAGAAGGAACTGGATCTATAAGGTTTGGTGACGGAGCAGGTTTTATCACTGCTCCGTTTTTTTGTGTTTTTGTGGCGGGGCAAACACTGACATCCGCGATGACTTGGAATAATTAAGCACGCGGAATGCTCTAACGAACTGTACAGGTCTTATTTGCTCGAAAACAGCGTCGGATAATTCTAACGAACCGTGGAGGTCTTATTTGAAGGTTTTTGCGTGTTTGGGAGCCAAATAACCCAAAATAAGACCCGTACAGTTCGTTAGAATCTCAAAGTTCGCTAATTCGGGTAAATAAGACCTCTACGGTTCGTTAGAAGTCGGAGGCAGGCAGCTGAAAGACACCAAATGAACTCTCAGCGTCCAAACTAACCCCCCAATCCCCCGTTCCGGCAGCTGAAAGTCTCCAAATGGAACTCTCAGCACGAAAACCAACCTAAATTATAACTGAGAGTACTGAATTGGAACTCTCAGCGTCCAAACTAACCCCCAATCCCCCGTTCCGGTAGCAGAAAGTCTCCAAATGGAACTCTCAGCACGAAAACCTAGCTTAACTATAACTGAGAGTACGGAAATAGAACTCTCAGCGTCCAAACTAACCCCCAATCCCCCGTTCCGGTAGCTGAAAGTCTCCAAATGGAACTCTCAGCACGAAAACCAACCTAAATTATAACTGAGAGTACTGAATTGGAACTCTCAGCGTCCAAACTAACCCCCAATCCCCCGTTCCGGCAGCTGAAAATCTCCAAATGGAACTCTCAGCTGGAAACTAACTCGGTTAATTAAGGTTCTACGGCTCGTTAGGTTTTTCGAAGGGGAAACGGTAAGTGGTTAGTGCGTGAATACGTAATGGAGTTGGTTTACTATGTGCTCTTATGTGGTTTGTGCGAGGAGGAGGCGGTGTGAAGGTGGTACAGATGGTTAGTTTATGTGACTTAGGGGCAGCGATTTCAGAACAAACTAAAAGAAGCTGAGCGCACGGATAGCCGTGTTCTCAGCTTCTAACTTTTAATGGGTTACTGTAGCTGTTTTTTGCTGCATCGCAGCTGCTTGTTTCTTCATCCATCGCTGGTTGACCAGCGAATGTATAACGAAGAACAGCGCGGATGCAGTCGCTGTAATAACAGCCAGCCAAGCTACCGGCGTCAGTTGGCCGATATCGTACAGATGGCCCATCATGTATGGACCGAGGACACGCCCCGCGGAGCCGATGCCGCCGGCAAGTCCGAGGTAGAATGGAGCTTGTTTGCCGCCGTTCTCACTGAGGAATGCGGGAATTGCAGGCGCGATCAGCATCTCGCCGAAGGTGGTAAGCACCATGCCGAAGACCATGCCCGGAAAGCTGTGAAACATGAGAATGGCGGCATATCCGGATAAATAGAACAGCGCGCTTGCCGTGAGCTGAGCCGTAATCGTTTGGGCTACCAGGCGTTTGATCAAGCTGATCAGCGGCTGTGCGACGAAGATGAGTACGCCATTCAACGTCCACAGATAGCCGAACATTTGCTTCGGAAGTCCTTCGCTGATGATGAACGGCGAGACGCCGGTATTCCAAATGCTGTTGCCCAGATTGAGCAGCATGGCGCCAACCGCCATGAATAAGTAGACTCGAACGTCGAGGAGCAGCGCCCAGGCACTTTCATTTTGAGGGGATAGCCGCTTCATCTTCACCGCACCTGTATCGCTGCCCGTGCCAACTTGCTTCAAATAGAACAGGAAGAAGATGGCGAATACGGCCGACGTTACGCCATTCATCGAGAAGCTGAGCGAATAGGAGATATCGGCAAGGAAACCGCTGAGTGCTGTCCCAATCGCGACTCCGATATTGTTGGCGACGTAGACGATGTTGAACAGCTCACCGCGTTGATCCGCGAAGCGGAAGCCAATGAACGCTTGAATGGCCGGCATCGACAGCGCGTTGAACAGTCCGATCAGACCCATCATCGCGATAAAAACAGGCCAATTATGGCTGAGAACAGGCAGCAGCAGCAACCCGGTCGCGTTGAGTGCGAGTGCGCCGATGATCAGCTTCTTCACGCCAACTTTGTGGTAAAGCGCGCCGCCGAGCAGCTGTCCGGCGATACCGCCGATCGATTGAATAAGAATGACGAATCCGGCATCGGTCATGCTGCGTCCGAGTTCATCGAAGACAAACATCGTCACAAGCGGCCACATCAGCGCGCTTCCGATGGCATTGATCAAACTGGCTGCGAGAAAAACTTTGATTTCCTTCGGGTATTGATTAAGTATGCGCATAGAAGTGTTCTCCTGTTTTTTCCTTGTTGAAATAAACGCAGTAAGCTTTTATTATACTTGATTACGGCTGATCGAGGGAGTGCCCGGAATTTTCCACATGCAGATCACGAGACGAGACTCCTTGACTCCTCATTAGGATGACGAGCGCCAGCTGGAAGGCGACACCCCAATATATTTCTTAAACACCGTCGCAAAATGCTGACTGGTCTTATAACCTAGGTCAAGCGCAACCGCCGTCACGTTGGCGCCGGGCTGCCGAAGAAGCTCGCAGGCTCGGTTGATTCGGATCCGGTCGATATAATTAGCCGGCGATTGGCCGTGCAAATTGTGAAACAGCCGATAGAAGTGCGATTCGCTGACGCCTGCGAGCGCGGCGAGCTCCTTGTTGCTCCAGCGACGCTCCGGCGCAGCGTCGATCTGGGCGGTAAGCGCGAGCATCGTTTCCTTCAGATCGAGCGGGAGTTGACGGGCTGCAGCGGGCGGATAGAGCAGATGCAGCAGGATATCAACCAGATGATGACGCACGCGAAACGCTGCGCTGTCTTCTTCCATCAGCAGACTGCGTAGTTTGTAGAACTGCTCGCGGACACGGCTGTCTACCGAAACAATGCGGGGCAGCTGCAGCAAGGCCTTATGAATTTGCAGGCGGTCTTCATCGCGTAACGACAGCCAATCCGGGTAGTCCGCGGGATCGCGTAAGATGAACCACCAGATGCTGCAGGGTTCAATGAAATTCAGCCGTGCCCGATGCCATTCCCCTGGGCGGGTATGGAAGACCTGTCCCGTGATCGAGGGATAATAATCGCCATCGACTTCCCAGGTCACGCGGCCATTCTCGACATACACAAATTCGTAGCAGCCGTCATGCTGATGGTCCGATAAGGGAGAGGCTTCTTGGAAGCGGTCATAGCCCAGCATCATTAACTCAGGAAAGTCTGCTGTACGATTCGCGGCGTGGTTGTTGATCTCCCAGCGAACCGCATCGTTTCTGCCTCTAGCCATATGGAATTGCAGCTCCATTCGTGTCTAATTATCTCTTATGTTTCTAATCCTATTTGATAGGTTTTCGGAAGTCAACGATAGCTGCCTTGCTCTACAATGAAAGCAGTTACACTTAACTTATATTGATGAGAGTGAAAGAGGTGTCTTACGTAATGGCAGTTATCGATTACAACATTACCGAAGAGGATAGACAACGCTTTAATACCGATGGCTACTGGATCAGCCCAAAGCTGATCGATGATGATACAATTGCACGGCTTCGTGATGCGCATGAGCGAGTATGGAGCAGAAAATATGACGGCTACGGCCTTCCGATGCACCATTACCACCCAACGGACAATCCGTTTGCATTGCGTAAATTCGATAATGGCTGGTGGATTAACGATGAGGTCCGCTCCGTCGTAACCGACCGTAATTTAGGTAAAATGGCAGCTGAGCTGCTGGACGAGGAATCCATCCGTTTGTGGCATGATCAGGTTATCTACAAACCGGGTACAGCCGGCCAGGAAACATCGGCAGGCAATGTAGGCTGGCATCAAGACTACGGTTACTGGCGCTGCAGCAGCACGGCTAATATGTGTACCGTCTGGATCGCTTTGCAAGATACGGATCTGACGAACGGCGGGATGATGACGATTCTCGGCTCGCATAAATGGGGCGCCGTAGAAGGCAGCGACACTTTCTTCGAGCAAGATATGGGCAAGCTGAAGGCGAAGTTTGCCACGAGGGATTGGGTGGAGGAGCCTTGTATTCTGAAAGCCGGGCAGGCGAGCTTCCACCATGCGCTTACGTTCCATGGCTCGGGAACGAACTACTCCCCAGACCCAAGACTTTCCGTTGTCGCGCATTTGATGCCAGGCAATACGTACTTCCGTGAGCACAGTCAGCGTCACCCAAATCTGATTCACCTAAGTGCGCGCCCGGTTCCCGGAATGAAATTCGACAACGAAGAATTTTTCCCAACGCTATATTCGAAATCATAAAGCGGTAACCTAGAGAATGACCGGAACATCCTTCGCAGGGAGGAGGAGGCCGGTCATTCTTTGTTGTATAATGAACGGGTGTCTTTTGTTAATATTCCGTTCACAAAGATGGTTTACGATGAACAAAGGCATCAAGAAAAGGGGGGTTACGGTTTGAAGCAGAAAGAAAGCAATAAAACATTAATATTGATCGGGTTGATGATCGGGGTCATCTTCGCAGAGCTTGACGAAACGGTTGTTTCGACGGCGATGCCCACGATTATCCGCGATCTGGGCGGCTTAGCGCTGTATGGCTGGGTTGGCGGCGTTTATATGCTGGCCATGACTTCTTTTATGGCTGTACTCGGCAAGCTGGCCGATTTGTACGGACGCAAGAAAATTTACATTCTAAGCATGGGCTTATTTATCGGAGGCTCCATTATTAGCGGTCTGGCACCTTCAATGGAGGTGCTGCTCATCGGACGGGGGATCCAAGGGATTGGTGCAGGGGGACTCATGCCGCTTGCGATGGTCATCTTCGGCGATACGTTCCCGGTTGAACAAAGGGCCAAGATTCAAGGGATATTCGGTGCTGTCATGTTTATCCCGCAGCTGCTCGGACCGCTTGTCGGCGGATATTTTGCCCAGCATATCTCATGGCACTGGATCTTCCTCGTTAATATTCCGGTTGGCGTATTAGCTGCAATTATCTTATCGCTTGGACTCCAAGAGACGAAGGTGGAGCGCAAAGTAAGTGTCGACTGGTTCGGTGCCATACTCCTTGTAGCCGCGTTAGTCAGTCTGCTGCTCACTCCGGTGCTGCATCAGACAGAGGGCTATGCTTGGACGGAGCCTGTAATGCTCAGCCTCATGGCAGTCGGATTGCTGTTGCTCGCCTTATTCGTCTTCGTGGAATCCAAGGTGAAAGAGCCGATCCTGCCGCTACACCTCTTCAAAAACCGCAATTTCGTTGTGCTGTCATCGCTCGTATTCGTCTTCGTTCTTGCCGTAATGGGCGCACTTTCTTCGTTCCCATTCTTCGCGCAAAATGTGCTCGGGCTGACGCCAACGGCAGCGGGCTACCTGACACTTCCACTTATGGTAGGCGCAATCGCAGCAAGTGTGGTTGCAGGTCGGATGATGACCAAATTTCCATACCGGAACATCTATGGCATTTCATTTATTCTTCCGGTCATCGGCTTCTATCTGTTGTCGACAACACATGTCGATACGCCGATTTATATTTTCGTCATTTACTTCATCATTCTAGGACTTGGTTTCGGTACTTTGTTCGGCAATCAGCTGATTGTTCAGGAATCGGTTGAGAAAGAGAACAGCGGTATCGCATTATCGTCGATCACGCTCTTCCAATCCATCGGGATGACAATCGGTTTCAGCTTGTTCGGCTCCGTACTTGCGGCTAATGTGACGTCCGGACTGAAAGGCTTATCTGGTTCCATGACGGCAGATCAAGCGGCGAAGCTGGGCGACATCTCGACAGGCGCGATTCCCAAAGATATCGATCCAACACTGCTCGATCAAATCAAAATCGTCTTCGCTGACGCGTTTACGCACCTTTACTGGATCTCATTCGTTCTTGCTATCGTGTCCTTCCTGATCTGCTGGTTCTTGAAGAAGGAAGTGCTTGTAACGAAGAAGGATGACGAAGCGGGAGCACAAGAAAGCGTGATGGAAGCGACGGTATGATCAAGCAGCTTGATCTGACGGATCCGTCGGTTGCCCGGCAGCTGCTAGATGTTCAGCTGCCTTCGTACCGAATCGAGGCCGAGCTTATCGGCTTCGATGGTATTCCGGGGCTTCATGACACGGTAGAAAAGCTTGGGAAATGCCAAGAAATTTTCTTCGGCTGTTACCTCGATGGCGAATTGGCCGGAGCGATTTCCTACAAATTAGAGGAGGACGGCCGCGTTGTCGATATTCATCGACTCGTTGTCCATCCGAATTTTTTTCGCAGAGGGATCGGTGAAAAGCTGGTACAGTTCGTCCTGGAATCCCACCGGGATCGGGCAAACTCGTTCCTTGTAGCAACGGGGGCCGCGAACGCGCCGGCGAAGCGACTGTACACGAAGCTCGGTTTCGAGGAAGCCCGAGACGTGGAAGCCGCGCCAGGATTATTCATCACGGAGTTCACCAGAAGAGGAGATTGCTGAGCAGTTATAGCCGGCAATCTCCTCTTTGCTTTTGACATTGGCAGGGGAGGAGAGATTGACTTACAATAAGTGGGACTATTGGCGACGGGAGAGATGAAGCGGTTGAAACCTTCAAAGGCGGCACACGCTCCTCTTGTAAAACAAGGCGTGAGCGCATACTTTCTACTCGGTGTTATCGCATTTCTTTGGGGACTGAATTATGCTGTCGTTCGGGTAGGTTTGGAGTCGCTCGATCCGATGCTTTTCTTAGTGCTGCGCTTCGGCGTATCCGCATTACTGATGTTCGGCCTGCTCAGATGGAAAGAAGGCAGCGTAGGCATTAACCCAAGCGATCTGTGGAAATTCATTGCCCTCGGACTGATTGGCACAACGATGCTGGAGAGTTTCGTCGTTGTATCCATCGACTATACGACGCTGGCGAATTCTTCTATCCTTAGCATCGCACCTTGGCCGATCTTCGCGGCGATCTTTGCACCGCTTTTTACGAAGGAGCGAATCAGACGTTCGCTGCTCGGTTACGGATTTGTATCGATGCTGGGCGTCATTCTGGTCATCTTGGCCGGAGGCAGCTTCTCTCTTGATTCGGATTTGCTGCTGGGCAATTTGCTCGCTTTCGCCGTTAGTATCTGCGGTGGTTTCTACTCGGCTGCTTGCATCCCAATCCTCAAGAAATATTCGGCGCTGCGGATGACCACTTGGATGTTCAGCTTCGGCACACTGTTTATGCTGCCTTTTACAACTGAGGCTTGGGGAGCAACCGATTGGACAGGCATGGGCTGGTCCACGATTGGGGCACTCGCATGCAATATTTTCGTCATCACGATCCTATGCTTCCTGCTGTGGAACAAAGCAATGCCTCAGATCGGCGCAGCGACGGCAAGCTTTTATCGGTATTTGACGCCGCTTGCGGCAGCCTTGTCCGGCGTGTTGTTTTTCCGGGAGCACGTTTATCCCGGCCAACTCGTTGGCGCATGTCTGATGTTTATGGGACTGATCGGCATCAGCCTGCCGGCGACTGGAAAGAGGAACGTGAAGCAGAAAGCCGGAAGCAGCCTAAACTAGCCCATACGCAGAGGAACACGAGAATACATAATTCATTCCCTGCAAATACTTTTATTACCGAAAATGCCGGAGTTGTTCTATGCATGAACTAGATGTAAAATAGTTGAAGCATCAGGAGCCCCTTCAAGCAGCCATGGCAGAGCAGATCAACCGTAAGCTCATCCTCACCTCCTTGTTCGTAAAGCTGATGCTTTGCGTGCATGGAGGTTTTCTTATTTGAAGGAGGATGTTATGGCATTTCGAAGCTCGAAAGGCAAGCTTGATCTACTGCCTTATACACTGAAGCACCGGCTGTTCGCCATGCTGGCGCTGTCCGTTATTATTCCGCTCACCTTAATCGGACTCATCTCATTCTTTGGCATCTACAACGTGCTTCAGAACAAGGTGGAGAAGGGGGTCGAGAAAAGTCTGGAGCAAGAACGCAAGGGGATTGAGTCCATCTTAAGCAACTTGGATTACTCCTCGCGCCAGCTCGCCTTCGAAGGAAAGGTCGGTAAAGACCTTAAGAGCTACCTGACTACACCCGATCCCCTTGATCGCAAAGATTTGGCGGAGGAAATCGAGAATTACATTTCCCTGATTAATTACACCAATCCGCTGCTTGGTTTGACGACTTATTATTTGCCCGATACCAAGGAATTCCTGTTTGAGAATTTGTATATCAACCCGAAGCTCGACATTAACGACTTCGCGAAAATTAATCAGAATACGAGCAATTATACGATTCACGGCCCGCATCGCACGCTGTATACGAATAGCCGCAATTCCGTCTTCTCGATCATGCGGCAAACGGAAACCAGCTCCGGCGAGAAGAACACGGTGCCGATCTATGTCTATATCGAAACGAACGTTTCCGCGATCACGAGTCTGTTCAACAATGACCCGTACGGGATGCCGGTCCGGCACTTGATGCTGGACGCGAAAGGCCGCATTATCTATAACAGCCAAGAGGACACCGAGTTCCCGATTGGTGCCGATATCACTTCACTCAAAGATCGGCTCGGGGATAAGTTCGTTTTCTTCGAGACCTCAAGCAATTATGGGATCAAAGTTGCCGTCGTGATCGACCGCGACGATTACCATAAAGAAATGAACGCTTGGCTGAAGCGCTTCGCAGCCGTTGGTGTTCTCTCGCTTGTCATCGGTTTAGTCATCGGTTGGATCATCTGGAGCATGATCTATGGTCCGCTGCAGCGGATTCGCAAACAGTTCAAGATGCTGGGCGAGAATCGGTTCAATGAACCGCCGGTATCGCTGCATATGAAGGAATTTGACGAGCTGCTGTATCACTTCTACGAAATGCGTCAGCGCATTCGGGGACTGATGTCTGAGATTGAACAGAAGGAATCACGGAAAAGACAGCTTGAAGTGGAGAAGCTCATGTATCAGATGAATCCCCATTTTATCCATAACACGCTTAACACGGCTCAGTGGCTTGCTCGGATTAACGGCCAGGACGAGATCGTCCGGCTGCTCATGATCTTTACACGCGTGCTTAATTACAATCTGGGCAAGGAAGGCAAGATCGTCACTGTCGGCGATGAAATCCAGACGGTCAAAGACTACATGGAGCTGCAGCAAATCCGTTACAATCATCAATTCAATGTGGAGATTGAACTCGAGGAAGGGACAAGCACGGTTGAAATGCCTCGGTTTATTTTGCAGCCGCTTGTCGAGAATGCCCTCTATCATGGGTTCAAGCAGAAGGATGGCACCATTATCGTTCGTGTCAGCAGGGTAGATGAAGAGCATCTGTTCATCAGCGTGAAGGACAATGGGGAAGGGATGTCGGAGGAGGTAATCGAGACGCTGTTTCATTCCAATGACCCTAACCGCCGTAAGGTCGGGCTTGGGATTGGGCTTAATTTTGTAAACAATATTGTGAAAATGTATTACGGTGATCCGTATGGACTCGAGGTTACAAGCACGATCGGAGTGGGTACGGAAATGCGGCTGCGGCTGCCGATCACAGTGAAGGAGGTGTGGGATGATTAGGACATTGATCGTAGATGATGAGCATTTGGTGCGCAAAGGACTGGTCTTTACCGTTCCGTGGAAGGAATGCGGCTTTGAAATCGTTGCGGAGGCGGACAATGGGGAGAGTGCGCTCGACATTATAGATCGGGTGCCGATCGACCTGCTGTTGACCGATTTGACGATGCCGGTCATGGACGGATTCGAATTGATGCGCATTGTGAAGGAGCGTCACCCGGCGGTACGGACCGTCGTGCTGACCTGCCATCAGGATTTTCATTTCTTGCAGGATGCAATGCGCTTAGGCGCGATCGATTATGTCGTGAAGACCGATATCGCCGACAATGTACTGGAAGAAATGCTGCTGCGCATATCGGAGCGAATTGTTGCGGAGCAAGCACAAGGAGGACTGGCTGAAGCAGCCGGTCAAGCAAAGCAGCTTGAGTCACGGCAGTCTCTCGTCGTAATCGTACCGGAGCATGGCGCGTCACAAGTTCGTCCGGCAGGATTGGAAGGCGCAGTCCACATTCAAGATTCGATCTGGATGGTTCCCGGCAAAACAAGCTCCGAAATCGATGAGCTGCTTTCTCGAATGGAAAGTGAGGGGGAAGCGGACAAGCTTTGTTACGCACGCGTAACGAATTGGCCGGATAAGCCTAGAACCTCGGATTGGCTTCCTATGCTGAAGGAACGCATGTTTTACGAGTCCTATGCAAACGATGAATATACCGTTTCCCTTTCCGAGCTCACAGGAGAGAAGCCAAGCACTATGGTTGTGCCTTCTGATAGTAAGCAAGCATGGCGCAATCAGCGCTGGTTGTTCGATAAGAAGGAATTCGAGGAATTGATGCAGTCCATCCGCGACAACAAGCCTTCCTATCGCAGTGTCGTAGCGATGTTCGAGGAGCTCGCAGCGGCTTGGGACTTGCTGGCCGTTAACAATCGACTGTGGCCGAATTGGCGAACGGCTACGGCGGCTTTTACCACGCTTGCCGAATGGCAGCGCTGGTTCGAGCAGGCTTCAAGCAGCATTACGGGGTATGCGAGAAGCCGTGGATTCTCGAATGATGTCTTTATCGCAATCATGCGAGCACTTGAGATGCTGCATACCGATTCCGGTGAAAGCGCCAATCGGACAGAACTTTCCGCCAAAGTGAATCTCAGCCAGAGCTATTTCAGTACGATTTTCAAAGAGATCATCGGCAAGTCGTTCCATGAAGCGGTTAAGGAAGCGCGGCTGGAGAAAGCCAAGCATATGCTGGTTCAGCATGCAGATATGCCGATCTATTGGATCGCGGAGAAAACGGGTTTCCAAGATGAGAAGTACTTCAGTAAGATATTCAGGCTGCAAACCGGCATGGTGCCATCGGAGTTCAGAGAACGTCAATTACGGCGGTAAGGTAGAAAAAAAACGAATGCAGGTGAGAAAAAAGTCGTCTGGCGTCGACAATGATGCCCGATGGGCAGACGTTCTTCTCCCATGCATAAGTCCCGATTCTCTCACGATTCGGCTTGATGAAGCGGTATGATGGTCATGTACCAAATAACATTAAACAGCCGAAAGAAGGGGTAGCATTGAAAAAGGCAGCATTGTTGTCGGCAGTAGCATTAATGCTTGTTGTAACCGCTTGCGGAGATAAAACAAACGAGACCGCAAACTCGAACAACTCGAATAACACACAAGCAGACGCGCCGGCAAACACGCCGGTAGAGAAAGCGGATCCGTTTGGTAAATACGCAGAAACCGTTGAGTTCACGACAATCGTGAACAACAACCCTGAGGCAGCAAAGAAGTTCCCTGAAGGCGAATCCTTCGAAAACAATAAATACAAGTCCTACCTGGAAACATCGCTTAACGTAAAATCCACGCCGCTTTGGGAAGCGAATGGATCGGCATACTCCAATAAATTCAACCTGATGATCGCAAGTAACGATCTGCCGGACATCTTCGTAGTGGAGAACATCGACAAGACGCCAGCTAAAACGTTGCTGAAGCGTATGTACGATGCAGGCATGCTTGAAGACCTGACAACGGTTTATGACCAATACGCTAGCGACGCGGTTAAAGAAGTTAATGCGTCGGTTGACAACAAAGCGCTAGAGAACGCATCGTTCGATGGCAAGCTGTACGGCCTGCCAAGCGTTAACGATATGAACAACGCGCAGATGGTTTGGATTCGCCAAGATTGGCTGGACAAGCTGCAATTGAAAGCTCCTACAACGACGGATGAGCTGATGGCAGTTGCCAAAGCGTTCAAAGAACAAGATCCGGACGGCAACGGTAAAGCCGATACACTTGGTCTTGCTGTACAAGGCGCTCAATTGTTCAACAACGATCCGTTTACTTTGACAGGTTTCGTATGGGCAGAGAACGCGTTCCCGAACATGTGGGTCAAAGACGCTTCCGGCAAACTCGTGTACGGTTCCACAACGCCTGAAATGAAAACAGCGCTTGGCAAACTGGCGCAAATGTACAAAGACGGCTCGATCGACAGCGAATTCGCGCTTCGTGACGGTAACAAGACAGCGGAATTCCTGGTTAGCGACCGTGCAGGTATGATGATGGGCATGTGGTGGAACCCGTACTGGCCAATCGGCGGTGCAATCGACAACAACCCTAAAGGCGAATGGAAAGCTTATCCGATTCTAACGGGCGACCATGTTAACGTAGGGAACGAGTTCTACTCCAACTCCTTCATGGTTGTTAAGAAAGGCTTTGCACACCCGGAGCTTGCCGTGAAAATCATGAACACGATGAAAGCAAACTCGACGAAGAAAATTCCGGAGCTGCTTGAGCTTGAAACGACAGGCATCTACAAAGCAAGCGATTCGACAAGAAACCAATGGGGGCTGAACGCGCAAATTTCCCCTGCATTCCCGGATACAACAGCTCGTACGGTTAAGAAATTCGATGAGATTTTCGCAGGTACAGCACAAGCGGATATTCTGGATATCGCGGAGAAACCGATCTTCGATCAAGTGAAATCCGAGAAGGACAATCCGAAGAAAGATCTGAACAACTACAAGACGTTCCTGGCTTGGATGGAAGGTAACGGCGTAGTATCGCATAACAAGCTTAACAACGTATTCAACGAATTCACCGGCACAACGCCAACCATGGAGCAAAGCAACACGACGCTTACGGATCTGCAAACGAAAGTGTTCCTCGAAATCATCATGGGCAAGAAAGATATTTCGGAGTTCGACAACTTCGTAACGCAGTGGAAGAAGCTTGGCGGCGAGAAGATCACGGAAGAAGTAAACGCAGAATATACAAAAACGCATTAAGGTTAGTTCAAGCGGATGGAGAATGAAAGGCGTTAATCCTCACGGTTAACGCCTTTCGTTTCCTAAGCGTGATGGGAGGATTATAGAGATGGCAAAGCTGTGGCAGAAGGAATCCATACATTTTCATATCATGCTGTTGCCGGCACTCGCATTGGTCTTGATTTTTCAAATCTATCCGATGTCAGGTATCGTATTGGCATTCAAAGATTTTGTGCCTACTAAAGGAATCTGGGGCTCGCCATGGGCAGGCTTCAAGCATTTTCTCTTCGTGCTCGACAATCCGGAAAGTGCCACGATTTTGCGCAACACCTTAATTATTTCGTTCGGTAAAATCATTACCCTCATTATTGTGCCGGTCGTATTCGCGCTGATGCTCAATGAAATTAGACTGCGCTGGTTTAAACGCACCGTTCAAACCGTCGTTTATCTGCCCCACTTCCTGTCATGGGTCGTCGTAGCCGGTATTCTGAAGGATGTTCTCTCACTTAGCGGCCCTGTTAACTGGGTGCTTCACAGCTGGTTTGGCTTCGAACCGCAAATGTTCCTAGGGAGCAATGAGTGGTTCCGCACGATCATCGTGTCTTCAAACGTATGGAAAGAGTTTGGTTTCTCTACGATTATCTACTTAGCGGCTCTCACCAACATCAACCCTTCGCTCTATGAAGCGGCTGAAATCGACGGAGCAGGACGTTTCCAAAAACTAATGAATATTACATTGCCGGGTATTGCGATGACCATCGCGCTGCTTGCTACGCTTAGCCTAAATGGCGTACTTAATGCGGGCTTCGACCAAGTCTTCAACATGTACAACGTACTGGTCATGGAATCCGGCGATATTATTGATACTTATGTGTACCGCTCAGGGCTGATGTCCGCCCAGTATGAGATGGCAACCGCGATCGGGCTGCTCAATTCCGGCGTGAGCTTCATCCTAGTCATTCTGACTTATACGATGGCTTATCGTTTTGCAAATTATCGTATCTTCTAGTGTATACAAGCGAGGTGAAAGGGTATGGTTCAAAATAAAACGCTCGGTTCGCGGTCATTTGATGTGCTGCTGCTGCTGTTCATGGTAGTCGTATCGCTTCTGTCCGTTGCGCCAATTATTCATACGCTGGCGTTGTCGCTGAGTAAAGCTTCCTTCGCAATGGCTGGACAAGTATTTCTATGGCCGAAAGGCTTTGATATCAGTTCCTATCAGAAAGTGTTTACGGATAAGCAATTCTTTCTCTCTTTCTGGGTTTCGGTAAAACGAACGTTCCTTTATACTGGACTTAGTTTGTTGGTTACGGTGTTGATGTCCTATCCGCTTTCGCGTGAAACGAAACAGTTTAAATCGCGGAATGTCTACATGTGGGTATTCGTCTTCGTCATGATGTTTAACGGCGGACTTGTGCCAACGTACCTGACGATCAAATCGCTCGGTTTGATGAACAACTTCTGGGTACTGATTCTACCGGGTCTGGTAAACGTGTATAATGCGATTCTGGTCATGAACTTCTTCCGCAACCTGCCCAAAGAGCTGGATGAATCGGCCGGTATGGACGGTGCAGGCGCTTGGCGGAAGCTGGTTCTCATTTACTTGCCGCTCTCGCTGCCGGTACTTGCGACCATTACGCTCTTCAACGTGGTGATGACATGGAATGAGTACTTCTCCGCGATGATCTACGTTACGAAGAGCAACTTGATTCCGCTGCAAACGTATTTGCAGCAGGTCGTCGTTACGATCGATCCGACCAAGATCACAACAGAGAACGTAAGCCAGCTTACGAAAGTATCGAGCGAGACCCTGAATTCGGCCAAAATCGCGGTAACGATGCTGCCGATTCTCATTATTTATCCACTGCTTCAGCGCTACTTCATCACGGGGATAACGATGGGTTCTGTCAAAGAATAAATCAAAGCGCGAAGCGAGGATCTTTCATGGCGAACAGTACAGTTTCATTAATTACAAGAGCCGATGATTGCGGCAATAGCGAGTCCCATAACTTAGCGATCGCGGAGAGCTGCAGGCACGGTATCGTGCGCAACGTCTCCGTGATGGCAACAGGCGCCGCGCTTGACCATGCGGCGGCTTTGTTTGCCGGAGACCGGAGCATATGCTTCGGTCTTCATGCTACGATGAATGCGGAATGGGAGACGTTCCGCTGGAAGCCGCTGCTCCCGGCATCGGAAGTATCGACGCTTGTCGATGCCGATGGTTATTTCATGCAGCATCCGGGCCTGTGGCTTGCCGCGCCGCCGGATATCGAGCAGATCCTGGGCGAGATGAAGGCACAGCTGGACAAGCTGCGCACTGCGGGCTTTGAAATTACCTATGCGGATTCGCATATGTTCTTCGAGTGGGCGGTTAAAGGGCTCGATGCTGCTTTTGACGCATGGTGCGAGCAAGAAGGGCTTATCAGTCATCGGCCTTTTGTAGGCAGGTTGCCTGAGATTGGCGGAAATGGCGCTGATGCTGGTGAAGGTGCTGGAGCGGGTGACAGTGCGAGCGCAGGGATCGGAGCTGGGGATCCGGTGGATCAGTTCGTCGCGCGGTTGAAGCTTGCCGTGCCGGGACAATATTTGATCGTTGGCCATCCCGGCTATGACGATGAAGAGACTCGGAGCTGGGGCAACTCGGATTATCCGGGTACGAAGGTAGCGCAAGATCGCCACTGGGAGCGTTTGATGTATACGGATTCGCGCGTGCTCGAAGCCGTGAGGAGCGGTGGCGTTCGATTGCTTCGCTATGACGAGGCGCAGGTCCTTTAGAAACGATTGCGGATTCTATCGCAGCTACAGGAGGAGAATGAAACGATGGCAGTCATTCATATGGATTTTTTTTCAAGCGTGTTGGGGATGACCTCCTCGGTATCGATCGTGATGCCGCAGGACGTGCAGCCGGGCGAGAAGCTGCCGGTGCTGTACATGCTCCATGGTTTAAGCGATAACGAAAATACATGGCTTCGCCAAACGACGCTGGAGTACCAGCTCTCGAAATACCGCATGTTCGTCGTCATGCCGAACGTGCACCGCAGCTTCTACTCCGATATGGCACATGGCGGCAAGTATTGGACGTACGTGAGTGAGGAGCTTCCGAAGATCGTTAAAGCGATGTTCCCGATTTCGGATCGCAGAGAGGATACCTTTGCAGCTGGCCTATCGATGGGCGGCTACGGCGCCATGAAATTGGCGCTTGCCTATCCGGAGCGTTACGCTGCCGCGGCTAGTTTCTCCGGCGCGCTGGATATTCGCGCGATCGAGAACTTGTTTGAAGGCAGTGAGTTCACCGATATTTTCGGTGATGTGGCAGGCACGAAGGAGCACAAGGACGACTTGTTCCACCTTGCGAATGTCGCAGCGAAATCCGGCAAAGAGCTCCCGGCGCTGTATCAATGCTGCGGCACGGAAGACTTCCTCTATGCCGACAATATCCGTTTCTTAAACCATATCAAATCGCTTGGCATCGAGCTCACCTACGAGGAAGAAACAGGCTTGCACGAGTGGGGCTACTGGAACATGAAACTGCCTCGTGTGCTCGAATTTCTTACCGGCGCAGCGAAGAAAGATGCTGTAACCAAATAGAGTGCTAAAGGAATGCCCGTTAGTCGATTCGTGGACTAGCGGGTGTTTTTTGTTGTTGGGAGCTACGAGTAGCTCCCAGAGCAACACATTCCCCTTAAACTTGGTGGAAACGAGCAAAGAGTAGCTCCTAGAGCAACACATCCCCCGAAACCTGGTGGAAATGAGCAAAGAGTAGCTACTAGAGCAACACATTCACCAAAACCTAGTGGAAATGATGAGCAAAGAGTAGCTCCCAGAGCAACACATTCCCCTTAAACTTGGTGGATACGATCAAAGAGTAGCTCCTAGAGCAACACATTAGTTGAAGTATGGTGGATTTAGAGAAAGAGTAGCTCCCAGAGCAACACAGTGGTGGAAGTAGGGGGAAATCAGAGAAGCTCACCTAGAGATCTACATTGGCGGGAATGTGGGAAAACGAGGGAATGTAGCTCGCGCAGAGATCTACATTGGCCAAAAATCGGCGAAATGAGAGAAAGTAGCTCATACAGAGATCTACGTTGTGCGAAACACGGATAGATGAAGTAGCTCCCAGGGCAACACATTGGCAGAAATAGTGTGGTTTTGAGCATGAATACTTCCAGTGCAACACATCTGCAGGAACTGTCGGATGGAAAACGGCGAATCGAGCAGCAAGAGAGGTAGCGGATACCGCAGATTGGCGGGAAATCGGTGAACAAGCAACAAGAGAGGTAGCAGATACCGCATATGGTGGGAAAACCGGAGTTCGAGCAACTAGAGAGGTAGCACATACCGCACATTAGCGGGGATTGGCGGTGTAGTATAGCTATTTACGAGGAAACAACAGTAAAACAAAAAAGGGCTGCCTCCCAAGCCGCATAAATGCAGCGTTTTGTGAGGTAGCCCTTCTGTTTTAAGCAAAGCGGATTTCGACGAGTACTTCTGCGGCGTTTGAGTCGCAGGCGATAGAGTAGAAGCCCTGTTCGGAGCGGATTTCTGCTGCTTGTCCGTTCACAGTTGCGGATACGGGCGCGGACTTAGACGTGAAGCCGTAAACGCCGCCTTCATGAAGCAGCACGGTTGCGCGATCCGGCTGGGCGAGCATCCATTTGACGGTGGCGGCCGAGACGTACTTATCGATTAAGCCGAAGCTTGCAAAGCCGCTACGGTAAGGAGCGGCCGTGAACAGCTGCGGCTTACCGCGTTCCACCGTGAAGCGATGCAACTCCGACTCTACCAGCAGCGATGCGCTGCGGCCGAAGTGAGAATATACAGCATACTCGGCAGCAGCCTCCATCCCAGTAATGTCCGTCAAGCGGAACTCGCCTTCAAGCGGCGCAGCATCCTTGTGAATGTGGAAACATGCGAGCAGCCCGCTATCGCCGGAGCGACTCATGATTTTGAGCGGCACCGCGGTTTCGACGGGGTTCACCAGAAGTACGTCCTCTGTCGGTACGCCCGGCTTGTCGGCACGAAGAATGCGGCCATCAGACAGAATAAGCGGGCGAAGTACTTCAGCATCGGTCTCGCCGACTTTATCGCTAACATAAACGGGGCCGCCGCTAATTGCACGGAGAACGGCATGATCCCGGCTATCCTCATGGGATGTCCACCAAATATCCCAATCGCCCCAATACAGCGTGCTGTGATAGAACGAATTGTAGGCGTTCTGCAGCGCATGCTCGCGGAACCATTCCGGTTTCGACGGATAGAAGTCGTCGCTGTTGCGCGAAATGGCGGAGTTGACGCGGCTCCACACATTCTCCTGCGCCATGCCCATGCAATTGATCAATCGGCCGTCAAAGTATAGCGATGCCGATGCTTCGAGCGCTTCATGTAATCCCTTCGCCGCTTGTCCAAGCGGCTGCTGGCCTTTGACAAATTCGATCAGAGAGCTCTGGCTATCGACCTTCAGCATGTCGATGCCTTGTGCGGCCAACCAGCTATACCATTGCTTCCAGAAACCGAAACCGATCTTTGCATCAGGACTCGGAACCAGACGCCCGGCAGTGTCAGCTTGCAGCAGGTCACGATGTTTAAAGGCGATTTCACCTTCCGGATCAACACCGTGCCAATACCCCGTGAACGCATGCCAGACACCAACCCATTTGACGCCGTATTCGTTCTTAAGCCTGCTTACCGTACCGGCAAGTCCATCCGGGAACTTCGAACGATCTTCCTCGAATGAGACGAGCGTTTTCTCGCGAACCGGAGACCAGCCGTCGTCAACCATGACCCATTTGACCGGAACTTGCTTCGCTCTCAGCTCCTTAGCTTTCTCCTCAATGCCTTGCTGCGAAACATCATGGTAGAACGCATCCCACGTGCACCAGCCCAAGTATTCGAAAACCTCCGGATAACGCTTCGACTCGCGAAGGCGAACCGGCTCTTGCCGAGCGAGGAATACCGCTTCAGCGGCTTTCTCCACAACTTCATAAGCGCTGTCGCCTTCGTGCAGGACAAACAGCAGCTCGCGACCGGTTCGAACTCCGCGAAGCAGAGGAGAAATTACAAATTGCAGCCCTTGGCCATCGCCGCGCGCGGTGGTCTTAAACACATTCGAGCATTGCGGGAACAGCTGCGTGTAGCGGCCGGCCGCTTTCCAGAGCAGCGCTTGTGTTTTCTCGGGGAGAGCAGCTGTGCTCTTCGCCATATAAGGCCGGGTCCACCACCATTTGTACGCATTATAGTGGGCCAATACGCCTTCCAAGCTGCCGACGGGCTCGCCTACGGAAAGCAGAATGCCGTCATCCGCTGCCAGCGCATGCGTAACGCCGAAGATATCCTGCTTTAATTGAACGGACATATATGCACTCACGGTGTGCGCGTAACATCGAAGCTCTAGCGTCAAATGGCTTGTTTCCTCCGCATCATGGAAAGGCAATAAGTACGTTTCATAGGCGCCCATTTCATCGCTGCCGCCATCCCCTTGCACCCAGCCTGCTGTTTCATAACTTGGAGTATCGCCATTCTCATAAGTAACGGTAAGTCCGTATTGGTTAAATAATTGCTGTGGTTTCATCGGTTATTCTCCTTTGCCGCTTCAATCGTGCTCTGCCAGCCGAGCAGAGTACATCTGTAATCATAACGGAAATGCCTCGCACGCTAGGAGGGAAATAGGTCTTGCAAAGGTGGAAAATCGTCTGTAGTTGCATGGGGCGAAAAGTCTGACCGCGTCATCATTGAACCGGCGATTCCGTGCGGAAGCTGCTATCCGTGTCGAAGCGGGAAATACAATTGCTGCATCGATATGAAATTCGTCGGCTCCTTTGGCGGGCAGGGCGGGTTTGCCGACTATGTAGCGGTGCCGGAGCGGTGCATTCATCCGATGCCGGATGAGATGGATTATCGCATCGGCGCCTTGTGCGAGACGTTCACGATTGGGGCACAGGCGGTCAAGCAGGGAATGTGAAGGATGGCATGACAGTCACCATACTCGGCATGGGTCCGATCGGGCTGACGATTCTGATTCTGCTCAAGCGGCTTTACGCTGTGCGCGTGTTTGCCGTCGATGTCGTGCCGGAGCGGCTGCTGACCGCGAAGCATTCGGTGCGGACGTCCTGATCAATCCGCTGGAAGCCGATCCAGTTCAGCGGGTAAAGGAATTGACCGGCGGGGAATACTCCAATGCCGTCATCGAGGTGGCCGGACTGAAGCGCACGATGGAGCAGACGATTCATCTGGTCAGCGCTGGCGGCCATGTTGTAATCGTGGGGTGACCTCTGACGATGTGAGTTTTCCCGGCATCCTGTTTACGAAGAAGGAAGTCGAAATCCGCGGCAGCCGGAACAGCGTGGATCAATTTCCGTTTATTATTGACTTCCTGAGCCGCAACCGCGAGCTGGCGGAAGCATTATTACCGCGACGATGCCGTTCCAGGACATCGCGCATGCTTTCCATGAGGCCAAGACGAAACCGAATGCGTTTAATAAGATTATTTTGATGTTCGATGAGGTGTAAACGAGGCGGCTAGGCGCAAGATGCACATGAGGGAGTAGCTGATTCGCCAACTAACTTATAAAGAGTAGCCCTGGGGGCAACTCTTTCGTAAAACAAGCTTAGATTCCGCCAAAGAGTTCCTCTAGGAGCAACACTTTAGCTTGATTCACCAACTAACTTCAAATGAGTAGCCCTGGGGGCTACTCTATCGTAAAACTAACTTAGTTTCCGCGAAAGAGTTGCACTAGGAGCGACTCTTTCGCTTGATTCGTCAACTAACTTCCAATGTGTTGCTCTAGGAGCTACTATTTCGCTTGAAAAGCGAATTCGGCGAAATGAGCGAATGAAGGGAACCAGGGGATCTACATGAGAGTAAATTCGGCGAAATGAGCGAATGAAGGGAACCAGGGGATCTACATGAGAGTAAATTCGGCGAAATGAGCGAATGAAGGGTACCAGGGGATCTACATGAGAGTAAATTCGGCGAAATGAGCGCAAGAAGCGCACCAGTGGATCTACATGGTAGCGAATTCGGCGAAATGAGCGCAAGAAGCGCACCAGTGGATCTACATGGCAGCAACTCCGGCGAAATGAGCCCATGAAGCGCACCAGGAGAACTACATGATAGCCGCTCAGTTCCTTCGAGCCTAGCCCAACAAACAAGCCCGAAAACAGAGCGAAGTTTCATCTTCGCTGTGTTTTCGGGATGTTTTTGTTTTTGTTTGAATTTCTGTATTCAAAAACAAACAAACATGATAAACTGATTTTAACATCATATATCAAACTCATTCGGAGGTATTCACAATGGTACAAAGTTTGTGGGAGCAAGAGAAAGCATCGGAACTGCAAGGCGGACTTGCACAGCTGGTTTATCGCTCTAATATCATCGGTACGGATCGCCGCGTTTGCAACTGGGGCGGCGGTAACACATCAAGCAAGACAACGGTGCAGGATTTCCGCGGTCGCGACATTGAAGTGATGTATGTGAAAGGCAGCGGCTCTGACCTTGCTACGATGAAAGCGGGCAACTTCACGGGTCTGCGCATGGAGGATATTCGTCCATTGTTCGAGCGCGATGAAATGTCCGACGAGGAAATGGTTGGCTACCTCGCACATTGTATGATCGACAGCAAGCACCCGCGCGCTTCGATCGAAACGCTGCTGCATGCGTTCCTGCCGTTCAAACACGTGGATCACACGCACCCGGATTCCATCATCAGCCTATGCTGCGCGGATAACGGCAGAGAGCTGGCCAAAGAAATTTTCGGCGACCGTTTCGTATGGGTCCCTTATGTACGCCCAGGCTTTACCCTTTCCAAAATGATTGCGCAAGGCGTGCTCTCGAATCCGAAAGCAGAGCTCGTGCTCATGGAGAAACACGGTCTCGTTACTTGGGGCGAGACATCCGAGGAAGCTTACGCGCAAACGATCAAAATCATCACAGAAGCAGAAGATTTCATCGAAGCTCGCGTCAACGAAGCGAAGCTGTTCGGCGGCGTGAAATACGCAGCGCTTGAAGCAGATGTCCGCAAAAGCATTGCTGCACAAGTGATGCCAACGATTCGCGGCGCGGTAAGCGATGCGAAGAAAATGATTCTGACCTTCGACGATGCAGACGACGTGCTGGCATTCGTAGGCGGCGCAAAATCCCCTGAGCTGTCCCAAGTCGGCGCGGCTTGCCCGGATCACCTCGTTCACACGAAGGTTGTACCTCTGTTCATCGATTGGACGCCGAACGTAGAGGATATCGACGGGTTGAAAGCGATTCTTAAAGAAAGCATCGCTGCGTATAAGAAACAATATGAAGCCTATTTCGAACGGAATAAGAACGAAGGCGACGTGATGTTCGAAGCCGCGCCGCGCGTTATTCTAATTCCGGGAATCGGCATGATTAATACAGGCAAAAGCTGGTCCAACTCCAAAGTGAGCGGCGCGCTTTACCACCGTGCCATTGCCGTTATGCGCGGCGCAACAGCGCTTGGCGACTTCGTCTCCCTAAGCGAGAACGAATCCTACAACGTCGAGTACTGGCCGCTTGAGCTGTACAAACTGTCGCTTGCTCCTGCAGAAGCGGAATTCTCCCGCAAAGTCGCGTTCATTACCGGCGGTGCCGGCGGCATCGGCAGTGAAACGGCTCGCCGCCTCGTCTCCGAAGGCGCTCATGTGGTACTTGCCGACCTGAATTTGGAAGGTGCGGAGCGGGTAGCCGGCGAAATTAATGGGAAGTACGGCGAAGGCCGTGCGGCAGCTGTGAAGATGGACGTAACGAGCGAAGAAGCGGTTATGGCGGCTATCGCAGAAACAGCACTCACGTATGGCGGTATCGACATCATCGTGAACAACGCAGGTCTCGCAACCTCGAGTCCGTTTGACCAGACATCCTTGAAAGAATGGAACCTGAACATGAACGTGCTTGGCACAGGCTACTTCCTGGTCGCACGCGAGGCGTTCAAGCTGATGAAAGAGCAAGCAATCGGCGGCAACATGGTATTCATCGGTTCCAAAAACTCCGTGTATGCGGGCAAGAGCGCATCTGCGTACAGCTCGGCAAAAGCATTGGAGGCTCACTTGGCACGCTGCGTGGCAGCAGAAGGCGGAGAGTTCGGCATTCGCTGCAATACGATTTTGCCGGATGCGATTCTGCAAGGCTCTACGATCTGGAACGGCAGCTGGCGCAATGAGCGGGCAGCCGCTTACGGCATCGAACCGGATCAGCTGGAAGAGTACTACCGTAAACGGACGACGCTGCTCGTTAACATCTATCCGCGCGATATCGCCGAAGGCGTTGCGTTCTTCGCTTCCTCCAAGGCAGATAAAACGACCGGCTGTATGTTGACCATTGACGGCGGAGTTCCGGCAGCATTCACACGATAAGAGAGGTTGGTGCGGGCATGTATCAAGCAAGAGGCGAGAAACACTGGATTATTCCGGACGGCTATATTCCGCCAACAAGCAAAGGTTCACTTGAAAGCCATGAATCGGTATGTGTGCTCAACTGTGCTTCGGAAGACGCACTGATCCGGATGACCATTTTCTTCGAGGATCGCAATCCCATTGAAAACATTCTTGTTGTCGTACCAGGCAGACGAACCAAACATATCCGTACCTCTACCCTGTCGTCGAGTGGGGAGTTCATTCCGGTCGGCGTTCCTTATGCGATAGAGGTATTGAGCGATATTCCGATTATCGTGCAATACAGCCGATTAGATGCAACCCAGGCGGAGAATGCATTAATGTCAGTCGTAGCTCATCCTCTAAAATAACGTTAAAAGGAGCATGTGAGATGGACCAAACCATTCAAGCTAATTACGAGGCAGCCAAAGCGCTGTATGCACGCCATGGTATTGATGTGGATGCGGCACTGGAGCAGCTGGCTCAAATTAAAATATCGATGCACTGCTGGCAGGGAGACGATGTACGCGGCTTTCTGAATAAAGGCCAAGCACTGACAGGAGGCATCTCGGTTACCGGTAATTATCCTGGGGCTGCCGGTACGCCGGAAGAGCTGCGCGCGGATTTGGAGCTGGCATTCTCCTTGATTCCGGGCAAACACAAGCTGAACCTGCACGCCATTTATGTAGACACCAATGAGCAAGTTGAGCTGGACAAAATCGAACCGAAGCATTTTCAGAAGTGGGTCGATTGGGCGAAGGAGCAAGGACTCGGTCTTGATTTTAATCCAACCTGCTTCTCCCACGAGAAGTCGAAGGACGGCTTCACGCTGAGCCATCCGGACCCGGAAATTCGTCAATTCTGGATCGACCACTGCAAGGCATCCCGCAAAATCGGAGCTTATTTCGGCGAGCAGCTCGGCCAAACCTGCGTCACGAACGTATGGATTCCGGACGGCTTCAAGGATACGCCGGTTGATCGTTTGGCACCGCGTAAACGGTTGAAGGATGCGCTCGATGAAGTATTCGAGGAAGAATTGAACCCTGCTCATAACCTGGATGCGGTGGAAAGCAAGCTGTTCGGCTTGGGCTCGGAAGCCTATGTTGTCGGTTCGCATGAATTCTATATGGGTTATGGGATGCAGAACAATAAGCTGATCTGTTTGGATGCGGGCCATTTCCATCCGACGGAAGTCATTTCGAATAAGCTGTCCGCGATTTCGCTGTTCACAGATGGCATTCTGCTTCATGTCAGCCGCCCTATGCGCTGGGACAGCGATCATGTCGTGACGATGGACGATGAGCTGATTGATATCGGCCGTGAGCTTGTCCGCGGCGACCTGCTTAGCAAAACGCATATCGGCCTTGATTTCTTCGATGCCAGCATTAACCGCGTTGCAGCATGGGTTATCGGGACGCGCAACACGATTAAAGCCGTGATGAGAGCGATGCTGGATCCGGTTGAAGCGCTGCGCCAAGCTGAAAACGATGGCGACTATACGACTCGCCTTGCGCTGCAAGAAGAATTCAAGTCGTATCCGTTCGGCGCAGTTTGGGATTACTACTGCGAGAAGAACGGTGTGCCTGTGCGTGAAGCATGGCTTGCCGAAGTGAAAGCTTACGAGCAAGCGGTATTGCTGCAGCGGGGCAAAGAACCGGTCGAAGCAGCAGAATCTAACGTATAGGAGGATGCAGCTTGCCAAGCATTCTGGCTTATGACCTTGGAGCCAGCAGCGGAAGAGCGCTGTTAGGCCGATTGAATAATCGCACTATCGAGGTGGAGGAGCTTCACCGATTCGGCAATGACCCGGTCGGCGTAGGCGACCGATTGCAGTGGGACATTCTCCGCTTGTTTCATGAGATCAAACAAGGACTGCTAAAGGCGAAGCATGCCGGCGAAACGCCGGCAAGTCTAGCCATCGACTCCTGGGCGGTCGACTTTGGACTCATCGGCCGAGGCGGCGAGCTGCTTGGCAATCCGTATCACTATCGGGATCATCATACCGACGGTGTGATGGAACGCACGAAGGCGCGCCTCACGACGGAGCTGATTTTCGGCCGGACAGGAATTCAGTTTCTGCCGTTCAATACGATTTACCAGCTGGCTGCGCTGAAGGAAGCGAACTCTCCGCTGCTTGAGGGAGCGGAACGTTTTCTCATGATTCCGGATCTGCTTCGTTACTTCCTGACCGGCGAGATGCATAACGAATTCTCCAATGCGACAACGACGCAGCTGTACAACCCGCTCGAAGGCCGCTGGGACCAGCCGCTGCTTGAAGCGATTGGGATTTCGCCTTCACTGTTCGGCGACGTTGTTCAGCCTGGTGCGCGAGTGGGGCAATTGCGGCCTTCGCTTATGGAAGAGCTCGGCATCGGCGCAGTTCCGGTGTATGCGGCAGCCGAACACGACACAGGTTCTGCGGTTGCGGCGGTACCGGCGCTGGAGCGTGATTTTGCCTACTTAAGCTGTGGCACTTGGTCGCTGATGGGGACGGAAATCGATCGTCCGATCATCAACGAGCTCGCGCAGGA
The DNA here is from genome assembly GCF_059686995.1 of Paenibacillus rhizoryzae. NCBI lineage: Bacteria > Bacillati > Bacillota > Bacilli > Caryophanales > Paenibacillaceae > Paenibacillus > Paenibacillus rhizoryzae. The sequence goes on along the minus strand of NZ_JCAALT010000004.1, from coordinate 17,455 downwards.
GCTGAATTTCACGAATGAAGGCGGCGTTTACGGGACTTACCGTCTGCTCAAGAATATTATGGGGCTGTGGATTTTGCAGGAAAGCCGCAGAGCATGGGAACGTGCCGGTCAATCGTACAGTTTCCCTGAACTGATCGCGATGGCGGAGAAGGCGCCGGCGTTCGGTGCCCTCATCGAGCCGGATGATCCGTTGTTCCTGCATGCAGGCGATATGCCGGCGCGAATCCGCCGGTATTGCGTGTCGACGGGGCAGACGGCGCCTGCAACGCCGGGCGAAATCGTCCGCTGCATACTGGAAAGTCTTGCGCTGAAATACCGTTATGTGCTTGAATTAACAGAGCGGCTGTCAGGCAAATCGTTCAGCGGTTTGCATATGGTAGGCGGCGGCATTCAAAACGTACTGCTGTGCCAGTGGTCGGCGAATGCGATCGGCAAGCCGGTTTGGGCCGGTCCGGTTGAAGGCAGCGCCCTTGGCAACCTAGTCGTGCAATGGATTGCGCAAGGTGAGCTCTCCGATATTTGGGAAGCGCGCAAGGTGATCCGGGAGTCGTTCCCTGTCGTGGTGTACGAGCCGCAGGAACGCCAATTATGGGATGATGCATACGGGAAATTCCGTGCGTTAACGGGACTTATTGAATAGAAGATAGCAATATGAGCAGTTCGCGAGAAGAGGATGACTATGCTGGTTGCAGAGCGTTATGAGAAAATAGTGGGACTGGTAAATGAACGGGGCAGCATCCGGGTAACGGAGCTCAGCGAGCTGTGCCAGGTGACGGAGGAGACGATCCGCCGCGATCTGGACCGGCTGGAGCAGGCGGGCAGACTTCGCCGTTCGCACGGCGGTGCGGTAAGCGTCAAGGATCTGCCGCAGCAGCAGCAGCCGGAAATTCCGTATGCGGAGCGGGAAATTACGCACGCGGAGGAGAAGAAGCGTATTGCGCAGGAGGCGGTCAAGCTCATTCGCCCGAAAGACCGCATCTTGCTCGACGCGAGCTCGACCGCGTGGTATATGGCTTCGTATTTGCCGGATTTTCCGCTCACGGTGCTGACCAATTCGATCAAAGTAGCGACAGAGCTGAGCAGCAAGGAGCGCATCGAAGTTATTTCGACAGGCGGCTTGCTGGCGCAGCGCTCGTTATCTTTTGTCGGTCCGCTGGCGGAACGGTCGCTCGACCTTTACCATGTCGATAAAGTATTTCTCTCCTGCAAAGGGGTTCACTTGGACCGCGGCATTAGCGAGTCGAATGAACTGCAAGCGCGCATCAAGCAGAAAATGATCGGTATGGCGGACGAGGTTGTCTTGCTGGCCGATGCCAGCAAGTTTGGGGTACAGGCGTTCACGCATGTTGCGGACATCGGCGAAATCGATCGGATCATTACCGATCAGCGGCTTCCGCAAGAGATCCGATTGCAGCTTGCTGAGCGAACAACGATTTCGGTATTAACCGTGTAAGCAGCAAAGATGACTTCTGATCGATTCAGAAGTCATCTTTTTTTTACGTTATTTCATTCTCCGTTTATACACTTTCTTTTAGCATTTCCGTAAGGTTTTCCAAAGGAGTCCTCCAAGCTGCTATGCATCGCTTATTACCACTACTTCGTGTCACTATGTAGCGTTAATGTAAACAGGGGAGTGTGCCAAGTATCCGCACTTTTCTATTGTCAACATGTCTGACAACCTGATAAAATGATATCATAACTATTTCATAAGGCGAGGTGCCGATGCGCGTGAAAGTTTCCTTATTTATAACTTGTTTAAGCGATGCCTTATATCCTCCGGTCGGTGAAGCAATGGTGCGTTTGTTAGCTAGATACGGTGTGACGGTGGAATTCCCGACGGTACAAACCTGCTGCGGCCAGCCTGCTTTCAACAGCGGCTATTGGAAGGAAGCACGGGAGACGGCGGCTACGATTTTGGCTGCTTTTGAAGATTGTGATTTCGTCATTTCCCCATCCGGCTCTTGTACCGGCATGATTCATCATTATCCGAAGCTGTTCGAGAACGATCCTGTCATGCTGGAGAAAGCGATTAAGCTGCAGGAGAAGTCCTACGAGTTTACGCAATTTCTGGTGCAGGTGCTGGGGATTACGGATGTTGGCGCGAGCTTCCCGCACAAAGTCACGTATCATCCTTCCTGCCACGGCAGTCGTCTGCTGGGCGTGAAGGAGGAGCCGCTAATGCTGATGAAGCAGGTGCAGGGGATGGAGCTTATTCCGCTTCCTTTTGCCAATGATTGCTGCGGATTCGGGGGAACGTTTGCGGTCAAAATGTCGGATATTTCCGGTGCGATGGTGAGCGAGAAGAGCGATCATGTGCTGGAGACGGAAGCGGAAGTGCTTGTTGGCTTAGATATGGCATGCCTGATGAACATTGCGGGCAATTTGCGTTACCGGGATAAGCCGGTGCGCGTGATGCATCTGGCGGAGCTTCTCTATGAAGGAGTGAAAGGCGCATGAGCGGAGCAGGAGCGGTTGGCGGCAACACGGTCAAAGATCGGGCGGATATCGCGCTGAACAATGATTTTCTGCGTAAAGCGGTTCGGTTTACGACAGAGCGTTTGCGTACGGGCAAGGAAAAAGCGGCCGAGGATCATGGCAACTGGGATGATTGGCGTGAGCGCGGACGGCAAATCCGTCTGCATACCATTGCGCATCTCGATTATTACTTGAATCTGTTTGTGAACAATGCGCGGGCGAACGGCGTCCATGTCCATTTTGCCGAGACGGCAGCGGATGCGGTGAAGATCTCCCTTGATATTGCGAAGCATGTTGAGGCTAAGTCGGTCGTGAAGTCCAAGTCGATGGTGACCGAGGAGCTTCATCTGAACACGGCACTGGAATCGATCGGGGTCGAAGCGATTGAGACCGATCTAGGTGAATATATCATTCAATTGGCTGGCCAAACGCCATCCCATATAATCATTCCGGCTATTCACTTGAATCGCTATCAAATTGCGGATTTACTTTCGGCTGATGCCGGAGAGACGCTTGAACCGGATACGCAGATTCTTGCCGGCTTCGTGCGCCGCAAATTGCGTGAACGGTTTCTGGAAGCGGACATTGGCATGACGGGCTGTAACTTTGCCATCGCCGAGACGGGCTCGATGGTCTTGTTCGAGAATGAGGGCAATGCGCGGATGGTGACGACCGTTCCGAAGACGCAAATTACGCTGATGGGGATGGAGCGTATTATTCCGTCGTTCGCCGATCTGGAAGTGATGGCGACGCTGCTGCCGCGTTCGGCGACCGGGCAGAAGCTTACGGTGTATATGTCGGCTATTTCCGGGCCGCGCCGCGAGGTCGATGCGGATGGTCCGGATGAGATGCATATTATTATCGTCGATAACGGGCGTTCGCTGCAGCTTGGCGACCCTGAGTTCCAGGAGCTGCTGAACTGCATTCGCTGCGGCGCATGTCTGAATGCTTGTCCGGTTTATCGCCATATTGGCGGTCATGCCTACGGCGGCACTTATAGCGGACCGATTGGTGCAGTGCTTACTCCGGCGCTGAAGAAAAATGTAGCGGAGTGGGACGATATCGCCAATGCTTCGAGCTTGTGCGGTGCATGTTATGAGGCTTGTCCGGTGAAGATTCCGCTGCACGAAATGCTCGTTTATTTGCGCCGCCGCAAGCTGGAGAGCGGACGCGGCGATAAGCTGGAAGCGCTCGGCATGAAGGGCTTTGCTGCGGTTATGAAGAATTCGAAGCGGTTTAAAGCGGTGCTGAAGATCGGTCAATTGGGTCAAAAGCTTGTCGTTCGCGATGGCGGTATTCGCACAAAAGTCGGTCCGTTAAAGGGCTGGAACACGTACCGCGTTGCGCCGAGCTTGCCTAAGGCATCATTTAGGGAGAAATGGCCGACGATGGAAGCGGAAATCCGCAGCGGCTTGCAGGAGATGGATCCTGCGATGAAGAGCCGAATGGAAGCGATTGTGAAAGACCGCGGAACAGGCAAAAGAGGAGGTCATGGTCATGGCAGCTAGGTCAAAGGAGCATCAAGCATGGCTCGACGGGCTTGCCGCGGAGTCGCGCGCAAAGCAGACGGGTTTCATCGACGGCATTTCCGCGAAGCTGAGACGTCCGCGCGAGATTGAGCCGCCGGCGCATCCGTATCGCGGCGCGCCGGATTTCTGGAAAGACTTTGAGTGGCCGCTCGAGGAGCGCGTGCTCAAGTTTATGGAGAATTTCAAGGCCGTCGGGGGGCATCCCGTTCGGCTTGCCGATATGGAAGAAGCGAAATCGTTTATTGCGGGCAAAGCGGCAGAGATGAGCGCGAAGTACGTAATCCGCCAAAATCAACCGGAGCTGAACGAGCTGGGCTTGGAAGCGGCCATTCCGGATGCGAAGATTTCCGTTTGGAACAGCGATCCGGAGGAATACTGGAAAGCACGCGCTGCCGAAGCGGATTTCGGGGTTGTTGTCGCTGATTATGCGGCGGCGTATACCGCTTCGATTACGGTATTGTCGTCGAAGGACAAGGGACGCTCCGTTAGTTTGCTGCCGACGGTACTGATGGCGATTATTCCGATTGAGCGATTGCATACACGTTTAGGGCAAGTTTTGATAAACTTTGATCAGGCAGGGCGCGCGAACTTGCCGGCAGGCATTCATTTTATATCCGGACCAAGCCGATCTGCCGATATCGAGAACGACCTGACCATTGGCGTACATGGTCCCGGTGTCGTCTATGCGATCATTGTTGGCTAATAGAAGGGAATTCTACCGATGGAAGTTACCCGTTTATCGAAACGCAACCATTATGAGGAGATTGCTGAGCAGCTCAAGCGCTTGGTGATTGACGGCAAGCTGAAAGTCGGCGACAAGCTGCCTTCGACGAAGGAGATGTCGGAGCAGTTCGGCGTCGGACGCTCGACCATGCGCGAGGCGCTGAGCGCGCTGAAAGCGATGGGCTATATCGAGATCAAGCAGGGCGGCGGTTGCACGGTCATCAGCAGCGCACCGCCTGAGGTGGAGCTGCCCGAATTGCAGTCGCTGCGAATGAACCGCGAGACGCTGCTCGAGCTGCTCGAAGCGAGGCAGTCCTTGGAGGTGTCGAACGCCTCCATCGCTGCGATGAAGGCGACGGACGCGGATTTGGCTGAGCTCCACCGGATCATGCTGGAGATGGAAGCATCCGTCGGCGATGATCTGGAAGGGGAACGCACCGACGTGGAGTTCCATGCAACGCTGGCACAAGCGACGCATAACTCCATTATGGTGCGGCTGTTCGATTCCATCGTGAGCCAGCTCGAAATGGCGATCCGCGAGATTCGGCGAGTCGAGATTTACGCGAATCGCTCGGTCTCCGAGCGATTGTACCGCGAGCATCTCGCTATATACGAGGCGATCTCAAGCCGGGATGCCGATCTCGCGGGCGAGCGGATGAAGCAGCACCTTGTGCATGTGGTGAGTAATTTGTTGAAGCATTTGTAAGGATATGCGATGAAATGCCCGCCGGGATCAGATTTGATCTTGAGCGGGCATTTTGTTGTTTGGCTAGTTGTAGCTCCAATTCACATTCAGTCATTGTAACAGTGCTAGTTTGGCGGTACGAGCAAGGAGATCTACATTGTAGCTAGTTTGGCAGAATGAGCGCATGAAGTGCACGAGGAGATCTACATCGTAGCTAGTTTGGCGAAACGAGCGCATGAAGCGCGCAGGGAGATCTACATCGTAGTTAGTTTGGCGAAACGAGCGCATGAAGTGCACGAGGAGATCTACATCGTAGCTAGTTTGGCGTAACGAGCGCATGAAGCACACGGGGAGATCTACATCGTAGCTAGTTGGCGAAACGAGCGCATGAAGCGCACGAGGAGATGTTACAGCCCAGTCACAGCACCAATCACGACACGGGAAGATGAGCAGAGTTCGAGACTAGAGACTGAGGCTGCGGTGTAGTAAAATAAGGAATAATGCTTGTCCAAAAGGAGACTCGATATGTGCCGTAATATTAAGACGCTGTTCAACTTTGACCCGCCCGCAACAGAAGAAGAGGTTCATGCAGCCGCGGTGCAATTTGTCCGTAAACTCTCAGGTTTCACTGCACCATCCAAAGCAAATGAGGCTGCCTTCCACACTGCGATTGACGAAGTTACCGCAGTGGCTCAGAAGCTGCTGAGCTCTCTTGTAACCAACGCCGAACCGCGCAATCGCCAAATCGAGATCGAACGCGCCAAAATCCGGTCGATCAAGCGGTTCGGTACGAAGTAGCAACGAATAAATGTCGTGTTACGTTATTGGCTAGATGAGTTAGGACGCGGTCGGTTAAATAACATAGGAGAAGCCGCAACGGATGTTTTGGTTTCTCCGCGAAATCCTCCCTGGCGCGCAGTAATTGAATCCACTATAATCGAAGAATAAATGTAAACATAATTAGTCCTGAAGCACAGGCTGCTCTTCTCGGAAGTTTTCCGAGCGGGCAGCCTATTTTTATTTGTCGGGGAGTGTGACGAGATGATGGAGCAAAAGTTCGAACAGGCATATGTGCGTATGATGGAGCAGGCAATGATAGGTGTGAGCGAGGAGCGAAAACGGAGGTTGTCGGAGCACGGAGAGGCAGAGAAAGCTCTGCTTCAGCAGGTGTGGTGGCCGGCAGTCGGGAGCATGGATTATTTGCATCCCGAGTATGAGCTAGTGGATATGAAAGGCGGAACAAGATTCGTAGACTTCGCTTATTGTCCGCCGTTGTCTTATCAACTAATTCTGGAGGTTGACGGCTTCGGACCGCACTGGCGAGACATTTCTCGTTGGAAATTCGCTGATGACCTGAGCCGCCAAAACCATCTGCTGATCGAAGGCTGGAAATTGCTGCGTTTCGCCTATGACGAGGTCATGGAGAAACCGCGCCGCGGCCAACAAACCCTACTTATGGGACTGGCAAAATGGGGCGGGATCTCTCGCCCCGCCGGCGAGGAGTTGAGCGTGTATGAGCGAGCACTCTTGCATCTGATGCAGGAGTGCTGGGGCGAGCTGACTCCTGTTCTTGCAGCTAAGAAGATGGGGATTTCAAGAGGTTCCGCTGCAAAACACCTTCGTTCTCTTGCAAGTAAAGGCTTCATTGTAGCAAAAGTGTCATTATCAGGCAGAGTAATGCGCTACAAACTTTCTAGCTCAAACTGGAGTAGCAAGTAAGAGATGGTGGTCTACACGCGCACGAGGAGATCTACATAGAAGCTAGTTTGGCGAAACGAGCGCATGAAGCGGACCAGGAGATCTACATAGTAGCTAGTTAGGTGGAATGAGCGAATGAAGCACACGAGGAGATCTACATAATAGCTAGTTGGATGGAATGAGCGCATGAAGCGCACGAGGAGAGCTACATCCATCCCCCCACCACTTTTGGCCTACGGCCCAAAATGGTTTATACTGGGTAGGGAGTGCAATGATGATGCAAGCATTCGAGGAGAGGCATGCCGATGCTTACGTTTGGGAATTTTTTTACGTATTTGATGGTTGTTAATATTCCGCTTGCGATTGCGGTTATTTTCATGGAAAGGCGCAACGTGGGCGTGACGTGGGCCTGGTTGATGGTCCTTCTTTTTCTGCCTGCGGTTGGATTCGTGGTGTACCTGGTCCTGGGGCAGAATTTGAGCAAGAAGAAGATTTATAAGCTGAACAAGCGCACGAAAGAAACGATGAACGCGATGATCGAGAATCAGCGGCGGGAGTTTCGGGATAATCAGGTCGTGTTTAACGATGCAGCAGCTGCGAACTACGCGGATATGATCTACATGAATTTGACGAGCGGTTTCGCGCTGTACACGCAGAACAACAAGGTTGAAATTTTTACCGACGGCAATGATAAATTCGGTGCACTGTTCGACGATATTGAGCGGGCGAGCAGTCATATTCATCTCATGTACTACATCGTACAGAACGACAAGCTGGGCAATCGACTACTCGATGTGCTTGCCGCCAAAGCCAAACAAGGGGTCAAGGTCAGATTCCTCGTCGATGACATCGGGTGCTCGCTGCTCCCGCGTCACTTCTTCGATCGGCTGAAGGCAGCGGGAGGAGAGGTCGCATTCTTCTTCCCATCCAAAATCCCTTATCTGAACATTCGCGTCAATTACCGCAATCACCGGAAGCTTGCGATTATCGACGGGCAAATTGGCTATATTGGCGGCTTCAACATTGGCGATGAATATTTAGGACAAGACGAGCGCTATGGCGCGTGGCGAGATTCGCATCTTCGCATCACCGGCCATGCAGTGCTCCAAATGCAGGCGCATTATATGCTGGATTGGAATATGGCTTCATCGTCGCCGATTACAAGGGATGTACTGGAGCTGTTCCCGCCGGCCGCCAACACAGGAAACGCGGGCATTCAGATTGTGTCGAGCGGACCGGACCAGACGCTGGAGCAAATCAAGAACGCGTATATCAAAATGATCAATTCCGCAAAGGAAACGATCTATATCCAAACGCCTTATTTTATACCCGACGAGAGTTTATTAACCGCATTGAAAATGGCCGTATTATCCGGAATCGACGTGCGCATGATGCTGCCAAGCAAACCGGATCACAAAATGGTGTACTGGGCATCGTACTCGTATCTGGGGGACTTACTCTGCGAAGGCATGAAATGCTACCTCTATGAGAAGGGTTTCCTGCACGCGAAAACGATCGTGGTGGATGGTCATGTCGCCTCGGTAGGGACGGCAAACGTGGACATTCGCAGCTTCAAATTGAATTTTGAAGTCAACGCGATTTTATATGATACCGAAACGGCGGCACAGCTGAAACGTATATTCGAAGATGACATGAAGGTCAGCACGGAGCTGACTTACGAAGCCTATACGCAACGGTCGACGTTCCAGAGGTTCAGGGAATCCTGTGTACGGTTGTTATCACCGATCTTGTAGTGGGTAATACAGATGAGAGCATCAAGGAGTGTGAGCGACGATGATGGACAAGCAAATGGTGATGGAATGGGCCAAAATGCTCATGAGCTATAAGTTTGCATTGGATGAAATAAGCACGAAGCTGACCATTCTCAATGAAGAACTTCAATTTGTTCAGCATTACAACCCCATCGAGCATGTGAAAACAAGGATTAAATCGCCTGAGAGCATCGTGGAGAAACTGCAGCGCAAAGGGGTGGAAGTGTCCAAAGAAAATGCGGCCGCACATATTCGGGATATTGCCGGCGTTCGTGTCATTTGCTCATTCACAACTGACGTATACCGCGTTTACGAGATGATTCTCAGACAAGGTGACGTGAAGGTGATCGAGGTTAAGGATTACATAAAAGATCCGAAGCCAAACGGGTATCAAAGCTTGCACATGATTATTGAAATCCCGGTGTTCTTATCCGAGCGCATTGAGCATGTGAAAGTGGAAATTCAGCTGCGGACCATCGCCATGGATTTCTGGGCCAGTTTAGAGCACAAAATTTATTACCAATTTCACGATGATATGCCGGAGTCCATTCGCGATCAGCTGAAGGAAACGGCCGATATGATCGGAGCGCTCGACAAACGGATGCTCGGCTTGAAAGAGGAGGTTCAGCGCTTCAGCGAAGGTGCGCTGAATGCCACAACATCTTCACTTACGTTGTCGCCACCCGCACCGCCTGCGAAACCTCAAATTGTGCCGAAACCGGCACCTGTGGCTGCACTTTCACCTAAGCCAGCGCCTGCGCAATCCCCTCTTTATAAGTAACCGAAGCGAAAGAACGATACCTAGCCGGTATCGTTCTTTTTTACGTTTCATACAGAAATCACTAATTATTACATGAAAAATGGAACAAATTTTACCTGTTCTTTCGAGTTTCAATTGATTAGAATGGAGAATATGCTTTTGAGCATCATAAATAACCAACTATTTTGTAAACGCTTCCAGAACGAGACAGTTCACAAACAGAAGGGAAGGCCATAGCTATGTTCCGTATCCTAATCCGCAGCATGAATGACATGAAGCTGAGAACAAAGCTTATTTTATCCTGTATCGTCGTTGTTTTCGTACCGGTTATGATGGTCGGGGTCTTTCTGACAAGTGAGCTGCGGCATATGGCGCTTGAAAATGCGCTTGAACAGACAGCTGCCAACGTGGAGCGGGTGAAGAAACGAACGGCCGAGGTGATCAACGTCTCGAATGATATTTCCTACCGGATGTCCAATGACAGCCGGCTGGCGGGACTCGCGAATGGCCAATATGAAACGGTCTACGACGTCGTGAAGGCTTACAAAGATTATCCGGATATCAAAGAATATATCCGTTTGTATAAAGAAATCACCAACATTCGGTTCTACATTAACAATAAGACGCTGCTTAACAATTGGGAGTTCATCCAGCCGACAAGCGCGATTATTCGCACGAACTGGTATCAGACGGCCATCAACAGCAGCGGGCTGATTGGCTGGAACTACATCGAGGATGAACGCGATCATAAACAATATTTGAGCCTTATTCGCAAAATCGATTTTCTGAGCCAGCACAACATCGGTGTACTTGTGATCAATGTGAACGGGCGCATGCTCGATTCGATCCTCAATCAAGAAACCTTCGAGACGATGATCGTGGATGATGACAATCATATCGTTTCCGCGAATCGTCCGAATCGGGTAGGGAAGACGCTTGCCGACATTTCATTCGATCCGAACGTCGTCGATAAGCAAAGCGGGAGATTCCAAGCCATTGTGGATGGAAAGTCCTCGCAAATCCAAATCGAACAGCTCGTTCCGGCATCAAGCTTGAATGGGATTCGCATTATTTCCGTATTTTCCATCGAAAGCATCGTGAAGGATGCGAATCAAATTATTGTGCTTGCGCTGACAGTCGTTGCGATCAGTCTCGTAGTGGCAATCGGCTTGATATATGGGTTTGCGACGTTCCTTTCGAATCGTCTGCTGCGTCTTAGCAAACACATTACGAAGGTGGCGACCGGTAACCTCGATATCGCGCTCGAAATTGACGGCAAGGATGAGATTGGACAGCTGTCGAGGCAGTTCAATGCGATGGTGGTCAGTATTAACGAGCTCCTCATCGAAGTCCAGGAATCCAATAAGCAGAAGGTGCAAATCCAGTCGAAGCAAAATGAGATCAAATTCAAAATGATGGCCAGTCAAATCAATCCTCATTTCTTATTCAATGCGCTTGAATCGATCCGAATGAAAGCCCATTTGAAGGGAGAGAAGGAAATTTCGAACGTCGTCAGGCTGCTGGGCAAAATGATGCGCAAAAATCTCGAAGCCGGCAATCGAACCGTAATGCTCCGCAATGAAATCGATATGGTTCGCTGTTATTTGGACATTCAGAAATTCAGATATGAAGACCGGCTAATGTACGAGCTTCTGGTTGATCCCGCTGCCGAGCAAGCACCGATTCTTCCGCTTATCATTCAGCCTTTAGTCGAGAATGCAGTCATTCATGGTCTTGAGAACAGGGAAGAAGGCGGACTTGTTCGCATTAAAGCCGAGTTGCAAGGGGATATGATTCACGTTGAAGTCATTGATAATGGCGAAGGCATGGCGCGCGCGAGGCTGGAAGAGGTGCTTCAAACGTTTGGCGATCAAGAGGATGGGGAAGGCAACCGTATCGGGCTGCGAAATGTCCATATGCGATTAAAGCTCCTTTATGGAAGCGAGTATGGACTCGATATTTGGAGCGAGCCGGGCATTGGTACCAGAGTTCAATTTACGATTCCTATTGGAGGCGAATCTGCTTATGTATAAAGTGCTCATTACGGATGATGAACCTACGATCCGCGAAGGCTTAAGAACGCTAATCGACTGGCATGGACTTGGTTATGAAGTGGTGGACACCGCAGCAAACGGGAAAGATGCGCTTATCAAATACGAACGGCATAAACCCGACCTGATGATCGTGGATATTCGCATGCCGGGCATGAGCGGGCTTGAGCTGATCGAACAGCTGAGGAGAAACGAGCAGACTGTACATGTATTAATCCTGAGCGGCTATGCAGACTTTGATTATGCCAAGAAGGCGATTGCGCTGGATACAGACGGATATCTGCTTAAGCCGGTCGACGAAGACGAATTGGTCGATTATTTGAACAAGCTGCATATCACACTTAAGCGAGAAACCGCAGAGAAACTGAAGAATGATATGAAGGAAGTATGGAACCGCGAGCGAGTCGTATTATCCTATTTGATTCCGGGTAGTCAGGCGCCGGTTGCTTTGCAGGAGCATGAATTAGCGGATGCGGACCTCAATTGGGACAGCTACACGGTCGTGCTCCTGAAGCTGCAAGGCAAAGGGCATGAGATTGAGCATGGACAGCTAATGAAGCTGAAGGGGCTGTTTGTTCAAGCGTTTGAAGAGAAAGGCATCGGTGTCGTGTTCGCCGTGGATTCCTTTATCGGGCTGCTCGTGAAGAAGGATCTACAGATCGATCAGAAGCGACAAGCGTTATACAAAGATATGACAGCGCTATTATCAGATGAGGATCTCGTGGTTACAGCTGCCGCAGGATCAAGCGTGAGGCGATTAGAGGACATTAGCAGCTCCTACGAGGAAGCTGCGAAATACGTGAGTTTGCGTTTCTTCTATGCGAGCGGTCAGCTTATAACGGCGGAGACGGCTTCCATTGCCCAAGCGGCTCCGATAGTCGATGCCACGGCTGAGGAAACGGTGATGGATTGCGGGGAAACAGCGGGCAAGCTATATTTTGCTATTGATATCGGGAATGCCAAGGCCATAGCCGAATTGGTTACGGAGAAGGGCAGATGTCTGCTTGCGCGCGGCAGCTCGGAGCAAACGATTAAGGCTACGCTTGCCGAGATTGTCACCTGCGTGATCAGCAAGCTGTCGCAGCATGATCCCGACATGCAGACAAGAGGCGGACAGCTATCTGCGAGCATCCATGCCATATTCGAGCAAACCCATTATAACGAGATGGAGCAGCATGTCATTGCTTTTCTGCAAGGATTAAAGCCGGAATCGGCAATAGTGGGAACCGACAAACAAATCAAGAAAATGCTTGATTTGATTCAGCGCAATTATGTGGAGAATTTGAAGCTGGATTCCTTGGCGGATGTATTTAACTATAACAGCGCTTATCTAGGCAAGCTGTTCAAGAACGAAACAGGGGAATATTTCAACACCTATCTGGATAAAGTTCGGGTCGAGAAAGCGAAAGAATTGCTCAGCCAAGGGATGAAGGTGTACCAGGTTGCGGAGAAGGTTGGGTACTCCAACGTCGATTATTTTCATAGCAAATTTAGAAAATACGTCGGCAGCTCTCCATCGGCCTATCGGAAAATGTGAGATTTTTATATGATTTTGAGCAAAATTGTTAGGGTATTGAAAACGCTTTATTTTCCTTATCATTAGATCATACAGCAAGGAGGAATTGCTTATGAACTACCGGAAGCCGCGTTTCTGGCACACATTTATGCAGCAAAAATATTTGTATCTGATGTCTCTTCCCTTTATAGCGTGGGTGTTCGTATTCAGCTATTTGCCGCTCTGGGGATGGACAATGGCGTTCCAGAAATTCAAGCCCGCCAAGTCGTTTTTCGAACAAAAATGGGTGGGGTTCGAATATTTCAAGGAACTGTTCCATGACGATTCGTTCTTCCAAGCGCTGCGTAACACGCTGGCGATGAGTGTGATGGGTTTGATTGCCGGATTTACGATCCCGATTATTTTCGCCATCTTGCTCAATGAAGTGCGTATCCAAGTGTTCAAGCGTTTCGTTCAAACGATTTCGTACTTACCGCATTTCGTGTCCTGGGTCGTTGCGGCAGGTATCGTCACGAAGATGCTCTCCACCGATAACGGTGCAGTGAACGATCTGTTAGTCGGTCTTCATCTGATTCACGAGCCGATTCAGTTCTCGGCGAAAGGCAATTTGTTCTGGAGTATCGTTACCGCTTCTGACGTATGGAAAGAAACCGGTTGGAACACGATTATCTATCTGGCCGCGATTGCCGGTATCGGACCGGAACTGTACGAAGCAGCGAGAGTGGATGGCGCTAGCAGGCTGCAGCAGGTTTGGAACATTACGCTGCCTGGTATTCGCTCCACGATCATCATTTTGGTTATCATCTCGATCGGTCACTTGATCAGCATCGGGTTTGAGAAGCAGTTCTTGCTAGGCAACAATCTAGTCCGTGATTACTCACAAACGCTTGATTTGTATGCGCTTAACTACGGGTTAGGAATGGGTCGATATTCATTCGGTACCGCGATTAACATCTTCAACTCCGTCGTCAGCGTCATCTTGCTCTTCACGGCTAACGGCATTTTCAAGAAAATTACGAAAGAAAGCATCATATAGGAGGCTGCCAAATGGAAACTCGCTCACTATCCAGCGGTACGCCTTGGTCTGACCGCATCTTCGATATCGTTGTCTACACAGCAATCGTCATTGTAACCGTCGCTACACTCTATCCGTTTCTAAACGTGCTGGCGATCTCGCTAAATGATTCTACTGACAGTGTGCGCGGCGGCATTACCATCTTCCCTCGGCAATTCACACTGAAGAATTACGAAACCATATTTGCCTTCTCCGGGTTAATTACCGGGCTTAAGATATCGATTCTTCGGACGGTAATCGGCACGCTGCTTGGTCTCATCAGTGCTTCCATGCTGGCGTTCACACTTAGCCGTGTTGACTTCCAAGGACGGAAATTCGTATCCACGTTCTTGGCGCTCACGATGTATGTATCCGGCGGATTGATTCCGTTCTACATCTTAATCAAGGATCTTCATATGATGGGCACCTTCGCCGTCTATGTGTTACCCGGACTTGTTAGCGCATTCAACGTCTTCGTTATTCGATCCTTTATCGATGGGATCCCTTATGCGCTGCAAGAATCGGCCAAGCTCGATGGCGCCAACGACTTCACGATTTACTGGCGTGTCATTCTGCCGCTGACGAAGCCGGCGCTTGCCACGATTGCCTTGTTCCTTGCAGTCGGTCAGTGGAATTCCTGGTTCGATACTTATCTGTACAACGGCTCAAAGGATCATCTGACAACGCTTCAATACGAGCTCATGAAAGTCATTCAGAGCACAACAACGAACGTCGATAATTTCCGCGGCCGCAACATGGTCGAGGTCATGGCGCAGATTTCACCGGAATCCGTGAAGATGGCCATTACGATTATCGTTACGGTACCGATCCTGATTGTGTATCCGTTCTTGCAGAGCTATTTTGTCAAAGGGATGACGCTTGGTGCGGTAAAAAGCTAAACTCGCTTCGGTTCACCAGACTTTGGTATTAGCAGGTTTCCTGTTTATACAATATAATTTTTACCATAATGGGAGGGTTTGCAACATGCAAAGAAAGACAGCCAAAACAGCTTCGATTCTAATGTCGCTCACTATGCTTGCTGGATTACTTGCTGGCTGCGGTGGCAACAACAATGAGAAAAACAACGAAACGAGCAATACTGCGGTAACATCGGAAGGCAACGCCAATACGAACGCAGCAAACGCTGATGCTAACAAAGATGCAGCAGCAGAAGATACATCTCCGCTTACGTTGTCCATGTTTGCTGAAGACCCGAATCCGAACTGGAACAACATGCAAGATGAAGTCAGTAAAGAAATTACGAAGAAAACCGGCGTAACGCTGGATGCTGAATTCGCAGTCGGCGACCCTGCGCAGAAGGTAGCGCTCATCGCAACAAGCGGCGAATACCCGGATATTATTTCGGCTAAAGGCGATATCGGCAAGCTGGTTGACGCTGGCGCTGTCATCGACCTTACAGATCTGATCGATAAATATGCTCCGAACATTAAGAAAGTACTGGGCGATTACCTGGTGCGCGCTAAATATACAAATGAAGACCAAGCGATCTACGCGATTCCTACATGGGCAGCGGCTGATGAGCAGCGTTTCGTGGCAGGCGGCGGCTTCGAGCTTCAACACCGTGTTGTCAAAGAAGCAGGCTACCCGGAAATTCGTACGGTTCAAGACTATGAAGCAGCAATCAAATCGTACTTGGAGAAACACCCAACGGACGAGAACGGCAACAAAAACATCGGTGTATCCTTGAATGCGGATGACTGGCATATGTACATTTCCGTAACGAACCCAGCCGTAGCAACAACAGGCGGTTCCGATGATGGCGAATATTTCGTTAACCAAGATACGCATGAAGCCATCTACCACTTCCGTCGTCCGGAAGAGAAAGAATACTTCCGCTGGTTGAACCATATGAACGATATCGGCTTGCTTGACAAAGAAAGCTTCGTTCAAAAATATGATCAATACAAAGCGAAAGTTGCAACTGGCCGCGTTCTGGGTCTGATCGACCAAGACTGGGATTACAATGATGGTCAGCAAGCGTTGAAAACAGCAGGCAAATTCGATCAAACGTATGGTCACTATCCGGTTACGATGTCCAAAGATATCAAAGAAGCATCGTTCTGGCCAACTGGTTTCATGGGCGGCTACGGAATCTCGATCTCCAGCACGAATCCGGATCCGGTTCGTACCATTAAATTCTTGGATTACCTGGCTTCCGACGAGTTCCAAGTGCTTAACAACTGGGGTATCGAAGGCAAGCACTATAATGTTGTTGATGGCAAACGCGTTGTACCGCAAGAAGTACAAGATCGCATCAACAACGACAACACGGCATTCACGAAAGAAACAGGTATCGGCTTCTACTGGAACATGATGGTTCACTACGGCGATGGCGCTAAAGATCCATCCGGCAACTACTATACGAAGAACTTCCCTGAGCAGCTGGTTCTTGGCTACAGCGATGTAGAGAAAGAAACACTTGCTGCTTACAAAGCAACAACTTGGAAAGACCTGTTCCCGAAAGAGGACGAGTTCAAAGTTAAAGCTTACGGCGCTGCATGGAACATCTCCATTCCGGGCGAAGATGAAGTATCTATTCTTGGCACGAAAATGAGAGACATCACATGGAAACGTATCCCTGAAGCGATCCTGGCTAAACCAGCTGACTTCGACAAAGTATGGGATGCTTACATGGCAGACCTCGACAAAGCCGGCGTGAAGAAAATGGAAGAAGGCTACACCAAGTATGTGAAAGACCGCGTTGAGCTCTGGAGCGCGAAGTAAGTAGTAGCGAGTCAAGCTAGACTAGCGAGACCAGCGAGAGTAGCAAAACAAGAAAGCCTCCTACACCTTTTGGTGTGGGAGGCTTTCTGTTATGCTCCGTTATTTTTTTGGAAATCGCTGATTTAGCTCGTAAGTAGATCTCTAGGTGAGCTTCATGAGTGAAATTCGCCGAATCAGCTCGCAAGTAGATCTCTAGGTGAGATTCATGAGTGAAATTCGCCGATTCGGCTCACAAGTAGATCTCTAGGTGAGCTTCATGAGTGAAATTCGCTGATTGGGGCTCGCAAGTAGACCTCTAGGTGAGCTTCATGAGTGAAATTCGCCGAATCAGCTCGCAAGTAGATCTCTAGGTGAGCTTCATGAGTGAAATTCGCCGAATCAGCTCGCAAGTAGATCTCTAGGTGAGATTCATGAGTGAAATTCGCCGATTCGGCTCACAAGTAGATC
>NZ_JCAALT010000003.1:0-778079 GCF_059686995.1 Paenibacillus rhizoryzae | reverse complement strand
AAAACCTTCCAACGTATTTTCGGAGGGTTCTTTGTCTTGCTCAGATTCTAGTATAGCAGTAATTGTTCGAGCTTCTAATGAAAAATGTTGACAAGATATTAGCTGGTTTAGTTGAGAAACTGCAGCCACTTTGCTGGCTGCAGTTTCTTCATGTTTATTGTGCTATCGTGTCTCGTTAGCGTGACACAATACCCTTGCGTGGCGAAATGATGGAGATAGGCCAACCAACTCTTCTCAGCGTTGGTTTCTTCATGCAATAAATGCTCTACTTCCCGCCCACACTTCGAATTTCTAGCACTTTGGTCACTTGATTAAACCTTAGCACGTATCTGTAGCCGGTTATAAAGCCAAAAAAGGCTGCTGTTTGAGAACTGGTTTCAAAACCAAATTCGGTTTCACTCTCAGAGACTAATTGTAATCTCAATTTTTTTATTTTACCTGCCCTAATGACGGTTAGTAACGTATTATCAGCCGGTAAGCCTAGTTCGACGAGTGTGTCGAAGGTGACTAACAACCTATCATTTCTCTGTTCGTCAACGCCTTCAATTCCGAATGATGCAGTAGTACGAGTCCGTCTAAGACTTATTGTCAAAACGTTCGTATTATCGTTAAACGCCAAAACATACAGAAATCCATCCTTTAATCGAAACATTTCTGCAGTCGCAGGACTGACAATCAAGAAATTATTATCTTGTTCGCCCTGGCAATCCTCTTCAGCCAAGATCGTTACGCGTTTTTGAATGTCTCTCCTTCGAAATAGCGCGAGAGTCCCGTTATGGATTTGAGTAAGGGGACTTCCGCCTTGAGCACACCCATTCAAAAAAAGCTCGTTATCTCTACGCGTTGCTGAAACCTCGACGTAAACGTTTCCCGTGATGATCATGGAATCATCCCTTCAAGATTATTACTCGTCTTTTGGAAATGACAACTCCCCTCTGTACATGCGCAGCGTGCCTTGAAAGGCACGTTTCATTCGCACTAGCTGTTCCTTCGGAAATTCATCCGGTTTTCTGATCGCTTCATGCAAAGGCACGATGCGGCAATTTGCGGGCTTGCCGTTCTTATTGATGCTTACCCAGGTTGGGACGCCCTCGATGCCGTCTAGCCGGACTTGGCCGCTGATAGTTTTGCGCAGCTTAAGTCTAACTATGATACCGGTTAGAGCCTCATCCTTGCCATGCAACCGGGTGGAGATAAAGTTGCCGAGCGAGTAGATGGCGAAACGTTTTCTCGTCCGCCCTGAGACGTCCTTCACGGTTTGCGTCACTGCCGGCTGAAGGACATGCGGATGCGAGCCCAGCACCACGTCCGCGCCGTTCCGGAACAGGAAGCGGACCCATTGCTTCTGGTGGCTGGCCGGGTCATGCTCGTACTCGAATCCGCAATGCATGCACACGATAATAAAATCCGCGGCTGCACGAAGCCGTTTCATATCGTTCTTTATCCTCGCGCGTACGAGCTTTTTAACGCCTGCTGGCTGGCTCTCCGGTACGTACATGCCGTTCGTATCCCGCGTATACGACAAGATGCCGATCCTGAAGCCTTCGACATTCCGCACGCAGAGCGTCCGCGATTCCTTCTCAGTCCGGTACGTTCCGACGTGGTCGAGACCGTTCTTGTCGAGCACATCCAGCGTCCGTTTAAGTCCGCGAACGCCGTAATCCGCGCAATGGTTGTTGGCTGTCGCGACCACATCGAAGCCCGCCGCCGACAGAGCCGGCGCAAAAGCATCCGGGCTTTTGAATATCGGATTGCGGTTTTTTGGATTGCGACTCGTCTTTCTGAAGCCAGCATCCGAGCCTCCGGCGAAGGTAGTTTCCAGATTGCCGATCGTCAAATGCGCATCCTGCAAATAACGGGCAACCGGTTCAAACATCTGCCCGAACGCGTAGGTCGTCCCTCTTTGAACGTCCGTGTCGCCCGATTGCCCGCTATTACGAAGCAATTGGATGAGCAGCGGCTTCATCAGCAGATCGCCGACTGCCGCAATTACAATTTCCTTCGACATTCCATCTTCCTCCGATTGATTGGGCTTAAATCCGATATGCTACTATATGTCAGCCGAGCGGAACTGGTTTGCAGAATTGGTGGAACCAAGCTGCCAGCGATAAACCTCTTTACTGTCCGAATCTGTTAAACAGTAAAAACACCTCATCTGAAAATGACGAGGTGTTTAACCTATATTATTTTGCTCCAACACTTCCTAGCGTCATTGTATTTGTGTTGATGTTAAACTCAACGGTTTTCTTTGAGCTAGAGTAAAACCAAATAAGGCTATATCGTTATTGTTAAGCCTTAACAATTTTCCAGGCGGGTCATCTTCAAACGAATCCCTTGTGAGGATTAATTTATTGGATATGCTACCTCTCTTCACTGTTATTGTTTTACCTTCAGGCAAGTCGATACCGAGCCGATTGCATATACAATCATGTAGCCTGTTATCATCCAGCTCACTTGGGATGGCGTAAGATGAAGCTCATTGCTGATAGTTGGAAGTACAACATTAAACATATTTGCACTCATAACAGAGATAATAAGCGTAAAGACCAGAATACCAAGTAATAACTCTCCGGTATTGTTTTGAACATCATTGTTTTGCATAGGAAAGCCTCACTTCTGAACCAGCACTTTGGATAAATATGTCGCGGCGCCCTCAGCCTCTTTATAGGCTTTCTCCAATATTTCATCCCGATTTAAAACCGCAGTCCCTTGAGCCCTGATGATCTGATAATCTTCAACCCCCAGGAATTGGAACATGGATTTGAGATATTTATGAGAAAATTCAACTTCCGTATACCAGTCATTATTGGTGTACACGGCGCCGCTTCCTTGGATAACTAAAAGGCTTCGACCGTCCTTCAACAGCCCTACCGAACCACTCTCCGTATATTTGAACGTCTCGCGGGGGATCAGGATGTTATCCATATAATCTTTGAGTTTGGATGGAATGTTGAAGTTATGCAGCGGCATGGCAATGACATACTTATTGGCGCTTTTAAATTGGTGCAGTACCTCAGCCATACGCGAAGTCACTTTCTGTTCTTCGGCGGTAATCGGCTCACCTTTCGCCAACTTGTCCCATGCGCTCAGTACCGTTTGATCGACCGCGGGTACTTCTTCGCTGTATAGATTAATTTGTTCAATGGTCTCACTTGGATTCAATTCCTTATAGGTCTTCAAAAAATGATGAAGAACGTTCGAACTGAAAGAAGATGCGGATTCTACTTTCGGGTGGGCATTAATGATAAGCATTTTATTCATAACGTATCTCTCCCTTGTGATCATCTCTTTATTATCGACAAAGTTAATCGTCGATTCAATGTGTCTATGATATTATTTTGATTCGCTTCTGTCAATTCCATTTTCATTGGTAATTGAGTTTGAGTGACGTTATGCTGCAAAAAAAAGAAACCCGCTTTGTTGAGCGGATTTCCTGCATTCGAGTGTGTTAACTCAGAGAGATACCGATTGAAGCATTATCGTCGGGGGTACCAAGCCAATAGCCGTAAGCTAGGGCTACTGTTACGAAATGCAGTAAAACTTCCGGCGTTGGCGGACCCGGTGGTACCGTATCAACGGGACGTCCGATTTCGCTAAAAAATTCTCCCATTTTCACCGTCGATGCGACTAACAAAGTTACGGTTTCATTAGAGGAATTTCTCCAAGCGTGCTTTACGTTCCCCGGGATATCAATCGTATCACCGGCGATAACAGCTCTCCAACTGTCACCGATGAAAGCTTCGAGTTCACCTGAGAGAACAACGAAGGTTTCGCGATCTTCATGACTATGAACAGGAACAAGAACACCCGGTGGAACTTCAGCCTTCATAAGGGAATATTCCCTATTTTCCGACAAATCCGTTAAGAGTTGAATACGTGGTCCCATGACATCTAAAACTGCTGACATACTACTAGCCCCCTATTATTTTGTTGATTTTATGAAATCGATATCCCGATTGTAGTTTTATTTTTGAAGTGGCGGTCCCACTATCAGTACGTGAAATGTTTTGCATACTTCTTCCATTTCTTCTAATGGCATACCGTTTATTTTCTGCCAAAAAGCTTCTTCTCCCCCGGGAGTAAACATGATTTGCAAATGTAAAACAGAGTCGCCAAAATTAGCGAAAGCATGAGGGGTACCTTTGGGAACGTTAATGATATCGCCTTCTCCCGCATCGAACTCTTCTCCATTCACGTGAAATCGAGCCTGTCCTTCCAGAATGCGGAATAGTTCGTCTGTCTTCTGATGAATATGAAGCATCGGTCCATACGGCGGGTCATCCTTCGGGTCCATCATGACTTCAATAAAGGAGTATGTTCCATTCGTATCTTCGCCTTTTACGCGAATTCTGTACCTTTCTCCCGGCGTGTGGATCAGGTCAATCCACTCCGCTTCCTCATTTTGCTGGAAAATGGCATGCAGATCTTTTACAGGTTGTTGATGTTGTTTCAAGATGTTATGCCCCCCTTATTTTTCAAGTGGCGGCCCTGTAAAGATGACCTGGTATTTGGTTCTAGACAGTTCAATAATTTCTTCAATTGTCTTTCCGACACAATCCTGGAATGCAAGCTCATCTCCCGCGGGAGTAAACGTAATCTGCAAATGCAGCGGCGTTTCCATGTCAAAATTAGCGAAAGTATGCGTCGTACCCTTTGGAACGACAACGATATCGCCCGCTTCCGCATCGATTTCTTTGCCATCCAAGTAGAATCGCGCTTTTCCCGCAATGACGCGGAAAATCTCATCCGTTCTTTCATGGATATGAATAGGTGGTCCGTATGATGAACCATAGGAAGAGTCCTTAACGAGATCCAAAATGGAGTATGCGCCATTCGTATCTTCGCCTTTTACGCGAATACAAATTCGTTCTCCTGGCACGTGTTCCACTTGCTGCCACTCGATTTCATCATTCCGGTGGGAAATAGCTTTACGTTCCTGTACATCTTCTTGATGATTGTTCATACAGTCTTACCTCCGTTATTTCTGTTCTCTTTATCGCCCACGAATCGTCGATAATGTTTATCGCCTATAAACATTGTCTATAATATAGCGGTTAACATGGGGGTTGTCAATCGACCGGACGGCGCATTTCGACTTACAAATTCAGCCATGGCTCGATTGACAAGGGGTATGAATCCACCTAAGATGTTAGTATTAAGTTTCACATCCAGAAAGCAGGTGTTTGCATGCAGTACAGTATTGGTGTTGAATATGCACTGCATTGCCTCGTATATTTGATCGACATTCCTCCTAATGCGACTGTAGGGATTAAAGAACTCTCTTCGTTTCAAAACATTTCGGAGACCTATCTGTCGAAAATTTTCGGAAAATTAACGAAGGCCGGTATCGTTATCTCCGTTCCCGGGGTAAAAGGCGGCTATAGGTTAGCCAAGCCTCCTGCGGAAATCTCGTTTTGGGATGTCGTTGAAGCCGTTGAAGGCAAAACTCCCATTTTTCAATGCAAAAATATTAAGGATAACAGTTATCTGTGCCGTGACGAGGAGTTTGCGGCCTGTACCAGAGCCACCCCCTGCGTCATTAACTTAACGATGCGCGATGCTGAGGAAAACATGCGTAATTATCTTCGGACTAAATCGTTGATTTGGCTGAACGAAGAGCTCGATCGCGTGTTAGATCCTAAAGCTCGTCAAGTAACGCGCGAATTTTTTGCTCAGGGCAACAGTGGCTAATCTCATTTCGAGGTTAGGGCGTCATCTATGAATTGCGTAACGCGCGGAAACGCGAAAAAACCGTCCCGGCACAGCACTCGCTGAGCTTGGACGGTTTCTTTAATGTATACGCTCAGGGAAGGAAATACATGGAAATGAAATATCCTTACCGTTACCGATGCAGAGGTAACCAAATGCATCCGCCATCATGCGCCCCACTGCTCTCTCAGGTTACATTCAGGATAATGTCCTTTAGTTCAATTAGAGTCTTGATTCGATAGCTGGCCTTTGAGAAGTCGTGTGTTTTTGTGAAGTCGTTATGGACAATAGCACAGTCGATACCAGCCGCCACGGCTGAGTTCAACCCTCTGTTTGAATCCTCTACAACCAGGGTCTCTTCTTTGGTAGCTCCGAAGCGCTTTAGGCCGGTCAAGTATGGTTCCGGGTGCGGCTTGGTGCTCTCGTAGTCTTCGCGGACAAGGACGAATTCCATGAATTGTCTAATCTGGCGGTTTTCATGAATAAGTTGAAAATCCGCACGTTTTGCAGTCGTCACGATAGCCATGCGGACATACTTTGACAGTTCGGCTAGGGTTTCAACTACGCCTTCGATCTCTATGGCTTCTGTTCTTAGATATTCCTGATAATAGACGTTGCGGACCTCGCGCTGCTTGCTGATGGTCTGTTCATCAATACCTGCCGCCCTAGCTTGGGACCAAGTGCCCAATGACTGGGTCATGTCGCGGAGGTATTGATCTTTATCCAAGGTAAATCCAATGTCAGCCAGAGCGCGTTCTCCCGCTTTGTAATACCAGAATTCAGTATCAACCAGAACACCATCATGATCGAAGAGTATGTACTTCTTCATTGTTTCGTTCTCCTTTGTCAGCTGGGGCAACCATGCTTGCCATCACGCGCCATTATGAAACATCGTATTATTTTGTTGTTGCAATCGTCGCTGCTTTCTTAGGATATCTCAGTTGACAGTAGCGCCAGTAGCCTCACTAATAAATCTTAGATGGGCTAAAACATACCTGCGTGAACTGCTTTTTGAAATTCTATAGTGCCCTCACCGTATTCCGCAATAAGTTCGTGTTTTTCGGCATCTGTTAGATCTGCTTTTACTACGATCTGTTCATATTGATTGATGTCGGTAGCTACGTCCTTGTGTTTTACACTTACCTTTTCATGGATCTCTTTTTGCTTTTGCTCTAGTTCATTTCTTAGTAATATCTGAGTTTTCCGGATGACCACCTCACTCCCCTTGAAGTATTCTTTCAACTTAGCAGACAACTCTTTCGTTTGTGCATGATTAACTTCAAACACAAACTCGTAGTGAATATTATCCCTATTTATGCTGTTCAACCAGTAAAAACCAGCTTTATCAAAATCAGCGTTGTTAGGATATACTTCTTTGATTACATCGTACATACCCGAATCATACTTTTCCTTATAAGCAGCAACCACAGCAACCAAGTCCTCAGATACTTCTGCTTTCTTATGGGAAGGAGCAGGAGCAGGCAAGTCCTCAGTCACTTCCGCTTTCTTATGGGGAAGATTAACTGCAATTAATATTATTGCTAGACTTATTGCTGCGACGATTACATAACGAATAATAAATTTCTCCTCCTGTCAGTGTGGTACTAAGCCATCATATCAGCGTTTGCGATTGGATAATACAGGGGAATTTCCCCTTTAGTTCAACAATATACGTAAATTAATTGCTCCAATTAAAATCATTGCAAGTCCAATTAGTCCAAGAAGTATGCCCTCTATAGTACCCGTTAGCTTAGTGACGTTTGGATCGGACCGAGGGCTGGAGTCCGGCTACGCATATCTGTTCTTGTCACCCGACACCGACAGATAATTGTGTCTTCCCACCAGTCTTGCTTCTTCGTGAATGGTCATCATAGATCCTTCGCATCGACTTCATTCATTAGGAAAATTATACGAAACATCGTCTATTAATCCTGCCTCTCACAACACGAATTACGAAACTAATTACTAATAGCACAACTCCGACTTCAATCGCATGGTCCGCCATATTAAGCACGCCATTACCGGAGCGCGAAACCAGAAAATCCGTAACCCGCCCGAACAACAAACGATCAATTCCGTTCCCGGCCGCGCCACCTACTAAAAAAGCTATGCTAATCTCGTTCAACTTCCCTTTGAACATTCCCGTTTTACGATAATAGATCACACTTGCTACGAATAAGACAGCCACAATCCCAAAAAATCGACTGTATCCTTGTAATAAGCCGCCAGCCATACCGCTGTTCTCAATATGGGTAATAGGAATTCCCCAAAGATTACTGGTCTCGTCGATAGTTAAGTATAAGCGGATAAAGATTTTGGATAGTTGATCGACCAGTACGACTAGAATGGCAAACATATAAAAAAACATGAGCTTCACGCCTTTCTTATTACCCGGGACAGTTTATTAACCAAGTATAGAGTAGTCAATATGTAAAGCCAATCATGCCGATAACAATAATGGAATGTACCTTTGTGGTTTCAACCCTAAATTCCGGAGTATGAGTCAACAAAATTCCTCGGTGGCAATGTGAGCCACCGAGGAACATTTAACCAGTTATATTGCTTCTAATTAACGCAACGACTTGAATCCAGTACGGATTTCAGAAATCATATACTCCGGCTGCTCCCAAGCTGCAAAATGCCCGCCTTTAGGAAGCTTGTTGTAATGAATCAAATTCGGGTACGCCTTTTCTGCCCAGCTCTTCGGTGCTACATACATCTCGTCTGGAAAAACGCTGCAGGCAACCGGGAGCTTGACGCCTTTAACGGCGAAGAAAGAGATGCCGGCATTACCGTTTTCCCAGTAGAGACGTGCCGCTGAAATCGCCGTGTTCGTCAACCAGAAGAGCGTGATGTTGTCAAGAATATCGTCTCGTGTCAGGCCTTCCTGGACGCCTGAAAAAGCTCTCGCAATTAGTGCATGGCTCCGCCAGTCGTGGTCGATCATAAAGGAGGCCAGTCCGACAGGAGAATCTACTAGACCGGTCAGTGTTTGCGGGCGCGTTCCCATTAAGAAGGCGTAATAGAATTTATTCTCTTGAACTTGTTCACAGGCTTGCTTCTCTTCGTCTGAGAGACCGGGCGGCAGCGGGTTTCCGGACCAGATCGCCGCATCAACTTCCGGCGGGATGACTTCAGGCATATTGGTGTGAATGCCGAGCAAGCCTTTAGGCTCTTGAACGCCCATCATGTTCACGACGATCGATCCCCAGTCGCCGCCCTGCGCTACGTATTTCTCGTAGCCAAGTCGAGTCATCAGCTCGCTATAAGCGGTTGCGATGCGTTTCGGATTCCAACCGGTCGCTGTCGGCTTACCCGAGAACCCATAACCAGGCATAGATGGAATAACGACATGGAACGCATCCGCTTCGGTTCCGCCATGAGCCGTAGGGTTAGTTAGCGGCTCTATCAGTTTCATTTGCTCAATGATAGAACCTGGCCAACCATGCGCAATGAGGACTGGCATCGCGTTCTCATGCTTCGAACGGACGTGAATGAAATGGATGTCCAAACCGTCAATCTCGGTCAAGAAATGCGGGAAGGAATTGATTCTGGTTTCGATTTTGCGCCAATCGTAATTATTTGCCCAGTAACGCGCGAGTGCTTGAATCGTTCCGAGCTGCGTCCCTTGCGATTGATCCGAGACCGTTTCCTTCTCAGGCCATCTTGTTGCGTTAATGCGATTGCGCAATTCAATCAGTTCAGCTTCCGGAATATTAACGTGAAATGGGCGAATGTCTGTTTTGTTTTGTTGTTGTGTCATTGTTTAAATCTCCTTTAAATCATGTTGTTTATGTTCTCCTGGAAAAGCCGAGCGGCCGACATTCCTAAAACATTGGGCGGCTCTCTTTTTTCAAGCCAATGCGTTAATGCTGTAATACGTAAATACTTAGTCTCACTAAAGTCTATGTATAGTATCGCACTACAAGAATCGACTTTAACCGCCGAATACTTGCATTGATATCGCTTTTATACCGCTTCGCTCACCCTACAGCAATTTCACCTCCAGTACCTGACGAAGCTTACACCGCCAATTTCTTCGATGTCAACAGGTAAAATCTACCCATTTAGCAAACTCGAGCTGAATTAAGCTCATGATTATTGGACTGCAATAACTATTGGTTTTTGGACGTATACTCGCAATCCATTTGTTGATATAGTCTTTTTGAGATTAATACACTATTGAACGATCTCATACTCGCAATAAAAGCTATGACTTTAGCAAGACATCCGCAATATGAGCTATTCCCTCCTCGATTAATCTATCGTCCGTTTTGGCAAATCCGAGTACCCACCCCTTACGGTTGCTGTTCATACAGTAGGAGCTTAGGGGATAAACGCGTACGCCTCTTTGCAGAAGTCGTGAGACGACGTTGCTTTCGTCAATTTGCGGCTCGGTTTCTATTAATATATGCGATCCTGTTTCGATGCAAATAATGTTGAACCGTTTAGCTAAACCGTGCGCCTTAATTGCTTTCACAAGACGATCGTATTTTCGTTTATACACGTTCCGTACTCTGCGCATATGACGCATGAAATGACCTTGCTCTATAAACCGGGCAAGCGTTAGCGACTCCATAATGGGAACATGACGATAAATCAGCTCCTGCACGCGAGCAATTTGAGCGATAGCTGGAGCAGGCCCAACGAGCGCTGAAGTCCGAAGTCCTGGCGCTATCAGCTTAGAGAAACTCAGCATATAGAGCGTATTATTAGGCGCTTGGCTATACAGAGTCGGCAGCGGTTCTCCGCGATAACGGTACTCACTGTCATAGTCGTCTTCTAAAATCCAGCTTTGATTCTTTACAGACATTTGTAGAAGCTGCTGCCTCCTCGGCTCCGACAGCACGGTACCAATTGCGCATTGGTGAGATGGCGTGACAAAAGTCAATTTCGAGTTCTCGGGAATCCGATCAACGACAAGTCCATGCTGGTCCACAGGTACGGGGACAACATGCATGCGGTAATAGTTCATAATCATCCAGGAAGCCGGGAATCCCGGATCTTCAACTGTGACCGTATCCCCTTCGTTTAACAGCGCTTGCGCAATTAAGTTCATACTTTGATGCGCGCCGGAAGTTAATAGTATTTGATCCGTCTGAACATGAATACCCCGTTCTAGCGACAAATAACGCTTGATTTGCTCGCGTAAAGGCAAATAGCCGAAAGAATCGCCGTATGCCCAATCGCATAGGTTCATAGAGGAGGACGCTTGCAGGTACGTTTGCCTCCAGTGCTTCTGAAAGATGTGATCCAAATAGGGCTCATGCGGGCTAAAATCAATTTTCACTACGCCTGCTTCTTCCCCTTTAAGCCAATCCTTCAAGCGATCAGCAGAAAATTTCAAGAGCGGCAACACAGGGATCGGCGGGCCTTTAGGCTCAACTAATAAATCAATGGGTTCCACGCTTTTATTCCATAACGGGCTCACCCGCGTACCTCCGCGTCTAGAAGTGACGATATATCCTCGTGCAAGCAGTTCTTCATAAACAAGCTGAATAGTAGAGCGAGAGACACTTAATTTCTGTGCTAGCTCGCGCGTTGGAATCAACTGCTCTCCCGGCGGCCAGTGCCCATTTGAAATATTGCTGATCGCCTGGTCCAGAAGTTGCTGCCAGATCGGTTTTGCATCATTGCGATTTACAATCATGAGGATATCACCTACATTCCTTCTTATGGTTCTGTGAATTATGGATTGGACCAAAACGCTCGGAATGGATGTGTACCCGAAATCCATCGAATGCTATAGTAAGCTTTATTGTTCGCAAAGGAGGGCCATAAAATGCACCCCGAATTGATTTCCCTTAACATCGGCATGCCAACTCTCATGCGATATAACCAGAAAGAAGTAGAAACCGGTATATTCAAATCACCCGTCAACAAGCATGTGAACCTGTATTGGGAACGCTTCGAAGGAGATGGACAAGCCGATCTAAAGCATCACGGCGGCAAAGATAAGGCGGTATGCGTATATTGCCATGAACACTATCCATTCTGGGAAAGTGTGCTGGAGAGAGCGCTGCCTTTCGGCGCCTTCGGAGAGAACTTGACGACACGGGGCTTATCGGAATCGGTTGTTTGCATCGGTGATATCTTTCAGCTGGGAAGCGCCATTGTGCAGGTCAGCCAGCCCAGACAGCCATGCTTCAAATTAGCGGCTCGCTATCATGCTCCTAAGATGCCCTTGAGAGTTCAAGAAACGGGCTATACAGGGTTCTATTTCCGCGTACTTCAGGAGGGAACCGTCTACTACAAAGACAATTTGACGCTTGTGAACCGGCATCCCCAAGCGATAACGGTAGACTTCGCAAATCGGGTCATGCATAAAGGAACCAATCATGCCATGGATACGGAGAAGCTGTTAAACGTGAAGGAATTGTCCACGAGTTGGAGAAACACGCTTGAGAAAAGGCTTCTGGGGATTAAGATTGATTCCAGCGAGCGTTTACGTTTACCGTAAGTTTGAGCGCTTTGAACATGAACTTGCATGATAAGGGAGTTATTGTTGTTTATGCACGTAAACCGATATGAAGAAAATCCGTTACTTACACCACTCGACGTGAAACCTCATAGTGAAAATTTCGAGGTGATCGGTGCATTCAATGCCGGCATCGCGTTCTACAAGAATAAGTTCATTATGCTGCTTCACGTGGCTGAAATGCCAATCAGCCCCAATCCAGGCACTATTTCCATCAAACCCACTTGAGACGTTCGGAATTGAGGACCCGCGAATGACACAGATCGGCGACACCTATTACATTTACTACTCTGCGGTAAGTTCGGTTGGTATTGGTGAGTCTATGGTTTCCACGACTGACTTTTTGAACATCACATACCACGGAATGATTTTTGGTCCGGATAAGAAAGACGTTCTTATTTTCCCGGAGAAAGTGAACCGCAAATATTACGCGCTTCACAGCCCGACGACCCATAGCATCAAAACCGATCTTGGCTGGCTGGGGCTGTACCACGGTGCGACACTACGTCAACGCTACTGCATGGGGGCTGTGCTGCTTGACCTGAAAGATCCTTCGAAAGTAATCGCCCGGTCGGGTACACCCATCTTGGAACCAGATGCAGATTACGAGAAAAAGGCTCCTTCGGAGACGCAGTCTTCGCCTGTGGAGCCCTTATTGTGGAGGGCGATCTCGTAAAAATGTATTATGGCGTCGCTGACATGTCCATGGCAGGCTACGAACTGAGCCTACAGGAAATTTTGGACAGCTTAGAACCGGTCGAATAACTTAGCGAAGAAAGAAGAACCTCCAAAGATGTATTGGAGGTCCGAAAGGGATGAAGCGTTAGTCTAAGGAGGTACTCGCTAGCGGGAGTAACATTACTGCACTGCTATATATCGTACTAATCCTAATAGAGCAAAACCAAATAATACCGTGCCGGCACCAATACCTGCAATCGCGCTGTTTGCCACTTGGAGCTTGGGGGATACAATTAGCGCCACAATCGAGACGGTAACCATAGGCGCTGCCAGAAGCCATAGGCTGGGATCATCAAATACGCTCTTCAAGCTAATAAAATGGATGCCGACGATAAAAGCGATCCATGGTGCGATGTAGGTTTTACATGTTTATCTCATTAAAGTCGATCTGTTTCACTTGCTTTTTCAACAACATCATTTGCCCGATATGGTACGCGTTATGGATGCACAAATTTGAAATGACACCCCACCACTGAGCATTAAAGTAGGATGGTATTCTTCTTTCTAGTTTTGAAACCTCACAATTCGAGATCATGTCTCGCCATTCTGCAAAGCCATTACTTAATCGCTGTATGGTCTCATTCCACCCTTTTTCATTCTTCTTCATAGGGTCCAATTCAAATGTTTCATCATTTCCTATATCATTTTTCTCGATGATAGCATCATTAACAAACCTTCTTAGCCACATTTCATTCCAGAAAATGAGATGGTTCGCGATCTCCCAGATGGAACTTGAGTTACCCTCTGTTTTCCAGATGGCTTCAGCCACGGATATATCTTCTAAAATCGTTTTAGACGATTTAAACCAACTTTCATCGTTATGGCAAGCTGCCAACTGATCGAGTAAAACTTCCCTCACGCTAGTCATCAGTACCACTCCTAATTCTATATATCAAACGACTTCCCCTACTTGTCAGCGGAACAGGCGGCTGCAGTTTATGACGGCATTTTTGAAACAATCACGCTCCGACATAATACTGCGCCTGTGCATTCCACAGTTCAGCGTATTTCCCGCCCCGGTCGGTTATAAGTTCGTCATGGGAGCCGCGTTGAATGAGACGACCCTCGTGAAACACGGCAATGTCGTGACAGAACTTACAGGACGAGAGCCTATGGGAGACGAATATTGCTGTCTTTTTGCTGATTAACTCATTAAATCGGGAATAGATCTCGAACTCCGCTATGGGGTCCAGTGCCGCCGTTGGCTCGTCAAGTACCACAAAAGGCGCGTTTTTATACAGCGCTCGTGCCAATGCAACCTTCTGCGCTTCGCCTCCTGAAATCTCAACGCCGTCGTCTGAAAAATCCTTATGCAAGAAAGTATCTAGCCCACCAGGCATATTGTTTAACTTCGTGCCAAACCCAGCCATAATGAGTGATTCCTCCGCCAATTCTGCATCAAAGCTCTCGGAAGCGGCAACGTTATGGCCGAGTGAGAAGGAATAGAGCTTAAAATCTTGAAACACGACACTGAACACGCCCATATAGGCCGAATAGTCGTACGCCCTAATGTCGATGCCGTTTAAAGTGATTACACCCTCTGTAGGTTCATAAAGCCGGCAAAGGAGCTTAATCATGGTCGTCTTGCCGCTGCCATTCAACCCTACAATTGCAAGCCGCTGGCCGATATTAAACTTCATGCTAAGGTGCTTAATGGCATAGTTGTCGGCGCCGGGATACCTAAACGACACGTCACGGAACTCAAACTCCAGATCCGCTTGCGGGATTGGTCTGTTTCCTTTGTTCTCTCGCATGTTGTCCGGCAGGTCAAGATAATCGAAGATTTGGCCGAGATACTGATTGTTTGTAATAAAGTTGCCCAGAACCGAAACAAGCTTGGCCAGCGCGCCGACAGCGCCGGAAACCGCGCCGATATACTGAACCACGCTGCCTAAAGGATACATGCCATATAACGCACGCAGACCGATAAAGAGATAGACGCAGCCCCCTAGCACGGCGTTCACAGCCGCTGCCAATGCGTTGTTCCTACCGAATAAGTCGAAAATTCTATACCAAAACTCCGCTCCGACAGATTTATTATAGTGTTCCTCGATCGCTGACGCCTGTTTATAAAGGCGAATATCCTTGGCGGCATTCTTTGCCTGCATATACTCGTTAAAAAAATGCACATAGGTGTTTGACTTCGGGTTTTCCTCAAACACCGTTTTCTGGATCCTCTCCTCCCTCTTCTTGAGCACGTACGTAAAGGGCAGGATAAGCAGGATGAGAATGATCAGCAGCACGGTAGCAAACGGAGAGGTTATAAACGTCTTCTCGTAAGAAGATACAGCCGTAAACATGCCGAAGAACAGTACGATAGACGCGATTAGTTCAAACAGCGGCTGCAACAGTTCCGGCAAGCTGTAGTGCAGGCGAAGAATGCCAAGTCCGTTGCCGTTTGTCTTCGCTTCAATATCCGCTAACTTTTCATTATTCATCGTATCTTCCACTTGATCGTAATTAAGCTGCATGTACCGATTGCCCAGGAAGAAGTAGAAACGCGCCCACAGGGTACTGTTTAAAGTCGTAATCCGGCGAGAGACCGCGGCATTTGCAGCTGACAAAACAAATGCAAGCCCTACTGCAAGCGCGGCGTACAGGATAATGCGACTTGTGTCGCGCGCGCCGGCCAACTCGTTAATGATCTGTGCAGACAGGAAAAGTATCATTAACGGCTGCACAGCGTTAATAAAAGAGGTGACGAAAGTAAGTGGAATATAGGTCGGCGTAAGGCGATTTACAATCCCGTATCCACAGCGCAGGTTATGCCAGATAGAGCGCGTTTTCATTCTCTGAAACCTCCCCGTCCTTGTAGTAGTGGGACTGGACGTTAAACATCTCCGCATATTTCCCGCCATGTCTCATAAGCTCGTCGTGCGTGCCGCACTCGGCGATGCCCCCGCCGTCAATGAACAGAATTCTGTCGCAAAAACGCGTGCTTGCCAGTCTGTGGGAGATGTAAATGGAGGTTTTACCGGCAGTCAGCTCGGCGTAACGCTGATAGATTTCGTTCTCCGCGATAGGATCAAGCGCAGCAGTCGGCTCATCCAGGATAATAACCGGCGCGTCTTTATAAAGTGCGCGCGCCAGCGCCAGCTTCTGCTGCTCACCGCCTGAGAGCTCAATTGCATCGTTGTGTACGCGACGCACAAGAAGCGTCGACTCCCCTTTATCAAGCCCGTTAACTTTATCCATAAGACCGGACATTTCCAGGCATTTCTTTACCTTCTCGTAATCCGTCTTTTCAGGCGATTGTTGAGATATATTTCCGGCAATATCGCAGCAGAACAGATGGATATCTTGAAATACCGTCGAAAAGAGCGAAAAGAATTCATCTCTGTTATAACGCGCGATGTCGACGCCTCCGAGCGTAATCTCGCCGGTTGTCGGCTTATAGAGCCCGCATAACAGCTTGATAAACGTCGTCTTGCCTGCACCGTTCCCCCCGACAATGGCAATGCGCTCCCCCGGCTTAATAGCAAGATCTATGCCGGTAAGGGTCGGTTTGTTTGCCTCCGGATAAGTATATCCGACGTTTCTAAGCGTAATCGCGGGAGGCAGCATTTCTCCGGACGGCAGCTCATTGCCGGCGCCGGTGTTAGAAATATCCGGGACGTCAAGATAATCGCGAATATCGGACATTTCACTTAAAGCGCGCATAAGCTCGCTTGAACTTCTCAATATGCCGGATAACCAGCCAGCAAACGCACCAATGGCGGCAAACACGAGCACGAAATTGCCCAAGGTCATCTTGTCGTTTATCAGCAAATAAATGAGAAACGCGTATGCTGCACCGTCACGCAGGAGGCTGAGCGCTGCATCCGAAAGCTGAGCCTTCATATCGCCTGTCGCTACCTCTCGTTCTTTCTTGGTGCTAGCAACGAGTACGTTATGAAAAATGCCGTTGATTAAGCTGCCTAGGTCATATAGGCGTATGTCCTTGCCGCCTGACGGCTCTTTTGATACTTTCTGGATATACCACAGCTTGCCATGAAGCTTGGACCGCTCCTCACGCGTATCCTTCTCAATCTTGCGGGCGCGCGAGAGCGCCAGCCAATTGATTCCGGCTGAAACAGCCAGAAAGAGAATAATGAGAGGATGTACCGTTACAATAATCATCCCGTATGCAAGAAAACCTAATACGTTCATTAAGAGATGTGACAAGTTGCGCGGTACGTTGGAGGCGGGAGAGTGGTTGCTTTGCATGGCGCGCCATGCTTTTTCCCCCAGCTTGGCGTATCCGGGGCTCTCTAGCACCTCGAAGTCCATATTAAGATGCTTATTCATCGTAGTTTGAAGGTGTTTCAATATGCTGATTGTACCGACAGATTCATTGGTAATGAGGTCTGCATAGCTCTTCGCACTGCTCAGCAAGGCCAGAAGAAGCGCCATAGCGCCAACTGACAATATAAACCTGCCTGGCGTGACACCTGCTGTAATATTGTCGATGACAATTTTGGGCATAAGAATACTTACAAATGGCAGACCGACACCAACTAGCACCGAGATGACACAACAAATCAGCGTAAATGGCCTTGCCCGCCAGTGCAACCGCATGGCATAAATGATGTTTGACCAAGCGGAGTACGCTGCTCCTTTCTCAGTTGACACTCTAAATCCCCCTTATAATCGTTATAATTAATCGTGCAACATCGTAAAGTGCGATGCCGGAATCAGCATAGCACACCCGCGAATGACAACCTATCAAGCATTAGTTGAAATTGCAGGCTTTGGAAGATTCAATTAACGGTAGAATTGGCCACCGTTTGAAATTGATTCCACTAATTTCTTCAAAATAACCCCTTTTTCCTGCCCGTTAATGTAATGAAGCCGCCGATCGTTCCGGCGGCTTCATCAAAGATGTTCCATACCAGAAGAACCAAAGACTTTCTCACTCCTAGGGGCAGGACCGAATGGGTTGACTCTGGATTATAAATGGACTACTACATCAGCGATTTTACATACAAATTTCTCGTTACTAACTGGCAGAATTATTGCTGCACCTGTCTCTTGGAGTATCTTAATATATTACTGTTATACCCGCTCAGTATGTACTCTTGAGTTATATTTCTTATAAGGATTTTCTGCCACTCCCTCACCAATGTATCAAGAGATACTTTTTAATCGTTCATTAGTTGCTGGTATCCCATCTATTGTTATTTGAGATTTGGTTTCTGATATCAAGTTCTGAGAAAACAAGTGGTCTTTTCCTGCGAGCAGAAAACTAAGTAACCATCCTCCTGAACCAATCGAGCCCGCTAATCCATATATTTTGCCCGACTCTATGCCCGTGGTCAGCATAACACCTGAAGAAGCTGCCGACCATTTCGGCTTTCTTGGCACCATTGCGTCATTCGACATCACAAGCTTGTACAATACTGCGCAAGCGAGTCTGGCAACACGGGAGCTTCTGGGCTGGAAGCCGATGCACCCCGGACTGATCGCCGATCTCGAAGAAGAGCATTATTTTGCATAAAAAAGGAGGGTGAACCAAACGCCCTTAAATGGCTGCTTGGAACACCCCCATATAATTACATCCAGGTTGAGCTAGTTAACCAAATTGGATGGCAACATTTTCTCTCCGCAGCGGCTGCATGCTCGTTGCTCCTCAGGCAACTTTTGTCTCATGTCTTTGACAATCTGTATTGCGCCATGCTGTGGATTCATCTTCAGCGTCATTTTTTAAACGCTCTGCTATATTTAACGAATCTACAGAGAAGGTTATTGATATCATTCTGATGTGCTGCACTGCTTTATATAACGTGTTGCCGAGTTCATGTTCATTATTTACAAAAAAAAGAAACTGTCCCAGCTCAGCGAGTGCTGTGCCGGGACAGTTTCTCCGGGCTGCCGCGCGTTACGTATTCGCTTTGCCCGCATAGACGTTGATGTGGTCAACATACGCGATTTTGCCTTTGGCGACTTTGAGTGGGCCAACGAATTTCAGTTCGTATGCTTTGGATGGATGGTAAACATAGATTTTGTCCGTGCTTGTGAATCGAACTTCCTTCGGCGCGCCAAGCGTTTTGATAACGGACGTGAAGGTCAGCGATTTTATTCCCCCAGTCCGATCGATGGACGTCCCAAAATTGCGCAAATCGTAGATGATACCGGATTTATTAACGCCGAAGCCGTATGCACCTTTTCCCATACCGAAATTGTATAATTCGTAATGGTTGCCTTTCAGGTCACCGCCTACATCCGGTTCGCCCCATTTGTAATGAACGGCGGAGATCGGCGTTTTGCCCGCGATGGCGTTTAATCCTGGGATTTTTCCTACGCTCGCAAGCTTGTAGATGCTCTTAATATAGTCCTTCTGCGCGTTCGTACTAGCGCTAGCGCTCGCTTCTGCAGCGTGGACATTCGAATGAGAGATTGCCGTCATGGAGCTTACCGCGATCAATGCGGTCAAAGCCAGCTTAGCTGCTAATTTATGCGAGTGTTTTGATTTGTTCAACATATAGTATTTCACCTCTTATTTTAATTGGAGACAAGGGATGTTTTGCTTACAACCTCATATTACACAGCCCAGCCTCGAAAGGAATAACAGAACGGTAACTAAACAGTTACAAGAAGGAAAAGGTAACGAAAGATTTCGACTTGTTGATGACAAAAGATGATGTTTCCTGCTGTGTGATGAGCTCCGCCAGGCGTTATTATGCGGTTAATGCATGCAAAAGGGGCTAGACTCGCTGCTTGATTTATTACTATTTTGTTTGAATGGCCGGCCAAAGCCAAGCAGCAGATCTGCCACACTCGTACTATATCAACTCATGGAATAACCGTACACGTCCAAAGATGTTGTTTTCGAGCAATCCAAATCAAGACCTAAAATTGCAGATTAAGATTTCAAACAAAACTTCAGCCATGACAGCGATTCGTCTCCAATATTCTTAAATCCTTGGTTCAACCCGTTAGAGTAATAAAAGGCTGCCGGATCAAATTGTCGGCAGCCTCGTTGTATTTTATTCAGCTAATGTGCTTTCCAAACATCATGTTTTGGGCTTGGCAAGTCTAAGGTATCCTCTCGTCTCTATCGCCATTTATGCTTCCTCCACTATCGTTAATACTTCGAAGTTGCGTTATTCCCGTTAATTTTGCGGCAAGATCGCTTACACCTT
Organism: Paenibacillus rhizoryzae; assembly: GCF_059686995.1. Lineage (NCBI taxonomy): Bacteria > Bacillati > Bacillota > Bacilli > Caryophanales > Paenibacillaceae > Paenibacillus > Paenibacillus rhizoryzae. The sequence continues at coordinate 758,033 of NZ_JCAALT010000003.1, read as the reverse complement.
TACAGCAGCCAGTTCCCAACACCGTTTCGGCTTGCCGTAACGGTGTAGATCCGTCTCTCTGATCGCTTCAATTCCCCAATCTGCAAACAGCTTGCGCAAATCGGCCTCGTCGAAAAACCGTTTACGCCGATCATCATGCTCATAATAGTTCGGCTCCAGCTCAACCCCAAGTCCGGCGCCATAGTGAACGTCCCCCACCGAGTTAAAGCGAGCCAGTAAAACGCCCCGCGGCTTCAGTACCCGGGCGATATCGTTTATGATATTAACGGTATCTTGCCAAGCAAAATAATGGAGCGATAAGTCGGCCACGACCGCTCCGGCGCTTCCGTCTGCAAACGGTAAGCCTGCAATCATATCAACCAACTTCGTCTCAGCTTCCGGGATGTGTTCGGCGATGCTGCTTAGCGCCTTTTCCGAGAAGTCGCAAGCTATAACGCGGTAACCGCGCTCCGTCAAATAGAGCGTATCACAGCCGTAACCGCATCCTAGATCGATAATGACGTCCTTTCTTGCTCCTGCCAAAAAGTGTTCATAGGCATCGAGCCATAAGTCGTAGACCGGCTTGCCGAGGTATAACTTGTTATACACTTGATTCCAATGCTCTTGATTCGACACACTCGAACGTTTCGTCATCATACGAGCTCCTTGTCCTATCATTTATTGATCTTCATTCAACTTTGGGCGTTTTTTTGTTGTATACTCTACCACAACTGCTATTTCGTATTTCAACTATGTTTATTTTACAACTCCATTACAACTTGGAGATTAGTTCATAACACGGCTCGATTATAGTTGGTATGTAGCTTTGAAGCACCAAAAATATCGGAGGTATTGAAGAATGAAAAAAAATTTGCCACTGCAGAATAATATCGTGCCGGCAATTCTGTCATTCCTTTCGAGGTTAGATTGGGTAATTATGAGGTCGTAAGTCAACTGTCGCTTGTCTCAAAAAAAATAAGAGGTGAATTTCTATTATGTTGAACAAATCGAAACAAATGTATAAAATAGCCGCCAAGCTGGCATTGACCGGATTGATCGCGGTAGGTTCGATGACGGCAATCTCCCAGTCGAATGTCCACGCGGCAGCAGCCAGCGCTAGTACGAACGCACAGTATAGCTATATTAAAAGCATCTACAAGCTCGCGAGCGCAGGGAAAATCCCGGGCTTAAACGCCATCTCAGGCAAAACGCCGATCTCCACCATTCATAAAAACTGGGGCGAACCGGATGTAGGCGGTGACCTGAAAGGCAACCATTACGAAATGTACAATCTCGGCATGGGAAAAGGCGCATTCGGCTTTGGCGTCAATAAATCCGGCGTCATTTACGATTTGCGCAATTATGGGACGTCCGTCGATCGAACGGGGGGCATTAAATCGCTGACCTTCGCGTCCGTCATTAAAACGCTTGGCAAGCCGAAGGAAGTCCGCTTCTACGGCGCGGACAAAATCTATGTTTACCATCCATCCAAAGCATACGAATTGAAATTCGTTGGTCCAAGCGAAGTTGCCAAAGGCAAAATTGCGCATATTGACCACATCAATGTCTATGCGGGTAAAGCGAATAAGTAAGGCAAGGCAACGCAAAAAACCGATCAAGCTAGACACAAGGGTTTTATTCAGCTCGTTAGTTGAGAAACGGCAGTAGCCGGATTGCTGCCGTTTCTTTTTTGATCTATTGTGCCCTTTCGTATTAAGAGGTCACCAGATTTTCTGGTCGACCTCTTTTTTATATGGTCGTAAGAAAGCGGTTGCCATGGATCGAACGAATTTGCCCTTGTCGAAGATCTAAATCAAACTTCGCTTCAAACTCTGAGATAAGTAGTTCCCCGTTAGCTTAACGCTATTGTTTGACGTGTTGAGGGAAGGAAACGGTTTTAGTTGCAATATCCAACATGCGGGTCCGTATATCATTTTTTGAAATGAAAATTGTTTTTCCGTTTCGGTCGAAACAATAGGCAATGGGGATGGATACATTACTACCTCTAAATGAGCCATTAGCGTGGCTTGCCCCAATAATCATCGCTTTATATGTGACAGCTATCTTTTTTGCTTCATTTATCCATTCATCGAATTGTTCTTCGCTGAACATTCCCACACCGATAGGATGAACAATCACGTCAATTCCACTGGCATCTTCGTTCTTCACACCTTGTTTGACCAATTCATCACAAAGTATGTGTCCTATCTTGCATCCCTCTACCGACTTAAAAGTCGTTTGGCTGTACTTAATTCGGTCGAGAACGACTTCGCCTGAGCGGTCAATAATGATAGCCCTATCTTTCGGACTTTCGCTTAGCCTTCTATACCCTCCAATAAGTATCTTGTTATGTTTCTTTGCTAAAGTACGTGCTTGTTCCACATTTTCATTCAAATAACCTTCCGGGAAGATTACCGCATCAGCGGAAGAATTAATTTGGAGTTCGTTTTCAAGTTGCGCGATGTTCTGCTCAAGTTTTGGTTGGATGATTAGAAAATTCATATTAACCCCCACAAGTTATTCTCAACAGCGTATATCACTACTTCAACAACTTTGAATAAGTCTCCTGTTTTATTTAAGTAATCTGCCCGTTATTTGAGAAAACGGCAACCAACATACCGGCTGCCAGTGTCTTCGTATTTATCGTGCTAACGCATCCTGTAAGTTCATTTCAGAGGTCCTAGTTTTGAAGCATTAAAATATTTATCATTTACTTTTACTGCAATTACTTCATTAGGGTCTGTTCCTTTTATTTCGTAAAGTATGCTTCCTGTTGGTAAGTCATTTGAGTCTCCATTTTTCTTCGGCATAGGGGTTGTTCGCCTTTCGACCTTTCCAATCTCCTTACCGATTTTCTCAATGGAAACCTCCTCAATAGAGAGTCCATAAAGGATATTATTCCAGGCAACGGCACTTGGATAACTACTTGATGAGTTTGACTCCTTATTATGTCCACTACAACCTGATGCCAGGAATAACACGAGCAAAACAAAAAATATCATCCTCATACATTCATTCCCTCCATTAGCAATCCATTTGGAATATCTTCTTTATTTAGACGCTTAAGTTTACTCCTTTGTTACGGAAAACTGCTCGTTACCGTAATGAAGTCTGCATTACATCATTCTCATTTCTATGCTAGTTAAACCAAAAGTTATAAAACTCTTCTGTAAACCAAAAGAGAGATATGTCAAAAAGAAACAAGAACATTCCACGCGACAGAGCGAAAAAAAACGTCCCGGCGCAGCACTTGCTGAGCTTGGACGGTTTTTTGTATACCTTATTCTCAGAACACCTCTTACGGTTAGATTATCGTTCCTCGTTAATTGAAAGTTAACTAATCAGCTTGAGGCAGATAATAATTATTTTCTAATAATTAAATGACGAAGACATAGACTCATTACTTATTTCCAAACCGCTCAGTAACCTGCCCGTTACTTCAATAAAAAAAACAGCAGCTGATTTCTTATCCAGCTGCCGTCATGTTCTGTTGAGCTATTGTGCCCGTTAGCTTAATTACAAGCATGTAGATCAAATATTCATTAACGATATTTGTCGGACTAACTCATTCCCTTTATTAAAAAAGCTATATCATTCGAAGTTAGCCATAGTATTGTCCCGAGATATTGAACATAAACCCCTATCCTTATATTCGGACCTTCCGAGAAATGGGCACTTTTAATAATGGATAACTGAACCGATCTGCGATTAGTTGCTATCCCTTTCGAATCTCAAATGTTCTCGATATTTGAAAGGACTCATTCGTTCCAACGATTTGAAAAGCCTACTGAAGTACGCTGCATCCGAATATCCTACCTCCTTGGAGATTTGATAAATCTTTAACTGCGTTACTCCTAAAAGCAGCTTCGCATGCTCCATTCGTATGCGATTCAGATGCTGAGTAAAAGTCATGCCTGTCTCCGTCGTAAATAACGCGCTTAAATAGTTGGGACTGATGTCGAGTGATTCCGCGAGCGAACCAAGGGATAAATCCTTATTAGCGTATTCTGTCTCAAGCCGCGTCATCGCAAGACGGATAATTCGGTTCACGAAATCAATCTTTTTATAACAGGAGACCTTATCCCGCTGAGAAACTGAGAATGCCCTCAGGCTTTGCTCATACATAGAACGAACTTCCCGCAAGTCCGAGGTAATGCCTCCAAAGCTTAAATGGAGATTCGGGTCCAAATGCTGAATCAGATTCTTTTCCGCTTCCATAATTTTCTTTTCTATAGGGGGTACCGAGATTTGATTAGAGAACACAACAGCGGTCATCTGTAGTTCATCGACGATTACGACAATTCCCAAGGGCGACAAATCTTCCTTTAACATCAACTTCGCGGACGACCGATGCTCTTTCTCCCAGTATAGAAAATCCTTCCTGGCAAGTGAACAAATACTGATCCAGCGATAGGGAGGGAGCAAAGGCTCATAGAGGCTCGGGGCTGTTGTGCCAAGCGGCTCATAGAACAAATTTTGTACACGCCTTTCCAACAACGTTTGTTCTCGCATCATAACCGCTCCGAGCATCGTTTTCCTTTCTATATCATTAAACTCCCTACTCTCAAACCCGTTTTCACCGATAATTAACATCTCGCTCAGTACGATTATCAGTCTTAGAACAGTCGCCTGAATCTTGGCACGACGATGCAACGAAGAGGGTTCAGTCGGGCTTGAGGCTTCTACAATAAGGTCGTCAAGCAGGGGTCTAATCCGTATTGTAAAGTCAGAATCCTTGTCTTGCAGAATGTTGGTTAAACGATATAAAGGCTCTATAATAAAATGATCGTCAATATTTAAATGAAGGCAGAAATAAGTCATGCCGCCAGCCTCTTCCGATTTGCTGGTATGTCGCCATCCTGGCGGAATAAGCAGCAAATCCCCTGAACCCTGTACATATTCCCTATCACCGATCCGTGACACTTGAGTGCCTTCTATGACCAAATTAAGTTCTAAGAGTGGATGCTCGTGTTCCGGGAAAGACCAGCCTTGTCGGACTTTACGCCAATGAATGCCATAAATTTGGAAGGAAAAATGAAGATCGGACATTGCGTACAACTCGACACTATGTTCTCTTCCATGATCCAACGGCTCAGCCATCGAAACTGCCTCCTCTAAACTTAGTTGACTGACTGAACTTAGTTTAGCGGATATTCATGAAATGCACAAATCAGAATCAGCTTCATGAGCGAAGCGGAAACCTACCCGATCTAATAGATTATGGGCATCATTAAGAAGAATGACTCTGCCCGAATACTATCGATATCCGGAACATCCGCCCTAGAATCGGATTCGTAATCATTGCGCTGCTCATATGTAAGTCCCTCTCTCTTCCCATAATTTATTGTCATCAATTTCCGATAAAAAAGATCACAGCTCTTACAGCTGTGATCTTTCACTTCAAACGGCTTATCGCAATTGAATAATGATGGGATTTGAATCCGATTTATCGAAAAATAAGCTGGGAGAAATGATACAAATCATTTTTCCATACTGGCCAATCGTGACCGCCGCTCTCCTCATACCATAGGTGAGGAACATGGAGCTCTGCCAAATACGTATGTGTTCTGTCGCTCACATGTTTCAGTTCATCCAGAATGCCGCACGACAACCAAAGCAACCTGAGTTTTGCTGTCGTCTCCTCCGGTTGCGGGATAAGCAGTTCGGCAGCTTTCGTATTTGGCGCGGGAGAGAAAGCCCCAACCCACACAAATTGATTGGGATTACTCAATCCAATATTCAAGGATTGCCCTCCACCCATGGATAGGCCGGCTAATGCCCGGTTCCCAGAACCTGTTAGAACCGGGTAGTGCGACTCCACAAAAGGAATCAAGTCATGAATCAAATCAGCTTCAAAAGTCTCGAATGCTTTTATTTTATCGGCATCAAAAACATTCCCCTCTGCCCTATCATTCGGCATGGCACGGCCGTTCGGCAGAACAACGATCATAGGAGCAAGCTTACTTTCCGCATATAAATTATCCAGGATCACCTGCGGAGCGGCATGATTATACCATTCCAGCTCATCCCCTCCAATCCCATGCAAGAGATACAAGACGTTATACTTCGTTTCATCGATATATCCTGGAGGCGTGTAGATCATACATTTACGTTTGTTGCCAACAGTGCTGGATTCATATTCGACAGTTGCCATTTTTCCGTGAGGAACATCATCCCTGTACTGGTCATAACCAGACGGAGCCGATTCAAGATACATGTATTCTCTTCCCCTTTCTAAACAAAAAGGCCATCCAGCATACGCTAGTTGACCGAGTATATCTTACATCTGTATGGTGCTGCTACTCCTTCACGCCACCGAGCTGCAAGCCATGCACGAAATACTTTTGCAGGAACGGATATACAACGAGAATCGGCAAGGATGCGACGATCGTGATGGCCCCCCGAATCGATATCGGGGTCACCATGTTGAGCGTGACTTGATTCCCATTGGCTACAGCCGGGTTGCTATTCGAAAGCGATGCGGAAGACAGCAGCTTCATCAGTTCGTACTGCAGCGTACTCAAGTTCAGCTTGGAGGACGCATAGAGGAACGTATCGAACCAAGAATTCCACTGGCCGACTGCGACGAACAGCGCAACCGTAGCGAGAACCGGTTGGCAGAGCGGCAGGATGATCGCGAAGAGCGTCCGGAAATCTCCCGCTCCGTCCACCTTGGCCGATTCGATAAGCCCCTCCGGCAGCGTCTGAATATAGGTCCGAATGACAATCATATTAAAGGCGCTGATCAAGCCTGGAACGATATAGACCGCAAAATGATTTAGCAGATGCAAGTCCTTGATCAAGAAGTAGTTCGGTATAAGTCCTGCATTAAAATACATCGTCAGTACGACAATGATCGTTATCGGCTGGCGAAACACATATTCCTTACGGCTAATTGTATAGGCCAGCATCGAGGTCAGAAACAGGCTGAGAACCGTAGCGATGAGCGTTCTTGCCACCGATACCCAGAAGGCGTGATAGATCGTTCCGCCTGCGAATACAGCGTTGTAGTTTTGCCAGGTCCAAATCCGAGGCCATAGATAGATGCCTCCGCGGAGCGTATCGTTACCAGCGTTAAACGAGACGGCTATCGTATTCAGAAAAGGATATAGCGTGATGATCCCAAGCGCAATCATGACGATGGCGTTGAACGTTTGGAAGACAACCGGCTCCAGCCTAAGCGTTCTCGATCTCATCGGTATGCCCTCCTCATATTAATCGATCTTCGCCGAAGCGTTTAGCGATCGAATTGGCAGCGAAAATCAGCGTTACGCTGACCACTGTTTTAAAGATGCCGGCGGCGGTTGCCAGCGAATAGTTGCCGATCTGTATGCCGTATTTCAGTACGAATATATCGATGGTCTGCGACCAGTCGACGACGACGCCGTTACCAAGAAAGTATTGCACTTCAAATCCAGCGTCCATAATCCATCCGAGATTCATGATCACCAAAATAATGACGATCGATTTGATTCCCGGCAGCGTGATGTTAAGCATCTTACGATATCGGTTCGCCCCGTCGATCTCCGCTGCTTCATAAAGAGAGGGGTCGATGGACGTAATAGCCGCCAAGTAAATAATGGTATTCCATCCTATTTCCTTCCACACATGAGAAGCGCCTACAATCCCCCAGAAGTAGTGAGGTTTGCTGAGCCACATGATCGGTTCATGAATAAACCCGAGCTTCATGAGCACAACGTTGATGATGCCGCCGTCCACGGAGAGCGCACTCGCAACGAGGCCTGTTACGATAATCCATGATAGAAAGTGCGGAAGATAAGAAATCGTCTGTATCGCACGCTTGTACAGCTTGGTCTTGATTTCATTAAGCAAAATGGCGAACACAATCGCCGTGACGAAGCCGAGCACAAGATTGATGAAGCTCATTGCAATTGTGTTGCGAAGCACGAGCAGAAACGTATCGTCTCTGAAAAGGAATTTGAACTGTTTTAAACCGACCCATTCCTGCTGGGAAAAAGATAACGCCGGCTTAAAATTCTGAAAGGCCTGCATCCAGCCCCAAAGGGGGTAGTAGAAAAATAAAAAGACGTAAAGCAGTATAGGCAGCGACATCAGCATCAACTGCTTCTGGCCGCGCATCCGCTTCATAAGGGATGACTTCGGTCCGGCCATCACCGCAGCCGTCTTGGATGTAGCGGCTTTCGGGGCGCTTGCCATCGTTCTCTCCTCCTATCTAGCTTCCCAAGGCAGAAGGAAAGCATCGACGGTTCGCCGATGCTTTCCGCAGCCTATCGGTTCTTCGGTTAATTGCTGGACCAGTTCTGGGTCCGCCACTGAATTTGCGAGTTGATCCGATCTTCGTATGCCTTTACGTTGATCTTCTTGTAAGCACTCACATACTGATCCCAGACGGAGTCGAAATTATCCGACATAATGGCCATCGGCAAATACTTAAGTGTAGCATCCGTCATTTGCTTGTTAGCTACCGATGCGTCAGAGCCGTCGATCAGATCGATATTCCAGGCTGGATAAGCGACCGGATTCTCCGGAGCAGGTGTAAAGAACTCCGTCCAAGTCTTATGGTGGTAGGTGTCTAAGATCTCTTTATCCTGCGGCTTAAGCGAGGCGTAGAACTCGTCGGGCTGAGTTCCCGCTCCTGTAGCGTTTCCGTCACTGAATGTGCCTTCCATCTTCGGCGCGTAACCGTAGAATGCATCGGCTTTATTGGCCAGCTTCCAAGTCGGATCATTCTGCTGATCGCGTTCTTCCTGCGTACGGCTGAATTTACCGTTCGCGTCCACTTCGTAGTCGACGCCTTTTTCACCCCACGACAGCGTCTTCTGCCAGTCTTCAGTCATCAACGCGTCGAGGAACTTGATGATGCGCACGGGATCCTTCGCATCCTTGCTGATGCCAAAGCCGTTGTTCAAGTTGAGAACGGGACGGTCCAGGTAGTGGTCCGTAACACCATCGTAGGTCAGAGGGAAGCCAACATACGTTTCTCCTATCTTATTCTGTGCGACCAGCTCATTTTCGCCATCCTGGAAGTTCCAGTGTTGGTCGAACATACCGAGCACGCGACCAGTAGAGATCTTAGCTATATACTGGTCATAGTTTTGGACGAAGGCTTCTTTGTCCATCAAGCCTTGGTTATAAATTTCGTTAAGCTTTTTGTAATACGTCTTCGAGATATCTTGAGTAGCAAATACGGAGGCGACTCCGTTGTCGACCACGACTCCGCCGTCGTTTGCATGGCCGCTCAGGTGCTCCGGCGCGTTGGTCAGCGGGAACGTCCGCCAATCATACGCAAGAGTCGTAAACCCGATTGTCGGCTGACCGTCGCTCGTCTTCGGATGCTTCCCTGCGTAATCGCTTATCAGTTTAAAATAATCGTCCAGCGTCTTAGGTGTCGGGTAGCCCGCTTCTTTGAGCACATCCTTCTGAATCCAGAAAGCTGGGCCTGAATAATTGGTTGCAAGAAAATCCCCGGTGTAGGCGCCATAGTTCGGCAGCCAATAAATATGGCCGTCGCTGGAATCCTTCATCTGGTTCAAATACTTCGCATAATGCTCCTTCAAGTGCTGCCCGTATTTGTCGATCAGATCCTCTAGCGGAATGACCGCTTTTGCCGTTACCAGCTTCGGATCAGCGGTAATAAGATCCGGATATTGGCCGCCTGCGATCATAACGCCCAGCTTCTGCTGCAGATCCCCGACCAGGAATTCCATGTTCAGCTTCACGCCGAGCTCATCCTGCATCTTTTTGTAAATCCGATTGTCCGCTGTCGGCTGCTGGTTCGGAGAGCCGATGAAAGCTGAGATCGTAATCGGTTTCAAATCGTCGGATACCGTTGAATTGCTATCGGCATTTGCCGAACTAGATGCCGGATCCGTCGTCCCTTGATTCACAGCAGAATTGCTGTTGTTATTTCCGCCGCAGCCGGCAAGCGCGAGACTAAGCGCAATCCCAAGCGACAACGAGCCCCACAGGTTCTTTCTTTTCCCAACCCCCATGTATTGCTCCTCCTCTTAATTCGGTTCGTCTTGCTTCTTCCATTATGGAGAAATGTATGCGTTTGCAACATAATCAGATTTAAGTTCTATGCCCCCATAATTTAAGCTGTACTCCGAAGGCTGCGGGATAAACGAAATTAGTTGGTGAAATGAAGTCTAAAATCGGTCGGTTTCATTCCAAGCCGCTTTTCGAATTGTTTCAGAAAATGCTGATAGCCCCGATAGCCGAGCGCTTCGGCGATCACGCACGAGGCATCGTCCGTATCCTGGAGTAGCCGCTTCGCGTTCTCAATACGAAGATCATGAATAAAGTCAAGAATGCCTATACCGTATTTGCGTGAGAACGACTGACCTAAATGGACAGGGTTTATATAGAATCTTTCCGCAAGCTCTTTGATCGTGAACGTCTCCTTATAATGTTGGCGCAAGAAATCAGCCACTTTTGCCGGAGTGCCGCCGCTATGCCTCTCCCATAGTTCGTGTATGGCAGCTTGGCATTTCAGGCAGAAGGCAATCAACGTCTCTATCGATTTCTGCAGATGCTTGCCGTGTTCGACATCGGAGATGGAATCCCATAACCTGTGCATTTCATCGGGGTCTCCGCCTAGCTGCTTGAAAAGAGAAGCGCAGCCTAGCATTACCTGAGTCTCAAAAATGCGAACCAGCTCTGGCTCAGCCATTCGCTCCGCGAACGTGCGGAATACTTCCCTAATCATGGCGGTAAGATCGTCCGGACGGCCAGTCTCCATTGCCTCAACGATGGCGTCTGCTGCCCTCAGTTCCCTTGGATCAAAAGACAGCTTTTTCCCCTGCAGTTTCGCATAATGAACGATGGCAGTACCACCGAAAAAATGAAACCGCATGGCTTCGATGGCGCTATGGTAGGATCTAAGTAGATTGTCCAGACCGATGACATCGCAGCCGACTGCCATTTCGATTCGGCCGGATGTTGGGATTCGCATAGCTGCATACAGACGTTCAGCGAATGCAGTAACGGCGTTACCATCTGATTGATCCAATCCGAGTGCGAGTCCAAACGTGTATCCCATCTTATCAATCAAGTAACAGCGGCCGTTGTCTTCAGCTATCCGCAAGGCGACTTCGCGGGCGCTGCCCGAAGCTTCGGCATCTGTCCACACATGCACATACGTCCAATGGGACGCTTGGTTGGCGAGATGCATCATCGTCAGCATCACTTCCTGCCGATCGGCCTCCTCGCCACCGAAGAGAATCATGGACAACGCTTGCCTAACGGCATAACGATCCGCGCTGGTACGAATGAGCCGATGCCGTTCCCGCTCGCAAAGTTCATTCTGTATTCGTTCCAGCACTTCATCCGCCTCAGCCTCAATGATCGGCTTGGTCAAGTAATGCTTGACTCCTAAATTCATCGCCTGTCTTGCGTAATCGAAATCATCGTATCCGCTTGCTATAATAAAGAGTGTGGAACGGTTTCCCGCGCGACGCGTCTCCTCAATGAGTTCAAGCCCGCTCAGTACCGGCATGCGAATGTCGGTAACGACTAGGTCGGGCGGGTCTAAACGAATGTGCTCGATCGCTTCTTCGCCGTTTCGGCACAACCGTTCGATCTGAAACCCCCACTTTTCCCAATTGACCATCAGCTTTAGCCCTTCGAGGGCGAGCGGTTCGTCATCGGCCAGCAGCACTTTGTACATATTCACACTTCCTTCTTTATTTCATCGATCGCTTCAAGCCGTGAGAGCGGAATGTGAAAACCTACCTCAGTCCCTTTTTCCGGATCGCTGCTGAATCGAAACCGGACACTCTCGTTGTAATACAGCTCCAATCGCCGGTAGACGTTTCGTATCCCAATATGACCGTCCATCCCTTTATCAGACCGCACGTTCTCCATCAGATGACGCAGCTTCGCTTCGTCCATACCGACGCCGTTGTCGATGACATTAATCTCCAACGTTCGCTCTTTCAGTTGCGCAGTCACCTTGATCGTACGGTCGCTCTTACGGGCCTGCAGCCCGTGCTTACATGCATTCTCGACTAGCGTTTGAATACTCATTCGCGGAACATACAGCGGAAGGGCCTTAGGATCAATGTCGAAGGAATACTCGAGCAGGTCACCGAAACGGAAAGTCTCAATCTGCAGGTACATGGTCGTCAGTTCCAGCTCCTCCCGAAGCGGAACGAGGTCTTCCGCCCGGCTGAGCAGCTGCCGCATGAGTAGAGACAAGTTTTTAATAATTTTTGTCACGTCGGAATACCCGTTCCTCGTGCAGACGACCAGTATCCCATTGAGCGTATTAAACAGGAAATGCGGGTTCATCTGGTTCTGCAGCATGGATAGCTCGGTGCGCACCCGTTCCAGCTCAAGGTTTTTCTGCTGGATTTCCAGCTTGTAGACATCGTTGATGAGTGAAGTAATCTTTCCAGTCATGACGTTGAAGGTCCGGATAAGGCTTCCTATCTCGTCGCGCCCTTCCTGGATGTCGAGCAGATCAAACCTTTCATTTCGAAATTTTTCCATATGTCTTGACAGCTTTTTCACCCGATAATGGTATGACCGAAGGATGATGAAAATAAGCAAGGATGGAACCACCATGCTAATAATCGCAAGCCATATAATGGAACGGCGGGCGTTATCCAGCAAACGATCAATATGCCGGGTATCAGCGATTCCGACTAACTTCCACCCCTTCACGTAGTTGTAATTCCCAATCGCTTCCTCCATCGAATACTCGGACCTTGTGGGAGTGTCTGAGAGTGTCGGACTCTGAACAAGCGAACGCTCAGAAACTTCGATTCCGGTGCTGGCAGCAACAACCTGGTTCCGATCGTCAACAAGCTTTAGTTGCAGACTACCGAGTTCGCGGTTCAGAATGCTATCCATCTTATCGACGTTCAAAACGATTTGCACATATTTAGAATATTTTGAATATTGAGGGAAGTTGTTCATCTTGCTGACGACGCTGATCCGTTTCACCGGATGGAAGCCTTTCTCATCATAAGCGACAACCACAGTGTCCCCGTTTGATTGGCTTAATCGATCCTGCCACGGAAGATCCTCAGGAACGTTGCGGACCACGTGATAGTTCGCACCTGTCTGTATGGTGCTGTTATTGGTATAAATGCGAACTTCTAAAATATTCGGAAACATGTAGAGGTTCAGCTTATCCCGCAGAAAGTCGTCATATTCTTCATAGTAGTCGACCGGCGACATATACGAATGATCGAGTGCCTTGTAGATCGAATCATCGCCGGCGAGCGAACGGCTGAGAGCGACGCTCTCGTCTATCATGCCTAGCAGTTCGCCTGATGCTCGCTCGATCGACTTGCGCAAGTTATCCTTTTCTCGAATTTTAATATCGGCAGAATTCTGCTGATAAAAAAAGATGTTGATTGTTAGGATAGGAACAAACACACATAACAAATAAATGAGCAGAAACTTGTATTTAAGAGGGATGTCGTTGACTGTACGTAGAACCACAGGTTGCCTTCGCATTCAGATCACCCTTGCCGCTTGTATTTATAAAATGAAGGCAATTCTCCCGAAAGCGCTTTAAATTTAGTGGTGAAGTACTCGGTATCGTGATAACCGAGTTCCGATGCAATCTCAGACACCAACATATCCGTTCTGCGAAGCATTTTGCAGGCTTCATCGATCCGAAGGCGATGGATATAATCGTGGAAGCTATACCCTGTCTCCCGTTTGAACTGTTGTCCGAAATAAGCCGGTTTAAGATGGAACCGATCCGCCAGCTCCTGAAGTCGGATTTTCCCACGGAAATGCTGCTTTAAGTAGTCGATTGCTTCCGTAATGGCATTGCCATTCATCTGGGCTGACATTGCTTTCACAGTGAACTGCTCAGTCGCCATCATAGACAGCCGCTTTAGATAGTTGCCTGTCCATGAAGCTTTGTCGGCTGATTCTGTTCCTCCCAACAATTGATGCAGCCAATCAGGTACGTCATTCGGTTTCGCTCCCAGTTCTGTGTATCGACGAAGCAGCTCGCCGCGAATATGACGAACGGTGGTCTTCATCCAGCCTTCCTGAGCTCCCGTCTTGTCGAACAGTCTGATTAGTCCATCCACGGTTCGGTCGATGCCTTGCAGATCGTGGGATTCAATCGAATGAAGCAGTTCCCCCACATACGCTCTCATCTCCTCCAAACACCATTGGTTGGTAACCTTTCGTTCTCGGTATCTATGTATGCCTACATAAGGCCCAAGCAGCGCACGGCTTCTAATCTCCATTGCCTGCCGGTACAGATTCGGTACATTGGTAAGTCCGATTGCAGTGTCGCTACAGTATATTGCCAGCTCTTGAAGCGGCCATCCGTTCTTGGCGATCACTTCCTTCAATCGGACCTCGAATTGTTCCTCGTTCAGTACGTTATCAATAATAAGCAGACCTGCTAGGCCCGGGGACTCCTCAAATACCCAAGCCTGCCCTCCTTCAATGAATAATGCCTCCATGAGTGTTTTCATCTGAACAATAAAGGGGCATCTGCCAGACTCAGATTCGTCGCTTGCACCGATTGAATCGGCCAATAGTAGGCGGAAGCGTGTTCGTTCGTCCACACCAAGCAGCTGCGCAGCCATATCGACAGCCGCTGGACCTCCATTGCCGAGCAAGCTGACTATAGCGTCAGCGGCGGCGTCTGCCTGCACCTTGCGGGTAGACGCCGCCGTCTGCCTCCAATCCTCCAGTGAAACGGCCATATCGAGCAGGAGGCTGTGAATTTCCTCCGTCAGAAGAGGCTTTAACATGTAACGGTCTACCTGATAGCGAAGTGCCTTTTGGGCATAGGCGAACTCAGAATAACCGCTTACAATTATAGTTTTGGCGCTGTGACCCATATCTTTCATCGCCCGAATCAGCCCAATTCCGTCGAGAACGGGCATCCGGATGTCGGTTATGACAAGTTCCGGATCGCAAGCACGAATGGATGCAAGCGCTTCCTCACCGTCAGTCGCCGTACCGCACAATTCGTAACCGCAGGCTTGCCAGTCCACCATCGTTTTCCAGCCTTCCAGCATCAATGGTTCGTCGTCCACTACAAGGACCTTATACATCCTTTTATCACCTGCCGCTTCTGATTAGCTCAATTCAACCTAAGTATGCCAATCGCTCACAAAAGCGACAATGTATTGGTTTATTATTTCTTGGATTATTTTACGCTAAGGTTTTCAGTTCACCGCCGAGCAATTCCAAATGATCACTGCTCTTGCTCTCATTCTATAAATCAGTAGAAGCACAGTCCACTGTTCTAACCCATTCATTTATTTTGATGCAAAAAAACGGATCCAGGTCTTCATGATTTGGATCCGTTAGTAGCTCTTTCATTTCATGTAGTGATATTCAAGAAGATTCTTGAGATTTGAGATTTTCTGCAGCAGCTTCTCCCCGACATTGGTTTCCCTCACCAGCTTCCGCTCCAGTTCTTTGTCCACCAGTCTTTTTACAGACAATACGTCCGTTCCATTACATAACACATCTTCTTTTGAAATAAATTTCTGATGGGCAACTAGCTGCATGCCAAAGGAATTATACAACAAGGTATATCCGGCGATGCCCGTTGTGGATTGATAGGCTTTGGAAAAACCGCCGTCAATGACAACCAATTTCCCGTTTGCTTTAACGGGGTTCTCTCCACGAATTTCTTTAACTGGCGTGTGGCCGTTTATGATATGTCCATGATCCGGATTCATATCAAACTCGAGTAGGATTTTCCGGCAGATCTCCTCATTTTCACGTAAATGGTAATAAGGGTTCTTTCTCTCCTTATAGGTTTCTTTATCTTTGATAAAGTACCGTTCAAAGGAAGTCATTTCTCTCTTTCCAAAAAGCGAGGAACATTCCCCTGTCCAGATGTACCATACCATATCCGTAGCCAGATCTTCCGTCTCTTCCGGATGCGCAAAGGCGTAACGCAAGTAATATTCAAAAACATCGAGTAGCTGACGGCCCGAATACGTCTTGTCTTCAATCCGCATTTCTTCCATGTTTCCTTCTTCATCCAAAGGAATACAGCCGTGAAATAACAAATTCCCATTATATTTCAAATAAAGGCTGCCCTTTTTCATAAGAAAATTCATATGTCTGGCCAGCTTTTCGGAATGCTGAACGGAGAATAGCAGCTTTTCCATCACCTGCTGCTCTTCCTCCAGCAATTGTTCAGGACGCTGCGGATTTACGGTTGCGAAACAGGTGTTTTCCAGCGGATAAGTTTTTCCGCCGATCTTAATTTCTGTTTTGTCGTAATCGATCTGCTCAAGCAAAAGCCTTTTAGACATATTAAAGTATGGGCGTCTTTTGATAATCGGGATTTCAAGCTTGAACTGAATCATGGCAATGGCTTGATGAATTTTGGTAATCTGCAGGATTTCCTGCTCCGAACCGTTATGGCCGGACTGTAGCTTCGGTCTAAACGCTGGATTGTCATCATAGTATTTCTCCGCCAAATTCAGCAGTGGACGAAGATTGATCCCATATACGTCTTCGATGATGTCCAGATTGTCGTATCTGGCACAGATCCGGATAATATTCGCAAGGCAGACCAGGGAACCCGCGTAAGCGCCTATCCACAGGACATCATGGTTCCCCCACTGAATGTCTACAGAATGGTAGTTGATCAGCGTGTCCATAATTTTATCGGGGTCAGGCCCGCGGTCATAGATATCTCCCACCACATGAAGATGGTCTACCACCAATCGCTGGGTCGTATAAGCAAGGCCGATAATGAGCTTGTCTGCCTGGCCCAAGGAAATAATTTGCCGGTATATTTCCTCATAATAAGGGTCCTTATTGTTGGTCGAATCCGTCTTATATAGAAGCTCTTCCACAATGTATACAAACTGCTCCGGCAGCGCTTTACGCAATTTCGAGCGCGTATATTTGGAAGAGGCATAAGAAACGAGTTTAAGCATGTGTTCAATCGTTTGTCTGTACCATCGGTTTAATGCATGTTTATTGCAAAGGTCTCCTTTAACCAACTGTATTTTCTCTTCCGGATAATAAACTAACGCAATAAAATCATTGATTTCATGATCCGTCCAAACCTCACGGAATAAGGCTTTGATTTTATCTTTCACGGTACCCGAACCGTTTCTTAGTACATGCTGAAAAGCCTGGAACTCCCCATGCAAATCACTGACAAAATGCTCAGTTCCCTTGGGAAGATTGGAGATCGCTTCAAGGTTGATGATTTCTGTAACCACTTTTTCTTCCGTATCATATTTCTTGGCCAATAAATCTAGAAACTGCGCATCCAAAACAGATGTCCCCCTTCAAGAAATATGCTGTTGATCATTGGAATCGGAATCATGATGATTTTTGATTCCGATGGAGTAGTTTACCATTTTCCCGATTGAAGTATTCGGCCCATTTAGCGTAGCTCCAGAGGTGCAACCAGTATGTGCATTATCCTATTCGTTCATAATGGACCCGCGAATCGTGAATCCAATTATAGACACGAATAAGGCGCGTTGTTGTTAAACAACACGCCTTAAGCTAAGCACTAGCCCTAATAAATAGAGATATCTTCTCTTTCAATTTGCAAAATATGACCGCAATCTCTACTTCACAGCGTATTTCGTGAGGGGAATATTCGCTGCCATATAGAATTATCCTCCCCAACCTCCCCAAAAATTTTCGCCGTTTGTGTAGGCAGCCGGATTTCGTTTGATGTCTTGCATTAAAGCATCCCCTTTGATCTGCCATTCCCGGAGTGCGTCCTTCACCGTCTTTTTCCCATTGACAACATCCTGAAACAGCGGCCGACCTAGCTTAAACACCGGCGACAAGTTTGGGGTCTCCCAATAAAGTTCTTCCCACTCTTCCGACGGCGGGACAGGCTTAAGCGCATAGAAGGCGCTTAGGTTGTAACTTATACCCTCTTTCGGCTGTAGAAGCGACCGGCGGACCGGAAGATTACTGCTGCTTCGCGATTTCAGCTTTGCCATGCGCTGGCTGTTGTTATACATAATGAAATCCCAAGCGCCTTTTTTGTTTTGCGCTTTAGCGCCGATCGACATTAAATTGGTTAATGCGATGCTCCCTCCGATTTCTGGTGCTTCGGCAAAGGATGGAAGCGAGACTACGTCCCAATCGAGCGACTGGATCATGGGATTGTCAGAGTAGGTACGGGCAGCGGAAAGCGTGTTGATATAGTCATAGCCTCCGATCAACATTGCAAGACGTCCATTAAGGAATAGATCGCTATTCGCATTCCCATTACCGCTATTCAAGTCGGATTGCGAAGGTACAATCTTATCAAGATAGAGCGCGGCAATATCGGACCACGAACGGTTCCACTGCGGTGTATCAACAGTCATTTTCCACGCTTTTTTATCGAATAGCTTCAATTGAAGCGGAGCGGAATATGTCAGGATATCATTCATGCCATCGGTTCCCCACCGATCGAAGGAGAATCCGAACTTACGAGTCTTGCCTTCGCCCTCGGCGACTTTCTTCGCGAGCAGAAGAACATCCGGCCAAAGCATGCTGTCGGTTGGAGGAGAGACGCCTGCGTCGGTGAATAGCTGCTTATTATAGTAAAGTGCTGCGCCTCCGAACGTCGACGTCAAGGCGTAGATGGAATGATCGTCCGCATCTCTGAGACCGTTAGTCACGTTAGGCAGGAAGTCCTCCAGATCGAATTTGCTTGCCTTTATCAAGGGATCCAGTGGAGTAAGCAGATTATCCTGCGACAACCGGTGCAGATAAGCAGAATTCTCCAAAATCACCACGTCGACAGGATCGTTGCCGCTCAACATCTGCTTTAACGCCTCGTAATACTTGGGGCGCTCGAGATTGCCGGTGAGCTCTTCATTGCGCTGATCATCCATGTCGATGGCCGCGGTTAGCTCGATATCGACGTTTGGATGAGTTAATTCGTAATCATCCGTCAATTCCTGCCGTATGCCAGATTCATTGCCATCGCTAGCATACAGGACGCCAATGCGCAGTACTTGGCGTTCCTCTTCAACGTCACCTCCCCCCGAACATGCGGCGAGTAAGCACGTTACGATGGTTAAAGTTACTCCGAGCGAAACGCAACGATAACCTATCAAACTTTGTTTCGTTCTATTCTTACGCATTATGAATGGTTCCCACCTCCGTTAATTAAGGAGAGCACAGCCGCCTCTAGGCCCGCGGCTATCCCCCTTATCCTCAATGCCTGGGCTGACACAAATACATCATCTTAGACCTTAGATGGACATTAACTTTAATAATAGTTCTTTCTAAGTAATCGTTCAGTAAAGCAAATTACAATAGATTCGTAATATTATGTTTAATTGCGTTTCTATATTTTCAAATTCCATAAGAACGAACTCGTCTACAGATACTTTCAGAGCTAAGTAATGGTGTATTTCCTTCTTGTAAAACAGATTACAGATAAATAGAAAGCAAGACACTATGATAGGAATCAAGCAAGAGAGGAGCGATTTGCTGTGTGCAAAAATAAAGCTGCTATACTAACGTTTTCTCAACCATTGGATTGTTATACTTTTTTTACAGGTTGCGCAACCTTGATAGACAAACATAGAATCAGAGGAGATGTGTTCAATATGTTACTTACGAAAACAAAGATAGTTGGCATTGCCCTTATTGCGATTATGGCTATCGGTGGTACTTCCGTATTTGCGGCGACAACGTATACCTCACTGACAGAAGTCAAAGACGTTAACTTGAATGAAGTCGTAGCCCATTCTCATAAGGTCAGTGCAAAGGATTTAAGAGTTGCAGGTACAATCCCACAGTCGGTCTTGAACCAGATGACTGGCAAAACAACAGCTCCAGAACACAGCAAACAATCTTCGCTCTCATTCGCCGAAACTAAGGGCATGAACTTGGATGAAATTGCGGGCAAAGCCAAACCAGCAACTTTAACTGTTGCGAAGGACATTTCATTAGATCAGCTTACAGGCAAAACAAAAGCAGTAAAATAACATCAAACTAATAGGTGGGCAGCGTTAAGTTGCTCACCTTATTGTATATATGGAGGCATAATGAAAATATTGCTTGTTGAAGATGAAGAAGACTTATCAAGGATTGTTAACCGTGGGCTTCATAAGAGCGGTTACGCTGTGGACCAGGCATACGATGGAGAGGAAGCATTGGACTACTATAGAGTAAATGCCTATGATGTCATTGTCCTCGATTTAAATTTGCCCAAACTTGATGGCCTCGAAGTATTGCAATACATCAGGCAAAAGGACAAAGAGACAAAAATATTGATTTTGTCCGCCCGGACTGCAATAGAAGAACGAGTGAAGGGCTTGGACCTAGGCGCAAACGATTATTTGACGAAACCGTTTGATTTTCTTGAATTAGAGGCAAGAATACGAACCTTGTCACGTATTTCATATATACAACAAGGAAATGAACTTACTTGTAGCGGCCTTCGCTTAAATATGTCTACGAAGATGGTTTCTTTTCAAGAGAATAGCCTTACTCTTACTAAAAAAGAGTTTGCCATATTGGAATACATGATGCTTCAACAGGGACAAGTTATCAGTGCGGCGAGGTTAATAAATCACACGAGTGACAGCGATGCTGATCTATTTCCCGACACTTTAAAGTACCACATTCATGCGATAAAAAAGAAATTGCTAGAAGCTAAATGCGATAAAGAATTGATTACAAATGTCCGCGGCAGGGGGTATAAAATTGAGGAGGGAAAAGAATGAAATTCGCAGGCAAAATATCCTTAAGACTGCGTATCACATTGCTGACCGGTGCAATATTAATTTTTTGTTCTCTTATCCTATCAATCACTGCTTCCTATAATGCCCATTCGCAATTCTCTTACTTAACGGCTGCCGGTCCGATTTCCGCGCATCTTTCCATAATAGAAAGTGATACTCTAACCGATAGCGGATCAATCCCCAAAGCGGAATTATCTGCAAGTGCAGTTACTGAGGCAAAAAAGAAATTTGATACGGCCAATATGATGCTCCTAGCCATTGTTTCAGTGCTTGGTATGGGTTTGGTTTATCTCTTCGCGGGCAGGTCGCTTCGCCCAATACATAATTTGAGCCAAATGATTTCCGCCATAACCGAGGATGATTTACGGAAGCGCATTCCTTATGAAAAAAGAAACGATGAGGTTGGACAGCTGGGGCAATCTTTTAATATCATGCTTGACCGTTTAGAGAAATCCTTTTCGCAACAAAAACGATTCTCTGCTAATGTTGCCCATGAGCTTAAAACTCCCTTAGCTATAATTCATGCAGGGATACAGGTCCTTCATCTCGAGGAGCGTCCCACACGATCAGATTATGAAGAAACACTTGCGACTACAGATAGCAATGTGAAAAGGTTGATAGCCGTTGTCGATGATCTAATGACTCTATATGACGAACTGGAGCGATCCGACTTCGCTTCCATTAACCTACAAGAGATGTTTGAATCCATACGCAGCGAGCTCGGCCTGCTTCTTGCAGAGAAGCATATTGAAACTAAGCTAAGCGGCGGACTCCTGACCGTGCTTGGCAATCAGGTCTTACTGTACAGGGCTTTCTTCAATTTGTTCGAGAATGCAGCCAAGTATAATAAGCATGGCGGCCAAATCCGCATTGAGACCCTAGTAGAAAATAATGTGGGCAAAATCATGATAACCGATACAGGCCATGGTATTCCTACTGATGAACTACAACAGATCTTCGAACCCTTCTACCGTGTAAATAAATCGCGCTCCCGTAAATCCGGGGGGGTTGGGCTCGGTTTATCCATTGTAAAAGCAATAATTGAGAAACATGGATGGAAAATTACGGTTGATAGTCAATTCGAGCAGGGTTCCACCTTTACTATAACAATTATTTTTTGATTCTAACTTCATTCATTTTTTCTTTGTGAATAATAATTGAATTTCGCCCTGTACTTATGATGCCTTCATTGGATAACTCTTGTAAAATAACGGATACGGCTTCTCTCGTAGCACCAATCATATTAGCAAGTTCCTGATGCGTTAAGGACAGATCGTTTTTTTGATATCCATCATTGTCGACGCCAAATTTGGAGGATAATTTCGACAGGAAAAATAGAACTTTGCCTCGTAGATCTTTTGAGGAAATGGTCTCCAACATTTCGTCCCGTTCCTTCAATCGTGTACTTAACTCCTTCAGAATTCGTATGATCAGTTCCGGATATTTTACTAATAAATTTTCGAAAGACTGTTTTGGAATCGAGCAAAAACATACGTCTTCAATGGCTTCAATATAATTCCCATGCGTCCCCAATGAGAATGATTCACTTTCACCAAACATGCTTCCCGGACTCAGTATACCGACAGTATATTGCTTTCCGGACGAATTTGTTTTATAGAGGCGCAGCTTACCTTCAATCACGAATGACAAGCCATCCCTTTCGTTCCCAGGCGTTTGAATAACCGTCTTTTTTTTCGGAAAATGAAAGTCCGTTATGGAAACTAATTGATCTAGTTCATTTAATATTTCGCTTGGGAGTGACGCAAAAAGCTTGGACGACGATAATCGCAAATGTGATTGCATATTCAAATCCCCCTATTCTTTTTGATCCCGTTTTCTTCATGCAAAGGAGATCTTTGAACTTATTATGTCCATAAAATGGTTATCATTATGAGGTACTGAATCCAAAGCATATCGTCAAGGTCCTTTTACTGGAGCAGCCGAGTATTTGTTGGGAAGAGAACCAAATTTCTACACACCGACGGGCGAATGGGGAACTACGATTACAGCAGGTAAGCATTATTCTTGATCTGCCGAAAAAGCCGGCTGCCCTGAATAGGGCAACCGGCTTTTTCTCGCAACGGACCAAAAGAGGTATTCTCTTCATTAAAGTAATTCCCGAACGAAAAGCTGTGGCTGCCTTTCAGCCAACCAATCGGATCAATGCTGCATAATCGGGTTATAAGGAGACATTTCTTTATCTCCCCACCGCAGTTCAGTGGCATTATCCAACTGAACAGCCTCTTTAATTTCAAATCTAACTAATCGTTCAGCACCAGGGAAGGAAGCTGTCGCTTCTTCGTCCCATATGATATGGGCCTCCCCAGTCAACTGAAGCGAATGACCATGGTCATAATCGATAAATAAAAGTCCCGATGAAGGGTTGGAGTGGATATTTCCTAACGTGTTGTACAATGAGTTACCTTGATAATCAGGAATTAATAGTGTCTCCGCATTAAAGATATGAATAAACCCCGGATTCCCTCTCTGATGCGCAACTACGACAAAACGATCCTGCTCCCTAGTGGCGAACCCGTTAATCCGCAGCCTGATCCTTCGTTCCGTATCGATAATAAGCAATCCGATCTGTTGTGGCTCAGACATCGCTATTGACTCACCGACTATCAATCCGGCTCTTATCTCCGCCCTTTGCTCATCAAGCACGTTTACAAACCCAGGTTCTCCGGAAAGGAATGTCACCCATACGCTGCCTTGTCGGTCCTTGAACGACATGACAGCGAACTGCTGCATCTTTAGGAAGTTTATGATCCCATTCGAAAATCGGCTACTGATCATTTAAGGTTGAATTAACCAGTGTGTCTTATTGGTCTGCCGGGATATGTAAATCAGGCAGGGAGCTGTGTATAGACTCCTCTGCCTGATTTGAAAACGATGCTTATCCGTCGATCAAAACAGGGTCTTTATGCGCTCGTTATTTGACTTCCCCATTCGCCCTTCGGTTCTAGCCAACTGACGCTTCTATCAACGATTAAATTGCCCAGTGTTCCTTCGTAACTCTTACGATATGGCTTTGTAAATTCTTCCGCAAGCCAGCTATCTCTCGTGCCTTGCCATGTTTCATAAATGACCAAATCATCCGGCTGATCCAGATCATCGGAGACAATGGCGCTGATGAACGCTTTCTCGGATGACATTTCTTCGATAAGGGAAGATAATTCCTTGCGGAATTCTTCTTTTTTCCCCGGTTTAGCTCTGAACCTAATATTCAGCTGGACTTGTTGATTGGACATGTTGACTCCTCCTATTTTTTGTTCGAATCCTATCTTTGAACGCGATTATTTTGCTTCCTGCAACTGAAGGAGAATTGTTCCTACAGAAAAATCAAGATATCTCTTCCATGGCTTTTTCAATATGAATCATGATCGTTCTTCGGCTGGTAGCGAGAATCCCCTCGTTTGAAAGCTCCTGTAATACAAGCGAAACCGCTTCTCTTGTAGCGCCGATCATATTTGCCAATTCCTGATGAGTCAGTGGGATATCTATTTTGCGATACCCGTTATCTTCCACGCTGAATTTTTTTGAAAGCCGGTCGAGAAAGTAAAGCACTTTACCTCTAAGATCTCTAAAGATCAGTTTTTCTACTAATTCGTCCTGATCTTTCAATCTCGTACTCATTTCCGATAAAAAACGCAAAGCGAGTTCCGGATATTTGCTTAATAGCGGCTCAAATTGTTCCGAGGGTATCGAATAGATCATTGTTTCTTCCATCGTTTCCACGTAAGTTCCTCTTGTGCCTAGAGAAAACGATTCGGCTCCGCCAAACATCCCGCCCTCGCTAAGAATGCAAACCGTATATTGTTTGCCGGCCGGATTGGTTTTGTATATCCGAAGTTTGCCAGCGATGACGAAAAACAAGCCATTCTTCTCGTTACCAGGCGTTTGGATAATGGCGTTCTTGGGCAGCCTATTGGCGTTCGATCCCTTAGTCAGCTGTTCGATTTCGTGAATGATTTCCGCTGGAAGCGACTCGAATATCTTGATTTGCGACAATAGTGACAACCTGTTTTTGACCTGTTCCATCATTCTTATTTACCGGTTTGCTCTTGGAATTGCGCATGTTTTTCATTTCTATTCATTGTGCGTTCCTCCTTGTTATGTGCTCATCTTAGCTCAGCATGCGACATATATCTGTAATCTAACTTACAAAAGGTTCGATATCATAAATCCAACCGGTAAAGTAATGAGTCCCGATCCGGATAGTCATAAGAAACCGGCAGGTCATGTTTGGATATTTCCTTGAATCCGTTCTTTTCGTAGAAGCGATGCGATCGCGTCGCGATGGAAGGCGTATCTAAGATAACCGTCTTTATCCCCTGCTGCTTCGCATACATGACTAATTCATTGAATAGTCCAAGCGAAAATGCCTTGCCCCGGTATTCGTTATAAATAAACAACTTCTTCAAGATGTAAAAGTCTTCCTTGAGCTGCTGCAATCCTATGGATCCGATTACGTTGCCGTCTTCATTTAGAGCGACCCAGAAGTTTCCTCCGTTAGCCAAGTAATGCGTTGGAATATCAAGTATATCGGGCTGTTCCTCGATGCCGATATTCAAATGAAACTCCGTATTTTGAACGTACAGAATCAGATCGATGATCTCATTCTTATATTTTGCATCATACGTTTTAAACATTCCCCAGTTTCCCCACCGTTCTCCCGCCTGTTCGGCGCTTTAATTATTTTCTTGACTATCAACGCGGAATCAATTGAAATAAATCGTTTAAGGATTCGCTCATCGAAGGATGCGTGAAGATATGATCCCACTCGATAGCCTACCACAACCTGATTGTTACATCTTAAACTACCAAATTTTCTGCTTCTGTAATCCAGATTACAATGCAACTAAATCGGAAACGTATTCGGGAACTTATCATGTAGAAACTGCAGAAACTAACTTGTTCAACATGAATAACAAAGAATACAGCTACAGATACTTACACCGCTAAGTAATGGCTTATCTCTTTTTGTGAAACAGATTACTGATAACTAGATAGCAAGACATTATGATAGGAATCAAGCAAGAAAGGAGCGGTGATGTTGCTGTGTTACACAAATAAAACTGCTATAACACGCTAGATTTTCGGCTATCAATAAATAAGAGTTCATTCTTCGTTAGAGCTTAGCATCATATAAAAATTAAATTTATGGAGGAATACAATGATGTCAACTTTTTTGGATGTTATGGGACCACGTATCAAACTTTTAACGGATTTAGCGAATAATCGGGATTACAGCCTTATGGAAGCAGAAGTTCCACCAGGCGTGGTCGTTCCTGTTCACAGTCACGAGGATCGCGAAACCTTTGTTGTCCTCTCTGGAGAACTTGAAGCGTTCACGAATGACAGCTGGCAAACCGTTCGAGCTGGCCAAACGGTTGATATTCCGGGAGACGTAAAGCATGCTTGGAGAAATGCCACGAACGAAACCGTAACATTGGTAGTCGCATCGACGGCGAATATGGGAGACTTCTTCGTTGAAATCGGCCGACCAACCGATTCGGTTCCACCGGGTCCTCCTTCTCCAGAAGTATTGAACCATTTTGTTAAAGTAGCCATCGCCTATGGATATTGGCTCGGAACACCTGATGACAATGCATCGATCGGCATCAAATTGGGCTAAGCAAACGAGCCACAGTTCACGTATGGATGCATTTGCTTTAGAATGAAAATAGCGATTGAACAGGGATTCTCCCCGTTCAATCGCTTTTTTTTTGCAATCAAAAGCCCTCCGATTTGAATCTCCGGAAGAAGCGCGTAGAAAACCAAGGGATAACTAGTACAACAATTCCTCCGAACACGGTGAGTATATGAAAGAAAATTGGGCTATTTACTATGACTTTATTGCTCCAATAGTAGAGAACTAATGGATGCATAAGTTAATTAGATAAACCCTCGAACACGCATGCAACGACAAAAAAGAGCCCTCTCTGCCGAGAAAGCTCCTCAAAAATAAGTCTTTTACGAATAAGTCAACTCCAGTATTTCAGCTACTTTTACGGGCGAAATGGATATCGATTTCCTGCCGGTTTGAATAACACTATCCCTCATTAGCGTCTTCAGAATCACAGAGACTGCCTCGCGTGTGGCCCCAACCATATTGGCAACTTCCTGATGCGTTAACGGCAAGTCAATCCTTACATACTCTCCATCCTCTACTCCAAATCGTTCAGAAAGCTTGAGTAATAAATGGAGAATGCGATCCCGGACATCGCCAAGTGCTATCTTCTCGAGCATGCCATCCCGCTCCTTAAGAATCTTGCTCAATTCCGTTAGCATTTTCATAGCGAGTAACGGACGCCCTGCCAAGAAATGTTCAAAATCTTGTTTTGGCACCGAGCAAATCAAGGTTTCCTCAATCGTTTCGATATAAAGTTCTTTCGTCCCAAAAGAGAACGTGTCGATCTCTCCGAAAACATTGCCTTTGCCCAAAATGGCTAGAGTAAATTGCTTACCTTCCGTATTCGTTCTATACAAACGAAGTTTACCTTCTTTAAGAAAAAACAGCCCGTCTTTAGCTGTTTCAGGCGTTTGTATTAAGCTTCCTTTAGGTATTGGACTAAAATGGGTCATTGGCGAAATATGATCAAGCTCCGCCAAG
This sequence comes from Paenibacillus rhizoryzae, assembly GCF_059686995.1. NCBI lineage: Bacteria > Bacillati > Bacillota > Bacilli > Caryophanales > Paenibacillaceae > Paenibacillus > Paenibacillus rhizoryzae. The sequence continues at coordinate 730,778 of NZ_JCAALT010000003.1, read as the reverse complement.
TCATCAGGGGTCAATACTTCAAAGATGCTCATCTTTGATAAATATAAGCGTTTATCTAACATCGTGAATGTAATTCCTCCCATTTTCCAGGGAATTATGGTGCCACGCTATTTCAAATTCCAGCTTTTTCGCTTCATCATAGAGACGAGAAGCATGCACAACGGAACGAGAATCAGAAAAGGTACCGAATACAGCGGCCAAATATCTTTTACGAATTCGACGAGATCCAGCTGATTGGGATGAATAATAATGGATCCGATAAGAACCAGCAGCCCAAGGGGGATAATATAAAATCGGTAATCCCGACTGCCGGTCGTCTGCGAGAAGGCTAAGGTCGTTGCAAATAAACAGACGCATAGTTTGGTAAATTCATTGAAAATCCACGCCGTAAACCCGAACGGCTCGATGCGTTCAATGAAGTCTCCGACCCCGACATACGTCAAAGCGGTATAACTGGGAAACAGCTGGTTGTTCATGATTTCCCCTAAAACCATGATAACGGCGAAAACCTGAACGACAATGAACGTCCCCACTACGGCAACCATGGAAAGGACGGTTTTCTGCATGGAGGCCGACCGATTGACATATGGAATGAGCATGGAAAACAAAACGGTCTCTCCGAAAGTAACGGTGGCGATTTGTCCAGCACCTTTGAAGATGGACGTCCAGCCGCTTTCTAAGACCGGCAGTACTGCCTTTGGATCCATATCCGGTATCAATAATAGTTGAATCAGGAGGGATGAAACCACGGTAAGCACCATTAAAATCATCGCGCATCTGCATATGACCTCCACCCCTTTGAATACCGTCCAGCCAACCACGCAGATCATAATGCTTCCTACGATTAAGGAAGGCGTTTTCGGCAGCAGAACGGCTCCCGCCAAATCCGTGAAATTGCGCAACACATAGGCCCCGAGGAAAACGCCATACCAGGTATACAATAAACCGACCAATTTGCCGAGCCATGGCCCGAATAAGATGTGCGCGATTTCGACTAATGATTTTTGCGGATATTTCTGACATAAGAATGCGTAAATCCAATTGATTCCTAGCCCCGCTATCGTGCCAAGGATGGCTGATATCCATGAATCATGTCCTGCAACGTAACCGATCTGCAAATTAAGCGAGCTGCCCATCGTAAACACGAACATGAGTATCCAAAGTTCCAAATTCGAAATCCGATCATTCGGTCCATAAGTCTCCATTGAAACCTACCTTTCCAGCAGGTTCATTCAACAAGAAACAGCAACCATTTCTTGATAAGAACCGACGGACTGAGAATTGATACATGCCAAATCATTAGAAATCCCAACAATGCGGAGCCGAGTAAAAGGATCGAAACGATCATCACGTCTATTTTGGAAGCCGAATGGCGCATATAGCGAAATTGAATCCCTGCCATGGATGCAAATCCCAACAAAAACAGCAGCGAGAGCATGATCATTTCTTCTCCGCTCCTTGATGCTCAAAGGAATTCCCAATGATTCCGGCTCGGTGGAGGCTGATTTCAGCCGTTACGTCGACGTCGGCTTCGGAAAAAATCGTATCCCATTGCGTACGAACCTTCTTCCACGTCTGATAATGAAATTGATGCAGATGCAATCCAAACCCGAAAATGTCGGCTTTCCATTCGGTCTGGGCTTTCTTCACCGTCTTCAACGTTTGCCGCGAAATTAATTCACCGAATCGTTTTTCGATGAGCGTCATATTCGACAATCGGCTCAGCTTCAAATTGACGTTCGATTCATTGATCGAGCCCGTGCCCCGAAGCTGGATGCGTACCCGCGCATGGTTGCCGTTCATGGTTACTTTGACTTTGCATTTAAGGTCATTCATTACAATGCCGATGTTTCCGCTAAGTTCGGTAAGCGTATCTCCGAAATGCTCTTCTTTGGATTCATTCTTGATCCACCGCAGGCTTCGCGTTTCAATGTCGTTTAAGTAACCGATTAATTTATAGTCTTTGAACACGGCCGTCGAGGAAAGTCGGAACATTTTGAATTTGGATGCCGCGCTACTACTCGGATCCACCAAAGGCGGCACCAGCTCGATTGCTCCCGTCACGGGCACGATTCCATCCCTGGCTTGCGTCATCAAGAAGTCGCGGAACGTCACGGATGTGCCGACTCCGGAACGTTCCAGCTCTCGAACTTCATCTGCCGGAATACGTTCGGTGGGATGATCGTTTTGAAGGAGCTGGGATGCTTCGATGCCTTTCGCCACGACAATATAAGTCCGCAACCTGCTTCTCGGATCCCTTGCATAGTTGTCCAAAATATCTTGGATGCCTTTCCTCGCAAGCGCTTCGCCAATAAACACGACTCTGCGCTGGCCTTTGAAGAAATGGCGGGAATTCTTTTGCTGGATTTGTCTCTCAGCATCGAAAATGTTCGTGCCGATGGCCGAAACGGCATAGTACGTTTTTCCGAAAGTGCCAGTCGACGCCTTGCCGCTCTCGCCGCCGACTCCCGCGGGAATCGGTACTTGAATCGTCGCTTTCAATCTTCCGTCTTCCGATAAATCCAAGCCCGAAGCCATAAAAAAAGAGATGTCGTTCATTTCGACCCGATCCCAGCAGCCGCTTAGCAGCGGTACGAACAGAAGCAAGAGAAGCATGCGCGCAGGCATATCAGCCGCTCCCCTTTCTTCTTAATTTCTTGCCGACCGTTTGCGGATGGAGATACAGCGTCCACAAGGGAGCGCGGAACAGCGCGTCTTTGAGGCCTTGCAAGGTAACGGGTGCCACCGGGAACAGATAAGGAACCCCGAAAGACTTCAACCCGCTGAGATGGACTAAAATCAACACCAAGCCAATTGAAATGCCATAAAGACCGAACATGCCTGCAAGGATAATCAAGGGGAACCGTAACATCCGGAAAGCGATGGAGAAATTATACCGCGGGATGGTAAACGAAGCGATGCCCGTTAAGGACACGACAATTACCATCGGAGCGGACACGATGCCTGCCTGCACCGCAGCTTGACCGACGACCAAACCGCCAACGATACTGACCGCCTGTCCCACTTGCTTCGGCAAGCGGACGCCGGCTTCCCTTAAGCCCTCGAACGTCACTTCCATTAGCATGGCTTCAATCAACGCCGGAAAAGGAACCCCTTCGCGAGCCGCGGCTATGCTAAGCAGAAAATTCGTCGGAATCATTTGCTGATGAAAGGTCGTAAGCGCAACATAAAGAGAAGGCAGCAGTAATGCAATCATGGCAAAGATAAACCGGATCACTCGAATGGCATTAATATACAGCACGCGTTCATAATAATCCTCGCCGGCCTGCATAAACCCCCAGAACGTCATCGGAGCGCTGATCGCAAACGGGGAGCCATCAGTAAAAATCGCGACTTGCCCTTGCAATAAGGCGGCGGCGAGATAGTCGGGGCGTTCCGTCACGAGAAATTGAGGAAACGGGGAGTACGTTTTCTCTTCGATTAATTGTTCGATGTATCCGGATTCCAGCACGACGTCAATTTCAATATCTTGAATTCGCGATTTTATTTCTTGCAAGGTGGATTCGTTCGCAATCCCTTTCAAATAGGCGATGGCTACGTCGGTTCGCGTGATTTCTCCGACCGTGAGCATTTCGATTTTCAAGCGGGAGGATCGAACTCTTCTGCGGATCAAGCTCGTATTCGTGCTAAGAATTTCGGTGAACGAGTCGCGCGAACCGCGTACAGTACTTTCGGAAGCAGGCTCATCAACGGCTCTCGTGTTACCTCCCGGCAAGCCGACTACAATTGCTTCTGCCTGGTTGTCCACGCATATCACTACTGAACCATGTAGTATCTCGCGTTCAATCCGAACCAATTCCGCCGTCTGTTTCACTTGGGAAATCATGATGAGACGATTTTGAAGGAATGGAAGAAGTTCTGGAACATCATTGGGCATTTCGGAAGGCGTACTAGACATGAGTGGCTTTAACAGCGATTCATCCAATTGCGCACTATCGATTAATCCATCAATATATAGAAGGAAGGCGTGTTGTTGCCCGCCAATATAAAATGGGCGAAAGACAACATCAGCGCAGCTTTCGAAGATTGCATGAAGTTTGGTTTTGTTTTCTTCGAGAGAAGAGGAGAGACGTTCGCTCTGATGTAAGGTTGATTTATCCAGGAAGACCTTCGGTACCTTTGTTCTCCTCCCAAAACCCATCCCAGTCCCCCCCCAGTTTATGTAAACTATGCCGCAGGAATAACTTCCCCATCCTACCTGATTTTTATGTATCCGTAGAATGCCGTTGTACCACCTATCGCTATCAACTAGCATTCCCCTCCAGTTCTCCAAATAACAAAAACACGACCCATAGGCCGTGTTTTTGTACAAATCCTCATATTAGTCTCGTTATTTCTTCAATAAGGATATTCTTTACTTCGCATGCACATACAATTCTTCGTCCTTTAGATTAGGTGTAGGAGCCAAAATATTATCTAAAGATGATTCCATCGGAAGGCCGTTCTCTGCTTTGTACACCCAGTCATGATTAGCTAGCGCGGCTTTTCCTAGTGAAATCAAATCGGAACCTGCCTCCAGCGCCCTTTCGGCATCCTCTGGCTGATCCAGTTGCCCATTAGCAATAACTGTTGTATTTCCATATTTTTTCGCTAATTCTGCTAGTGTTGAACCGCTATCCCCGAAGGCCGGTAAATGGGCATTATATTCAACGGTGTGGATATAATCGGGCTTTTCTGCGCCAATGGCTTCGAAAATGATTCGGGCGTCTTCTTCACCGTTCCACTTGTGCGCAAAGTAATTGGCTTTAGCCTGCGATATTCGAACGCCGACAACCATACGTTGACCAACTTTCTCCTTAACGGCTCTAATAACTTCGGCTACAAAGCGCACACGGTTCTCAGTTGATCCGCCATATTCATCTTCACGTAGGTTTGTGAAATCCGTCAAAAATTCGTCCAATAAATAACCGCTTGCCGCGTGAATCTCTACCCCGTCGAACCCTGCTTGCTCGGCTCTTAAAGCTGCTTCCGCAAACTCCGCTATGATAGCTTTGATTTCTTCTCGTGTAAGTTCCTTCGGCGTTAAATAGTCGCCTTCCCCTCCAAATGCTGGTGATTGCTCACCTAATGGCTTCACGGCCGAAGGAGCCACTGTCCCATTTTTATAAATATTACTCATAGCGAGAGCACCGGCATGGGCAATTTGCATTATAATTTTACTACCCTTTGCATGAACAGCTTCAGTTACTTGTTTCCATGCTCCGACATGCTCAACATTTGCGATTCCTGGTTGATGACTATATCCTTGACTGTATTCTTCATCTGGGTATGTTCCTTCGGTAATCACAAGACCAAATCCACCCGCAGCAAAGCTTTCATAATATCGCGCCATTCTATCGGTTGCATTACCATTCTTTTCGGCAGAAATGCGAGTCATCGGGGCAAGGACTACTCGGTTTTTCAAGGTAAGATTTCCTAGATTATATGTGGAAAGAAGTTTTTTAGGTGTTGTCATGAAAAGTATCTCCTTTTATGTCAAAAAGTTATTTTTCCCAAAAAATCACTAAGTCTCTAAGGTCTGGCGCGACAATGTTTCTCCAGTGGATTATAAATAATCTGTTCCTAAGTTCAAGGATTTATACCGCAATCCAGCTATCTCGCGTGCCTTGCCATGTTTCATAATGACCAAGTCATCCGGCTGATCCAGGTCATCGAAGACAATGGCGCTGATGAATGCTTGCTCGGATGACATGTCTTCGATAAGGGAAGATAGCTCCTTGCTGAATTCTTCTTTTTCCCGGTTTTGCTTTGAATCGAATATTCAATTGGACTTATTGACTCCTCCTCTAGCGTTGTTCGAATCCTATCTTTAACCGCGATAATTATTTACTTGGCGGTTCACGTTGATACTTTTTCGGCTGCAGCTGCAGCTCCTTTGGAACCTCCAAAAGGATGAAGTAATCATAACCCTAAATGGATGATTTCTCAGTAATGTAGATTACTTTAGAAGTCTGTAACCGAAGGAGAATTGATTTTCAATTCTATTCATTGTGCATCCCTCCTTGTTATGTGCTCATCTTAGCTCAGCATGCGACATATATCTGTAATCTAACTTACGGAAGTTCAATATCATAAATCCAAGCGGTAAAGTAATACATTCGGGTCCGAATAGTCATAAGGGCTGGTACTCACGATTGCCATTGCACAGCACAAAGCATCCATCTAATAGAATCAAATAGTATATCTGACTGTTTGCGAAATGAAGAGACAACAATAAACAGGAGCCTTCCATATGTGGACGGCTCCTTTTCTATTGAATCGACACGCAAAACTACTGTTCGAATCTGGAAAATTCCATTGTAATCTATCTTACTGCTGCCTATGCGGAGATCGTATTAAACTTTGGTTGTTGCCGGACGCGGCTTGGATGTAAGTTCGATTAATATTTATTTAGAAAAGGGGATAACCTAGAATGTTCCGATTGTTTATGATCACCTTTGGCATATTTGGAATTATCAATACTGAGCTTGGCATCGTAGGAATTTTGCCTCAAGTGTCTGATGTTTACGGAATCAGCGCTTCTCAAGCTGGTTTGCTGGTCAGTCTATTCGCATTGGTCATCGCGTTATTTGGCCCGTTTATGACATTGTTGTTTTCGGGCATCAATCATAAGAAAATGATGGTTGCAGTACTATCCATTTTCGTTCTAAGCAGTGTTGTTGGTGCTTTTGCTCCTAACTATCCGATTTTAATCATTGCTAGAATAATTCCGGCCTTTTTGCATCCCGTTTATTTCTCAGTCGCCTTTATTGCCGCAGCCAATTCGGTAAATAAAGAGCAAAGTATGAAGGCCGTTGGTAAAGTATTTATGGGGGTTACCGCTGGACTCGTGTTTGGTATTCCGGTCACCACTTTTATTGCAGACGTATTTTCCCTTCGATCCGCATTGTTGTTCTCGGGAGCCATTAACGCACTTGCAATGATAGGCATTGCGGCCTTTATTCCTTCTATGCCTGTACATGGGAAAATGTCCTATTCAACACAACTTGGCATACTGAGACGACCTCAAGTTTGGCTTAGTTTAATCGCCTCTACTTTAATTATGTCCGGCGTATTTTCCGTATACAGCTACTTTGCTGAATACCTGGGTCAAATCACTCATATGTCAGGAAAACAAATCAGTTTGATGTTGATCGTATATGGTGTTGGCGGTATGATTGGCAATTTAGTAGCCGGATATGTTTTTAGTAAAAACATGATAAGAACCGCCTTAATTTTCCCCTTTGTTTTCGGTTTTATTTACTTGATGGTTGATTTCTTTGGCCGATATTCGATTCCAATGGCCTTGCTTGTCTTGCTTTGGGGCATTATCACCACCATCGGCCTAAACTTTACTCAGTTATGGATTACATCCATCGCTACCGATGCACCTGAGTTTTCCAATGGTTTAGTTGTATCCTTCACTAATTTTGGCATCACGCTCGGCACTTTTGTAGGAGGTTTATTTATTTCCTATCTGGGACTTGAACAGATTGCCTGGAGCGGTATCATCCTTCTGGCCCTTGGAGTGATTATGATCGTATGGAGAGTCCAACGCTATGATTTGAAGAAGAGCTTGCCTAACTAACGCTCTCCTTAAATTAGCTTTAAACATCTTCTCGAATACAGCTTTGTTGAGAAAAAATTCTAAAATGAGGGACTGCCTTCAGGCAAGATAATGAGATTTCATCACAGAAACCCTTGATATACCAAATGTGTTTGTGATCATTAATGGTAGCAATTGAAGCAAAGCCGGCTTGCGGTATTCCCGCAGCCGGCTTTGCTTCAGCTCGATTAATAATATAAGATAAAATACAATTTCATATTCCTACTCATTGACCATGACCATCTTGACCGCCGACCCGCGATCGTCAAGCAGCCCCTGCATCGCGGCCGGGAACTCTTCCAGAGCGAATGTGTGTGAGATCAGGGCATCGCCATTGACAGCTCCCGACTTCAGCAGTTCAATGCATTTAGGAAAGAACAACGCGGGGGTCGCATGAGACGCTCTCAACTGCAGCTTTTTGAAATGGAATTCATTCGCATCGAACGTAATACTCGCTCCAGCGCCATACTCAATGCCGATGAAGCCGATCACGCCGCCACTCCTTGCTGCCTTGAACGCGGATGGAATCGTCGACGGTGGCGCTGAAACAAGCACGCGGTCCACTCCCTCCCGGTCGAATATGTATGACTCGAGAGGCGTCTTGTCCGTATAAATGATTTCATCCGCGCCGAATGCGAGCGCCGTCTCGATTCGCTTAACCGAGTGGGATCGGGCCGCCGCGTAGATTTTACGCGCGCCACGTAGCTTCGCGAGGCGAAGCGCCATCAAGCCGATAGGTCCAAGCCCTAGTACCAACACATCATCGCCCATTTGAATGTCAACGGTCTCCGTAAGGTCGACCGCCACGCCAAGCGGCTCCACTAGAGAGGCAACAGCGAAGGACAACCCTTCGAACGGAACGACGACTTCCTTTGGAGCGACGATATAATCGGCGAATCCCATTGAGAAATTCCTACCCCAGAAACTCGGCCCCTTATTGCACAAATCATAACGCCCGTCCCGGCACCATTTGCACATCCGACAAAACGTGCTCGTCTCCAACGTAACTGAGGCGCCCTCTACCACATGGTCGACACGCGCGCCTTTTCGAACAACAACACCAGCGATTTCATGCCCAATCGGTTCCCAATCTACTGCGGACGATTTCGCGCTGGTCATGTCCGTTCCACATATGCCGCAAGCTTTGACACGAATCAATACCTCGTCGTCACTGATCTCCCCAAGCTCTCCTTCACGAAGTTCAAATTGAAACGGCGCCTTAGCATACCACGCTTTTGTTTTCAACCTCTTATCCTCCCTGGACCATCCGTATTCTTGTATTTATGACAAGTCCATTATAAACCTTTACTCCGAAATGGATAGTCTCATATTACGCCATGCTTTACAATTCAAGATTCAATGTGATTGACGGAAACCACACCATTAAATCGCAAGCAACACTCAGACTCTTCTTTTAGCGCAAGCAAAACAACGATAGTCAGGGCTTCATTCTTGAGTAACCTCTTAATGCTGCATGGGTTTACTTAGCGACAGGAAGTTAGCGATATTACATTCAAAAAAAAAAAGGAAGCGAATAAATATCCGGCTCCTCTTTTTTAAACGATCTTCTTTTTGCTTATCCTAAATAATCCTGTATCCCAATTTTCCAGTCACTGAAATGGCGTGCCGGGACAGTCTCCGTTATTTGCTCGCCAAGAATGCGGCAACCTCCGCAAGACGCGTAGCGAAGCCCCATTCATTGTCGTACCATGTAGCGACGGACAAAAGCTCTCCTTCCACGTGAGTGAGCGGCAGATCGATGATCGACGTATGCGGGTCGCCGACAATTCGCGACGACGCCCATTCGCCTTCGAGTACGTCCATGACGCCTTTCAAGTCGCCTTCCAGCGCGGCGCGGCGGAACATATCGTTCACTTCTTGAACCGAGCACTGCTTCTCCGTGATTAGGTTCAGCTCAGCGATGCTGCCCGTGCGCGTCGGTATGCGGTACGCTTTGCCCGTGATCTTCAGGTCCGGCCAGATGAACTTGAGCGCCTTAGCTGCGCCAGACGAAGACGGTATGATGTTCTCTGCCGCCGCCCACGAGTCCCGGCGGTCGCGCATCGGCTGATCCGTTAACGATTGCGTATTGGTATAGGAATGGACAGTGGAGAATAGTCCGAATTTGATCCCGTAGTTTTCTTTGACCAATTTGACGACGGCGGCCAAGGCGTTAGTCGTGCAGCTGGCCATGCTGATGATCCGGTGCTTATCGGAATCGAAGCTATCAAGGTTGATGCCCTTCAGCAGCACCGCATCGCAATCGTCGAGGGATTTACTTGGCCCGCTGATCAAGACGCGTTTGGCGCCGCGATCCAGATGCACCTGCGCTACAGAACGGACGACGGCGCGGCCCGTGCAATCGACGACAAGATCCACGCCGAGCGCCTTCCAGTCCGGCACTTCCTGAGAGGCATTAATATAAAGTATCTCTCGTCCGCCAATGACCATCACACCGTCTTGAGCAGATACGTCCTCGTGCCAACGTTTATAATTGGAATCTACTTCAAATAGCGCGGCAATCGTGCCCTCGTCCTTGATATCCGATACCGAAACCGGAACGAAGAGCCTGTCCTGAAGCGCGACGCGCAGCAGCAGTCTGCCGATGCGGCCAAATCCGAAAATCGCAATATTACCCATTTTTTACAGCCTCCATTTGCATATTGCTTTCGACGGGTATAGTGTATGCTATTTGGCTGCCAGAATTCCAACGTTGGCCCATTTCCTGTCAACCTGATTTCGTCCATGCCTAGGCCGTCGATTCCCAGCAGCGCAATGGTCCATAAGCGACAGATTATGTATTTTCATACACAACAGTGCATGCGTTTCTTTTCTAAGGATTTCTAATAAACTTTTCTAACGAATTCTGAAATAAGTCTAAAGAATTAAGGAATATCGCATTTTGTGTGACGCCAGAATTGGTGAGAATAGACTAAGGGAAAAGCGAGATTTATCAAGGGTCGCTTTCACAAATAATGAGAAAGCATTTTCTAAAGGGCTTATTAATTAGCGTGATTTTCTTAATTACTGAGAATATCCGCAACAGTCACTTTACATATTTATACATGAAATGTTGAGAGCTTTAGGCATGCATGCGAACATATAGGCGAAGTTCATCGTCAGCCCGAAGAAAATAGCGGCTGTCGTTAACGCGCCGAGCAGCAATCCCGCTCCGACCAGCAGCTCCCCCCACGGGACGAGTATATTGAATACTTTCACATTCGGCAGCGCGACGTGCTTGAGAAAAGCTATGAAATGCGGATATACCGCGTCGTGACTCTTGCTGTCCAGGACCGGCTTCGCTACCGCCCCTTGAATAAAGCCTGCCGCGTCCAATGCTTTGCCACCGTTAATCTTGTGCCAGCCTGCAGTCAGCCATTCCCAGACCACATAGAATCGAACTAATGTCAGCAAGATTGCCGCGTATCGGTTTTCTCTAAGCCATTTCATCATTTCAACCAGCTCCTCGTTATTTGTTGATTCCAACATACCTCCGGCAAGTTCTTCTTGTTATCGGTAGAAACACGGATATTAGGAGGAATAAATCTTGAACATGATTCAGGAATTAACTCTCTCCGCAAGAAGCTTTCCCTGACATGGATGAAAGCCTTGCCTCTACTAGATTCAGGGGATTCCCTGACTTACAATTACATAAGAAAACGATATACTTATAAGAGCCATACAACACGCTCTATGCCTTATAGAATGAGGTGACTACAGGTAATGGGCCCTTTACATGAAAAGATCCAAAATGAATTAACTGCAGTCCGCATCGCGACAAATAGCGATTACTGCGCGTTGGCTCTACATGAGTACGAACCGAACCGCATCCGGTGGGCATTTGCATGCGGCAACCGAAGCCAGCGCTATAAAGATCTGCTAATTCGGCCGAACCGCGACATAGCTGGACTCGTCATAAAGCTCGGTCGCCCCGTCCGCGTCGATGCAACAATTGAAGTTGTGGAGAGAGCCAGGCTTCAATGCGAATATGCCATCATGAGACTGGAGCATTTAAGATCTGCCCTAGCAGTTCCTATCACAAGTAGAAGCGAGTTTGGCGCCGTGCTCTTAATTGGGGACCGCTGCGACCGCATATACGAAAAGAAACATATAACGGTGATCACGGAGGCAGCAAATGGGTTGAACGCTTTGCTTTCTCAAATGAATCGCGAGGAGCTAAGAAAATAACAAGCAGCATACGTTTATTTAAAAGCTACTGTTGGGAGGAGCATCATGATAAAAATTGTAATCGTTGACGATCATGCAATCGTAAGATCCGGATTAATGACACTCTTGAATGCGAACAATGGCATGGAAGTTATCGGGGAAGCCGCGGATGGCGACGAAGGCATCGCGAAAGCGCTCAGCCTTGTACCGGATGTCGTTCTCATGGATTTAAGCATGCCGCACGGCAAAGATGGCCTCACGGCAACTTCCGAACTGAAGAAACACCTTCCCGCTTGCTTCATCCTTGTGTTGACCATGCATGATGACGATGAGTATTTGTTCAGAGCGATTCATGCGGGCGCCTCCGGGTATATATTAAAGAACGCGCCTCACGAAGAATTGATAAACGCGATTCAAACGATTGCCCAAGGAGATGCCTACCTCTATCCCACAGCGACCAAGCGGCTCATGAGCGAATATTTGGACAGAGCCAAGCATGGCGAAAGCTCCCAATCCTTATCCGAACGGGAAAAAGAAATTTTAAGCTGGATTGCGAAAGGGTATTCCAATAAGGAAATCGCCGAGAATCTGATTATCAGTGTCAAAACAGTGGAAACGCATAAGAGCAACCTGATGGAAAAGCTCAGCTTGAAAACAAGACCAGAGTTGGTCAAATTTGCGATGAAGAAAGGGCTGTTGAACTTTGAATAAAGAAGTGAACAGATTCTTCTCCTCGGTAATCGGACAAAATGTCGGAGAGCTCCTCGAACAAATCGAAGCACAGCTGGAAGAAACTCCGTTCCGCCACCACCTTCAGCAGTCGCTCAAACAGCTGAACGATCTCAGGTTCGCTCTGGATGAATCCTCCATTGTTGCCGTGACGAACGCGCGCGGCGTTATTCTTTATGTGAATGATAAATTTTGCGAGATTTCCAAATATGCCCGGGATGAACTGCTTGGAAAAGATCATCGAATTATCAATTCGGGCAACCATGACAAAGCTTTCTTTCGCGAACTATGGGGAACGATTTCCTCAGGCAAAGTGTGGAAGGGCGATATACGAAACAAAGCGAAGGACGGCACTTATTACTGGGTCAATACAACGATCGTCCCCTTCCTCGATGAATCCGGGAACCCTTATCAATACTTGGCGATTCGGAACGAAGTGACGGAGCTTAAACGAATCGAGGAAGAGTTGAAGCTTCTTATGACGCAAGTCATGAACATCCAGGAAGAAGAACGTAAGCGCATTTCCCGCGAGCTTCACGATGGTGTCGGCCAGAATATGTTCTCCCTCCTCATCCAGCTGGATCGCATCATCGCAGATAAGGGCAGCCCCGAGCTTGAGGGGCTGCGTCGGAGCGTCTCCTCCGTAATGGAGGAGGTACGCAACCTTGCTTGGGAGCTGCGCCCGTCAGTGCTTGATGATTTAGGCGTCGTCCCTGCCATCCGCACCTATATCGAGAACTTCACCCAACATTCTGCCATACAGGTCAATTTCGAATCCAATCTGCGTAAACGTCTGAACGCCCAAACCGAGACGACCATCTACCGTGTTATCCAGGAAGCATTGACGAATATTAGCAAGTATGCCAATGTTTCTTCCGCAGAGGTCCGGCTAATTGAATCCGAGAGCCGGGTGGAGGTTCAAATTGTCGATACCGGCAATGGTTTTATCCGGAATCAGGATATGAAAGGAGTCGGTTTATTCAGCATGGAGGAACGTGCAAGAGGGGTCGGCGGAGAGCTAACGATAGATTCCTTGCCGGGTCGGGGCACGCGTGTCGTCCTTGTTTGTCCGAAGTTATTCTAAGCCAGAAGGAGCGCCGGCTGCATACCGGCGCTTCTTCTGAATTCTGACGTTTATTTATAAATAAAAACCGGAACGTTAGCATGCTGCACCACATAATGGCTGATGCTTCCAAGGACCAGTTCCTTCAATCCGCTTAATCCCCTGCTGCCCATTAGAATCAAATCAATTTGATGTCTATGCGCGTACTCAATGATTTTCTTATCCGGACGCCCTTCGACGATTCGTACGAACACCGGATTGCTTAAGCCATCTAGCGACTCTTCCACTTCTCTCATCATCGCTTCCGCGCTTTTCCGCAAATATTTCATTCCGCCGGCTTCCCTGTATGCCGTCTCTTCAAAAATCGGCGTCTCATAGATCGCATGCAGCACGTGCAGCTCGGCCCTATTGTTGTGCATCGCAAGCTTTATTGCTTGCCTGAGCGATTTCTCAGCCATCTCCGATCCGTCATAAGCAATCAATATCTTATTGAAATTGGTGATAGCCATTGCTCTCATCCGCCTTCCTTCGCGTTGCTGACGTCTTTCGTTTGCAGCTTTTGTTCCGCCTGCTGTAGAATGAGCTGCTGCTCGACCTTGAAATACTCCGTTAACAGGATCAACCCTTCCCGCAAGAGTGATATCGTTCGATTTAGTTCTTTCTTTGTGAACTGATCGCTTCCGGGTTCCGACACGTCGAGAAAAAGCTTCAAATAAGAGCGCGCGGAGCAAAAATATTGTTCCATGAGCAGGGAAGAAAAGCGGAATGACGGTACGACCTCTTCCTCCGTGAAGCATGCAGCCAGACTTGGGAACAGTTCCTCGTCTTCGCTTGCGACATGCCGCTCCATCATTTTGACGAATTCACGGACACTCTCCCGCAGCGAGTGAATCAAGGCCTTCTTTTCCTCATCTTGGAAGCCTTTATTGCGATCCGCTTCGGATACTTTTATATAAAACTGATTGAACTGCTGCGTCAACTGAAAGTGCTCCGCTTGAAAAGTTTCAAGCAACTTTAGCATAGTGGGCTTTGGCTCCACACTTGTGACGATTTCATCCGGTCCCATGTGGTTCACATCTCCCTTCCCTTGTATTACATAGGCATTTTTTTAAATTTCTTCTTAATTTGAACTTGTTTTAGACGATGAACAGCTTTGCGGATAACCGGCAGCAAATAGTAATCCGCTCCGAAACGTCCCGCATTTGCTCCCGCAATGAGAAGGATAACGCCAAGCAGCACGAGCCATGGGTTCATCGAGACCGTACCTGCGAACATAAACATGAAATTCATCAGCAGACCGAAGAATGCAGCGGCTGTTGTTAAACCGCCGATAATTAGCCCGAGGCCAACCAGAAATTCTCCCCACGGCACGAGAATGTTAAACATCCCAACATTCGGCAGCGCAAAATGGGAGAGAAACCATACGAAGTTGGGATAAATGTTCTCGTGAGTTCCCATATCGACTACTGGCTTGCTAATCGCCCCCTGAATGAAACCTGCTGCATCGAATACCTTATCTCCCGTGAGCTTATGCCAGCCAGCTGTCATCCACTCCCAACCTACATATACTCTTAGCAAAGTAAGCAGAATGGCGGCGTAACGGTTCCCTCTAAGCCAATTCATCATCATTCCGACCAGCTCCTCAAGTTCTATTTGTCTTTATCATATCGGCAATGGAAACGGATTGTTATCGGGATTCCTACTGATTTAATGAGGCCGGCTTCCTGATTATTTGTCTAGGGGAAATCGAAGAATGCCGGAGAGATGTTCTTATTTCAAGGTAGGGATGTTCCCGCCGGAAAGATCAGGATATCCCCCGATAAACAAGGAGGCGGGCAGGAGATTAGATGAGTGTATGAGTTTTCTGATAGGGGGCATGTTCTTATGTCGATGTATATATCCGCCGGCGCAGCCGAATTAGAAGGCCTTCAACAATTCTTCTCTCCGGCAAGCTGCGAGAAGCTTCAAGAGATCATGTATAGGAAGACTTACGCCAAGGGCGAATGCTTGTACCAGGAAGGCGATCCGGCGAATCATCTATATTACGTCCTGAGCGGCGGTATCCGCTTCAGCAAGCTAGCAGATAGCGGCAAGCAGTTCGTCCTTCACCTCTATCGAAAGGGCGACCTGTTTGGCCAGCTGGATCAGTTTAATCAATCGGTTCACTGCTTCGGTGCGGAGACGACGGAGCAAAGCCGAATCGGCATCATACAGCGCAAAGATCTGGAAGCGCTAATTTGGCAGCATGGTGATCTCGCGACTGAATTCATGAGGTGGATGGGTCTTATGCACCGGATATCGGAAACCAACCTTCGCGACCTGATGATGTACGGCAAGCCCGGCGCGCTCTGCTCTTTATTGATCCCGTTAAGCAGCACTTACGGCAAACTGGAAGGTCAGCACTTGCGTAACATCTGCCGGTGCGACTATTGCCCCGTTGAAGTATGCCAAATGTAATTCTGCCTCGCGCAGCCGCCGGGAAATCCCCGATGGCTGCCATAATTAACGAAGAGCCTTCGACCGACGGATGTTCATATCCGTCTTGGCTAAAGGCTCTTTCATTGGCCATCATTATTCTTCCTTTCCATTTGCGCAGCTGCAGATGCCACCCTTACGTTTTTACCTTAGGATGACGACGGGCTCAGCGACAAGCTGATAGTGCTCATATGTATTCTCTTCGATTACGCCGACCGTTTTATTATTTTTGATGCTGTGATAGATGGACTCCGTAGCGAACAAGTTCTTCGTAATCTTATCCTCATAGACGCCTCGTCCCGTTTCTTCCACGGCAAGCTTGGCTAACGACATATGCCGATCGACGCCGGCAAGCGCCATCTGCTGGATAATACGGTCGATTCGATTTACTTCTTCATGAGCTGATATTTGTTCCATGGCCTTAAGCTCTTATTGGGCTTTCATCGTCACTCATCTCCTTATAACCGCGGCTTTCTGAACCACTTGCTACAGATCAAGCTTATTCCTTATTGCTGCAGCGAACTATGATATAAATCACAACTGCACAAATTTGCCCTTTAAGCCTAGAATGTCGCTATCCGCTTCATGGCTTCAATATCCTCTATCGTATTCATCACTGCAACAAAATGAAGCGCAATTCCTCTAGCCTGAAAAGACGAATCGTTTACCGCCTTCCAGTTCGCTTGCTCCAGCATTGAATAAACAGCAGGACGGTCTTCTCGGATCAGGGCTTCTATTGCAGAAACGCACAGCTTCGGTTCGCCTGTGCCGACGACAATCTCGTCGCAAAGTTCCCGCATGCGGCCAATCTGACGTTGAGTGAGCGGGATACCGCTAAATGCGAAGAGAGATTTTAAACCTCCTTCCAGCTTTTCACTGGCTCCCCCGGCTAAAATAGCGCCAGAAAGCATAGGCTCGCACTCCCTTTCATCTTATTCGGACACCTCTATTGTAGACTCATTCGCTGAACCAGTAAGTGATCTTTGTCGTACCTCACATAGGGTTCAAAGGATTCCGATGATGCAAGGATCAGAAAAAAAACGGCGGCTCTGCCGAACGAATCGATAAAAAGCCGCTGCATGCTGCTGGAATCACAAAATGCTAATGGTCTGCTTTCCGCTTCACTTATTCGCTCTCGGAATGCCACCGGTTCATTGACAGCTCGCGTTTGTCTGTTCCATCAATTATCCAAGATGAATGTCACAGCTTACGCTAACTTCCGCATTTACATGGGCATAAAATAGGGATTTTACTCTTCAAAGATCAGAGAACTTCCCGATAACCAACATGAACGTTGACACATTAATATGAACATATAGAGAAACACACAAGAGAAGGAGTGAACGTTGCCATGTTAAAGGAAAAGTTTATTCATTTTAAAGTTATTCACGGGGACAAAAGTTCTTTGCTGAGAGGAATTGTCTTTCTGGAAGAAAACCAAATGCCTACATTGCATGATGTGGAAGTGTGCCTTAAACAATGCGGCCATGATACTATACTCATCGACAGAGAACATCTGATTTTCAAAGCCTCTCGAGCAGGAGAAGCCTATTTAATTCACGTATTGAAGGACGAGAAAGGCGATTTAGACGACTTAGGTTTTGAACATCATGCGAAAGACTTGATTCAAAATTAGTCTCCGTGTTCAAATATAACAAAACAGGTCAATCATGGGTTTTTCAACCAAATCACACTGGAGGAGTTGCGACGGTGGTACAGACGATAATGCATAAAAGCCTGCTCATAATATTATCCGGGTAGGCTTTTCACTTAGCAGTGACACACTCATTTTCATAATTAGCAATTAATTATTGAAAACTCAACACTTGAAATTCTCTCCACTAACGCAATAGGCCAACAACTGATTGGCAACCCGATCTTTGTTAAGCTTTCGTACCCATTCGTATTATGAGGTCACAAGAACTTACTGGTCGACCTCCAGTACATTCTGTTTACGGCTAGCTAAATCTGTATTCATTAGCATTTGTTTGCCGCGCCGGGTATAATTATTTTCAGATTAAAAATTTGAGGTGAATGAATTATGGAACGTTTATATGAAATATTGAATTTTAATAAGGAATTCGTCGAGGATAAAGAATTTGAAAAATACCAAGGAATACGATTCAAGGATAGAAAAATCGTTGTCGTGACTTGTATGGATGCCAGGCTTGTCGATCTGCTGCCCCGTGCTTTAAATATAAAAGAAGGAAATGCTAAAATTATCAAGGACGCAGGCGCAATTGTCTTGCATCCGTTCGGCAGCGTAATGCGAAGCATTATAGTGGCAGTTTATGAATTAAAAGCAGATGAAGTTTTTGTAATAGGGCATCATGATTGTGGAATGGGTGTTATTGACCCTGACCAGACAGTAAACAAAATGAAAGAAAGAGGTATCTCGTCCGAAAAGCTCAAAACCTTGGAAAGTGCTGGAATTGATTTGCATAAATGGTTGCACGGTTTCGATAGTGTAGAAGAATCAGTCAAATCTAGTGTAAAGACCGTCAAACATCATCCTCTTTTACCCGAAGACGTCCCGGTTCATGGTCTTGTCATCGACCCCAAAACAGGAAAACTTGATTTAATTATAGACGGGTATACGTATACCTAACTAGCTCGATGTTAGACCCATCTAACCATGAAAGCCGCCTCAGCAGCAATTAAGCTGGACAGGCGGCTGTTTAAGTTAATTAATATTCTTGCTTTTTTCATACAGCACAACATAAAGGTGTTTAGCAGTTCATCCAATTCTTTCGATATTTTTAGGGTTAATGTCGATGATAACCCATACTCCTTACGGACAGAATCCAATTCTAAACGCTTCTCTCTATCACCTGATAAATGAGAGATATTATTATGTTCAAACCTTACCCTCTAAATTATAGATTGTTCCTTTTTTCCGTGTCACTTCATTGCTCTGTATCTTGAATAAACGCCTGCATCCTCGAGCGAATGGACATGGTTTGATATAAATACATAATTGTTTCCAAAACCATGTTTTTCCGTTGGTATTGATGACGGATGACGTCGATGCCGTTTCCAAGGTTTGATTCCTTTATGGTACGAATATTCTTAAATAATTTCAATTATAGATTCATGCATACGGTATAGTAATAGCTAACTTGTTTTGACATTAATTTCATCCAACCATGAAAGCCGCCTCGGCAGCAATAATCTGGCAAGGTGGCTGATTTCTGTAATTTACAAAATTCCCTTATTCGCTTGTTCCTCTTTGTTTATCATGAAGGTCCCTATGTAAATGGTGTCAAACATGATTGAATTCATCAAAATTGTTTTAAGGTGGAGGCGTGAGAGAACCTGGGATAGCCGCCTCTCTATTAAACTTCGCTTTCCAGACAACGCTATGCCGATCCTTCAGGAGCGTTCTTTTCCCTGTAATGAATAAAGTGTGATCGAGCTTGGGAAAATAATCCTCAGACTAATTAATATAGAAAGGGATGTGCCTATGGAGACAACTGTTAACAAACAAGAAGCGATTTCAAAAGTAAGTGAATTAATTAAAGACATTGAAATAGCGATGCTAACAACGGTATCGGAGGATGGACTGGTTTCACGACCCATGAAGACCCAGGATGTCGAGTTCGACGGTAACCTTTGGTTTCTAACCAAGAAAGATACCGGCAAGTTTGAAGAACTGCTCCACAATCGGCAGGTTAACGTTTCATATGCGGGTAAATCATTCGTCTCCATTCGAGGTGAAGCAGAACTCGTGGACAGTACCGAGAAAATAAAAGAATTTTGGAACGTAGCTTACGAGAAACTGCTGGAGACAACCTATGACGATCCGATTCTCGTTCTGATTAAGGTAAAAGCCGAAACTGCCGAGTATTGGGATACTGGCAACAAGTTTAAGATGGCCAAGTTTCTGTTCAGCAGGCTGTTGGGCAAAAATACGGAAGGTACGGATATCAATCAGATGGTAAATTTGAATTAGTAAGCAGTGACTCAAAGCTTTTATTAACCGAAAGGCTGTCTATCACATCTGAGCCAAAAAAAGAGCCTGCTGTTCATTTACAGCCGGTTCTTTTTTGAGGACTAACCCAATTGGACGGTTATATGCTTAGACTACCAATAAAACTTAGATCCGCTTGTGTTTTACCTTGATCAATTATTAAGTTTCTAAAGTTCACCATCGCGACACTATTGTCCATTGTCGAGAGCATTTATAACTTATTTTTGGTAAGTCAAGTTACATCTGGGAGTCATATGAATAGAAAAAGTCGCTGATGCTCATGCTCAGCGACTTTAATCTATTTCTGATGGAGTACCAGTTAATTTATTCAGACGTTTGTGCCGTAAATGAGACGAGGATGTCAGCGTGCTTCTCGACTAGCCGGTATTGTAATGGTGACTGCAGTTCCGATCCCCCGGCGACTGGCGATGCTGACCCCATACTTCACCCCATACTGCAGTTGAATCCGCTTATGTACGTTTCGGATGCCGTAACCGCCATTTACAGCGTCCGGCTCAAAGATTCGGCGAATCGTACTCCCATCCATTCCGATGCCGTCATCGATGACCTGGAAGATAATTGTGTCGCCTTCCTTATAAGCAACCAGCTTTATCCGAATCCCCCCGCTGCCGAACAGAGCGTGCTCCAGAATGTTTTCTACAAACGGCTGCAAAATGATTTTGACCGTAACATGCCCCCGTACCTCCGGGTGGATATCGTTCCAAACCTCCAGCTTATTCCGATACTTGATCCGCTGAATGTCTAGATAGGCACCGACTTGTTCCAGCTCCTTCTCTACCGGTATTAGAGACCGGCCCTCGTTCAGTGTCAATCGGTAGAACTTAGCAATTCCCGTCACCATATCATGCACATTGTCGGTTTCCCCAAATTTGGCCAATCGACTGATAGAGGAAAGCGTATTGTAGAGAAAATGCGGGTTGATCTGCGCCTGAAGCGACTCCAGCTCCGCTTCCTTCTGCAACAAGTCCGCTAGATATACCTCACGAATCAACTCATCGATATGCTCGCTCATTCTGTTGAAGGCCATAGCGATCTGCGCGAATTCATCCCGGCCCGAGTAATGGATACGGCGCCGAAACTCCCCTTCCCTCATGGCGTTCAGCGATACTACGATTCCCCTGACCTTCTTCGAGTAATGGCGGGAAAAGAGCCAACCTATGAAGACCAGTAACACGAGAGCCGCCACGCATACCGCAATAGTAATGGTTCGAACGGATTCGGCCTCTTGCTCCAACAATTCATTAGGAACCAGCGCGACAAGTCGCCATTCGACACCCGGTACCGGCTGCTCGATCAGAAGGAAACGGCCCTCCACAGTTTGTTTGAGAGCATTGAATGTCATAGACGGCCCGCCGGAGGCGCGTAGAGCCTGACCCTCGGAATTGTACACATAGAGTCTGCTCTCGTCGCCAATCTTCTCGTGCTGGGCAGCCTCAAGCAGATCGTCTAACCTCACGGTCGTCTGTGCTACCCCGGTCAACTGCTCCTCGTCTATGTCGAACAAGCGCCGCAGAAGCGAGATATTGCCGAAAATTGCGTCATTGCCGACCTGCCTCCAAACTGCCTCCGTACCCTTAAAAACATCCTTGGCAACCGACTTCTCTGTCTGCCAAGGCAGCTCTCGGTACCATGGCACTCCTTCCAGCCGCGAAAGATGCAGAACGTCGAAGGTGTTCGATCCTGCCAGAGGGTCCTTATCTTCACTCAGATCGCCGTAATATTCCCAGATTTGCGGATTGTTCAGGTATAGCTTCAGCCGCGTTTTGCTGCTGGCCAGCTTGATTACATTCTCGAAGGTCGGGTGCAAGTATTCTTTCGTCGTCTCATAGCCCCTGAAGCCGAGCCGGAAAACACGCAGAGTCTTTTGCATGGTCTGATCGAAGAAGATGAGATCCGAAATACGCTTGACGGATTCCGTTTTGTAGACAACATTATCCCGCATCTGCCCCAGCGTATCTTGCATACGGGCCTCCGTCTGTCTTCGAATCGAATCAACGGAGGCGGTATAAGCGAAGTAACCGATGCCGAGCACTGCTACTAGCACGAAAATCAGATAGGAGAACATTACCTTGTAGCCGAACGGAACGGCAATGCGTTTCAATGAATTAGGCATCATCCTGGAGGTTCTCCTTATGTGGTGCGCCGGTACTCATTCGGTGTCATGCCGAACTTGTCGCGGAACTGGCGGCTGAAGTAGGTAAGGTTCTTGTAACCAAGCCGATGCGCGATCTCAAACACCTTTATCTTCGGATCCTGCAGCATTGTTTTGGCAGCCTCCATACGGCGGCGAATGACATAATCGCTGAAATTCTCGCCCGTTTCCTCCTTGAACAGATGACCGAGATAATTCGGCGAGAAAGAGAAAGTGTTAGCGGCATCACGCAACGTAATGTTGTCACCCAGATTCTTCTCCACATACGTCTCGATTTCCTGGATGAGCTTTCGGTTCTTCTTCTGTTTCTTTAGATGAAGCATTTCCGAAATTTCGAAAAGCCGACGTCTAAGCCAAGATTGGATATCATCGACGGTCTCAAATGCATAAAGAATGTCATAATCCTGGAAGCGGATGCCGAGAATACTCTGCATGTTCTCGTTCAGAGTTGTCAGATAATTATCGAGGCGAGACAAAATATGAACAGTAAAATTGTGCACGGTCATCCGGTTTCCCAGCTGCTTGACAATCATGACGAGCCTATTAAGCTCATCATCAATGGAAACAAGGTCGTAGCTGGATACCGCCACAAACATCCGGCTCAGCAGCAAGTCCAGATCCTGAGTACTCTCCAGCAGCTCCGGCTTCGTGTCGTTTCCCGAAATCAGTCGATTCTTCCCGACAATAAGCTTGTAGGTCAAGCAATGAAGCGCTTTCTCAAAGGATGCCGGGATATCCGGCGCAACTACGGAGTCGCCAAGACCGATTGTAATCGTATAAGCGGTACGCTGCTCAACCATGAGAACAATATTAGCTAGTGCCGATCTCGATACGGCTGTTGGCACCAAAACTGCAATACGCTGATCAGAAGCCTCGCAAAGCAGAATAAGACCGCTTTCGCGGCATAGCTGAAGCAGCAGCTCTTTGGCAGGCCGTGGCGCCGAGTGCACATGAGCACTCCCCGCATTGAAGTTGTGCAGCACGCTATCCCATTCTAAGACGGCTACTGCAAACTCCGCTCCCTCTGCACTCGTGTTCAGCTCATCCAAATAAGGCAGCACGGCTTCAAAGTTGTTCTTATTCGCCAGCCACTGCAGCAACTTTTCTTGGCGTACAAACGGCAACGAATCCTCGAACGCTTCATTCAGCCGCTCCTGTTTCACTTCCCCATCCAAGGTAACCCTGATTCGACGGAGAACGTCAATCAGTTCGTTATCATTCACGGGCTTGAGCACATAACCGAATGCACCAAGCCCGAGCGCTTGCTTCGCATAGTGGAAATCCTCATAGCCGCTGACGAACGCCGTCTTAAGTCCGGGAATCAGCTCCAGTGCGCGTTTGGACAACTCAAGGCCGCTCATATGCGGCATCTTAATATCGGACACCAGGATATCAATTGTATTGTCGGCTATCCATGACAGTGCCTCATGCCCATTGCTGACCGATGCCACTACTTCCATGTCAAGCTCCCTCCATGGTATCAGTCGCTCCAGCCCTTCCAGATCCAGCATTTCATCATCTGCTAGAAGCACCTTGTACATATCTTCACGCTCCCATGGCAGCATTGCCCCAAAATATTAGAAAAAGAAAGTATACCAGAATCAGTATACTTTCTTTTCCATAAAGGAATCTAGCTTATTGACCGTTCATCTTCTGAAGGTTCGCCTGCCATTGTTCCGTCTTGTAAGCCAACAGCTTTTCAAGGCCCAACTCCATGGCATTGTCGTTAAGCTCCTTCAGAATCGTATCAACCTCGGCATCGCTTCCGGCAAAGATCGCTTTAGCAAAATATTTCTTGAATAAGTCTTCGATTGCCGTTGCTGCGATGCCTTCTTCGGAGTCCGTCGGAGGATCCAGGTTAACGAAAGCGGTCGTATCCTGAGATGTCTTCCATGAAACGTTGTTCTGTTGTACGGAAGCCCAGTTCTGGTTCTCCGGCGGTAAAGCCATTTCGATTTCGGTTTTCGTCGTATCGACGAACGTCGTGTTGCCGACCCAGTTGAATATGCCCATCTTATCTTTGTCTTTCTCGGCTTGAGGCGTGTTCTTCCACTTATCGTTCGGAATCGGAGCGCCTTTGTCGTCGCGTGTATCCCAGTAACGTCCCGGAGGACCGAACATCATGACGGATTGGCCTTCTTCACCGGTCATCCAATCGAGGTAAGCGAAGATACCTTCCGGATTTTTGGCGGCTGTCGTAATTACGTTGACGTTCCATCCCAGCGAATTGAATGTGTTCGGAAATACTTGGTTCTTATCGACGCCATCCTTATGCAACGGCCAGATCATTTCATAGCCGCCGTTTGGATTCTGCTGCTTCAGCAGCGTATTGCCTTCGGACATGGAAGGTTCCATCGAAGAGTAAGAGAGATAGACGGCGACACGGCCGTTCTTCATCTTCTCGTTCACTTGCTCTTTCTTCTGCGTCATGGCATCCTGCGTCATTAGCTTCTCGCGGTACAGCCTACTTGCAAATTTCACCGCTTCAATGAAGGCTGGGTGCGCGTATACCGATTCAAGCTTATCGCCATTCGGAACGCCTCTTACACCGATATAAGAAGGCGAGAAGCCATTCTCCATGCCTGATGTGAAGATATGTACCCCTTGACCGTCAATGTCGGTCTCGAATGGCACGACATCTGGGTATTTCTCCTTAACCAACCTCAGGTAAGCGTAGAGATCATCGAATGTTTCAAGTTTAGGTGAGCCGAGCTCATTGTAGATATTTTTGTTTATCAGATAGCCGGCGTTGCCGTTTGGACGGGATGTGTACCAGTTCGGGAACTGATACAGCTTACCATCCGGGGAGCGGAGCATATTCAACGTTTTGTCGCCTGCCCACTTCTTTAGGTTTGGATATTTGTCAAGATAGTCGTCGAAGGCAACAAGCTTTCCTGCCGCGCGCAACTTCTCGACCTCCGCATTCCGGTCCATGATGATAACATCGGGCAAATCGTCGGACGCAAGCATGGTACTCAGCTTCTGCTTAGCCGTACCGCCGGATTGGATTGGCGTTACGTTAACCTTCAGATTCTCCTTAACCCATTTACTCGTTACATCGTTGCCCCAAGGCTCGGTTGTCCACCAGTCGTAGTGAGCGTAGAAGGAGAAGTCCACAGGCTCGCTTCCGAACTTGAAGTCGGCCGAACTCGCAGCATCGTCTCCCTTACTAACTTCGTTGCCTTCTTTGTTTCCTCCGGCATCTTGGTTGGCGTTTGTCTCGGATGAGGCAGGCGGTTGGGTGTTATTGCCGTTGTCTTTGCTGCAACCAGCGAGTATCAGGCTGAGCATCATGGTGATTGCAAGCAGAATGAGTGCAGTCTTTTTAGTTTTCATGTCCTAACCCCTTTCTTCTATTAACGGTTTACTTATGCTGCTATGTGAGGGCCGAGTAAGGCCGGATCACCGATGTCATTACCCTTTCAGGGAGCCAACAAGCACGCCTTTCACGAAATATTTCTGTAGGAACGGATACACCGCGATGATCGGGATTGTCGCCACAACCATCGTAGCCATGCTGAGCGATTTGTTGGTGACGGTGCGAGCACGGGTCAGAGCGTCCAGCGCGGCGGCATTACCGCCCGTCGATTGGGCAATCATCTCCTGTGCCAAATTCGAATTCAAGATCTGCTGCAGCACCGCAGAGACCGGAAGCAGATGACTGTTATTGATGAAGATCGCCGGGTTAAACCAGTCGTTCCAATGATAAACGGCCGTGAACAATGACAGGGTAGCAAACACCGGCCCCGAAACCGGGAATACGATACGGAAGAAAATGCCGAAATTCGTGCAGCCATCGATCTTTGCAGATTCCTCCAAGCCGTCCGGGAGCTCTTGAAAGAACGTGCGGAAGATGATCATGTTCCACACGCTGATGATGCCTGGTACAACCATGACCCAGAAGGTGTTCAGCATGCCCAGCTCGCGAACAACCATGTAGAACGGAATTAAACCCCCGCTAAAAAACATCGTAATAATGAAGAAAATCATGTAATACTTCTTGAACACGACTTGTCGTCTCGACATGCCGTAGGCTAGCATGGCCGTGAAGAAGATCGATAGCACTGTGCCGGCAAGGACCCTCAACACCGCAATCAGGAAACCGTTCATAAACCTGCCATCCTTTAGTACGACAACGTAATTGTCAAGCGTGAACGCTCGCGGCCAGAAGGTGATACCGCCGAAAGCTGTATCCGCGCCTGCATTCAACGAAATGACGAAGGAATTCCAGAATGGGTACAGCGTTACGAAACCAAGTCCGATCAGAAAGCTATAGACTGCCGTCATCAAAAGCTTATCGCCTATTCCCGCTCTCATTCGATTACCACCGCTCTCTCCTAGTTTGTGACTGACGGCGGACTACCATAGGCTGTGTCCGGCACGGCGTGCCAGTATGTTGGCGCCTACAAGCAGCCCGACGCTGAATACCGCCTTGAACAACCCAACCGCAGCGGCGAAGGAGTAGCGTTCATTTTGCAAGCCCATACGAAAGACATAAGTATCGATGACCTCTCCGACATCCAGCAAAATCGCATTGCTGCCGTTGTTCGTCAGCATCAGGATATCCTCGAACCCGGCGCTCATCAGATTGCCGATCGCTAGGATCAGGAAGATTAAAATAACCGGCATTATCGATGGAATCGTGATTGAGATTATTTGCCGGATTCTCCCAGCCCCGTCCATCGCGGCCGACTCATAGAGGTGCGGATCTATTCCGGCTATGGCCGCCAAATAGACAATCGAAGCAAATCCAATTTCCTTCCATACGTTGGAGGCGATCAGAATGGACCAGAAGTACTCCGGCTTTGTCATCCAATTCACCGGTTCGTCGATTAAGCCCAGCTTCTCCAGCAGCATATTAATGCTGCCGTTCTCCGTCGACAGCATCGAGATGACGAAGCCGCTTACGATGACCCACGAAAGAAAATGCGGCAAATAGCTGATCGTTTGCATCACACGCTTGAAATATGCCCGTCCCACCTCATTCAGCATCAGTGCCAAAGCGATCGGCGCAGGGAAGCTGAACAGCAGCTTGAGCAGACTGATGACGATCGTATTGCGCATGATTTTCCAGAAATCCGGCGACTCGAAGAACATCCGAAAATTGTTGATGCCGACCCAGTCGCTCTTGAATGCGCCTTTAAAAATGTTGTAATTCTGAAAAGCAATGATAATGCCGTACATCGGAATGTAGCTGAAGACGAATACAAGCAGCAGTCCCGGAATAATCATCAATTGGATGTCCCATTGCCCTCGGAACCGTTTCCATAACGACTCCCGTTCTCCTGTAATCGCTTTCTTATTTGCTTGCTGAATGGTTGGCTGCATCGTATTCCTCCTTTCTGCGGAAGCGCTTCTAAGATAATACTATCGTACCGCACCATGGCGGGAGCCCTCAATTGAGGCATACAACTAAAAATGTCATTTTGCAACGATCGTAGTGTCACCGATATAAACAAAAACCCTACTTCGATACATCTCGAAATAAGGTTCATTTTAACCAGACCCAGCTGACGAATTGTATCCCCACGGGATTTATCGCCTTGTTTCTTCTTCGAATATCTCCGGGAGGGAATCCGTTTTTCTGTTTGTACATTTTAGAAAAGTTGTGCACGTTGGCAAACCCGCAATTAGCTGCGATTTCCTCCTGAGAGAGTTGCGTAATATCGAATTCCGAATTCTCGTAGTTTTCGACACTCTCATAAATCCCGTTTTCGGTCGTAACAATCATAGTTTTAATGATTCTCGCTGGCCTTCCAGTCGCAATATCATTAGCATAATTTTTCAGAACTAGTTTAGATACTTGTATCTGCAATTCATCGAAAAATTTTAATCCGAATACTGGTCCTGGAGCTATGAGCACTATTTACAATAATTTCCATATTCTTGAGAAAGCCAGAATGCCATCAAGCCATTAGCGACCATTCCAAGACTGTTCGTATTTACGTCAATTGTCCACGAAACAGAAATGTTCCAGTCGTCCAATAGCAGCCTTCTTACTTTCCAAAGCGTATCCGTTAAGTGAGAAAGTTCGGATGGGAGTGTCGACCAATTATGGATATTCCACATCAAGCCATACATAGCCAGATATTCCGTAAATAGCACCAGGTGATTCTTACAATCTTCTTCTCCAGATGTGAAATTAGCCTCATCTCTAACGAATTTGTTACGTGCACGATACCTGGAAGCGGTACGGATATGTAAAGTTTCTCGGCCTCCCCTCCATCTAACTTCTTACTTCATTTGATGACCTCAGCCAAAGCTAAATCAAGTATATCGTCAGCGTAAAATTGATCTCCGCCTAAGCATAGAATTGCATGACGTTCTCTTAACTAATCGAATGGTATTATGTGAAATTATTTAATTTCAAAGGAAGTATTCTTCTGGAGATACCTATGCCTTCCGCTCCCAGTCGTTTAATGGACAGAACTATAGTGCTTCCCACAATGCAAATGTTCAACCTCCTTCTCAGCCGGTAATTTCACACTTTGGTGGCTATCAAGCACAAAATTCGCAGTTTAGCGGTTCCCTCAACAATCGTCCATTCAATCTTCGCAAGCGGTCATTAGCCATTTTGGCTATACAAGTAACTAAACTTTTGGTCAACTAAATGTAAGTGCTGAAAGATACAAAAACAGGAAAATTAATATTGGACTTTCATTCTCCACACAATAGTATGGGATGAAAGTCCTTTGTTTGCTTCAACATGGGAAGATTATAGTCTCGTTGCCCATTGCTCGGATCGTGGCAACATTTAAACATTTTTGGGACAAGTACGGTATATTCTATTACTAATGAAGATTGAGGAGAGGTTGCACATGCGTTCAGTACTTCCGTTTATTAATGCAATAGGTCTCGCACTCGTACTTGTCCTCAATTATTGGTTTGAGAAGCTGCCGCTAGGAGGCAAAACAACGGGTCAAATCGCCGCTCAGTATCCCGTGCTCATTCAGCCCGCAGGCTATGCTTTCGGTATTTGGACTGTCATTTACGCTCTATTGGTCGGATTCGTGGTGTACTCCTTTACCAAGAAAGGTTCACAGAGCCGGTCCGTACAAGCTTGCAGCCTATACTTCATGTTAAGTTGTATATTCAACGTCTGGTGGCTGGCAGCCTTTCATCTAGAAAAATTGACGGCGAGCGTCATCATTATGTTTTCACTCTTATTCACTCTAATAATTCTATACACGAGAATCCGTTCATTCTCCAACAGACCCTTTACGCTGGCGGATCGCATATTCGTTTTCTTACCCTTCAGCTTATATTTGGGGTGGATTTGCGTCGCAACTATTGTCAACGTCGCCGTTGCGCTATATGCCTTCCACTGGGATCGTTTCGGTATTTCCGAAGAAGCATGGACGATCTTCATGTTAATTATCACTGCTTTGCTTGCTTCATGGATGGGCATTAGATACAATGACCAGGCAGTAGTAACCGTCTTCATCTGGGCTTTTATTGCAATCGGAGTGAGCAATGATTCTCACCTTGTAATTGCTTATACAGCCTATTTCCTCGCTCTACTGCTCTTTATTAGAACGCTTTACAGAGTTCTACCTATCAAAGAGGAAGATCCTTTCTCTTAAAAACTATTACGCCAGCAGAATATAACCCTATACTTATTCCAGTGAGGACGATTAGTCCCCCAACATAGTGTCCATTGCTGATAATAGCCTCGGAACGATACAACGTGACCAAAGTTACATTCTTGCATCCTTCAAGGCCATTGCTCATCCCGGAAAGCATTTTTGCAACGAAGAAGAAGATGAGTAGTCCCGCTCCTACAGCAAGGGAGTGGAAAGAACGATTAAACACGCATGAAGCGGTAAAGGTAATTCCGCCGATGGCCGATTGCAGCAAGAAAAATCCAACGGTCAGCTTAAGAAATTTGATGATATCCAGCTCTCCAGCTTGCGTAATTTCTGCCACACCGCAGCCAATACCGAAGACGAACGCAAACATCACTGCCAGTGAGGCAAGCAGGTAGAATGCACTCGTACAGGTCAACTCCGTTCTCGAAATCGGCGTAGAGAGATGGGTTGCCATACTACCTCGATCTACCTGCCCTGCAATCAGCTTATTACCAAGCACAATGGCATAAACCATGCCCAAGATCAGCGCAAACATCCCATAATATTGGTTGGCCACGAATGCAAGAAGCGATGAAATGTCACCAAGCGGATTTACACCTGCTCCTTTGTTTGCCTGTGCAATCTGCTGAATGGTGGACGGAACGAATACACTCATAATAATTGAGATTAGGACGCTCAGAACCCCTGTAATGGTAAAGAACAACTTGCGGTTCGAGGCGACAATTTGCAGGAACAACGTGCGATTAAACATGATGATATTCTCCTTTGTAGTAGCTCTTGAAATGTTCTTCAAGCGAAGACTTAATTTCACGAAACGACTTAATGTTCAGTGTGGACAGCTCACGCAGAAGCTCATTCATTCGTGCGTCTTCAATCTCAATGATTAAACGCCTATGTTCTGCATCGATTTCCTTTGCTACAAATTTATGAATGATTAATCCCATCTCTGTTAAATGGGTAAATTCGATGGTATATGTCCGTTTGGAGCTGTTTCTAATCTCTTCCGTTTGCACGATCGAGACCATTCTGCCTTGCTTGATCATGCCAATGCGATCACAAGTCCCCTCGATTTCTTCAAACATATGCGAAGACATCAGAATGCTTCTGCCCTGCTGCTTCTCCTCCCGAATCAGGTCAGCAAAAGCAGCTTGCATAATTGGATCCAAGCCACTCGTCGGCTCATCTAGAATCAGTACCTCCGGATTATGCATAAATGCGCAGATGATTCCAATCTTTTGCTTTGTCCCCTTTGACATACGGGTAATTGGCCCTGTTGGATCAAACTGGAAGCGATGAATCAGTTCTTCCGCTTTCGTTAGGCTGCGAAGCTTCCGCATATTGGCTAGATACCGAATCAGCTGCATGCCCGTCATTTTCTCCGGAAAAGCGATTTCCGCCGGCAAATAACCAAGCTGCTTCTGAATTTCCTTCGACTGGCTCCAGCAATCAAAATTGAGAATGGATGTCCTTCCGCTCTGAGGTTTCATAAAGCCAAGCAGATGGCGGATGGTAGTCGTCTTCCCTGCTCCGTTTGGACCGATAAATCCGAACACTTCTCCCCGATTAATGCCAAAAGAGAGATCGAATATCCCCTTCTCTCCATTAAACTTTTTCGTAATGCCCTCTACTTGAATGATGCTCATCGTTTTATTCCCCTTCCAGGTTAACAGCTTTAATCATCCAACAACTTGTCGTATGATTAAAGTGTAAAGGAGTCCTTCATCTGCTTCAACCAACAGTCTTAGTTGAAATGTCGGATAACTACATATGAAAGGAACGGATTTAACATGAAGAAGCAGCTGCAGCTCACGTTGCAAACGAAAAAGAATTTAACAGATGCGTTCTGGACACTATACTGCACGAAACGCATTGAGAAGATATCAATTAAGGAGATTACAACCAGAGCGGGGTACAATCGGGGCACATTTTACGAGTATTTTAAGGATGTGTATGACGTATTAGAACAAATTGAGAACGATTTGCTAGCCAGACTGCAGCACCTAATGATACCGCCTACTCTTACGCCTGTACCGCCTATGGATATCTCCATGCCAGTCGGTATATTATTTCAGCTATTCGAGGAGTTGGGGGACTATTTCATCGTGCTACTCGGTGATCAAGGCGATCCTGCATTTCTAAGTAAAGTCAAAGCCAGTTTCAAGCCGCTGCTGCAAGCTAAATTAATGGCAGAGGGTATCACAGCCGGATACGAACTGGACTACACGATAGAATTTACATTGAACGCAATGATCGGCATTCTCAACTATTGGTTTAGTCAACAAGCCAGACCAACATTAGATCAACTATTTGTGCTAATGAACGAACTTATGAATGAAGGCGTACTGAAAAAAATCATATTATTGAAGTCAAATGCTCAAACAATGTAAAGAAACCATAACAATTCTAGATCTCCTTATTCAGAGAGAACCAACTATTGGGTAATGATTGTATCAGTTCACTTATTCGGGCTGTCAGCTGTTGATCCGTCAAAGGGTTAACTGCCGACCTCTTTTTTATCTACAATACTTTATATTTGATAAGTAAAAACGGCACCTTATCTATGAAAACTTTTCGAAAAGGTAGTGATTTTTTCCATAAGCCTTTTTATTTTTTCAGACCATTTGTCAGCTAAATATCAGCATATACCACAAATTCGTATGTCCAACGTGCCGTTTTAACGATTATGGTGAAGGGCCGTTTCACTATGTCTGTCGCTCACCTTATTGTTGTCCGTCGTCTTCGTCCCCTCGACCGCATTCGCAGCATCTGTATCCGGGAGCTTGAACTGGAGCAGCTCCACCGGCAAGAGCGCCGGCAATCTGAGCTATGGCATGAATATTTATAAAGCATTCGAAGGCTCTTCCATCGCTGCAGACGCCAAATACAAAACGAATGTCGCTTTCATAAACAACGGCATTCTCCGTTTCCGTTACCATCTGGCTGATCAAATGGCGGAATCCCGTTCCGGCTATCCGGGCTATAGCTCTGGAGGGGGGTATTGAATCCGGGATCGTCCTCCTATGCCTGGGATTTCACCAAAATCGATTCCATATTCTCCAATACGTTCAGTCACGCTCCGGTGAGAATGGTCGATTTTGCAAACTGGCCTTCTTATATGGACGACGGCACAGGTAAGCTGAAAACGACCATGTATGATGCGTATGCCGCCTTCTGTGCTTCGCTTGTCAATTGTCTGAACAATGTGAAACATTATAATATTCAATATTGGGAGGTTTTCAATGAATTGGAGAACGGATCTTCCGGGCCATACTCCAGCAATTTGGGAACACTAGCAGTCATTTACAACAAAGTCGCTGACGCGCTTAAAGCGGCGGATAGCAGCATTAAAGTCGGGGACCTGCATTTGCGAGGGCAGATTTGACGGCTCAAGTCGATGCTTTCCTTGCGGAAAGCCATGCTTTGCCATTGAACTAAATACAGCATGAACCAAATCAACCGTGTGTTTTGCTGGATTCTTTCGAAGGAATTAAGCCTTGAAGACATTGCCAAGCACTTCAACGTGAACGCTCCTCGTTTAAGCAAAATCTTCTTGAAGTTTGCCGGCGAATCGCCATCCAACTATATTATCTCGCTCAGAATGAACGAAGCCAAGCAATTGCTCTCGCTGAAAAAGGAGCTTTCCGTTAAAGATGTCGGAGAAGCCGTCGGTTATCCCGACCCTTTTTATTTCAGCCGAATCTTTAAGCAATATACAAGCCTGACGCCTACCGAATATAGAAACCGATTAGAATAAATAAGCTGTATCACTCTTCACAGTTTCATTCATGGCTGATCTTTTATACTTTCAACTAGAATAGCAACAATCCACTACCTCATGCGGTAGTGGAATTATATGGTGGATCTGTAAGATCAACGAGAAGAGTCTAAGCGTGTTATCGGGATACATTCGACATATACAATTTCTCATGATCAGATGTGTAACAGCGACATCGAAAGCGGCCGCGTTAGGTAGAATCGGATCAACCGCGATCGAGCGTAACGGCGATCGTTCTTTCGCCGGCAGCGATCGGCTGCCGTTACGCTCAACCTCTACGCAATTGATGATGGGTTTCGATGATATAGAAGTAAGTAGACTACCATTTACCCTTTAACAGAACCAAGGACGATCCCTTTCGTAAAATACTTCTGAAGAAAAGGATAGAGCACTAGAATCGGCAAAGCCGTCACAAAGACTTGCGCGCCTTTCAGCGTCCGATCCGAAACATCTGCATACAGCTTTGCTGCGTCGAGCGTCATAATGTCGTTGCCCTTGACGACCGATTGCAGCATCGTCTGCAGCGGATACTTGGAAATATCCGTCATGTACAGCAAACCCGCAAACCAATCGTTCCAATGCCCCACGAAGTGGAACAGCGTCACGGTTGCGATGACCGGCATGGACAACGGAATAATGATCCTCGATAAGCTTGTGAAGTAGGATGCGCCGTCCATAAACGCGGCTTCTTCGATTTCGGAAGGCAACTGCTTCAAGAAATTCATCATTAGAATGACACTGAAGATCGGAACGGCGCCCGGCAGCACCAGCGACCAAATGGAGTTCAGCAGCCCAAGATCATGCACGATGATATAGGTTGGCACGAGTCCGCCGTTAAACAGCATAACGAAGATCATCCCCCACATGTAGACGTGCCGCCCTGCAAACTGCTTCGCAGACTTGGCCAGCGGATAGGCCATCAGGATGGTCAGTACATTATTGAGCAGCACGCCAAGCAAGGTTCGCTCCGTGGATATCCAAAACGCCTTCAACACTTCCGCGCGGGTCAGAATGACTTTGTAGGATTGAATCGTGAAATCAACCGGCCATAGGCCTACCAGATTGGCATTGGCCGCGTGGCTGCTGCTCAAGGAAACTGCCAGCACGTTTATCAGCGGCAGGATGCATAGGAATGCTGCAGCCGCAAGAAGCAGATAGTTGAAGATGGCGAACAAGCGCGTCCCCCATGTATCATGTAGTTTGTTCATTTCATGACCTCCCGAAGGAACAAATGCCTGAATGCGCGATTAGAATACGCGGTATTTCGTGATGCGGTAAGCAAGCAAGTAGCCTGCGATAATGAGCACGCTGTTCACAACCGATTTGATCAGCCCTACCATCGTGCTAAGGCTCCAGTTCGTTTCCTGAAACGCCACCCGATACACGTACGTGTCCAGAATATCGCCCCGATCCATGACGAGCGGATTATATAAGTTGAAAATTTGCTCGAACCCCGCATTGAGCACATTGCCCAGGCTCAGAATCGCGGTCAATATGATAATGGGCACGATGCCCGGGATCGTAATGTGGAGCGTTTGCTTCCAGCGGTTCGCCCCGTCAATAACCGACGACTCGTAAAGGGCTGGATCGATACCAGTTAAAGCTGCCAGATAAATGACCGTTCCCCAGCCGAAATTTTTCCAGATGTCCGTTGCTATAATAATCCAGGGAAAGCTCCGGTTGTCTCCAAGATAATAGAAAGGTTCGATGCCGAACCAGCCAAGAAATGAGTTCACGATGCCCGTTAGCGAAAACACGTCGAGAATGAGTCCCGCCAGAATGACCCAGGACAGGAAATGAGGCAGATAAATGATCGTTTGCACGCCTTTCTTGAAGAAGCTGCGGCGCACTTCGTTCAGCATGAGCGCAATGATAATCGGAACCGGGAAGCCGAGCAGTATTTTCAATCCGGCAATGTAAACCGTATTGTTCGTCACGCGCAAGACATCGGGCAACTTCATCATGAAGTCGAAGTATTTGAGTCCGACCCAAGGCGATGCCCAAATTCCTTTGGAAGGCAAGAACTCTTTGAAAGCAATCAGGATGCCATAGAGCGGCAAATACGAAAACAGGATAAGAAAAACGACGCCGGGAGCAATCATCAGATGAAGCTGCCATTCTTTTGTAGCCAAACGCCTTTTGATCATGTTCATGAAGCCACCGCCATTGCCATTAGATATGCCAAGGCTCGCCGCTGAGGACGAGCCCTGGTATTCGGTTGCGCGTACGTCTTGGTATTGGGCTTACTTCTGCGTTGCTAGCTCCTCGTTCATTTCATCTAGAATCTGCTTGCCGCCGAGATCGTTGTATTGCTTCGCAAAGTCGTCGAAGGAATCGACCGGAGACTTGCCCACGATGATTTTAATGAACGTTTGATTCTCCAGGTCGAGCAGGCTTGCGCCTTTCAACTTGCCTGTCTCTGTCGCGCTTCCGAACCAACCGTTGTAGACGATCGTTTTGTAGCTGCTCGCGTTTGGTACGCCTTCGAGGAACGTTTTGTACCATGGCCAGTTAGCCGCATCGCCTTCCTTGCCTTTCTTCACGTTCTGGAACGTAACGCGCTGATCGGCTGGCATGTTCTGATCGGTGCCTGATTTAAGCGCATCGGTGAAGAGGTTGTAGCGGTTCGTATTGGCGTCAGGGCGGTCATTGAAGACTGGCAGCCAGTTGTTGATGCTGGCATTCGCGTACTTCGGATCCTTATTGAGTTCCGACCATGCTTTCGCCCACGCATTGTCGAGGTTACTGTAGGACGTTTCGGCAAGATTGTTTAGCAGCACCATCAGCGCTTCCGGATGCGCGAAGCCTTTGCGGACCACGAAGTAGCCGCTTACGTTAATCGGAACGTTCGGCTGATACTCCGAACCGCCAAGACCAGGCATTGGCATGCTGACGAAATCAGCGCCCTTCACGTTCTTCGGCACATCCTGCAGCGGCCAGAGCGGCGAGAAGAACTCCCCGATCAGAATGCCGACTTTGCCTTGCGAGACGAGCTCCATCGATTTCGGCATGTCTTTCGTTACGAATTCCTTGTCAATGACGCCTTCTTTATACAGTTCGGCCAGCATCGTCAAGCCCTGCTTCATATTCGGATTCAAGCTGCCGTAATTCAGCTTGCCGTCCGCATCCTTCACGTATACCTTCGGATATGCGCCGTAAGCGTTCATCAGCGCCGTAAACTTCAGGTCGAGCTGGTTGTTCATGGACAGCCCGTACGTGTCCGGTTTGCCGTCGCCGTCCGGATCTTCCTTGGCGAAGCGCTTCGCCAGCGAGATCAGCTCTTCGAACGTCTTCGGCATTTGAGCGCCTAGTTTGTCCATCCAATCCTTGCGGATGTAGACGACAGGCGAACCGTTCAGTGAATCGGAAACGTTAGGCATGCCGTAGATCTTGTCTTCGCGCTGTGCGCCAGAGAACAGAAGCCCATCTTTGTAACCGGCGATTTGTTTTGTTTTGTCCGTTGCGTACTTGTCATAAATCGGCTTCAGGTCTTCAAGCATGTCATTCTTGATCAGTTGGTCCACGTCGGCTTGCTCCGCGAAGAAGATATCCGGCAGATCGTTGCTCGCAATGCCAAGCTTGATGCGTTCGCGGTAGTTTTCGTAAGGGACGGCGAACTTGTTCGTCGGCTTGATGTTCGTCGTCTGCTCGATCATTTTGTACACCGCGTTGTTGCCTGGGTCTTCGCCTTCAGGGTACACCTTGACATCGAATACGCTCTTCGCGAATACGACATCGACCGGCTCCTTGAATTTGTAGTAGTCGATCTCTTCCGCCGGCTTCTCCGCAGAAGCATTGTCCGTCGGCGCATTATTCGTTGCCGCCGCATCGTTTGTCTTATTCCCCGATTCCCCCGTGTTATTGCCATTGTTGCTGCCGCAGGCTGCCGTCAGTACGAGCGACAACGCCATGCATCCAAACAGAGTAAAGCGCAGTGCCTTGTTCTTCACATGCATCCAATCCTTTCGCTGAACGTTATTGGAATTGCTCTACTTGCTACACATTTATCGTAACGGAAGTGCGCTATAGCCCATAAGAAGAAAGTCTTTACGTTTGTGCACGATTTTGTCTTCTGCGTGAATTAAAGCGATACGAAGCAGTAAAAAAGCGGCTCCCGTGTGAGAGCCGCCGTTTCAAGCTATGAATTCGATAACGAGGACGAGCGAAAATCCTGCGGCGGGATGCCAACGGTTTTGCGAAACACCTTGGAGAAGTAGTTCGCACTCTGGAAGCCGAGCTTCTCGGATATGTCCTGAATCCGATAGCGATCGTCCAGCAGCAGCTTCTTGGCTTCTTCCATACGAACACGGGTAATATAGCTCATCAGCTGTTCACCTGTAATCTGGTGGAACAGGCGCGACAGATAGGACGGACTGACATACTTCAGCTTGGCCAGCGCGTTTAAGGAAAGGTCCTCGTCTAAATGCTGATGAATGTAAGCGCGGACCTGCGCGATCAAGAGATCGGACGGATTGTCGCGAACCTCCCCCATCTTGTTCGAGATATGATTAAAAAGCTGGATGAGGAAGCTCTTCATCGAGCCGACGTCCCGATGAGACTTGAAGTTGCCCAGCCGATCCGCCGTCTGAGGGTCCAATTGGTTCTGCAAATTATAGAGCAACAAGAACTGCGACAGCTGGTTCGCGATTGCTATGTAATGGATGGCCAGCTGCTCCGGGCTTGGGAGCTCTAGGCCGTTTATCGCAAAAGCACTGTCCAGGCAGCGCTTGAACCTTGCCTCATCCCTGGCTTTCAGCGCCTCAGACAACTCCTGCGTGATCTTGTGCAGCAACTGGTAGTGGATCGCCGTCGCCTTGTCACGCTCCGGCGTGACGAGCAGCGTGCTGCTGAATGCGCACAATCGCAGCGCGGATTCAGCATACCAGAACGCATCGGGCCATTTGTCCCATGAGGACGGCTCAGGCGTGAGCACCATAGAGAAGGTGATGCCGAGCACCCGTTGAACGGTTTCATGTGCAATCGACACCCGCTCGCTCCACTGCTCCCTGCTCTGCTCCTGATCTTCCGTCTGCAGCAGCAGCACGAACCAGCCGTCGAAGCGGAACGACTCCACGCGATATTGTCCCGCCCATAGCTCTTGCAGCATGTTTTGCACCGCAAACAGCAGCAAAAACTCGTCTTCGTTGTGAAACCGCTTGCCGAAATCGTCGATGCGCACAATCAACGTCCATACGGGCAAGGACACAAAAAGCGGAATCCGCTTCTGGCGGAAAGCCGCCTCGGACAATGTCCTCACATTCACTTCGCCGTGAAGCACGCGCCCCCACCATTTGTCTTGCATAAGCGGAATCGCTTGACGGGACAGACGCTCGGCCTCCTCTAGAGAAAGCATCATATGGTAGACTAGGTCGAGCTGGGCTATCGCCTCTTTCAAGCTCGCCACGACTTCTTCGTCCTCCGCAGGCTTCAGCAAATAATTCAACGCTCCTAATTGCAGCGCGCGTCTCGCGTAATCAAAGTCCGAGAAACCGGTCAGGAAGATAACTGCGGTATGTCGCCATCTTTCCCTAAGACGCTGAACGAGCTGCAGTCCATCCATCTCGGGCATGCGGATATCCGCCAGTACGATATCGAACGGTTCCTGATCGAACTTGCGAAGCGCTTCGTTCGCCGAGAACGAGTAGCTGATTTCCCTTAGAGGCAGCCCTAGCTCGGTAATTATCTCTGCAAGGCCCTCCGCAATCGCCGGCTCGTCGTCAACGATCAACAGTCTGTACATGGCCGCTCACTCCCTCTTGGTTTAGTGGCTTGAACGGATTCGGATGAATAGCTTCCGGCTGCTGCTTCAGCTTGCATAGCGGAATGCGAAGCGAGGATGTAAACCCGTCCGGCGCACCGTTCTCCAGCATGATCCGACTCTCCTCGCCGTACAGATGATAAAGCCTGCGATTCACATTCCATAAGCCAAAATGATCCGAGCTGTTCACGGACTTCTCCAGACGGCTCTGCAGCCTCAGCCATTGCTCGTTTTCCATGCCGCGACCATTATCCTTCACATCCAACCGTAAGACATCACCTTCCACGTAACCGGTAATGCGCAGTAAACCAGGCCGGTCCGCGCGTTCGATCCCATGTAAGAGCGCATTCTCCACAAGCGGCTGCAAGAGCAGGCCCGGAACCTCGATACGTTCAAGTCCTGACTGAATATCGATTTCGAATTCGAGCCGGTTGGAGAACCGCATCTTCTGGATTTCCAAATACGTACGTGTGTATTTGATTTCCTCCATCAGAGCCACGTCGCGAGATCCCTGCTGGGTGACGAAACGGAAATAATCCCCTAAGTACTTGCACAGCTTTGCCACCTGACCCATCTCGCCGGATTTGGCCATCCGATACCCGATGTAGAAGCAGTTGAACAGAAAATGCGGGTTAATCTGCGATTGTAGCTGCTTCAGCTCTGCTTGCTGCCGCTCGATTTTGCTTTCGAGCACTTCCTCGATCAAGCTTCGGAGCTGCCCGACCATTTTATTGAACTGTTTATAGACAAATCCGAACTCGTCCTTCTGACTGACCGGCAAGGTAGAATTCAAATTCCCGATCTCCACCTCGCGCATCGTCCGCACAAGCTTATGGAGCGGCTTATGAATTTGATGGTAGGTGAACCAGGAGTAGAGCACCGCAAACAGAATCATGCTGATCGAGATGCCCACGTACCATTTCCAGATGACGGCGACCGGCGCCAAAATGCTGCTTTCAGCGATATAGGACACCAGCGTGAAGTTATGGTCCGTCGAGCGCTGGACGAGATATGCTTTCCCGTCAACTTGAATCCGGCTAGTCTCGTCCTCCTCAAGCTGATCGTAGATGCTGCGGTCAAGTGCTTCCGAATCTGCGTCGCCGATTCGTTTCCTCGTTTCGTCATCAATAAGAAACACGTTAAACTTCTTGTTGTCGTCCAGCTTGTTCATCGTCGCAATCATGCGTTTCTGTGATAGGTTCGTTCCGAGCACGTACAGGACATTGGTATTGCTACCGTCCGTGACCGCCGTGGAATAGGTAATGGTATCATTGCCGATATAACGCACCATCTCGTCCGTACGATTCATATGCCTGCGAAGAATGGTTTCGTCCGCCGCCCCGATCGACGTCACCCCTTCATTGACGGACAACTTGATCTTCGACTGGGGAAGCAGCAGAAAGACGTCCGTGACGTAATCGCTGGAGTAATTAACGATCTTCATCTTGGCCCGGATACTGCCAGTCAGCTGCACGAATTCATAATCAAAACCGTCATGCTGATGTAGATAAACCGCCGGCATGTCAGCGTCGTTATTCAGGGCGATGAGCATCTGATTCACGTTGCGCAGCTCTTCCTGCAAGTAATCCATAAAAAACTGCAGCTTCGAATGCGCCGATTGCTGCGCTTGGTTGGACAGCGCATTGCCCGCCACCCACAAGGCGCCATAACAAATCGCGGTGAAAGGAATCATGACCGCAAGAAAGCCGAGAAACATTTTACGAAACACGCCTGTGCGCAGCAACCCTCTCAATCCCATTGTCCTCCGCCTTCCTGCCCGCGCTCCGCTAGTCGGAGCCTCATTGTTTTTGCTGCCAGGCATTCACTTCCCGAGTGATCGCATCCCCGCCGAGCTTGACCCATTTCTCCTTAAACTGGCTAAACATGTCCAGAGGTGAGCCCATGATGATTCGCGTCAATTGTTCGTGCTCGAGGCGTGCGAGCGCTTCTCCTTTAGTGAGCATGTCCGGTGTCGGCGCATCGAAGAAGGCCGAATACTGCAGCTTAGGGTAACTGCTCAGCACCAGTTCCGACTCATCGAATATTTTGCGGAAGGTCCAGGCGTCCAGCTTATCCTTGGATTGAATAAAGTTCGCATAGATATTGCGGGCTGATGTGGAAACGAGCTTGGTTTCATCGCCCGACTGAAGCGCCGCATGAATTTCTTTGCCTGATTGCAAGTTCCGAACAGGTGAATCGAACAAGTAGGGCTTCATGTACAGATGCGCGGACATATCCTTGTAGACGCCCTTGCCCGCTTCGTCCCAGAACTTACCCGGTTCCCCCATATTTGCTTGCATCATGTAGGTAACGTTGAGAGCCTTGATCAACGCTTCGGGATGCTCGTAGCCGCTGCGGACCACGACCCAGCTTCCCGAGAAGGGAAGCGCCTTAGGCACAGCGGTTTTCCCATCCACGCTCGGAATAGGCGCGACAATCCAGTCCGCATTCGGATTGTTCTTGAGCGCATCCTTAAGCGGCCATAGGGGGTAATGAAACGGTCCGAATACGATGCCAATTCGTCCGTCCGCGACATCCTTGGATACGCGGTTCAAGTCCTTAATGGCGAATTCCGGGTCGATGGCGCCGGAATCGTACCAGTCCTTCAGCATGGAGAGAACGGGAATCATCCGATCGCTGATTGTGCCGTACGATAATTTGCCGTCAGGAGAGCTTACCCATAGCTCCGGGTAAACGCCGAAGCCTGCTGCAAGCGCGTCCATTGTCATTCCACCCGGCAAGCCGACTGAGCCGCCCTCAGCGGCTTGCTCAAAAGCAACGCCCCAGGTATCCTTCTTCCCATTGCCGTCAGGATCTTGCGAAGCGAACGCATGAACAAGCTCGTTCAGCTCGGCAGTCGTACGCGGCACTTGGCGATGAAGGTTACGCAGCCAATCCTTACGTATATACATTAATGCTATGGAATTGCCCATATCCGAGGGAAGCGGAATCCCGAAGATGCGTCCACTCTTCGTTGCAGGTGTAAACGCTATCCGATTCTGGTAGCCCATGTTCGCCTTCAGACCAGGCAGTGCGTACTTGTTCCATACATCCGTCAAATCCTCGACCTGACCGTTCTTGATCAGGCGGGACATTTGCTCCACGTTTACTTGGACGGCGTCGGGAAGATCGTTGCTGGAGATGTCGAGATCAATTTTCTCCCCGATCTTTCCGCCGTCCGCCACCCATTTATTATGAAATTCGAGATTCAGAAAAGATTTCATATAGCGTGTATGCAGATTATCGTCTATGCTTTCGCCCGATGCGAATCGCATAACGTCGTTCATCCCTGCCCAGACCGTCATCGTGACCGGTTCGGCATAAGGAGTGACAGGGCCGTCCGTCTCTGGCCGGGACAGCTCGGTATTTGGCGATTTCCCGGCTTGCGAAGCGCAGCCGGCCATCTGAGCAATAGCGAGAAGGGAAACGAAACCGAATGAATAGGAACCTCTGAATCTATGAATCTTCACCTTACCCTCGCCCCCCAAGAAAACAATATATATGAATCATATCATTTACTCAGGCAGGGCTCATAAACAAAAGATGGAAGGCGTTCCATCAGTGGGGAACTACGGGAACTACCCGCTAATCACAAACAAACGCGCTCTGTTCATGCCTGAAATCCGCACGGACAGCTTCGCAAGATGGGGATGGAAAGCGAACTGCGTTTCCGCCGGACTCGCTGGATAGATCAGCTCTGCCCTGGCATGTCGGCCGAACCAGCGTTCAAGCGGAATTTCGCAGACATCCTCCGTGCTCTGCAGCTTCCATACCGCGAGCAGCATCCGGTTCTCGCTGCCATTGAACAGCCCGAATGAAGCCCATCCCTTCGTATCGCCAAGTCTCGCAAGGCCGGTCGGATAGACGGGAACCGATTGTCTGATCTGCGCGCGTTCACGCTTATAGATCTCAAGCCCCTGCTGAATCAGTGCCATGTTGAATACGTCCGCGGCATAGAGATGTCCGGCCAGCACCAGGTTCCCGCACATGCCGTTCACAAGATTGAAGATCGTCTGCTCGCCGTCCTTCATGCTTTCCTGATAGGCCTGACTATAGACGAGTTCCGGCTGCTTCTGCTCGAGGAAAGGCAGCGGGTACGGGTAGCTCCATATGCCGGACTGCTCCGGTAGGACAGCCGCCTGCGTCCCCATCAGAATGGATGGATAACGCTCGTAAAATTCCTGATCACTCGTGCTCTGCACATGGAAATGCGCGAGCGCCGCGTAATCCTCACGCATCGCACCAGAACCGCAGTTCTCCAATATTAAATTTGGATGGTTCACCCTCACTTCATCAATAAAGGCATAGAACGCATCCAAATTCTCGCGGACGCCGTCTTTCGATAGCCCATCCGAGCTGTCAGCATGTGGAATATAGTCATTGTAATCGTTTTTGATATAGCCGACGCCCATTGCTGCCAATCGATCAAACAGTTGATGGAAATAGGCTCTAACTTCGCGATAAGTAAAATTGAGAAATACACGGTCCGGGCCGCCGACTCTCTTCCCGTTATGCAGCAGGAACCACGCATCCGGCTTGGCGAACAGCTTCGATCGCTCATGGCACATCTCGATCTCGAGCCATATTCCGGGCGTCATGCCAGCTCGTTCAATGTCACGAAGCATCTGCTGCAGCCCGCCTTCTCCGAAGCGTTCGTCGACCGGCTCCCATTCACCGAGCACTTGCATAGGCTCCTCGGTATGTTCCATAAACCAGCCGGCATCAATGCAAAACACTTCTGCCCCCGCTTCGGCAGCGGATGCGATGAGCGGCTCTATGCGCTCGCGAGTGGGCTGACCCCAGATACCGTTCATGAAGTCGTTGTAGACGACAGGAAATTCTCCCTCCCAAGCATTGGCCGGCTTTAAAATTTGACGCCGATAGCGAGTCAATTGGCCGACTGCCTCATTGAAGTCCCCAAGCGCGCAACCGAAGGCTGCCGGAACACTCGTATACGTTTCCCCTGGTGCAAGTAGCCTGCTCCAATTCCCAAAGCGCTCGCTTCCAGCGTCAGCACTTAGGTACAAGCAGCCTTCGGGTCCTGCCCATGAGCCGCGGTAGCCGATCTCCACATTCCAAGAAGTAGAGGTCTCTAGCTGCACGTACCATACCCTTCCAGTTTCCTTATTCTCGAGCACGAACATGGGCAAATATTTGCCCGTACTGAATGATCCGTATGAGGAAAATCGGATTGTATTGGACGGCGGATGAGGCGAATGATGGTACAACCCCAGTTCTTCAAGATTCTGACTGCGCCACTGGCCTTCCCCATGCCAGGTCTGATGCGC
The DNA here is from genome assembly GCF_059686995.1 of Paenibacillus rhizoryzae. Lineage (NCBI taxonomy): Bacteria > Bacillati > Bacillota > Bacilli > Caryophanales > Paenibacillaceae > Paenibacillus > Paenibacillus rhizoryzae. The sequence goes on along the minus strand of NZ_JCAALT010000003.1, from coordinate 686,185 downwards.
ATAATGTAGTCGTAGTTTGTCTGCTGCTTGCCAATCCTTCAGTCCGTCCGTTGCCAGCCCGTTAAGAAGCGCCGCTGAAAAGTAGGTCAGCTTACGCGGTTCGCTGCCCGTATTCGTCACGGATGTATGCTGGCGTATGACCGCGCAGCCCGGCACGAATTCGTAATCAACGGTGACCTCAATCGCTTGTTGCTCATGGACGTACGTAATGCGAAAGCCTTTTTCATTCTGCTCCTTGGACTTGGCGATCATCTGCGCGGGCAGAATCGTGCTCCCGTTTGGCGGTACAGGGAAGAGCAGGCGGCCGACACCTTCAACGCCGAGCTGGAAAGGCACGACCGGGATACTGGCGAAGCGATCGAATCGTTCTTCCACCGTATTTAGCACATCCATGGCACAAGCCGTCTCATTCTCCAGAAATTCCATGCTCATGCCTTGATGTTCGATCTTTCGTTTGCTTATACCGGTTACCGTTTCTATCACGCGTTGCATCTCCTTTACCGTTTGATTTGATAGAGCTTGTAGGCGTTCTCGTGCATGATTTTGTCGGCAAACCGCTCCGCATCCTTCGATCGCCATGCGCCGCTGTTCACTTTGTCCGCGCAGACGCGGGCCAAAATATGGCGGAAGGCCATAGAAGCACCGACCGCTTCTTCACCAGTCCACGTGTCGCCGCCCCATGCAATCTTGCCGCTGTCCCGCAGTACATCGGCGTAGACGTGAAGAGCATCTTCCGCAGCAGTGGTTGAGATGAGCGGCAGCCAGTTGATGTCAATGACGAGATTGTCGTAATTGTGCGCAAGCGCCGCCGTATCGTAGGTCCATGGAAAGCCGCCGTGGAACAGGACGAACTGATTGCTCGGATGCGCGGCGATGAGCGGCTCCAGCAGGAGCGGATTGGACCCGCCGAGTTTTGCGAGCCCGGTATGAATCTGCACAGGAAGCTCCAGCTCCGCCGCGAGGCTAAGGGCAACCTGCAGCATATAATCGCCGAACCGATTCCGCTCGGCCTCGGTCGTCTCGGACGGTTGCTTTCCGAAGACAGCCTTAGCGTCTTCTCGCGACGCATCAGAGAATGCAATCGTCCGCTGATAAGCGGATGCGCATTTCAAGCCGGCGATAGAAGACCTGCGGCTGCGCAGCTCATGCTCGAACCGTTCTATGTACTGCGCGAAGGTCGGCGGCTGCTCGAATTGGTCGTGAATCGTCGTACGCTCATTGGTCAGCGATTCCGGATGGTAACCCATCATCCACATGTCGAGCCGATAAACCGGCGTAATGAAGTCGGGGTACCCGACATCGCTGCCCGTATTCCAAAAGCAGTCTTCCAGAAAGCCTGTATAACCGCCATGCTGTTTCATCAGATTCAGATGCCAGTCGGCATCCGCCAGATGTGCGTGCCGAATCGCATGCGAAACGTCGTCCCAATTGTCTGCAGTGATTTCCTCAATACCATAGATGCGCATGATAGCTTTCTCAAGCCATTGAAAATACGTATTGAAGCGGATTTTATCGAGCCATGCCGTCCGCGCTTCATAGGTTGCAGCAGGCGTAGGTCCACACCAGCCGACATAGGACCACTGGAACAGCAGATCCAGATCCAGCTGCTGCTGGCTGAACGCTTCCCGGTGATGCTCATGCGTGCTATAGACAGGCTTGGCGTTGAGAACGTCCAGCCACGCTTTCCAATCATTGTTCGTTGTCTGCATCATCGCTGCACCGCAGCCTCCTTCTCGAAATGAATGATTATGGCTTTAGGCATATCCTCATCACGGACGACCTGATAGACAGAAGGCACGGTGACCGTGCCCGAATAGACGCCGTTCTCCCGCTTCCACTCGGCGCGGATCAAACCGTTCTTAGTCGGCAGCGCGGCCGATAAGCGGTCAGGCCCTTCGTCGGCCGGCTTGCGAAGACGGATGATCCCCTGCCCCAATCGCAGCACGTCAATCCCGCTGATCAGTTGATGCAAAATATAAGCAGGAGATGCTCCCCACGCATGACACTGGCTGACCAGCGGGCCTTCCCACAGGTAAGTTGGGACGTTGCCGCCGTAGGTGCTCGGCGTTACGCCGTGCGGCGTCGAGGCGTCAAACGTTTCCCACCATGTGGTTGCTCCACGATCTACCATGGCTCCCCAATAACCGCGAATGAGCTCCATTGCACGGCCCGTCATGCCCATCCGCACGAATACCTCCAGAACAATATGCTGGAAGAACGCACCTTTGATTTCAACAAGCGCATTCGTATCGTAATAGCGCTCGATGAAGCGAGTCGTCTCCGCCTCGGTCATAATGCCGCACCAAGCAGCTAAGAAATTCGTTTGCAAAGACAGATTATTCGACAGCGTGTTGCCGATCAGGCAATCGGTGAACGCTTCTTTGCCCGCCAGCCACAGCTGCCTGCGGATTTCGAACTTCAGCTGATCAGCTTGTTCACGGTAAGCGACGCTCACTTCGGATTTACCCAGTGCCAGTGACATCTCGGACATCGCCTCCAGCACCGCAACAAACAGCGCATTGATGCACGTCACCTTATCCCGCTTGTCGATATGCACCGTCCAGTCGATGAAGCACCACCAGCCCGGCCGGTCCGCCCGGGCGAACAAGCCCGTCTCGTCCTTCTGAGCGCTGAACCAATCCGTCAGCTTGAGCAAATTCGGCCAAAGCTGTTCGATTGTTGCACAATCGCCGGAATAGCGCCAATAATCGCGCACGCCAAGCAGCCAGTGTCCGCAGAAATCGGTCAGCATTTGCGCGTTGCGTTCCGGTCCCGTTCCCGGAATGGATCCGTCCTCGTTCTGAATACGCGCCCCTTGCAACAGCGACTTGCGCAGCAGGGCGGTATCGCCGTATACATGGTAGATCACCTTGCCCATAACAACGGCATCGGCCACCCATAGCGCTTTCTCGCGCCATGGACAATCCTCGAGGTGATCCTGGCTGTTCATTAGCGTCGTATAGCAGCTTACGTCCCAAATCCGATTCAATCGTTCTTCGCTCGTAACGAATGCCCCTTGCTGCTTGAAGTCGTAATGTTGAAGCTCGAAGACAAGCTCCTTCACCGTCAGTGGCTGAGACGCCGCAAGGAAGGAAAGCTGCATGAACCGGCAAGCCCTTCGTCCATAAGTCGACACCGAATTGGCGCCGCGGCGAAGCACGAACGTATCAACATATTGCAGTTCCAGCGATTCCCCGTACGCCAGCCGCACGACACCGCCTTCCGGCGCTTCAATTATGAGTGCAGGTCGGCCGACAACCTCCCTTCCGAAATCGAAGACGACACCCGGAAGCGAATACGGTTCCGAGCAATCGATCGTCATCCCGCCAGCAGGCGATTTCGCGAGCAGTTCGCCTTCGCCAGTCACGCTCCCGAAGTTGGCTTCTGTTCGAATGATTGCCTTCGGATACACCCGCTCCAGGCGCAGCGGCGGAATCTCCGCAGGGATTAAATGCGTCCAAGGACTCTCCGAATCGTCGATGCGGGCTACGATGCCGGCTTGCAGCCAGCCTTCCTGGGCATATTCTTTCTCATGCCAGCCATCCTCGCGATCAACCACATAAATTTCATTAAACCCGCCCCACCGGCTGATACGATGATTACGTGTCTCCCACCGTGGTGAAATCCGGCAGGACCAAGAGGCATCCGAGGCTAGCAGCACCTCGCCCGCCGACGACTCCAGCTGCAGCCAGAAGCCTCCGGGACCTTGCATCTGATTGATGACGATATCCTTCTCTCCGAAATGATAGACAACCGCGCTAAGGACGTTCTCTCCCTCTTGCAGGAAGGACGAGATATTGATTTCGTCATAATATTGCCACTCCGGCGAACAAGGAGACGGTCCTCTGCCGGCCAATTGCCCGTTTACGAATAGTTGATATTCTTGGCATGCCGACACCTTCACGATGACGTTCACATGCCCCAATGCAACCTTTTTTCTAAAATCCACGTACATATTCGGCTGTACAGCCGTTTGATCGGGATACCAAATCCATGCCGCTTCCGTCATTATGTTCGCTCCCTGGGAAGTGTAAGGCTTCCGAAATCTTTTGCCATCCGCTCGATCTCCTCGAACTTTCCTTCCACGAGGTAATGACCGTAATTCACGAATTCCGAACCGGCAATATGCGTCCAGAACTCCCAGCCGCCCACGTTCCTCCAGCCCTTAACCTGCGCTTGCACAATGGCCCGCTCGCTGCTGATATAGCGATCCAGCACCGTATCGTCCCAGCTCGTCATTTCCTGCGCCAAGCGTGACAACCGCTCGACAATACGGTCTGCATATCGTCTTCCTAGCTCAGGCGACGAGCCATTCTCGATGATCCCTCCTATACTGTAGTCAGAATCATGCCGAATTCGCTCGATTTGAACGAGATCAGGATGCAAATCCCATAACAGAGAGGTTTCACCAATGCCAGCATGATCGCCAAGGTACCCTTCATCAAGCGCAAGCCAGTATTCCGGCGAGCCGAATACGGGAATCCGCAACCTCTCTGACATACGTACAGCCGTCTCGCGAATGACGATTTGCTGGTTATGACCGTAATGTCCGGTGAGCAGAATGATCGCCTTGAAGCCGTTGCGGTGGAATTCATAGCAATACTGCTCCAGCCATGTGCGAAGCATAACGTTCTCCCACGCCATCTCCGGCTCCATGATGACCGTCGCGGGCTTATCAAGTCCGCCCATTCCGCCATACAACGGGGGATGCACGACTCCACCTCCCGCACGGGCGGCCGTACGAACAAGCAGCTCGTGGGCTTTGAGAGAATCAAGTCCCAGCGCATTATGCTCGCCATGCCATTCCACAGTGCCAAGGGGCATAAACAATATCGGAAGCTTCGCCTGCGCGTTGCGGAATTCTTGCGGCAGCATGAGTTCCCATTGAATTTGGTTGCGGGGCAGCTTATCGCTCACTCTGAATCGACTCCTTTATCTGACTAGTCTATCCCCTAAATATACAAAGAAGGGGCTCACCTTTATGATAGGTAAGCCCCGACGCCAGGGTAAGAACAACATTTTTACTTTCAGGTACGATCTTGCCCGCTTGAACGAAGACGTCACTGTTGACGTTCTTGTGCGCTGAACAGCTGCTATTTGCCGAAGATTTCCATCCCTTCGCCTGCTTTGCAGCGAATGGTTCCCGGGTGGCGCACAATTCCCTTCACTTGCCCCCCTCGGTTCCGCTCTGCTTCCATTTCTATTATGCCATGCGGTGTAGGCACCTCCGCTTTGATCCACTTCAGTCCGCCCAAGGAAGGCTTGACGCTGAAGCTGGCAAACCCCGGTGTCAGCGGCTGAATACCGGCAACGTACGCCTGCAGCCCATAACTCGAGGAGCCTCCCCAAGCGTGGCTGAGCGACAATGTGTCGCCAAAACTTCCGACAGGCAGGCTGCCGTCGCGGTTCATCATTTCCCAATACGTACGGTGTCCCTGGTTCAGATGGCTTGATCCGACGCGCCGCATCACCTCGAGTCCTCGATCCGTTTGTCCCACATGAAAGCTGGCAAGCGCCTCATAAGCCGACATGTACGGCCATATCGTATCGTTATGCCGCCATACGGCCACCTCCTTCGGCAGGACATTCCACCACCACGCGCCGTCTAGCGGCTCCTCGAACACCGGCACGACGTTAATCGATCCGCGCTCCGTCCAGAACTGTTCCTGCACCTCATGCAAAATCGCTTCTGCTCGCGACAATTCCACTACATCGTGCAATATCGCCCACAAGTTGCCATCAATTGCGAATCGATTCCTCTGCTTCGTGCCTGCGGGCAGCATGGTCAGCAGCGACGTGCCTATGACGCTGAACTGGGATAGAATCGAACATTTCGTTCGTTCAGCCTGCTCGCGGCAATAAGCTTGCATCGGATGGCCGACTAATGCGAACAGTTGGACGAGCGCATCCCAAGCGGCTTTCTGCGCAAGCGCTAGCCCACTGATTTTCCCGCGTGCGTCGATGGAGTACATCCAGCTGTTGAGTCCGCTAATCAAGCCATCAGTATCCATGCGTTTGTTCATCCAAGCGACGACTTCGAGCAGCCGATTCTTGTTTTCGCGCAAATAGCCTATATCCCCCGTCAATAGAACATATTCCCACAGGTTGACGACCGTCCACATCGTCCACTCATAGAAGATCTGGCCGTATGCGCCGCTGCCCGGAATAATGCCTTTCTCCTCGCCATCTGTATGCTGAATGCTTAACAGCAGCTCGAGCGTGTTTTTAACAATTTCAGGTCTATCGAATGCATATAAAGCGGTAAGCGATGCCGGCCTGAGATCGCCGCCCCAAATATCCTTGTCCCGCCGCACCCCGTCCCATATGACATAGTCCGAAAACGGTCCCTTAAGCTCGCGCTGCGTGTACATGGATGGCTGACTGCAAATCTCCGTCGTATAGGCGCCAATCGCCCAGCATTCGTTAATCAGCTCATCGTCGCATTCGAACCCGCCGACCGTTTTGTAAGGAGCCGCCGTATATGCCAACCACAGCTTGCGGATCTCCAGCGGCTCGTTTGAACGATTCTCAATCTCCAGATAGCGAAGTACCGTCAAGTCATCCTCTAGTAAATAGACGCCTTCGCCTTGCGCAACGAATTGGCTCAGCATACCGAAAGGACGCATGCGCACATACGAGGGGAAGCGGCCGGACAGCAATGCTTCATCCTCGAAGCCTTTATAGAGCGAGGAGAATAGTCTTTCGTCGCTTGTGTACGCATAGCGAATGCGCTCCCATGCAGGTGAAGCCCCTCCCAGTAGAACATACAACAAACCCGCGCGTTTCAAGCTAAAATCAAACCTTATGGTTTGACCAGGCTGCAGCACGACCTGCGAGAAACCGTCGGGAACCAGCTCTCGGGAGGCAGGAGTAAAGGATCTTTTCATTAATGGATGCACCTTCCACGTACAATTTTGTAAGAACGAATGAACCGCAGCATAGGAATCGCTAGCTACTTCTATTCTAATCTTAGAAAAACGCATCTTCTTGCGAAATACGATCCTCTTGTCATTCGGGTAGATTTTTGTCAGATTGAGAATTGCGTGAATCCACCGGTCCAATTTCTCACTGTGACCCCTTCATGGCTCTTGATTATGAGTCGGTTGCCCTCTTCCAAGACCATATCTTGAAGATTGCGTTCCATGCTCTCAAATGTCTCTTCACCGTCAAAATGAAACGACCATATCACCTCTGAATCCATACTACCGGGCGCCTTCCGATAAATATGCGCGTAACCATAGTTCTTGTCAACCGACACCACATTAATCCATTAAAAAAGGATGGCACCTGCCATCCTTTTTTAACTTAATTATTTGGGAAAATCTTTTTTAGCGCCATGAGTTGAGCATTTCCTTCGCAGGATGATAAGAAGCATGGTGTATCCGGAGACGTTAAACAAAAGGGCTAGGGAACGTTCCGTTAGAAAGACCGATCTCCACCCCCGTAAAGACAAACTCTTTAATGTGTTCATCGAGCCGTTATTCCAACATTGATAAACAATAAACACGGTGTCGCGTTCAAAATGCAAAACAGCCGCCTCTTTAAAGAGGCGGCTGTTCGATGTCGGTCGACCCTCCGGATAGGGTTCGCTATCAGGACGGGAAAGAAGCCGCCAGGTGGCTTCCGATAGATGAAGCCGATTATAAGGAAGAAGGTGCAAATTGTAATGATTTCCATGAAATCGTGTATGCTGTAACCACTCTTCAAGTTGTTCAATGATATTGGCTATGGTTTTCATCAGTCTCATACTAATTGTTCTCAATATTCGTGCCTTGATTAGTCTAGTAAAAAGAGACAATAAGCTGCTTAAAACTCTTTAGGTGCTCCCATTTGTAAATCCATTGAAGCAATAAAGTTCTTAGTTTCTTCGGTGCCAATATCGCTAATCATTTTATAAATTTCCTTTAGTACGATATCATATTCGTCATTTTCACTGTCATGATGATAGGGTATGCCCGGAAACTGCGCACGGAAATACGTATGCTCTTCGGCTCGTTCCCACTCCTCAAATAAACTTCTTAACTTCTCGACTTCATCTTCAGACGCATAAATCTCTAATTCATAGGCAGCATCGCCTTGATTATACATAATACATTTTGATTGAACCGACACATAATATTTTCTTTTTTCCATATAAAATCCTCCTTAACCGCTATCTCCAAAAGAGTGTCCATATAATCGCACCGAAAATTATAAGAACTGGAAGTGCGAAGTACGCAAGCACAATCGGATTGGATATTACCGGATGTTTAACGGTAGTCATACTGGTATTTTTATCCAAGGTATTATGCTGCTGTTTACGTATAAAATAAATTGAACTAAGCAATGAGAATACACATACGGCAGCACCAATGAGTACCAAAATGGTATACATTTTTTGCATCCCTCCTCTAAGCACTTTATTTATTTTCCCGTTTTATGATTTTAAATATTCATTTTGTGTACGTATACTGGTGACACTTTGACCAGTAAGTGCCAAGCCAAGCTTGATACCGGAAACTGTAAGCGAATACCTTAGAATTAGGATTAATTTCTTGTTGTTTTCTTACATGTGGAAACACCAAGAAGTGCGCTAACGGGGCAATATCTGATAGTCCCCGTTATAATTGGAGCTACGCCGATTATGATTTAAAATCCATTTCTCATCAATTAAGACATTTTTCCTCATGAATTTTGAAAATTGTCACAGCAATTTTGACATCATCACACAATCATCATTTTTTAGGTTCTTCAAAAAATTCCAGAAACATACCTTGCATATCGAACATATGTTTGTAGTATAATAAAGAACAAACGTTCGTATGGAGGCGAATAAGAATGCCATCATTACAATCAAATCTCAGCAAATATATCGGGATGGCCGTAGTTATCATTTATCAGGACAGAAACGACCGGATAACCAAAAGACAAATCCTTATACGCGCAGTTACACATACGCATGTACGAGCAACTTGCCTGGAATCAGGCGCGCCTCGGCTATTTAAGCTTCAAAACATTTTGGCACATGAGCCGGTGATCCGCGATGTCGGCTAAAGATCGGGTAATCATGTTGGCGGATTGTCAAAGCTTTTATGCGTCGGTAGAGAAGGCTTCGCACCCTGAGCATGCGAATAAGCCCATCGTGGTAGGTGCCGATCCAAATCGCAAATCGGGGATCGTCTTAGCTGCTTGCCCGCTTGCTAAATCTTACGGCGTTTCCACAGCCATGCGGTTGGGCGAAGCTGTCGGAAAGTGTCCCCAGCTCGTCGTGATCCGGCCAAGGATGCAGACCTATATAAACGTATCCCTGCTCATTACGGAGATATATAAGACATTCACACCGCTTGTTGAGCCTTTCTCGATCGATGAACAGTTTCTGGATGTCACCGGATCGGTCTCGCTTTACGGCCCTCCCCTCGATATCGCGAATCAGATGCAAAACAAGGTGCTGCTCTCAACCGGGGTTTGGACGCGAGTTGGCTGCGGGCCAACCAAGATATTGGCGAAAACAGCAACGGACAATTTCGCCAAAAAGCAGCCCGACGGGATCTTTACACTGGATTACGAAAATATCGAATCCGAGTTATGGCCACTGCCCATCAGCAGCATGTTTATGGTGGCCTCTCGCATGACCGTGCACTTTATACGCATGGGCATTAACACGATTGGCGATTTAGCCAGAATGGAGCTGCATGACTTTAAACGGCGGATGCAGCAAAGGATGGGCAAACAGAGCGATATTAAGGCCATCTATTACTGGCAGACTGCGCGCGGCATTGACCCGAGCCCTGTCGTAGCCGGAGCGTTTGGCAAGCCGAAGTCGGTCACCAGAGGTCGCGCCTTGCCTTGGGTGCTTTACCAAACCTTATCTGACATCGAACCGCTGCTGCTCGAGCTCGTAATCGAGGTATGCCGCACAAGCCGATACCACAAGTATAAAGGGCGCAAAGTCACGGTCAGCGCGGGCACAACGAACGGGGTTAAATCCAGCGGCTTCAGTCGCCAAACCACCTTGGATAGTTCCAGCTGCTTAGAGCATCACATACTGGCAGCTGCACACAAGCTGTTTATGTCGCACTGGGACGGTAATCCACTGACTCATCTTGCCGTGGACCTTTCCCAGCTAACAGACAATAGCGTGTACCAACTGGACCTTTTTGAGGACTTACCTAGACAGCACGCACTCGCCGCAACCAAAGATAAAATCAAAGATCGGTTCGGCGAGGCGGCCATTTTAAGCGCCGCATCGCTCCTTAAATCCGGGCAGGCGCGCGAGCGAGCTCAAAAAATTGGAGGGCACTATAAATGAGCAAATTTCTCGAGGGGAATGGCCGTTGGGGCACAAAGTTTATTTCTCCCGAGCATCGTGATCAGCTCAACGAGCTTAGCGACCCGGATAAGGGCGCATCCCAGAAGGTACCTCAACAGATCCTGATAATGGTACGTGACTCCGTGCTTTTACCGATCATGATGACGGTGGTTGAGAACAATCGGCTTGAGATCGAGAGGTCGAACCACTCCTTAAAGACACTTTATACGGCAGCTGCAAACACACTGTTAAATGCCATCCATGCAGACTTGGCCGGGATCCGCAAAGAATTAAGGGAAAATCAAATTAAAGTCATTGAGGAAGAACGCGTTGACGATGCCGCACACTATAAATTTTACTATCGAGGTTATGAACATAAATTTGCATTAATGAGGTTTTTAGTGAGGTCTGAAATTAGTACACGGCTAGGAAAATATATCGCCCAGCTCGAAAAACATTTCAACGGGCTTATCCATAAGAAGTGACTGCATAAAAATGCTGTTCCGATTAACCCTAATCGGAACAGCATTTTTTTGAGAGAGACATCAGCCCCATCGCTTGCGAATCTAGTACTGTAAGTCGCAAAGCGTAATTTAAAGTCATTATGAACAAGCCCCGCTTGTTAGAGGATGTCTAACAAGCGGGGTGCACTTCGATTTGGGGCTTTTTTCTATAAGTCCATCTTCAGCCGGATCATATCCCGGCAAAGAATGCCATTCTCGATAATCAGCTCCGCATAATGCTTTACGAAATAGTCCGTCTCCACGCCTACCGCGCGAAACCCGCATTTCTGATAAAGCCCCAGCTGAGCCAGACTGGAATTGCCTGTCCCAATCTCAACCGCGCGATATCCTTGTTCCTTGCAATTCTGCACGGCATGCTCGATCAGCTTCCTGCCGTATCCTTTGCCCTGACGGTCTTCCCGCACGGCGATGTTCATGATTTCGGCGGTTTTCGGCCTAGTGGCGAGCAGCAAATATACGCCGATCACCTGCCCGTCCTCTTCCAGCACCGTGCAGGTGCTTCGCCCGGCATAAGCGTCAATCGCTTGCCGCTCCGGATCAGCCAGCAGCAGCAGCTCGTAAGGCAGCTCTTCGTCTTCACCTATTGAGCGAATTCTCAGCTTAGACATCTGTGGGCGCATCCTTATCCGCCAGCGCTAGCTCCAATCCGCCGAGCTTCTTCGCAAACCGATAGCCCGTGATGGCGTAGCCCCGCTTCTTATAAAATTCATGGGCTTCCAGTCGTTCTTCCTTGATCCCGCTGTTCAAGTAGATAAACTGCCCGCCTTGCTCCTGCACCCACTGCTCCACATGCGCAAGCAGCGCCCGGCCCACGCCGCGGCCTTGAAACTCCTTCTTCGTCACTAGCGAAGATACTTGCGTTTTAACGTCGTTACTGACATAGCTGAACTGCATCCGCAGGCCGACCATGCCAACTACAGCACCTTCAAGCTCCGCCACGAATGTAAAATAATTCGGACTTCCCTCAATATGCGCCATGCGCAGCCTCATATCCTGGGGCGTCGAAGGCGATCCCAGATCAGCCATCAGCGCGGTGAGCGGCTCTAAATCCGACTCCCTATATGGGCGAACAACCACCATTCTGATAACCTCCCCTATTCCAATTTAGATGGTATAGACCATTAGTTCTTCATCGTAGTAAATCCCTTTATACTTAAGCGCCCTGCGCTCCAAGCCATACACTTCGAAGCCGAGCGACAGATACAAACCTCTTGCCCGCTCGTTGCCCGTGACGACCATGAGATTGATTTGCTCCAGCCCATCCAGCTCGCGCCCCCGGCTCAGCAGCTCCTGCAGAAGCAGTCGTCCAACACCTTGCTTGCGTGCTGCCGGAGACACGTACATCCCCCACACGAAGCCTTTATGCTTCGTCTTGACGGACTCTTCCCTTCGAAACCCGACCATGCCGGCAAGCTCCCCGGACTCCGTGAACGCACCTAGAATATACTGATCCTCGGTCACCTGAATCCGTGCCTTAACCGATTCAATCGGCGTGTCAACCGATGCCTCATACGTCGCCCCGAACGCTTCCGGACTGTCTAGCAGCGCTTCCAGCCGCAATCGCCAATACGATTCTACTTCGTCAGGCATAATCGTTTTGACCACAATCATGGCTAACCTCTCCCTCCTCTTTCCATAAAAGCTTGTGTTCAACCATACCCTGCCCCTATGATTGAACATGTGCCCTAAAACGTAGTTTGCATAAGGAGTGAACCGAATTCATGTTTACCGTAACAACCGAACGACTCACGCTGCTCCCGGTTTCCGCCCTGAACGCGAATGACTTCGAAGCCTATATCCAAGACAAGAAACATATCGGCCGTTACATAGAGCAGGTGAAGCTCGATCCCACGCTGCTTGGCTGGGGCGTGTGGCTGGTGACCGACACCGCAACCGGTGAAGTGCTCGGCGACATCGGGTTTAAAGGGAAACCTGCCGGAGGCATCGCGGAGGTCGGATACGGTTTCGTCCCTTCCGCTCGCAATCGCGGTTACGCGACCGAGAGTGTACGTGCTCTCCTGGACTGGGCATTCTCCACCTCCCAAGTTAAAACGATCATCGCCGAATGCCTCGCAGATAATCTCGCTTCGATCAACGTGCTGAAGAAGCTCGGCATGAAGCAAACGAACGCGCAGGACGGGATGCTTTACTGGGCTCTATCCGCCTAACCCTTTGCGATACACTTTCGTGCTGCTCCCATCCATGTAATAGCCCTGGCTGAAGTAGCTCCACCCGTACCTCTCGTAATAATCGTCAAGGGTTGTACTTAAGTAAAGCTGCGTATAACCCTTGACGGCAAGCTCTTCTTCCAAGTGCGCCATTAAGCGGCTGCCAAGCCCTTTGCCCCGGTAGGCCGGGTCTACATAGAGACAAGCGAGCCACGGGAACAGGTCCTGCCGGCTGATAAGATCATTGCGCAGCACGCCGCATATGCCGATAAACTGCGCCTTCTCTTGATCGATGGCTACATAGAATTTCGGCACATCCACATCTGCTTGCAGAGAATGTAGGATACAGTCGCGATAGAACGCATAATTGTGCTCGTTGCCCCACTGGTTCCAGATATAACTGATCGCCTCATCGATGAAAGCTTGCGGCTGATCACTCAGCTCGATAATCCGCATCATCCTTCATACGTCCTCCCTGTTTGTGATCCCCCGGCGGCTATGCTGCCTGATAAGCGAAATTCCTTCCGACATGCAGCCAGAAAATCAGAGAATCGGTATCCGCCGGCTCGAAAAACAGTCCTTCGGAGCTCTCGCCGAGCTGGAACTGCTGAATGGATGTCTGGATGCACGCTCGCTCGGCCTCTGTCAGCCGATACGAATCCGCCCAATCAATCGCCCTCAAGTTCTGCTGATTATGCAGAAAATAATGCTTCCAAGCCGCAAAATCAACCTTCATCATAGATCCGATGCTCCCGGCTTCCAGCCTATGCTTTGACTCCAGCTGCCGGCCCTGCGCATGATCGCCCAGATGTAAGGATCTTTCTCATCAACGTAGCGATGGCGATTGTGCGCGAACTGCGCCATCAGGTTCATTTTCACATTGGCATAACCCACTGCTTCATCTTGATGCGCTCTCAGATAATCACGGAAAAGCAGCGCGAATTGTTCCCCGAAGCTGCCCGCTTCTCGGACATGTATATGCGTGCGCCGCATACCTGCTCCTTCTCTGAAGTAACGTTTGGTGAGTTCGGGATTATCCGCTCTGAATATATAGCCTTGCTGCTCCAAACCGTGACGATACACATCCACCGGCTCAAGCGAACGGACCGAAACTTGAATATCGATCACAGGTTTGGCAGCCAGTCCGGGAACCGATGTCGAGCCGATATGGTCAATACGCAGCGCCGTTTTGCCAAGCGCCTCGCGCAGACGAAGACCAATCTCCTGAAACTCGCGTGCCCACTCGGCATCATAAGGAACAATAATAATCGGATCACTCACACCCGATTGCCTCCCTCGCCAGCGCCTTCGCCCAAGCCAACTGCCTTAACGATTCGAAAACCGCAATTCCCGGTCGAGCTGTCCGGCGTATTGGAATTTCGCGCCGCCACCCGGTACCGGTTGCAGTATGATTTGTGGCATAGAAAGGAACCCCCGCGCATGGAACGCGCATGCGTCGGCTTCGTATAGTGAGGACTAACCGCTGATGTAACCCGGTGATACTGCGGCGTGAACCAGTCGCTGCACCACTCCCACACATTACCGGACATGTTATACAGCCCGTAGCCGTTCGGCTTAAAGGCATCTACAGGGGCAGTTCCGTGGTAGCCGTCGCTTGCATTGTTTTTGACCGGAAACTTCCCTTGCCAAATGTTGCACAGATGCTCGGTGTCCGGTTTCAGCAAATCCCCCCACGGGTACCGCCGCTGCACCAAACCGCCTCTTGCCGCATACTCCCACTCCGCCTCGGTCGGCAGTCGCCCGCCTCGCCAACTGCAATAGGCTGCGGCATCGTTCCAAGACACATGCACGGCCGGATGATCCGCCCGCTCCTCGATATTGGAGTCCGGACCTTCCGGATGCGCCCAATACGCTCCGTTCACCGCGAGCCACCATGGCGAGCCTTGGGGTACACCGGCCGCTGCTTCACGAGTAGCTTCAGAGGCCAGAAGGTGAAACACATACGACCAGCCGAACTTCTCCGCCTCCGTCACATAACCGGTTGCTGCCACAAACTGAGCAAACTGCGCATTCGTAACCGCGTAACGAGAGATGAAGAACGCATCCAGCTTCACATTGCGGATTGGACCTTCACCGTCCTGGGGAAAACCTTCCGCATCATCGGTTCCCATCAGAAACTCTCCCGCGGGGATGAGCATCATATCTTCGTCAACCTGTGGAGATGACGCCGGCTCCGGCTCTAGCTCCGGTAACCGCTGTTGATTCGCACTTTCGCTGCTCCCGCCTTCCGACGCAGACGCCGACGTCTGCGCTTCTACAGAAGCATCGCCTCTGCTTGCGCAGCAGCAGGATTTAAGTTGTTCTGCCATCTCTGTCATCTCCAAGCTTATAGGAATCGGACTGCCGCAAACGGCACCCGTTGTAGACGCTTCCAAGGGAATATTATACAATAACTGTGAATCTATCGAAACGTTTCAAGAGGATAGGAGAGATGAAAATTGACCACGAACACTCCGAAACGACCGAACATTCTGTTTATCATGTCAGATGACCACGCATCCCACGCCATCAGCGCCTATGGGAGCCAAATCAATGTAACGCCGAATATTGACCGTATCGCAGAAGGCGGCATGCGTCTGGACAATT
Organism: Paenibacillus rhizoryzae; assembly: GCF_059686995.1. Taxonomy (NCBI): domain Bacteria; kingdom Bacillati; phylum Bacillota; class Bacilli; order Caryophanales; family Paenibacillaceae; genus Paenibacillus; species Paenibacillus rhizoryzae. The sequence goes on along the minus strand of NZ_JCAALT010000003.1, from coordinate 670,598 downwards.
GCTTCTGCACCAACTCGATTTGTACACCGAGCCGCGCAGCCATTCTAACAGGGCAATACAATCATATCAATGGAGTTAAAACGCTTGCCGACCCCCTCGATGGGCGCATGACGACCTTTCCGAAACTGCTCCGGAAGGACGGCTACCAAACCGCGATTGTCGGCAAATGGCATCTCGGCCACGGCGGCAACTACGATCCGACCGGCTTTGACTATTGGAGCGTCCTGCCTGACCAAGGGGAGTACCATAATCCCGTCATGATTGAGATGGGCGTCTCTCAGCAGGTTGACGGTTATGTAACGGATATTATTACAGATAAATCATTGCATTGGCTGAAGAACAGGGACAAAGAACGGCCGTTCATGCTCATGTGCCACCACAAGGCGCCGCATCGTCACTGGGAACCGGATCAGAAGCATATGCACTTATACGAAGATACCGATATTCCGGAGCCGGAAACCTTTTACGACGATTATGCCACTCGCTCTCAGGCTGCCGTGAATGCGAAGATGCGCATCGAAGATCTGCATGAATCAGATACCAAAGGCGCACCGCCCGCAGGACTTACCCCGGAGCAGGAGAAGAAGTGGAAATATCAGCGTTATATCAAGGATTACTTGCGCTGCATTGCCTCCGTCGACGATAATGTAGGCCGTTTGCTCGATTACTTGGATGAAGAAGACGAAACAAACGATACGATTATCATCTATACGTCCGATCAAGGCTTCTTCTTAGGCGACCATGGCTGGTTTGATAAACGGTTTATGTATGAGGAATCGCTGCGCATGCCATTCCTGATTCGTTACCCTCGGGCCATCCAAGCCGGTACGGTTAGCGACACGATGATTTTGAATGTCGATTTCGCGCCTACCTTCTTGGACTACGCCGCCCTCCCGATCCCGGAAACGATGCAAGGTCGGAGCTTCCGATCCGTACTGAACGCCGAAACACCGTCCGACTGGAGAACTTCCATGTATTATCGTTATTGGATGCATCTTGACGGTGCTCACGAGGTGTACGCCCATTACGGGATGAGAACGCAGCGCTATAAGCTTATTTATTACTACGCCGAAGCGCTCGGTACAACAGGCTCCCGCGACGAATCGAAGCCGCCGGAATGGGAATTGTTCGATCTAGCCGAGGACCCGTATGAGCTGAGCAACGTCTACTATTCTCCAAACTACGAGCAGATTGTAAAAGCGCTCACGCTTGAAATGGAGCAGCTCATGCACGATGTCGGAGATGAAGCGCTGCACTAGCACAGGAATAATCATGTAACGACAAGATTAACTACGCAACTCAGCTCTGCAAGTTGGGGCTGAGTTCAAGGAGGCTACCTCATGCCTTACCATTACGACGGCATCGACCATGTTCAGCTCGCAGCACCGGAAGGCTGCGAATCAGCGGCTCGCGGCTTCTACACCGATGTGCTCGGCTGGACGGAGCTGACCAAACCTGAACCGCTGCGCCAGCGCGGCGGCGTATGGTTTCAATGCGGCATCCACCAAGTCCATATCGGGGTTCAGCGGGATTTTGTCCCCGCGACCAAAGCCCATCCGGCCTTTCACGTTCGCGGCATCCAAGCTTTGCGCGAGCATCTGCTCCGCAGTCAAATTCAAGTCATCGACGATGAGGCACGGGCAGACGAAGGTGTCACACGATTCTATGTGGCTGATCCTTTCGGCAATCGACTAGAGTTTCTGGAATGGAAATAAGCACCAGCTTCAGCACCGAAAGAGCCTTACGTGTAGAACGTCATATGCGGCTTCGTGTTTCGGTAATGTGCCATTCGCTCCTCCAGCGTTCCCGTGTGAAGCTCGAACTTATGACCATCCGGGTCGGTGAAATAGATCGATTGACGATCCTCCGCTTCCCTTGACCGACCCGGCAATATATTCACACCAAGCCCTTCCAGCTTCGCAAGCCAAGCATCGAAGTCCGCTTCCGCAATCGTAAAGGCCATATGCGTGTAAGACTGATGGATTTCATTCCGCGGGATGTCCCGCTCCTCGTTTAAGGCAATCCACAACCCGAATAAATCAAAATAAGCAAGTGAGCGCCCGGCCACAAGCAGCTTGGCACCAAACACCTGCTCATAGAAGGAAACGGAACGCTCCAAACTGGATACAGAGAAACAAAGATGATTCATACGTTCCAGCTGCATAGTTATCTCCTCCCAGTATAAATCTCTAATGATGTAAACAAGCCATCAACTTAGCCACGAGGACTTCCTCTTTCAATAAGCAATCCACAAACGGCATAATCGCAAAATACGAGAATACCTCTTCATTCCCAAGCGTGCAAGCGTCGTACAGAATGCTAATATCGAACGTTTTGCGGATTTCGCCGCCGGTCGCTTGAACAGCAGCCTTCAATGCAGCGTACAGCTTTCGATTGTCAAAAGCCTGCTCCAGCGCAAACCTCCCGGCCATGCTGTTCCACCAAGCAAGGAAGGATTGATGGATCTCTTGATAGCGGCGATCACTGTCTTCCTCCTGCACGAACAGCCTTTCGTATACCAGCTCCCTATGCGCTTTAAACATGTTCAAATCATGAAAGGGCTCCTCGGCTATCCGAGCTGTAGCGGCTTCGGCCCACACCTTCGCAAACGCCCTCTCAAAATCAGCCAAGAACGGAATCTCCCGTCCCGAAAGATAAGGAAATGTATAGCGGTCCTCGCCCTGCCCGCTTCGTTGGTTTAGATACAGATTTTGAATATACACCAGAAAATTCAAGGTATAGGCCGTATCACTTCTCATCATCAAAGATGGCGACATCTCGTTCCCACCTCACTCATTCGTTGTGGATTCGAGTTAGGCTTGAAGCTTCGCCAGCAGCTCGGCAAAACGTTCAAATAGCTCCTTCGCTCCTGCTTCCATGCCAGATTGAATCACACCATCGCGGGCGGCAAGCGACTGGAAGATCGATTGCTCCGTCAGCTTCGTTTTGCCGTCCGGAAGCTCTTCGAAAGTTACGACTACAAGACCGGCTTGACCGGGCATGCCTTCAAATTCGAAGGTCTGTACAAGCCGCTCAGGCGCAAGGCTCTCATGATAGACCCCGCTAAATGCGTATTCATTGCCTTTGCTGTCATGCTGAACGTACCGCCATACGCCGCCTTTTCTGACATCCATTTGGTCCACCGTCGTGGTCAAGCGTCTTGGCCCCCACCACTCCGCAATCGTATTCGGGTCGGTATAGGTTTTGAAAACAAGTTCGCGCGGTGCATCGAACGTAACGCTCATAAAATACTCCTGTTTACCCGGTTCAGCAATCAACGTCGTTTGGATCATTTTGAGTACAGCTCCTTTGAGTTAGGTCAAGTTATTGCCTGTTATTAGCATACCGTTCTAGTTGATGGTCTTCAACCAAGGCAATGGATCTCTTCGCGCGGGCGTATTCGATAATATGTTTACTCATGTTGGGATACAGCGTAATGGATTCGAGCTCCTGAAGACTTACCCAGCGAATCCCCACCTGCATCGGATCGGGGGAATCCGGCAATCTAGGTATGGATCCTTCTTGAATCGAGCAGTCAAAAATAAGATTAAGACTAGGAGTCACCGAATCATACTCCCCCGACTGTCGATGCGGTGCAAACTCGTACACAAAGGCGATCGGACCGATATCGATTTCGACATTGGCTTCTTCGCGCAATTCGCGAACCAGCGTTTCGGTAACGGATTCACCTGGCTCAGCACCTCCGCCCGGAAGATTATAATGAAGCCGATCCCGATGCTCGCTGTATTCGATGAGCAGAACATGATTATTCTCGATAATTAGAGCGGTAGGCCTGACTCGAATAGGAAACGACATCCTGCCGTCATCCTCCTTTTATAGGGTTGTCCATCCTATCGCCGATTCCAACAATCGCGACCATTGCATGATAGGCTCTTGTGCATCATTAAGAGCGATCGTCCCAACCATAACCTCATCGGACTCACGGTGAGCGAAGTAATGCTGCAGCATGAAATGAATGATTTTCGAGGTGCGTAGGTTAAGCAGTTCCCCCTCTTCGACCCACAGCAGCTCGCCTTCCTCAGAAGGCATGCATTGCCTATCGCTTGTCCGTCCAAAATAGACAAATTGCTGCCGGATCTCCCCTTCCTTCACACGCAGCAACATATATCTCAGTTTCAACTCATGGATGCTGTGCTCCGAAATGCCCGACTCCTCCTGAATCTCTCGAAGGCAGGCTGTCTTCGGAGCATGAAGCTCACTTGGCTCCAGATGCCCGCCTAACCCGGAATAAAACGCATGCTGATACAGCCTGCTGCTTGTTTTCTTCATCATCAATACTTGATTGTCATTAAACAAGAACACCGTTGCCATTTGTCTTAGCTCCATGGGGACTTCCTTTCTCTTGTTTTGTCCACTATCAAAGTTCCTTCATAAGATCTTTCGGGCTAAGCAGTTTGCTATACTCGCTTTGCACATAGGTGTTGAACCAGAAAGCATGATACACGCGCATTCCTGCTTGTGATGCCCCTACCAATTCATTGGATCCTCCGTCGCCTACGAATACACATTCCGCTGGCTTCACATTTAACCGCTCACAAGCTAGCTCGTAGATTCTAGCATCCGGCTTGCTGCATTTTACATCAAAGGAGAACACATAATCATCGAAAAACGCCGCTATAGGCGAATCGGGCCAATAAGTCACCTCTTCTTCCGTGCAGTTGCTTATTAAGCCGATTTTGATTTGCTGCGCGCGAAGCTCAGTTAACAGTTTCATGATCTCATCTTGAATCGCATGGAAGGGGAGCTTCTTCTCTTCAATTCTTGATTGATAGAGATATCGAACAGAGTCTTCATTAATCTCCAAGTTTCTTGCCAGCGCGATGTCTCGAAGCACTTCCTCGTAGGAGGCGAAATGTCCATTCATGCGCTTCTCTTGGCGAAGGCTCCACTCTTTCTTAAAGTCTGCGTTCGAGATGCCCAGTAACGTGCCGTAATCATAGTTCCGATTCGATAGTCTCTTCCCCTGCTCAAATTCAGTGATTAACGTTTCAAACAAATCGAAAAATACAGCTTTAACCGTCATGTCGTCTCCTCCAAGCTATGATCGATCAACTTCTTGGAGATGCCCGGACAGCATCCCCGCTCGCCGAACAATAGCAATCCGTTCCTGTCTGCCTTCAATACTCTGGATCATCGCAATCGCAGTTGCAAAATTCATGATCACGCAGCCCGTCTTCTCGAACCCAACAGGCATATCGGCAATCGCTTCACCTCAGCTAAATTGGCTTCCAGCCTACCGCCGATGGTAGTCAGCACCTTCTCCTCACGATCCCAAACCATAATCAAATTGCCATTTTCCATAATGGGCACACAATGCAAACCGCCGATCGGGTAATCAGCACGAATCCTGAGGGTCTTATTCGTGCGAAATTTACCACTTATTAAATCTAACGAATCGTAGAGACGCTATTGAGGCGAAATGGGGTGAAAAAGAGCCTTTTTATACCGAATAAGACCTGTAGCGTTCGTTAGAATTTGGGAACCCTTCATTTTGTTGAAATAAGGCCTCTAGGATTCGTTAGCGTGAGTGACCATGTACACTGCCCCACGGTTAATACAATATTTCATACTGATCAATCGACTCTTCTTTGAACACGGCTTTCGCATGTTGGATCGCATCCATCAGACGTTGAATCGTGAAGCTGCTGATCGGCCTCGGCAGTGCTGCCACATCGAAAAAACCGTATTGATCAATTTCATTGTTATCTACGCGGATGCTGCCTACATAGTGATCAGCTTTAAAGGTGTAGATGTATCGGTTCTTATGCGGTTGAAAATAGAGCCCGGACAGTTCCATGTCGCGAACGCTAATATTGGCTTCTTCTTGCAGCTCCCGCTCAGCCGCATTCCATGCGGATTCTCCATCCTCAACCATGCCGCCGGGAATGGACCATTTCTTCTTGCCATACGTTTGACGAACCAGCAGCACCCTGTTCTGCTCATCGATGATGATGATTCCTGAAGCATCCTGACCTTTTAGCATGGAATCCCTCTTTTCGGGTTAGATAAGAATCGGGGTTTTAAAATCGTTACGATTGCCGAGCCACGCCGATAGAACTTCACGAGTCGGAGCTCCCATGATAAAATTTAAATCTTCCTTCGGGTGTAACTCATAGTCTAGAATTTCACTCAACGGAATCCATGCGATTCCTGTCTGATGTACGTCTGGCGCAGCCCCCATAGAGGCAACCTGACCTTCCCCAACTCTGCAAAGGAATGTAAAATCAAACTGGTGAATATCTGGTTCATGCTCTGGAAATGCCGAGTGTCGCTTAGCAATGAATTCATTAATAAAAAGCAGTTCTTCCGCATGGATATGTAAATTGACTTCCTCAAGAACTTCTCTTCGCAAAGTTTCTTGTATGGATTCGCCGTGTTCTTGCCCTCCACCGGGAAGGACATAAAACTCACCTTGAATCCCATCTCTAATCAGGACCAACAACCTTTGATCTTGAATGATTACTGCCCGCGCAGCAGTTCTAATGATATTTTTCATAAAATCCCCACTCACTCCCGCTCCGTCATCAGTCTCTCCAGCAACGCCCTCAATGTATTTCCGATTTCACCTTGCTTCCCATTGTTAATCTGGACGCCGCTTTCCAAATATCCGTTGAACTGATCAATCCAGCCGTCGTTTCCTGAAGTGCCGGCGTGCCTTGTCGTGATGACGAAGTGTTTGCCTGCTTGCTTCGTGCTCTCTGTCTCCGGCGCAGCCTTAAGCTCCATATAAATACGCCGAATCTCATCCGGATCGGTAACGACTACGGTTTTCCAGCCTTTATCAATATCCGCGATTTCCATCACCATTGATTTGGGGTAATTCCACCAGCTATATAATGTCACATGATCGCGATGAAACGTCACCGGATTGAATAAATACAGAGAGTGGATCAACAGGATGACTGCGAGAAGCGTCAATACAACAACCGCCGCGAGAATACGCTTCAAGCGTCTAGAACGCATGCCCGAACGCCTTCTCGAATAAGGATCGGGTATAGGATTCAAACTGTGGATTCGACTCATAGTAAACCCCGCCTATTCCATTGGGAGTAAACCCCATTGTTTTCTCATCCCCTTCAAACAAGCTGATGCCAAACACATAACCCGCTCGATCCTCTTGATTCCCGTCCGGTTTCAGCTTCAGATCCTTTACCTGGTTGAGCCACTGCGATATCGTTTCCTTATCTTCCACCGCAGCCCGTTCTCCGGAGGAACCGTTCAAGAGCTCGATTCTTGTTACCTTTGAAATATCCCCGGGATAAGCCTCCGCTAGGGTGATCGAACGTAATTTCCCGGAGCTTCCGCCCAAATGCATCTGACAGCCAGCCAAGAAGATAACCAAGAACAGCATCGTTATCCGTTTCATGTTGTAACCCCCGACTTTGGTAATTGGTTTCTATATTCTACCAACGTCACCATCTGCAATAAAGTTTCACTGCCCTGCAATCTCCTGCTACTCTACCAATATCGAGTCTTATTCACGCGCGACAAGACAGCGCAAATCAGATACAGCATGCAGCAAACACCAAACAAGACGAACATACTGGAAGAGAATAACATAAAAATGCTAAACGGAACACTCCAAAGAAACGCAACCAGCATGATGATGACCCTTGATTGCAATAATCCAATGCCAAATAAACAAGCAGGCAGAACTAACATTAGAAAGGATTGGGTGGGATCAACCTTGTTCATCCCCTCGAAGTAAGGGTCCTGCCACACTAAAACCATCCAAAGCACAGAGGTGAGGATGGATGCGGCATAACCGACGATTTCGATATGCGGGTTTGTAATTTTGCGCAGCACGTTGTTCCACCTCCAATAGGATCGCCCAGTTTATAATTCTATCCTAAACGAAAGCAACCCGCTTCGGACTTAATTAATTCTAAAATTTTACTTTTTTACAAGTCTAGCTACAATTAAGTATAAAAAAAAGCAACCCTCGATTGCTCGCAGGGATTGCTTTGTACTGCCAGTTCTTGCGCCGGTTAGCCCAGCACTTCATCCAGCTTGCCCGAGTAATAAAGAATAGCTCGCTTATAATCGCGGATGCCCGCATCCTCGCTCGTTTCGGCGAGTTCGCGCATCATGATTGCCATCGCACCTTCGTAATCCTTCAAGTTATACAGTACCATCGCATAGAAAACGTGAAGCTCCCGGCACTTCGGAAATTCGGAAATCCCCTGCTCGAAGCTCGCTTTGGCATCCGCATATTGTCCTAATACTCGAAACGTGCTGCCTAGTCCCAGGTATGCGCCTTGTCGGTCTTTGCCTGAGATTCCAAGCGCAAGCGCTTGCTGATAATAGGGTATAGCTTCACGTTCGAGCTCCAATACATCATGGGCCCATGCGCATTGATACCACACCTGCGGATCATCCGCGTCCTTCCCCACCAATTCAAGCAGAAGCAACCGTGCCTCTTCTAATTGCCCCGCCTCTCGCAGCGCAATGGCTTTATGCAAATCATTCATACCTTATGCCCCCTCGCTTGCCAATACCGAAATGAACCATATACCGTGAGCAGAAACAGGACATATACGCTTGCCACAAGCAGCAACGACCGCCAATCCCCCGAAATGTGATCCCCGATGAAAGCAAAAATCAGCATCGCCGGCATTTTGCCCAGTAAAGATGCTAAGGCATACGTCAAGAATGGAATCGCTGCTACGGAAGCATACAAATTAACCGCGGTTTGCGGCAAAATCGGCATCAGCCTGGCAAGCAGAATGGAACGGAACGGGTGCCGCTCCACCATCGCGGTCCACCGATCCGTCAGTTTATAGCGCTGAAGCAGCGCTCGACCTCGCTTACGAAGGGCGTACCGGAACAAGCCGTACATGAAGATTGCAGCAAGCCAAGCACCGGTTAAACTAAGCAGCGCACCCAACAAAGGTCCATACAGAAATCCCATCGTTCCGATCACGACGCTGAATGGGATGACCGGAATGCACGCAAGGCCGGTAACAAGCAGCATAATCAACGGAAACGGCGCTTCCCCGTCTTTCATCCAATGCAGCAGCTCGGTTTTGTTATACCAAACAATCGCAATAATCAAAACATAACAGACGATAATCAACCCGCGTTTCAACGCACGTACACCTGCTTTCTATTGGCGATTATCGCATAATCGATTTGATAGTTGCAACAAATGGTCACTCTGGCGGCATAAGCATACAAAAACACCCATAGAGTCAACGGCAGCTATGCCGCTTCTCTATAGGTGCTTTGACTAACCAAATGACTAAACCATTACAACGCTTTGCGCATATTCACATGCGGAATGTTGGCGTCAAGGAATGGCTCCGCCGATTCCGTCACATAGCCCAGCTTCTGATAGAAGCCTTCAGCTGTGCATTGTGCGCCTAATATGGAAGACGTATAGCCGCATTCGCGAGCATCCTGTTCCATCACGTCGATTAGCTTCTTGCCCACGCCGTGTCCACGGTAAGGCAGCAGAACCGCAATACGCTGCAGCTTCGCAACGCCCGGCTCATACTCTTTCCACCGTCCGGCGGCAATGGCTTTGCCATTATCCTTCACGACAAAATGGTGACAAGCTTCAGGCGAGACATCGTATTCATCCCGCTCCAAATCCGCCGGTACCTTCTGCTCATCCACAAACACTTCGAATCGCACGGCAATTGCTTCTTCTAACAAATCAGTCGTAGTAGCTCGCATATAATCCACGAATAAATACCTCTTTCACATTTATAAAGTATGAACCGGCGTGGCATCAGACCGAGTGCCTGGAACATCGTAGTAATCTGCCGCTTCTCCGCTCAAGAAAGGACTCAGCGTATTGCCCACAGCGAACAAATGCAGCTCATGCATCGCACGAGTACAAACGGTGTAAAACAACCGGCGATCGCTTTCCCTAACATATCCGGAAGAGGCGGCAGATGCATCATACACCAGAACCGCATCAAACTCCACCCCTTTGGCAAGGTACGATGGAATGATGACGATGCCCGGTTCGAAGGTCGCTGTTTCTTTCTCAATTAGCCTAACCGTACTGTCATGACGAAGCGCTTCGTAGGCAATTGCACTTTGTACGGCTGTTTTGCAAATAACGGCGATCGTTCGGTTGCCTCCTGCGACCAATTTCTCGATGCGGGCATGAAGAAGACGATGCAACTCTTCATAGTCGGCCGCAACTGTTAAAGTAGGCCGATTCCCGTCCCGATTGAAAGGTTGAATCTCGTTTCCGCCGGGAATGAGCTGGCTGGTGAATTCCACAATGGGGCGCGTTGACCGGTAGCTTTGCTTCAGCACCACCGTCTCCGTTTCTTCCTGCGGATATAAGGCAGCCAGCGCAGCAAAACCTGTACTCTCATCCGATGCCGTATGTGCGTTGATTGATTGATTGAGATCGCCAAGTGCGGTAACGCGGCTAAACGGAAACAACCGCTTCAAATAAGCGAATTGGAATGCCGTATAATCCTGCGCCTCATCCACGAGGATATGACGCACCGAAGTATTCGTTTGGAATCCACGAATTCGCTCGATTACATACAGGAACGGCGTTGCATCCTCATACGCCATGGTCCGATTGTGCAGCCGTGATGTCGTTTGCTGGCAAATTTCCGTCCATTCCTGCGGCAGCGAACTGGACAAACTCGCTGCGAATGTCGGATCGCTAAACAGCTTCACATACGCTGCCTTCAAATCGACAAAAGCAAGCTTGCGCACGCGAGCACGAATCGGCTTAAACTGCTCTTGCACGACATACTGACCCAGAAGCTCGCGCTCCCGATCGAAATCGTCGAACGTATCTTCTCTGTTTTTACGATTTTGCCTCTTCAAGCTTTGATGCGCCTTCAAATACGTATCCTTATCCAGCAGCTCAACCGCTTCATCTACCCACGCCTCTTCCAGCGCAACTGCCTGCCGCTCTCTCAGTAAACCGAGCAGCCATTCCGCAACAAGTCGAAGCCGGTTCGGAATCGCAATGGAGCCGTCAAGCGCATAGAAGTAGTCCCCGATCTGATCCGCCGAAACAAGCAGTTCATCACGAAAAGCAACATCGCGGAACTTCAGCCCTTTTTCGCTCAGCACACCTAAATACCGCTCAATCAACGCGACAAAATCAGTCGACGCTTTGTAGCGAATACCTGCCATCCTAGCCTGATAACCGGGTTCTTGCTCCGCCGTAAGGGCATACTCCAGCTGTGCATATGGATTTTCCAGCTTAAACGATTTCCCCATTCGAATGGCTAAGTATTCTTGGAACGTCGTTTGCTGCATATTTTCTTCGCCAAGCTCCGGCAATACCGTGGAAACGTAGCTGTTGAACATCGGATTCGGCGAGAACAGCACGATTTGATCGGCGCTCAGCGTTCCACGGAACCGGTAAAGCAGATAGGCTACGCGCTGCAACGCTGCTGATGTCTTGCCGCTTCCCGCCGCCCCTTGAACCAGCAGCAGTCGGCTTCGCTCATCACGGATAATCCGATTCTGCTCCCTCTGAATCGTGCCGACGATGCTCTTCATGGCTGCGTCAGACTGTTTGCCCAGTACCTCTTGCAGCAGTTCATCGCCGATTGTCACGCCTGTATCAAATAAGCTGCGGATTTCGCCATCCCTAATGACAAACTGCCGCTTTAGCTGCAGCTCCCCGTGAACCGTTCCCATTGGTGTCTCCACCTGAGCCGGACCTGGGGGATAGTCGTAATAGAGACTCGCAATCGGCGCACGCCAATCATAAATGAGATATTCCTCGTCCGCTGCATCACGAAGCGATGCAATGCCGAGGTAAACCTGATCTACATGACCCTCGCCATGCTCTTGAAAATCAATCCGTCCAAAATATGGCGACGACTTCAGCTTCCTCAGTGTCTTCAGCTGCAAGGCAGCTTGACGATGCGTCCGTTCACGCTCCGAGAGAACCTCCGCCTGTTGCTTCAAGCTTGCATAGGATTCCGCCATTTCGACCGAATCTTCGAAGTTGACCGTTACTTCATCCCAGAAGTTTTTGCGGATATCGACCATTTCTTCTCTTGTATCCGCCGTTTGTTGTTCCAGTGTTTCCATACGCTGCCCGATCTGATTGACGACCGAGACTACGCGCTCTTGCTCTAGCTTCCACACTATATCTTGACTCAACCTAAACCCATCCTCTCTTGAGATAAGATCGACTCGCCTATGAACCAGCATAGCCGCCGCGACTTCATCTCCAGCCTTTAGAGAAAGATACCTTGCACTTGCATCTGACACATCGCGCTTTCCCGAGACGCCGACCAAATAACACCAGCATCTCTTCTCATTCTTATTATAGAAGTAATAAGGTTTCGGCGACAGCCGTTTCTTCTTATATGTATACACAAGAACTCCCTTCACCACAAGTGCTGCCAAATCTGCACCTGCAGCGGAAGGAGTTCTTGTTCGTTATTTCCCTGCGCCTGCTGCTTGCTTGCCGAATACTTTGGCTTCCTTCTGCGCCTCTGCGATCGCCTTCTCTTTAATAGCCGGAGCCTGATCGGGGGTCGCGTTCATGCCTTCAACGAAGATGCCTTTGAAATCCGTAATGCCGAAGAACTGCATAATCATGCTCAAATGCCGATGGCCGCATTCGATATCAACTGCGGGACCTTCCGAATAGACGCCGCCGCGAGCCTGAATATGAATGGCGGATTTATCGGGCAGGAGTCCGACCGGACCTTGCGGCGTGTACTTGAACGTCTTGCCCGCTACGCAAATGGAGTCAATATAAGCCTTCATAATTGGCGGATAGGAGAAGTTCCACATTGGCGTTACGAACACGTATTTATCTGCACCGACAAACTGATCCGCCAGCTCATTGAGCCTTTGCACCTTCTGCTGCTCTTCGTTCGACAGGTCACCAAAGCTGCCGCCGCTCCTTAGTTTGCCCCATCCACTGAACACATCGGCATCGATATAGGGAATCTGTGTGTTGTACAAATCCAAATGGACGACCTCGTCCTGCGGGTGAGACTCTTTGTAGGAATCAATGAATGCTTTGCCGACAGCCATACTATACGAAGCCTGGTGATCATGAGGATGAGCGGTAATATACAGAAGCTTTGCCATAAGGTAGCGATCCCTGCCTCTTCGTTAGATTGACGAACACGCTGATTAGAGTGTACCGGCCAGGGACGAACGATGTATGGCGAAGCGCTGCCTGTAAGGAAGTCTTGTTGGAGACAATGTCAAAAAGTACGTGAGTATGATGCTCAGCTTCGCGTATGCGCTTCTGCTTCATCCACACGCGAAAGCATGAGTCCACTAATAAATAAAATGACCGATCCCAGATAAAACATGATATCGAGCGTAAATAAATCAATGAGGAAACCGCCGGCTATGACAGCGATTCCCGAGAAGATGGACACTCCGATATGATAACGCCCAATTTGTTCGCCTCGGCGTCCTTCCTCTGTCAGATCAGCCAGAAAAGCCTTCTCGCAAGTCCGCTGCATCGCACCGAATGCGCCCATCGCGATTTGCAGTGCGTAAACCTGCCAAATGCTTGATACGAGTGGGAAAAGAAGAAACAAAACCGCAGTCCCCCAAGCGCTTAACAGCAGAAATGGTTTACGGCCGTATTTGTCCGACGATTTACCGAACCACCAATTCAAATAAGCCGAACAGAGCGTAAATAAGCCATAAGCTATGCCATATTGCGTAAAATCTCCGCCGATTTCCTTGACAAAGATCAGATAGAACGGAAACACTATCCCCGAGCCGAACGTCATCATACTTTGCGACAGCATCATTAAACGCATCGTCTTCGTCATTTGGCATACCTCGCGTAGAACTCATTTTGGAAAAGCAGACCCGGGTCTGCCTGCCGTTTGGCTTCAAAGAACGCTTCCGTCTTCGGATACGCAGTTCGAAGCTGCTCGCCACCCGCAAACAGCTGATACGGCAAATAATACGTGCCACCGTTCTGAATCGCCAAATCGATTAGCCGCCGAGTTGATGCAGCAAGCTTCGCTACCTCACCCGATGAGCGTTTGTTATTGAAGAGCAGGACAAATGCGAAACTGTCGCGTTTCGCATAAGAGAGCGTGGACTCTTCATTCTGTGGTACATAACGGACCGTAATATTGAGCAAATTAAGCTTATCCTCGCGCATAATGGTCCTCATGCCATCGACAAACGGCTTAAATTGATCAAGCGGCACAAAATACTCCTGCAATAAGTCCGTCCGCTGTGTATCGGCGTATTCCATAAACTTGGCTGCCGGGCGCATTGCATTGTTCCGAGAAATTAGATCGCCGTCACTGAGCAGATAACCTTTCTTTTGCAGCTTCCAAACAAGCTCTTTGCCCCATTCCCATTTGCGCGACAAACCAAAAGCGAATTTCGTAATCCCTGCGCTTGCAAAATTCTCCTCTCGAAGCTCCCGCAGCTTAGCGGTCAAAGGCTCATCCGTCCGTTCATAGGTAGTGACAAACATATCGGTCAGGTAAGAGTCGGGCGACACTGACAATCGTGCAATTGCCATTGCAATTGAAGGCTGCTCCAGCACCTGTTTCTTGAAGAGATCCGGGAACGCCTCATAATGAACCGGCATCACATGCTGCTTGTAAACCTCATCCTCCGTAAGGGCCAGCGTCACGTCCAAGATGATACCGAACAATCCGTAGCGGCCAATCGCATTCGCAAACAGCTCCGGCTCTTCCGTTCGACTAACCTGTACAATATTACCCTCCGCATTCATCAGCCGAAACGATTGAACCGACTCGATAAAAGGACCTTCGCGGATATCTCGCCCATGGGCGTTAACGCTCATCGTACCGCCAACTGTGAACAGGTTTTGCGATTGCATGATCCGAAGCGAGAGGCCATGCGGATTCAGCGCCTCCTGTACCTGCTCCCAAGTCGCACCGCTTTGAACGGTTATTTCTTTGCGCTTCGCGTCAAGTCGGAGCACCTGATGATAGGGCTTCATATCCAGTACGATCGCGTTCTCTATGAAGGTTTGCCCGCCTTGGCTATGACTGGCCCCGGAAACAGAGATTGGCAGCCCTCTTCGTTTGGCTTCCTGAAGTGCCTCCTTAATATCTGCTGTTTCATGCACATGAACCGTCTTGAAGATACGAACCTCCATAAGCCGACTAACATCACTCGCATACTCGTTATCCTGAACATGTAACCGGATGATGACCGACAACGCCAGTATACAAACATAGAGCAAAATTGCCACAAGGATGAACGGCCGACTACTACGGAACTTCCGAATGGGCCAAGCAGGTTCGATATCGATCAAACCAGCACCTCCACTTGCTTCATAATCACTTGGATAAAATGCTGAGCGGCAGGCGGCGGCGTTTCCCCTTCCCTCGTATACAGAACGATTGGGTTGCGCAGATCTACGCCTTCCACTTCGATTCGGGCCAGCTCCCCGCGCGATACGGCACGACTTGCTTCAAGCGAAGATACGAACGATACGCCAAGTCCGGCCGCAGCGGCATGAAGCGATTCATGTACGCCGCTCACCTGCAAGGCCGCCTCCGGCAAACTTGTACCTTGAACGCGGCACAAAGAGAGCAGCCTCTCTCGCGCTGCACTGCCCGGTTCACGCATGATGAAGGGCTCTTCCATAAGGGTCGCAAAAGCCAGTCGCTTCCCTGCGTAACGATGATTCGCCGCTGCAACAAACCATAACTCATCCTCCAGCAGCAGCTTCCGATCTAGTCCCGGACGGGCTTCTCCCCCGCCGCCAATGACAGCGATATCCGCTTTATAGTGTTGAAGCGCCCCAAGCGCATCGCTTGCGTTCAGCGTCTGCATAGTGACATGAACGGCCGGACAAGCGGCTCGGAAGGAAACCAGTTGTTCAGGAAGCAGGAAGTTCGCTGGCAGAGAAGTGGCCGCAATCCGCAGCTCTCCCGCTTCACCGATCCGGTAAAGATCGAGATCGCGCGTGATTTCGTTCTGGAGCGCGAATAGTTTGGCCGCATGCTTGGCCACCCGCGCGCCCGCTTCGGTAAGCAAAATCCCTCTACCTTTGGGCGCGAGCAGAGTGAGTCCAAGCTCGGCTGCCATATTGCGCACATGTGCGGTAACCGCAGGTTGGCTGATACGAAGAATTTCAGCCGCCCTCGTAACGCTGCCTGAAGCAGCGACATGGTGAAAGACTATTAATCCGTACAGGTTCATCGTTCGTTGGAGCCTCCCTATTGAGACAGACAGCTAGTCTAAGTACGCTATATCATAACTTAAAATTATGATAACCATAAAACTCTATATTGGAATTATTAATCATTCCAATTTATTGTATGAAGTATAAAGCGGCTTAACAAGCGAACAAACATTAAAGAACGGTTAAAGGGAGGCAGGATGATGCAGGCAGCTTGTATTACATGTGAAGCCCAAGTGGCACTGGACCGTAAGCCGATGCAGTATCATTGTGGTGCATGCGGGGGATTACTGCGAATCGTTCATGACTTCAGTCAGGTTGATGCTGCGACGCTGAAGCGGGTATTCGATGAGCGGCGCGGGATGCGGAACTGTATCGCAGCTAGCGGAGTGTGGCGGTATAAGGAGCTTATTGCTCCTGAGCTGCCGGACGCAGCCATCGTGACCAGAAACGAAGGCAATACAGGGTTGTACGAACCTGCGGCGGTACGGGAGTTTGCCGGCGTTCGCCGCCTGCACTTGAAGGCGCAAAGCGAGAATCCGAGCGGCTCCTTCAAGGACAATGGCATGGCTGTCGCCGTGTCTCACGGCAAGTGGCTCGGCTATTCCACTTTCGCCTGCACCTCAACAGGGAACACTTCTTCGTCACTGTCCATGTACGCGGCTACAGCGGGTAAGCAGGCTATGATTCTAGTGCCGAGCAGCGAGGTGTCACCCAATAAAGTGCTGCAAACACTCGCCTATGGGGCAACTGTAAATACGTTCAGCGGCACCTACGACGATGGCATTCGGTGGTTAAGCAGTTACGCCGAGAAGCAAGGAATGTATGTGTGCAATTCTATTAATCCGCTGCGTATCGAAGGACAGAAAAGCATTATTTTCGAGCTCGCCCATGATCTCGATTGGCAGTTACCGGACTGGATCGTGCTTCCCGGAGGCGCGCTCAGCAATGCAGCTGCACTTGGACAAGGCTTGCATGATCTCTACACACTAGGATTTATTGATAGGCTGCCAAGAGTAGCCGTCATTCAGGCAGAAGGTGCAAGCCCCTTCCATCGCATGATTGAAGCCTCGCGTCGAACCCTCATACCCGAGCCGAAACCTTCAACTCGCGCGTCGGCGCTGAATATCGGCAATCCGCCAAGCTGGCTCAAGGCTTTGCGCATGCTCGATATGACGGATGGCGTAACCGCAGCTGTCAATGACGCAGAGATCATGGAGGCCAAAGCCTGTGTCGACCGAAGCGGCATCGGCTGCGAACCCGCTTCCGCCGCGTCGGTCGCGGGGCTGCGCAAGCTCGTTCGCGAAGGTATCATCGCACCGGAGGAATCAGCGGCATGCATCCTCACCGGCAGCATGCTCAAGGATACCGATGCTATCCGCGAATACCATATTGATGGCGAGCTGAGCGCTCCACACCTGCGAAACGTAATTCGAGCTGTAACACTTGGCCGCGACGGACTACTGGCGTAACACAAAAAGGCTGAGCGGGGAACATCCGCTCAGCCTTTAACCATCGCTTTATTTTGACCAATCCTGCTTATTCAGCTTGTAGGTATTAAATCGCTCTCCATCCAGTTCGATGATACTTTGGAAAGTAAACCCGCATTTATGGATGACTTTATTCGACGGTTCGTTGCGCAGCAGCGCTAGCGCATTGAGCACCTCAACATTGGAGTGCTCGAATAAGTAAGAGATTAACCCTTGTGCCGCTTGTGTGGTGTATCCCTTCCCCCGATGATCCCTTGATATGGCATACATGATCTCTCGGTTAGGAGCGGGCAGTTCATCCTTTAATCCCGTGCAGCACCAGCCAATGAGCTCTCCCGACTCTTTGTGAATCATGCCCAAACGAAGGCGCAATTCAGCGATGTCTCCACCTTCCGCTATGGCACGTAGAAAGGTTTTGTTCTCTGGTATTTCGTAGTTCATGAACCAATCTTCCCGTTGTTCTCTCGGCACGTTCCAGCCCGGCAGAAACTCATGGATCTCCGGCTGCCAGGTCAGAGAATGAAACGACTCCAGGTCTGCCGGGATAAATTCCCTTAGCACAACGTCTTCGCACTCAATCGTAAACACGTTCATTCTTACTCTCCCGCAGCTTTAATAATCAGCATTTGATTGGCATTTCGTTGGAACTCATAGTCTGTATCTTGAATCTCATAGCTCCAGCCCATCTCTTCGATGAAGCTAAGCATTTCGTCTACAAACGCAGACCGTTCACTGGTTTGATCAACAAGCGGAAATAAGCGGATTTCTCTCCTTGTTACCCTCATGAGCTCGGCAAGAGTCGCTTTGTGAAAGCTAAGGTCCAGCCGGTCCGCATACATAAATAAGAAATGCGCCGACAACGTGAGATCGAATTGTTGATCTGCAAACGGCAATTGAGGTAAGGTTGCAGCAACATACCGCTGCGGATTTGCAACCATATCGTTCGTGCAGTCGATTAACGCTTTCGATCTTGTAGCATGCAGCTCATCCGCGGATTCGAAATAATTCCATTTGTAATTTTGTTTCACCTTCTGAATATTCGCGATACCGTGTTCCAGATCTTGAAGTCCTTTCTCTCTAAGCAATTGGACGGGATGGTAATAGGCAATATCAGCCGCTGTAACATCTCCGCCAAGCTGATTAGCAATCGCAGTAAACGAGCACGCGCCGGACGGACAATCCAATATTTTATTATGGAGCAGGTCCTCCTTAGCCAGGTTGAAAATATCGCTGTATTCTTCAAACGTTCGTCCGATGAAAATAATACGATCCAGATCGAGTCCTACATTCGCGTTCGACATGATAGATCCTCTCGCTTTCTATTAACGTTTCCTCTGAATTTGATTCAATTTGTGGATGAGCCATCCCGTTAGGAAAGAGAGTTGAAGCGAGATGACGATTCCGATAACAATAATCATTTCTCCGTCTGAAGGTTGCATGATTGCAGCTAGTAGAAAGAACAGAAAGACAGTAATTACAACGGAAAGGAGAAAATAACCGAATGCATAGGATTTCATTTTACCAACCTCATTTGCTTATAAGATTCGCGATGGATTACTTCAGAATATAACCATTAAGAGACTCATCCAAGTAGACTCTCATCAGCTCATTCGAAAGCTTTACGGCTTCCTCCCTATTAGCAGCAGGTACCGCGATCATCTCGCCATCATAGGGACGCCAAGCCGCCTTCTGATTGGGGTCAAATACCATAATAGACGCCTTATTGAAGTCACTATTGATATACATGTAGCCATAATGGAAGAGCTGTGCAGTATGATTCGTAATATAGGGATACCAAATCAGTCCGTAACGTTCTTTGAAAAAAGAGATCTTCAGCTCTCGCTGATCCTCCGGAACAGGTATGTCTTCACCTTCAATGTCCATCGTTCCTTTAAACGTTCGGTTTCCCATCAGGCTGCGATACATTTTACCTCTTATATTAACGGCGACTGTTTTCTCCGATCCGATACCCGCTTCTCCTAATTGGTATTTGATCCCTTGTGCATGGATTTCTATTTTCCTAGGATAAAAGGTATAAGCGGTTAGAAGTACTGCAGCGAGTATGACCAGCACAACACAGGATCGCACAAACTTCTTCATTGTACCTTCCTTCTTGTTCATGTTCGTTTAGAATCTGGCAAGCGTTCGCCTGCCCCATAATTCTTGATCGTTTGCCCTAAGGTTTGATTGTTTTTCTCATCCCATACGGAGCTTATTTCGAACGTTCCCTGTTCAAAGAACAACGGAAATCTTCGCTTAAACCAACTCTGCATCGGCAGCTTCAACGCTTCTTCGATGTCCACCCACAGCAGTTCCCCTTCAGGCGGATGGCTGAGCAACTCTCCTTCATGCGAAGTAGCCAAGTAATTAAACACCATGTATCGTAAGCCTTGATTCGGTTCGCAAAACTCATCGAGCCCTTTATAGATGATGTCTTTCACGATCAATCCCGTCTCTTCTCTAACCTCTCGTATGGCCCCATCAACAACACTCTCCGGAAAATCAACCTTCCCCCCAGGAGCGATGTACCCCGGAAAGCCAAGTTTATCGGGCCTATTCATCAAGAGCACTTTCGTTCCGTTCTGCACCATACACATCGTATAGAGTTTGTGCGTGACAGTCGCTGACACCATGATTCACTCCAATTAATCCGGCCATTTGAGCCTCAGTAGTTGTATTGCATAATCACCAGCTGCACTTAGCTAGATGTTCACTCCCGCTAACGAATCCTACAAGCCTTATTTCATCAAACAGAGGGGGTTTAACATTCTAATAAATTCTACAGGTCTTATTTGGTGTCAAACGGTTCTTTTTCGCTGTATTTCCCCACAATAAGGCCGCTACGATTCGTTAGATTTGGATATTGACTAATTTCATGCAAATAAGACCCCAAGGATTCGTTAGAGCGAAGCTTCGGCAATAGCATGCCATCTTGCTGCCTCTAGCCTACCCATCTTATGAGATTGAATTTTATCCGAGCGATAAATGAATAGATTTTAGCCGGTATCTGTCCAACACTCGTTTTTTGTACAAAATGATGTAGTCTTTATCGATCTCAACCAATTTTGAAATGTCTATGGATACTGCTATCGTTCGTTCTCGACCCGCTAAATTAACTACTGTGATTTCATCTACACTTACTTTTATTACTTTCGCTTGCTCATAGGTAGAAGAGGTGTAAGAGTTCCAGAACTTAAATATAAGTACAGCTATAATAACAAGTAAGATGATTTTTTTAACGGATAAAATCACAGTAATCTCCTTTCCACAACATAACTACACCGAAATTCTCACGTCCGTGCTTACTCTACGGTTTCTCGAACTTATCTACGATTATCCATTTGCCATGATCAAGTCTAGCCTCAAGTTTCATCGGCACATTAGAAGAGCCATATCGCAGATTCGCTCTCTATACCGCCTAAATAAATCGACCTCAGCGAGCTCTTCACGCTGCTAAGCATCCAAACCTCGAAGACCACATACAGCACTAGAAATAATGAAACGATAACGAGCAACGTTTTCCAAAATGGTTTGTTCATTAGAGCTCCACCATCATCTGAAACGTAATCACCTTCTGCCCATCATCCATTTTGTTAATTCGCATCCCGATAGGCGTAAAACTCTGCTTGTGATAGAATGCTAATCCTCTGGTATTGGTGCTGGCGCATGACAATAATAATTGTTTCGCACCATATTCGGTTTTTGCTTTTATGGCTTGATCTTTTTCGGAATCGATGTCGTGACATACTCCGTGTCCTTGATCAGCTTTGCAATATAAAACACTTGCCCCAAATGCTCTGAGAAATGAGCTGCACAATGAATGAGGACGTCCAGGTGAGTTCTTTCCTTGTTCCTCACGATCTGGATCTTCTGCCAGTCTTCGTTAGTCAAACCTTTAACCGTTTCAATTGTAATCTGAAAGCATTCATGGATGATCTCGAGCAGCTCTTGTTTCGTTTTAAATAAGTCCTCAAATTCTTCGTCTCTGTTTCTAACGTTTTTCCCGTTATGAATGCCGCTCACGATTCTCTCGTTAATGTTGCCATGGATATGTACGATCAAGTTCGCAATACTATTGCTTGTTTCATTCGGTCGCCAATTGACTTCCTCATCATTCAGCTGTTAGAGAACGGACCGCATCCTTCGCTCGATTTCTTCGAATTTGCTTATCAGAATGCTTTTTATTTCTTCCATCGTACGCACCTACAATCCGATAGTTTGCATTAGCATCAAAACGTTAGGAATGAAGTTTAGTTCAGGTCCTTCTTGTAGTAATAATGTTTACTGCCTTCCGGAGCATTCTCGATAATTCCAATTATCTGATATCCGTATTTCTTATAGAATTCAGGGGCTTGGAAACTGAATGTATTCAGCTTAATGAACGTACAGTCCTTCGCTCTTGCAATCTGCTCTGCTTCCTCCAGTAGCTTCTTACCGAACCCTTGCCCTTTGTTATCGTCACGGACCCACAAAATATCAATTTCCATCCAGTTCCAACAGACCGCACTGTTAAGCCCCGCAATAATCTCGCCCTTAGCATCCTTCACGCATAAATTCACTTCTTCATAGCGGCCGTTTGGCACATGTTTCGCATTGAACGCGATTAACTGGTTTCTCACATAAGCTGCATCATCCGTTGAGCCTATTTGTATCTGAGAAGGAGTGTTGGCCGAGCTCCCTTCTTCGTGATTATCCCGATTAGAGGACGAGAACGTCTGAATCGGACCATTCCAGTCCGCTTCCTTGATTTCCTCATAAGCTCCGTTTGTGTAGCTGTCTATGGTTTTCCTCCAAAAAGCTTTTGCAGGTACATTCGCTTCGATTTGAGCCACTTTCCACGAACCCTGGAAGCGATTAAAGAGCTCGTATGCAGCAGATTGTCCGACTTTCAGTCGTCTATAATTTTTCAGCACAAAAAATTCAGCCATCCAATAAATCTTCTCATGCCTATCATTGATGCCGAGCTCTCTCACAAGTGCAAAGCCTGCCAGCTTGTCATCCACTTTGATGAAGAAAGGGAATCTCCCCTCTTCCGTCCAATAATGATTGAAGTATTTATACTCATACAACCCTTGAGGATTGAGATCATCTTCCGGAAAAAACTCGCTAAAATCGTATCGGTACAGCTCCACTATATTACGCAGAATGGATTTCTGCTCGTATTCAACCTTTTGAATTGCGATTATCATGCGCGTCTACTCTCCTTATATTGTCTGTTCAAACTCCATTTCCCGAGATTAATGAATGATTCCCTCATCTATATAAGTGACTTCGTTTCCGTCAACCAGCTTCATAAATGCGTTATTGTAAAATGGCAGCAAAGCATCCACTTACTCGATCTCGCAGCCTGCTAAATCTCAACGATATAGTAACCAAAAGCATTTATAATTTTAGTATTTTTATATTGATGAATTCTTTCATTTCTTCCATAGTTTAAATGTTGATGACCGTGAAGGAATAATTTCGGATGATATTGATTCATAAATGAAAGGAAGCACTCAAACCCTCTGTGACACAGATCATCACCGTCACCGATTTTGTAAGCCGGCGCGTGAGTAACCAGAATATCAACGCCTTTAGTCCACCATAGCTTTGCCTTCAGCTTCGAAATTCTCCATTTCATTTGCCTCTCCGAGTACTGAAATTCACCTGGACTGTAACGATAACTGCCGCCAAGCCCCAGTATGCGCACTCCCTTACAAGTAACGATCCGATCTTCAATATTTTCGCACCCTTCAGGTGGGGACTGCTTGTAGGTGGAATCGTGATTACCGTGAACATAAAATAATGGCGCGTGAATCATACTGACGAGAAAAGACAAATAGTCCGCTTTTAGATCCCCGCATGAAATGATGATGCTAATGTCTTGAAACCGCTTGGGATCAAAATGATCCCAGATATAGTTGGACTCTTCATCGGAGACAACCAAGATCCTCATCCTATCTCCTCCGGCCAGATCTATTATTCAATCGCGTAAGTTTTCTCCCAGTATATCAGCTATAGGAAAAACTGGAAATAAAAAAGGCTGCAGCCGTCCTTCAAGACGTTGCAACCTTTCCATGTTCCCATCACTAGTGTTATTTAACCGCTGTATCCGGCAGCAATACCGTAATGGTAGTCCCGCTTCCGGGTTTGCTGTTCGCGGTGACCGTCCCGCCGTGCATCTCGACGATACGCTTCACTATGGATAAACCAAGTCCGCTCCCGCCCCCCATACGGCTGCGCGCTTTATCCGCCTTGAAGAACCGCTCGAAGATATGAGGCAGATCCTCTTCAGAGATTCCCACTCCGTTATCCGATATACAGACGCTAGCTCCGCCGCTTGTCCTCTTGACTTCAACTGAAATACTACCGCCCTCCGGCGTGAACTTCATGCTGTTCGCGAGCACGTTGGTCCACACCTGCGACAATAGTTCTTCATCTCCGTTGTAAGTGACATCTTCGTCCAAATTCACATCCATGAGCAAATCTTTTTCCGTCCAAATCGGCTCGCAGGCAAGAATGGCAGAACGCAGCTGCTGATCAAGCCGGAAGGGCTTCACTCGCATTGGCTGCTGATCGGCTTCCAATGTAGTAAGCTTCAGCAAGTTATCGCTCAACCTGGAGAGGCGCACACTCTCCGTTTCAATGATGCCGGCGTAGTGCTGACGCTGTTCTTCTTCTAAATTCGTTTGCTGCAACACGCGCGCGAAGCCCCGAATAGATGTCAGCGGGGATTGGATTTCATGCGACACATTCGAGATAAACGTTTGCCGCATCTGCTCCATCTGACTCAGCTCCGCTGCCATATCATTAATGCTATGGGCTAGCTCACTGAATTCACCGCGCATTTGCTTCGGCAATTCAATCGTGACGGAGAAATCGCCTTTCGACATGCGGCGAATTGCCGAGATATAGATATTGAATCCTTCCCGGTGCCTCCATGGCCGGCCAATGACGAACAAGACAATAAACAAGAGAAGAAAGCCGAGGAACACGGTAAACACCTGCTCCAAGAATCCGGCATAAATGCTTGGTACGATCCGTTCGGCGAACAGGGCATAGCGCTTTCCGCCGATATCAACAGGCATCCCCACTAACGCGAGACCTTTACCGACCAAATTACCCCGCTCCACATCTTCGACGCTTCCGCCGCCAAGCACTTTAGCCGTATGCTCTTGCTCAACCGCCGTTGCGACTTCTTTGCCGCCATCACGCAATTCTCCGACACGCTGCTCGCGACCAGCGGCATCGATCACTATAAACCGATAACCCTTGCTATTCGAAAGCGACTTCAAGCCGCCGATCCACTCCGATACATTTTCTCGATTAGCAAGCGTAATTGTGATCAGATCTACCTCATGAAGCAGCGCCGATGTAACCGCGGAGTGATTCCGCTTTTCTTTCGTATAAGAAACGATGGTGTAAGCAGCCGTATAGCTCGTATAAATTGCGAGATTCATGAGCAGAACGCCTGCTAAACCAAAGAGAAACCTCTTCCATTTCGGCATCCCTATACCTCCAGCCGATAGCCAAGGCCACGAATAGTCTGAATGCGAAAACGGCTCTGTTCCTCAGGAAACTTCTCGCGAAGACGCTTAATATGAACATCCACCGTCCGCTCATCGCCTTCGTAATCGTAACCCCAGAGCTGTTCGATCAACTGCTCGCGGGAGAAGGTTTTGCCCGGGTAGCTCGCTAATTTGAACAACAGTTCAAATTCCTTCATTGGCAGAGTCATCGTCGAATCTTCAACCGTCACCGAATAGGTTGACCGATTCAATGCAACGCCGCCGGCTTGCACCGTTTGCGAGGTCGCAATGCGATAACGCTTCAGGAGCGCCTTCACCCGAGCCACCAGCTCAAGCGGCTCGAACGGTTTAACGAGATAGTCGTCTGCACCAAGCTCGAACCCTTTTACCTTCTGGCTGGTCTCTCCTTTTGCCGTTAGCATAAGGACAGGCAGCTCCATTCCGTCGCGAATCTCCTTACACAGCTCCCAGCCATCCATGTTCGGCATCATCACATCCAGAATGACTAGTTGAACCTGCGTAGATTCAAGAACCGCCAGCGCTTCCCTCCCGTCGCCGGCTTCCACAAGCTCAAAGCCTTCCGCAGCAAGCAGCAGCGCTATCAGTTCACGAATATGGGGATCGTCATCTACAATAAGCAGTTTGGTCATGGTGATCATCTCCGGTCTATAATTACTCTTCCTGCGCTTATTATAAGGCCGCTCCATGAACAAAATATGAACAGCTATCGCTCATTCTCGAAAGCAACGAGAACGCTCCCGCTCTGATGGGATTCTCCAAGCAAACGATACAGCTCTTCTGCAACAGCTGCGGTCGAACGCTGTTTCCCTTGCTCATAGCTAGTTTGAAAAAAGCTTTGCAGCGGAAAATCCGCCTTATCCCGTCCCCGGGCAACGTTCTGCATCTGTGTATCGGTCATACCGGGGTCAAATGCGAACACGTGAACCGGATTCGTCTCATCCCGCTGCTCATCGGCAATACACCGTGTCAGCATATTTCAGCGTCCTCGCGAAT
Organism: Paenibacillus rhizoryzae; assembly: GCF_059686995.1. Lineage (NCBI taxonomy): Bacteria > Bacillati > Bacillota > Bacilli > Caryophanales > Paenibacillaceae > Paenibacillus > Paenibacillus rhizoryzae. The sequence goes on along the minus strand of NZ_JCAALT010000003.1, from coordinate 644,460 downwards.
GGTCAGTAACAATCGATTAATCGTAAGCTCAAGATCTTCAGCATTCGCCAAATCACAAGGCAAGTAAGTGAATTCGTCGCGTCCTGCGAGCAGGATTGATTTCGAACGTGATAAACCATAAACCTCGTAACCGGCAGTTAACAGCTCAAGCGCCAAACTTTCCCCAATTCCGCGTGACGTACCCGTTACGATTGCAACTGATTTCCCCCGATTCATAGCAGTCGTCCTCCCTGGTATCATTTTCCTCTATTGTAGCGATCTATGGATGAACTTCGCAACCTGCTTGCCCTCACGACAAAAAAGCGACCTGCAAGCACAACGCTCACAGATCGCTCTTATATTCCATCGTGTTAGCCCTGCGTATAGAGATCGCTCTGAGCCCGATATCGATTCCGTATAGGATAGCGATGCCCACCGTATACCGGACCAAATCGATGGCAAGAAAGCCTTGTCCCAGCACCAAACCGCCAATTACAGTTGAGCGAATCGCATGAATCCAATCTGCTTGATACAGTTGACTAAATTCCACTGCCATGCAGAATAGGTAACTGATACCGGCTGCTAAGTAAGCACGCTGATGTACCCAGCAAGCGCGGAATCCAACATAAATCATGCCTGCCCAAAGCGCATCGCCTGCGTGATCGGCAACAATCTTAGGAAGATGATCTCCATAGTGCCTGACAGATAAACCAAGCACAATGAGCACCAAAGCTGCTACGAAATATAGAATACGGCGACTCATCCGAAGCCCCTAACTACCTTCATCATAATCGGTCTTAGTAAGGCAAATCATCCTTGTTCGTGTTCGCCTTTTCTTTCTTCCGTCCAACCACTTCAAGCACTTCCAGCAGATCCGGCGGCTGCAGCAATTCAACCGGCGACATGCTGCGGTCGAATTGGAACGCGTCCCCTTCGATGAGCGCAATATAACGGCCGTTATAGGTTGCAAAATGAATCGATTGCCCGAACTCGGCAAGCGGTCCTTTCACCGAAACTTCACCTAGTTTAAACGCAACGCTTAGGTTCGGCTGCTGCTCAACCAGGCGTTCAGCTGCGGCTACCACTCGCTCCTGATCCCAAGACTGCTGCAGCTCCCTTTTCTCGCTGGCCGCCCATACTTCGAACTGATTCTCTTCTTGCTGGCGCTCTTCGCCCACATGGCCTTGCCATTTGTCTTCCATATACTCATGAACCATCGTCAGCATATGCTCACTCATCAGCTCAGGCATCGCTTTCTCGTAGCTGACAAACCGCAGAAAATCCTCGAAATACCGGGCATGTGATGCTTGATGAATCTTCAGCTCCCACGGCTCCAGCATGCCATCCTCCGGCATAAACGGATACTGGATGGATTTCATATTACGTGCGCTGATGGCCATCTCGACATGCGAAATCAGGTTATGTTCATCCGTTATACGGGCAATTTTCGGCTCAAAATCACATTTTAACACGAAGATTAGCGGCTCATCCGTATGACGGTTCGGCGTGGCATGTACAACGAGTAAAGCACCACCGCGTACAGCAGCCGCTTCCATATAGAGGCGAACGAGCTCATCGGCGAAGCCATGGAACTCTGAAGCTGATTCGGATGCGCGCAGCCGCTGGAATGTATTATAATTCGGGTTGCTGTCCAGCTCGTAGCCGGGCTCCACGATAAAACGGCCGATTTTGGTCGGCGCGCCTTCGGTACTCGGATGACGCTCAGCCTTACGTTTGCAAATACGCGTGAACTCCCCGTCTAGAAAGGCTTTCAGCTCGCTCTCGGCGTAATCATAACGATCCAAGGTTTGAAAATGTTTAAACGTCTTCGCGGCGCTGTTGTCGCCACCTTCACCTTGTATAACAAAAAACGATAAATACTCGACGATAAAATCCATTCGGTATGTAAACTCCTTTGGCTGAAATAATCTGCGAAGTGGTCAAGCTGACACTCAAGTCATTAGCATAGCATAATTCGCCTCAGGCTGTCCTGCCGGAAACCAAGTTCGGAATATTTAGAACGGATACTTCGCGTTACATTCCGCAATCGTAGTCCGTACAAACTGCTGCACCTCTTGCGCACGCTCCAGATCCGTGTTGAACAGCGTCCCTCCGGTACCTCCGCTGCGGATTTGAACAGCCTCCCGTATCACGCGATGCCATCGATTCGATTCCTGCTGCAGCAGGAATTGCCCCGCTTCGAGCTTCGTAATTATGCTGCTGTGTTCCAGGGTGTATACAATTCTGGCTAGCGTCAGCACAGCGAATTCAATCCATTCTTCATCCATATAGAGCTCTGCGCGGTCGGCTTTCCCTGCCCAGTAGACGTTCAAATTATAGTTCATCGCCGCACGTATTTCATCCCAATCCACGACGATGCCAAGCTTCTCTGCTTCAGGGCCAAACACCGCAATGCCATGATTGCTCAAAATCCATGCCGACGTGGCATCAACATAACCGGTATGCAGACTCTTCTTCCCGACATGAGTGAGTCTGGGAAAGGTCTCCCCAGACGGTTCCGCCTTCTTGCTTAGATGTGCCAAGCTCGTATACATCCCTTCAACCGCCAGATGAAACGGATGCCGTGCATGTAATTCCTCATGGATGGCGGTAATTTTCGCATTGTCTTCCTCGTCGATGACCGCTTGATTCAACACGACAATGAAGTCTATATCACTCTTCATGCTCTGATAACCGCCCAGGGCGATCGAGCCTTGAAGATAAAGCCCATGCACGAGATGCGGCACATGCAAACGAAGCAACCGTCCAAAATCGTCCATCAACGGAATTAATTCATCTGGAATCATGGATTTGTTCATGCTAATGTTCATGGTTCACCCATCCCTTCCTCTACGCCTTGCCGTGTAGGAGCTTCCCTCCACATACTATCGGTATCTCACCCCGGCAAAAAGAGAAAAGTTGAAATATTTTCTTTCTTATTTTGAAAATGCGGGGAGCGGGCGGTCACCAGAGGTGCTTATAGCGATCGGCTAGTTGGGTGGGAGCCGGGTTTTCGGGCTCTCGGCAAGGGCAGGAGGCGGTATCGCGGTTCTATCAGGGCTGAGAGTCGGTTTTTAAGACTCTCGGCTCTCTTTTGCGGCGGTTTTGCTGGTGAGAGTTCCATTTTGGAACCCTCACCATGCGTTGATGGCGAAATCGCATCGCTTTCAGGGCTGAGAGTGCGATTTCCGAACTCTCGGCTCTCTTTTGTGGCGGTTTTGGCGCTGAGAGTTCCATTTTGGAACTCTCAGCCTACCCAGTCGGCGAAATCGCATCACCTTTAGAGCGGAGAGTTGAATTTTCCGATTCTCGGCCTGTGCTGACGACGAACTCCCATTAATTTCAACTTTGTAGGTGCTGCTTGCGTATCAACCGCTCCCGAAGTGACACAACCGCCGAAATCCAACTAACCTCGCCTTTTCTCGGAGTTGTAACGGCTATACCGCTATCAGCAGCAATTCTGAGGTAATTGTTACATCTTCAGCGGATATTCCGCTCTCGATTGTACCTGTGAGGCTAGTTAGTTTAATGGCTCGCACAGAGTTCCATTTTCCCCCGCTTAGCCTCAGCCCTCCCCTCCGTAAAGAAAAGAGCCGCCCCCATCATCAACTGATGATACATGGGACAGCCCTGACACAATCACTATAGAGCAGCTACAGGCTCGGAAACCAAGGAGGTCAACTCGCCGCAATAGAGCAGCTTCAGCTTATGCAACGCTCGGGTGCAAGCTACATAAAGCAGCTTCGCATCATTGCTGCCGAAGCTGTCACCATCCGCGTCCGCGATCAGCACGGCGTCGAACTCGAGACCTTTTGACAAATACGCAGGCACGACGGTCAATCCTCCGCCATAGGCATCCTGCTTACTCTGCACGAGCGAAGCCGCGATGCCTGCTTCCGCAAGCTTACCGGCAATCTCCTCGCAGGAGCGCGCCGTTCTGCCAAGTACGGCCATCGTCCGGTAATGGCCGGATTTCCGCCATTCCTTCACGGTTTCAACGACCATCGCGAGGCGCTTCTCATCGGTGGAAGCGTTCGTCACTTCCACCATTTCGCCGCTCCGGAACACGGGTACAGCCGGCTTCACGCCGGTCCCCATCGCCCCGAGAACAAGGTTCGCGAAATCGATGATTTCCATCGTGGACCGATAACTCCGGTCGAGCTCGAAGTAGCCCGTATCCTCCTCCGGCAGCAGCGATATCAGCTCCTTCCAGCTATGAATACCGGCATAGCCGTGAATCCCTTGCTGCAAGTCGCCAAGCACCGTCATCGACGGCTGACGCTGACACCGCTTCAGCGCTTCAAGCTGGAACGGCGAGTAATCCTGCGCCTCATCGATGACGATGTGATCATACGGCGAATGCTCGAAGCCGAACAGCCGCAGCTGAATATATACAAGAGGCGCCAAATCCTCCGGCTGAACAAGCTTCGTCTTCAGCGCTTTGATCGTCGCGGCCGTGCTTTTCGCAGGCAAAAGCTCTTGAACAGCCGGCTCACGCAGCAAAGAGCTGTACAACTGAGATGCCGTATACGAAGGAATCTTCTTCGCATAGGCATTCAGCTTAGTACCAAGCTGCGACTTCAGCTTGCTGTCGGTCAGTCTGCGCGTCTTCCATTCGGACTCCAGCCAGCGCTTGAGCCGGCTAACCAGCCGGTTGCGTCGCTTCATATAAGGCTCGCTTGCATCGTCCGTTGAGAGCCACTCGACGATCATCGCCGGCGTTACCTTCCAGCCGGGCATCGGCTCGAAGGACTGCTCCGGGATAAGCGACGCTTCAGTCAGCGCCAGCTTCTCGTCGACCAACTGCTTAAAGTCGAGACTCCCTTTCACACGGCTTGGCGCAAGCTCCATTTCTTCGCGCGTTCTCGGCTGCTCGAACCAATACACGAAGGGATCGTAGGCTTCGTCAAGACGAACCTCGTGCTGCAGCTGCTCCTGCGCCCAATCGGCAAAAGTAGTCTGCAGAATATCTCCGACACCCAGCTCCGGCAATACGCCGGAAATATAATCAAGGAACATTCGGTTCGGAGCGAAAATAACCATGCGCTCTGCCCGGATAGCACCTGCATAACGATAAAGCAGATAAGCTAGTCTGTGCAGCGCAACGGTCGTTTTTCCACTACCCGCAACCCCTTGAATGAAAACAGCTTTATTTTTATCCGTACGAATGATGCGATCCTGCTCCTGCTGAATCGTCGAGACGATATCGCGCAGCTTATTGTCCTTGCTCTCACCTAGCCGATAAAGTAGAAACTCATCGGTAACGGACTCTTCTTCCTGGCCCCGCACATAGCTGTCGACAACCCGCTCCAGCTTCCCATCCCGGATCATCAGGTTGCGTTTAAGATGCACGGTACCTTCAACATCGCCATCCGGCGATTCATACGTTACGGGCGCTTCCCCGCCGCTAAAGGCATAGAACAAACTGGCCACAGGCGCGCGCCAGTCGACGACTAACACTTCATTCGACTTCTCATGGGCAACGCCGGCTTTTCCAATATAGAGCGGCTTCGGTGCAGGATGAACCATCTCTTGAAAATCAATTCGGCCAAAATAAGGCTCTCGCTCGGCCACCTCAAGCCGTTGCTGCCGCTGTTCGCGCTGCAGCTCCAACATTTGCTCGGTGAAATCATTGCCGGTGTAGCGCGGTCCGATTTCGCGAAGCTGTTTGCGAATTTGCACCAGTACTTCGTCTACGCGCGCAGCCTCTTCTTGAAAGGCACTTTGAACGGTCATGTCAGTTACCTCCCTCTGCGACTGCAAGCCGCTTTTGCAGCGTAAAAACAGCTCTCACTGCCCGTGCCCGATAGGCTTATCAGGAGGCGGCGAAAGCCGCATTCGCATGCGGCTTGGTCTGATCATATGTGATAATAGCTAAGGCTCCAGGGCGGAGCACGAGTGACCAATATAGCATAACCGAACCACCCGAGTCAATCCATCCCATTTTAGACAAGATACGACTATTACAGCACAGTTCGAAGCAGCCAAATTGCAAGGATAATATGCAAAAGAAGCAACAGCGGCAGCCCGACAGAAAACGAAGGATGCTTCGTCTTATGACGGAACATACGCATGGCCAGGAACCCGCCGAGTGCTCCGCCAATGGCGCTCATTCCAAGCAATCGGCGTTCAGGTATGCGATGTCTGCGGTCGCGGACGGAGCGTGTTTTGTCAATCCGCATTAAAGCAAACACGTACACATTGATAATGATGATATAAGCTAGAATCAGCTTGTCCAGTACAGTCAGTGTCATTTAGCAGACCTCCTTAATTCTTGGGGCGTGGCTTCGCGCGGTTAGTCGGTTCTGCCTCCAGCGGATTATCCGGCCAGTAATGTTTTGGATAACGGCCTTTCAAATCCTTCTTGATTTCAAAATAAGCATGCTGCCAAAAGCTCGCCAGATCCTGCGTGACCTGCACAGGACGCTGTGCCGGAGAGAGCAGATGAATCGTCAAGGGCAGCTTTCCTCCGGCAATGCGAGGAGTTTGCTGCAGTCCAAACAATTCCTGCAATCGAACGGCGACAAAAGGGGCTGCCGGATCGCTGTAATCGACCGGAATACGCGAACCGCTCGGCACCGTAATATGCGTTGGCACCTCATGATCGAGCTCCGAACGCTCCTGCCAAGTGAGCAGCGATTCCAATACAGCCACCATGGACAGCCGCGACAGATCATTTCGACTTCTCATACCGCCAATGTAAGGAGAAAGCCAATCCGACAACGTAGCAACTAAAGCCTCACTCGAAACATCAGGCCAGTTACTATTGTGGGTATGCATGAGTGCAATCCGCGCTTGCAGCTGACGAGCCTGCTTCGACCAAGGCAGCAGCTCCAAACCTTGCTCAGCGATACCGCTAAGCAGCGCTTCTGCAACAAGTGCAGGCTCAGCATCGGTAAGCTGCGTTTCCTTGAGAATCAGCGCGCCAAGCCGCAGCCTGCGCCGAGCTCGCACCGACTCCGTCTGGCGATTCCATTTCACTTCCGTTTCCGTCTCGATCTGATCGGCAAAATCATGCTCAATCTCCGCTATCGTAATCGGCGCCGCCAGCTGGATGCGGCTGTCGCTTCCGCTGTCCTCCAGCTCCGCCGCTGCCAAATAAGCTGAGTTCGATAACGGCTGCAGCTCTTGAATGGCTGCACCTCGGCCGCTGCGAAGCAGATAGCGGCCGTCGCTGCGGCGCTGCGCTATGCGGTCGGGATAAGCCAGCGCAATCAGCAAACCGCAGCTGTCGCCGGACTGCGGCGCCCCATCAGGGATGCCTGCTGCGCGCATCCATTCTTTCGCCTCTGCTGCGATGCGTTTCACAGCAGCATCGTCCGGCTGCTCGCCCGCGGCCCGCCCGTGCAGCGCATCAAGGCGCAGCCGCATGTCGATGCTGCGCGATTGGCGCAGCAAGTCGCGGTCGCTCAGCAGCGCCGCGAGCTCGCATGCGAGGCGGCCAAGGCCGAGCTTCTTGGCCTGCAGCACCATATGCGCTAGCCGCGGGTGCATGCCAAGCTCCGCCATTTCTCGCCCATGTGCGGTCGGCTTCCCATCGGCATCGATGGCCACAAGCTCGCGCAGCAGCTCTGTCGCTTGCGCATACGCGGCTGCCGGCGGCTTCGTGAGCCAGGCCAGATCCTCGCCCGGATCAGCGATTCCCCAGATCGCCAGCTCCAGGGCCAGCGGCGCGAGGTCAGCGCCGAGCAGCTCCGGATCGCTCTGAGGCTGCAGCTGAAAATGCATCTGCTCCGTCCACAGCCGGTAGCAGTAACCGGGCGCTTCGCGGCCGGCACGACCGCGCCGTTGATCCGCGGAAGCGACAGAGACGGGAACCGTCTCCAATCTCGCCATCCCCGTACGTGCCGAGAATCGCGGTACGCGGCTTAGTCCGGCGTCCACCACGATACGGACGCCTCGCACGGTGACGCTGGATTCCGCGATCGAGGTGGCGAGGACGATTTTGCGCATGCCAGGCGCAGAAGGCGGCGCTACGGCTCGATCCTGCGCCTCGGGCGACAGCGCGCCATAGAGCGGCATAATGGAGAGCCGCTCCGCTCCAGGCAGAGAAGATGACGCTTGCGCAGCGCGCAGCAGCCCTTCGACGCGCCTAATTTCACCGGCTCCGGGCAGAAATACGAGCGCATCCCCTTCATGCTGACGCATCGCCTCAATAACAGTCCGCGCCACTGCATCTTCAATTCTGCCGGACAATGGCTTTGCGGCGTAGAAAGTCTCAACCGGATAAGCGCGACCTTCACTCACAAGCAATGGTGCGTCGCCCAGCAATGCAGCAACAGGCTCCGCCTCAAGCGTCGCTGACATGACAAGCAACCGGAGATCTTCTCGCAGGACAGACTGCGTTTGCAGACAAAGCGCCAGCCCCAAATCTCCATGCAAATGCCGCTCATGGAACTCATCGAAGATAACGAGCCCGACGCCTTCAAGCGCAGGATCGTTTTGCAGCATTCGCGTCAAAACGCCTTCCGTGATGACCTCAATAACGGTATTCGGTCCGACTTTGGTATCCATCCGTACGCGATACCCGACCGTTCCTCCCACTTGTTCCCCTAACGAAGAAGCCATGTAACGCGCGGCGGATCGAGCCGCCAACCGCCGCGGCTCCAGCATAAGAATCCGTTGACCTTGAAGCCACGGCGCATCCAGCAGCGCGAGCGGTACACGGGTCGTCTTACCCGCGCCGGGCGACGCTACGAGCACGGAGGAAGTCCGCTCTTCAAGCACTTGCCGCAGCTCAGGCAGAAGCCCGTCAATCGGAAGCGGCTCATCGGCGCGAAACGTTCGAACCGTTCGATTGTTGTTACGTTCGTTCATGATTAATTCCCCTGTCTCTCAATCTCATATGTCCTATTATAGGGACTTACTGCTTTCACCGTCAAAATTCAAAACCCATGAGCCTGGCCTGTGCTTCCCTTTCGGTTTTATAGAGCCACTTACAGATTGCTTGCCGCTAAACAAGCCAATCATGAAAAAACCGCCAGAGAACAACTCTCTGACGGCCATAACATACGCGATCACGTTCCGAAGCTCATCCAAGCTGGACCAGCGATTGCTTGGGCTTCTCATACCATTCCTTTAAGATGTACTCCGCCTTCTTGCCATAAATATCAAAGCCAACATTCGATTGAGCCTCTTCCCTGTCGTACAGCTTCACGCTCCAATCCCACCAGAAGAAACCGGCAAACCATGGTTCGTCCCAGAACACCTTTAAGACCGAGCTGTAGAAATTCGCCTGCTCTTCTTCGCTTACGGGCAGCTCGGTATGCGTGAAATCCCAAGGCATCGTCGCGCAGCCAAGCGCGCTCCGGCAGCCGATTTCCATGAAGATAACCGGCTTGCCGAATTTCGCGTGAAGCGAGGCCATCTTCTCGCGCACCGGCAGCCAGTTGGCAATCATTTGCTCTTCGCTGTCACCGGGCTGATTCGCGACCGGATAATAAGCGCTCGTACCAATGAAGTCCACTTGGTCGAACCACTTTATCCGCTCCTCCGACCCATGGTTAGCGTTATAAACGATCGGCCCGTCATAGAGGCTACGGATTCGAGCGATCAGCTGCATCCAATGCTCCAGCTTGGCTTCGGTCTTCACCATTTCGCAGCCGATGCAGAACATCTCGCACCCTAGTTCTTGTGCGAGCTCCGCATAGTGGCTAAGAAAATTGCCATAAGATTGGAACCATGCATCCCAGTAAGGCTCAGCGCCGGATTCCTCCGGGAAGCCGATATGAGCGCGCCAGATCCCGTCCTTGGAGTTGACGACGGGCTTTAAGCATACTTTCAATCCCAACGCCTTGGCTTCTTTTACGGTGTGCTCGATATCCCGATCGGTCATCGTCAACCCGTAATCGAACGGGATTTCTGTGGCGTACACGTTATTTTGCATCGTATAAAACGATAAGGCGATCCATTCGCTGCCTGTCTCGCTCAGCTTGCGGAGAGAATCAACCGCATAAGGCTGCCTGTAAGAGCCTCGGGAACTATTCCATCCATACGTCATCCCTTTGATGAACAATTCGGTCGGCAACGCTTCTTCTCTCCTTTTCGTCGTATTCTCGCATTTGTAATGGCTAACTTCTCAGATCCGGAAGCTCCTCGCGCGTCAGCGTGAACGGGTGATTGTAGAATTTCCGGAGCATCTCCCAGTCGGTAAACTGCTCGGACTTCACGAAATCGCCATACCATGTACAGTTCCACGCCCAAAGCGCTCCGTCCGCAAGCATGCTGTCAGGGTCAGGCAGCGGTCCGTTTTCCGAGAGGGTGATAATCTTGGCTTCCTCGGTATAATCGACTGCCTGATCGAATCTCTTAACGTGCGAAACATAATTGCGCTCGGGGACGTAAACGTCCTCGCCAATGATATCGACGTATTCATCACCGGGATACCAGTCTTTATGCTGTCCGTTCCAAACCCAAATCAGGTTATGGAGCCCGTGCATATGGGTCATGCGTTCGACCATGAGCTTCCACAGCCGGATGCACGGCTGAGGACCTCTCGCCCCCCACCAAAACCAGCCGCCGGATGCTTCGTGAAGCGGCCTCCACAGTACGGGTACGCCGGCGTCCCGGAGCTTGGCCAGCAAGCCCGAAATGGCATCGATATCGCGGAGCAGCAGCTGATACTCCTCGGAATCGGGATTCTCCATCGCTGCTGCCAAATCGAATGTCGTCGCCGACGTATAGAAGCCGCGATGCCATCCGTTGTCGGGCGGCTGATCAATGAGGTCCTTCGGCGCGTTCCAGTGCCAGCAGAAGGTGACGATGCCGCCATCTTCCCACCACTTAAGCGCTAACTCCGTGTCCGTCCCAACCGCGCCTCGCTCCAAACGCGAAGGAGAATCGTTCATGAAATCGAATCCGCCGACAGCTGGATATTTGCCTGTTTCGCGATGGATGACATCCATCTCGGGCGTCGTGATAACGCCTATCTGTTGTCCCGTCAACATTTTACGTCCGTAGGAATCGCATAAATAAGCCATCAGCCGTTTGGCGCAATCATCAGCGTTCGGATTAATTAGTTTTGGCTGCACCTGAAACCGATTGTGATCTCCTGCGATAGCTGACATACTCCGCCTCCCCATGCTTAATCGTCATGCCATTAGTTCCGAGTTATCGTAAACGCCAAATCGGTTTGAGAGGTGTCGGGAGAGGCGAGAATAAGCTTGCCTTCCACTGCCTCTAAACGACTATCGCCAAGCGAGACGCCTGTCCATGGATCATACCAAGACAAGGTGTACATGCCAGTCGGCCAATTCGGCAGCGTAACGGACTTGCCTCCGGCTCCGCCTTTCTCTTCGAGCAGCCAGCCATAGGATTGGCGTTCTCCTTGCATCGCCCAAGCTTGCACCTGACTACCTTTACTGGCTTCCGAACTAGTAACGGGTACGCGTTTCTCGCGAAAATCGATACCCGCCGTAAACGCGGCAAAATGCTTCATATGCAGAAACATCTCGTCGCTGACTTGTCCGAAATCCCACCAGAACGGCGAGGAGGCCAAGCCGCTTGCGAGTGAAATCCAGATCGCTTGATGATAGTTCAACGTATCGGTTACATTGCCAGTTTCACCGATCATAAGCGGCTTCTCATAGCTGTCCCACCGTTTACGTATGTCCTGGGCATAGGCTTTGTAACTGAGATTGTAGTAGTTCTCTCGATCGGCAAGATCAAGCGTCCGATAGGCATAATCCCAATAATCCTGGCGATTCCCCGCCATAGAGCCCATCGTCGGATGCCCGTACGGATCATGCTCCCTGAAATAGCTGTGCACCTTCGCCGTCCAAGCATCGGTATCTGCTGTGCTGCCGTGCACCCAGCCATCTGTGCCGTTAATCTCGCATACCAAATCCCATATGCCGATTGCGCTGCTATATCCCCAGCGGGCAATGATATACCGGTAGAGATGCTCCTGATACACCCACATCTCTTGGCTCGTGAAGAAATCCTTCGCTTCGCCGAGCTCCGCGTAACCGCTCTTCTCCCACGCTTTCGGCCACCCGTCCAAGGTATCAGCCAGCGAGTCATGCGGCCAAATGACGAAGTTCATGTGCAGCTCCCGCTGTTCGAACGATTCGATCAAGTCATCTATTCGTCTTGCCTTCAGCGGGTCGATCTTCTCGACTCCGAACGTGGAGGATTGCAGCTGATTGGTGCCGCCGCCATTACCGGCGCTGTCATAATTGCCGTTCCAATAGGTAATGAGGTTGCCTCCGTTCGCCGCGATCTTATCGAGATTGACGTCAGTAATTCCCCACGGATAGGCTACGCCTACCCCGTAGAAGGAAGAGCCATCCTTATACTCGAGGTACCGCTTATTATCGTCCGACACTTGAATCCATCCGCGACGCTTGGTAGGGGCTGCCTCGAACGAGCCTAGTGGCCCTTCAGTTGCAGCTCCAGCTGCTAAGGCATGCAGCTGATAGCTCCACTTGCCGGCTTCATCCGGCGAGAACCGGACCTTCCAGGCAAATCCGGTACCGTCATAGAAGCCGTTGACCGACCACTTCTTCCCGCTTGGCGAAGTCAAGTCCATGGACAGATCAATCTCACGCGGATCGTACGGATTCTTATAATCGGCGTCCATCTCCAGCGTAAGCTCGAATTTCGTATAGAGCTCGATTGCATCCGCATTCGCCACAACATTTCGTATGACCGGCGCTTTCGCCGCTGCCACCGCATCTGGCGTCGTCCCAGCATTAGCTGCCGATCCCGACTCCTTCTGCGACTGCGTCGGCCCGACGTGATTTGCGAGGTCATTACTCGCTGTCAGCGCCATATAGCCGGCTGCTGCCAACACGAGTAAACTTCCGCTTGCGAAGAGGGCTAGTTTGCGATTGATCATGAGTGATGTCTCCCCTCGCGCCTCCGGTTAACCAACGACGCCTGTCCGTTCGACGCTCTCTACAAAGAATCGTTGAACAAACAGGTACATGACTACAAGCGGCGCGATTGCCAGAAGAATTCCCGTATCCACGATCATAGATACCAAATTCGGATCGACCTTCACGTTCGAGCCCGCGCCGACGCCTAGAATGCCGGGCAAATATTGGTTGGCGTCAGCCGGCAAAGATGCAACCTTGATTGCCATGAGATTGCTTTGGCTCATAAAGAGCGAGCTGTAGAAGGTATCGTTATACTGCCATACGAAAGCGAACAGCGTGACCGTGATCAACGGAGGAATCGCGTTTGGCAGCATGATCGTAAAGAAGGTCCGGAAGCCTCCCGCTCCGTCGATGAGCGCAGCTTCCTCAATTTCCGCCGGCATGCCGCGGAAAAATTGACGGAAAATATAAATGTACAAGCCCGACTTCAAGCCGTTGGCAAGAGCGGCCGTTATCAGGGAGGGGCCATACGTATTCAGCATGTTGATGCCCTCTTTGCCTGTAAACAGGTTCACCAAGCCCATGATGTCAAAGTTGCGGAAGTGCAAATACATCGGCACCATAAGCGTGCTTGAAGGAATGAGAATCGTTAGAATAACGAGCGTGAACAGAATATTGCGTCCCGGAAATGTGAACCTCGCGAAGCCATAGCCTGCAAGGGCGCAAGACGCAGCTTGCAGTGCCGTCGTCGAGACGACGAATAGCAGCGTATTCTTCAGCAGCGGCCAATAATTCAGCACACTCAATGCAAGCCGTAAATTCTCCGTCGTGAAATGAACGGGAATCATATAGATCGTCGGATTGTAAATATCGGTCTTATCTTTGATAGCGACCGAAAACTGCTGAAGGAGCGGATAGATGATGACGAATGAGATGCCGATAATCAGAATGTAACGAAAAATCGACCACAGCAGCTCGATCGATTTGTTCTTCGCCTTCTGCATCCTCAAAACTACGATCTCGTTCTCCATAAGCGAACCTTTCAAGCTGTTCTCCTCCCTTCTGCATCAGTTATAGTAGAACACTTTCCTGGAAACCAGAATGCCGACGACTATGAGAATCAAACTGATGACGATGGTATAGATCCAGGACATCGCGGCGCTCAGACCGAAATTTTGCGCTTGGAATGCCGTGGTGTAGATCGTTCTCGTTAGCTGGCTTTCCGTAAAGGAGTCGATGATCGTATAGATGATGTTAGTTAGAATAAGCGGACTTACCATAGGGAACGTAATCTTCCAGAAGGTCTCGTAAGGCGTTGCGCCTTCCATCTTGGCGACCTCGTACATCGTGACCGGCACAGACTGAAGCGCCGCTAGAAAAATAAGAATTTGGACGCCGGAGCTGCTAATGATCTCATAGATCCGTTGTACGGCATCGATGATATATTCGATGAATAGGGTCGGCATGCCCGCATCGGTAAGCATAAAAGCGAGCATAAGCGGGTCGAAGCCGTTCTGTGCAAGACCTAATTCCTGCGCAACCTCGGAGCTGCCCGTCAACTGAATCAATCCGGAGGATTGAGCTGCGGCTACGGCACCCGAAGCGAGAATGACCGGGAGAAAGAATATCGCTCTCGCAATCGACCTGCCTCGAAACTTCGAGTTGAGCATGACAGCTGTAAATAAGCTGAAGAACAGGATCATTGGCACGTTCCAAGCCATTTCCGTTAACGATTCGGTAAGGATCCGGTTATAGTTGGGATCGACCGAGAGCGCATCGGTAAAGTTCTTCAGTCCGATGAAGTCCAGCGAATACCCGCCCGGAGCCACCTTCAGCTCGCTGAAGCTGAATCGGATGGATTGAACCAGCGGCGTCGCGAACAGGAACACGAAGCCAAGCAGCCAAGGCGTAATAAACGCGGCTCCGAGAAATGCACGCTTCTGCGACAAGGTTAATCGTCTGAGGTTCACGAATTGTCACCGCCTACCGAGAAATTTTTGGCTGCGATTTGAATGCCATTGACCGTAACCGGCTTTTCCGTGTAGTTCACATAAACGGAGGTACCGTTGTCATAGCGCACTTGAACGACGCCGGGTTGAAGCTGGACATGTTCTGCAATCGTTCTGTTCTGCAAACCTGCGAGGGCATCGTTTACTTTGCCGTATAGACTGGAAGCGGCTTTGAGCCAATCGGTATAATGCGTCGAGAAAAACGATTCGTATGCTGTCAATTTCAGCTTGGACGACGATTCATAGGACCAGAAGAAATGCGGCGCGGCTCCATACTCTAGCGAGCGCAGCAAATGGTAGGTCAAATCTTGATTGTCATCCAGATTCACGGCAGAGCCGGCATAATTCTTGTAACCGTGTATGACCATTTCGTAGAAGGGAATTTCCTGATCGGTAATGCCGAAACCGCTGGAGGCCATCGGTACGTCGATCAGCTCATCCGCATATTTCAGCGCGTAGGCGTTTCCGCCGGTCAGCAGCATATTAGGAAAGCTCTTCTCCAGTTTGCCTAGCTGCTCCGTAACGATGTTCTTGGCGACATCTCGGAATATGACGCGGCTTACCCGGTAATCGGACTGCAGCAAGTCTCCCATGTCGCGGAGCGAAACGGCATCGATTCCGTAGCCGTCATAGCTGTCGATGAATTCGTCAACGAAGTAAGGCAGCTTGGCCGGAGAAAGCAAGTAAAAGGAGCCAAGCGAAAGGTCCATCGCGTTGAACGCGCGATTGATTGGCGCAAGCATCGCTTGCTCGCGCGTTACGAAGCGCGCCGCATCCGAGGCAGGCTTAAAGTTGCGATTCTCGCGAAGCACATGCTGAAACGCGACATCCGGATATAAACGGCCGCCCATCGCTTCAAGCTTCTCGGACAGCTGCTTCAGCTCGGTCTTGCTGCCAAGTTCGCTGTCCAATTTGACGTTCTTCGCGATTTTGTGATCGACGCCCTCATTGAACCAGCCGACATAGCGCATTTGGATGTTGGAAACGCCGGCAGCCTCCAGCTGCTCGGCCATGTGTCCGGCTTGTTCGATCGTCGTCATCGTCATGAGCCCTTTATACGGAATGCCGAGGAACGACTTTTGTTTGTCCACGGCCCCCAGCACATCGAGGTAGAACGGTAGCCCGCCTTGCGATTCATTCGGCTGCAGCACTTTATCCTGAACCAGCTTTTCTCGGTAGCGTTTCGCCATGCCGGAGTAATTCGCCTCGTCGCCGGATAAGAAGCTGTAGCGGACCTGAAGATCGCCTTTGAAGGAATCCTCGGTCAGCAGCTGAATCTCGTCTACCTTATTGCCTTTATAGATTTCGAGCTCATCCTCCCCGCGGATGGCGAAGCTCGCGTACGCATAGTTGTACGAATTTTTGCGGCCGCTAATATCGGCGTTGATGCTGGCGATACCTTCGCCTTTCTCGATCGTGGCGAACCAGGCGTCATCGCCGGATTTCATGCCGAATACCGGCAGGCGTGCGGCTTCAGACAGCTGCCCCCGGCGACGGGAGTTGTTGTTCTCGTCTTCGCCGTAGACGCGCTGGGCATAGACCTCTTCTTTGGTCTTGCCGTTGTTCAGCTCGATCAAGCTTCCGGAGCCATCCGGCACAAGCATGTAGCCTTTCGCATCGGAACCGGCAGCGCCGAAGAAGTCGAGCAGCTCCACCGTGCGGATTTGATAGCCTTTGCTTTCCTGAATGTCCTGAACAGGCACGCGAACCGTCAGCTCATCGCCGGCGAGCCGGTACTCGATCGGAACCGTAAAGTTCGGACGGCTCGCTCCGCTTTCGACAGCCAAGCCGTTCTCTTGATTGTCGGCAGCCAAATCCTCTGCCGTATAGCCCGCTTTCGCAAAAGCATCCAGCATTCTGCTGAGCACGAGCGCTCTGGATACTGCCGTATCAAGCCGCTCCAGCACCTCCGGATTGTTCTCGAGCGGGAAATACCGGTTGCCTACATATTTCGCCGTCGCTTCATCAAGCTTGCTGTAGACCTTCTCTTCCATGCGCTTCTTGCTGATTCTCTTCGGCAGCGCATCGATGCCGAGCGACGTGTCCCCGATCGTATACGTAAGCCGGATGCCGTTCTCGATGCCCTCTGCCTTGAACTGCTTGCGTGCGATACTATCCGTAAAGTTCGTTATCGATCCAAGCGTTCCGATCGAATCCCTATAATTGATCGTGATCTGGGCGGCCAGCCGATCCTTCTCGAAAGGCGACGCTTTAGCGTCCGAACCCAAATCCTCCGGATTGCTCCGCCATACTTTGCCGCTGATTCGGTTAAGCACCGCGATCTCGGTCGTGTCCGGATTGAAATACAGCGCCAGCGTATCCGATTGGGCCGCTAGCTTCATGCCCGGAACGGCAGGCGCGCGATCCGGCAAATACTTGAGCTCTGTGGCCGCGGCCGGCTTATCGTCCGCCTGCATATAGGTACTTACCTCGATCGCAGGCGCTCCTTTAGTAGACTGGTAATAGGCGAGAGCCGAGATACCCGCTATCCCGATACAAGCCAGCGCCGCATACCATTTCATTCGGTTATTCAAGGGTGCGGCCTCCTTTACGTACGGAATATGATTTCGCGATACACATCATAAACGAACCAATATATTTGCAGCCCCAGGCTGAACGCCAGCGTACCGAGGAATACGACGAATCCCATCGCGATCACGGTCAGCGCCAGCGTGAGAATCGCTTTAGCCGGCGTATATTGATGGACCGTCATAATGCCAATGAACAGCAGAAGGAGGAACCAGATGGTCGCCACGCTGTTTACCAGCCAATAGAAGGGCGTCTCCTCCTGCGTCATGAACCGGCTTATAAATGTGATCGGCAGATTGAGCAGCACCATTGGCAGCAGCGCATAGCCGGTTGCCATAATGATATCCTTGAATTTGCCTTCGCCCTCCATCAGCGTCGTGATGGACCAGTTCGCTATGCAGAAAAGGAAGAACGGCAGCACCGTGAACTGCAAATCATCCAGACTGTTTAACGATCTCGGATCCACGAAATTGACGAGAAAGCCCGCGAATTGCTTCTGCAGGATGAGCGTCAGCACAAGCAGCAGGAGAATGGCCAAGGAAACGTTGACCTTCCCTTTGCTCTCGTATTTCATGTCCCAGAATCCGTCGAAGGGATGCAAGATGAGATGGAGCGGAAACTTAATATAATCCTGCTTCACGTTTCACAGTCCTCCTTCTTATAACGTTCCTGACGATGCGGAACGCGGCGAATGCGGCTACGAGCGAGATCAGCACCGTCATGAATGGTCCGAAGTTGTCCTTCATCACTTCTCGGCGATAGCGTTTGTAAGCGACGGAGTAGTTTTTACGGCTCATGCCGAGCTTAAAGTATTCCATGGCCTCTTCGTTCTTCTTCTCCATGAGCAGCGATTTGCCGATGCCCAGGTAAGCAATCTCGTAGTTCGTATTCAGATGCAGCACTTGGCTCCATATCTTGACGGCCTCGTCATCGTTGCCGCTGTAATGCTGAATCGTTGCTTGACGGACCAGGCTGCCGAATTCCGTGGGACGGAAGACCGCGATATTGTTCTTGCCCCGGTCGAGCACGGCGAGCTTATCGCCGATCCGTTCCACGGCGACCGGCGTATTAAATACGCCAAGCTGGTTGCCCCTGTCGCCGAAAGCATAGAGCAAGTCGCCTTCGTCATTGTACGTGAACAGACGCGCGCGATTCGAATCC
The DNA here is from genome assembly GCF_059686995.1 of Paenibacillus rhizoryzae. Classification (NCBI taxonomy): domain Bacteria; kingdom Bacillati; phylum Bacillota; class Bacilli; order Caryophanales; family Paenibacillaceae; genus Paenibacillus; species Paenibacillus rhizoryzae. The sequence goes on along the minus strand of NZ_JCAALT010000003.1, from coordinate 625,964 downwards.
AGCGCTACGTACATGCCGCCGTCAAGCACCTTAATGTCGGTAAGCTTCGAAGGTCCCGAATTATTGCCGAACCTCCGGAAGCGGATATCCCCTTTGACCGGCCAGTAGCCAAACCGTTTGAGCACGTCTTGGCCGGACGGATTAAGCCGTTTGATCGTTTCATCCGACGTGTTATCGATGGCGGTCGCATAGACGAACCCTTTGCCGTCAATATCGACGCTAGCGAATTCGGTCGGGATGAACAGCTCCATCTGCTGCTTCTGCGCTTTCGTGGACAAGGATCTCCATAGCCGCTCCCACAGGCTTGGCGATACGCTGATCGTACCGACGTAGCCCATGAACAGGCTCTTGTCATCGAACTGCATGATGCCTTCGAAGACGCCGCGGGCAACTACGAATAATCGGTCCGCGCTGTCAACCGTTACCTTAAGCGGCACGAACTTGAAGTCTTTCGGCAAAATATCCGACTTCGGGCTTTCGACGATCTTGATTAACTTGCCGTCGTTCGAGAGCACGACGACCCGATTGTGCTCCGTATCGGCGACGTAGATTTCATTCTTCGCCGAGACGAACAGCCCTTCAGGCGCCGCGAAGCCATCTTCCTTGCCGTTATTGTCGAACTTGGCAATGATCTGCTTGACGTTTAATTGACTGTCAACGATGACCACGCGCGCATTGCCGCTGTCCAGGATGTACATGGTGCCGTCTTGCGTCACATACATGTCGTTAGGCTGATTGAATTCGCCGACTCCCAAACTGCTTCCGGTAATCGCACTGTCCGGCAAGTATGGGGCGGGCAGCGGCACGGCATCCCCGTAGAAATCGTAATTGTAAGCTTCATAAGGCGCAGCTGCCGAGGCTGGAGGCGGCGGTACAACGATCGTCATCGCCAGCGCTATTATCGCGGCAAGCAGGAGCACTCTCTTTCTTTGCACGCTTCCACCCCCTCTAGTCCTTCATGCCGGACGTCGTCATCGTTTCGATAATGCGGCTCTGCGAGAATATGAACAGGGCAATCGGCACGCTCATGAGAATCAATGCGACAGCCGAGCCGACGCCTGCACGGGCGATCCCGCCGAAGATAATTTGATTGGACGCATAGTGTAGCGTTTTCAACTGTTCGCTGTAGATGAACCCGTTGCCATCCGTCCCCCAAAGCATTTGGAACAAGAGAATGACGAGCGTGAGCCAAGCCGGCTTCACGTTCGGCATGACGATTTGCCAGAAAATACGGTATTCGTTCGCCCCGTCGATCTTCGCCGATTCAAGAAGCGCGTCCGGAATTTGCTCCATGAACTGCTTCATCAAGTAGAGGCCGAGCGAGAACGCGAAGGCTGGCACGATGACCGCCCAGTACGTGTCTATTAATCCGATCCAGGACATGACCATATAGTTCGGAATTGCCGTAACCTGCGGCGTAAACATCAGCGACAGTACGACGATCGTAAAGATGATTTTGCTGCCTGGAAAACGATGCTTCGCTAGCGGATATGCCGCGGCGGAAGCCAGCAAGACGTGCCCGACTACTCCCATCCCGGTTATGAAGAACGTATTGAAAATATAGCGCGAAAACGGGACCCACGATTGACCGAGCAGCGTCATCAGATCAATGAAATTGCTCGTGGTCGGATGTCGGACAAACAAGGTCGGCGGGAACAAGAAAATTTCGTCCAGCGGCTTGAACGCCGCATTAATGGCATAAACGAGCGGCAGCGCCATAAAAGAAGCAACGAGAGCCAGAAATACCGTAAGCCAGAACGTTCCGACGAAGGAACGGTTTACGCGTTTTTTGCGAAGCGTTAGCGCAAGCTTCATGCGGTTAATTCCCCACCTTCCTGAGAAGTCGTTGAACCGCCAAATTCGCGCCAAGCATCAGAAGGAACAAGACGGTCGCGATCGCGGAAGCGTAACCCATTTCGAATCGGATCGTACCGAAATCGATCAGATGCGTGACGATCGTTTCCGCGGCATAGTTCACGCTCGGGAAGCCTGCCAAATAGATGGAAACGTCCGCGATGGCGAGTGACGCCGTTATCTGGATGACGGCGCCGAACATCAGCTGAGGCTTCATCGACGGCAACGTAATATACCACAGCTCTTGCCACCGGTTCTTGACGCCATCGACGGCGCCGGCTTCATAAAGCGTCTTATCGACGGTCTGCAATCCAGCGATGAAAGCAAGGAAGCCGGTACCCAAGCTGAGCCATAATTGAACGAGGATGACGATCGGCATAATGTACTTTTCCGTCTTCAGCCAAAGAATCGGGTCCAGGATCACCCCCATCTTAATCAAGAAACCGTTCGCGATGCCGTAACGGTCGCCCGAGAAGATCATCTGCCACAGGAAATACACGTTTCCCGAGATCGACGGCGCATAGAACACGAGCGTCATGAATGCGCGCAGCTTCGGCCGCAGATCATTAATGAGCCATGCAAACACGAAGCAGGCGATGTAGCTGAGGGGTCCCGTAATAACCGCGAAGAGGATCGTGTTCTTGACCGCGATTAGGAACACGTCGTCCTCCAGAAATAAGCGGCCATAATTTTGCCAGCCGATAAAACGCGGAAATTCAAGCATATTGAAGTAAGTGAAACTAATAACGATTGACATAATGACAGGCAGTACTGTAAATACGGCAAAGAGCAGCAAATAAGGCGACATCAAGATATAAGAATGCTTATGCCCCTTCATGATCTCCCATTTGACAGCCCACCAGCTCGGAGTTCTCGTCGGCGTTTTTCCTGCCATTGTCGTAGTTCGTTGCTTCGGGATATCGATATTTGACATTTGGACTTCTCCTTTATTCCGGCAGGCCGAATTCTTTGCGTTTCGCGCGAATTTCATCTTGGATATACTGCGCGTAATCGAGGATCGCTTCGCGCGCCTCCGTATTCGCACCGACGACGACTTTCAAGAATGCGTTCTGCAAATGCCGTCCGGTGAAGTAACCGCCCGGAACCTCCGGAATGCCGCGGACCCACTCGAATTCCTCTTTCAAGCTGTCATAGTCGGCCACTGGCCAAGGCAAGCTGTCAAGCGCTTTGACGTTCGCGGTCGGATAGCGGGCAGATGCGCCCATAAGCGCCTCCATCTCGCGGCCGTACTTCGTCTGCGCATCCTCGCCGGTCCACCATTTCATAAACTGCCATGCGGCATCCTTATCCTTCGCGTCATTAAGCATCAGCGTGCCGCTGCCGTTGCTCGGCGTATCTCTGCGGATCGTGCCGTCCGGCTGTCTCGTGCCCGGAATCGGAACGAAGCCCCACATGCCGCGAATTTCCGGCGCGAATACAGACAGCTGGTTGTAAGTCGTGTAATCGACGATACCGATCGGCATTTCACCGGTTCTGAAGCGGTTCGCGAAATCGAATTCGCGCTCGAGCTTATAATCGCTGTAGAGGTCGGTCCAGGTTTTGAACGTTTCGACCCCGATTTTGGAATCCAAATCGGATTCCTTGCCTTCATTCCGGTAAAATTGCCCGCCATTCTGCATGAGCAGGGTAGCAAAGATGGCATTAGGAGGAATGTTCTGGCCTGGAATAGGCACGGAGGTCGCCGGTGTCGTAATCGGCATGCCAAGCTGCATCCGGTTCTTGTTCAGCACTGCGAGCAGCTTATACATATCGTCCCAAGTCTGAGGCACTTCAAGGCCCAACTCTTTCAGAACGTCCTTCCGATAAAAAAGCATATTGAAGGTTTGGGTTTCCGGCAGCGCATAAACGCCCTTCTCATAGGTGAATGGAACTAATGCGCTTGGGCGGAACCATTTAGCTACTTCCTGGTAATCCGGGAATTGCGACAGATCGGCCGCAGCTTTGCGCATCGCATAGTTCACCGGAATATCGTTGCTGATTTGCATCGCGACATCCGGCCCTTGGCCTGCAAGCGTTGCCGGCAGCAGCGTATTCATTTGCACCAACTTCAGATTCACGTTAATGCCGGTCTCCGGCGTGAAGGTTTCGTCGATCATCGCTTTCAGCGTATTCGCCTGGTCGCGGCCGCTTCCGATCCACACGGTAATGGAACGCGGATTCTTCTCATCGGACGCATTACCGATCTGGTTGTAATCGATGAAGAAGGAATACGCGAACGTTGTGATCTCGTGGCTAAGTCTCGTAAAAAAACCGTCACCGGCGGAAGGAAGTTTCTTATTTGGCGAAGCGACATAGATCTCGTCGATTTGCAGCGGCATTTCGAGCGCCTTCTGCAGCCAAGTGCCCAGACCGCCCGTGTTGCTCTTGTAAGCGGCAAGGCGGCGCGGAATCGTGTCCGGATTATCGATGAGCTCACCAAGCTGCAGCGCCATCGTCTTGAGAAGCGCTTCGGAATCGCTGCTGCCGCCCGAAAGTCTCTTCAATTCTTTGCTGACGGCCGTCAGTCTTTCTTCCTCCGACTTGAACGTCTTCAACAGGTTCGGAACCTGCTCGTCCACGCGGTAGTCGCGGAACTTATCCGGCGATGCGCCTGTAATCATAATGATTTTGCGGTACATCTCGTTGAGATTAAATAAGCTGTCCTTCACTTCGCGGATGAGCGGCGCAAATTCGCCGAGCGTGTCTTCAAGGCGGATGATATTCTTGCCTTTCTTTAGCTCGAACAAATACGGCTCGTCTCCTCCCATGACGTCGATGCGGTATCCGCTCTTATAGCGGAACGGAATTTGCTCCGCTTCCCGGAAGGGCACTTCGCCGTTAACGTACAGCGAGCGCGTCGAGTAGATACCGCGGACGAATTGCTGTTTGGCCTTAAAGGCGATCTTGTATAATCCTGCTTCCGGAGCGTCAATTTCCCATTCAATCCACTGTCCGGGCATTCGCCAATTGTAGCCGCCGATCGTATTCACCCGAATGAGCTCCGGACTATACGGCTGTACGGCTGCGCTGGCTCGTTCGGTTTGCGGATAGAGCGTCGGAGAAGACTTGGCGCGCGCATTCTCGGCTTGAACCGTAATGAGCTGGCCGTCTGTTTCCTTCAAGCCCTCCTGCTCGTATCGCTTAACGGTTTCTTCATATAGCGCGGGATGTTTGTCTTGATACAGGCGCAGCTGCCGGATGACCATCGGCTCGCGTTGTGATACGAATGAGAGCGTGTGCGTTCCGGCAGTCATGTAGAACCGGAATGGATCCGCGTAGTAGCCGTTCGAATCCTTGAGCAGCAATTCGCGCCATTCGGGACGTTCAAACTGCTGCGGGCGCAGGTCGTTTCCACGATTATCCCGCTTCACTTGATCCAGCTCATTGTCCCAAATGCGGTCGAATTGCAAATAACCCGCTTCCTCAAACGGCAGCTCGCCGTCGATCAATAATGAACGCTCGATGCTGGAGCTTTTTCCTTTGATGGGATAGTACTGTACCGACATATTGTAGAAGCCCTCTTCCGGGACATTCACCGTCCAGTCGACTTGCCCTTGTTCGCCGGTCTTGAGCGAAGTACCGCCCATCCCCTCGTAATTGTCGAGCTTCTCGATGTCATCGCCTTCCGCCTTCGCATAATCGGAAGCATTGATGATCACTTCGCGATCAGGGAACCCGGCACTTTCATTCTTGGCCAGGTACGACGTGTAATCGCCTCGTTCTTGCTGCAGCGAGGTCCACGAACCGCTAACGAACGTCGACTTCCCGCCAGCACCGCTAACGTTGTCTGCCCCAAGCTGGGACCAGAGTACAATTAGTCCGGCCGCTCCGATGATGCCGATCGACCATAAAGTCAACTTCTTCTTTCGAACAGTTCCTTTCAATGTCAGCCCTCCTATGCGGCGACGAGATCTGCGGCCAACCTCATATTTTTTCGCCTAACGAACTAACCGGACAGTTAGGTTGTTATGATCGCATGATAGGTTGAAGTAGCATCCGGGAATTGGTGAAACAAAAGGGGCTGTACCGATTAGTCGGCAGCCCCTCTCCTTAGTTGCCAATACTGCTCCAATCAGCTTATTTCAGCTTATCCAACGCAGCTTGGCCGTTTGTCTTATACTTCTCAAGCGTTGCCGCTACGGATTGATTTTTGCCGATAATGTCATCCATGATCGTGAAGAACGGGAAGTCTGCTACGCCTTCTTCAATCGAAAGGCGGCCAGTACCGTTAACGTGCTCGATCGCCATCTTGATGTCAGCTTCGTTCTTGAAGCGAGACTCAAGCCAATCTTGACCGAGGTACTCTTCTGTCGCAGGGATATCTTGCAATTCTTCGAAAATTTGGTACACGATTTGCGGGTCTTTCGTTCCTTTCGGAATAAAGTAGCCATTTTGCGCTGTATTCGCGAAGGTATATTTTCCGTCGCTTTGCGGACCTGCCGGGTTAGGTACGAGACCAACCTCGAAGGTCAGATCCCCCATGTTCCAGTCATAGTTGATCGACATGGCGACATCGCCGTCTTTGAACGTATTTGTTTCGTTCCAGTCCATTTTATTGCCGGATTTCACTTTCACGACATTCTCCACATTGTAGAGACGGTTAACGAATTCAAGTGCTTCAGACATCTTCGGATCTGTAAAACCTAGCGATAAGTCCGTATCGTTAACGAACAGCGCGCCGTTCGTTACGCCGATGTGTCGAGCCGCGTCAGCTGCCCAGCCTGCGTAGCCCCATGTATCTTTCTTGCCGTCGTTGTTGGAGTCAGTCGTTGCTTGCTTCGCGATTTCCATGAACTTCTCCCAAGTCCACTCGCCGTTGTTGTACAGATCCTGCGGATCCTGCAACCCAAGCTTCTTGATTAGATCGCGGTTATAGTACAGGCCCACTGCCGAAATGCCAGGCGTGTTGAACGAATATTCCGTTCCGCCGATTGCCGGCAGCTTCTGAACGTGCTTCTGTTCTTTGTTGATGTCGTTATCAGCCGTTGTGAAGTCCGAAAGCGGAAGTACCAGGCCTTGTTTAATTGGCGCGATCGAGCGTTTGAACTCCATCATCGAAATGTCGGCCATCGGCTCCCCCGCAAGCACTGCGGTCGTGAACTTGTCCATGTATTGATCGAACGGAATGTTCACGAATTCGAGCTTCATGTTATATTTTTCTTCGAGCTCTGCAATCTTCGCGAGGGAGGCTTTCTCGCCTGCCGTTTCACCTTTTGGCTTTCCATCCCACCACATGGAGATTTTGATTGTGCGGCCGCCTAAATCGATGGCTTCTGCCACAGGCTCGTTCGCTGCGTCATTTTCTTCGGTTGCGGCATTGTTTGAGGCAGGTTCGGTAGTTGTGTTGGTTGCAGTGTTGCTTTCGGTTGTGTTTGAGACATTGCTGCTGTTATTGCTGTTGCCTCCTCCGCATGCGCTTAGAGTAAGCATTAACGAGACAGACAGGATTGTAAGTGCTTTCATTTTTCTCATTGCAAAACAACCTCCTATTTGTTTGTCTTGCCGCATTTCGGAGCACAAGCCAATCCGCCTCCGAACCGCCTTTCTTTACCAGATTCCCCAAAGTAAACGTTTACATTTCATCGTTTAATGTTATCTCACCACCACCGTTAGGCTAACATTTCCAAAAGCACATGCCAAGCATAGCATCACCTGCCAAAAACAGTCAATTAAATTTTGGTTAAAATAACAAATAAAATTATTATAAGTTATTAAAGTGTTATGTAATTGTTATTTTGTTAGGTATTTGTACATACCTGACGGTATATAAAAAGCCCGTCTGAACGCGCTTCGACGCATTCAGACGGGCTTTAAGGGTTCCAGATATCGATTCAGATAACGGACTCCATGCTCGCAATGGGATGAGCATAGGCATCTCGAATAATGATCTCGCCATAAATCAACTTTTTCTCATAGGACGAGCTCGGATTAAGGATCCGCCACAGGATTTGATCGACAGCTCTCATTCCAAGCAATTCTTTGTTCACATTGACCGTTGCAAGAATCGGATAATTGTCGCAGGTGTTGTCGTAGCCGGTAACGGCGCATTGTTCCGGCACCTGGATCTGCAGCTTATTCAGCTCTTCGATCAAATACCTTGCATTCACGTCATGCGCGCAGACGAATACCTCAGGCAGTTCTCCCAGCTTGATCTTGGAGAATAAGAGATACATATCTTGAGCGTCGGGACCGATCAGCTGCGGGTCTTGATTCAATTCGATCTGATAGCTTTCCAACGTCGTGCGGAAGGCAAGCCATCTCTCGAAATAGCTAGGCGCATCATTGATGCTCCCAACGTATTGGAACTTCCGGTAGCCCTTGCTTATTAATTTCGTCATGAGCTCCTGTACACAGCTGAAATTGTCGGAGAATATCGTGTCGCAATGGAGTGCCGGATCGCTGTGGTCGATCATGACGACAGGGATATTCATTCGTTTAATATCGAGCAGAATCTGAGTCGAGACAGAGCCGATCGTAATGACGCCTTGGATGGCTTCGGGCTTGAGAAGCGAAAATACATGCTCGCCGGACGGTTCGGTCAGCGTAATGATGTCCATGCCCCGCTGGCTCAATCTCGCGTTGACGCCGTCAAATACAGGACCCCAATAGACGGAATCCCGATTCTGATATCGCACGTTCGGAAACAGTACGACAATGGTTCCGCTCCGCTTCACGTCCTCATGCTCGTTCAGCTCTCCCGTAAACCGGGCGGGCTCATTATTTTTGAAATATCCGAGCTGGCCTGCCGCTTTCATGATCATTTCTCTCGTTCGCTCGCTCACGCCATTCTTGCCAGATAACGCGCGCGATACGGCAAACTTCGAAACGCCTGCAAAATCGGCTATTTCCTGGATTTTTACTTTTCCTCTCATTCGGACCAGTCCATTCTGTGCACAATTTAGGTATCTCAGCCTATTGATCGGTCTTTGAGCGCATTTCGATGAATGAGTCCAAATTTGCCGCTTGTTGTAATCCAATCATAGCAAACAGTTTGTCAAACGTAAATCAGATGATGCTATTTGTTATGTATTTGTTTGGTCAAATAGCAAAAAGTTAACGGAATCTCCATTTGAACATACAAAGAACGACCTTGCAGACTTGTTATCCGCAGGTCGTCCCTTATCGTTTCTCGTTCGCAAAGCATAAACGAAACTACAATTACACCAAAACCAACATTAGATTAAACAGCAGAATCGATTCTATGATTTCAGACATGGCTCCATAGGTATCTCCGGTCAAACCGCCCAGTTTGCGGGTCAGCCAAATGCCGAGAATCCAGCCCGCGGCAACCGCAATTCCTCCTTGCAGCAGCAGCGTAACCAACGCCGACTGAAGCCCGGCACTCGGCCATACAAGCCATGAACCTGCCGTTAGCAAAATGGCCACCACCACCGCCCACGCGGCATGACGAAAGCGCACCGCTCGAAACAACGATGCCATCCCCTCGTTTGGCCTTGCGAACGGAAACACTGCCATGGCAAGGACAATCCATAACCGGCTCCAGGCGCAAGCCATCATGATCAGAGGGAAGAAGCAGCGCCAGTCCAGCTCCGATACGTTCATTACAGCCGACAAACTGGAGAATTTAAACAATAACAGCAGCACCGCCGTCAATACGCCCATCGCGCCAACCCTGCTGTCTTTCATAATATCCAGCATCTTCTCGCGGGAGCGGTGGCTCATCACCCCATCCGCGGTATCCATCAGCCCATCTGTATGCAATCCGCCGCTAAGCGCAATCCAGACCGCGAGCAGAATAACGGCAGACGGCATCGCTGGCACTGATTCATGAAGCAGCATGCCAGCCAACGCCACAACTCCGCCGATCACCGCACCAACAACGGGATAGTAGATGACGCTTCGCGCAAGTACCTCCGGCGTGAACGGGATCACGACAGGTACCGGAATTCTCGTCAGCAATTGAAACGCGGTTCCAGCAGCTTGTAGCTGTTCTTTCAGTATTCGGCTAAGCATGCTAATCCTCCCCCAGGTCAAAGGCATGCGCCTTCAAATCAAGCGGGATTCCGGCCACCACTAGCAATGCTTGCTCTGCGCAAGCAGCCAGCTTGCGGTTCATTCGCCCCGCCTCGTCGCGAAATTGACGTCCGAGCGGATAAGTCGGCACGATCCCGCTGCCTACCTCATTGGTAACGAGCAGCAGCGGACCCTTGTATCCGGAAACAGCCTCAACAAGTCGATTAACCTCCGCTGAGAGCGCGCCGGAATCATAGCGATATGATTCTCCATCATTCGCATCGAATTCACCTAGTCGAAGCATCTGATTCGTCAACCACAGCGTAAGACAATCGATAATAACGGCCGGACGCCCATGGCCATGGTCTCGCCCTTCTCCCGCAACTACCGCTTCCGCCTCGAGCTTTACCAACAGCTCCGCCACATCATAAGGCTCCTCAATCGTTTGCCAAGCAAACCCTGACCGCTCGCGCGAATCCCGATGGTGATCGGTCCGTTCCTTCATCTCCTCATCCCATATCTGAGATGTGGCGACATAGATGCCCCGCTTAGCCAGCTTCATCGCGTACGCTTCGGCAAAGCCGCTCTTCCCGCTCCGTGCACCGCCGGTAATGAATATCGCCATGTTCTCCCCTACCTCTCGTTCCACCAATTGCTATAAGGCAGCTACTCGCGGGAAACACCGGCGCTCTCGAACGTAGCCATTTCCCGCATTATACGAAGTGCCGCATCGACAAAATGGAAACAAAGCACGGCCCCCGTCCCCTCGCCAAGCCGCATATCCAAATGAATCATCGGCGATAGGCCGATCTGCGCGAGCAGCTTGCGGTGTCCTTGCTCTTGCGAGAGATGTGAGCCGATCATAAATGCCGCCGATTGCGGTGCAATCGAGGCTGCCACAAGCGCCGCTGCCGAAGAGATAAAACCATCAATGATAACCGGGCAGCGATTGGCGGCGGCGCCGAGAATGACGCCGACCAATCCGGCAATCTCAAGTCCGCCCACTTTTGCCAGCGTACCGATCGGATCGCTCGAAGTAGGCGCGTTGCAGGCGAGCGCCCGCTTGACCACATCGACCTTATGCAAACGCCGCTCTTCGTTGATGCCGGTACCAAGTCCAACCGCCTCATCTGCCGTCATGCTGCCGAGCACCGCGCAGAGCGCGGCGCTTGCCGTCGTATTGCCAATCCCCATTTCGCCCGTTGCGAACATGCGATAGCCGTCCGCAGCAAGCTTTTCCGTCAAATGAAAGCCGTCTATAATAGCCGCGACCGCTTCATCGCGCGTCATCGCCTGCTCTTTTGTCATGTTCGCAGTGCCCTTACGGGTTTTGCAGGCAATCAATGACGGATGTTCCAAATCCGCATTCACGCCCATATCCACGCAGAACACATCAGCACCAGCACCTCTGGCAAGTACGTTCACACATGCACCGCCCGAGAGAAAATTCAATACCATTTGAGGTGTTACTTCAGCGGGAAAAGCACTAATTCCTTCTTCGCATACACCATGATCACCAGCCATCACAATAACCGCACGCTTCGATAAATCAGCCGTGATTTCACCAGATATGCCAGCTATTTGCTTCGCGATTTCCTCCAGCTTTCCCAAGCTGCCCGGCGGTTTCGTCAAATTGTCCAAATGCAGCTGCGCTGCTTCCATATGCTCCACGTATAGTGGCTGAATCCGTTCAATTAACCCCGTTAAATAAATTTCGTTTTTCATGCTAAACTCTCCTTTTCCAATACCCTTTACGATTAAAATATCGGCTTTACAACGTCATGGAATTGATCAGGCGCTGGGAGCTTCGCAAGGTGGCGAAACGATTGTCATTCGCCTCGAACGTATTCCCTCGGTTGCACGCCTGATTGCAGTAATATTTGGGGTACGCCGGTATCCGGATGCGGCAGTACGATGGATCTGGCGCCAAATACCGTTAGAATGAGCTCAGGCCGAATGACTTCCGAAGGAGGCCCAAAAGCTTCTATGCCTCCATTATGTAGTACGAGCAATTCATCGCAGTAATGCGCAGCCAAATTCAAATCATGCAATACAGCAATTACTGTAAGTCCCCGCTCGCGCTGCCACTTCTTCACCGTATCCAGCAGCTGTACCTGATAGCCGATATCCAGATAAGTGGTCGGTTCATCGAGAAGCAGCAGCTCCGGCTCCTGCGCCATCACTTTTGCCAATGCAACGCGCTGACGCTCGCCTCCACTAAGCTGATCGATCCGTCGATGCTGCAGTTCAAGCAGTCCCATGGCTCCAAGTGCTTCGTCGACCACATCACCGCTGCCGGAGGTTTCCTCACCCAGCCAATTCTGGTAGGGAAAACGCCCCATCGTGACTACCTCTCGAACCGTAAAACCAACCGCCGGAAGTCCGCCTTGCTGCAGCACGGCGACCCATTTCGCCAATTCCTTGCGCTTATACGCGGCAACAGCCTGCTCCCTCAACCGCACTTCGCCGGAAGTCGGCGGTTCCATTCCTGTTAGCAGCTGCAGCAACGTAGATTTACCGACGCCATTGGGACCGATAATGCCGTACATACGACCTTCCCGCATCGAGAAACTAATCTCGCGCAGAATTTGCTTGTCCGCAATTATTTTGGATAATCGCCTTGCTTCGATCATGCCTGCGACCCTCCCTGCAGCACCTTGCGCCGATAGAGCAGATAGGCAAAGAACGGTGCACCGATAAGCGCCGTCACGACGCCAAGCGAAATTTCTTTCGGGCTGAGTGCTGTCCGAGCGAGCGTATCCGCCCATAGGAGATAAATAGCACCACCTACGGCAGACAGCGGAATAATCAAGCGATAATCAGGACCGACAAGGAGGCGCAGGAGATGAGGCACGACTAGCCCTACGAATCCTACTACACCGGCAATCGAAACCGCAACAGCCGTCAGTAAAGTAGAAACGATAAGAACAATCAGCTTCGTACGCTCAACGTTTACACCTAAATGCGCGGCATGCCGCTCACCCAGCACGAATAAGTTGAGATGCTGCCCATAACGAATCATCACCGGCAGCCCTACAATGAGAAACGGTACGATCAACCGGACATGCTCCCAGCTCCGTGCGCTAAGACTGCCCATTAGCCAGAATAAGGCTTCGTTAATAACGCCTTGAGACATCGACACCATGAACGTCACGAAAGCGCCAAGGAACGCTTGAACGATTACTCCGGACAAGATTAGCGTCTCGACGTTAATCGCACCTCTTGCTCGCGAGAGTGCAAATACAATAACGAGTGTAATCATTCCTGTTGTGAACGCGACCAGAGGGACAGTCCATAAACCGATTACCGTCTGATAACCAAATACGATCATGAATGCCGCGCCTACCGAACACCCTGTTGCGACACCTAGTGTAAATGGATCGGCCAGTGGATTACGCAACACACCTTGAAACCCGGAACCGGCAAGCGCCAAACAAGATCCGACAAGCATGGCCAATACGACTCTGGATAATCTCAGCTGTGTCACAATGGCAATATCGCTGGCATCATAGAGACCATTCGGATCTTCCATCCATGGCAGTTGATGAATCAGAATTCCCCAAACGCGCAGCAATGGCAATCTGGATGAGCCGATAGACAAACTGACGACGACAGATACGGCAAGAAGGAGCATCGCTGCTCCTCCATAAACATAAAGCTTTTTTCTCATCTTACTTGAACAGATCCGGATGCAGCTTCTTCGCTACCTCCAGCAGCCCATCGGCAAGTCTAGGTCCGACACGGGTCAACGGATCCTGATCAACTTCAAACACTTGCTTGTTCTTAACGGCATTAATTGTTGCCCAGCCCGGTCTAGTCTCAATTCCGGTTAGGATTGGATTCTTCTCCCCTTCAGCAAGCGTCATGGAAGCATAGATAATCTGATCCGGATTCGATTTCACGACTGACTCGGGATCAATCTCGTACCAGCCCTGCTCACTTGCAATGTTAACACCGCCGGCGAGAGTAATGAGTTCATCCAGAAACTCTCCTTTACCGACTGTCCAGCCCGGTGCGAATTCCAAGTACACATTCCTTTTCGGTGCATCTTTAACGGTATTAACAACCTGTTCTCTAACTTGCTCCATATGAGCCGTAACCTGTGCGGCTTGATCGTTCTTATCCAAAATTTCACCGATCTGCTTCACCTTCTCCATGACCGCATCATACGTCTTAGGATCTGTTGCAAACACCGGAATTTGGAGAGAGCGAAGTTTATCGACAACGGCTTTTCCCATTGTATAGGAGGCGAGGACAAGGTCTGGTTTAAGCGAAACGATTTTCTCAATATCGGCGTCCATGTCGCCGATCTTCGGCAGACTCTCCGCTTCCTTCGGATAGTTGGAGTAATTATCCACGGCAACCAGAGAAGTCCCTGCATCTACCGCATAGACGATTTCCGTCTCACTAGGCAGCAGCGAAACAATACGAGCAGGTGCCGACTGGAACGTAAGCTCTGTACCCGTTACATCCTTCAACGTCAGCGGATAGACCGAATGTTGTGCCGCATTATTTGTCGTTTGATTTTGATCAGCTGTGTTGACAGCATTACCCTCAGTGGCAGCTTGAGTTCCGTTATTTTCCTTCGTACCGCAAGCAGCTGTAATCAGCAGCAGCGCAGCCATGGTTACTAATAACGCGATTTTAGTTAACGGCATTAATTTTGATTTCATTTGAGTCATACTCTCCCTATTTTATAATTGCGTACAAGAAGAACCGGCTGTCATTCTAAAATGACACAAAAAAAAGCATTTCCGACTTGAGCGTCAGAAATGCTTACGTTCCGTAGAACATCAGCGGGCAATACGAAACTGCCCATCTCCAACACCTCCCTAAGTCCTCGTAGGTAGCGTTCATTCCGAACAGGCAGGTATCCTGACTTGAAGCTTCTGTCATCAACGTCTTCCCAAACGATCCCATCGTTCAGTGACTTCGTATTGATGCATTGTCGACTGCAGATGGACGAGCATACCTCCATCCCAATATCGACGCTTCTTACAGTGGCGGGTCCGTGCCGGCATTGCACCGGTCTTCCCTTTTAAGCTAAGCTTGCGCGATTCTTCAAATGATGGAATCGACCGCATACGCTTAGCACCTGTTCCTAAACTATGAAATTGTGCTTGAGTAAATATACCATCACCTATTTAAGATGTCTATATTTGGCCTCGTTTCCGAAGAAATCGATTCATTTGGCCGTTTAAACGCAATGCATTAAATACGACCGAAACCGAGCTGAGTGCCATAGCTGTTCCGGCCATCCACGGCTCTATGCCGCCCACTGCTGCAAATGGGATCACAATGGAGTTATACAGCAGCGCAAAACCTAGATTCTGACGGATATTGCGTACCGTCAGCCTACTGATTTGAAACGCCTCATAGATGCCTGTCAGACGCGAACGAAGCAGTGTCATATGCCCGGCATGAAGCGCCGCTTCCGTACCGCCGCCCATCGCGATGCCGACGTCTGCGGCCGCAAGTGCAGGAGCATCGTTCCAGCCGTCTCCGGCCATTGCAATGACTCTATCTTCCGCTTGCAGCTCTCGAATGAGCTCCGCCTTGTGCTCCGGCAGCATGGAGGCATGAACATCATCTTTTGCAATGCCCGTGATCCTGGCTACGTTCATAGCTGCTGACGGATGATCGCCCGTGGCAAGTAGAATGCGAATCCCTTCGGCTGCCAGCGCGGTCACCGCATCCGTTGAGGAGCGCTTCACTTGATCCGTGAAGGCAAAAGCACCTGCGCACTCCCCGTCTATCGCGGCATAAATGACCGTCTCCCCGAGGTCTTCTTTACGATTGACGAAGCTTAACAAAACCCTGTTCATCGTCCAGTTCCGCTCAGCGGCAAAACCGGCATTTCCGATTTCAACCCGCTTACTCTCCACGACAGCTTCAATCCCCTTACCTGGGAACGAATGATATGCCGTTGATTCCGGGATTACTAACCCGGCCCGCTTAGAGGCCGCCTTTATTGCTGCCGCGAAAGGATGCTGGGAGTCTGCCTCAGCCGACGCCGCTAAGCGCAGCAGCGCACTCGGTGAACCGGATAATGCGGATACTTCGGTTAACGCAGGTTTGCCTTCGGTTAACGTCCCCGTCTTATCCAGGACGATTGTATCTAATTGAGCCAGACGCTCCAGCGCGCCAGCTTCCTTCATTACAATGCCGCGGCGAGCAAGCTTTCCGGTGGCCAATACGAGTGAAATCGGCGCTGCCAAACCAAGCGCGCACGGACACGCGGCTAGAAGAACAGCCAGCGCATGAAGCGAGGCCTTCCCCCAATTGCCAGGCTCAAGCCAAATTAGCCAGAGAAGCAAGGTAGCTATAGAGAGCAGCATCATGACAGGTACAAAAATAGCCGATAACCGATCTACCCTTCGCCCGATCGAAGACTTCGTCGCTTGAGCTTGGCGCGTCAACGCCGCAATCCGGCTTAACATCGTATCCGGCCCTGTCGCCGTGACTCGAATTCGCAGCTCTTGTCCGCGAACAATCGTACCCGCGTACACTTGATCGCCGGCAGACCTCACAACAAGTGCGCTCTCTCCTGTTAGGAATGATTCATCCATCGTCGAATGTCCTTCGACGATGATGCCATCAGCAGGGAGAGGTTCGTTAACCGCTGCAATAAGGTGATCTCCGATCCTCACTTTGGCGAGAGAAGTTTTCTCCCTGCTGCCACCGCGAATGACCATCGCTTCATTGGTTTGGAGCGCGGCATAGCTGTCGCTTTCCTTCATAACCCTCTCCGATGCGGACGCCTCAAGCAGCTTGCCGAGCAGCACGGCGGTTATGACCACCGCTGAAGTTTCAAAATATAACGCTCCCCCGGTCATCATGGAGATATAACTGTACGCGAACGCAGCCGTAGTCCCAATCGCTACGAGCACGTCCATATTCGCCGTTCGTTCTCGAAGGGCATAGAATGCACCAAAGTAAAACGGCATCCCGATAAAGAACTGCACGATTGCCGCAAGCACAAACTGAAGCAGCGGCTCTTGAATAATCAACGGAACCGGAATGGCTTCCAGCCATGCATAATGATGCACCATCGTCCATAGCAGCGGAATCGTGAAGAGTACCGCTACGAAGACGCGCACCTTAAGCGAGTCGAGTTCAGATGTACCGTCACCATCCTTCCCATAGAGGAAAGCGTGAAATCCAAGCTGCCCGATTCGTTCTATAATGGATGTCGGTGTCGTTTGCTCCGGCGAGAAGGTGATGTAAGCTGATTTGGCCGCATAATGAACGGATACGCCGGATACGCCCGCCAGCTTGCCGACAGCCCGTTCGATACGGGTTGCACAGGCTGTACAGCTCATGCCGTGTATTCGCAAATCAAGCGCTTGGTCTCCGTGTTGCTGCTGCATAAGGAACCTCCTAAATCAAACAAACTAGCTGTCCTACTCTCCACTATATGGCAGGGTTGTTCGACTCATGATATAAACAAAAAAAGCACCTTCGCGCAGCAAGCGCGAAAGTGCTCTCTTGATCCATAATTTATTCCCCGGTAGCCACTTCACCCGGCCAGCTCAGCATACCGCCGAGCACATTAACGACCTCATACCCTTGCGCAGCCAAATAATCACAAGCTTTGCCGCTGCGATTGCCGCTTCTGCAAACCATATACAGCGGTTCCTCGAAATCATTCAATTCCCCGAGTCGTTCGATGAAGACGGAGAGCGGGATGCTCACCGCTTCTTTAATGTGGCCGGATTCCCACTCATCAGGTTCCCGAACGTCGATCACGCTCAGTTTCTCGCCTTCCCGCAATCGGGTTTCCAGTTCACTTGCCGTTATTTCTCCCATTTCCTGCAATCGCTCCTTAGCGCTAATATTCAAACCTATACCTGCATTCTACTCCTCTGGCAGGCCCAATGTCCATCCAGAGAACGACATAAGAAGGAGCAGCGTCCGCTACTTCCCGCGAACGCTGCTCCTACGATCCATTTCGTTAAATACGTACCGCTGTCCCGCTGACTGCAACCATAAGCATACCTTCACGTACGACCTCATAATCGATGTCGATGCCGACAAGTGCATTAGCGCCAAGCCTTGCCGCTTGACTCTGCATTTCACTAAAAGCAACGTCACGCGCTTCCTTCAGCTTCGTCTCGTAAGCACCTGAGCGTCCTCCGACAATATCGGTAATGCTGGCAAACAAATCACGCATTATGTTTGCACCCATAATCGCTTCCCCGGTTACAACACCAAGGTATTGCTGAATCGGATGTCCTTCAATCGTAGGCGTAGTCGTTACTATCATCGAAATCCCTCCCAATCGGTATAGTGAGTCATACGTAAGAAGTCAGTCATTGGATTCAAATCATGGATGAAAAAGCAGGCAAGCCATCCACTTTCCCGTCTTCCATAAATTGAATACGAACGACTTTCTCGCTATGCTGCTCAAACCAAATGCGAACGGTCACTTCGAACTTGCGGGAGCCTTTGTTCAGCAGCATGCGAAACGTTTCCGTCATCATGCCCGCTTCCTCCACTTTGCGCCCGACATGCTTATAATCCACGATCTCGGCATGATAGCGGTGCATCGTTTCCTTCATCGCGAGTCTGCCCCACTTTGCGTACGGCGGTTCCGCAGAAACAGGGGTTACGGCACAGAACAACATCATACAAGTCATCATTAGAATAATTAATGGTCTCATTCTTCCACCTCCATAGTCTAGGCGATGGTAGAATTCCCCAATTCGAGCTCGTTCATGCATGCTTAATCTTATTGTTTCAACTGGAATGCATCTTTGACCACATGCTGACTTCTTATCAAAATCCGACATGATAGCAGCAGCGCGGCACTCCAGCACCATAGAAATCCATTCCAGAGCGGATCAAACACTCCCTTAGGCGGATGAATAAACTTATAAGGGATACCGTCTGTGAATAAAGTGTCTCTTAGGTTGGAACCGACTCTGAGCGCAAGAATAGCCGCAACGATTAGTGCAAGTGACCCGAGCGCATGCCACAATTTCTGCTTCTTCACGGCCCAATAGAGCAGTGAAGCCACATAGAATCCGAATAATAACGAAGACAATGGTGCCACAACGACGAGACTGACGAAATCATGCCTGTGGATAACGATCGTTTTGAGCTTGTAAGTAATCATTGTTATGGCGAGCATCACTAACCATAAGGCAATTTTCGTGCTTGGAGCTGCGAGCTTTTCTTTAACCGTTGACCGTGTCATGCCTAAGAAGCGAAAGTATCGATACAAGAGCATCAGCCCCGGTATAAACAGCCCCACCAACGAGAAGTCAATCTGCAGCCGTGCATATAATGGCTCTCCGTTATGATGTCCGCGCAGGAATGAGAACGTCTTGACAAAAATACCGCCTTCATGTGTCCAAGCATCCATGAACATATGGGTCCAATAACCAATGAATAAGGAACTGAGAAACACAATCCACGCGCGCACCGAATCTAACTTCCAGTCCACGCACATGCTTTTGACAAACTGGTCCATTCTCCCGAACGACGGAAGAAACTTCGGCAGCACCGGCTTGATCATGAGATGAAACACGAATGCGATGGCTAAACATAAGGGCAAACCTTGAACCAGAAAACCTACTATGGAATGTCCAATACTCTCATAGGGCTCCATAGCTACAAAATACTCCATATCAGGCGACATGCTTCCCAGGATAAGTCCCGTAACGCTTACCCATGTTGGCTTTATTCGTCTTAATGGAACCGCAAAGAGCGGGTGTGCAAATGTAAAAGGCACGGTTAATCCAACCCGCCGAACTTATTCAGTGGCCATAGACGAAATACCGCTCGGCCTTCCACGCTGGATAAGGCGATAGGGCCTAATACGCGGCTGTCTTGACTGTTTTCTCGATTATCGCCCATTACGAATACGGTGTTAGACGGAACGGTGTAGGGCATTCCCAGCCCGTTTGAGAAGGTGAGGCCTTTTATGTACGGCTCATCCAATTGTTTATCATTAAGAATCACATGGCCGTCACCGGTAATGTTTAGAACATCTCCCGGCAAGCCGATCACGCGTTTAATGAGTCGCTTGTCACTTTCGGGACCATTGATGATGACAATGTCCCCCCGGTGCGGCGATTCGAACCTGTAGCTGATTTTGTCCTCGATTAGCCGTTGACCTTCAACTAAGGTTTTTTGCATCGAAATATTTCTTACTTCCGTTTGGGCAAATGCGTAGTTCTGAATCAGCAGTGCGGCTACCATCGCCACGCCTAACGTGAGAATCCAGTCCCTTATCTCTCTCGCCCACCGTTTATTAGGTGTAGGTGTAACCTCTGGTTTCTCCATTTCCTTCTCCTTCCTACTCGTACAGTATCGGTTTCGTCGTTCTTTTTCTAGTTAAACTGCCTATAACATATTACGATTTTAACCATCAAATAGTTTCTTTGAAAACAGCATTTTGTAAAAAGCATTGCCCGTCCACGCACTGGTAGGATAAAGTTAGGAGATTGATGTAACTTATACAAAGGAGTGAATTTTCATTGTCCGCAGAAGCTAAGGCTGCACTTATACCTACTACGCGCTCCGACCATGTTATTTTCATCGTTGTCACTTTATTGTATTGGTCCACGCTTTATGTCTATGTCCCGATCCTTCCACCATTCATGAAAAGCAGCGGGTACGCCGATGTACTGATCGGCATCGTGCTTGGCAGCTACGGTTTCACGCAGATGCTCGTTCGTTTCCCGCTCGGACTCGCTTCCGATAAGCTTCATAAGCGAAAGCCATTCCTGATGCTGGGCATGGTCAGCGGTGCATTAAGCTGTGTATTGTTCACGATTCCCGGCTCCTGGCTGTGGCCGTTAGCGGGACGAATGATGTCAGGCGTTTGCGCTTCTGCATGGGTAGCGTTCACTGTATTGTATGCAGCCTATTACGCCTCTTCCGAAGCAACGAAAGCAATGAGTAATATCAGCTTCATGACCGTTTCCGGCCAATTAATCGGAATGACCTTGAGCGGCTGGCTCGCCGGCGCTTACAGCTGGAATGCCGCTTTTATCGCAGGGATCGGACTCGGCATCGCCGGTTTTCTGCTCTCCTTTGCCGTTAAGGAGCCGCGCGAGGGGGTAGAACGACCGCCTATCTCACTGCAGCATCTGCGTGAAGTCGTTCGAACACCTTCACTCATCCAAGTATCGACGCTGTCTATTCTGGCTCACTGTGTACTGTTTATCACGATGTTTGGTTTCACGCCATTGAAAGCCACATCCTTAGGGGCGTCAAGCAGCCAGCTCACCTTAATCGTCATTGCCTTCATGGTTCCGCATGCTATCGCTTCCTTGCTTACAGGCCGAATACTAGCACCCCGATATGGAAGCAGGAAGGTTATTGCAATAGGCTTTGCACTTAGTGCAGTGTGCACGATTGCCATTGCTTACTCCCCTTCGCTGGGATGGCTGGCTCTCACACAGGCGCTTAACGGCTTTGCGCAGGGCATGCACCTGCCTTTGCTGCTCGGGCTCGCCATACAGCCGTTTGAGTCCTCTAAACGCGCAACGGCGATGGGTTTCTACCAAGCCGTGTACTCGATCGGCATGTTCGCAGGCCCATTCCTAGCCGGCTTCATCAATGAAGCCTTCGGTCGCGATTACGGATTCTGGCTAGGCGGTCTGTTCGCTCTAGCTGCACTGGCCCTCACGCTTATCTGGCGCCGCAGTCACGCGCCGCAATCCGCATAACAACAGAAAAACCTGCCGCACTCGACTCGCGCGGCAGGTTTTTCTCATTGCCTCTAACTACATGCACTCTTCCGGATCTTCAACTTGAGCATCTTCGATTGAGATCTTCTCGGCAACTGTGTCGCGAATAACGGAAACGACCGTTTGCAGCAGATAGTTGATATCCGCTTGGCTTTGTTGGAATTCCGTAATGATCGGAATACCATCCAGCTCATCTTGCAGCACTTCGATCTCTTTCTCGATTTTAGCCACCATATCTGCGTTCTTGAACGTTGTCTCGAAAGCAACGATTTCTTTCTGTTTCTTCTTGATTTGCGCAATCAATCCTTGCACGCGCTCATTGCCTTGAATTTGCTTCTCGGCACGTTGGAACTGCTGCACTTCTTCCGAAGTGAAGATCATCGTTGCAAGTTCTTTCGTCTTGGCCATGATATCCGCGCGCACAATAATATCTTCGGTATTGAATTTCGGTACCGTACAACTCGAATCGTGGTCGTGATCGTGGTTATCTTTATGATCGTGTTTCGCTGTTTGCTCTTTTGCCAATGTTTCCAGCTCCTCTAGTTTGTTAAGATACTGCTTCGTGTTTCGTATATGCCATGATAGGCTCTGCTTTGACATACCAAGTTTGAGCCTCGGTCACTCTTGCTTCGATGAACTGGCCAATCCACTCTGCCGGTCCTTCCATATGAACCAGCTTGTTCGTACGCGTACGTCCGGACAATACATGGGCATTGTTCTTGCTCTGGCCTTCGATTAACACTTCGACGATTTGCCCAATCGCCGCTTCATTACTTTGACGGCTGAGCTCCGCAATAACGGCGTTCAGTCGCGCGAGCCGCGTTTTCTTCACGGCTTCCGGAATGTTATCTTCCATATCAGCAGCAGGCGTTCCCACACGCGGTGAGTAGATGAAGGTGTAGGCAGAAGCAAACCCGACCTCCCGCATCAGGGAGAGTGTATCTTCGAACTGCTCGTCCGTTTCACCGGGGAACCCTACAATGACGTCCGTAGTCATCGAGACGCCGGGAATCGCATGTTTAATTTTGGCTGCCAGCTCCAGGAACATTTCTCTTGTATATTTACGACTCATCCGCTTCAGCACCTCTGTGCTGCCGGATTGGACGGGCAGATGGATATGCTCTACAAGATTGCCCCTTGTTGCCAGAACCTCGATCAGATGATCGTCGAAATCGCGCGGGTGACTCGTCGTAAACCGAATGCGCGGCAAATCGATTTTGGCCATATCCGCCATCAAATCGCCGAACCGGTACTCGATATCGTCAAAATCCTTCCCATACGCGTTAACATTCTGTCCGAGCAGTGTAATCTCTTTAAAGCCCTGCCGAGCCAGCTCGCGAACCTCTGCAATTACATCCTCCGGACGTCTGCTGCGCTCTTTACCGCGCGTATAAGGCACGATACAGTACGTACAGAACTTGTCGCAGCCATACATGATGTTCACCCAGCCGCGCATGCCTTCACGCTTCTTAGGCAGGTTCTCGATGATGTCGCCTTCCTTGGACCATACCTCAACGACCATTTCCTTGCTGAACAGCGCATCTTGCAATAAGTAAGGGAGCCTATGAATATTATGTGTACCGAAAATAAGATCTACGAAGCTATGCTTCTGCATAATTCGGCTGACAACCGATTCTTCCTGGGACATGCAGCCGCATACGCCAAGAATCAATCCCGGCTTCTCCAGCTTCAGATGCTTCAAATGCCCCAGCTCGCCGAATACTTTATCCTCCGCATTCTCGCGAACCGCGCAAGTGTTAAGCAGGATGACATCCGCTTCCGTACGGTCATCCGTCGGCATGTAACCCATTTGCTCGAACATGCCCTTCATGACTTCCGTATCATGCTCGTTCATCTGGCAGCCGTAAGTCGTAATATGATAGAGCTTGCCTTTGCCAAGCTGCAGGAGTTCCGGAGGTGTAGCCGATTCATAGTGAACCTGAATGGCTTCCTTCCCTCTACGCTTCTCGTCCTTATAGTTAGGCGCAGCGTTCACCGTTATATCTCGACCGTTAATTCGGTAGGTTGTTTTCCCGTCTTCTTCTCTCAGTACTTTCGCACCTGTGAAGTCGAAATACTTGGAGAAGTCCTTTTCGCCGTTCGCGGACTTAGCTTGGCCCGCAGCCGCGTCATGCGTCTCCTTACTCACAAACCTTCACGCCCTTCCTCCATACGTGTCCATTCCAATATTATAGCAAACCCGCTGGCGATTATAAAGAAAAATGAACCTTGGTTCAACCTAGCAGGGGGCAGAATGTAACAAAAAAGAGACAATTCACTCTTGTGAGTGACTGCCTCTTACAAGCTAGCAGCTATAGAAGGTTACCCGATGATCTCAGCTTGATCGCCGGTAGATGCACCTGCTGCATTCGCTTCATCCGTGTCGATATGCATATCAAGAGCGAACTCCGGTGAAACACGGGCGATTACGTTCTCAAGCACTAGGCCGCGTTCGCCTTGCAAGCGTACAGTCAGACGTTGCTTATCCGCTATTCCGAAACGCTCGGCATCGCTGGTATGGAAGTGAATATGACGCGCAGCTACGATGACGCCTTCTTCGATCGTAACTTCACCTACAGGCCCTTTAATTGTGATGCCAGCTGAACCGGCGATGTCCCCGGATTCGCGAACCGGCGGATTTATGCCAAGCGTGAATGCATCCGTACGGGAAACTTCCAGCTGCGTACGTTTGCGCACGGGACCTAGAATCCGGACTTTGCCAAAGCTTCCCTTCGGTCCTACGACCTCAACCGTCTCATTAGCTGCGTATTGTCCA
Organism: Paenibacillus rhizoryzae; assembly: GCF_059686995.1. Lineage (NCBI taxonomy): Bacteria > Bacillati > Bacillota > Bacilli > Caryophanales > Paenibacillaceae > Paenibacillus > Paenibacillus rhizoryzae. Next base: position 601,658 of record NZ_JCAALT010000003.1, on the reverse strand, counting down.
GGTTGTGATAGCGGTTTGAAGACGGACAACTCGGCACCTTGTCCGAATAATGCTTCTACATGCTCCTGAGTAAGATGAATATGTCTGGCGGATACGCCAACCGGAACCATTTTCATAGGTTTGTTAACACCCTTCTATAACGCACCAGGCGATAAGAAAGGCATACAGCTCATGAGATGAACTGTATGCCTTCTATATAGGCTGGACGTTGCGATTATTTAAATTCTGCTACCAATTTCTCGAATTGCTCTTGCGACAAGGACAGATCTTGGTTTGCAAGACCTTCCGGCTGGAAGCCGCTCACCATATCCTCATACGATTTACGCTCTTTGTTTTGGTAGATGAGACCTGTAAGCATGCCGTTCGTTTCCATGATTTTGTTCATAGCCGCGATACGGTTCGTTGGATCGTAATCCGGGAATTGATCCAGGTTTACGATATTTTCTTTGAACCAGTCATACGTGTTCACTTTGTTGAACGTTACGCATGGGCTGAATACGTTGATCAGCGAGAAGCCTTTGTGGTTCAAGCCTGCTTCGATCAAAGCAGTCAGCTGCTTCAGATCGCTGGAGAACGATTGCGCGATAAAAGTAGCGCCAGCCGACATTGCGATTTCAAGCGGCGATAGCGTTGTTTCAATCGAACCCTCTGGAGTCGATTTGGTTTTGAAGCCTTCCGCACTACGCGGCGAAGTTTGACCCTTCGTCAAGCCGTAGATTTGGTTATCCATTACGATGTACGTAAGGTCAACGTTACGGCGGATGGCATGAACGGTATGGCCCATACCGATTGCGAAGCCGTCACCGTCACCGCCGGAAGCGATAACTGTCAGCTCGCGGTTTGCAAGCTTCACGCCTTGCGCGATTGGCAATGCGCGGCCGTGAATACCGTGAAGACCGTAAGCATTCACATAGCCGGAGATACGACCGGAACAGCCGATACCGGAAATTACAGCCAAGCCCTCAGGCTCTAGGCCAACGTTAGCAGCGGCCCGCTGAATAGCGGCTTGAACGGAGAAATCTCCGCAGCCTGGGCACCAGTTCGGTTTAACATTATTACGAAACTCTTTAAATGTAGCCATCTCTTAGACCAACTCCTTGCATGCTTTGTGCACTTCGGAAGGCAGGAACGGATTACCGTCGTATTTCAGAACGCTCTTGATTTTGTCCGCGTAACCTGCATGCAATTTCACTTGATCAGCCAGTTGGCCGGTTGCATTGTTCTCAAGCACTACAACCTTCGCAGCGCTTTGCAGGTAAGGCTTCACTAGCTCCGATGGGAACGGATGAATTTGACGAATCGTAATATGGTTCGTCTTCAGGCCGTCACTTTCCATGCGTTGACGAGCCTCGTCGATCGTACCGCCGGTCGAACCCATGCCGATGATGAGCAGATCCGCTTCTTTATGGGGAGCATCTGCGCGGACAGCATCACGGATATACATACCATCAAGCTTCTTAAGACGTTTATCCATCATCTTCTTACGGTTGATGGCACTTTCCGAAGGACGTCCTGTTTCGTCATGCTCTACGCCCGTTACATGGTGCAAACCGCCTTTGTCGCCCGGAATAACACGCGGGGATACGCCGTCTTCCGTTAGTTCATAACGTTTGAACAGTTCATTCGTTTCAAGCTCAGGCAGGTCACGAACGAGTTTACCGCGATTGATCGGCACTTTATTCAAATCCAGCGCTTCGCAGGATTGCTTACCAAGCGAAAGCTGAAGGTCAGTCATCAGAATAACCGGTACTTGATATTGCTCCGACAGGTTGAACGATTCAATCGTGTCGTAGAAGCAATCTTCCAGGGAAGCCGGTGCAATAACGATCTTCGGAATTTCACCGTGTGTTCCGTATACCATTGCGTTAAGATCGGATTGCTCTTGTTTCGTCGGCAAGCCTGTGGAAGGACCTCCGCGCTGCGTATCTACGATTACGAGCGGCGTTTCTGTCATCCCTGCAAGACCGATAGCTTCCATCATCAGCGACAAACCAGGGCCTGCAGAGGCTGTCATCGTACGAACGCCTGCATAGTTTGCACCGATTGCCATCGTTACCGCTGCGATCTCATCTTCGGTTTGAATAACGGTTCCGCCGAATTTAGGAAGTTTCTTGATCAGGTATTCCATAATCTCAGAAGCCGGTGTGATTGGATAGGCCGACATTAAGCGGCAGCCGCCTGCTACAGCGCCAAGGCCGATTGCCTCGTTGCCAATCATGAACAGCTTCTGTTTGCCGTCAGCCGGTTCTAGCTGGAACTCTTCCAGAGGACCGCCAGCCAGCTCTAGTACATAGTCCGAACCGCGTTTAACCGCTTCGATATTCTTCTCAACGATTGCGGCACCTTTACGGCCGAACTCTTCTTCTACCGCTTTATTAAATACATCAACTGGCAGACCAAGAAGCGCCCAAGACGCGCCGGACGCCACCATGTTTTTCATTAGGGAAGTACCCAGATCTTCTGCAATCGAAGTGATCGGTACTGCGAATAGACGTGCATTAATGCCTTCCGGCAGAACAGGATTAAATTTCGCGTCGGCAACGACTACGCCGCCCGCACGCAGTTCATGTGCGTTTAAGTCGATACTCTCTTGGTCAAATGCAACCAAAATGTCCAAATCATCTGAAATGGCAAGCATCGGTTTGGTGCTGATTCTGATTTTATTGTTGGTATGACCGCCTTTGATACGTGAAGAAAAGTGACGGTAACCATACAAGTAGTAACCAAGACGGTTAAGAGCTGTCGAGAAAATACGGTCGGTACTTTCAACGCCTTCCCCTTGTTGTCCCCCGATTTTCCAAGACAATTGACTAATCAAAACGCCCATCTCCTCTTTTGATGAACCTGCAATATTTTCGACATCTTTTAACAATAATAATAAATTTCTTTCAACAGTCAAATAAATTTTATGACTCAAAGTACTAAAATGCAAGGTGTAAATGCGTTTTCATCACATAGTTCTTTTCGATTATACCCATATCACAGCGAGATGGGAATCCCTTAATCGTTCAGCTAGGTAGATGCTTTACCAGAAAACGCAAAGCATTTCCGGCGAAAAATGCATCCACTCGCTCTTCGGAATATCGCGCAAGCAGGGCATTCTGCAAATTATACAGCTCCCCGGGATGGGATAAATCTTGTACGTGTGACTCGATCCCATCGAAATCCGAACCGAACATGAGCAGCTCTTCTCCGCCTAGCTCACATATTCGCTCTATGTGACGCAGCACGTCAGCAATGGCGACGGCATGATGAGACGCAACAAATTGCGGCACGAAAGTAATCCCAATCATACCCCCCCGTTCAATGAGCGCTTGAATTTGATCGTCCGCAAGATTGCGGGGATGCGCGCACAGACTCCGAGAATTTGAATGCGATGCAATCAGTGGCTTTGTTGAAACCTTGATCATTTCCCAAAATGCGCTGTCACTCAAATGAGACACATCTAACAGTATACCCAATCTATCACATTCTTTTACTAGGGCTCGGCCTTTTTTTGTAAGACCGCCTCCACGCGGCTCCATTGCCCCGTCAGCGCCCCAATTCGCATAGTTCCATGTCAGCCCCAGCGCCCTCACCCCGAGCTCGTAGAGGATGCGCAGCATCGCCAGATCGCCATGCAGACCGTCTGCTCCTTCAAGCGATAGCATTGCTCCTATTGAGCTGCTATTGTTCATGAGCCGGGCTGCATCGGCAGAAGTCCGTACGAAGGTCATTTCAGGGACTGACAGTACTTTACGATGAAACAAATCAATACTATGTAGAATAGGAGTCATGGATTTCTCCATCCGTTCAGGAACGTAGATCGCGAAGGTCTGAAGAACGGCTCCGGCTTGTTTAAGTCGCGGTAAAGTGACATCGAGCTTATTCGTCGAATCTTGCTCAAATGACAAAGACTGATCTTCAAGCAGCTTCCACAGAACATCGCAATGAAAATCCACACTTCTTAATTTCGGCATGGACACACTCTCCTGTATCACTTATTTTTCGCGCAAAAAAACCTGCCTACAGCGTAAACAGGTCGAAGAGTTCAGATGGAATTATGTGGGTGGATTCTATCTCGGCTCAACGATTAGTTTTATCGCTGTACGATCCTCGCCGTCTATAACGATGTCTGTAAATGCCGGGATGCAAATGAGGTCTACCCCGCTCGGTGCTACAAATCCTCTTGCAATTGCTACCGCCTTTACCGCTTGATTCAACGCACCAGCCCCGATTGCTTGTAATTCAGCTGCGCCGCGTTCGCGTAATACGCCGGCCAGCGCTCCTGCTACAGAATTTGGATTGGACTTTGCTGAAACTTTTAAGACATCCATGGAAAGTACCTCCTCGGGAATGATGGATGAATACTGCTATTTAGATAGATATTCGAGAGAGGTGAAATAATTCCTTCTTTCACTTCACAATATATTCTGAATTATGCGAATTTTCATAGAACGATAATAAAAAAACAGATTGGCAGCTACATCAGCAGCCAATCTGTTTCTGTCAATCGTATTTTCTGTATTTTCGTCGCAGCCCCGGTTGCTTCATCGATCTCAACCGCGATGGCATGGAGATGCCAATCACCTTCATCCACCACAAACCGTGTTGGCAGCTGCGTTAGGAACTTGTGCAGGACAGCATTCCGTTCCATACCAAGCACGCCATCTCTTGGCCCAACCATGCCTACATCCGTCAAATAGGCCGTGCCTCCCGGGAGAATGCGATCATCGTTCGTTTGCACATGTGTATGCGTGCCGACTACGATGGATGCGCGTCCGTCCAAGTACCAGCCCATCGCGATTTTCTCTGAAGTAGCTTCAGCGTGAAAATCGACCAGGATGTTCCTCGTTTGCTGCTGCATCTCTTCGATCAGCTCATCCGCTTTACGGAACGGGCAATCGATCGGCGGCAGAAACGTTCTTCCCTGCAAATTGATAATCGCCAGCTCTTTACCGTTTGCCTTGATGACCGTTGCACCTTGGCCTGGCGCTTCGGCCACAAAGTTGGCTGGACGAACCATTCTGGGCTGATCATCGATCCATTCAAATATATCTTTGTTATCCCATGTATGATTGCCCAATGTAATGCCGTGAACGCCAGCCTCAAGCAGCTCTTTCACAATGGTTGATGTGATGCCCCTGCCCGCTGCTGCATTCTCGCCATTAGCAATAATAATATGTGGGTTGTATTTGGATTTCAGTGCCGGCAGCACTTTCTTGACCGCGTTACGACCCACATTACCGACGATATCCCCGATAAACAATACGTTCATGACACCATAACCTCTCTAGTGAAGACCAGAAAAGTGGCTGCAAGCAGCCACTTTTCCAGGTAACTTGCTATTTACTTATTTCGCATATTCGACAGCACGCGTCTCACGAATGACCGTTACTTTAATATGCCCCGGATAATCGAGCTCACTCTCGATTTTCTTCGTAATATCACGTGCTAAGCGGAACGCTTCCGTATCATCGATTTTGTCGGGTTGAACCATAACGCGAACCTCGCGGCCTGCTTGAATCGCGTAAGATTTCTCAACACCCTCGAATGATTCGGAGATGCCTTCCAGCTTCTCCAGCCGTTTGATGTACGTTTCGAGTGTTTCTCTGCGTGCACCAGGTCTTGCAGCCGACAAGGCATCTGCCGCACCAACGAGCATTGCGATAACAGATGTTGCTTCGCAATCACCGTGGTGGGACGCGATACTGTTGATAACAACAGGATGCTCTTTGTATTTCTTCGCCAGCTCTACGCCGATCTCGACATGTGAGCCTTCCACTTCATGATCGAGCGCTTTGCCGATATCATGCAGCAATCCCGCACGTCTTGCAAGCGTCAGGTCTTCACCCAGCTCTGCAGCCATTAAGCCGGTCAAATAAGCGACTTCCATGGAGTGCTTGAGCACGTTTTGACCATAGCTCGTACGATACTTGAGGCGACCTAAAATCTTAATAAGATCCGGATGTAAGCCATGCACGCCAACTTCATAAGTCGCCTGCTCTCCGTATTCACGGATACGTTCATCCACTTCTTTACGTGATTTCTCTACCATTTCCTCGATACGTGCCGGATGGATACGTCCATCAGCTACAAGCTTCTCGAGTGATGTACGAGCAATCTCACGACGAATTGGATCGAAACCAGACAAGATGACCGCTTCCGGTGTATCGTCGATTATGAGATCGATACCGGTCAACGTTTCCAGTGCGCGAATGTTGCGGCCTTCACGTCCGATAATGCGGCCTTTCATCTCTTCATTTGGCAATGCTACTACGGAAACCGTAGTTTCAGCCACATGATCCGCTGCGCAGCGTTGGATGGCAAGCGAGATAATATCTCGTGCTTTCTTATCTGCTTCTTCCTTCGCTTGCTGCTCGATTTCTTTAATCATTTGTGCAGTTTCATGACGGACTTCCTGCTCAACGTTGTTCAAGATGATTTGTTTCGCATCTTCCATCGTCAGGTTCGAAATCCGCTCAAGCTCTTGAAGCTGCTGTTTGTAAAGGGTATCGATTTGTTCCTGTGTTTCCTCGATCCGCTTCTCTTTGTTGGCAACTTGTTCTTCTTTGCGTTCCAGCGCTTCTATTTTTTTATCCAACGACTCTTCTTTCTGAATCAGTCGTCTTTCAAGACGCTGTACCTCATTGCGACGTTCGCGAATATCTCTCTCAGCCTCGGTACGGAGCTTGTGGACTTCATCTTTCGCTTCGAGAACCGTTTCTTTCTTCTGCGCTTCGGCTTCTTTCTTCGCATTGTCAACAATCTGACTAGCGGCCTGCTCGGCGCTTGAAATTTTGGCCTCGGCGATCGATTTGCGAATAAAATAACCGACACCAAAGAAAATTGCACCAACAACGAGAATGATCAGGATCCATACCACTACTGGCATCTTTCTCACCTCCTCGTTGCTCACCTAAGCAAACGCTTGGGACATATTTGGTTTTCTAGCCGGTTTTTAACCCGATCATACATACTTAATTTGACGAAAATAATCGTTTCGAATCAATTTTTGGAAGGAAAATCGATTCTAGAATAAAGAATACAAACTTATTTTATCTTTTGTGAAAATCAATTGTCAAGCATATGCCCATCCTCATCATCTTCCATTCCGAGAACAGCAGCCTTTACCGCTTCTCTTACCGTATTCATCGGAAACCCGCGGCGCAGCAGAAACACCGCTAATTTCTGTTTCTTCTCGCGAGGTTCACCTTTTATATGTGGCCATTTCTTATGAGCGGCACGTATAGCGATATCCGTCTCTGACTGCTCATTCAGCTTCTGGGAAGCCTGCTTCGCCATGTCTCTGGAGATCCCTCGCTGCACAAGCTCCTGCTGCAATAAGCGGCGCCCTTTCATCTGAGTCCGCATCCGTTCAGAAGCATACATATTGGCATATTGTTTATCGTTTACCAAACCTTCCTGCGTCAGACGCTCGATCGCCTTCTCTGCAGATTCGGGATCAATTTCCTTCCGCGCCAAATACTGCTTAATCTCCTTCTCCGTCCGCTGCCTTGCCCCTAAATAGGATAAAGAAAGAATGTACGCCCGATGCCTGGTGTCTTCTTCGACAATCTGCTTCAGCTCATCCGCATGAATTTCTCTGCCCTTCAGCAGTCGAAATTTAATCAGTAGGTCTTCATGTACGCTGGTGTGCGGTTCTTGCGAATCATTGACAAACAGATGATAGCGCTGCTTGGATTTCCGGTCCTGTTCAACGCCTGTAATTACTAGCACCTCTGTCCCTCCTCCACTTCCACACTCACTTGCTTAATAAATAGAGAAGCACCTTTACAGGTGCTTCTCCCGGTAACCGAACATAATCGGTTTATTCCAAATCCAGATCCAACTCGTCCTCGTCCTCATCGTCCTCGCTGAATGCAGTTCCAGCTGCAGCTGCAGCCGCCATGTTGCTGGCTTCGCGGATCTGCTTCTCGATCACAGCCGCAATGTCCTTATGATCTTTAAGGAATTGCTTCGCGTTCTCACGGCCTTGTCCAAGACGCTCGCCGTTATAGGAGAACCATGCACCGCTCTTCTGAACGATATCCTGCTCAACGCCGATATCCACGATGCTTCCCTCTCTAGAGATGCCTTCGCCATACATGATGTCGACTTCGGCTTGTTTGAAAGGAGGAGCTACTTTGTTCTTAACAACTTTAATACGTGTCCGGTTACCGACAACGTCGTTGCCTTGCTTAATGGACTCGATACGACGAACATCAAGGCGGATTGTGGAGTAGAACTTCAGTGCACGGCCGCCTGGTGTTGTCTCAGGATTACCGAACATAACGCCGACCTTCTCACGAAGCTGGTTGATAAAGATCGTGATCGTCTTCGACTTGCTGATCGCACCGGAGAGCTTGCGAAGTGCTTGCGACATCAAACGCGCTTGCAAACCAACATGGGAATCTCCCATGTCGCCTTCGATTTCCGCTTTCGGCACGAGTGCCGCAACGGAGTCAACAACGACTATGTCTACCGCGCCACTGCGAACCAGTGCTTCCGCGATCTCTAGGCCTTGTTCACCCGTATCCGGCTGAGACAGAAGCAATTCGTCAATGTTAACGCCAAGCTTGCTTGCATACGAAGGATCAAGTGCATGCTCCGCATCGATAAATGCAGCTTGTCCGCCTGCACGTTGTACTTCTGCGATCGCATGAAGCGCAACTGTTGTTTTACCGGAAGATTCCGGTCCGTATACTTCAATAATCCGGCCGCGTGGGAAGCCGCCAATTCCAAGTGCAATATCTAATGCAAGTGCACCGCTGGACACTGTTTCAACTTGCATATGAGTTGATTCACCAAGCTTCATGATGGAGCCTTTACCAAATTGCTTCTCTATTTGACGCAATGCCATTTCTAATGCGGCTTTACGATCTGCCAACGAATCCACATCCCTTATAATTTATACTTTCATGATACCTTGTTTCTACCACTTTGACAAGCGTTTTTGCGAACATATATTCTTATTTCTCATTTGGCCAAATAGAGAGACAAGAAGAAACAGCTATAGCCGCACTTTAGAGGTGCGGCAGGTTTCTTCCTTTAGACCTTCTAGACATATAATCGTGGAAACTTATACATGTCTATAACGTTAAAAAAAGAACCGCAGCAAAGTAATCTTCGCCACGGTTCTTCCGCTAACTAATGTCGATTATAGTCGAAAATTAATCATCTGGCAAGCTTAAATTAGCAATTTATTCTAGCTTATAGCGCCTGCCACAGCCGATAAAGAAGTGACTTCGCCGCACGAAGTCGAATAATGCCTCTGCTGCCGCTAAGATGCGCCGTGAACACCTGAGTTGGCTTCCCGCGCTCCGAAAGTCCAAAATACACAAGTCCGACCGGTTTCCCCTCGGACTCGGCCGGACCGGCTACACCGGTTAACGATACGCCGAAATCGCTGTCTGCGAGTTCGCGCACCCGCTCCGCCATAAGCGCCGCGGTAGATTCGCTGATTGCACCAGGTGCATCTGTTCCTTCGAGCTGCGACATCGGGATGCTCAGCAATTTATGTTTCATTAAATTGGTGTACGTGACGACGCCGCCAACGAACTCTCCGCTGCTCCCGGGCACCTGTGTCACGAGCTGCGAGAATAAACCGCCTGTAAGACTCTCAGCGCTGGCTAGCGAGCGTCCGGTTGCGCGCAGCTGTCTTATGACGGCTTCCTCAAGCGGAATGTCCTCACGAGCGTACAGATGCGTACCAACGCGTGCAAGAATTTGCTCCTCTGCGGACTTGAGCCGCGCTTCTGCCTCCTGCTCGTCCAATGCTTTCGTCGAAATCCGAATGGCGACTTCGCCTTCTTTGGCATATGGAGCAATCGACGGATCCGATTGACCTTCAATTAAATCAATGATGGCCTGCTCCAAGCTGGATTCACCGATTCCGGCGAACATAAGCAAACGCGAGAACAGCTTGCGCTCTTCCCCCATGACGGATCTGATCCACGCTTTAGCCGGCCCATCAAACATCGGTTTCATTTCACGCGGCGGCCCTGGTAACAGCACATAGCTCGTTCCATCCAAGGTAAGCGCATTTCCTACAGCTAACCCCGCATCATTCATCAGCGGATCGCTGCCTTCGATCAGATGCGCCTGACGACGGTTGCTCTCCACCATATGAATACCGCGCGAACTGAACAACTCTTCTATTTTGTCCATGGACGGCTGATGGATCTCAATGGGACGGTTCAAATAATCCGCCAGTGCGTCCTTCGTTAAGTCGTCCATCGTCGGCCCAAGGCCGCCGGTAAAGAGAATGAGATCGGCTCTTGTGCGCGCAAGCTCGATCGCTTGGCGGATCCGGCCGGCATTATCGCCGACGACGGTTTGAAAATAAACATCAACGCCAAGCTCCGCAAGCCCTTGAGACAAATATGTAGCATTCGTATTCACAGTCTGACCCAGAAGCAATTCCGTACCTACAGCAATAATTTCAGCGCGCATGACAGCAGCTCCAATCTATGTATAAGGTGGAATAGAAACTCGATTGAGGAAAAGCAAAGCATCACCCCTTCCTGAAGAACAGAAGAAGTGATGCTACATGTTCAATGCCGGTTTAGGCTACCGGAATGAGATTTTTATTTTTCACAAAATAATCGATACCGGAGTAAACCGTGATGAGTGCCGCTGCATAACTAGAGATCAAATCGAAAGGAAAGTCCAGAAACGCAAACGGGAAATTGTTAAGCAATAACGCGATAATCATCGTAATTTGAACGGCTGTCTTCCATTTGCCCCACGTGCTGGCAGCCAGAACAGAGCCTTCAAGCAGTGCAATCTGGCGAAGGCCGGTGACTGCAAACTCACGACTAATGATTACGATCGCGATCCAAGCATCAAGCTTAGCCATTTCGACAAGCGAAATAAGCACCGCCGCAACTAACAGCTTGTCTGCCAGCGGATCTAACAGCTTGCCCAAATTAGTGACGATTTTGTTCTTGCGTGCAATATAGCCGTCAAGTCCATCTGTGCTCGCTGCAACGATAAAGACCAGCGCGGCCAAAATCTGATTCCAAGTAATGGAAAAATCATCATAGGTGAGCGGCTTGAGATCAACATTGATCAGCAGCAGCACCATAATTATAGGCACCAAAAAGATGCGGACAAGCGTAATGCGGTTGGCTAAATTCACGCGAGCCCCTCCCCGGACATATCAAACTCATAAGCATGCGTAATACGCACTCTTTGAATTTCGCCGATTGCGGCCTTACATTTCGAGATAAACACTTCACCGTCAATCTCAGGTGCATCGTATTCCGAGCGGCCAACGTATACATCACTGCGGCCGTCATAGCGTTCTACCAGCACGTCGATCTCTTTGCCGACATGTTTGCCGCTAAGCTCTTTGGATACTTCGCGCTGAATTTCCATAAGCGTATTGGAGCGCCACTCTTTCACATCGTCAGGAACAGCATCCGGCAAACGAACCGCTGGAGTATCCTCTTCCGCTGAATACGTGAACACGCCCAAACGATCAAATTTCATCTCGCGAACGAAATCGCACAGTCGCTCGAAATCCTCATTGGTTTCGCCTGGGAAGCCAACAATGATGGAAGTCCGAAGCGCTACATCCGGAATACGTGCACGAATACGCTGCACTAATGCGCGAGTATCCGTTTGGCGTCCTGGACGGCGCATTCTCTTCAGAATGGAATCCTCGCTATGTTGAAGCGGCATATCAATATAGTTGCACACTTTCGGATTGGCAGCGATGGTGTCAATCAGCTCGTCCGTGAAGAAGCCCGGGTATGCATAGTGCAAACGCACCCATGCGATGCCTTCCACTTCGCTCACGCGATTCAGCAGCTCCGGAAGCATAAACTTATCGTACAGATCCGTACCGTAATTCGTGGAATCCTGTGCAATCAAGCTGACTTCCTTCACGCCTTGCTTAGCCAGCATTTCGACTTCAGCCACAATGGACTCCATCGAACGGCTGCGGAACTTACCGCGCATGATCGGAATTGAACAGAAAGTACAAGCGTTGTCACAGCCTTCAGCGATTTTCACATAAGCCGTGTAACGCGGTGTTGTCACAAGACGCGGAAGCTTCTGATCGTAGTCAAAGACCGGATTCCCGACTTTAACGGGACGTTTACCGCGAAGTGCTTCTTCGACAATATCCGTAATCTGATGGAAATCTCCCGTACCGACAATACCGTCGATCTCCGGCATTTCTTCCATCAACTGCTTCTTATAACGCTGTGTCAAACAACCGGAGACGATAAGCGCCTTAAGCCGGCCTGTTTGCTTGAATTCGGCCATGTCCAGAATTGTATTAACGGACTCTTCCTTAGCCGCATCAATAAATCCACATGTATTCACGATAATAACGGTGGCATCATCTGCTTGATCCACCAATTGGTAGCCGCGTTGATCGATTAGACCGGACATAATCTCCGAATCGACCAAATTCTTCTCACAGCCCAATGTTACGACTTTCACTCGTTCTGTCATTTTGTATCCCCCAAACCCCTCCGTAAAGCTATCTTAACAAGTATAATACAAGGCATATTCAGTGTCAAAATACGAAAAAGTCCCAGCCACCGCGACTTTGCCTGCGGACCGGGACTCTTCTTATGTACCTAAATCGCTTAGCGGTAGTTCGTGAATTGGAGATCAATTTGAAGATCCGCGCCGCGCAGCAACGCCATGACCGCTTGCAAATCATCCAGGCTCTTGCCTGTTACGCGGATGGAATCCCCTTGAATTTGGCTTTTCACTTTAAGCTTGGAATCACGAATCAGAATATTAATTTTCTTTGAAATATCCTGCTCGATGCCTTGTTTCAGCTTGATCTTCTGTCTAACCGTACCCGATGAAGCCGGCTCCAGTTTACCGAATTCCATGTTCTTGATCGGAACACCGCGTTTGATCATTTTGGATTGCAAAATATCAACGACGCTCTTCAATTTATACTCGTCATCCGATACTACGACGATATCTTCTTTCTCAATTGCAATGCTGCTCTTGCTGTTCTTGAAGTCGAAACGTGTTTCAATCTCCCGCTCCGCTTGTGTAATTGCATTGTTCAGCTCTTGCATGTCAACCTTCGATACGATATCAAATGAATTCTCTGCCATCTATCATTGCAGCTCCTTTGCTTTTTCTTTGTCACGTATTATAACGCATCTTACTCCGCAAGAAAAGGCATTCCTCCCGGCTATTCCCAGGATGAATGCCTTCTGTGTGCTACTGAGCAGTCTTATTAGCCGCTTCTCCCTCAACCATGTCCAACTGCATCCGATGCGGATTCGCTGCATTCCCATCGTCCATGGCAACGCCGTCAAGCGTCACTTCAACTAGATCTGCACGCCCGACATTGATATAAGCCGGTCCGTTTATATCAAGCTCAATGGTTTCGCCGGTTTTATTGAATTGATGCTGCAAAATATACTTCCCGCTCTTATTTTTCTCTTTAACCCCGATCCAAGCGCGGCCTGTAGCGTTAAACACGATTTTGTGCGCGCCTGCTGGTGCTACCTTGTAATAATCCGTCGAACCGGAAGAACGATCAAGCGTCAGCGTTGTAGCCGGCACAGCTGGTTCCTCTGGCTTCTCCTCCGTAGGAGGCGGTGTTACGGGCACAGTATCATCGCCGCCGGTAGATTCGTTCGTGGAAGCATTATCATTATTTTTGACCGTATCCTTGTCCGGATTGTAATCCGGCGCTTTCGTCTGATCCGTCATCTTCGTTTGATCTGCTGAATCCACATTATCCTTGCTCGGCTGCTTGATCGCATAAATGTAAACAAGCACGATAATCAAGAGCAGAAACGACCACATCAGCGTACGGAAGCCCCATTTGCCCCATCGATCGTTTGCTTGCGTCTGAGAGCGGCGGCGTGGTCGTTGAATGGGCTCTACGACTTGCTCCGGGACGTTAGAGGGTATTTCTTTATTGTACAACCGAAGAACTTCATCCGCATCAAGCCCCACTGCTTCTGCATAGTTCTTTACAAACGCACGCACATAAAATGAACCGGGAAGCACACTATAATTGCCTTCCTCAATCGCTTCAAGATAGCGTTTACGAATTTTCGTCAATTCCTGGATGTCATCCAGAGACAGCCTTCGCTGTTCCCTCGCCTTCTGAAGCAAGGCACCCAAATCCGACATGACCACACCTCCTCATTTCATCAAAAATCGTTAAAGCCCATCGTAAACGATTCGTAAGAAATTTCCTCGTCGGGTGTATTGCGCAATTCGATAATATAATCAAAATCACTATATTCATACGCTGATTCTTTCACGAAAATATCCGGATGCTCGATGACTTTCGTTGATGGCATTGCCATAATCTCTTGCAAGAGCGCATGATGTTTCTCATTTGAACGAATTGTGCTGACGATCCCGTCAATAATAAAAATGTTGTTTGGCGTCATTTCTTCTTCCGATAGCTGACTGCGCACGGTTTGTCTGAGGAGCGTGGAAGAAACGAATGTCCAGCGCTTATTGGAGCAAACGCTGCCCGCAATGATAGACTCTGTCTTGCCGACGCGCGGCATTCCACGAAGTCCGATTAATTGGTTACCCTCTCGTTTAAACACTTCACCGAGAAAATCAACCAGCATACCAAGCTCGTCCCGCGTAAAACGGAACGTTTTGCGATCATCAGAGTCACGCTCAATATAGCGGCCATGGCGAACAGCCAGAATGTCTACGAGTTTCGGCTCGCGCAGCTTAAGCACGGTAATGTTGTCGACCTTCTGAAGCATACGTCCGAGAATTTCAATCTTCTCGTCGTCATTCGTTTGCAGCAGCATGCCGCGTGTGCGGTTCTCAACACCATTAATCGTAAGAATGTTTACTTCGAGCATACCTAGCAAGGACGCAATATCGCCTAGCAAACCCGGTCTGTTCTTATGTATTCTGTATTCCATGTACCATTGTTTAAATTCCATTATGACACCTCGTGTTTGTGGAGGAATAGGTAAAAAGATAAATGAATCATTCATGCGTGATAAAAGATTATTCTACAATATTCGTCAATATCCTGCAACCTCCGGCAAACATTACAGAAAAGCCTCCGTTTCGGGAGGCTTTTCTCGTGGAAGGTTTACGAACTTTGTACAAGCTTGACCATTAGGCCAGCAATCGTTTTTCGTTCCTGCTCGTCGCCGACATCCCAAAGTTCCTTGATTGCGCGTTCCTGCTCGTTTTTGGGATCGACCTTTTCTCCAAGGAAGGAGCCAATCTCATAGGCAAGATTTGCAATGGTGTCTTCATTTAATCCCATTCCCTTGGCCTGATCCACGCGATCGCTCAAGAAGTGCTTCCAGGTTTCGAAATTAGAAAGGACAGTTGACATTGTTTCTGTTCCTCCTTCGCATGTTAGCCGTTATACGGCAACAACCGTATTGTACACGCAAAGGATCAATCTTATACGGATTTGAACATCAAGTCAGCCATCCGCCGTTTGGACTAATGATTTGGCCTGTGATATATGCGGACTCCGGCAGCGCTAAGAAATAAACCAACGAAGCGATTTCCTCGGGCTGTGCAAAACGGCCAACGGGAATTTCCGACTCCAATGCCGATTTCTCTTCTGCATTAAGGTTGTCCAGCATAACGGTATCGACAGCCCCGGGCGCTACTGCATTTACAGTAACGCCTGAAGGCGCCAGTTCCTTGGCTAATGCTTTCGTGAAGGCATTCATGCCGCCTTTACTGGTTGAGTACAGCACCTCACAAGAAGCACCGGACATCCCCCATATGGACGATACATTAATGATCCGCCCGAAACGCTGGGAAATCATCGCGGGCATAAAGAGCTGCGTGCAGAGAAACATACCCTTTAAATTCACGTTCATGACTTCGTCCCACGCTTCTTCCGATACGTCTGCTAACATACTGTAGTGGGCTATACCGGCATTATTGACGACGATATCCGGCATCATACCGCGTGCTTCCAGCTTCTCGCGCATACGAATAAGTTGTTCCTTGGAACGAATATCCGCTGTAACGGTCAACACATTGGCTGCACCCAGCCGCATACAGCTGCGAGCCGTCTCGTTAGCGGCTTCATGTGCTTGATTATAATGAATGACGACGTTCATGTTCTCCGCGGCGAAGCGGCGCGCAATGGCCGCTCCGATCCCACGGCTTCCCCCGGTCACGAGCACCGTCATTTCTTTTAATGTTTTCAAACCGACTCTTTCGCTACAATGGATACAGCCATTCGATTCCAGTCAAAATGGTTGCGCAGCCGCTCATTTGCTTCTTCGAGCGTAATGCTTTCATAGACAGGAAGCATCTTGAACAAATCTGCGCCACGGAAACGATAGCGTGTAAATTCACCGGCGATTGCTTCAGGGGAGTTAAGCATACGAAGATATCCGCCGATTTTTTTGCGTTTGGTCCGTTCAAAAGTTTCTTCGTTTAATCCTACTTTCTGTGCTTCCTCAATAGCAGCACGCAGCCTGCGAATGAGTTCATCCGGATCGCGAGTCTCGCCACCTACAACGGAGAAGGCATAATCCTCACTGCTGTTGAATTCGTGCCCAAAGGAATCCGAAATGAGATTATCATCGTACAACGCGTGATAAAGCGGAGCACTCGAACCTAGTAACGCTTCGAGCATCAACTTTGTTGCAAGCTCCGTGCGAAGTAATTCCTCCGGGTTCAAAGCGCCGCGATTCTCCTTGAAGCCAATCATGCACTTCGGCATGGAAACAGGCAATGCTGCTGTCTTGCGCGGAATCTTCACCGTTTCCGGCTCCGGATCGAAGAATCTGGAGATTGGGCCTTGCGGCTCAAACGTTTTGCGCGCCTGATTCTCCCGAACCAGCTTCATCACAGCTTCAGCCTGAACACCGCCCACAATAAACAAGAACATGTTGGATGGGTGGTAGAAGGTTTCATAGCAGCTATAAAGTGTTTCTTTCGTGATCTGACGGATAGAATCAACCGTTCCGGCAATGTCGATATGTATCGGATGCTTGTGATAGAGGGCATCGATCAGCCCAAAATAAACGCGCCAATCCGCATTATCGCGATACATATTGATCTCCTGCTCGATGATCCCTTTCTCCTTCTCGACGTTCTCGTCGGTGAAGTAAGGATTTTGAACAAAATCGATTAAGGTTTCTAAATTCGCATCGATTTGCTCTGTAGCCGAGAAGAGATAAACGGTGCGGTCGAAGCTCGTATAAGCGTTCGCCGAAGCACCTTGCGATGCAAAAGTTGCGAAAATATCACCGGTCGGTTCTTCGAACATCTTGTGCTCCAAGAAATGGGCGATACCATCCGGAACTGAAATCGGTGCTTGATCGCCTACGGCAAACCGGTTATCAATCGATCCGTAACGAGTGGAGAATGTGGCATAGGTCTTGCTGAACCCTTCTTTGGGCAGCACGACTACTTCTAAACCATTCGGCAAAATTTCACGGTACAGCGTTTCTTGAACGCCTGGGTAAGCTAACGTTTCCATAGGCTTAGCCCTCCTTCCTGTCACGCAGGAAATAAATCGTATCGAGCTCGGTTTTGTGTGCGATAGCTGCAATTTGCTCGGCAGTAACAGCCTGCACCTGCTCCAGCAGCTGTGCGGCGGAACGCTCGCGTTTGGATAGAATCGCATTGAAATCAAAGCCGATCATCTCATTGGCGGAATCCTGAAGCTCCCGCAGATGATTGGCAATCATCGCTTTGGTCTGGTTCATTTCGAGGTCACTATAGCTGCCGCTTCGCATACTCTCCAGCTGTTCTTTGATGATTGTCGTCGCCTTGTCGTAATTAGCGATTTCAATGCCGGATTGAATCGTGCAAATGCCTTTATGGCCGTCTAAACGCGAGGAAGCATAATAAGCTAAGCTCGCTTTCTCCCGAACGTTAAGGAACAACTTAGAATGCGGGTAGCCGCCTAGAATACCGTTATAGAGCAGTGCCGCCGGGTAATCGTCATCCCCGTATGCCGTATTAATACGGAGGCCGAGGTTCAGCTTACCTTGATTCACGTCCATTTGTTCGACAACCGTCTGAACTTGACTAATGGGTTTGCGAATCTCCGGCAGTTTATAATCCGCTGGTGCTCCCTCATTATGATGGAACGCCTCGGCTACGAGCGCTTTCACTTCTTCCAGCGAAGTATCGCCGACTACGTACAAGTCGAATGCAGCTTTAGACAGCCACTCTCGATAAGCGGCTGTTACGGACTCCGGTGTCAGCGTCGCAATGTCTTCGAGTTTACCAAGCGGGTGCAGGCGATAAGGCTCATCCTCGCACATCACCTCTAAGCAACGCTCTGCCGCATAGCGGATTTTATCATTAATGATCGCTTCCAGTCGCTTACGCAGCGTTTCTTTCTCAGCTTCCACGTATTTGGCGCGAAGATGCCCGTTCTCTAAGGTAGGCTCGGTCAATACCTCACCTAACAGTTTCAAAGATTCGCCAAGCAGCGGCTGCTCGGACGAAACAAACCGATCATTGATGACATCCATTCTAAACTGGACGATTTGTGCGTCACCGCGTTTGTACACGTCGAAGCCGAAGCCTGCGCCATACAATTCGTCGAGACGTTCGCGGAACTCAATTGTCTCCGGCGTTGAAGCCGTTCCCCGGCGCAGCACAAATGGAATTAGCGCTACTGGCGTAACGGTCTCTTCCGTCAGCGGGAGACCACAGTACAAGGAAATGGAAAATGTTTTGAAGCGCTGTGTGGGCAGAACATGCAATCGGATTCGATTCAGCTGTCCTCGTTGAAATGGAGAGTTGCTCACGCAACACGACCCCCTTCCGCTCAAGTTTATAAAGTCAATCTATTCCAATTTCCTAGGATCTATTCCATTCTACCCGATCGGAAATGGAAGAAGCAACCCGCGTCGATCTGCAGGCTGCTCCTCAATTACTACATACAGAAAATATGTTTTCCGATCGTTTTCACTTGTGGACGAGACCATATCCATTTGGATGTTGCAGTCTCCGGATTAAAGTAATAGAGACATCCGCCGGTCGGATCTAAGCCATTGATCGCATCCTGTACCGCTTTCTTCGCGTTCTCATTTGGCGTCAACCAAATTTGCCCATCGGCCACTGCCGTGAAAGCACCCGGTTGAAAAATAACACCGGAAACCGTATTCGGGAAGCTTGGCGACTTCACGCGATTCAAAATAACGGCTGCCACTGCGACTTGTCCGATAAACGGTTCTCCGCGAGATTCGCCGTACACGGCATTTGCCATCAGCTTGAGATCGTTCGCAGAAAGGCCCAGGTTATTGGACTTGTTTACATCCGATCCCGATGTTTCCTTATTACCGCTCGATCCACTGGCACTGCCGCCGCTTGTATCTGCTGCGGTCGGTTTCCAATTCTTCGTTGCTTCCCATAGCTTCAATTTCGTCTTCGCGCCGACAACCCCATCGGATTTCAGGCCAAACTTCCATTGAAACCAGGTGACTGCTTTTTTCGTGTTGGTCCCGAAAACTCCGTCAACTTTGCCGTCGAAGTAGCCAAGCGCTTTCAACCGGCCTTGCAGCTCTGTGACGTCTTTTCCTGATGACCCGACTTTGAGTGTAGCGCTGCTGAACGTTTCGGTTGTTTTACCGAACGAGGCATGCTTCAATGTGAAGGCGCCGAACAACAGAAGGACGATGACGATGGTCACCGTAATTAAACGATTTCTCATCTTTAGAATCTGCCTTTCTCTTGCAAATGGATTCGCAAAGCAAGCGAAGCATATTCCTAGTATGAGAAATCAAGGATACGATTATGCATGAATTTGCCTTAAGAGCTAATCTTTCCTGAGTCGTACTGATCCACGGTGAGCAGTACTTCACGCGGTTTACTGCCTTCGTAAGGTCCTACAATGCTACGTGCCTCCATCTGATCGATCAGCCTCGCAGCACGTGTGTAGCCGATTCGCATCCGTCTTTGGAGCAAAGAAACAGATGCCTGCTTCGCTTCCAATACAATCCGAACCGCCTGATCGTACAGCTCATCCAGAATCTCTTCATTCTCTGTGACGGTATCATCAATCTCGGGCACTAAGTCTTCTTTGTATTCGGCTTCGCCTTGACCACGTGCATAAGCTACAACAGCTTCAACCTCATGATCGGAGAGGAATGCACCTTGTACCCGAATCGGCTTGGACATGCCAACAGGTAAGAATAACATATCGCCTCGACCGAGCAATTTCTCCGCCCCCACCATATCGAGAATGGTGCGAGAATCGACTTGCGATGAAACGCCGAAAGCAATACGAGAAGGAATGTTCGCCTTGATAACGCCCGTAATAACGTCAACGGAAGGACGCTGCGTCGCAATAATCAGATGGATGCCTGATGCACGCGCCATCTGAGCAAGTCGGCAAATCGCGTCCTCAACATCGTTAGCGGCAACCATCATCAGATCTGCAAGCTCATCCACGATAACCACGATATAGGGGAGTACCGCAGCCGGGTTCTCTGCCATGAGCGTGTTGTAACCTTCAATATTACGCGTGCCAGACTTGGAGAACAGCTCATAACGCTTCTCCATTTCAACGACAATCTTCTTCAGTGCTAATGAAGCGCGTCTTGGATCTGTAACAACCGGTGCAAGCAAATGCGGAATTCCATTGTACATGTTAAGCTCAACCATCTTCGGGTCGATCATAAGCAGCTTCACTTCATCCGGCCGCGCCTTGTACAGAATGCTTGTAATAATCCCGTTGATACAAACGGATTTACCGGAGCCCGTAGCACCTGCTACCAGCAGATGGGGCATTTTGGCCAGATTGCCGACGATCGGTTGACCCGAAATATCACGTCCAAAAGCAATCGACATCTTCGAACTCGCATTGAGGAATGACGGAGTCTCCATAACTTCACGCATCGTAACAACCGATACTTCTGTATTCGGCACTTCTATGCCGATCGCCGATTTGCCTGGAATCGGGGCTTCCATCCGAATATCTTTCGCTGCAAGCGCAAGCGCGATATCATCAGTCAGACCGACAATTCGGCTAACCTTAACGCCTGTAGCAGGCTGTACTTCATAGCGGGTCACTGCTGGACCTCGCACAACATCAAGCACTTTGGCTCTCACGCCAAAGCTCTCCAGTGTCGCTTCCAGTTTACGTCGGGACTCCAAGGAATCCGCCGTTTCACCGATTTTGCCAAGTCCGCTTGGCTTCTGCAGGAGTGACAACGATGGCAATACATACGGCTTCTCTGTCGGTCGCTTCACTATGCTGACTGAGCCTTCCGGTGAATCAGGATCATCGGGCATAATCGCAGGACTTGTCGGGATGGCTGTCACAGCAGCCGGCAGTTCTTCCTCGAAATCATCTGCCTCTAACGAGTCATCATCTATTCCGGTCGCATCGTCAACCGGATGGAAATCCGTTAGCACCTCGGCATTATCCTTCTCATCATCATAAGGAAGCTCCCAAGTCGCAGGGAGTGGTGTTTCCTTCGCTTTCGCTGAATGTTCTTCAATCTGCTCCAGTACATTCGCTTGCCAGCCAAGCTCATCAGCATCTTCATCGTCTTGCCAAGGCATACGCCTCGCTTGACCTTTAGCATCCGTTTGGTGTCCATCATCCATTTGCCACTCGTTATCATGAGCATCCTCATTAGTCTTGGGTACTTCATTAAACCAAGAGAAAATAGGGAATCTGCTTTTCTTCGGACGCGGGTTATGCACCGGCGCATAGTTCTCATCATCATCATCGTCATCGAGGTCATCCAATGTCACAACATTACCCTTAACCGGACCTGCCTTCGCCCCCGAAGACGCCAGCGTTTGCTTCTTCGAGAACAGCTTCTTCCGAAGTAAGGACCAGAAACGGCCGCCTCTGATTCGGGCTGCCCGCAGCAAATCCACGTAGGATTTGCCCGTCATCAGCATGATGGAGATGGCAAACATGACAATCATAACGAACTTAGCGCCAAAATAGCCAAACAACCAATATAGCAGCGTATACTGAATGGCTCCCGCATACCCGCCGCTAACCGTTTGCACGACGCCTTCCGCCTGTGCCTGTTGTGCAGAGGTCATGAGTGTCCCTCGGATATCGCTTCCAAGTTGAGAAAGTATGTAAGAAGCTGTCAGCCCGCCTGTCGGCTCTGTTTTCAGATCCATTACGGCTACCGAGCTCCATAAGGTGCAAGCAAGCACTGCGAGTAGAAAGCCCGTCTTACGAGTCGACCAGCCTGTAGGCCAGGCACGTTTCACCATGACGATCAGCCCTACATAAATACCGACTAGTGGAAGGACAAAATAAAACTTGCCCAGCAATAAACCAAATAATTTGGACAAGGAACGGCCGACCGTTGCTTCACCCGATAGCGCGATTACGGATACGGTTATGAGTAAAATGCCATATACTTCATATTTAAGGCTCGTCCCAATTGAGCTCTTTCGCTTCTTCTTTTTCTTCGCCAAAATGGTCACCTCTGGTAGCCATTATACCATAGGAGACCATAGGATGTGCTACTATTATCCAGCAAGGGCGGGCTTTCTACGAGGATGGGTGCCCGAAAGCAATCAGCGTTCCCGGCGAGAGCTCAGGACGTAAATACGCATCCAATGGGCCGTCAAGCAAACGTACGATACGGCCAACACCCGGCGTAACCGATTCAATTTGCAGCTGTACATCCCCTATCTTTATGGACACGTAAGGACCCGGCTGATGGTTAATTCCATCATAGACAAGCTCAAGCGGCATTGTGGAGTAGATTGTCATTGCGTCAGTCCTCCTGCCCCGGCAGCCGTTGCTTGCTTGCGCTGATCGATCAGTAAATTCAGATCCCGGAGCGCTTGTCCAATACCGCCTACTGCATCGATCAATCCATGCTTAACCGCATCCGGCCCAATGACGGTCGTTCCGATATCCCGGGTCAATTCGCCTGTCTTGAACATCAATTCTTTGAATTTCGCTTCGGTTATGTTGGAGTGGGAAGTAACGAATCGAACGACCCGCTCTTGCATTTTGTCCAAATATTCGAAGGTTTGCGGTACTCCGATAACAAGCCCGTTCAAGCGGATCGGATGTATGGTCATTGTTGCTGATTCCGCGATAAACGATTTGTTGCCGGCAACAGCGATCGGTACCCCGATCGAATGACCTCCGCCCAATACAAGCGTGACAGTTGGCTTGGTAAGCGATGAGATCATTTCAGCTATAGCTAGTCCCGCTTCCACATCCCCCCCCACCGTATTCAGCACAATCATGATGCCTTCGATTTTAGCATTTTGCTCCGCTGCAACCAGCTGGGGAATCAGATGCTCGTATTTTGTTGTCTTGTTTTGCGGAGGCAATACGAGATGACCCTCCACCTGCCCGATAATGGTCATGCAAAATATGTTGGACTCCGACTGCGGGGTCGCCGTCTGACCTAACTGCTGAATCGTTTCCACGACCGGATTCGTGCTTGGTTTACGATCAGGTGCCGGTGGCTCCGGCTGCTCCGATTTATAAACTAATTCATCCTCAAACATATGCCTTGTCCTCCTCAACATTCCACCTAGACTGCCTATGGTCGGCTCTGCATAGTATGGAATCTGCCTGTAGAATTATGCAATTCCGGGCAAAAAGAAAAGGCCTCCGAAATTGAGCATGACGCTCTTCGGAGACCGTTTCCTAGTGGTGGAGCAATTTATACTTCCATGATGATTGGCAAAATCATTGGGCGACGGCGCGTTTGCTCATACAAGAAACGTCCGAGTGCATCTTTCACATTTGTTTTGAGCGATGCCCACTCATTGACTTTATCGTTCATCAGCTTATGCAACGTTGAAGTTACGATACGGTTTGCTTCCTCAAGCAGTCCTTCGGACTCGCGAACGTAAACAAAGCCGCGGGAGATGATGTCCGGTCCGGACAAAATCGCGCCATCTTGCTTGCTCAGCGTTACTACGACAACCAAAATGCCGTCTTGGGACAGAAGTTTACGATCGCGAAGTACGATATTACCTACATCGCCTACGCCAAGTCCATCAATCAGAACGTTACCTGCAGGCACTTTGCTGCCTTTACGGGCAACTCCGCCTGTGAACTCAACCGTATCCCCATTGTCGATAACGAAGATATTCTCGCGTTCGATTCCGACGGATTCGCCAAGCAATGCGTGCTGTCGAAGCATACGGTATTCACCGTGAATCGGAATGAAATATTTCGGTCTGATGAGGTTAAGCATCAGCTTCAATTCTTCTTGGCTGCCGTGTCCGGAAACGTGAACGCCGGAAACAGAACCTGGTCCATAAATAACGTTGGCGCCGAGACGGAACAGCTCGTCTACAGTACGTCCCACATAACGCTCGTTACCCGGAATTGGAGTTGCTGCAATAATAACAGTATCGCCAGGCATAATATCAACCTTGCGGTGCGTCGAACGCGCCATGCGCGTAAGAGCCGACATTGGCTCGCCTTGGCTGCCTGTCGAAAGGACGGCAACGCGGTCAGCAGCCATTTTGTTGATTTCTTCAGGCTCGATAATCGTGCCTTCCGGAATGTTCAAATAACCAAGCTCAGAAGCAACCGACACGACATTGACCATGCTGCGGCCAACAACGGCGATTTTACGTTTTGTAGCAATAGCTGCATTCACAACTTGTTGAATACGGTGAACGTTGGATGCAAAAGTTGCAACAACGACACGTTGTGTAGCTTTACGGAAAATATCTTCAAGTTCAACACCGATCATGCTCTCTGACGGTGTGAAGCCTGCCCGCTCTGCATTTGTGCTATCCGAAAGCAAGGCCAGAACGCCGCGCGCTCCGATTCCTGCCATACGCTGCAAATCAGCATATTGATTATTTACAGGTGTATGGTCGAATTTAAAGTCGCCTGTGTGTACGACAGTTCCTTCCGGAGTATCCAAGCATACGCCTACGGAATCCGGAATACTGTGGTTCGTTCTGAAGAAGGACGCTTTCATGGAGCCCAGTTGAACTTCCGAATCCGCATTGATCAGGATGCGTTTCGTCTCGCCAAGCAAGCCCGCTTCCTTCAATTTGCCTTCGATAAGGCCTAATGTTAACTTCGTGCCGTAAATCGGCACATTCAGGTGCTTCAGTACATATGGCAAGCCGCCGATATGATCCTCATGACCATGCGTAATCAGAATCCCTCTAACTTTATCGCGATTCTCCGTTAAATACGTAATGTCTGGGATGACAATATCAATTCCGAGCATATCTTCTTCCGGGAACTTAAGACCTGCATCTACGACTACGATATCATTTCCATATTGAATGACATACATGTTCTTCCCGATTTCACCGACGCCGCCTAGTGCGAAAATAAGCAGCTTATCCTGGATGTTTTTCTTAGACAAGTGTATCCGTACCTCCTAATAGTTTTACGAAACAAACCAGACCTCATCACTGTCCTAACGACAGAAACCGAAGCTAATCTGATCGAACTTTATATAATAGTTGTCCAAATTGTATGGCTGGACGTTCCTCCCGCAGGAACGCGCTTCATACAAGTAATAACTAGTGCTGTTCAACGCCACCCTAGGCGTTACACATTTTCAATATTTTGCCGCACACCGTCACTTGCTTTCATTATACATGATTGAAAATACGAAAAACAAGTAAAGGAGAAAATGTCCAGTCTGGAATGACCTTCTCTATGTACAAACAAAAAACCGATGCAAGCGCACCGGTTTGTGGCGACTGCGGAAAGAAGTACCACGAGCAGTGAATTAAGTATTAGTTCAAAATACTGCGCAGCGCAGCTAATTCTGACTCATTGGCGTCAACCAGAGGCAGACGAACACCGCCAACAGGCAGCCCTTTCAGGTTTAGCGCTGCTTTCACAAGTACAGGGTTAGGAAGATCAAACAGTCCTCTGAAAATCGGCAGCGAAGCAGCATGCACTTTATAAGCTTGCGCAACATCGCCTTTCAAATAAGACTCGATGATTTCACGAATCTGCTTCCCGATGATATGGCTTGCCACGCTGACAATGCCATGTGCCCCTACAGCAACCGCAGGCAAAGCACTGCTGTCGTCTCCGCTGTAAACGCGGAAATCTGCAGGTGCTTGCGAAGCGATAAGCGTAACTTGATCTAGGGAAGCACACTCTTTCGTTGCAACGATATTCGGAATTTGCGCAAGACGAAGTGTAGTCTCAGCAGACATGCTGACAATTGTACGTCCAGGAACGTTATAGACCATAATTGGCAGTTTGGTGCCTTCTGCGATTACTTTGAAATGCTGGAATATCCCTTCTTGCGTCGGCTTGTTGTAATAAGGCACAACCAATAATGCCCCATCAACGCCGCATTTCTCAGCCACTTGAGTCAAATGAATGGAGTGGGCCGTTTCATTGCTTCCGGATCCCGCAATAATTTTGCAGCGTCCGCGTGCGTGCTCTACAGCAAAAGTAAACAAAGCGATTTTCTCATCATCGGTAAGCGTCGGAGATTCTCCGGTTGTGCCGGAAACCACGAGGCTGTCGCTTTGCTGATCCTCGATCAAGTAGTCCATTAACCGCCCTGTCGTTTCCCAGTCAATCGATCCGTCCGCGTGGAACGGGGTAACCATTGCAGTAATTATTCTTCCGAAATCCATGTATGATTCCTCCCAAGGTGAATCGGCTATCGTCGCCCTTTCGGCGGATAAGCGCGTTTCATTCCGATGAAATATAAGCTAAGTATAAGGTGAACCTATACGTTCTTATATGAAAAAAAGGTCTGCGAAGCAAAACATGAGCTCTTCAGCTGCCTTGCTCCGCAAAGCTTGACTACGATTTACGATTGCTACTCATGTAATGAGAATTTCGAGTGCAGCGCTTGCAGTGCGCCGGCCATATAATTTTCACTGACCAGCACCCAGATTGTAGTGTTGGAATCTGCTGATTGCAGGATTGGAATTCCTTGCTCCGTCAGCGCTTCCACAATACGTGCCATGATGCCGGGAACACCGTTCATTCCGCCGCCTATGACGGAGATTTTGGCACATCCGCTTACTGCTCGCGGTGAATAACCGATATCATGCAGAACCGAAACGGCTTTGTCTGCATCATGATCAAATACGGTATAAACCGCGCCGCCAGGATTTACATTAATGAAGTCTACACTGATTTGATGCCTTGCCATTGCTTGAAACACTTGCAGTTGTACGTCAGTGTGACCATCCTGCGCCTGTACGGTAATTTGAGTAACACCGCTGACATGCGCCACACCCGTAACATGACGATCGCGCACTGCAGAAGCTTTCGCAGCAGCATCGAAGGTGTCCGTCACAAGCGTTCCTTCCTCTTCTGAGAAGGTCGAACGTACACGAAGCGGAATACGAGCTTGCTGAGCAATCTCTACCGCCCGCGGATGAATGACTTTCGCTCCTTGCCTTGCCATGTTGCCGATCTCGGCATAACTGATCACGGTTAATGGCCGAGCATCCTTCACGATCCTGGGATCTGCGGTTAGAATGCCGTTTACATCTGTATAAATATCGACTCGCTCTGCGCGGAGCGCAGCTCCTAAGGCGGTTGCCGAAGTGTCGCTGCCACCTCTGCCGAGCGTCGTAATATCCCCTGCTTCAGTAACGCCTTGAAATCCGGTAACGATTACAACTTGGCCATCCTCTAGCGCTTTATGAATGGCTTCCGTCCGAATTTCAATAATGCGGGCACGCCCATATTGATTATCTGTAATAATTCCTGCGCCTCCGCCGGTTAAAGCAATCGCCGATATCCCAGCGGCACGCAGCAGGCTGCACAATAAAGCAGCAGAGATGATTTCTCCGCAACCCTGCAGCATATCGCGTTCTTTAGCAGGCAATGAATCACCATGATTGCGAATAAGAGAGAGCAGCGTGTCCGTTGCATAGGGATCGCCTTTTCTCCCCATTGCAGAGACGACAACGACGAGTCCGTACTGTCGTTGCCGTTCCCGATCAATATGTCCGATTACTAATTGTCTTGCTTCCTCCGAGGACAATGAAGTCCCGCCGAACTTCTGAACGAGGATGCGCATTCAAGCCTCCGTATCCGAACGAGAACAACGTCGCCGAATCGTTAGCTTCCTGAACAACCTGCTTTTGTTGTAGGACGTCTATTCCTTCTCAATTGCGATGTATTCTGCGATTTGCACAGCATTCCATGCTGCACCTTTGAGCAGATTATCGGAAACAATCCATAGATTCAAACCGCGTGCATGGCCCAGATCACGGCGAAGTCGTCCCACGAATACTTCAGGTTTGCCAGCCGCTTCAGTAGCAAGCGGGTAACGTTGACCTGCAGGATCGTCGACAAGTTCGACACCGGGAGCTTCGGCAATGAGCGTTCTGACGTCTTCCAGTTCATAATCTTTTTTGAGCTCTACGTATACGGACTCCGAGTGGCCATAAACGACAGGAATACGAACACAAGTCGCTGTTACGTCGATGGACTCGTCACCCAAGATTTTCTTTGTTTCACGAACCATTTTCATTTCTTCGAGGGTATAGCCGTTGTCTTGAAACTTATCAATTTGCGGAATTGCATTAAATGCGATCTGATGCTTCACAGGCAACGATCCTACCGGCAAAATATCCGGATTCACTTCATTGCCATCCAAAACTTCGCGCGTTTGACGCAGCATTTCGTCGATTGCACGGCTGCCTGCGCCGGAAACGGCCTGATAAGTGGAGACGATAATTCGAGAAATGCCGTAACGGTCTTGCAATGGTTTCAGCGCAGCAACCATCTGGATCGTCGAGCAATTCGGATTCGCAATGATACCCTTGTGGTCGTTTACCTTGTCGATATTAACCTCAGGTACAACTAACGGAGTATCCGGATCCATCCGATAGGCATTCGTGTTATCGATACAGACAGCGCCATGCTCGACAGCGTGGGGGGCAAGTGCCTTTGTCACATCGCCGCCCGCACTGAACAAGGCGATTTCGACTCCTTTAAAGCTGTCCGGCGAAGCTTCCTCCACCGTGATTTCTTTACCCTTGAACATGATCTTCGTACCTGCTGAACGTGCGGAAGACAGCAATTTCAGCTCAGCAATCGGAAAATCCCTTTTCTCGAGCAAACCAATGATTTGTTCTCCTACTGCGCCTGTCGCACCAACTACTGCGACGTTAAACAATTTCTGATTCGACATGCTGGTTGTTGTCTCCCCTCAAAAAAAGAACGTAAGTCAAGGATTGCTCCAATTACATCTGAATTCGTAAAATTGAGACTTTTCTGCTTACAAATTAAGAACGTTCAATCAATAAAGGCTGCAGCTGTTTACCTAGTAAGGCGGCTTCACAAGCCTCAGGCACCAGCTCCATTTTGGCGACAAGCGAGTTGGGCTTCTGGATGGGATTATCCTGCCCGAAGGGTACAAAATAAACGTTTTTACATACTAAAAGTTTTGCAATGTTAGCGGCGTTTAAGCCGAGACCGTCATTCGTCGAGATTGCGAGAACGAGCGGGCGTTGATTGCGCATTTGCGCTTTCGCAGCCATGAGTACAGGGCTGTCAGTCATCGCATTGGCGAGTTTACTTGTCGTATTGCCCGTGCAAGGCGCAATAACAAGAACGTCGAGCAGTTTAGACGGCCCCAGGGGCTCAGCATCGACGATTGTCGAAATAATTTCATTGCCAGTGATGGACTTCAGCTGCCGCTGCCACTCTGCCGCAGTTCCAAATCGCGTATCCGTAGTAATCAGTGTTTGGGTCACGATCGGAACGACATTCGCTCCTTCGTCAACAAACCGCTGAATTACCGGCATGACCTCTGCAAACGTACAGTGAGAACCGGAGAGCGCATAGCCCACCGTTTTGCCTTGCCATTTCATTGCTCATTCCCCCGTTGCCTGAAATCTTCCTCAATCAATCGACTTAAACAATCCGCAATGATACGTCCAGCGGTTTTGGGTGCGACGATTCCTGGTAGGCCGGGGGCGAGCAATGCTTTAATTCCACGCTTCTCCGCAAAGCGGAAATCCGTTCCGCCGGGCTTCGAAGCGAGGTCAATAATGACCGCTCGCGATGGCAAATTTGCTATAATTTGCGCTGTGACTATCATAGTCGGAATTGTATTAAAAAGCAAGTCAATATTCCCCACAAACTGCTGTAATTCCTTGATGTAGAAGGGCTCGAAACCCATCTCGTACGCTCTTGCAAAATGCTCCTCGCGGCGCACGCCTACCTTCACTTTTGCCCCAAGCCCCTGCAGCGTTCGCGCCAATGTAAATCCGGTTCTACCGATGCCGAGCACCATGCAAGATGATCCATGAATGGTGATATCCGTGTTCTGGATCGCCATCATGACAGCACCTTCCGCTGTCGGGATCGAGTTATAAATGGCGACATCATCGCGGTCAAACAGTTCAACAAGCCGAATCGCATATTTACCGCATAAATTGCGTAAATATGGCTTTGCCATCCCCGTATACACGGTACAATGCTTCGGTAATCGTGCAACATACTCATCAGTCAGCACTAATTCACGGTCACTGAAAACAGCAATGATTTTGCCGTCATCGTCCGTTCCGACAGCCGGAAGCACAAGCGCATCGGCAGTTGCAAATAAGTCCTCGCTGAGCTCGGCGCGCACCGCTCCGTCCAGTGAGGAATGCAACTGATCAAAGCCAGCAACCGTTACCGATGCATCGAGCTCGGTCAGCTTCCGGATGACCTCAAGCCCCCGAGCGTCACCGCCTAGAAGCAAGACCTGAACCCCTGTCAACATAAGGGTATCACTCCTTTCCTACTGTAACCGTTAGACGCGCGAGCTACCGCGGCTCGGTTAGCAGTACTACTGTAACCGTTAGACGCGCGAGCTACCGCGGCTCGGTTAGCAGTACTACTGTAACCGTTAGACGCGCGAGAACCGCGGCTCGGTTAGCAGCATCTCTGTAACTGCCCCAGCGCCTTCCGTCAAGGCAACCCAAATGACAGTATGCGCACTTGGTTATAGACCATCTTATGCATCCGCCCAGAGCGGGGTGAAAATGAAATTCGGGCTGTCGTCAAACACAAAAAAGCACCGAGGCTGCAGCCCCGGTGCTCTTCGTACAATAAATATATGATTTCTACCTTTGCAGATTACACACCGGTATGGCCAAAGCCGCCTGCACCGCGTACGGTATCCGGCAGTTCATCCACTTCAGTAATCGTTACATCAGGCACGATCTGGAACAGCATCTGTGCAATGCGCTCCCCGCGTTCAATCGCAAATGGCTCCTGCCCTAAATTCACGAGCAGCACCTTTACCTCGCCGCGGTAGTCGGCATCGATTGTTCCGGGCGAATTCAAGCAAGTAATGCCATGTTTATACGCAAGCCCGCTTCTAGGGCGGATTTGCGCTTCTAGTTCCGCGGGCATGGCCATCGAGAACCCCGTCGGGATGAGCTTGCGCTCTCCCGGGTTCAAGATAACAGGCTCGCTTACTGCCGCTTGAAGATCGAATCCCGCCGCAAGCTCAGACATCTTGCGTGGCAGTGCGATTTCTTCATTGCCGGGCAGTCGTTTAAATAACACTTGAAACAAGTGAATCCCTCCCGATTGACGCTGCTGCTTTATCGTTGCTGCCCACCATCGCCACGGCAAAAGGAACGGATAGCATACGTTTCGTTACATCTTGAATATCCTTCATATCCACATCGTCAATACGCTTCAGCATCTCATCCAGCGTATAGTGGCGACCAAGCATCAGCTCGTTCTTGCCAAGTCGATTCATCCGGCTCGATGTGCTTTCAAGGCTTAAGATCAGACTTCCTTTAAGCTGCTCCTTACCGCGGTGCAGTTCAATATCCGTTAGTCCTTTAACAGCCAAATCATGCATTTGCGCCATTGTTAACTCCAGCACTTCTTTGGTTTGCTTCGGCGCTGTCCCTGCATAAACGGTAAACAAACCGCTGTCGGCATAAGAGGTATGATAGGAATAAACCGAATACGCCAGACCGCGTTTCTCACGGATTTCTTGGAACAGTCTGGAGCTCATGCCTCCGCCTACTGCATTATTCAGCAAAATCATGGCATAGAGCTGCGGATCTGCAAAGGAACATCCCGGGAACGAGATACAGATATGATTCTGTTCTGTTTTCTTCTTATGGAACAGGTATTGTCCGCTAAAGGTTGGTGTAGAAACCGCAGTTTCTGTCCCGTTATTTGTGAATCCGCCGAAGTGCTTCTCCAGCAGCTCGATTAGCGATTTCTCTTCAACATTGCCTGCCACACTTATAACGGTGTTATCAATTCGATATTGACTCTTCATGTAGCCGCGCAGCGAGTCGCCATCCATGGCACTTAACCGCTCTTCCAGACCGAGAATGGAATATGCAAGCGGGTGATCGCCATAAGCAGAACGAGACGCTTCGTCATGCACTTTATCATCAGGCGTATCTTCATACATCGAAATTTCTTCGAGAATGACATTTTTCTCTTTTGCCAGTTCCGCGCCGTCCATTTGCGAATTGAAGAACATGTCCGCTAACGCATCTACGGCGATTGGCAAATGCTGATCCAATACTTTGGCAAAATAACAAGTGTATTCTTTGGCAGTAAACGCATTTACGTTGCCGCCGATACCATCGAACAGATCTGCGATATCTTTCGCGCTGTGACGTTCTGTTCCTTTAAACAACATGTGCTCGATAAAATGGGAAATCCCATTATTCTCAGGTGACTCGTTGCGCGAGCCGGTCTTGACCCAGATCCCAAAGGCCACCGATCGGAATGTCGGTATGTATTCTACTACGACGCGTAAACCATTGCTAAGGGTATAGTTATTCAATTCGGTTCCTCCTACACGTTTTCTGCTGCTTCATCACCATCTAGCAGAAATACAATGACTTCACTATAACAAAATTATGGTCTTGCCTCAACTAATGAGGTTCTCTTGGAAGAGAGCGTTTCACTGACGGTACCGAGCATGAGTCCTTTCTGCTTGATTGCGGTAATCATTCCTGGAAGCGCAGCGCTTGATGAATCCGTCGGATGCATCAGAATGAGCGATCCCGGCTCCACGCGGGTACGCACCTTACGAATGATCGAGTATGCGGGCGGATGCGTCCAGTCAACCGTGTCGAGCGTCCAGAGGACGGTCTTGAGCCCCTGCTCCGCTGCGACATCAACCGTCATTTGATTAAAATCACCCGAAGGCGGCGCGAACCACTTGTTCGTGACATTCAAAGTAGACTTCAGTAAGGCTTCGGTCTTTGCAATTTGATTATATGCAGAACGCCGATCAAGTTGACTCATCTTTGGATGCGTATACGCGTGATTCGAAATTTCATGTCCCTCAGCTTGAATTAGCTTGGCGACATCGGTGTTTTTCTTGAGCCAAGACCCATCGAAGAAAAAAGTCGCTTTTACGTTTTCCTTCCTCAGCGTGTTCAAGATGGACGGAATGTACTCGTTCCCCCAAGCCACATTAATCATTATGGCCACCATAGGCTTGTTTGGATTGCCTTTATAAATAGGAACGCGTCCCAGATCATTCAAGCTAACCTTCGGCTCCACTTCCTTGTATACAAACCGAATAGGCTCATTCTCGGGAGCATTCTCCATGAGCCTATAGGTTTTGTCCACATCGATCTCCAAACCGTTGTAGCCCGGTATCGCTTTCCAAACCCGATCCACTCTTGCGTCAACCGGTGCAATCCGCTTCTTCTCTGCTTCAGATCGAATCGTATCCATAAGAGCTGCATTCGTTCCGGAGAATGCATATAGTGTTGGCTCGAATGCGCCACGGTTGCCATTCTTTACTGCCGTCACGTATTCAGAGAGCGGGCCATTCAGCCTTACAAACATTATCAGCGTACACATGACCAATGCCATGACGATTGCTTTCTTCAGCCTCATAGGAGCTGTCCCACCCTTCTCCTTCATCATATTATGGCTCGGCCCACTTTATGAGAAGAAGCGAAGGACTATAAGGCAACAAAAAAGAGACAGATGCCAGCATCTGTCTCTACTTTCTTATCTGTTGCTCTATCCTTAGGACTGCTGAGCAGGAACCTCTGGCGTCAGAACTGCTTTGCGGGACAAGTTGATACGGCCCTGTTGGTCGATTTCCGTTACTTTTACTGTAATTTGATCGCCAATTTTCAGGACATCCTCAACTTTAGCAACACGCTCTGTAGAGATTTGCGAAATGTGAACCAAACCGTCTTTGTTTGGCAAAATTTCTACGAAGCAGCCGAATTTCTCGATCCGTTTCACTGTACCGAGGTAAACCTCGCCTACAACCACTTCACGAACGATGCCTTCGATGATTTGTTTTGCGCGCTCATTGGCTTCTGCGTTGGAAGATGCAATGAACACTGTTCCATCTTGCTCGATATCGATTTTTACGCCGGTTTCATCAATGATTTTATTGATGATTTTACCGCCGGAGCCGATAACGTCACGGATTTTGTCCGGATGGATTTTCATAATGACGATTTTCGGCGCATATTTGGAAAGGCTTGTACGAGGTGTTTGCATCACTTCATTCATTTTACCAAGAATGTGCAAACGGCCTACACGAGCTTGCTCCAAGGATTGCGAGAGAATCGCACGATCGATACCGTCGATTTTGATATCCATTTGGATCGCAGTTACGCCAGCTGCAGTACCCGCAACTTTGAAGTCCATATCGCCGAGGTGATCTTCCATCCCTTGAATATCCGAGAGAATCGAGAAGTGATCGCCGTCTTTGATTAGACCCATTGCGATACCCGCAACCGGCGCTTTAATCGGAACGCCCGCATCCATCATGGCAAGTGTGCTTGCGCAGATACTTGCTTGGCTGGTGGAGCCGTTCGATTCCAACACTTCGGAAACGAGACGAATGGTATATGGGAATTCAGTTTCATTCGGAATGACTTTGGACAACGCGCGCTCACCAAGAGCACCGTGACCGATTTCACGGCGGCCCGGAGGACGCAATGGTCTAGCTTCCCCTACGCTGAACGGAGGGAAGTTGTAATGATGCATGAAACGTTTCGTTTCAGTCAGATCAATACCGTCAAGAATTTGCACATCGCCGAGTGCGCCAAGCGTACAGATGCTTAGTGCTTGCGTTTGTCCGCGTGTGAACAAACCGGAACCATGCGTACGTGGCAGCAAGGCGACATCACATTCGATTGGACGGATTTCGCTTAGAGCTCGTCCATCCGGACGAATCTTATCATGCGTGATCAAACGACGCACTTCTTCTTTCACGATATCGTAAAGGACTTCCTTCACATCGCCAAGAAGCTCCGGCGTTTCCGCATATTCCGCTTCAAAGTGGGAAATCGTGTCCGCATTCACAACGTCGATCGCTTCTTGACGAGCATGTTTCTCCGCAATGCTGACTGCTTCAACAAGACGTGCTTTCGCAAAAGCGCGAACAGCCTCGTTAACCGCGGCATCCACCGTATGTAGCTTCACTTCAACCTTCGGTTTGCCTGCAAGACCTTGAAGCTCTTCGATCGTAGCGACAATACGTTTGATCTCATCGTGACCGAACATAATCGCTTCGAGGATAACATCTTCCGATACTTCGTTTGCTTCCGCTTCTACCATCATAATCGCATCTTTGGTACCGGAAACTACAACGTGCACGTCGCTTTTCGTTTCTTGGTCAACCGTTGGGTTGATGATAAATTGACCGTCGATACGGCCAACAATAACGCCGCCAACGGGTCCGTTGAACGGAATATCCGACAATGTCAACGCCGCGGATGTTCCGATCATCGCTGCGATTTCCGGTGTGCAGTCTTGATCCACGCTCATGACGATATTGGCAATTTGCACCTCGTTCCGGAAGCCATCCGGGAATAGCGGACGAATCGGACGGTCTGTCAAACGGCTCGCCAGGATCGCTTTCTCACTTGGACGACCTTCACGCTTAATGAAACCGCCTGGAATTTTACCTACTGCATATAAACGCTCTTCATAGTTGACAGTCAGTGGGAAAAAGTCAAGATTCTTCGGTTCAGTGGATGATACAACCGTACATAATACTACAGTTTCGCCGTATTTCACGGTTACCGCTGCGTTTGCTTGTTTGGCTAAACGACCCGTCTCAAGAATGAACGGGCGGCCGCCAAGCGTTGTTTCTACACGATGCAGCATATTATTCCTCCTCAACTGCAAGCCGCTACACCCCACCCGGGATGCTCAGCTGTCAGGTTTTCATTGATTTCCACACACGCACTCCATTACCAAAAACTGTCGAAAAATTACCTATAAGAAAAGCTCCACATGGAGCTGCTCAAAAACATTATGTATGGTTTATTTACAAAAAGCAACCCAGTGCAGCTGAGCCTGGAATCCCAGGCGGCTTGACAACCAGGTTGCTTTTATCCCCGCATCTATTATCGGCGAAGGCCGAGTTTTTCGATCAATGCGCTGTAACGTTTAACGTCTTTGTTTTTCAAGTAAGCCAACAGTTTACGACGTTGACCAACCATCTTAAGCAGACCGCGACGCGAGTGATGATCTTTCTTGTGCGTCCGAAGATGATCTGTCAAGTTGACGATGTTTTGCGTCAGGATAGCGATTTGAACTTCCGGAGAACCGGTATCGTTCGCGTGGGTTTTGTGTTCGTCGATCAATTGGTGTTTACGCTCTTGTGTAAGTGCCATCCATGTTCACCTCCTTCTATCATAATCGCCGTTAGCCTCGCCGTCGCCCGGTGAAAAACGAACTGGCCAAGCTAAGGTTCTGTTTCGCTGCGCGTAGTGTCAATTGAACATGATTACGCAACGAAATAGAGTATAACACATCTGCCTACAAGAAGTAAATGCCGAGCCTAATTCTTATTGTAAGCAGCCAGAACGAAACTCGCCTGTTCGGCATCTGATTTGATCTGAGCGATCAATTCATCAATGGATCCGAACTTCTTCTCACTTCGTAAGAAGGAGATAAATTGGACCGTGATGGATTTATCATACAGATCGCCGCTGAAATCGAGCAGATGCGCCTCCATAACCGGTTCTGGCAGTTTCTCGTGGAAAGTCGGCTTTACGCCGATATTGAGAACAGCCGGCACCCGCTTCCCGTCAACTTGAACCATTACAGCATAAACGCCTTGTCTTGGAATCAGATAGGCTGCTTCTTGCTTAATGTTCGCTGTCGGAAAACCGATCGTCCGTCCTCTGCCTTCCCCATGAATAACAACTCCCCGTACTTGATACGGTTCGCCGAGAAGCTGCTCCGCTACTTCGGGCCGCCCTTCAGAAAGTGCTTCACGAATTAGCGTACTGCTTACTTTATCCCCATCCTGCATGAAAGGATCCACGATTTCCACCTCGATATCAGGCTCACCAAGTGCCCATAATGTTTCCGGCTTCCCTGCACCCTTGGCTCCAAAGGTAAAATCAAAGCCAACCGTCGCTTGCTTCACTTGAAGCGGTCGCAGCACGTACTCGACAAAGTCTGCCGGAGTTACGCTGGCGAAATCCAAATCGAAGTTCACGATGTATACGACTTGAGCACCTAATTTGCGGAAGCGTTCTACCTTCTCATCAAGGGGAGTAAGACTTGCCGTATACTGCCCGTTCTGACCAAGCACTTCCTTCGGGTGAGGATGAAAGGTCATAATAGCTCCCTGAAGGCCTGCCGCGCGGGCAGCTTCCATTGCATGCCGAATCACGTTCTGATGGCCGCGATGGACGCCGTCAAAATGACCGATTGCCAGCGTTTTCGGTTTGGCTGTAAGCGCTGCTTGAGACGAGACAATCGGATATTGTAATGAGATAATTTCCACTGCAGTCACACCTGCTTTAAGTTCTTCACTAATCTGCTGTTTTGGTGAAAACCTTCACAGCTTTAAGCGTCGCTGTATCTTCATCCGGAGAAAACAAGCCGACGAATGTACCGTCAATGCCATAGAGGCGAATGATGGAATCCTTCCGATAATCTCCATGATCGAACATCGCGTTCAAGTAGATCCGCTTGCCCTGGAAGGCACGCTGTACATTCTCCATGCTAACTGTAGCACGGGGAAAATGATCAAGCGCTTCATCAGAAGGCGTCAGCTTCTCTTCTAGTTCGCCGGCAGCCTGAAGCTGCGCGATTTGTTCGAGCGTGAAGCATTGCTTCTTTGTAAAACCTCCGGACATTGTGCGAATTAACTCTGCCATTACAGCAGGTACGCCAAGGGCTTGTCCAATATCTACACATAGCGTGCGGATATAAGTACCTTTGGAGCAGGAAACAGAGAATCGAATGGTTGGGTGCGGCTGGTCCAGCTTCATATCCAGCAAATCCAGAGCATAGATCGTTACCGGTCTGGATTTCCGTTCAATAACTTGACCTTCACGTGCCAACTCATATAACCGTTTACCGTCAACTCGAACAGCTGAGTACATCGGTGGTACCTGCTCGATCTCGCCTAAGAACGAGGATAAGACGCGGCGAATATCCGCCTCCGTCAACGTCACAGAAGGAAGCTCTTCGAGTACCGTTCCGGTTAAGTCCTCTGTATCTGTCGCAATGCCGAATTGCATCACCGCTTCATAACATTTAGGCCGTTCCTGCACATATTCGACTACGCGCGTCGCGCGGCCTATACAAAGCGGCAGCACTCCGGTTACGGCAGGATCCAGTGTACCGGTATGGCCGATTCGTTTGACTTTAACAATGCCTCTGACTTTAGCGACCACGTCATGCGAGGTCCAGCCAGCGGGCTTCCAAACTGCCAAAATGCCATCCATCATAGGTTAAGCGCCTCACTTGCTGCTTGCACAACTTTGCCGATTGCTTCTTGTATCCCGTTCTCCAATCGGAAGCCTGCTGCCCGGACATGTCCGCCGCCGCCAAACGTTTGCGCAATTGCCGCCACATCTGCTTTACCGGTAGAGCGCATGCTTACTTTCACATCGCCATTCTCGGTTTCTTTGAACAAGATGCCTACGTCTACGCCTTCCACATTTACCGCGTAGTTGACCAGACCTTCAAGGTCATCGCCAACCGCACCGGTTTCCGCCATATCGGAGAAAGCGACATACAGCCACGCAATCCGGTTATCATCCGAGAACGTTAACCGATTAAGTCCGCGCTGCAAGAGAAGCAACTGCGGTTTTGTCATTTGCTCCAGCAAATGATTGGCAATCCAGTGTCCTTCAACTTCCTCCGCCAGCATGCGCGATGCAACCTGCATGACCCTTGGAGTGGTGTTGGAGTAACGGAATCCGCCCGTATCCGTAAGAAGACCTGTATAAATGGCGGTAGCAACTTCACGATCAAGTGAAATGGCCCCATGCTCGATGAGATCATATAAAATTTCGACCGTTGCGGCCGCATCGATTCGGATTAAGTTCGCTGTGCCGAAAGCATCATTAGTAGGATGATGATCAATATTAAGCAGTTGAGCTGATTCGGCAAATCTTTCACTCACTCGTCCGATTCGGCGGAAGTCCGCGCAATCAATCGCAATGATGCGGTCAAACGTTTCATCCAGTGGCTGCTTGCTATAATTAATGATCGATGCAGACGATTCCAGAAACTGTAGACGAATCGGCACCGCACCTTCATTAATTAAGACGGCTTGCTTACCAAATTGGCGAAGAAGCCAGCCAACAACTACTGTCGAGCTAATGGCATCCCCGTCCGGCTGAACATGCGAGACGACAAGAAACCGATTGCCGTCTCGAATGAAGTCAAGCGCCGCTTGCAGCTGTTCTTTATAAGCGGCCGAGAAAACCGCAGCTTTCGCCGTGGTCATTCGCCGCTCCTGCCGTTAATCGTATGCAGTAACGCTTCGATCTTGCTGCCGTACTCGATACTGCTGTCGAATTTGAACAGCAGCTCCGGCGTATGGCGGAATCGAATTCGTTTGCCGAGCTCGGAACGAATGAAACCTGTACCGCGGGCAAGAGCTTTAAGCGTTTCTTCTTTCTGCTCTTCACTGCCCAGCACGCTTAGATAAACACGTGCTTGCGAGAGGTCATTCGTTAGATCAACGCCGGTTACCGTTATGAAACCGATGCGCGGATCTTTGAGCTCCGTCTGAATGATTTGGCTCAATTCTTTCTTGATTTGTTCACCTACACGTCCTACGCGGACTTTAGCCATAGGTTGATCACCTCTCTACACTTTCCAGGACGTAAGCCTCGATAATGTCTCCCTCTTTAAGGTCGTTCATCTTCTCGAGCGTTATGCCGCACTCATAGCCTTGCGCCACTTCTTTTGCATCATCCTTGAACCGTTTAAGCGATTCGATTTCGGTTTCCAAGACCACGATACCGGCACGGATTAAGCGAGCTTTCGCGCTGCGTGTAATTTTTCCGGAAGTAACCATACAGCCAGCAATGACGCCGACCTTTGTAACTTTGAAAATATTACGCACTTCAGCCTGGCCCATAATAACTTCCTTGAAGATTGGATCCAGCATCCCTTTCATGGCATGCTCAATTTCGTCAATCACGTTATAGATAATGCTGTGCAGACGAATATCGACTTTCTCCTGCTCCGCCGTTGCAAGCGCCTGCGGCTCTGGACGAACGTTAAAGCCGATAACGATTGCACTGGACGCTGCTGCCAAGTTGATATCGGATTCTGTAATCGCGCCTGCACCGCTATGGATGATCTTAACGCGTACGCCTTCGATGTCGATTTTGGCAAGAGATCCTTTAAGCGCCTCAGAGGAGCCTTGAACGTCAGCTTTGATGATCACGTTCAGATCCTTGATTTCGCCTTCTTTAATATGATTGTACAAATCTTCGAGCGTTACTCTCGAATTTGCACCGAGCTCGGATTGGCGGTGCTTAATTGCGCGACGATCTGCAATCGCGCGTGCTTTGCGCTCGTCTTCGAACACGAGGAACGGATCGCCGGCTTGCGGAACTTCCGTTAGACCCGTAATCTCGATCGGCGTGCTAGGTCCCGCTTCTTTGAGACGGCGGCCCTTATCGTTGACCATCGCGCGAACGCGGCCGAAGCAGTTGCCCGCAACAAATGCGTCACCGATCTTAAGCGTACCGTGCTGAACGAGAACGCGAGCAACCGGACCTTTACCTTTATCAAGCTCAGCCTCAATTACCGTACCGCGTGCACGTTTGTTCGGGTTCGCTTTGTAGTCGTTCACTTCGGCAACGAGCAGAATCATCTCAAGGAGCTCCTCAAGATTAGTGCGTTGCTTAGCGGACACGTTTACGAAGATGGTATCTCCGCCCCACTCTTCCGGAACGAGCTGATACTCCGTCAAGCTTTGTTTGATTTTATCTACGTCAGCGCCTGGCTTATCGATTTTGTTAACCGCTACGATAATCGGAACGCCTGCTGCTTTAGCATGGTTAATGGCTTCAACCGTTTGAGGCATAACGCCGTCATCGGCTGCTACAACGATAATTGTAATATCCGTTACTTGAGCACCGCGAGCACGCATGAGCGTAAACGCTTCGTGACCCGGTGTATCGAGGAACGTAATTTTCTTATTGTTGATTTCAACTTGATAAGCCCCGATATGCTGCGTGATACCGCCGGCTTCACCGCTAGTTACGCTAGTGTGTCTGATGGCATCAAGAAGCGTTGTTTTACCATGATCGACGTGACCCATGATGGTTACAACCGGTGGACGAGCTTCCAGTGTATCCTCTTCGTCCTTCTCTTCCAGTGTTTCGAACGCATCCTCTTCTACAGGGATCTTCACTTCAACCTCAACGCCATATTCGGTAGCGATCAATTGAACGGTATCCAGATCGACCTCTTGGTTAATGGTAGCCATTACGCCAAGCATGATGAGTTTCTTGATAACCTCGGAAGCATCCTTATGAAGCAATTTAGCCAATTCGCCAACCGTTACTGTACCGCGTACGATAATTTTCTTCGGCGTATTGTCGATTTTCTCTTTGCGTTCTTGCTGTTGTCCTTTACCACGGTTGTTCTTACCGCCGCGGTTGTTCTTGAAGTTGCCTGTACGGGAATCTTCAAAACGTTTATTCGCACCGAAGTTGCTGTTAGCCGCCTTCGGATTGTTTCTTTTCTTTGCATGATCATCGGACGTCGTACTGCGCGACTCGAATGTACGAGCTGGAGCAGCACTGCGGTTCGGTTGTTGACTCGCTTGATCCGGACGCGGTGTGGAAGGACGGAAACCGCCGCCTTGACCGCCGCCAGTACTGGAGCCTTGACCCGAAGGACGGTTGCCTTGATAACCGCCGCCACCGCCTGCGCCTTGACCTGCCGGACGATTGCCTTGGTAGCCGCCGCCTTGACCTTGCGGACGTTGACCTTGGCCGCCTTGCGAGGAGCCTTGGCCTTGCGGACGTTGTCCTTGACCGCCTTGCGAAGAGCCTTGGCCTTGCGGACGATTACCTTGGTAGCCGGTGCCTTGACCTGCTGGACGGTTGCCTTGATAGCCGCCGCCTTGGCCTTGC
This sequence comes from Paenibacillus rhizoryzae, assembly GCF_059686995.1. Lineage (NCBI taxonomy): Bacteria > Bacillati > Bacillota > Bacilli > Caryophanales > Paenibacillaceae > Paenibacillus > Paenibacillus rhizoryzae. The sequence continues at coordinate 559,460 of NZ_JCAALT010000003.1, read as the reverse complement.
GGACGCTGGCCTTGACCACCTTGACCGCCTTGACCTTGCGGACGGTTGCCTTGGTAGCCGCCTTGACCTTGCGGACGATTGCCTTGATAGCCGCCTTGACCTTGCGGACGCGGATTTGAGCTCGAGCTGCCTTGCGGTTGGCCTGATGTAGGCTGTTGAGTGGAGGTCGTCGGTGTCGTGCTCGCTGTAACGCCTGATGCCGGTGTTTGTGTGCTTGCCGGACTTGGCGCCGCGTTCGCAGTCTGAGCTGCGCTAGGTGCTTGCGTATTAGTTGTATTCATATTCCCCTGCTGTTCCTGAGTATTTTTGTTGACCTGTCCATGTCCTTGCGCTGGAGCATTCGTGCTTGATTGAGCCTTGCGTTCAGGCTGACCCTGCGGTTGCTGGCGATTAGACGACTGAGCTGCTGCAGAGACGGTCGCGCTCTCCTGGGCGCGTTTCGCTGCTGCGTTAGCTTTAATATCGCGGAAGAAACCTTCCACCTTCGAAACCATTTCATTTTCCATAACGCTCATATGATTGTTAACGGGCAGATTGAGTCGCTTTAGGATCGTAATGATTTCCTTGCTGCTCATATTTAAGTTTTTCGCGTATTCGTAGACGCGTAATTTATCTTTGTCTTGTTGTTTAGTCAATATACTCCACCTCCGTAGGTTCAATTAAGCTCTGTGCAATGCTTTTAGAAAAGCCTGAGTCGGTTACACCTAGGAGAACCCTCTCTGACTTGCCGATTGCTTCCCCAAGCGTAATTCGGTCGAATGCTTCTACGAGTTTGACATTGTAGGAAGCACATTTGTCCCGAAACTTCTTCTTTGTATTATCTGATGCATCACCGGCAACTATGACAAGTTTCGCTTTGCCCTGCTGGATTGCTTTCAATACGGTTTCGTCTCCGGTAACAAGCTTACCGGCCCGCATCGCCATGCCAAGCGTGTTAAGCGACTTATGCTTCGTCTTCGTCATCGATCTCATCCTTATTCGCGTTAAACGTGTCCTCTACAGCGATAAAATCTTGCTCCAGCTGATCATATATTTCAATGCCAACGGTTTGTTTCAAAGCCCGATCAAGTGCTCTGCTCTTCTTGGCCAGCTTAAAGCAAGCGACTTTCCCGCAAAGATAAGCGCCGCGTCCTGCTTTCTTGCCCGTCAAATCGATCAGAACCGATTCATCAGGCGTACGAACGACGCGGATCAGCTCTTTCTTTGCCTTCATCTCCTGACAAGCAACACATTTACGCAGTGGAATTTTTCTAGGTCTCACCGTTCATCCCCCCTGAACATCAGCTCTTAGTCGATGGAGACGGAATCCTGATGCATCGTGCTCATCGGCGACTTTGGACGACCAAATTCTTGCTCCGCCTGCGTTTCGCTCTTAATATCGATCTTCCAACCCGTCAGCTTCGCAGCCAAACGAGCATTCTGACCTTTAATTCCGATTGCCAGCGACAGCTGATAATCCGGAACAATGACGCGTGCCATCTTCTCTTGCTCGTATACGATTACCTCGATAACTTTAGAAGGGCTAAGCGCATTCGCAACATATTCTTCAACGTTTTCGGACCAGCGAACGATATCAATCTTTTCGCCTTTGAGCTCCGTAACGATGGTTTGCACACGCATCCCTTTCTGACCGACGCATGATCCGACCGGATCCACTTCGGCATTGCGGGAATAAACAGCGATCTTGGAGCGGAAGCCCGCTTCACGCGCGACAGAGCGAATCTCAACTACGCCATCATAAATCTCAGGCACTTCGAGTTCGAATAGGCGTTTCAGCAAGCCCGGGTGCGTACGGGAAAGGAAAATTTGCGGTCCTTTCGTCGTGTTCTCCACTTTCGTAATGAACGATTTCACGCGATCCCCATGTTTGAATTTGTCCGTTGGCATTAATTCGGTGAGCGGCAATACCGCTTCTACCTTGCCAAGGTCGATAAACAGGTTGCGCACGTCTTGACGCTGCACGATACCATTCACAATGTCTTCTTCTTTATCGATGAAGGCATTGTAAATGAGGCCGCGTTCTGCTTCACGGATACGTTGTGTAACAACCTGCTTCGCCGTTTGAGCCGCAATCCGGCCAAAATCACGAGGCGTTACTTCGATTTCCGCGATATCGTCAAGCTGATAATGCGGGTTGATCTCACGGGAAGCTTCAACCGAGATCTCAAGTCGAGGATCTAGTACATCCTCTACTACGGCTTTGCGTGCATACACTTTAATGACTCCGGTAAACCGGTTAATATCAACACGTACATTTTGGGCGGTATTAAAATTGCGTTTGTAGCTCGATATCAGGGCTGCTTCAATGGCTTCCAGCAAGATATCCTTGCTGATCCCCTTCTCTCTTTCGATTTCCGTCAGTGCTTCAATAAATTCCATGCTCATTGGAAATGAGTTCCCCCTTTCAACTAGTTCCCTAACGTTATAATCATGCCGTTGTCTTCTCCTTAGAAGACGATGGCTAAACGGGCACTGGCAACTTTCGTATACGGTATGGTGTGTTTCTTTTTACCGATTTCAATGACGATCTCTTCCCCATCAAATGAAAGAAGCTTGCCTTCGAATTCTTTCAAGCCGCCAATCGGCTCATAGGTCGTTGCAAACACATGCTTGCCGACGGCTTTCTTAACATCTTCGGGCTTCTTAAGCGGACGTTCCGCACCCGGTGAGGATACTTCGAGAAAATAAGCGTCAGATACCGGATCATTCTCATCCAGCTTCTCGCTCAAATATTCGCTAATCCGGCCGCATTCATCGATATCAATGTTGCCTTCTTTGTCCACGTAGACACGAAGAAACCAGTTGCTTCCTTCTTTCACATACTCTACGTCAACGAGTTCAAATCCATTTTCATCGAGGAACGGTCTAACCATTTCTTCGACAGCGGTTTTGATTGTGGATGTGCTCAAAAACAATGTACCTCCCACTGCAGCGGTGCGCCACAACAGAGGCGGCGTACGGTCAGTTTAATTTTTCAGCTGAAATGCACCTGTTGCAGAACCTGCTTATGTCCCATCGTATATGTAAAAAGGTGCAGACAAAACGTAAAGAGTGGGTTTCCCCACTCTTCTGCGAAAAGGTCGTATCATCAGCATTACCAGAAAGATTATAACATAACCATGATGTGGTGACAATACGGCGCTGGAGGGTGCGCTCGGGGTGGGTCGCTCCATTCGGGGTGCGCCTGCGGCCGCTGTTGAACTCGGGATGCTCGAATAGACGGCTTCGCGGTAGCATCCCGAGTTCAAAGGCGGCACGTAAACTCTCCGGCTGCACCCCGAATTCCGCTCCTTCCCCTCGCTTACCAGCGCTTTGAGGCGAAGCCGAAGTTGCCGAGGTAATCCGGCAACTTCGGAGATTCACGCCAACCTTTAACTACCATAAACCCCAGAAGAAAAACCTGAAAACAGTCGCCCCCTGCGGGGCTTGTTCACCTGTGGTGAACTTTAAGTGCCTAAACCTGAAAACAGTCGCCCCCTTCGGAGGCTTGTTCACCTTTGGTGAACTTTCAATGTACACACCTAGAGAAGTCGCCCCCTTCGGGGGCTTGTTCACCTGCGGTAAACGTACTCCTAGAACAAAGACAACTGATTCGACTCCGGCAATCCTCGGAAGCAGCCCATAGTCGTCAGCACTTCGACGATGGTTTTGGTTGCTTTGGATTTTTGCTGGAAGTCTTCGATCGATAGGAACTCGCCAAAATCCCGAGCTCCTGCGATGTTCTTCGCAGCGTTCTCCCCGATACCGCTGATTGCGCCGAATGGCGGGATGATTGAGTTTCCATCGATGATGAACCGCGTAGCTTCCGAACGATAGAGATCAACCGGCTTGAAGGAGAAGCCTCGAGCAGTCATCTCCAGCGCCATCTCAAGCAAGGAGACGCTGTTTTTCTCTTTCGGCGTTGCATTGAAGCCTTTGGCTTCGATTTCGACCAGCTTCTTTGCGATAGCCTCATAGCCTTTGCAAAGCAGCTCTAAGTCAAAGTCCTCCGCGCGAATAGAGAAGTACGTCGCATAATACGCAATAGGCTGATACAGCTTGAAGTATGCTGTCCGCACGGCCGAGATAACGTAAGCAGCCGCATGGGCTTTCGGGAACATGTACTCGATTTTCAAACAGGAATCGATATACCATTGCGGCACTTTACAGCGTTTCATTTCTTCGATCCATTCCGGAGTAAGACCTTTACCTTTACGAACGCTCTCGGTAATTTTGAAGGCAAGCCCCGCATCCATACCTGCTTTATAAATTAAGAAAAGCATAATATCGTCACGACAACCGATAACGGTTTTGATCGTACATGTACGGTTCTTAATCAGCTCTTGCGCGTTGCCGAGCCATACCCCTGTTCCATGGGACAATCCTGAAATTTGCAGCAAATCGGCAAAGGTAGCCGGTTTCGTTTCTTCAAGCATTTGACGTACGAACTTGGTTCCCATCTCCGGAACGCCATAGGTCGCGACGGAAGAACGTATTTTATCCGGAGTGACGCCAAGGGCTTCCGTAGAACTGAACATACTCATAACTTTCGGATCGTTCATCGGAATCGTAGTCGGATCAATTCCGGTGAGATCCTGCAGCATGCGCATCATGGTCGGATCGTCGTGCCCCAGAATATCGAGCTTCAAGAGGTTATCCTCGAAAGCATGATAGTCAAAGTGGGTCGTTTTCCACTCGGCGTTCTGATCGTCGGCGGGATACTGCACCGGTGTTACATCCTCAACCTCAATGTAGTCCGGCACAACGACGATACCGCCCGGATGCTGGCCCGTGCTTCGTTTTACACCGGTACAACCGTTGGCGAGCCTTGCAAGCTCAGCACCGCGCCACTTCTTGCCGTAATCTTCTTCGTATTTCTTCGTATAGCCGTATGCTGTTTTCTCTGCAACCGTACCGATAGTACCTGCACGGAATACGTTTTCCGCTCCGAACATCGTCTTCGTGAAGTTATGGGCTACCGCTTGATATTCGCCGGAGAAGTTCAAATCGATATCGGGAACTTTATCCCCTTTAAAGCCAAGGAACGTCTCGAACGGAATATCCTGCCCTTCGCCTTTGAGCGGTTTACCGCAGTTTGGACAAGCCTTATCCGGTAAATCGAAACCGCTTGGATAGCTGCCGTCAAGGAACCATTCACTAAACTTACATGCTTCATCTAAACAAGTGTAGTGCGCAGGTAAAGGATTTACTTCAGATATCCCTAGGAAGGTTGCAACGATGGAAGAACCAACGGAACCCCGTGATCCAACCAGGTATCCATCCTCATTGGACTTCTTCACTAGCTTCGCCGAAATGAGATAGTTGGCAGCAAAACCGGCTTTCGTAATCGGAACAAGCTCTCTCTCGAGACGTTGAACGACGACATCCGGAAGCGGTTCGCCATACAATTTACGTGCAGTGTCATAACATGTATTACGCATTTCATCATCGGCGCCTTCGATAATAGGAACGAACAATTTCGGCGGGAACATATCAAACGGCTCAAATCGTTCCGCAAGCTCTGACGTATTCTTGACTACAACCTCATAAGCGCGGGCTTCACCGAGAAAAGCGAACTCCTCCAGCATTTCTTTTGTCGTACGGAAATGAGCATCCGGCTTGCGGATATCTTTGAGCGGACTAAAGCCTGTTATGCCATGGATTGTAATGTCACGGAACAGCTTGTCCCGTTGCAGCAAGTAATGCACATTGCCTGTTGCAATGACCGGTTTACCGAGCTTATCGCCAATCTCGCATACGCGGCGAATCGCCTGTTCGATCTCAGCGCGGCTTGCTACAAAACCTTTCTCAACAAGATGCATATAGAAGTCGATTGGCTGAATTTCAAGTACGTCGTAGTAATGCGCGACATCTTCTGCTTCTTCCATCGACTTATTCATAACGGCTTCGAAGAACTCGCCTTTCTCGCAACCCGAGATTACCAGCAGCCCTTCGCGCAATTCGGTCAGCTTGCTCTTCGGGATCGTAGCGACGCGTTTAAAATGTTCGGTATGCGATTTCGAGATCAGCTTGAACAAATTTTTCTTCCCCGCTCCATTGAGCGCGTAGATGCAGCAATGGAAGGGCCGCATGTTCGACAAGTCGAGCCCGACATAGTCGTTCAGCATTTGTAGGCCGGTTATGTTGCGGGCAGCTGCATCCCCAATTAGACCGTATAGTACGCCGCCGAGTGCAATGGAGTCATCGATCGCGCGGTGATGATTCTCGAGACTGATTTTATATTTATCCGAAAGGGTATTCAGACGGTGATTCTTCATCGTCGGATGCAGGAATCGCGCAAATTCAAGAGTATCCAGAACGGGATTCTTCACTTCCGGTAGACCATGAAGTTTGCAAGCCGCTTGAAGGAACCCCATATCAAATCGAGCGTTATGGGCAACCAGTACCGCATCGCCAATAAACGCAATAAACTCGTGAATCTTCGGCCCAAGCTCCGGCGCGTCTTCAACCATTTCGTTCGTAATATTCGTTAATTGTTGAATGTTATAAGGAATGTTCTCATGCGGGTTAATGAACGTTGAGAAGCGATCGATTTCTTTGCCTTCGTGCATTTTCACGCCGGCAAGCTCAATGATTTTGTTGTTCACAACCGATAGCCCCGTCGTTTCCACGTCGAATACAACGTAAACGGCAGACTGCATCGCTTCTTCACGTGCATTCATAACCATGGGAATAGCATCATTGACTACGTTCGCCTCTAAGCCGAACAGCACTTTAATGCCATGTTTCTTAGCCGCTTTCGCCGCCTCCGGATAACACTGTACATTGCCGTGGTCCGTAATAGCTATCGCTTTATGTCCCCATTTGGCAGCCTGCTTAATGTATGCATCAACCGGAGCAACAGCATCCATCGTGCTCATTGTCGTATGCAAATGGAACTCGACGCGCTTCTCTTCGGCATCGTCTTTCGTTTCCTTAGGCGCCAGAACCTCATGCATGTCAGATGGCATCATAACCAGCTCAGGTTCCATCATGAACCGGTCGTATTCGACGCGTCCACGTGCCTTGATCCATTTGCCATTCGCGAGCTGCTTCAGTACTTTGACATCATCTTTCGTCTTAGCGAACATCTTCATCGCAATCGAGTCGGAGAAGTCCGTGACGTTAAACGTAAAGAGCGTGCTGCCGTTACGGAGCTCTTTCTCTTCGAGACCGAAGACCGCGCCCTGCACGGTGATCTTCTTCTCTTCTTCAATAATATTCATAATTGGTACAGGTGCGTCTCGAATATCGTACCCGACGACAAGGCGAACTTCGCCTTCGTCCAGCGTTGGCTCTTCGGAAACCGTCGTGCTTGTCATCATCGCTTGAATGACTTCGCGCTCTTCTTGATCCCGCTTCTGCTGGAACTGTTCGTACACCTCTTGATTGGATTCACCGACAATCATCTTCATGCGGCATGTTGTAGCAAATTGCTGCTTGAAAAAGTCGATCGCAAGCTCGTCAATTTTCTTCTTCTTGGCTAGTTCCAGACCCATTTCGTCCATCAAATGAAGGGTAATCAGATCGCCTTCAGCAATCATCTTCGATTTGCTGATCCAGCCGTTAACGGAAGGATTGTTCTGCTGCAGCCATTCCACGAAAGCCGGCCAATATTCTTGAACCAGCTCGTCCTTCGGTACATCGCTGCCATATTGAAACTGAAACGAGATTTGAGCGATATGCGCATATTTCGCAACGACTGCGCGGCAAAAAACACCAAAAGCCGGTAAAGGAACCACAGTCGTTTTGCCTATGCAAAACGTCCATTCCCGGTTACTCCGGCTTACGATTACTTTCTCTATATGCCCATCTGCAAAATACTCATCGACCATTTGCTGCGGCAGATCCGCCTGCTTCAACAGCAGCTCGAACCGCTGTCGCTTTCCCCCGGTTTGGTTCATATTGTCCTCCCCCAAGACGAAACGGCTGTCGCCGCCTTTCAGCGAATACAGCCGTTTATTCCTTTTTTACTCTTGTTGCAATTAATAAGCTCTGGCGAATACGACGGAATGCTCGGATTTCTCTCCACAAACGAGACAAACTGTTTTGTGCTCAGCAGGCTCAAACGGAATGTTACGGCTAGTTGCGCCCGTTTCTTCCTTCACTTGACGCTCACATGCATCTGAACCGCACCATCCGGCAAGCGCGAACCCGCGCTGCTCTTCGAAGAGTGCCTTCATCTCATCGAGCGTCTCCACTGAGTAGGTATGCTCCGTACGGAATTGCTTTGCACGCTCAAGCATATCATTATGCGTCTCAGTCAGCATATGCTCAATTTCTTCCTTCAAATTGCTTTGCAGGACAATTCGCTTCTCACCGGTAATACGCGATACGAGAACGACTTGTCCATTCTCCATATCACGAGGTCCAAGCTCAAGACGAATCGGTACGCCGCGCATTTCATATTCATTGAATTTCCAGCCTGGGCTTACATCGCTGCGGTCATCCACTTTCACGCGGATACCAGCTTTCTTCAGCTCAGCGAACAGCTCGTCCACCCGTCCAACCACTTGCTCACGTGTCTTCGGCGGGCCGATCGGAATCATGATGACTTGCGTCGGTGCAACCTTAGGAGGAAGCACCAGACCGCGATCATCACCATGAACCATGATCATTGCACCTAGAAGACGTGTCGATACCCCCCATGAGGTGGTATGAACAAATTGTTGTGTATTTTCGCGGTCCAAGTACTTAATATCGAACGCAACTGCGAATTTATTGCCAAGATAATGGGACGTTCCTGCTTGTACGGCACGGCCGTCTTTCATCATCGCCTCAATCGAATACGTATCTACCGCGCCGGCAAAACGCTCCGATGGTGTCTTCTGCCCCATAATGACCGGAATTGCCAAATAGTTCTCGCAGAAGTCGCGATAAATTTCGAGCATTTGGTTTGTTTCTTCCCGCGCTTCTGTTTCGGTTTCATGCGCCGTATGACCTTCCTGCCACAGAAACTCGGTTGTACGCAAGAATGGCAGTGTCCGTTTTTCCCAGCGAACTACGTTTGCCCATTGATTGATCAGTACGGGCAGGTCACGATAGGATTGAATCCATTTGGAGTACATATGGCCGATAATCGTTTCCGATGTCGGGCGAATCGCCAATCGTTCTTCAAGCTTCTCTCCACCGGCTTCGGTTACCCAAGGCAGCTCTGGATTGAATCCTTCCACGTGCTCTTTCTCTTTAAGGAAAAAGCTCTCCGGAATGAACATTGGGAAGTAAGCATTACGATGACCGGTTTCTTTGAACCTGCGGTCCAGCTCATCCTTCATATGCTCCCAAATTTCAAACCCCTCTGGACGGAATACGATACAACCGCGCACCGGGGAATAATCCATTAATTCCGCTTTCTTGATTACATCAATATACCACCGCGAGAAATCCTCGTTTTGCGGTGTAATTTCCGTTACGAATTGCTTATCCTTCGACATGACCGACTCAGTGCTCCCCTCGTACCAATCGCAATATATCATTATAAGTAACCGCCAGCATGAGCAGCATCAGCATCGCAAAGCCGATAAAATGCACCATGCTTTCCCGGTTCGGATCAACCGGACGGCCTCGTACAGCTTCAAATCCGAGGAAAACCAATCGGCTTCCATCCAGTGCCGGTATCGGCAGCAGGTTAAAGATCCCTAAATACAGACTGAGAACCGCTACCCATGAAGTCAGCTGAACGACGCCTTCATCCGCGATTTGACTAGTCACTTGAGCAGTCCGTACCGGTCCGCCAAGGTCCTCCATCTTGAAATCACCGAGAATCAGCTTCTTAAATCCATCGAAGATCATGATCGTCATGTTTTTCATCGCTTTTCCGGCATAAGTGAATGTTTCGCCAAACGTTACAGAACGTGTAGGTACCGCGGCTGAGATGCCTAGTTTGCCGACACCTGTAGTGGGATCCTTCTTCGGTGTGATCTTGAATGAGATCGGCTTTCCGTCACGCAGCACATTAAATACGAGTGGTACGTTGACCGATTTACTGATCAGCTCGATCATCTTATTGGAATCGCCGCCGATTTTCTCCCCGTTCACCGAATCGATGACATCACCGACACGAAGATCCGTCTGTGATGCCGGCATTCCCGCAACTACGCTGCCGATTAACAAACGATCCGGATTCTCCATCGGAACGCCAGCCATCTGAAAATACAGACCAAACAACACGAAAGCCAAAACAAAGTTCATGACAGGACCCGCAACGATAGCGAGTGCCCGTTGACCTACTGTTTTGCTGCCGAATTGGCGGTCGATCGGTGCGATCTGCGTTTCTTTCCCTTTACTGATCATCAGCGCTTGCGGATGTACGTCATAAGAATCAGTGATTCCGTCGGCACTCAAAGCAAGCTTAAGTTTACGTTCGATATCGATCGTTTCGACTTCACCGCGAACAACATTGCTGCGATCATCCAAACGATCTAAGTAAATACGAGTAACCGTGTTATCTTTCACCCGTACTGCGACTGTCTGCCCGGGATGAATCTCAATTAACTCCGGATCCTCACCGGCCATTCGGACAAAACCGCCTGCTGGGACAAGCCGCAGCGTGTATCTGGTTTCACCACGTTTAATGGAAAACAGCTTTGGACCAAACCCAATCGCAAACTCTCTAACCAATATTCCGGCACGCTTCGCAAAATAAAAATGACCCCACTCGTGAATGGTCACAATGACGAAGAAGACCATTACCGTCAAAAAGACGACTTGAATCGTATGCATCGTTCCCCTTGCCTCCTGTTCGTAACGGCCTGTACTTAGATTATCATTATTCTCCCGTTCGATACAAGAGAACCCCCGGTTAGATGCTTGCCGCTTCTCTTCGAGCCCAGGCATCTACTTCTGCGATGGCCTCGACATCGGGAACATCCACAAGCTGATGCTTATCCAGCACAGCTGCTATAACAGTTTCGATCTCAAGGAATGTGATTTCGCCTGCCAAGAAGCGCGCAACGGCCGTTTCATTCGCTGCATTGAAGACTGTAGGCGCGGATTGGCCGGCCTGCCCGCTCTCATATGCAAATCGAAGACACGGATAGCGATCGAAGTCCATTTCCCGGAAGTGCAAGGCGGACAATTTCGCTAAATTCAGTCGTTCCGTTGGCGTTGGCCTACGCTCCGGATAGGTAAGTGCATATTGAATCGGAACTCGCATATCCGGCATTCCCAGCTGTGCAATAATGCTGTGATCTACGAATTCAACGTAAGAGTGGATAATACTCTCCGGATGAATGAGAACATCGATTTGACTGTATGGAAGACCGAATAACCAATGAGCTTCTATAACCTCAAGTCCTTTATTGGCCATTGTTGCCGAATCGATAGTGATCTTGGCCCCCATCGACCAGTTTGGATGATTCAGTGCTTCAGCAACAGTAACCCCTTCAAGCTCTGCCCGTGAACGGTCACGGAAGGATCCTCCGGATGCTGTAAGTGTAATGCGGTGTACATCACTGCGGCGTTCTCCGTTCAAGCATTGAAAAATAGCGGAGTGCTCGCTATCGATAGGCAGGATGGACACACCTTTATCGATGGCACGCTTCATAACAATATGGCCTGCCGTTACGAGCGTTTCCTTATTCGCCAGTCCGATATGTTTACCTGCATCAATTGCGGCTAGTGTGGCTTGAAGGCCGCGACTTCCTACGATTGCTGTGACTACAGTATCAGCTTCATTATCAGCTGCGATTTCAATCAGTCCTTCATTGCCGTAAAGAACTTTAGTTCCTTGCGGCAGATGAGGTATCGCTTCTTCTGCCAATGCCTTTGTCGATAAACAAACGGTCTTCGGCTTGAATTGATTAGCTTGCTGAATGAGTAATTGCAAATTGCTGCCTGCGGCCAAACCTTCAACCTGATAGCGATCAGGCTCATGGCCTAGAATATCTAAGGTTTGCGTCCCTACAGAACCGGTAGAACCGAGAATCGTTATTTTCTTCAACGCTAAGGAGCCTCCTTGAATCAGAGCGGGAGCAGCCCGGTCATTACGAGCAATGGAAACACGATTAGCCAGCTATCACAACGATCCAGTACACCGCCATGACCGGGTAAAATCGATCCCGTATCTTTGATGCCGCGAATGCGTTTGTAAGCCGATTGAATGAGATCTCCAAACTGCCCTGCAACAGCTGCAATGAGACCGATAAGCAGTGCCCTGCTGATGCTGATGATATCCGGGTATGCCAATGCAAAAATGGCCGCGATGGCTAGTGAAAGCACAATACCGCCGATCGAGCCTTCAATTGTTTTATTTGGACTGATGGATGGCCACAGTTTATTTTTCCCGAATGCTCGTCCGGTGAAATAAGCTCCGATATCGGATGCCCATATTGCGCCGAAAGCCATGCAGGTCGTAAGCAAACCATGGAATTCCGCGTTACGCACCTCGTACATCGCATGAAATCCATAGCCTACGTATAAAGCGCCAAGCAGCATTAAAGCTGCACCGTCAATGGTAATGACATTTTTCGTCAATACCGTTACCGTGAGCAATAAGAATAACAATAACCAAATTGTATGTATGGCTGTAGGCGAGTCTAGGCCGAAATCTTCCCAAGGAATAAACAAGACCAGCATACCCGCCAGTCCGATTAACGATAGCGGATGTTTAGCAGAGACGCCATTCATCCGTGTATATTCCATAAACCCAATAACAGCTAGTAATAGGAGGAGTGCAAAGAAAAACCATCCGCCAAGTACAGTTAGAAATATAAATGCTGCGCCGCCGATAAGGCCGGTAATTATACGTTGTTTCACCTGTATGACACTCTCCAGTAAGGCCGATTACAGTCCGCCGTAGCGACGGCCGCGACGCTGATACTCTCGAACAGCTTCAAAGAAATGCTCTTCTGTAAACTCAGGCCAATAGACGTCGGTAAACCACATCTCGCTGTAAGCAAGCTGCCAGAGCATAAAGTTGCTCAAACGAAGTTCGCCGCTCGTACGAATGAGTAAATCAGGATCAGGAACACCTGCAGACAGCAAGTTTGCTTCCATCATTGATTCATCAATATCATCCGGCGACAGTTTGCCATCTTGAACAGCTTGACCGATCGCACGTACCGCTTCAATCATTTCTTTCCGGCTGCCATAATTTAGGGCGAAGTTGAGAACAAGCCCCGTATTATTAGCCGTTTTGATGATCGCCTCTTCTACCGCTCTCAGCGTATAGTCCGGCAAATCACCTTTGTATCCCATCATGCGAACCTGAACGTTATTCTCCATCAGATCCTTGAGTTCAATAGAAAGAAATTCCTGAGGCAGCTTCATCAGAAACTCCACTTCAGCTTTCGGACGCTTCCAGTTCTCCGTCGAAAAGGCATACAGCGTCAAATATTTCACACCCAGTCGATCGGCAGCCATCGTAATTTTCTTGACTGTTTTCATACCTGAGTGATGTCCGGCCATTCGAGGCAAACCGCGGCTCTTGGCCCATCTGCCGTTGCCGTCCATAATAATGGCGATATGCTTCGGGATGCCATCCGGATCAAGCGTCGGCGAAGTTGGTTTCGCGGACGCTTTACCGAATAAATCCATCAATCGTTTTAACACACGCTCGTCCTCCCACGCTTACGTTGATTTATGCAACAAACCCCACCATTCGGAGGGGCCGGAGAGCTTGCATTATACTTCCATGATTTCTTTCTCTTTCGCAGCGAGAACTTTATCCACTTCTGCGATGAATTTATCCGTTGTCTTCTGAACGTCATCTTGATGACGGCGGGACTCATCTTCAGAAATCTCGGTTTTTTCGAGTTTCTTAATGTCGTCATTCGCGTCGCGTCGAACGTTGCGAATCGCTACCTTCGCTTCTTCGCCAAACTTCTTCGTCAATTTGACAAGCTCGGAGCGGCGTTCTTCTGTCAGCATTGGAATGCTGAGGCGAATGGTTGCGCCATCGTTCGAGGGTGTCAAACCCAGATCCGATTTCATGATCGCTTTCTCAATCGCAGACAGGGAGGATTTATCCCAAGGCTGGATCATGAGCGTCCGGGAATCAGGCGTATTGACGTTAGCCAATTGATTGACCGGTGTCATTGCACCGTAATATTCAACTTGGATCCGGTCAAGTAACGCTGGAGTAGCACGGCCGGCACGAAGTGTTGAGAGATCACGTCTCAGTGCTCCGATCGCTTTCTCCATCCGATCTTCCGCGCTTTTCTTAATGGCTTGTGGCATTAGTTCACACTACCTTTCATCACAATAGTACCGATTTTCTCACCAAGGACAACACGCTTGATATTCCCTTGCTCGGTAATGTTGAAGACGACAAGTGGAATATTGTTGTCCATACAAAGAGATGAAGCCGTTGAGTCCATGACGCCCAGATTGCGGTTCAGAACTTCCATATACGTCAGCGTTTCAAATTTCTCCGCTGTCGCGTCTTTAAATGGATCTGCGGAATAGACGCCATCCACTTTATTTTTCGCCATTAGGATAACTTCTGCTTCGATTTCAGCTGCGCGCAACGCTGCAGTCGTATCGGTGGAGAAGAATGGATTGCCTGTGCCTGCCGCGAAAATAACGACACGCCCTTTTTCCAGGTGACGGATCGCCCGGCGGCGTATGTAAGGCTCAGCGATTTGCTGCATGGCGATTGATGTTTGCACGCGAGTTGGCACATCGATTTGCTCAAGCGCATCTTGAAGGGCCAAAGAGTTCATGACTGTCGCTAACATACCCATATAATCTGCTGTAGCACGGTCGATACCTTTCTCCGAACCGGCAATTCCACGCCAGATGTTTCCGCCGCCACATACGATCGCGACTTCAACATTCAGTTTCACTACTTCTTTCACTTGCTCTGCAATCGAGGAAATCATTGCGGAGTCAATTCCAAACCCATTATTACCCGAGAGCGATTCGCCGCTCACCTTCAGCACTATACGTTTGTACACGGGACTTTGCAACTTGGTATACCTCCATCTTCAACTTTGTTTAAAAGGCCGTATACGGACTTGAAAATTTAGACCTAATTATAGGAAATAGGCGGGGCGAACGCCCCGCCCCGCCTGCGCGTTCGGTTTACAATTTAGCTTGCGACATAACTTCTGCAACGAAGTTGTCTTCTTTTTTCTCAAGGCCTTCACCAAGCTCAAAACGAGCAAAGCGGCGGATAGAGATATTCTCTCCAATTGTGCTGATTTTCTCTTTCAGCAATGTATGGATTGTTTTGTCTGGATCTTTGATGAACGGCTGCTCAAGCAAGCAGTATTCTTCGTAGTATTTGCTGATACGGCCATCAACCATTTTTTCAACGATTTTCTCTGGTTTGCCTTCATTCAGCGCTTGTGCTCTCAGGATTTCGCGCTCTTTATCAAGCTCATCCTGGGACACTTCTTCGCGGCTAACAAACTTAGGGTTTGCAGCTGCGATTTGCATTGCGATATCACGAGCGAACTCGCGGAATTGTTCTGTTTTACCAACGAAGTCAGTTTCGCAGTTGATTTCAACCAGGACACCGATACGGCCGCCAGCGTGGATGTAGGATTCTACTGTACCTTCAGTAGCTACACGACCCGCTTTGTTTGCTGCAGCGGAAAGACCTTTTTCACGAAGCAAGTCGATTGCTTTCGGGATATCACCATTTGTTTCATCAAGCGCTTTTTTACAATCAAGCATGCCTGCGCCTGTTCTTTCACGCAATTCTTTTACTGCACTCGCACTAACTGCCATGTTGGAAACCTCCTGAAATTAGTTAAGTATAACTGACCGCGGAGTGAACCGTTGGTCCATTCAAAACAATCAGCGTGAACATTCGAAAAAAGGGCGGTGAGAGGTTATGCACCTTCTGACCACCCTTTCGTGTCGTATCGTAAACTCTATTAAGCAGTTGTTACTTCGCCTTGACGCGATTCAACAATTGCATCAGCCATTTTAGCTGTCAGCAATTTAACTGCACGGATTGCATCATCGTTACCTGGGATCACGTAGTCGATTTCATCCGGATCACAGTTTGTATCAACGATACCTACGATTGGGATACCAAGCTTGCGTGCTTCAGCAACCGCGATACGCTCTTTGCGTGGGTCGATGATGAACAATGCGCTTGGCAAACCTCTCATGCCTTTGATACCGCCGAGGAATTTTTCAAGACGATCTTTCTCTTTACGGAGAATGATAACTTCTTTCTTAGGAAGAACTTCGAAAGTGCCGTCCTCTTCCCATTTCTCAAGCGTTTTAAGACGGTCGATACGTTTTTGAATCGTTTGGAAGTTAGTCAGCGTGCCGCCGAGCCAACGTTGATTGATGTAGAAGTTACCGCAACGTTCTGCTTCTTCTTTCACCGAATCCTGTGCTTGTTTCTTAGTACCTACGAAGAGAATAGTGCCGCCTTCTTCGCCGATCGAACGTACGAAGTTGTAAGCTTCTTCGACTTTCTTAACTGTTTTCTGCAAGTCAATGATGTAAATACCGTTACGTTCTGTGAAGATATAACGATCCATCTTAGGGTTCCAACGACGAGTTTGGTGACCGAAGTGTACCCCAGCTTCTAGAAGCTGTTTCATGGAAATTACCGCCATCTCTTACACACCTCCTGTTAAATGGTTTTTAGTGGTTACCTCCGCCAATATCATTTTCCGTCATCACTTCGACCGGGTCGAAGCACCAATAACGAAATTAATCGGCGTGTGTTTTTAACACCGTCAATTACTATACCACATCTGTATGCACGCATGCAACCGCAATTGACAGGTTTCCTTAGCATATTTCGCTAGACTCTGATTTAATCGTCGGATGAAGGCATATCGGCTGACGAAGCATTCGGTTTGCTCGTAATAATCGTGCGAATTTGCTTCAATGACAAGTCACCTTTAAAAGCAAAATAACCTGCGCGTATCATCGTTGTACGCATCAGGCTGATAAAAGCTTTCTTATCCGTTATGACGCCACTAGCATTCAAAATATCTGCTGTTTCCGTTACACTTGCATTCGGCGGAATGCGCACGACTATAGGTTTTGAGACAGCAGTATTCTCTGAAGCTGCTGCTGTCTCCTTATCATCCTTATCTGCAGCCGCTCCAGCATCTTGCTTCGCTTGCTCCTGTTTTGCCTGCTGTTCCGCTAGTTTCTTCTTATATTCAGTCTCTACCCGTTTATGCTCATCGGCAACAGCTTGATCCAGTTCAGCTTTCGAATAACCAATGACCGCTGATTCTGTAGTCTCCTGCTTTACCGGCTCTTCCATACGGTTCACTTGGTTCTCACCAATAAACATGAGCTGCAGAAGAGCTGCACCAATAATTATTCCGACACCAACGCCAAAGAGAAATGTACGTTTATTCATGACGCGCAGCTTCCTCCTGCTTCGAAAGCTGAAGAATAAGCTGGACTTCACCTTTGTTTTTACCGAGCTTCTTGGCTATTGCATCAATCGATTTTCCGCTTTGATACATTTCAAATAAGTCGGTATAACGATCACGAATCGTTAAAATAGGTTCTTCAACTTTCAACTCAGCTTCAGCTTCAATTGCCGCTGCAGCGAATGGATTTTGAATCATCGGTTGAGTTACATGAGTACCCGGTATTTGGTTGATCGGAGGATTCGGGGCCATTACAGACTGAATCTCCATCGCAGAAACATGCAGCTTCGTTTGTTCAGCTAGAAGCAGTTCAAGCTCGGCACAGCGCTTCTCCAGCACTTCCACACGCTCATCGCGCTTCTTGGACTGAAGCTGCGTATCTTGGGTGGATTTACTGACAAGCTCAACAAGCTCTCGATTGTCCGCTTCCATATTCTCCATAAACTGCTCCAGTGCCGTTTCCATATTGCGAACGGTTTGCGTCGATTGTTCCGGTTTGCCATTTGATGCTCTACGCGGCAGAACAGCTGCGCAAACCACAACAATTCCGCCTATTAACATGATCGTTTGCCATGATTCCATCTTCATTCACCTGCATTTCGGTTTAACAATCAGTTACATTGATATGTCGATATGTTTTCCCTTATAGGGATGGTTCTGCCCTTGCTCGGTTTCCGCATCCGTTCCGGCTTCACCGTCTTGCTGTTTCTTCCGATTCTGCTTCCTCTCAGATCCCCGCTGCCGGTTATCTTTGATCTTGGTGTCTATGTTCTGTTCAACAGCTGTATTGCGGTTACGCAGCAGTTCGGTTTGTTTGGCCGTATCATTCTCCAGACGCATTTGTTCTGCGATTGGTCTCTGATTTATCTGCTGCTGCTGCGTACTGTTATCAGGCATGCGCGGAATAGACATTTGGAAATCAATAGGTTTAAAAGGCATCCCGTTTCCTCCTAAACATCAAGCAATTCTTCGACCCGACATAAGGTGCTAGACGTAAGGCGCCATTACAATGTCGCCTTCAAAATACCGGAACGAAACACGCTGCGTCGCGTCTTTGACAAAACGAGTGTACCGGCCGATTACGATCTTAGTACCTCCATAAACGACGTTGACGACATCGATTCTGGCGCGATCGGTATCTTCAAGTGACTTCTCAATTTCAAGTACGCGATCCTTTGCTGTTGCGATCTCTTCTACCGCAGCGCGTTTGGTAGAAGTCAGTTTAATGCGCATCGTCATTTTATCAGGGGTCAATTGGCCGGCAGCAGCAAGCTGGTCCAGCAGTTTGAGTGCTTTCTCCGTCTTGTCCAAATTATCCACGGTTTGCTTAATTTGTAAGCGAAGATCGCTTAGCTCCGCTCTCAATTCCGGACGCACACCAACCTCGAGCGTGGTGGCCGTTGACATCGTATTCCCAATCGTTCTCGCTACTACACGATCACCGGCTTGGATATTCCCTCCGACAAGCAGCCCTTTGGGTCCGCTGCAAACGACATTTCTTCCTGCACGAACATGAGAGTGCATGATACTTTGCGAGACTAGTACATCTTCTCCAGCTGAGACGTTGCTGTCTTGAATAAACGAGCTTTTCACATTACGATTTGCTTTCACATACCCTTTATTACTTGCGAGTATGCCGCCGGTAATTTCAATCGAGCCGTCTGATTCGAGTATGGCCCCTTCAACGCCGCCAATTACTCGGATATCGCCGGATGCCTTGATCTTAAATCCGGTCAATACATTCCCTCGAATGACTACCGTACCTACAAAGTCGATGTTGCCAACCTTGTAATCCACATCGCCATTTACTTCAAAAACCGGGAACACATTGATCTTGCTTTTATCTGTAAGCGAGATGAGCCCGTCAATTGTAGCGTACATAGCTGTTTGTTCGGGATTCAACACGACATTTTTGCCGATTTTAAAATACGCTTCTTTTCCGTTTCTGCAAGCAATCGGATCGCCGGTTACTGATTTGCCATCCACTCCCGCTTTAGCGGGAACCTTCTCGGCGATTAATTGACCACGCTTCACATTTTTCAGCTGTGTTACTTCTTTAAAATCAATCTTACCGCCTTCGAGTTCCACCGGACGGTATTCGCCTTCATTCATATCATGGGAGAAACGGATGTAGCCGTCCTCACCATGAACGGGTTGATTGCCTTGTGCGATGACATTTTGACTGTAAAAATAAGCACTCGGCCGCTGCGAGATACTTCGAAGCATGTCGCGACTGATGCCGTAACTGACTCCGTGGCTTTTCAAAAACTCTTCTAGCTGCCCTTCCGTACATGAAAACTGCTCATCCGCAACATTAAATTGGATCGTAGCGGTCAGTTTATCAGGTGCAAGCTGAACAACGAGATGTGATTGTAATGTTTCAGATGTAGACAAAACTGGCCCCCCTTTATTACACTAATGCTGCATTAATTGATCCTTTTGTTTTTCTAAAGCACCTCGTAGTCTCAAAATTGCTTTTGAATGAAGTTGTGAAATCCTTGAAGGTGATAATGACATGACTTCCGCAATTTCACTTAGCGATAACTCCTCGTAATAGAAAAGCGAAATTACCGTTCTCTCTTTCTCTGTCAAACGATCGATACCGCGAATCAGTGATTCTTTAAGGAAAAACTCATGCACCTTGTAATCCGGGTTCTTCGCTTTCTCATCGATGAGCAGCGACAAGCGGGTTTCGGATTCTTCTTCTCGAATCGGATCCTCGAGCGAACATACCGTTGTAACCGCGATCTCTTGCAGCATAACGTCAAATTCTTTCTCCGAAACATCCAAATATCCGCTGATCTCCGCATCCGTCACCGAACGCATATATTGCTGCTCAAGCAATTGATACGCTTCTTCGATACGCTTGGCTTTCTCGCGTACCGAACGCGGTACCCAGTCGCCTTGACGCAAACCATCAATAATAGCGCCACGAATCCTCCAAGAAGCATACGTTTCAAATTGAAGACCACGTCTATAATCGAATTTCTCAATCGCATCAATTAACCCCATAGCCCCATTGCTTGCCAAATCATCCTTGGACACATTCTTAGGCAAACCGATAGCCATACGGTTACTCACATAATCAACCAACGTTAAGTATTGTTCGATCAACAGTTTCTTCGCTTCAATGTCCCCGTCTTCTTTCCACTTCTGCCAAATCTCGATGTTAGACAAATGAGGCGCTTTCGGCTCAATCATCTTCTCACCCTCCTGTTAGGTGACGTATTGCTTTAGCCAGTTCTTCAGGCTCTCTATTCTGAGTTGAAACTAATTTGGGAGGTGTCAGCGGCTGAAAGATGGCTCCTTGCGTTGCATCAAGCGATTGGGTTCCATCCAGCTGATTTTTCAACAAACTATTCAACTCATCACTTTGATCCGGTGTTGCATAGTCAATCGAAGTCCCTTTCGATTCATCACCGTCTAGCTGTGATAAAGCCTGCGCCTTTGGATTCATAATAAGTGCCACTAACGCGCGGAAAACAAAGCCCAGTACAAAAAAGGTTAGAAAAGCATACAAGCAACGAAGGCTAGTAACCGCCATCCCATTACTGTCCAGCGAGAATAATAATGTAAGTAAACTGCCGCCTACTCCAAGGAAGACATTCCAGCGCCAAGACCCTACCATGCTAAATCTCCTTTACTCCTTGCTGCACACTGCGTATCACTAGTACACCGCTTAGACTGTTAAATTCAATCGTCCTACCGTAATTAGCTCCGGTATCTTCCGCCAATAGCGGGATTGAGAATTGACGCAGCATCTCTTTACAGGATTCAACATTACGCGGACCGATCCGCATCGAATCACTGTTTGATATGAAAGCGAACATTTGCGCGCCGCCTGCCATCTTGGCAACGAGTCTTCTCGGTTCTGCGCCTGCTTGCTTCATGAGCCCAATCAAATGAGGAACCGACGTATCTGCATATTTTGCGATATTAATCGGAGCCTCTCTTGCAATCTCGGAGGAGGGCAGCATGACATGTACCATGCCCGCCACCTTCGAGCGTTCGTCAAACAAAGTCAAGCCTACACATGACCCAAGACCCGTTGTTTTCAAGATTGCACCATTCAGTGCAATCTGGAGGTCGGCCATGCCCACTTTCACGAGATTTTCCTGCATCATTCGTTAGGCACTCCTAAAGCGCTAAATATTTTACCAAAAGATTCTGGATCCGGAATAAGGAAGAAATGACCTGCAAGTTCCTCCCGACCTTCAAGAAACGTGGTATCAATTAACAGCGCGGAATCGCCCATTTCACCGTATTGAACAAGTCCATAACTCAAGATAGCTCCGGCCATATCGATTGCGATGGCTGGGACGGTCGGCGACATGTTCAACTGCGTGAAATCGGCCAAAGATGATAAATAAGAACCTGCTAGTATGTTACCGATCTCAGCCAGTGCGGAAAATTCCATTTCGGAATATCCTTCTTCTGAAACTGGAATGGAAAGCAAATTACGCAACAACTTCTTCGCTGAATGCTCCTCGATAAGAAAGAACATATTACCTGGTGCATCGCCTTCAACTCGAAGGAACACGGCAATGACTACTTGTTCAAATCCGCCTACTCGATCGGCAACCTGCTCGAAGGGGATTAAACTGACAGTGGGAACATTCATATCGACAGGCTTGTCCAGAAGTCTGGAAAGCGCCGTTGCTGCATTGCCCGCACCGATGTTCCCGACTTCCTTCAATACATCAAGCTTGAATGCTTCTAGCGTATCTAATGGATTCACGGGGCTTAAACCTCTTGCTGTTCCAGTTGAATAATTTCGCTCTTATTGAGCACTTCGGAAAGGTTGAGCATGATAAGCAATCGGCTGTCTCCGATTTTTGCTACACCGCGTAAGTACTTCGCTTTAATGCCACCCACAACTTCTGGAGGCGAATCGATGGAGTCTGGATCAATATCGATGACATCATTTGCTGAATCAACGATGAATCCCACTTCCAAATCATTTACGGCTACGATGATGATTCTGGAGCTTTCCGTCTCTTCTGATTCCGCCAAGCTAAAACGGCCGCGCAGATCGATGACCGGAAGAACAACACCACGCAGGTTAATGACACCTTTAATGAATGACGGTGTTTTAGGAACACGCGTAATCGGCATCATACGCTCAATCGTGCGTACTTTTTCCACTTCAATTCCATACTCTTCGTGTGCCAGGCCAAATACGATAACTTTGATTTCCTCAGCCATTCGTAATCCCTCCTTTATTTAATGAGCGCGTTTGGATCCACGATCAAGGCAACTTGTCCATCACCAAGTATGGTCGCACCAGAAATTGCTTCTATATTCGTTAAATATTTGCCCAGCGATTTCAATACGATCTCACTTTGACCGATAAATTCGTCTACCGTAATTGCGCACGTTTTATCGCCTTTGCGAATAACGACGATCTCCGTCTCTTGCTCTTCTTCCTCCAGGAAGGATTTCGCATCGAGCACTTGGCTAAGAGAGATAAGCGGTATCAATGAACCGCGATAATCGATCATGCGATTGCCGTGAATTTTACGGATTTGCTCACGCGGTACAATTCCAGTTTCAACGATAGAGGAAAGCGGAATCGCGTATTTCTCCGTCCCGAGTTTTACTAGCATCGCAGAAATGATGGAAAGCGTAAGTGGCAGCTGAATCGAGAATTTCGTACCTTTCCCCGGTTCGGATTCTACACTTACATGACCACCGAGCGAAGTGATTTTGGATTTGACGACGTCAAGTCCTACGCCACGGCCGGAAATATCGGAAATTTTGTCCGCCGTACTGAAGCCTGCCGCGAAGATCAGCATATTAATTTCACTGTCTGTTAGGCGCTTGGCTTCTTCAGCTGAAACAACTCCGTTCTTAATGGCGATTTGTTTCACTTTCTCTCGGTTAATCCCACGGCCATCCTCTTCTACTTCAATAAAGACATGGTTGCCGCTGTGGAAAGCACGGAGATGCACAACACCCGTCTCTGACTTACCCGCTGCAATTCGATCTGCGATCGGTTCGATGCCATGATCCAGCGAGTTGCGAAGTAAGTGAACGAGAGGATCACCGATTTCGTCGATTACGGTACGATCGAGCTCCGTATCAGCTCCTGAGATGATTAGATCCACTTTCTTATCAAGCGTCTTGGCAAGATCGCGAATCATCCGCGGGAAGCGGTTAAATACCGATTCTACCGGAACCATTCTTAGCTTAAGTACGATATTCTGCAAGTCGCTGCTGACACGAGTCATGTGTTCTACTGTCTCCGTAAGTTCATTACGGCGAATCTCACTAGCAAGCTGTTCAAGCCTTACTCTATCTATCAGCAGCTCACTAAATAGATTCATTAATGCATCCAGCCGCTCGATATCTACGCGTATGGTGCGAGAAGCATTGCCACCAGCTGAGACGGCTGGCTGTGTAGTCGCTGTAGCCGTTGTTGTCGCTGCCGCCTGGGATCTAGCGGCATTCACTTCTCCTTGGGCTGCGTTCACCGGACTCGCTGCTGCAACAGGTGCGCTTTGGGATGCTGCGCCACAAAGCTGCTGTAAGGATTCACGATCAAGCTGTGTTATGGCTGCACCTTCGATTTCGGAAACCGATTCAATGCCTTTGCGCAGTTCCTCTTCCGAGATGCTGGCAATCGTAAACACGGTGAAGGAACGATCGAACTTTTCTTGCTCGATCTCTTGGACGCTTGGCGTTGATTTCACAATCTCTCCGCTTCGTTCCAGGAAATCAAATACCATATAGGCACGTGCCGCTTTAAGCACGCAATCCTCGCGGACTGTCACTACTACATGATAGACGGAGTGGCCGGCATCGATAGATTGCAGGAGAATTGAGCTTTGGAACTCATCCAAGATCGCTCCATCTCCATTGCTGCCCCCAGCTGCAGCTGCAGCAGAAGTGCTTTGCTCACTTTTATAGTCAGCTTTCACGATGGTTTGCAAGGAAGCCACGATGGACGTAACATCCGCCTTCCCCGTACCGCCGCCAATAATGTCTTGTACCATAGATTCGAGGGCATCCAGACCTTTAAATAAGGTATCAAAAATGAAGTTATCCATTTTGAGCTTGTTATTACGAACAAGATCAAGTACATTCTCCATTTCATGCGTGAGCGACGCGAGATCTTCAAAGCCCATGGTCGCTGACATGCCTTTTAATGTGTGGGCAGAACGGAAAATGATTTGAACGATGCTAATGTCTTCCGGAGCGCTTTCGAGTTTCAATAGATTCTCGTTTAAAGACTGCAAATGATCATTTGATTCGTCAATAAACATTGATAGATAAGCGTTCATATCCATTTCCATGCACCTCCTGTATAAATGGTTGCCATACGAAAATGTATCCCTTACTTTCTGACGGCATGGGTAATTGCGTTTGCGATCTGTCGAAGCGGAACAATCGACTTGGCGACACCTGCTTCTACTGCGGAACGCGGCATTCCATATACGACACAAGTCTCTTCCGACTCGGCAATTGCCGTTTCTGCTCCGCTGTCATTAAGAGCTTTCATCCCTTTTACTCCATCGCTTCCCATACCCGTCATAATGACCGCATGTCTGCGCAATTCCGGGAATGCGGCGCAGGATTCGAACATCGTATCGACGGATGGTCTGTGCCCGCCGCGCGGTGCATCTTCGGAAAGTTTGATCGAAAACCCGCCGCCTTCTTTCACAATCTCCATGTGGTATCCGCCTGGCGCGATGTAAACGACTCCCGCTTCTACTCGCTCTCCATGTGCAGCTTCCGTAACATGCAGCGAACTGAATGTGTCGAGCCGCTGTGCCAAGGAACGTGTGAATTTGGGCGGCATATGCTGTACAACCAGCACAGGAGCCGGGAAGTCCATCGGAAGTGTCGTAATGACTTCGTGAAGGGCACGCGGTCCTCCAGTAGAGGTTCCGATCGCAACCAAATGCTTGAAGTTTCTGGAACGGACAGGCTTATTCGGCTTAATGACCGATTCCATTTCTGAATCCACCGTCGGTAACAAGGGTTCAGTTTCCTTCTTTGTCGTGCGTTTGTTTGCTTCCATCGGAGGCGTTGGTTTCGCTGTTTTCTCTTTAGCAGCAGGCTTCCGCTCACGAAGACTCGTAAACTCTTCCATTAGCGGTTGCGCAGACTTCTGTGGGAGCTCATCCTTAACCATTGGTGCTGATTCAAAGCTGATTGTCTCAGGCTTCGATTTAGCGATATTGGGCTTCTTCGGTGCCGGAACCGGCTTTGAAGGCTGGAACAAGTAAGAATGCCTCTTCGTCAGTACTGCGATACGAAGCTTCTCCAGCAATTGCTCGCCAACGGTATGGATATCAGGAGACATCGGTCCAGAAGGCTTACGGATAAAGTCAAAGGCGCCATTCTGCAGCGCTTTAATTGTCTCTCTTGTTCCGTCATCGCTAATGCTGGAGAGCATGATAATCGGCACCGGATGAATTCGCATAATACGCTCTAACGCCTCTAGCCCGTTCATCTCCGGCATTTCCAAGTCCATCGTAATGACATCCGGTTTAAGCGTTCGTACTGCCTCGATTGCTTCGCGGCCATTATTTGCTGTAGCAATAATGTCAAATTGGGGATCAACAGCGATCAGATCACACAGAATTTTCCGCATAAAGGCAGAATCATCTACCACCAATACTCGCGAGATTGCATTCATCGATGTGCCTCCTCGATTCAAAGGATTATTATGAAAGTCTGAACATCTTATGTAGAAATCCTTTGACACCGCTATTTGCGGCGGCAGGAGTGAGAGGTACGTCAACGAATCGTTTGGCAATTTCCAAGATCGATTTCGACGCTTCGGTACCCGGATAGGCAATAGCGAATGGAACTTGTTTCTTTACGGCCTTTGTTACATTTGGATCATCCGGCAATATGCCCAGCACCGGCAGTTCAATATTCAGAAAACGCTGTGCCACAAGACCGATTTTGTCTGCGGTTGCGTTGCCTTCCTTTGTATCGATGGCCCGATTCACAATCAGTTTAAATTTAACGTCATGTTCCATTGCTGTGACCATCTTAATTAGTGCATAAGCATCTGTAATCGAGGTCGGTTCAGGTGTCGTGACGACGATCGTTTCCTGGGCTGCAGTGATGAACTTCACCGTTTCTTTGGAAAGCCCCGCCCCGGTATCGAACAGAATCACATCATATTGACCATGCAGCTTGCTAATTTGTTCAGCGAAGTAGTCAAGCTGTGCTGCCGATAAATCTAGAAGATCCTTAAACCCCGAGCCGCCAGCAATAAAATGAACCCCTTGCGGCCCCTCTTGAATAATCTCCCAAATCGTTTTCTCTTGTTTCAAGAGATGGTAGAGGTTGTAGGTCGACGACACACCCATTAACACATCGATATTGGCCATTCCAATATCAGCATCGAAAATGAGCACCTTCTGCCCTACCCGCTGCAGAGCGAGTGAAAAATTCAGACTAAAGTTAGATTTCCCAACGCCGCCTTTACCGCTTGTCACCGTAATGACTTTGGTCGTGCGTCCTTCATTCTTCTGTTCTTGATTGCGCACTAAATTTCGCAGTGCTTCCGCCTGGTCAGTCATCATTGAGAAGCCCCCAACAATTGCGAAACGTAACTCGATACCTTGAACGTCGTAATATCGTCAGGAACCGTTTGACCGTATGCAATGTAAGTGGGACGGAGTCCTTGTTCCAAAGCCAAATTGAGAATGGCTCCACACGCGTTGGTCTCATCCTGTTTCGTATACAGCACGCGATCAATGCCGTATTTCGCGAAATTCTCGGCGACGCTCGACATATCGGCAAACTTGCCGGTTAGGCTGAGCACTAGGAATGTTTCTGAACGTCGGTCCGATTGAAGCAAGCTGTTCACTTCAGATACATAAAGCTCGTTGCGAAAGTTCCGTCCCGCTGTATCCATAAAAATCAGCTCGCGGTCTTCAAGCTGCTTGAAGGCTCTTGCTACTTCCGATGGAGAGAACACGACCTCAAGAGGTACATTCAGAATCGTAGCGTACGTTCTCAATTGATCGACTGCGGCGATGCGATAAGTATCGGAAGTGATGAATCCGACTCTACGACCCGACTTTAACGTTTGCTCGGCAGCCAGTTTAGCAATAGATGTCGTCTTCCCAACACCGGTTGGCCCAACGAAATGGATAACCTGCGTATCTCTTCCAATGACACTTGCTTCAAAATCTTTGAGCCAGTCTAGCAGCATCCGTTCAGCAATGCGCCATACCGTCAATCGATCAACGGGAGTCGTCCGACTTGAAAAATCAGAAGCTTCCAGCTCTTCTTCGATTTCTTCAATTAGTTTGTCAATCAGCTTCTGACTGACTTCTTGATCAAGAAGTCGATCATATAAAGCTTGCAATGCTTCAGGTCTTGTCTCTAGCTTCTGCTGCTTGGACATTTT
Source organism: Paenibacillus rhizoryzae (assembly GCF_059686995.1). NCBI lineage: Bacteria > Bacillati > Bacillota > Bacilli > Caryophanales > Paenibacillaceae > Paenibacillus > Paenibacillus rhizoryzae. Next base: position 531,800 of record NZ_JCAALT010000003.1, on the reverse strand, counting down.
GACAATCCAATGCTTCATATCCCGAATCTCTGAAATCAATTCATCTTCTGACATTCGAGGCTTGCGATTCTCCGCGCTGGTTTGCTGCTGTTGTGCAGGTAATCTAGGCTCATATGCCGCAGATGAGGTGACACGAGGCAACTCTGATAGTTCAGGTGCTAGTTGAGCCGCTACTTCCGGTTTGGCAAGTTTGTCTTTATTGGCTTGCCGTTCGGCTACAGCAGTTGCAGCCATTGATGTAATCGAAGCCATCGTTGTCGCTGAGACAGTAGGCTGTTTCGCCGCTTGGGGGCGCGAAGGCGACTTAGGTGTCGGTGCTTTGCTTCCCGCTTCGACTGCCGCAATCACTTCGGTTTTCTTCTTGCCGAACATACCAAGAAATCCGCCAACCCGAATCTCCTTCGTATTCAGAATAATGGCATCTACACCAAGCTCATTGCGAATCATCGGCAGCGCTTCGGGTAATGCATTGACCACATAACGCTTTACCTTCATAGATTCACCACTCCAATGCTTTGTACTTCAATACTAGGTTCGAGCTCGCTGTAAGATAGAACCGGAACATCCTGCATGGTACGTTCCACGATTTGTCTTAAATACATGCGAATAGTAGGTGATGTGAGCACGATCGGCTGATTGCCGGATTGAATTTGTTTATTGACTTGTTCATTCAACTTCTGGTAGATGGTCTGAGTCGATACCGGGTCTAGAGCCAAGTAACTGCCTTGCTCCGAGCTTTGTACCGATTCTGCAATCTTCTTCTCCAGCGTTGGTCCCACTGTTATGACGCGAAGAGTGTCCCCATTATGGGAGAATTGCTGTGTAATTTGTCTTGACAAGGCCTGGCGAACATATTCGGTCAGAATATCCGTATCCTTCGTATAGGTTCCATGATCGGCGAGTGCTTCGAATATCGTTACCATGTCGCGAATAGAAACTTTCTCACGAAGCAGCTTGGACAACACCTTCTGAATTTCGCCGATATTTAGAATAGATGGAATGAGTTCGTCAACCAATGCAGGGTAAGAATCCTTAACATTGTCCACAAGTGCTTTCGTCTCTTGCCGCCCGATAAGCTCATGCGCATGACGTTTTATGAGCTCGGTCAGATGAGTTGCGACAACAGATGGAGGGTCCACAACCGTATAGCCTGTCAGCTCTGCTCTCTCTTTTGTAGCCTCATCTATCCAAATGGCCGGTAAGCCGAAGGCTGGCTCAACTGTCTCAATACCAATAACCGAATCATCTTCAAAGCCCGGGCTCATCGCAAGGTAATGATTGAGCAGAAGCTCGCCGCGCGCTACTGTATTGCCTTTAATCTTAATTATGTATTCATTCGGTTTAAGCTGGATATTATCTCGAATTCGGATAACCGGTACAACAAGCCCGAGTTCAAGCGCACATTGCCGGCGAATCATGATAATCCGATCCAGCAAATCGCCGCCCTGCTGCGTATCGGCAAGTGGGATGAGACCGTAACCAAATTCAAATTCGATCGGATCAACCTGCAGCAAACTGATTACACTTTCAGGGCTTCGAACTTCTTCAATTTCCTGTTCTTCCACAAGAAGCTCTTGCGCTTCTTGTTCCTTCGTAAGCGATTTTTGCATCCTGTAGGCTCCATACGAAATCATAGCTGCAAAAGGCAGCGTCGCAATCGGACCGATTGGCGTTCCAACTCCAAGCAGCGTGATCGTACCTGCTACAATGTAGAGCAGCTTCGGATAACGAAACAGCTGCGAAGTAACATCATGGGCCAAGTTTCCATCGGATGCAGCACGCGTGACGATTAAACCGGTAGCCGTTGAAATCAATAGGGCAGGAATTTGGCTGACTAGTCCGTCACCAATCGTCAGAACGGAGAACGTATGTAACGAATCCGAAAAACTCATGCCATGAATCGACATCCCGATTACAAATCCGCCAAGAAGGTTAATAATGAGAATGATGATGGATGCAATGGCATCCCCTTTAACAAATTTGCTGGCACCATCCATCGATCCGTAGAAATCGGCTTCACGTTCGATTTTTTGACGACGCTCTCTGGCCTGTACTTCGTTGATGAGGCCGGCATTCAAGTCGGCATCGATACTCATCTGTTTACCGGGCATCGCATCCAATGTAAACCTTGCGGCTACCTCAGCGACACGTTCCGAGCCTTTCGTGATAACGAGGAACTGAACAACTACAAGGATTAGAAAGACAACGAAACCAATTGCGATTTGGCCGCCGGCTACCCAATTACCGAAAGTTGCTACTACCTTACCGGCATGTGCATGCTGAAGGATGTTCCGTGTGGTTGAAACGTTTAAGGCTAATCGAAACAAGGTTGTGATGAGCAGCAATGCCGGAAATATGGAAAATTCCAATGCATCTTGCGTATTCATAGCTATGAGCAAAATCATGAGCGCAACTGAAATGTTGACTATTAGGAGCACGTCAAGTAAAGCTGGTGGAATCGGAATGACCATCATAAGAACGATGCCGATGATCCCGATTAATATGGTCAGGTCTCTAGCCTTCATGACGTTCCCTCCTCCATAGGTAAATGTAGATTATTTCACTTTCTTTTTGAGCTTATATACATATGCCAGTACTTCCGCCACAGCCTGGAATAGGTCAACGGGAACCGTATCACCGATTTCCGTTCGATCGTATAACGCTCTGGCAAGCGGCCTATTTTCCATCATTATGACGCCATGCTCCTTTGCCACATCTTTGATGCGAAGGGCCACAAAATCCATTCCTTTTGCGATTACTTTAGGAGCATCCATTTTTGATCCTTCATATTGAATGGCAATGGCGAAGTGAATAGGATTGGTGATGACGACGTCAGCTTTAGGTACATCCTGCATCATTCGTTGCAGAGCCATCCTGCGCTGCCGCTCCCGGATCTTCCCTTTTATGAGCGGATCACCTTCGGATTTCTTATATTCGTCCTTGATATCTTGCTTAGACATCTTCAAGCTCTTCTCGTGTTCATATCGCTTGTACATGTAATCGAAAATCGCTAATACAGCAAGGATTGCACCAATATATAAACCAAGCTTTATCGTAATTCTTGCAATGAGGCTAAAGATACCGCCAATCGAAACCGTCGCGAGCTGCATAATGACATCCAGTTCGCCCCACAGAATCCAATAGACCATGAATCCAATGAGAAGCAGTTTCAAAATATTTTTCACAAACTCGACTACAGAATGCATGGAGAAAATTTGTTTAAAGCCTTTTAGAGGACTGATTTTACTGAACTTCATCATAAGCGGCTCACCGGTAAACATAATTCCGATCTGTGCGTAATTGCCCAATATCGCGATAAGTACCGTGATCGCAAATATTGGCGCCAATAACATGAAGCCCTGCATCATTAAATCCGAAAACAATGCAATGATATTATCCGTCGTCACTTGCATCAACAGCTTCTGTTCTAATATCAGGCCAAATATACGCATCAGACGAACCTTATAGTAATCACCCATCATGATAAAGCTTAGAAAAATAAAGAATAGAATAAGAGCAGCCGGAACTTCTTGGCTTTTGGCCGTCTGGCCTTTCTTACGAGCATCCTGCCTCTTCTTCGGTGTTGCACGCTCTGTTTTTTCACCATTGAACATCTGTAAATCGAGCGTCCAACGATAGTTAACCATAATTACTGCCTCCTACCTAAGCTGCAGGACCTTGTAAAATGTCGAATAGCTTCCGCATGGCAGTGAACATCTGTTCAAACAAGTGCTCATACAGGACTACCAAACCCGGCATCATAACAGCCAACATGAGAAAGCCGACTAAAATTTTGATCGGGATCCCGATTACAAATACATTGTACTGAGGCGCTGTCCGCGCAAGAAATCCAAGTCCAACGTCCGTTAAGAACATCGCGACAACCAATGGTGCTGACATCTGAACGGCTAGCATAAATGTTTGCCCGAACATTCCGATCAAATAGCTGGATATGCTCCCGCTACTGACGTGGGCAAACAGCGTGTTCGTTAACGGAACCCATTCGTAGCTTTGCAGTAAAGCGGAAATCAAGTAATGATGACCATTAATCGATAAGAAGACGAGGGTTGCGATCATTCCTTTGAAGTTGCCAATGAGCGGCGCCGAAGCACCTGTCATGGGGTCAATGATGTTCGCCATACCAAAGCCCATTTGCATATCGATTAAACTACCCGCTGTATTTACAATCGTAAAAAACAGATAGGCTGCAAACCCAAGCAAAGCACCTGCTAATATTTCCCGAATGATCGCTAATACATAGTCAGCATCGGGTACAATGGTTTGTTTGAGACCATACGTTAAGAAAACGAGAAGCGATATAAAAAAACAGAATCCCAATTTAAACGTATTCGGCACATTTCGAGTCGAAAAGATAGGCGCCACGACGAAAAACGCTGTTATTCGACAAAAAATAAGCAAAAAAATAGGGAATCCTTGAAGAAACAACTCCATCGATCCACAGCCTATCCGATGTATTTATACAAGTTATTCAGCAGGTTGTAAGTGAAATCGACCAGCGTATTCAATATCCACGGCCCAAACAGCAAGATGGAAAGCAACACGGCCGCCACCTTAGGAACGAATGCTAATGTCTGCTCCTGAATCTGAGTGGTAGCTTGGAAAATACTAACGATCAGTCCAACTACAAGTCCGATTAAGAGCATTGGCGCACTTGCTTTCAGAACCGTATATACTGCCTGTCCAGCCAAGGCAATGATGAAGTCTGTACTCATGCTTGCACTCCTTCCTGACAGAACCTACGGATTAAAGCTTAATAGTAACGATTTGACAATGAGGTACCAGCCATCTACCAGTACGAATAATAAAATTTTGAACGGCAGTGAAATCATAACCGGTGGAAGCATCATCATCCCCATCGCCATTAGCGTACTGGCGACTACCATGTCTATAATGAGAAACGGTATGAATATCATGAAGCCCATCTGAAATGACGTTCGAAGCTCGCTTAGCGCGTAAGCCGGAACCATAATCGTAATTGGAACATCCTCTATGGACTTCGGCTTCTCTGTCTTCGTATATTTCAAAAACAGAAGTAAGTCTTTATCTCTCGTTTGCTTCATCATGAATGTCTTCATTGGAACAGCGGCCTTGTTAAGCGCTTCCGTTTGCGTTAATTCACCTTTGAGATAAGGTTGAAGAGCCACTTGATTAACTGCCCCTAAAGTCGGCGACATGATGAAGAACGTGAGAAACATGGCAAGTCCGATCAATACTTGATTCGGAGGCATTTGCTGCGTTCCGAGTGATGTGCGGACGAAACCCAGAACGATTACAATTCTCGTGAAGCTGGTCATTAATACGAGAATGGCCGGAGCCACACTTAGAACGGTTATCATCAATAAGAGGGAAAGCGCGCTCGTACCAGGGGTTTCACTGCCGCTGTCTCCAATACTTACGCTTACATTTGGCAGCGGCTCTGCAAAGGCATGAGCGTGAAACAATAGGGTAAACACTTGAAAAGCAGCAGCCGCTAGTAATAGTTTCTTTTTCATTCATCCAACAACCGATCATTTTGATTTTGCTCTTTAAGCAGTTCCTCAACCTTCTGCTTCTGATCTGACTGACGCATCATCCCGTTATTGAGCAGTTCCTTGAATGAGGTTGCAGTTTGCCAAGGCTCGCTAGTAGGCTCATCAGCTTTGTTGCTTCTACGGAATCGACTGATAACATCCGTCAATGTCGGTGTGTTCCAATGGCGACCGTTCTGTTGTTCAATCGCTTCCAAAATTGCTGATGCCGTTTCCGGATCATCGATTTTATCGAGCAGGGTGATATCTTCACCAACACCAACAACGTAAACTCTGCCGGAGAGCTCTACCACTTGCAGCGATTTATTCTGACCAAGCGGAATGCCGCCTAATGAACGAAGCGCTCGATTGGTCCCCCAACCACGATTACGACCGGAAAGCCACTTAATAACGAGGATGATAAGTCCGATGACCAGCATGAGCGCAATGATGACCCAGATGTAATACCCGATACTCGTCCCGATTACCGGTTTATCCTCATCACCGCTAATCTCTGCTGACGCGAGACTTGCTGTCAAAAGCCAGCCGGAGACAGCCATAGCAGCAAGTCGAACACTCTTTAAAACCTTCATTCTATTACCCTAGCGTTTTCTTGATCGCTTCAATTACGCGGTCAGCCTGGAATGGTTTAACGATAAAGTCTTTTGCGCCGGCTTGAATAGCATCGATAACCATAGCTTGTTGTCCCATTGCGGAGCACATAATCACTTTTGCATTGCCATCGATTTTCTTGATTTCTTTCAAAGCTACGATACCATCCATCTCCGGCATCGTAATATCCATTGTAATAAGATCCGGTTTCAATTCTTTGTATTTCTCGATTGCTTGAGCACCGTCTTGTGCTTCCCCTACGACTTCATATCCGTTTTTTGTAAGTATGTCGCGGATCATCATTCTCATAAATGCTGCGTCGTCTACGATTAAAATGCGATTTGCCATCTTTTCTTCCCCCTAAGGTGTTATTGTAATTTTGAAATACGGTCCCATTGGCTTACGATATCAGTGACACGAACACCGAAATTCTCATCGATAACGACAACCTCGCCTTTGGCGATTAACTTGTTATTGACCAAAATATCAACCGGTTCCCCTGCCAGCTTGTCCAGCTCAATGATTGACCCCTGCGACAACTCAAGAATATCCTTTATTTGCTTCTGAGTTCTCCCTAATTCTACTGTGACCTTAAGCGGTATGTCGAGTAATAAATTTAAATTTGAATCATCTGTCTGCACATACGGCGCGCCTTGGAAATTAGCGAATTGTACAGGTTGCACATTCACATTGCGGCTCGCTGCGGCACCATAAGTTTGAGGCCCAACCGGCGCTGCTGCATACTGCTGCGGCATCGGTGGCTGCATGTAAGCTGCCGGAGGCGGCATATGAGCTGCCGGCGGTTCCGGTATATAGGCCGGAGGCGGTGTATGCACAGGTGCCGGAGCAGGTACTGGAGCAGCTGCTACAGGTGTATGTATTGGCGCTGGAACAGGTGTTGGAGCCGGTGTAGGTTCAGCAGCTGAAGTTCCGCCCATCAGCGTGTCTACCATCTCTTTTGCAAAAGAAATAGGCAGCAGCTGCATAATGGTTGAATCAATCAAGTCGCCGATAGCCAAACGGAACGATACTTTAATGAAGAGATCGTCCGGCGGGAGCTTCTCTACGCCTGAACCGCTATGAATATCCAAAATATCGATACCCGGCGGTGAGATGTTTACAAAGCGGTTGAAGATGGTAGACATCGATGTCGCAGATGAGCCCATCATTTGATTCATCGCTTCTTGCACAGCGCTGATATGGATCTCATTCAACTCTGAACCAAGCAGCTTTCCTTCACCGCCAAGCATTAAATCCGCAATGGTCTGTGCATCTTTTGTTTTAATAACGAGTGAGTTGATTCCTTGGAAACCATCAACATAGCTTACTGATACGGCTACGTGCGGTTTAGGGAACTCATTATCGAGTTCACTGCGTTTGATCAAAGATACTTTTGGAGTTGTAATATCTACTTTTCTACCAAGCAGTGTCGAAAGAGCTGTTGCTGCGCTTCCGAATGTTATATTGCCGATTTCACCAAGTGCATCCTGCTCGATTGAGCTCAGATAATTATTTAATTCCTGCTCCCGGTTAAACGACTCCGGCATCTCAGCCTCATCGGAAGTCTGACGCAGCAAGGCATCGATTTCTTCTTGAGATAAGTAATCTTTACTCGTCATACTCTTCTTCCACTCCTTCAGTGAGGATTTCATCAATTTGAACGGCCATACGATCTTTAATCGATCCTGGGCTTCCGATAAATTTCAGCTTATCCCCGACTTTGATATCAAGTCCTTGATCTATTGGTTTACTGAGCGATATGACATCTCCCACCGAAAGTCCCAAAAACTCTCGAATCGAAATGCTGGACTGACCAAGCTCACATACGATTGGCAGCCTAGCTTTGCTCACACGCTGCTTCAGGACCTCTACTTCCTCAGGAGCCCTTGTCTTCTTCTGCGACACGAACCAATGGTGTACGGACAGTCTAGGCATGATCGGTTCGATTACAACGTGCGGGATACATAAGTTAATCATCCCGGTTGTATCGCCAATCTTCGTACTCAGCGATATGAGCGCGATGGTTTCGTTCGGTGAAACGATCTGCATAAACTGTGGATTCGTTTCAAGTGCTTCCATCCGAGGCGAAATATCAATAATTGTCTTCCAAGCCTCTTGTAAGCTCTCAAACGCCCTGCTGAATATTCGCTCCATAATGTTCGTTTCGATTTCGGTCAGTGCGTTGATCTTGGAAGGCGCCAGACCTTGTCCTCCCAGTAATCGATCCAACATCGCATAGGCAACGTTCGGATGAACCTCAAGCACCATCCTGCCTTCTAACGGCTCCGCTTCGAAAATGTTTAGAATCGTCATCTTGGGAATGGAGCGGATAAACTCGTCATAGGGCAGCTGTTCAACTTGAACAACACTAATTTGTACGAATGTACGAAGCTGTGCTGAGAAATAGGTGGTCAAGTATCGCGCGAAGTTTTCGTGTATCCGAGTTAAGCTTCGGATATGATCCTTCGAGAAACGGACCGCACGTTTGAATTCATATACACGAATTTTCTTCTGCGTCTCTTCCTTTTTTAATTCTTCAGCATCCATTTCACCGGATGATAAAGCAGCGAGCAACGCATCAATCTCGTTCTGCGACAGAACATCAACCAATTATTTCACCCCCTTCAAGGAATGCGTCATGTTGCAAACTAATGACTACAGCGTCGTCACGATAAAGTTGGTTACCTCTACCTTAATGAGCTTGCCTTCCGGCAGCTCCTGATTGATCAAATTCAGCAGCTTCGCGCACAGCTCGTCTTTACCGGCAGAACCTTTAACTTGATCCGGCTTCATGTCAGATAATGTACGAATAATGATCGGTTTGATTTGGATATCTTTAATTTTATCGAAATCTTCTTTCGTCGATTTCTCATCTAATTGAAAAGCAAGCCCAAGTACCGCGATGTATTCCGGGTCCGCCAGGTTTGTTTTAATATCCGCAATTTCACTGGTTAATTTAACCCGTTCATCCGCAGTAAGCTTGACCACCTTTACGGCTTCTGCATTATTTGCCGCTTTGCCAACAGCGTCCTTCGGATCATCCCCACCCATAAGTGAGTTGTACAAAATAACAGCTACGATAGCAATTAGTGTGATCGCTAGTAAAATGGTAATCAGCCAGGGCAGCATTTTTTTCATGTCGAGGGTCCCTCCGAATGTTCACTCTTTATGGTAGCCGCATAAACGCCTATACTGCGAAGATACGACTGTATGGAGGCAATAACTTCATCGGCCTTATCCAATACCAGTAATTTTTTTCCGGTTGTTAAGGTAATCAATGTATCCGGTGTTTCTTCAACTTGCTCAATCAAGAGCGCGTTAATATGTAATGTCTTTCCATTCAAACGCTTTACTGCGATCATGGACTTCCTCCTTAAACTAGCGGGGAGGCAGGTAGGCCTCCCCTACGGTTATTCACTAGTGTTTCAAGTTAACAACCTCTTGCAAAATCTCATCAGAAGTTGTAATGATCCGTGAGTTAGCTTGGAATCCACGTTGTGCGACAATCATTTCGGTAAATTCAGAGGTCAAATCAACATTCGACATCTCGAGCTGACCTGCGATAATTGCTCCGGTACCTGCTTCAGCGTCGCCGGCTGTAGTCATGACCACTTCACCGTCAACATTCGCGTTTGGCGTCATCCGGTAAAGGTTGCCTCCGATTTTCTCAAGTCCGTTCGGGTTCGTAACTTTCACGACGCCGAGCTGGAAACCAGATGGCTGGCTTTGACCGTCTGCTCCAACCGAAATAATCGAACCATCCTGTGAGATTGTAAAGGATTTAACCTCACCTGGATCAAGTACAATCGGGCCGCCATTAGAATCTAGTACAAACATGCCGTCGCCATTAACAAGTTGGCCTGCTGCATCGAGCGTGAAGTTACCTGCGCGAGTCAGATAAGGCGCTTCAGCACCGTCTGCCGATGGAGAAACCGCGAAGAATCCATCACCATCAATACGAACATCGGTCGGCACGTTTGTTGTCATTGCACTACCCGGTGTGTGAATTGTATCAATGGATGCAATCGCAACACCGAGGCCCACTTGCTTTGCATTGACGCCGCCAGTCGTTCCTTCTTCCGGACGCGTAACGCCGGAGACCGTTTGGCTTAGAATATCCTTGAACATGACACGGCCTGCTTTAAAGCCTACCGTATTTACGTTCGCAATATTGTTACCGATGACGTCAAGCTTCGTTTGAAAACCACGCATGCCGGATACGCCGGAGTACATTGATCTTAACATGAATTGTTAACCTCCTAGTGGTGTAAGTACAGTTAATCTGCCTTGCAAAGAAGTCAATCGTGTGAGTCGCTTCAGTCGATCCACGACTCTTCGGCTTCCAATATGAAGGTCCAGCCGATTAAGAAACAATGACTGCACTGTCGATTTGGGTGAATACATTGCCTTGGAGTGAATTTCCGTCCATTGCAGTGATGACAGTACGAGTTGGAACATTGACAATCATCGCGATGTCGCGATATACAACCAGCGAATCTTTCGCACCTTTTGCGGCAGCCTGATCGATTGCGTTCACGATTTTGGATAGCGTTTCGGGTTTGAACGTTATGCCGCGCTGCGCCATGCGTAACTCGGCATGATTGCTGAATTTAAGCACATTGCGGTCCAACACTTCTTTAAAAGTTGCCGTACTCGCTGCTGCGCTTTCTTGCTGGTTCGGTTTACGGAGCTGACTATTCCCGGTAAGGCGTAAATGGCCGATCTTCAAGATATCATCCATTCGTATTTTCACCGCCTTGATCAGCGATCGATACGATGTCATCCAGCTTTATATCTTTATCACCGATTCTTGCATATTGCGCTTTATCTTTAATAATAATAGAATCCACTTTTCCAGTTACAGCAAGCATCTCACCGGTATTGGCGTATTCATACCACTGAACTTCCTTGCCGATCATGCTGGAAGCCATGCCCAGGTTCTGACGGAGCATCGTTAATTGATCTGACATGTTTACCAGCTGCTCGACTGAAGAGAATTGCGCCATCTGCGCGATGAAATCCTTGTCCTGTAATGGCTGCATGGGGTCTTGATTTTGCAGCTGCGTTACAAGAATCCGCAGAAAATCATCTTTGCCAAGGGAAGTGTCCGCTTTCTTCTCAGCTGCTGCTTGGACATTGCTGGCACTGTAATAAGGCCAAACGTTGCGGGTAGAAATATTATCACCGGACATTTTTCTCGTCACCTCCGATCTGTAGGTTCATCGTAATCATCCATAACCGCGAAAGGTTATGCTCTCGTATGAATACCTCGGCCTAGGCCTAGATCACGGTCAACCGCTTGTTCCATCGTTACTTCTTCCAGCCCTGAATCAAAGTCGATCTCTCCGATCGTTTCATCGCTGGATTGACGTTTGGAAGTTCCTTGTTCTCTTCCGCTTTGCCCTTGACGGTCTTGGAACATGTTCGGCAGTATAGATGATTGCGTTACCTCGAGCTTCTCAACTTGCATCCCCTGCGCTTGCAGCGTGGAACGAAGCTGTGCCATTTGATTTTCCAGCATATCCTTGGCAGTTACAGTATCTGCTACGAACTGGGCCGTGAGTGTACCGTTATGCATCGAAATATTGACATTCACTTGGCCGAGATGCTCTGGGAATAGCGTCAATTGCGCATTGGACATGCCATTGCTTGCCGTTACATTAAACTGACCCACAACCATCTTTTGAATGGTTGAAACGAATTGCTGGATCGGAACAGGCTGTTGAATCTGCTGCTTCGAAGCCGTTATCGCTTGGCGCTGCAACTCTTGATTACCAGCTAATAGACCTAGATTAATGTTGCTTGGCTCCGTAAGCGGCTGCGATGACTCAACCTCACCCTGTGTAGCTTCAGGCTTTGCCGTAGTTTTCACTAATCCTATATGTAGTAATTGGTGTGCCATGCGCTGAAGATGATTGTTGGATACAGTCGTCGTTTGCAGAGCACGGATGGAATCAATCTCGTTCGATTGCTCGGATGGTTGTGTTCCCGAGACCGTTGCCGGCTCCGATTTCTTCCCATTGATTAATTGTTCGATTGCAATCAGCTGCTTGCTAACCACTACGTTTTGTTCACGCTCTGCCGCGTTCCCTTTTTGCTTCTGCAAGAGTGACCGCAGGTCAGATAATGCATCTTGTAAGCCTGATTTCAATGCGGAGATCGCTTCAACATTCACCGACTCTTTGCTAGAAGCATCTGATGTCGTTTGTGCTGCTTGACCTTGCATGTTGGCAGCTAACGCTTGACCATTCATCATGCCTGCCATGATACTAAGCAGTTGGTTGATCCCACCAGCTGAATCGCCTTCGACTTGATTGCCAATGTCCGCAGTTTGATTTCCGGTAAGCGGAAGTACGGGCTGTACGGATGGCATACCGGAAAGCATGCTCAACAGATTGTCTAATTGCACCAAAGCATCGCCCAAACTGCTTTCCGTTGTCGTTTGAGCCAAATCCTCACTGTCTGCATCATCAAGCTTCTTTAGAAGCTCTTCGATGGCTGCAAGCAACTCGGTAGACGATACATTGTCGCCTAATAGTGATGCCAGGGTATTTACCGGTAACTGAGAAACAACGGCTGCATCTTTGGAAGGTTGTGCAGAAGTTGAACCTGCTCCATTACCGGCAAGCGTCTGAACTAAGGTCTGGTTAAACTCATTACCTTCAGTCCCTTTACCAGAAGCTGTACCTGATACCGCAGTTGGAGCATTAACGCTGGAAGAAGCAATTGATACTGGCATTTGCATTATTTATTTCACCTCCTTCGGCAAACAGCATTATTTGCCTAGCATGAGCTTTGAAACCAATTGTGCCGTAATGTCTTTGTTCAATCCCGACATCTCCGCAATAATCTTAGAGCGTGACGCATCATCTACTGCGTTTAGAATACGAAGCACTTTACTTGGGCTCACATCTGCCATCTTTAGCAGCAACTCTCCGGCACTTGCCGGATCCATAGTCGAGAAAGTAGTGTTGAGCTGTGCTTTGCTAAGTACGATCTCCGGTTGGGCAACTGCAGAATCTTGTTTCTTGATTCTGGCTTGAAGCGCGGCGATCTGACGATCCTTTGCGGTCTTCACATCTTTCAGCTTAACCGTTGCCTCGGCCGCTTTCTTCGGATTCATCTTCTCTAGTACTCGAACGCGATCATCCGGTTTCATAGCATCCATTACGAGAACGGCTTCATCCATCTCCATGCTTTCGAGGATTGGGGCCGCTTTGCTCGGCGTAATCTTGCCATACATGGCTGCAAGCTCATTGATGTTGTTCTGGTACTCTGCATCGTCCAGCGCCTTCTTCGTACCCTCTTGCTTAAGCTGCTCTACTTGAGCTTGTAAATCTTTAAGCTGCAGCGATAATCTCGTTTTCTCATCTGCAGCCTTGCTAAGCTCGGTTTCTTTCACGGTCAATTGCGCTCTCAGCTCGCTAATCTTAGCTGTCGTATTTTCCGATTTGATTTTACCTTCATCCACAACAGCTGAATTCTCATCAGTTGCAGGCTCCGGCAGCACTTTATTTAAGAAGGGAACGGTATTCCCAATTTCAAGTGCCTTATTTCGCAAGTCGAAATTAAACAGTGTGACCAGTACGCCAAGCAGTATGAGCGTAAACAAGATCGGTGTGACAAAAAACATAAACCGTTCAAACCCGCTGTAGCCTTGCTTCTCCATATCCAAATCCGCCAAAATAAGTCCCTCCCTCGGGTATTGGCTCCCGATTCGCAAAACGTCTCAACTGTTAGTGCGCTGCGTACATGAAACGAACAGATGCCATTTCATCAAGCTCATTCTGCTCGATAAGCAACATATCGGCTTGGAAACGCTGACGCGCATTATCCTTCGATTTCTGCCATACCTTCTCGTCTTTCATTCGTTCAGACAATTCATTCCGTTTGACTTCGACGGCAGCTTCAGCTTTCTTGATATCCATCATTTTCCGTTTAATGCAAAGATCCAGATAATCGATGTACTCTTGGATTACCATAAGCTCCGAGAGCGTCACCGCCTGATTCGATGAAAGCTGCAAACGGTCGCTCCATTCTGCTCGATCCCGATGAAGCTTTAAGAGAGATTGTTCCTCATGCTGAAGCTCACCTACGACAACGGATAATTGCCATTCCGCTTGCGATTTCTCGCTTGTTTTTAAGTCGACGATTTTTTGATAGGCGTAACGAAATCGTGCCATCTAGCTAGTTCATCTCCCGTTTGAGGCATGAAATTCGTGAATGAGCCTCTCTTTTGATTCCTCATAGCCAACCTTTTCGTTCGTTTTCTGTCGCGTAAAAGACCAGATATTGTCGATAGAATCGATGGCTTGATCAATTTTTTCGTTAGAACCTCGTTGGTACGCCCCAATATTGATCAAGTCTTCCGAATCTTTATAAATTGAGAGCAAACGTTTCAGTTCATTAGCAGCCTCTTGCTGCTCTTCCGGCACAATTTCCTTCATAACCCGGCTAATCGATTGAAGTACGTCGATCGCAGGAAAATGACCTTTATGTGCTAAAGCACGGCTGAGTACGATATGTCCGTCCAGAATACCGCGAACAGCGTCGGCAATAGGCTCATTCATATCGTCACCATCAACGAGGACGGTATAGAATGCTGTAATTGAGCCTCGTTCACCTGTTCCAGCACGTTCTAGCAGCTTAGGCAGGTTTGCAAACACCGACGGCGTGTAGCCTCTCGTTGCAGGCGGTTCGCCGATGGCTAGTCCGACCTCACGCAATGCCATTGCATAACGGGTGACGGAATCCATCATGAGCATTACATTCAGACCACGGTCACGGAAGTATTCCGCAATGGTCGTTGCAATAAGCGCGCCTTTGATTCGGATGAGTGCCGGTTGATCTGAAGTAGCAACAATGACTACGGAGCGAGCGAGTCCCTCTGGACCAAGATCCTTCTCCATGAACTCGAGCACTTCGCGTCCACGCTCACCGATTAATGCAATTACGTTGACGTCAGCTGAAGTGTTTCTTGCGACCATACCGAGAAGCGTACTCTTCCCTACGCCGGAGCCTGCAAAAATACCAACTCGCTGGCCTTGACCTACGGTTAACAAGCCGTCGATCGCTCGAACACCAATACTGAGCGGATCTTTTACTCTCGGTCTCGAAAGTGGATTGCTCGGCAGATTATGAGTAGAGTGATGTGGCATTCGGCTCGAGATATAAGAACCGTCTAACGGCTGTCCGAGACCATCTAACACTTTGCCAAGCAAATCGGAACCAACCTGCACCGTTAATGGTTTGCCTGTACCCACTACATCGCAGCCGGGTCCAATGGATTGAAGCTCTCCCAGCGGCATTAGAATAACCTTGTTATTACGGAAACCTACTACCTCAGCCTTAAGTGGTTTAGTAGACTTTGCCGGATAGATCAAGCAAACATCGCCGATGCTGGCATCCGGACCTTCTGATTCTACGGTCAACCCGATAACCTGTGTGACCTTACCATTGACGCGAACAGGATCAATTGGACGTAAATGTTCAATGTAGCGTTCTACATCCAACCTATTAGTAGTCATCAGTTGCTCCTTGTTCATCCGCTTGATGCGCTAATTGGATGAGTTCACGTTTTATTTCAGTCAACTGAGTATCAATTCGTGCATCGATGCTGCCAAAGGAAGAACGGATCACACAACCGAATTCCTTGACCGAAACATCCGGCACAATTTGCAATTCAGCTTGAGAATCTATCACCAGCGATAATTCTTCACGAGCGGCTTGTACGAACGTAAGCTGCAGAGGTGAAACGCACAATGTGATCACGCCTTGCTCTCTGCGACGCTCGAGCGACTTACGAATAATATCAAGCGACCAATTCGGATCAATCGTCAATTGCTTCTGAATGATCTTCTCTGCAATTGCCGTGCTGAGCGCAACGACGAACGGTTCCGCTTCTTGAATGATTTGTTCCTTTGTGTCATAGGCAGAATCGAGAATCGATCTGGCTTCAGTCAGCATCACTTCCCAGTGCGCTTGCACATCCGCTTCGGCTTGTGCCTTGCCTTCTTGGTAGCCCTGCTGGAAACCCTCATGATGGATTTGTTCCATCAGCTGTTCATCCTGCAGACGACGTTCCAACCACCACTGGTCGATTTGAGCGTTGGCCTCTGCGTGCATGATCTCAATTTGCTCGCCAGTCTCTTGAATTCGCTGCTTAGCGAATTGTTCGGCATCGTCAAGGATTTGATCTCGCATGGTAAGTGTTTCAACACTTGGCCCTGCAGGCTCGCTTTGCTGTTCGTCAGGAGCCGGCGTTTGAATATACTTGTTATACCATTCAAGCCGCTTTACATCTTCTACGGAAATGACATGCGAAGATTTGTACAACTTAGACAATGATATCATCCCCTCCACCGCGGGCGATGATGATTTCACCGGACTCTTCGAGTCTACGGATCGTTGCTACGATGCGCGTTTGAGCTTCCTCAACGTCACGCAGCCGGACAGGTCCCATGTATTCCATCTCTTCCTTGAACGTCTCAGCCATACGTTTGGACATGTTGCGGAAGATAGCTTCACGTACTTCTTCGCTCGCAACTTTAAGCGCAAGCTGTAGGTCGGCATTCTCGATATCACGGATAATACGCTGGATGGAGCGATTGTCGATATTGACGATATCTTCGAAGACAAACATTCTTTTCTTGATTTCTTCTGCAAGTTCCGGATCTTGAATCTCAAGCGCATCCAAGATGGTACGCTCGGTACCCCGATCGACGCCATTTAATATTTGAACAATTGATTCAATACCGCCTGCACTTGTGTAATCTTGAGTAACGGTAGCTGATAGTTTCTGTTCGAGTATGCGTTCCACTTGCGAAATGACTTCTGGCGAAGTGCTATCCATAAGTGCGACACGACGGGCAACTTCAGCTTGCTTCTCTTGCGGTAACGAAGAAAGAATTTGAGAAGCTTGCTCCGCTTGCAAATAAGAAAGCACCAATGCGATCGTTTGCGAATTCTCGTTCTGTATGAAGTTGAGAATTTGGCTCGCCTCCGCCTTGCGGGCAAAATCGAACGGACGAACTTGCAATGTGGCAGTTAAACGGTTGATAACTTCCATTGCCTTGCTTTCGCCAAGCGCCTTCTCCAAAATTTCTCGAGCATAGGTAATACCGCCTTGCGAAATATATTCTTGTGCAACACAGATTTGATGAAAATCGTTTAAAATCGTTTCTTTGTCCAGCGTATCAACCTTGCGGACATTCGCGATTTCCAGCGTCAGCTGTTCAATTTCTTCTTCTCTCAAATGTTTGAAAATTTGAGCGGAAACTTCAGGCCCGAGCGAGATTAATAAAATTGCCGCTTTCTGACGACCGCTGAATCCATGCATCCTTGCCACCCTGGCCACCTCTATTCATCAACAAGCCAAGTCCGGAGCAAATTAACAAATTCCTCAGGCTTGCGCTTGGCAAGTGTTTCAAGCTGCTTGCGTACTTGACTTTCGTTTTGGACAGTTTCCAAATCGATTGTCGGATATTCGACTTTCGCCTGATTGGCTGCAAGTTCTTCTGCTTGCGCTGCTTGCTTGCGACGTCTTACAACGACATAACCAAGTCCGCCAATGATAGCTAGTGCAGCAAGTCCGATTGCAGTTAACCAACCTGTTGATAAGATTGCAGAAGTAGAAGCACTGCCATTGTCAACAAATGTCTGCGCCATAATGGAAACCTTTTTGGCCATTAACACGTCATCATTTACATCTTGGCCTGACTCTACCAATTGGGAACGAACCAAATTTGTTAGGAAATTATTAATATCATTTTTCGAATCGTCATTAAGTTTACTCTTCTCTACGCCGATACTAATAGATAAGTCCTTAATGGCGTATGGCCCAGACTCGATTTGGTTATGAATCTTATCATAATCATAGTTTGTTATCCGATTGTTTTCTTCTGAGGTGCCGCCAGCTCCTTGATCTGCTGTGTACCCCGGAACATCTGTTTCGCCGGTCCCTGCAACTCCGCCTGCTCCACCTGCGCCGGTCGCGGTTTTGTTATTCTCCGTTTCACTTAAAACGATGCCGTTATTATTATTGTTCTCCAGTGGTCTCACTAGATTCTGATCCGAAACCTTCTTCTCGAAGTTCAGTGAGCTGGAAACATTAACTACGAGATCTTCCATCCCGACCATCGGAGCTAGGAAAGTTTGAATCTTTTGTTTAAGATCATTCTCGTATTTGCGCTGCAGCTGGTAGTGTGTCTCAATTAGATCTCCGCCTGAAGCTGCGCCGCCGATCTCATCCGATGCAAGAAGCTCGCCTTCGGGGCTTGAAATGGTAATGTTGTCGATCTTGATATTAGGAATCGAGCTTTTCACCAAGTTATAGTAGCCGTCAACTTCTTTCTGACTCGGTCGATAGCCCGGACGGAAAGTCATTGTTATTGCTGCAGAAGACTGCTCTTTCTCTTCTTCAGTCATGAATGGAGATTCGTTCGGTATCGTCACAAGAACATTCGATTTCTGAACGCCTTGCATCCCGTTAAGAAGCTGCTGAATTTCTCCGTTCAACGCGTTTCTTAATTTGACATCAAATTCACGATCCGTAGAACCGAACATGGAGTTCGTATCATTAAAAATGTCGAGTCCGATCGAACCGTTGCGAACGATTCCCTGCGAGCCTGCTTCGATCTTGACCTTTGCGGCATCCGCCGTCGGAACCAGAATGCTTTGTCCGCCGTTTTCAAGCTTGTAAGGAATTTTGTTCGTGTCCAAGTATTCCATTACAGCCGCAGCATCCGTACTATCCAAATCGCGAAACGCGACTTCATAACTTACCCTCGAGAAAATCATAGTTAGTAATACAATTGTTAGGACGAGTACGCCAACCGAGGCTCCCAGCCAAATCTTCTGTCTCTTCTCCATTGCATTCCAATATTGAGCAACCTTAGCTCGATACTGGGCAAATTTCTCGTTCACGATTTCACCTCACTGTTATCCTCTAATGCCAATTGTGCTGCTATTAGATTTGCATCCGCATAATCTCTTGATAGGCTTCAATCACTTTGTTGCGGACTTGTGAGGTGAGCTGCAAGCCGAGTTCAGCCTGCTGTGAAGCAACCATAACTTGCGATATATCCACATTACCCAGCATGTATTGATCAGTCATTGTATGTACGTTCTTCTCTTGTTCACCGACACCATCCAATGCATTCTTCAGGAAATCACTAAACGATTTCGTCATGTCCGAAGCAGAAGCAGAAGATGGGGCATTTGCATCATTCTTCTCTATTCCTGAGTCAAAAAGTTTAACATTTTGCGATTGCAGCATATTCAACGACAATGGGTTAATCAATGGTATCCCTCCGCTTTATCTCTGTTTATTTACCGATTTCAAGCGCTTTGATAAACATACCTTTTGTGGCATTCAATGCGGTTACATTGGCTTCATATGACCGTGAGGCAGAGATCATATCCACCATCTCTTTCAGCACATCAACGTTTGGCATTTTCACATATCCATTCTCATCCGCATCCGGATGGCTTGGATTGTATACCAGCTTTGATGGCGTCTGATCTTCAATAATCCGAGAAGCCTTAACACCGGGGGATGAATTCTTACCGTTTAATTGTCCGTTTAGAACATCCGCGAACGATTGGGAAGTCGGTTCCAGCACGACCAGTTTACGTTTGTAAGGTTCGTAACGGCCATTCACAAAATTCGCTCTCGTTGTTTCCGCATTCGCAATATTCGAGGAAATGACATCCATTCGGAGCCGCTGAGCAGTTAATGCTGATGCACTGGCATCAAATCCGTTAGTTAACCTCATACTCAAGCTCTCCCTTCGATGCCCAATCTCATCATTTTCACTTCATGATTGATCTGTTGAACGTAATAATTGTAGTTCAATTGATTTTTTGCAAGAAGCGACATTTCTCGATCAATGTCGACATTGTTTATGTCGTTGTTCATCACGCTCGATTCGTCCGTAATCACTCTTGCTTCGGGAACGGCGGATGAAGCACCAATGGCAATGTGACGAGCATCTGTTCTTTTACCAGAAATCTGGAATTTATTACCGCCCATGCTTTGCTCTAGTATCTGTTCGAAAACAACCTCAGAGCGCTTGAATTTCGGCGTATCTACATTCGCTATATTGTTGGAGATGATGCGTTGGCGCATTTCTGCAGCATTCATAGCACCCTGTAATCGACTGAATTCCGGGCCATTCAACAGGTTCACTGAAAAACCCCACTTTCCATCTTGTGTAATATAATTAATTCAACAGATTCTCTCTCATTCCTCCTTCATTCGACAAAGAATTATTAAAAATATGAGAGAGTTGTGTCGAAGTTTTCCGTCATGTTAATCTTCCTCACTTTCCTAATTTATTACAATAAGAAAAAAGCCCTATCTTTGTCGAAGATAGGACCTTAATTTGGGATTAATGTACTGGTTTATGAATGAATTTGTAATGGAACTGTCTAATATTTTAATTTTTGTTCTTTTTTAACTCCTGGAGAAGCTGGGTATTTAGTATTCGAATGTAAGTACCTTTCATTCCCAGTGAACGCGTTTCGATTACGCCGGCACTCTCCAATTTGCGAAGTGCGTTGACGATCACCGAACGTGTGATTCCAACGCGATCTGCAATTTTGGATGCGACAAGAAGACCTTCTTTACCATCCAATTCTTCGAAAATATGTTCAACAGCCTCAAGCTCGCTGAATGAAAGAGAACCGACTGCCACAGCAACAACGGTTCGGCTTCTGGCCTCTTGCTCAATTTCCTCTGCACGCTCACGCAAAATCTCCATGCCTACTATCGTACTTCCATATTCCGCCAAAATTAACTCGTCATCACCGAATGGTTCAGCATTGCGCAGCAAAATCAGCGTACCGATGCGCTCACGTCCGCCAACAATCGGAACCACCGTCATCTTACGCTGACCCGACATCATAGGGAAAGTTTCGCTGATGCCTTCATCCGGAGCGACATTATTGACCGTTTCTTGCATATTCATGAATCGTTCATTGCTTTCCATAGAAAACCGCAAATCTGCGACTGGTAGTCCACGCAGCTGTTCATGTTGGAATGGACCTACTGCCGCGCAGCCCAATACTTTACCTTTACGGCTTACGACGAACACGTCGGCTTGAATCGTTGTGCAGAGCACCTCTGCCATTTCACGAAAATTGAGCGCTCCGCCTGCCGCACGCTGCAGCAGACGATTAAGCGTTCTTGTTTTTGCCAATAAAATCATTAACTTATGCCCCCTACTTTCCTTACCGGTCCTTTACAGTATATATTGACTTAAATCGCGATTTTTCGCAATGCTGCCTAATTTCTCACGGACATACTCCGGTGTGATAACCAGCTCCTCCAGAGAGAGCTCAGGCGCTTCAAAGGATAAATCTTCAAGCAGCTTCTCCAGAATCGTATGAAGTCGGCGCGCGCCAATATTTTCTGTGTTTTTATTTACTTCAGCCGCAATCGATGCAAGCTCACGAATCGCTTCCTCAGAGAAAGTAATCGTAATGCCTTCTGTCTCCAAGAGGGCCGTATATTGTTTGGTCAATGCGTTTTTGGGTTCAGTTAAAATCTTAACAAAATCTTCCAAGGTTAGGTTCGTCAATTCAACCCGAATCGGGAATCGCCCTTGAAGCTCCGGAATTAAATCCGATGGTTTAGCCATGTGGAAAGCGCCTGCCGCAATAAACAGCACATAGTCGGTTTTCACCGGGCCATACTTTGTCATCACAGTAGATCCTTCGACAATCGGCAATATATCTCGCTGCACGCCTTCCCGGGACACGTCAGGTCCTGAGCCTCGCGAGGAGCTTGCTATTTTGTCGATTTCGTCTATGAAAATAATGCCCGACTGCTCTGCCCTGCTGACCGATTCGGTGATTACGTCGTCCATATCGATTAGTTTATTGGCTTCTTCCTGCGTGAGTGCCTTGCGGGCTTCCTTAACAGGCAGCTTCCGTTTCTTTGATTTCTTCGGCATCAGCTGCCCGAACAGCTCCTGCATGTTCGCGCCCATGCCCATGCCTTCGTTACCTTGCCCTGCAAGCATATCCAGCATATTCGGCGAGTTATCCTCTACCTCAATTTCAATCATCTCATTCTCAAGTTTGCCGGCTGCCAGTTGTTCCTTTACTTGCTTACGTCGTTCGATGACCGAAGCAGATTCTTCCGGCTCGACCTCCGGCTCTTTCGCGCCTTGGGTGCTGCCAAAGAGCATTTCCAGCGGATTCTTCTGGCTTTTAGGTTTTGCCGCGGACGGCACAAGCAACGTAACAATACGCTCGTTAGCCTGCTTCTCCGCTTTATCCTTCACCTTCTCGGTTCTTTCCTGCTTAACCATCCGAATCGCGGTTTCCACGAGATCGCGGACCATGGATTCTACGTCGCGACCTACATAGCCGACTTCTGTGAATTTCGTTGCTTCCACTTTAACGAACGGTGCATTGACCAGCTTCGCTAATCGTCTCGCAATCTCAGTTTTACCAACGCCGGTAGGTCCGATCATCAAAATATTCTTCGGCACAATTTCGTCTCTAATCGCTTCTTCCAGACGACTTCTCCGGTAACGGTTTCGCAGTGCTACTGCCACTGACCGTTTGGCCGGTTTCTGACCTACGATATATTTATCAAGCTCCGTCACGATTTGCTTCGGTGTCATAGCTTCATTTGACATTTCCGATCCCTCCAAATGAGTCCGTAATGAACGCGTAAATTAGCCTATTTCTTCCACAATAATATTCCGGTTTGTGAACACGCAAATATCAGCTGCGATCTCAAGCGCTGATTTAACCATATCCTTTGCCTCGAGCTGAGGTGCATGCTGATAGAGAGCTCTGGCTGCTGCAAGCGCAAAACTACCGCCTGAGCCAATAGCGAGAATACCATCATCCGGCTCAATAATCTCCCCGCCGCCCGAAATGAGCAGCAACCCCGTCGCATCCATCACGATCATCATAGCTTCCAATTTACGCAGCACGCGGTCAGAGCGCCAATCCTTCGCAAGCTCTACAGCAGCCCTTTGTAAGTTTCCGTGATGCTCCTCCAGCTTCCCTTCAAACTTCTCGAAGAGGGCAATCGCGTCAGCAACTGAACCGGCAAAACCAGCAATAACTTGCCCGCGATACAGACGGCGAACTTTCTTCGCATGGTGCTTCATGACCATACTATTACCAAACGTGACTTGTCCGTCGCCGGCAATAGCACCTTTTCCATTGTGCCGAACTGCGCAGATCGTTGTCGCATGAAATTGCATTTCCATTAGTAACAACCTCCTAAAAGTCTCGCATACGCGAAACTGCTTCATAAGGATAGGCATACGTTTCGCGAAGACATAATCTTTCAGATAACGATAACAAAACTACTTCGTTAGAATAGCTTGAGTTTTGCAAAAATTCCCCTGAAACCTATAGATGCAAAAAGGAAGCAGCGGCCGAGGAATCGATCGAAGCCGCTGCTCTTTTGCCTGTTCTGGTTGTATGGTTTACTCTATGACCGTTTCTGCCTCAACTTGCACAGGCTCGGCCGGATAGCCCAGCTGCTCTTCTTTGAAACGAGCAAGCTGTTCCAGCGCGCGATTAGCAATCGCATCGTTCTTATCCTTCTTGCTGCGCATCCGCTTCTCAAGCGGCGGGAATAAGCCGAAGTTCGCATTCATAGGCTGGAAATGCTTAAAGTCTGCTGTCGTGATGTACTGCGCCATACTGCCGAGCGTAGTATCTGCTGGGAAGACTAGCGGTTCTAACCCGCGAGCTACTCTACCGGCATTTAACCCCGCGATCAGACCTGAAGCAGCAGATTCAACATATCCTTCAACTCCGGTCATTTGACCGGCAAAGAATAAATTGTCGCGGCTGATTGTTTGGTAAGTCGAACGAAGCAATTTCGGTGAATTGATGAACGTATTGCGGTGCATAACGCCGAAACGAACAAATTCCGCATTCTCCAATCCCGGAATCAAGGAAAGCACCCGTTTCTGCTCCCCCCACTTGAGATGAGTTTGGAACCCAACCAAGTTGTACAGCGTGCCCGCTGCGTTATCTTGACGCAGTTGAACAACAGCGTGAGGCAGCTTGCCTGTATGGGGGTTTATTAGCCCCACTGGTTTCATTGGACCGAATAATACCGTTTGCTTGCCCCGGCTAGCCATAACCTCAATCGGCATGCAGCCTTCGAAATATTGCTCTTTTTCAAATTCCTTTACTTCGGCGGTCTCAGCCGTTGTCAGAGCTTCGTGGAAACGCTCAAATTCCTCTTCTGTCATTGGACAATTGAGATAAGCCGCTTCTCCCTTATCATAACGGGAAGCAAGATAGACCTTCGACATGTCGATAGAATCTTTCTCCACGATCGGAGCTGCTGCGTCATAGAAATAGAAATATTCTTGACCTAACAGCTCTTGAATTTGAGCGGATAAACGCGGTGCCGTCAGAGGTCCTGTCGCAATTAAAACGATACCCTCCGTCGGAATTTCCGTCATTTCTTCCGTCCGCACATCAATCAGCGGATGCTCTTTCAAAATCCTCGTGACATCGCCGGAGAAACCGTCACGGTCAACGGCAAGCGCTCCGCCTGCAGGAACCGCGTTGCGATCCGCGCAATCCAGGATCAAAGAATTCATTCTGCGCATTTCTTCTTTAAGTACGCCAACTGCGTTTGCCAGCCCGTTTGCACGCAAGCTGTTGCTGCATACCAGTTCGGCAAAGTTATTCGTATGGTGAGCCGGCGTTTTCGTCGCCGGTCTCATCTCGTAAAGCGTAACAGGCACTCCTTGCGAAGCAATTTGCCAAGCAGCCTCGCTGCCTGCAAGACCTGCGCCGATGACTGTCACACGTTGTAATTCTGACAATGAACTTACCATCCTTTCAATCTTAACCCTCAGCCGGTTCTTGCTCCTCAGGTACCTCTTCATTATATTCACACTGCGTGCAAGCTAGCTTCGCGCCGCTGCGATTCCGCTTCTCTACCATCAAGCTGTTGCATTGCGGACATGGCTTTGTAGTCGGTTTATCCCATGACACGTAATCGCAGCCAGGGTACTGATCGCAGCCGTAAAAGTAACGTCCCTTCTTACTGCGGCGTTCAATAATTTTTCCTTCCGCACATTTGGGACAAGCAACACCGATATCTTTGACGATCGGCTTCGTATTGCGGCAATCCGGGAATCCGGAGCAAGCCAGGAACTTGCCGAATCGGCCCATTTTGTAAACCAAATGACGGCCGCATTTCTCGCAAAGCTCATCAGATATTTCATCTTGCAGCTCAACTTCCTTCATCTCTTCTTCAGCAACCTCAAGTCGCTTCTCGAACGAGGTGTAGAAATTAGCCAGTACTTTCACCCAGTCTTCTTTCCCGTCTTCCACATGGTCAAGGTCATCTTCCATGTGCGCCGTAAACTCTGCATCCAGAATTTCCGGGAAGAACTCTTCCATCATCTGAATGACCAGCTCGCCCAGTTCCGTCGGAATGAATTTCTTCTCTTCGATGGCCACATAGCCGCGCTTCTGGATCGTTTCAAGCGTTGGCGCATACGTACTTGGGCGTCCGATGCCCACTTCCTCCATCATCCGCACAAGACGTGCTTCCGAATAACGCGGAGGCGGCTGCGTGAAATGCTGCTTCTGTTCTACGGATTCCGTACCGACGACATTGCCTGCTGACAGTGGCGGAAGAAACTTCTCTTCATCCGTCGTGCCATCATCGTTGCCTTCGACATAGATTTTCATAAAACCATGGAATTTCACTTTGGATCCTACCGCCCGGAACACGGCGCCATTACCGACGTTAAAGTCGACAGTCATCGTATCCAATACAGCAGAAGACATCTGACTTGCTACAAAACGTTCCCAAACAAGCTTATACAACCGGAATTGATCACGGCTCAAGAACTCTTTCATCGAGTCCGGATCGCGGAGTACGGACGTTGGACGAACCGCCTCATGCGCATCCTGAGCATTGCTGTTCTTCTTCACATAAACGCGAGGCTGCTCTGGCGCGAATGCAGCTCCATATTTCTCTTCTATATAAGCTTTCGCTTCCTCTTGGGCGATCGTCGAAATGCGAGTAGAATCCGTTCTCATATAAGTGATGAGACCGACTGTCCCTTCTTTACCGAGGTCAACCCCTTCATAAAGCTGCTGGGCAACTGACATCGTCTTGGAAGCACGGAAACCAAGCTTACGCGCAGCTTCCTGTTGAAGCGAGCTTGTAATAAACGGAGCTGCCGGATTCCGCTGGCGCTCCTTCTCTTTCACTTCACTGACCGTGAACGCGGAAGAGCCCATAGCTTGCAGTACTTCTTGCACATCCGCTTCGTTGCCAAGCTCGCGCTTGCCGCCATTAAGAGAATGATACTTCGCTTCGAAAGTCGTGGAGCCTTGTTTCAGTTGAGCTGTAATCGACCAATATTCTTCGGGAACAAAGGCATCAATCTCATTCTCCCGATCGATAATCAGCTTTACGGCAACGGACTGCACCCGTCCCGCAGACAGCCCCTTCTTCACTTTCTTCCACAGCAGCGGGCTGATCTTATATCCGACCAGACGATCTAGTATCCGGCGCGCCTGTTGGGCATTTACCAGATCCATATTAATCGGTCTTGGTGTTTTGAAGGCGTCTTTCACTGCCTGTTTCGTAATCTCATTAAATACGACTCGGCAGGAGTCGCTCTCATCTATCTCGAGATAGTGTGCCAAATGCCACGCAATCGCTTCACCCTCGCGATCCGGGTCAGCTGCGAGATAGACTTTTTTCACTTTTTTGGAGGCGTCTTTTAATTCCTTCAGGACGCTCCCTTTTCCACGAATGGTTATATATTTGGGGTTAAAATCATTCTCGACTTCTACACCGATTTGGCTCTTCGGCAAATCCCGGATATGACCCATCGATGCTTTAACGATGAATTTGCTTCCTAGATATTTGCCGATTGTTTTCGCCTTTGCCGGTGACTCGACGATGACAAGTGAATCTGCCATAGATGCGCCCTCCTCTCCAATGCATGCTACATTACACTATATATGGAACCTGGATGCTGTTCAATCTTCCGTTTTATAGATAAATTTATCAGAACTGAATGCAAAAGTCCAAAAGGAAAGGATGAAAGCTCATGCAGACGGTCAATAGATAGAGGACCATCCTGTAAGAATTGAAGTAAAACGGCTTCATTCTCATCCAAATTCACGTCTTGCAGTTCAGACTTTAAACCTACTTGCGCCTTCGATATTTCAAGTTGCGGGAGCAATCCTTCATAGTCCTCCAAAATATCCTGGACAGATGAGATAAGTTTAGCCCCTTGACGAATCAGCCCGTTTGTTCCTGCACTCTTCGGCGAAGAGATCGGACCCGGAACGGCAAATACGTCCCGCGACATGTCGAGCGCCTGGTCGGCTGTAATCAATGACCCGCTCCGCTCAGCCGCTTCTACTACTACGGTCCCTAATGAAAGTCCGGCTATAATGCGATTTCGCAGCGGAAACAATCCAGGATGAAAGGGCGTACCCGGAGAAACTTCCGAAATAACGACGCCATTTCTCACAATTTGATCGTAGAGCCCGCGGTTATCTAAAGGATAAATTCGATCCACGGGGGTGCCTAAAACTGCAACCGTGCTTCCAAAGGCCTCCAGCGCACCTTCATGGGCTAATGCATCTATTCCCCTCGCCATTCCGCTAACGACGGTTAATCCTCGCTCAGAGAGCTTCCTAGCTAGGTCAAAAGCTGTTTTGCGGCCATAAGCTGTCGGTCCTCTTGTTCCTACAATGGCAATTGCATGCTGATTCAAGAGCTCCATTCGACCAATTGCGTATAGGACCCAAGGAGGCTGAGGTATCTCACGCAGTAGTTTGGGATAGTTTTCATCGAACCACGTAATCACTTGAATGCCGAGCCTCGACATCCTTTCCTTACGTTCTTCCGGCTTAACCGTTGCAAACGCATTCGAAATCGCTTTTGCCTGATCCGGCTTTAACCCGACTGATGACACCCAAGCTTCGGGCGAAAATCGCTCGTATAGCCGCCATTCTCCATACTCCGCAGCCTTGCGTACTGACTGCCAGCCTATGCCTGGTGTTTCATGTAACGTAAGCAGGATTTCGCGCTCTTGAATATATTCCTTCATTAATAATGCACCGTCCTTTCGAATGACGGCCCGCATTCTTCCTTATTGTGACCCTGCTGCAAGGAGAATGCAAGCCAACCGGTCTGATAAATGAAAAAAAGCAACCCTCCGAAAGCCCATAGCGGGCAAATCGAAAGGTTGCTTACCTTTAATTGAAGTTATTGTGTTAAGTGGCTCTTAGTGCGTTTTGCATTTCTCAAGCATGCCGCGCTCTTCCAGAACACTTACAAGGGTAGAACCCATTTCGGAAGGCGTTGGTGCTACGCGAATGCCGCATTTCTCAAGCGTTGCGATTTTCTCAGCTGCTGTTCCTTTACCGCCGGAAATAATCGCACCAGCATGTCCCATCCGTTTGCCCGGAGGTGCAGTTGCGCCGCCGATGAAGCCAACAACCGGTTTCTTCATGTTCGCTTTAACCCACTCCGCCGCTTCTTCTTCGGCAGAGCCGCCGATTTCACCGATCATGATGACAGCGTAAGTATCCGGATCTTCATTGAACATGTTCAAGATATCAATGAATTCCGAGCCTTTAACAGGGTCGCCGCCGATACCTACCGCGGAGGATTGGCCGATTCCGCGGGTAGTCAGCTGATGAACAGCCTCGTAAGTGAGCGTTCCGCTGCGGGAAACAACGCCTACATGGCCTTTTGTATGAATGTAGCCCGGCATGATGCCGATCTTGCATTCACCCGGCGTAATAACGCCTGGGCAGTTCGGTCCGATCAGGCGCGTTTTACGGCCTTCCATGTACCGTGTTACTTTAATCATGTCGATAACCGGAATACCTTCTGTAATACAGATAACCAGGTCTAGCTCCGCATCAACAGCTTCCAAAATGGAATCTGCCGCGAATGCAGGCGGAACATAAATAACGGACGCTGTAGCGCCTGTTTTGGCAACAGCGTCTGCTACCGTATTGAATACAGGAAGCGAAACTACTGTTCCGTTATCTAGTGTAATGTCAACATTGCTTCCGCCTTTACCGGGCGTAACTCCGCCAACCATTTGGGTACCGTATTCCAGGGCGCCCTTCGCATGAAACAACCCTGTGGCACCAGTAATACCCTGGGTAATGACTTTTGTGTTTTTGCCTACCAAAATGCTCATCGAAACTCACATCCCCTAAATGAATTCGTATGCCGCGTAAAGTGCGACAATTAAGTCTTACTTTACAAGCGCGACGATTTTTTGTGCACCGTCGGCCATAGAGTCTGCAGCCACGATGTTTAGTCCGGATTCGTTCAACATTTTCTTGCCCAGTTCAACGTTGGTGCCTTCCAAGCGAACAACAAGCGGACGGTCAAGACCGAGCTCTTTAGCCGCTGAAATAACACCGTCTGCGATAATATCGCATTTCATGATACCGCCGAAAATGTTAACGAAAATGCCCTTCACCTTCTCATCGGAGAGGATGATTTTGAACGCTTCCGTAACTTTCTCTTTGGTCGCACCGCCCCCTACGTCCAGGAAGTTAGCAGGGTCGCCGCCGTAGTACTTGATAATATCCATTGTCGCCATTGCAAGACCTGCGCCGTTAACCATACAACCGATGTTGCCATCGAGTGCGATGTAGCTCAGATCAAACTTGGACGCTTGAATTTCCTTCTCATCCTCTTCATCCAAATCACGAAGATCTAAGATGTCTTTATGACGGTACAAGGCATTGGAATCGAAGTTCAGCTTGGCGTCAAGCGCCATAACGTTGCCGTCGCCTGTTACGACGAGCGGATTGATTTCTGCAATGGAGCAGTCCTTCTCTACGAAAGCCGCATACAGAGACAGCATGAATTTAGCTGCTTTGCCGACCAATTCGTTCGGAATATTGATGGAGTAAGCCAGCTTACGCGCTTGGAAAACTTGAAGGCCGACCGCAGGGTCGATAACTTCTTTGAAAATCTTCTCCGGCGAGTGCTCAGCTACTTCTTCGATCTCCGTGCCGCCCTCTTCGGATGCCATCATGACGATCCGTCCGGTTACGCGGTCAACAACTAGACCGATGTAGTACTCTTTCTTGATGTCGCAGCCTTGCTCGATAAGCAGGCGCTTAACTTCTTTACCTTCAGGACCCGTTTGGTGGGTTACGAGAACTTTGCCCAGAATTTGGCTGGCATAAGTGCGAACCTCATCCAAATTTTTGGCAACTTTAACGCCGCCCGCTTTACCGCGGCCGCCTGCATGAATTTGCGCTTTTACAACGACAACCGGTGTGCCCAGCGCTTCTGCTGCTGCCACCGCTTCATCGACAGAGAACGCCACTTTACCTTCCGGTACGGCAACCCCATACTGCTTAAGCAGTTGTTTACCCTGATACTCATGGATATTCATTGACGAAAATCCTCCTATCCGCAGTCAAATCCTACGTATGTACACAAAACCATAAGTATTGTAACACGTTTCGTCATGTGTTTCCTATTTTTTTAGCCTAAAAAGCCATCTTTTTTGATATTAGTTTCATCTCATATCGATATGGAATTCATGAAATGTACTCATCTTGGAGATGCAAAGGCTAAAATAAGGATTACTTGACTAGTATTGCCTAAGTTTAACAAATTATTGACACCAAACATATGTTCTAGTATCCTATGATTAAGCATTTATTAGGAGGTTACTGGATGAACACCTATTCCGGACTATTATCGACATTCCAATCCTTGATTCCATTCGCGGGCTCTCTTCGCACTTTATCTGATGAAATGTGGAATGCTCCGCTTAAACCTGACAAATGGTCCACCCGCTCCGTAATCGGTCATATTATGCTTTGGGATCGTCATTTCCTGCAAGAAGCGATTCTGCCTATTGCCGAAGGCAAACCGCTGACATTGAGACATTCAGATTTCGATGCTTTCAATCGCCATGCAGCCGCCTATGCGGAGTCAATCAGTAAAGAGCAGCTGCTCGAAGAATGCATGTCCATTCGAGAAGAACTATGGAAGCTACTGAATTCCCTATCTGAAGAGAGACGAGAAATGAACTACACGGATGCGGACGGGAACCCTTTTACGATCCATCATTATTTGGATGACTTCGTCTCTCATGATCGGCATCATCTTGATGAAATCGATCGGTTTATCGCAGGTTAACGGGAACGCGTTGACAGCTGTTTTGCAGCTAAGTTATGATTCAAATAGATCACATACGGACCTGTGAGGAAGCACCTTCATCCGACTTATTCGGTGGAGGTGTTTTTGTTTTGTATACGCAAATTTGCAGCGGCAGCGTTTATGGTGTGGAAGGTAAATCGATTGCCGTCGAAGTCGATATTTCGAATGGTCTTCCCCAAGTCAATGTGGTCGGACTTCCAGACCCGGCCGTAAGGGAATCGATTGAACGCGTCCGAGCAGCAGTCAAGAACTGTGGATTCACATTTCCGATGGAACGGATTACCGTTAATCTTGCACCGGCAGATCTTCGCAAAGAAGGCACTGCTTTTGATTTGGCCATTGCTGCAGGCGTTCTGACCTCAAGCGGACAGCTGAAGAGCAAGATGTTTGAAAACGTGTTGGTACTGGGAGAACTGGCGCTAAATGGTGAACTCCGAGCCATTCCGGGAGTGCTGGCTATGGTCGAGCAAGCTCGCTTGAGCGGCATTACCCAGGTGCTGCTGCCGAAGGCCAACGCCGCAGAAGCGGCATGTATCGAAGGCATGCAGTTGTTTGCCGTTTCTCATTTGCGCGAGCTAGGTGATGCGAATGCCGATGATCGTACATGGGAACAGCTTCGATATGATGTTCATGCAGAACAGAACATTGTATCCGCTACCAGGAATTATGGAGTACCATATGGAGATTACGGGGATGTGCTGGGACAGCAGCATGCGAAGCGTGCTTTGCTTATATCTGCAATCGGCAAACACAATGTTCTTCTTTCTGGCCCTCCTGGGACAGGCAAGACTATGCTCGCAAGAAGGCTTCCGGGCATTATGCCTCCGCTAGACGAAGAAGAAGCACTCCAGGTAACGAAGATTTATAGTGCTGCCGGTAAACTGCCGGGCGGTGTTCCTTCGTTAATGAGGGAGCGCCCATTTCGCAGTCCGCATCATACGATCTCCGCCGCTGGGTTAATTGGCGGCGGGTCCATCCCCAGACCCGGTGAAGTTACACTAGCTCACCGGGGACTGCTGTTTCTGGATGAACTGCCAGAGTTTTCGAGAGCTGCACTGGAGGTGTTGAGACAGCCTTTGGAGGACAAGGAAGTTACCATCGCCAGATCGCGTGCTGTATTTCGATTTCCGGCCTCTTTTCTACTAGCCGCTTCCATGAACCCTTGCCCGTGCGGCTACTATGGACATGACTCTGATGAGCATCGCTGTGTTTGCAGCGAGTTAGCACTCGCACGTTACCGAGCGAAGATTTCCGGTCCGCTACTGGACCGTATAGATATGCACATAGAAGTACCTCGGCCACCGACGACAGAAGGTCTGACAATCGGCATGTCATCTGGTGAAATGAAAGCAATTGTACTAGCGGCAACGGAGCGCCAGCAAGCTCGAACATCTGCCAGCCTCTCCCGTCGTTCGATAACTGATCTGGCCGGTGCTTCTCTTCGTAAAGCAGTTCTATTATCGCGAGAAGCCGAACAACTGCTTCGCGTAGCGTTCGATACGCTGGGCGTCAGCTTACGTGCACATGATCGGATACTAAAGCTGTCTCGTACGATCGCTGATTTAGAATCGAGCGACCTAGTAGACAGTCAGCATATCGCTGAAGCGATCGGTTATCGTTGTTTGGATCGAAAGCTTCATGTCATTTAGTCAAAACTAGAGAAAGAGATGGCCATTGGGCCATCTCTTTCTCTAGTTTTGTACTATGTAACCCATGAACTAGAACGCGGATTCAATATGTTTGAGTTCGGTGACACGATAGGGTTCGAGTGATTCTCCATGAACAGCTACAGCTGTGATTGCAATAACATCAAAGCGTACCGGAATATGATGCAGCTTATTCATGGACAGATAAACCTCAGCGATAGACCTGACTTGCAGCTGTTTACGAATATCGACCGATTCAGCGGCTGAACCGAATCTACCGCCTGATCTGCGCGTCCGTACCTCAACTATGATGATGTTGGAATCCGTTTTTGCTACAATGTCCAGTTCTCCCATACGACATCGCCAGTTCCGATGAACGATCATATAACCGTGTTCTCTTAAGTAGCGAACGGCTTCCTCTTCTCCGAACTTGCCAATCGCTTGTCTGGTGTCGGTTTTGGTAGTGCGGCTATTCGGTTTCAATCTTTACTTCCTCCCGCCTTGCGATCCGACCGATAAACAAACGACAATATCTCTGCCACCAGTGTATACAGCTCAGGCGGCACCTCTTGATCCAAATCAAGCTTCGAAAGCACTTCGACAAGCGAGGAATCCTGCTGAATCGGAACCCCGCTTTCAGCGGCTTTATCGAGTATAGCTTCTGCCATCTTACCGCGGCCTTTTGCTACCACGACCGGAGCATTTCGTTCTCCCGGCTCATATTTTAGCGCAACTGCTTTTTTATTCTGCATGAGACCATCTTGGGTTTGTTCCTTCTTATCTCTCCGGTTCATACGCGATAGTCTACTCCCTTGTAAGGTTTAGTCGACCACTCAGTCGCTCCTATTCCCACTGCCGTTGCATCGGATGCATTCATTCGCTCTGCCATTCGTTCCGGCATCGGAGTCGCTTTCAATGTGAGTAACTGATATCCGGCACGCTGCAGCGCCTCCGACAACTCAGCTCGGGAAGTCTCTATTAGTGAACCAGCCATCGGATGGTCATTCCACAAGTTAAGACTGACGATTTTATCAACGACCTGTACATCTACGACAGTATCACCTAACGACTTCATGCGCAGATCAAACAAAAGCCTGCAATTATCTGCATCGAGTTCACCTTTACGGCCACGTCTTGTTTGAATATGTACCGAAGCCGTCTGTCCCCCATCCTGACTGTGCATCGGAATAAACATCGTTACATGGGATAACAATGCGCCTGATTTCTCAGGGGATAATAGCAATTGCTGCCCTGTAATATGCGAAACGAGCTGCTGCGCCGTATCCCGAAGCGTAGGTGGCACATCATCCGAGGAAGCAAGTGTCATTAACGCGCTCTTCAGTGAATCATCGGCAGCGTTCTTCATGGAATCAAGCGAATCCGAAGAAGGTACCACGTTCGGAAGCTGATTGTTTCCTTGCTGCAGCTGAGCTCGATCATTGATTAAGGTTGCGACACTCCGTTCCAAGCTTTCCTTCGGGGACTGATGAGTCGACAGCGTTGATTTATTTTCTTGTCCGTTCTGAACCGCAGGGTCAGTTGGTTGTTTCTGCAGCTCGGGCTGTTTCGTCGCTTGCTGCTGATCTTCCGTCACTGCAGCAGCAAGCAGACGCTCATGATCTACGCCCAGCCATTTCATCATCTGGCCCACCCAGTTCGGTGATGATCCTGCCGGCTGCGGCGATGGGGCTGTCGTGCCAGCGTCTGCGGCATGATTGTGCGTGGTTGTTTCCGGCGAAGCCGGCTTTGCAGCCCCGCCGCCTGTAATGATAGGCGGGGCTGCTGTTGGCGGAGCCGCGGGCTGCGCGCTCGCCGCAGCTGCGCCTCCGGTGCTCGGCGCGGCTGTGCCAGCCGCCGCGCCTTCGCCCGCTGCGCTGCGCGCATCGGCGGCGGGAGCAGCAGCGGAACCCGCTGCTCCCGCTGGCACCGGCGCCGGCTGCGCTGCGGCGCCAAGCGCGCCTTCGGCGCTCGAAACCGCCGGCTGCACCCCGGCCTCGCCCTGCGCTGCGCGCATAAACGCCGCGCCTTCGCGCAGCAGCGTTTGCAGCTTCGCTGCAGCCGCTTGCGCCGCCGACTGCTGCGGCTGCGCGGCTTCGCCCGCCGCACCATCATCGGCGGACGAGGCGCCGCTCCAAGCGGCAAGCCCCCGCTCCAGCGACTCCAGCAGCGTATGCGCCGGAGTGCCGGAGATCGTCTGTGCAAGCGCTCCGATCGTCGCGCTTGTCATCGGCAGGCCGCGCTTATTCGCGAGCGCGGCTGCCTTTGCCCAAACCTGCGCGTCGCCGCCTTGCGGCATAACAGCCAGCGCCTGCTTAAATTGACTCGCTGTCTCGCGAGTCAGAGTACCGCCCTCACGACGCAAATCGCGCACAAGCTCTTGCGTCCATTTCTGTTCAGGCAAACCTGACGCCTTCAGCCAATCTTTCAAGCTCGCTTCATTCAACGTTGCCGTTTGCTGATCCACCAGCTTCAGGACAAGCGTGCCATCGACTGACTGCGGCTGCACTTGAAGTAAGGTGGATTGCCCCGGCTGCAGCGGCGTTTCCAATTTCGCTTGCACCTGAGTCCCATTTATTTGAATGACCGCTTCCTGATCGTTTAACATCTTAACCAGAACGCCACGCACAATTTGCCCGACCTTAAGTTCCATAGCCTTGCTATCGCCGGGCTGCACATCGCCAAGCAGTCCCTTCATCAATTGTCCGATCGATAATGTCATATCGCGACCGCTTCCTTCCCAACAAACTTCCTATACACCCTACCATCAAAACCGATTGTGATCCTATACCATTATTATCGGCTCAGTGGAGACGCAGATTAACGCATCCAAAAATAAAAAAACCGAACATCCCCAATTATATAGGAACGAACGGTCCAAGCGCAGCTATTCTTCTCTCACTTCATGCACTTTGCTTCCGGTATCTCGCTATTCCCTCTCATCAATCATCCTAAAACAACACCTGCTGCTCCATAAACAGCTTCCCTAAGAAGCTCTGACGGTGCATTGGAGTAGCTCCTAGCTCCAGCAGCTTCTCCCGATGCAGCTTTGTCGCGTAGCCCTTATGTAGTGCAATCCCATACTCCGGATACAGCTGATCCCATTCCCCTTTACATAGCCGGTCGCGAGTTACTTTCGCAATAATGGAAGCAGCTGCGATAGACTGACTTCTAGCATCCCCTTTAATAATAGACTCTTGGGGGAGATCAAGATCCACTTTCTCCGCATCCACCAGCAAATATTCAGCCGGAACGGCAAGCAATTCGACCGCTTGCTTCATCGCAAGTCGAGCAGCTTGCTTAATATTAATGGCATCCACTACTTCGGCATTCACGCAAGATACTGCCCAAGCTTCCGCCTGATCAATGATGAGCTCGTACAGTTCCTCACGTTTCTTCTCCGACAGCTTCTTGGAATCGTCAACGCCATCAAGTATCAATCCCTCCGGCAAAATAACAGCAGCTGCGACCACATCCCCAAACAAACAGCCGCGTCCTACCTCATCGATGCCGGCAACGCTCCGATACCCTTGCTCCCATAACGGTTTCTCAAACTCTAACATAACAATCCCCGCTCCCCGTACCACAAAATCCCCAAAACCTGCTCAACAATCCCCATATATACAAAACAAACGGCTCCCTCATGATCAAGGCAGCCGTTCTTAGCAGCGGATTACTGCAATCGAAGCCTCGGCTTCATTCGCATAACAATCCGCGCATTACATAAAATCATCCGGAGATTCAAGCGAAAGACGGCCCAGATTACCTGCCCGCATCTCACGCAAAATAATGCCGGATGTTTTCTCCAAGTCAACGCGGCCTCCGCTAACCAAGCAGCCCCGCTTACGACCGATATCCTCCATCAAACGTACGATTTCGTCATTGTCTTCGTAATCCTTTGGAGGGTCCTTCAAGCCAAAACGTTCCGACAGCATCGGCCAGTAGCGTTTCGCCAGTTCTCTCACCGTGAAGAAAGCTACATCCTCAATGTTTAGAACTTGCTCACGTATGGCACCGGTCATAGCCAGTCGTTGGCCAACGAGCTGGTCCTCGAATTTCGGCCATAGAATACCCGGCGTATCGAGCAGCTCCATTTCCGTGCCGACTTTTATCCATTGTTGGCCTTTCGTAACACCCGGACGATCGCCGGTAGCCGCAATGCTGCGACCAGCCAGACGATTGATAAGCGTTGATTTACCAACGTTCGGTATTCCAACGATCAGCCCGCGAACAGCTCTCGGTGTAATCCCTTTGGATATTTGTCGTTCGATTTTGTCATGGAGCAGCTGCCTTACCTTAACCGGAATTTCATTGACGCGCGTTCCTGTAGAAGAGTCGATAGCCAAGCTTGTATAACCGAGGTCTGCAAAATAAGCCATCCACTTCTCGGTCGTACGCGCATCCGCCAAATCCGATTTATTCAGCAAAATCAGTCTCGGCTTATTCAATAAAATATCGTCAATCATCGGGTTCCGGCTCGAAAGCGGTACTCGGGCATCCAGCAGCTCAATCGCAATATCAATCAGTTTGAGCTTCTCTTGAATTTCCCTTCTTGCTCTCGTCATGTGGCCGGGAAACCATTGAATCGTCATGTTACTACTTCACCTCATTTGTGTTTCACGAAAGAAATTTTGTCCATCGGCCAGAAAATAATATCCGCACGGCCGACGATCTCCTTCATCGATACATACCCGATCATCCGGCTATCCTTACTGTTGCGGCGGTTATCACCGAACGCAAGGATCATCCCTTCAGGAACAACATCGGTTGTAAAATTAGCATTCGGGAAATTACGGTCTGTCCCTTGATTGTTGAAGATTTCGCCGTTTGCTTTAGCATTCTCGATCGATTCTTTAAGATATGGCTCATCGACCTTTTTGCCATTGATGTACAAATCATCGTCTTGATATTTGACTTTATCGCCAGGGACGCCAATGACCCGTTTAATAAAATCTCTGCCCTCTTCCGGTACATGAAAGACAACTACTTCGCCATGATGCGGCTCACGAATGTCATATATCACTTTGTTTACGATAAGACGTTCCCCTGTATAGAAGGTTGGTTCCATCGACGGTCCATCTACAATGAACGGAGCAAACAGGAAATAACGGATTACAAGCACTAGTAAAGCTGCAATTGCAAGTGCTTTAACCCACTCGAATACCTCTTTCTGAGCGCGGTTGCCGTTCGATCGTTTAGATCTGGACTCGTTGATTGAAGGATCAACACCATCTGCTGCAGCATGTACATGATCACGTTGATTCAATTCGTTCGACTCTTGTCCATTCTCTTCTGTGCGGTTCTGTTGATCCACAAATTCCACCCTCTTCTATGCTGGGACTATAGATATGTAAATAATCTAGTATTTAAAAAAAACGAAAAGGGACTTGTTTGCGCAAGTCCCCTCTCTTGTCGATAATTAACGAATTTCTTTGATTCTCGCAGCTTTACCGCGAAGTTCGCGAAGATAGTACAGTTTCGCGCGGCGAACTTTACCACGACGAGCAACTTCGATCTTCTCAATCTTCGGCGAGTTCAGTGGGAAAGTTCTTTCCACACCAACGCCATACGAGATTTTACGTACTGTAAAAGTAGCACTGATACCGCCGCCGCGACGTTTAATAACAACGCCTTCGAACAACTGTACACGCTCACGAGATCCCTCGATAACCTTTACATGCACCTTTAACGTATCGCCTGGACGAAAGTTAGGAAGGTCTGTACGAAGATTTTCTTGTGCAATGATTTGTAAAAGATTCATTGTAGTTTCACTCCTTCCACCATAGACGTTCTTATAAGCTAACCGGAAACAGATAGAAAACCGGATCATGGCTTCATAGCGGACCGTCCGACTTTGCAAAAGCAACATCTGAAATTATAACACATCCAAGCCCAGTACACAATAACTTATCATAAACTTTTTGAGTTATAACATCAGAGCTAATTGTTGCTGTTTTGTTCGCGGGAACGGATCTGTTCATTCAGCCATTGCCGTTCTTTCTTCGTAAGCTCGGCGGTCTCAAGCAGTTCAGGACGACGTTCCAATGTCCGTAATATAGACTGCTGACGACGCCACACTTCCACATTGGCATGATGGCCGGACATCAGCACCTCCGGCACTTCCCAATCACGGAATACCGCCGGACGTGTATAGTGCGGATGCTCCAGCAGCCCTGTGCTGAAGGAATCCGTCACAGCTGAGTTCTCATTGCCGAGAACGCCGGGCAGAAGCCGAACAATACTATCAATCATAACCATTGCGGGAAGCTCACCGCCGGTCAGCACATAATCTCCTAATGAGATTTCATCTGTCACCAAATGCTGACGGATTCGCTCATCGTACCCCTCATAATGACCGCACACAAACACGAGATGCTTGTGAGCAGACAGCTCTTCGGCTTTCTTCTGCGTATATGGCTCCCCCTGCGGGCAAAGCAGTATTACGCGAGGACGCTCGGCGCCTTCCGGCATCAAGTCCTCTACGGCGGCGAACAACGGCTCCGGCTTAAGGACCATTCCGCCGCCACCGCCATAAGGATAGTCATCAACCGTATTATGCTTATTATTTGCATAATCACGAAAGTTAACCGCGTTCAGGCTGACAATTCCTTTATCCTTCGCTTTTCCAAGAATGCTTGCTCCGAATACACCGTGGAACATTTCAGGAAATAGCGTCAATACGTCAATGCGCATACCGTTAGATCAGCCCTTCCATCAGGTGAACCTTAACGACCTTGTCTTTTACATTGACATGAAGCACAACTTCATCGATGACAGGAATTAAGATTTGTTTGCCCTTTGGCTGTTGAATGACCCAAACATCGTTTGCACCCGGAACGAGGATTTCGGTAATGGTACCAAGAATCGCGCCTTCGTCCGTAACTACGGTGCAGCCGATAATTTGATGCTGGTAATACTCGCCGTCTTCAAGCTCGACAAGATCATCCTTGGACACTTTAAGCTCCCAGCCTTTGTACTTCTCGACTTGATTAATATCCTCGAAGCCCTTGAACTTTACGATATACATATTTTTATGAAATCTTGCGGATTGCACTTCAAGCTCAAGCTGCTGCTTGTTCTCAGGGTTAATTAATGTAAGCTTCTTACGCGGAGCGAAACGCTCCTCGGGAAAATCCGTTTGCGAGAAGATCTTTACTTCGCCGCGAATACCGTGTGTATTCACCAGTTTACCTACAGATAGCCATTGATCCATTGTGTTCTCCTATCTTTTTCGTAATTTACCATCGAAAAAGGGCTAGGATACCTTCGTATCCTAACCCTGCTTCGATGTACGATCGCTACGAAATAATATCGACCATGACACGCTTTTGCGTTTTGACGGCTGCCGATGTGACAACCGTCCGCAACGCTTTAGCAATCCGTCCCTGTTTGCCTATGACCTTCCCAACATCGTCAGGATTCACGGATAACAGATAGACGGTGCCGCGATCGTCTTCTTTCACGTCGACACGCACGTCCTCCGGGTAATCCACTAAAGCCTTCGCTATGACAAGAATCAAATCTTTCATCACAATAGGCCCCCCGCATCGAGTAGTTATTTTTGAAGCTTCAGCTCATGAAGCTTAGTCATTACGCCTGCTTTGGAAAGCAAGTTGCGAACTGTGTCAGAAGCTTGTGCTCCGTCTTGAAGCCATTTAAGAGCTTTCTCTTCATCAATGTTCACTTGTGCCGGTTGTGCAACCGGGTTATAAGTGCCGATTTCTTCAATGAAGCGACCGTCACGTGGGGAACGGGAGTCCGATACAACCACACGGTAGAAAGGCGCTTTGTGCGCACCGATACGTTTCAAACGAATACGTACTGCCATGATAATTCACCTCCTTCAAAAAATTTCTTTGCTCTATATTAGAACGGGAATTTCATTCCTTTAGGAAGCATCCCTTTAAGACCCTTCATTCCGCCTTTAGGTCCTTTAGGACCCATCATCGACGAGAACTGCTTCATCATCTTCTTCATATCATCGAACTGCTTAATGAGTCGATTTACTTCCGCAATGGAAGTTCCGCTCCCTGTTGCAATCCGTTTGCGTCTGCTGTGATTGAGAATTTCGGGTTTCTGCTTCTCGGCCTTCGTCATCGATTTCACAATCGCTTCGACACGTCCGATTTGCTTCTCATCCACCTTGAGGTTCTTCATATCCTTCATCTTGCCCATACCAGGCATCATATCAAGCAATTGATCCAGCGGTCCAAGCTTGCGAACCTGTTCCATTTGCTCAAGGAAATCCTCAAAGGTAAATTCCGCAGTGCGCATTTTGCGTTCCATCTCGGCCGCTTTCTCAGCGTCGATTGTGGAATGTGCTTTCTCGATCAGGGACAGCATATCGCCCATTCCGAGAATACGCGAAGCCATACGTTCCGGATGGAACGGCTCAAGCGGCTCAATCTTCTCACCGGTTGCCGCAAATTTAATTGGGCAGCCTGTAACGGCTTTAACGGACAATGCCGCACCACCGCGGGTATCTCCGTCAAGCTTCGTCAGAATGACGCCTGTCAGTTCAAGCTGGCTGTGGAAGCTTTGCGCTACGTTAACCGCTTCTTGACCTGTCATCGCATCCACCACTAGCAGAACTTCATCCGGTTTTGTTACTTCATGGATTTGACGAATCTCGCCCATGAGCGCTTCATCGATATGAAGCCGGCCGGCTGTATCCACGATCACATAATCATGACCGTTATCTTTAGCGAATTGCAGACCTGCACGGGCAATCTCAACCGGTGATGTTTGATCACCGAGCGTAAAGACCGGAACACCGATCTGTTCACCCAATACTTGCAGCTGCTTGATCGCTGCGGGGCGATAAATATCGCCTGCAATCATAAGCGGCTTATGCTTGTCCTTGAGTAGAAGCTTCGCCAGCTTTGCAGTGGACGTAGTCTTACCGGCACCTTGCAAACCCGCCATTAGAATGACAGTTGGCGGCTTGTTAGACTTCGCAAGCTTCGACTGCGTACCGCCCATAAGCTCGGTTAGTTCTTTATTTACGATGTCGACGACGACCATGCCGGGCGTGAAGCTCTTCATTACTTCAAGTCCGACAGCCTGTTCCTTCACCTTTGCGATGAAATCCTTGACGACTTTGAAGTTAACGTCGGCTTCCAGAAGCGCCAATCGTACTTCGCGCATCGCTTCGTTAACATCATCCTCAGACACTTTGCCTTTGCCGCGCAGTTTGCCGAAAACATTCTGCAGCCTGCTGGACAACCCTTCAAATGCCATGATCGTCACCTCCTAGTCGCTACTATGTAACTCCTTGTATATGAGCACGAAAGCTCTGGGTGAGCTTGTGCAGCTCCATGCTTAATTCCTTCTGCGTCACAACCTGCTCTACAAGCTCTTCGAGCTGGGAAAGCATTCGCGCTGCAGCTTCATGCTTGGCAAGCAATTGCAGTTTGCCTTCGTAACTCTCCAGAACCGTCTCTGCACGTTTAACATGCTCATAAACGGCCTGCCTGCTAATATCGAACTCAGCCGCAATTTCGCCAAGTGAATAATCGTCATGAAAATAATATTTCAGAAAGGTTTGCTGTTTCTCAGTAAGCAGCTTCTCGTAGAAGTCAAACAGCATATTAATTCGGTTTGTCTTCGCCAGGGCATCTGTTTCAGGTAAGTGAGTTTTCTTCGCCGAGGCGTCAACATCATGGACCGTCTTCATGCCAGCCACTCCTTTACGTCAAGGCAATTACCTTTACATCAATTCCACGACGTTTATCATAGCTCAGCTGCCTATGGACTGTCAAGTAATTTTACTTGTCACCATCTTCATTCTCTTCTTCCGTGTTTTGCAGAAGGCCGCCAAACAGTGCATGTACGAATTGCTCGGAGTCAAACTCCTGCAAATCATCCATCTTCTCGCCAAGACCGACAAGCTTCACAGGAAGATCAAGCTCATTCCGGATCGCAATAACGATACCGCCCTTAGCTGTTCCATCGAGCTTCGTCAGCACAAGACCGGTTACGCCGCTCTTCTCACCGAACAGCTTCGCTTGGCTAAGTGCGTTCTGACCTGTTGTCGCGTCGAGCACCAATAGCACTTCATGAGGCGCGCTTGGTACTTCACGCTGAATGACGCGGAAGATCTTATTCAACTCTTCCATTAGATTGTGCTTATTCTGCAATCGGCCTGCTGTATCGCACAGCAGAACGTCAACGCCGCGCTGCTTAGCCGCGTGAACGGC
Source organism: Paenibacillus rhizoryzae (assembly GCF_059686995.1). Taxonomy (NCBI): domain Bacteria; kingdom Bacillati; phylum Bacillota; class Bacilli; order Caryophanales; family Paenibacillaceae; genus Paenibacillus; species Paenibacillus rhizoryzae. The sequence continues at coordinate 488,629 of NZ_JCAALT010000003.1, read as the reverse complement.
ATCGTACATAACAGCCGCAGGATCTGCGCCGGACTCTTGTTTAATGACGTCTACGCCAACGCGTTTGCCCCAAACCTCAAGCTGCTCAATCGCACCGGCACGGAAAGTATCTCCTGCTGCAAGCAGTACGCTTTTTCCTTCGCTCTTGAACTTGTGAGCCAGCTTACCGATCGTTGTTGTTTTACCGACGCCATTGACGCCAACAAACAAGATGACCGTCATGCCTTGATCTGCCATACGCAGCTCCGCTTTCGCGTCACCTTTAAGCAGCTCCACCAGTTTCTCCGATAAGACAGGCTGCAAATCCGCTGCATTTTCGATTTTGCGTTTCTTCACTTCAGCACGCAGATCATCGATGAGCTGCATCACCGTATTCACGCCTACATCGGCGCCGATCAGAATTTCTTCAAGTTCCTCGTAGAAGGCTTCATCGATTTTTTTGCGGCGTGTGATTAGCTCCTCGATTTTGCCAACGAATGCCGTTCTGGTTTTCGTCAGCCCTTCTTTGAACTTGGATGTTACGGCTTCGGTTTTCTGTGCGATGCTTTCTTTCAAGCGTTTAAAGAAGCTCATCTTATTGTCCTCCATCCTTTACTTGCAAAAGCCGGGCTGTGACGCTGGGTGCGCCAAGCTCCGGCTTCTCATAGTACGTGTGTATACGTGAATTCGATTCTTTTTTATGCGGAGTATGCTTCGTCTTCGTCCTCGAGTCGTACCGATACCAGCTTCGAAACGCCGCCCTCTTCCATTGTTACCCCGTAAAGGACGTCTGCTTCTTCCATCGTCCCTTTCCGGTGGGTAACGACGATAAATTGCGTCAATTGCGAGAACTCGCGTAAATATTGAGCAAAACGCGCAACGTTCGCTTCATCAAGCGCTGCTTCAACCTCATCGAGCACGCAGAACGGAACGGGCTTCACTTGCAGGATTGCGAATAACAATGCAATCGCCGTTAACGCACGCTCGCCGCCCGAGAGAAGCTGCAAATTCTGCAGTTTCTTGCCCGGAGGTTGGGCAACGATATCGATACCGCTGTCGAGCACCCGATCCGGATCGACCATAATGAGATCCGCGCGTCCGCCGCCAAACAGCTTCGAGAAGACGACTACGAAATGGCCGCGAATGGCTTCGAACGTGGTACGGAATCGTTTGCTCATCTCTTCATCCATCTCGCGGATAACTTGGTAGAGCGTTGTTTTGGCTTCGATAAGATCGTTCTTCTGATCATCCAAGAAGGTGTACCGTTCTTTCACACGCTCGTACTCATCAATCGCACCAAGGCTCACTTCGCCTAAGCTTGAAATCCGGCGCTTGAGATCACGAACCTCATTCTGTGCAGCCAGCACATCTTCAGGTACAGGGTAACGTTCCTTCGCAAGCTCATAGCTGAGCTCATACTCCTCACTAAGCTTGCGAAGCAGGTTGTCCAGCTCGACATCGAGTCGATTCGCAGCAATCTCGATCTGCCGCAATTGATCCTCAATACTGCGAAGCTGAGCACGCTGCTCCTTCGTTTCACTCTCGCCCAGCTCCAGATCACGAGTAAGCTCTGCACGCTGTGCACGTTTAAGGTCCGTCTGCTCGGAACAGCCGTCCTTCTTCAGCTTCAATGCGTTCAGCTGCTCGACCTGCTTCACGCTCTCCGTTAGATGCTGCTCTGCCTCTTCCTCCTGGCGCTGCAGCATTTCCCGAAGACCGGCGAGCTCCTGCTTCGCACGTCCGATATCCGATCGAACGCGTGATGCTTGATCCTCGAACGACATTTTCTCCTGATCCGTCTTTGCGAGCGCGATCTTCAAATCCGTCAGTTGATCCTGCAGCTGCTCCTTCGCCGATTCACCGGCTTTCCGGCGATCTTCCGCGTTTCGAATCTCTTCCTGCAAGCGAGCCTCTTCCTTCGTCAACACTTCAAGGCGCTTCTCCGCATCCTTCGCGGATTCGCTGATCTGCTGCTGCTCGGACTTGTGACCCGCGCTGTCGGCTTGGAACAGCTGAGCTTGGTCATCCAAGTGGCGCTTCTCATTATCCAGCTGCTGAAGCTCTGCGCGGATATGCTGCTCCTCGATTCGCTGCTTCTCGCCCTGCTCCCGCAAATCATCCACGTTCTGATTACGGATGGATTGCTCCTTGCGCAAATCGCTGATTTTGTCGCGAAGTTTAACGAGCTGCAAATCAGTGGAACGAATCTCTTCGTCCAATTGTTCGATCTGACGCTGTCTGCCCAGCAGGTTGGCACCTTTCTTCTGGATGCTTCCCCCTGTCATGGAACCGCCGGCGTTGACGACATCGCCTTCAAGCGTCACGACGCGGAACCGATATTGGCATTTCGCCGCGATTCGGTTGGCATGCTCCAACGTTTCGGAGATAAGCACGTTGCCCAGCAAATTCTCCACGATATGCGCGTACTTCGCATCACATGAGATCAGTTCTGCGGCTACGCCTACGAAACCATCCATACCCGCGATCGTGCGCTTATCATGTTCCTGAATATTACGTCCGCGGATTACATCGAGCGGCAAGAACGTTGCACGTCCCAGCTGACGCTGCTTCAAGAAAGCAATGGCTGCGCGAGCGCTGCGTTCGTCATTCATGACGACATGCTGGAGTGCTCCGCCAAGCGCAGTCTCAATCGCAAGCTCCACTTTCTCAGGAACGCGAATCAGCTCTGCAACCGCGCCATGTACGCCTTCAACACCGCCGCTTGTCCGACGCGAAGCTTTCAGAATTTCTTTGACGCCCTGCATGAAGCCGTCCAAGTCATCCTGCATTTCCTTCATCGTATCGCGTCTAGACGTAAGCGCCTCTAGCTTCTGCTCCCATTTGCGAACAGCGGATTGTGCCTCTTCAAGCAGCTTCTGTCCGTTCTGGAGATGCTCCGCTTCGGTAATGTAGCGATTCCGCACTTTATTGATCTCAGCCAGCGTTGCTTCAAGTCGCTGCTTAAGCTCCATTCGTCTGGCGCTGACACGCTCATGCTGCTCCTGCCACTTGGAATGCTCATCGCCAAGCCGTTCCATTCTGCGCTGAAGCGCTTCTTCCTGCTGGAGCGCATAACGGATCTCGTTACGCAGCTGCGCCATCGTGCTCAGCACATCCAGGAGCTCGCCTTTGAGTGATTCTTCAGCATCTCCGGAAGCGGAAGCCGACGTCCCAAGCAGCTGTGCTTCTTCTTCGGATAGCTTGAAGCGAAGCGTATTCAAATCATTCTCCAGTGAAGCAGCTTTGCCGCGGAACTCCGCTTCTTCCTTCGTTAACGCACCGATCCGCTCGTTTTGCGAAGAAATCGTTGCTTCCAGCTGCGTACGATTTTGCTCCAGGTTGCGTTTACGTTCTTTGAGTACTTCACCGTAGCCTTCGCATTTCTCATACTCTTCGCTGTATTGCAGCATCGATTCGTGCAAACGATCAAGGGCTTCCTCCAGCTCGCGAAGCTTGAACCGATCCTTCTCCAGTACCGCATCATGCTTGCTTACTACTGTAGACAATGACAATTGCTCTTCTTGCAGCTTGCTCATTCGCGTATTGGAATCGCTCCATGAATGATGAACGGTTTCAATGTTATGTACATACATCGAAATTTCGGTCTGCTTCAGCTGTTCACGCAGCAGCTTGAATTGCTTGGCTTTCTCGGATTGCACGCGCAGAGGCTCAACCTGATCTTCAAGCTCGGTGACCAAATCGTGAATCCGCAGCAGGTTCGTTTCCGTTTCCTCCAACTTCTTCTGGGCTTCGCGTTTACGTGATTTATATTTGACGATACCGGAAGCTTCTTCGAAGATTCCCCGTCGATCCTCGGAGCGCGTACTTAGAATTTCTTCAATACGGCCTTGTCCGATAATGGAATAAGCCTCTTTGCCTATCCCCGTATCCATAAACAGTTCTGTAATATCTTTCAGTCGGCATGACTGTTTATTAATCAAATATTCGCTGTCACCGCTGCGATGCACGCGCCGCGTGACCGTTACTTCGTTAAAATCAAGCGGAAGGGCGCCATCGGAATTATCCAGCGTCAACGATACCTCGCCGAAATTGACCGCTTTACGCGCATCGCTTCCTGCGAAAATAATGTCCTCCATCTTGCCGCCGCGAAGACTCTTCGCGCTTTGTTCCCCTAATACCCAGCGAATACTGTCGCTGATATTGCTCTTGCCACTGCCGTTGGGGCCAACGACCGCCGTGATACCGCGGACGAATTCCATTTCCGTCTTGTCGGCAAACGACTTAAACCCTGCTAATTCAATCCTTTTCAGGAACATCGCTTACCTTCACCTCAACGATTATTGTACCATAACTCTCCCAAAAGGTCAGGTCGAAAAACGTCGAAAATGCCCGAAATCCCGCTTATTGCAGGTCTTAAGCGCTTGATAGAGGAAGGCGTTTCCAAGTATGCACCTACCTTGCCCTGTAAATGCAAAAAATCCCGGTTACCAGTGGCGACCAGAATTTTGTTTCACATCGATGCTATACCAGCTTTCGCCATGCTTCTGCGGCAGCCTGCTGCTCGGCTTCCTTCTTCGTCCTGCCTGTACCGGAACCGTAACTGGTATCCCCGATATAGACTTCAACAATGAACTCTCGGTCATGCGCCGGACCGCGCTCTTCCACAATGCGATATTCGATCGTGCCCATCCCGGCATGCTGTGCCTTCTCCTGCAGGTTCGATTTGAAATCCTTCACCAGCAAGCCGCCGTCGCTGTCGATATGCGGAAACATATGTCCAGTCAGGAACGCACGAACCGCATCCAAACCCTGATCCAAATAAATCGCGCCTACGAATGCTTCGAACAAATCTGCGAGCAGCGCAGGACGTTGACGTCCGCCTAACTGCTCCTCACCGCGTCCAAGAAGAACATGAGAGCCCAAATCCAGCAGATCCGCAAACCGCGCAAGCGATGGCTCACATACAATTGAAGCTCGCATACGAGTAAGCTGTCCTTCAGGCCGTTCCGGAAATGTCTTGTACAGAAACTCGGAAACGGTTAACTGTAAAATGGCATCGCCGAGAAACTCCAGCCGCTCATTGTGCTCCATTGCCGTTTGACGGTGTTCGTTTACATAAGAGGTATGTGTAAATGCTTGTCTAAGAAGTCGGATGGTACGAAAATGGAGCTGCAGACGCTGCTGCAGCTCTTCGAACTTATCATGCTTCATATTTTCTCATCACGATCGTTGCGTTATGACCGCCGAACCCGAAGGAATTGGACAATGCATAAGTCAGATCGGCTTTACGCGGAGTATTCGGCACATAATCGAGATCGCATTCCGGATCTTGATTCTCAAGGTTAATCGTCGGAGGAATTACGCCGTTCTGCAGGGAAAGACCCAGAATAACAGCTTCCACGCCGCCGGCTGCGCCAAGCAAATGCCCGGTCATCGACTTCGTGGAGCTTACTGCCAGCTTGTAGGCATGCTCACCGAACGTTTTCTTGATGGCCGTTGTTTCGGACTTGTCACCAACCGGAGTTGATGTACCGTGTGCGTTAATATAATCGATTTGGGACGGCTCGATTCCGCCGTCGCGAAGAGCTTTGACCATACAGCGAGCTGCTCCATCCGGATCCGGCTCTGTCATATGATAAGCGTCGCCGCTCATGCCATAGCCGACGATTTCCGCATAAATGCGAGCGCCGCGCTTCTGTGCATGTTCAAGCGATTCCAGAATCAACACGCCTGAGCCTTCGCCCATGACGAATCCGTCGCGGTCCACGTCGAAAGGACGGGAAGCCTTGGTCGGCTCGTCGTTTCTTGTCGACATTGCACGCAGGGAGCAGAAGCCCGCCATACCCGTCGGACGAATCGTCGCTTCTGCGCCGCCGCAAATCATGACATCGGCGTCGCCGCGTTGAATCATTTTGTAGGAATCACCAATGGAGTGCGTTCCGGTTGCACAAGCCGTAACTGCCGTGCTGTTCGGGCCTTTCGCTCCTGTAATCATCGAAACTTGGCCGGAAGCCATGTTCGCGATCATCATCGGAATGAAGAATGGGCTGACGCGTTTAGGACCCTTCTCCAGCAAGATATTATGCTGGTCTTCCCAAGTACCCAAACCGCCGATACCCGAACCGATCATAACGCCGACGCGCTCTGCATCCACTTCTTCACCGATGTTCAGTGCGGCATCCTTTACAGCCAATGTGCTCGCAACAACCGCGAATTGCACGAAACGGTCCATACGACGCGCTTCTTTTTTATCAATTTGATAATCTTCGGGATTGAAGTTCTTGATTTCTGCGGCAATTCTTGTCGGATATTCAGAAACGTCGAAAGCTTCCACTAACGAGACGCCTGATTTCCCTTCCATTAAATTACCCCAAAACGTATTCAAATCGGAACCGAGCGAAGTCATAACCCCCATGCCCGTAACGACTACTCTCTGTTTCATACCTATTCACCTCTGATGGGAAACCCAATTGGTTAATCTATCTATAAAAACGCTAATGCGCTTACAGCTGTTATTATGGCAAGGCACACGGATATGGAGAGAAGTCCCGCCTGTAACAACGGGACTAATCATCTGTATTACTTAGCCAGAGAAGATATGTAGTTCACTACTTCTCCCACACTGGTAATTTTCTCTGCATCTTCATCAGAGATTTCCATATCGAATTCATCTTCCAGCTCCATGACAAGTTCAACGACATCAAGAGAGTCAGCTCCAAGATCTTCTTTGAAAGAAGCCTCAAGAGACACCTCCGACTCGTCAACGCCAAGGCGGTCGACAACGATGCGCTTTACACGATCAAATACATCGGACATCCGGTTCACCTCCTCCATGGTATTATACGAGAATTGCGGACAAATTGCCATACCGACCATGTCCCAGCGGCGTCGCTACGGACGTTTCGCCATGATTACATGTACATGCCGCCGTCCACATGAATGGTCTGTCCAGTCATGTATCCGGCCGCGTTAGACGCAAGGAAACGAACCGCGGCAGCAATATCCTGCGGGTCTCCAAGCCTTGCAAGCGGAATATCCGCGGCAAGCTTCTCACGCATTTCTTGCGGCAATTTGTCGGTCATATCGGTTTGAATAAAGCCCGGTGCGACACAGTTAACCGTGATTCCACGGGAAGCCAGCTCGCGAGCTGATGCTTTCGTGAGACCGATGACGCCTGCTTTCGCAGCCACATAGTTAGCCTGCCCCGGATTGCCCAGAACACCAACAACGGACGAAATATTGATGATGCGGCCGGAACGCTGCTTCATCATTTGACGAGTTACGGCTTTAATGCCATTGAACACGCCTTTGAGGTTCGTTTCGATGACTTGGTCGAACTCCTCTTCCTTCATCCGCATAATGAGATTGTCGCGCGTAATGCCGGCGTTATTCACCAAAATATCGATGGCGCCGAATGTTTCCACGACTTGTTTCACCATGCCGTCGAACTCATCGGTTTTACCAACGTTCGCTTTCAGCACCAGCGTACGACGGCCGAGCGCCGAAATCGTTTCAGCTGTTTCTGCCGCGGCTGCTTCACTGCCGGAATAGTTGATCGCCACATCCGCGCCGGCTTCCGCCAGTGCGATTGCAATGGAACGGCCGATTCCGCGGGATGCTCCTGTTACCAGGGCGATTTTGCCTGACAAATCTGCAAAGGTCAAAGTGGGACACCTGCTTTCATCGTTATAATGACCCCCTAAATCCCCCTGGAAGGGGGACCCCAAGGGTCTCCGACCCTCTGGACACCCGGAATGGGATAACGTTGGAGCTGCAGAGAACCGATCTCGTGATGCATACGTGCGGGTCCTCGCTTTCGTCCCATTCGGGACACGCTTTACGTTTCGCGCCGTTTAGCTACCTGTTGTCCCTTTCGGGACACATGGTAACGTGGCCTTCTTCAGAGTCGCGTGGGTGGAGGTTCGTGCTTATGCTCGCTTTCGTCCCTTTTGCGGGACACGCTTTACTTTTGGTGCGGGCGTTATCAGCCTGCGCCTGTGGCTGGCTTCTTGGGCCGGCGACTTCACCTCCACCGGGTAGGGCAAGGGCATGGCACCTGCGGTGCCACATAGATTGATCAGCCTGCGCCTGCGGCTGGCTTCTTGGGCCGGCGACTTCATCTTCGCCGACAGGTCAAGGGCATGGCACCTGCGGTACCACAGGGCTGTTCGCCTGATTGGCGAATTAGACCAAAACCGTAAGGTAAGACGCAAGCGGCATATTAAAGAACGGCTGCTTTAAGCGATTCTAGGCTGTTGATCGAGATGATGTTGACGGTTTTGTCGATTTTCTTGATTAGGCCGGCTAGTACGGAGCCCGACCCGATTTCGACGAAGGTGTCGACACCTTGCTCGGTCAAATAGCGCACGCTGTCTTCCCATAGCACCGGCGAGTAAACTTGCTCAGCCAGGAGCTTGCGGATTTCGTCTGCGTTTGTTACCGGCTGAGCCGTTACATTGGCAATGACAGGTATTGAAGCATCGCTAAGCGAAATAGCTGCCAGCGTGCCTTCAAGGCGTTCGGCCGCTGGTTTCATTAGCGAGGAGTGGAACGGTCCGCTTACTTCCAGCGGAATGACGCGTTTCGCGCCGGCTTCTTTGCCGCGTTCAACTACGCCTTGTACGCCTGCGGCTGTGCCGGAGACCACGATTTGGCCGGGGCAGTTGACGTTAGCCAGCTCCACTGCGCCAACTTCGGAAGATACTGCTGCACAAAGTGCTGCAAGAGTTTCGCGTTCTGCGCCTAATACGGCCGCCATTGCGCCTTGACCGCTTGGCACGGCTTGTTCCATGAACTCGCCGCGAGCGCGTACTGTACGTACTGCGTCTTGGTAAGACAATGTGCCGGCTGCAACGAGTGCGCTGTATTCGCCTAAGCTGTGGCCTGCGACGAAGTCAGGCTTCAAGCCGCGGTCTTTCAACGCTTCCAGCAGAGCGATGCTTACTGCCAGCAGCGCCGGCTGCGTGTTTGCGGTTTGTTTCAATTGCTCTTCGGGACCGTTGAAAATAATATCGCTCAATTTAAAGCCGAGCGCTTCGTCCGCAGCGTCAATGACTGCTTTCGATGCTTCGAATGCTTCATATACGTCTTTTCCCATGCCGACGGCCTGCGCCCCCTGACCGGGAAAAACAAATGCGATTTTACCCAAGCTTCACTGCACCTCCGTGCTTTTCAATGAATCTTATTATGCATATATAATGGCGTTGCCGAATTACCAAACCAGTACCGAAGCGCCCCAAGTTAAGCCGCCTCCGAAGCCGACCAGCACGAGGTGATCGCCTTCCTTCACACGGTTCTGTTCAACCGCCTCAGCAAGTGCAATCGGAATCGATGCCGCCGACACGTTGCCGTATTTATCCAAATTGATCATGCATTTCTCTTCCGACAAATCCAGACGGTTGAGTGCAGATTGAATGATACGGATGTTCGCTTGATGCGGAATAAGCAAGTCAATCTTGCTTTTGTCGAGGCCTGCTTTGCGAAGCGCCTCTTCAGCTGCGTTGCCCATGATCCGTACCGCAAATTTATAGACCTCATTGCCGGCCATATAAATATAATGCTCTTTGTTCTCGATGCTCTCCGCCGAAGATGGAGTACGGGAACCGCCTGCACATACTTTCAGCAATTCGCCGCCGGCGCCATCAGCACCAAGCTCGAATGAACGGAAGCCGCGGCCTTCAGCCACTTGACCGAGGACAACTGCACCTGCACCGTCACCGAACAAAATGCATGTATTCCGGTCCGTGTAATCCGTAATTCGGGATAGACATTCCGCGCCAACGACCAGAACATGCTTGTACATACCCGTTGCAATCATAGTTGAAGCTGTAGCCAGGCCATAGATGAAACCGGAGCATGCCGCCGATAAATCAAAGGCCGCTGCTTTCTTGGCACCGAGCTTCTCTTGCAGCAGACAAGCCGTTGAAGGGAAGAACATATCCGGCGTAATGGTCGCTACGATGATCAAGTCCAGCTCTTCTGCCGAAATGCCTGCTGCTTCGAGCGCCTTCTTGGAAGCTTGCAGCGCCAAGTCCGATGTCGCTTGATCCGGAGCAGCAATACGGCGCTCGCGCATACCGGTCCGCGTTACGATCCATTCGTCATTGGTTTCCACCATTTGTTCCAAATCTTTATTCGTCAAAATGCGTTCCGGCACATACTTGCCTGTACCGATAATGCCTACGGGATGTAGCTGCATAGTCCCACTCACTTCCTGCTGATTTCCGCTGCGATAGATGATATTAAATTGCTCTCGATTGCTAATTTCGCTTGACGCACAGCGTTCTTAACCGCCTTCACATCCGAGGAGCCGTGACATTTAACGACCAGACCGTTCACACCGAGAAGCGGCGCACCGCCATGTTCCTTGTAATCCATTTTGTTGCGAAGCGCTCTGAGCTTCGGCTGTACGATCGCTGCCGCAAGTTTGGATAACAGCGAGCTGGTGAACACATCACGCATTGTTTTGAACAATGTGCCTGCCGTACCTTCCATTGCCTTGAGCATGATATTACCCGCAAATCCGTCGCAGATCAGCACATCGCAATTACGCAGAAGAACATCGCGTGCCTCGACATTCCCGATAAAATGAATCGGTGCCGTCTCCAGCAGCTCATACGCTGCTTTGGTAAGCTCATTGCCTTTCATCGCCTCTGTCCCTACATTGAGCAGACCGACGCGAGGTTTATCCATGCCGTTCATCTTGGTGCGGTAGATGCTGCCCATAATGGCATACTGCAGCAAATGCTCCGGTTTAGCATCCATATTCGCGCCAAGATCAAGCGCAAGAACGCCTTTATCATCCATAGTCGGCAGCATCGTAACGAGCGCGGGACGTTCAATGCCCTCCATGCGTCCGACTACCAGCAGTCCTGTCGTCATCAGTGCACCGGTATTCCCGGCTGAAAGCATCGCTTCCGCTTTGCCTTCACGCACGAGCTGTCCGGCCATAACCATCGACGAATTTTTCTTCCGGCGAACGGCTTTAACCGGTTCATCATCAGGACCGATTACATCCTCTGCGTGTAAAATCTCAATGTTTGAGGGCCGTTTGGAGCCCAGATGCGTTTCAATCTGAGCCGTATCACCAACGAGAATCAGGTGTACTGCCGGCCATTCAAGTGCTGCTTCCAACGCTCCCTGCACAATCAGAGAAGGAGCGTGGTCGCCCCCCATCGCGTCAATTGCGATCCGCACCGTCCATTCCTCCTTCGATACCCGGTTCGCCTGCGCCTGCGGAACGATAGATGACAAAATGGCCTTGGAACACCAATTCGTCACCTACGTACGAGCAAACCTCAACCTTTGCTTTGCTGCGGCCGCCGGAACGAACGTACGCTTTAGCGATGCATTTCTCGCCAAGCTTCACGGATCGTACGAATCTTATGTCAGCTGTTGCCGTTAAAGCAATTTCATCGTTAATCACCGCTACCGCGAGTGAATTCGCTTGTGCAAAGACATGATGACCGCGAGCGATGCCGGTTCTTGAAAATACATGCTCTTCCTTAATTTCAAAAATAGAAATACCGCTGTTGTCCAGCTGCAAATCCACTATATCCCCGATTACCTCATGCAGCGGCAGTGATCGGACGGCGTCATACGAACGCTCCGCCATCAGCTTCATTCTCTCCCGCAGCTCAGGTATGCCAAGCTCCAGCCGGTCAAGCCGCACCGTTTGGATGCTTACTTTCAACTGACGTGTCAGCTCCTGATCCGTTATGAACGGATTATCTTCAATAAGTCCAGTCAGCAGCTGATGCCTTTGTCTTTTCGGAAGACGTTCGATGGTCCGCACCACCTTTGCCTAATGTTCTAAGTATGTACCTCGGCTGATTATCATACACCATGTTTGAGCACACTGATTACAATCAGCTATTATAACCAGGTACTAATAGTATAGTAAAGAAAGCTGCCGAGCGCAATGTTCAACCGCACTTTTGGGCAAAAAAATAGCACCTCATCACGGGATGAAGTACTATTGCTACGCTTTAAACTATTGTTTGATGATCTCTCTTGATTTGTAAGTTCCGCACACTTTGCATACCCGGTGAGCCAATTTCAACTCTCCGCATTGATCGCATTTAATCATACCCGGCACCGCGAGTTTGAAGTGCGTACGACGTTTGTCACGACGTGTTTTAGATGTTCTACGTTGTGGTACTGCCATGTTTCCCACCTCCTTAACAGAATTCCGTACTCCCGGATCAAATGGAATAGAATACTCTCCTTTTGATCCTTGGAACAATAGTGGTTTCCAAGGAATCCTCTATTGTTCCGACTTAAACAAATCTTTCAACGCGGCTAGTCTGGGATCGATATCGTCCTTTTGGCATCCGCAATTTGTCTCATTTAAGTTGGTGCCGCATGTGTGGCAAAGTCCTTTGCAGTCCTCTTCACAAAGCGGTACGAAAGGCAAAGCGAGCATCAGCATTTCTTCAAGAAATGGCTCAAACTCAAGCTTGTCCTCCTCCACCGGAATGATTTCTTCTTCCTCAGATCCGTTTAAAGCGGCTTTCGGCTTGAAACGCTCGTGAAATGGAACGACAACATGTTCTTTCGTCGACTCCAAACACCGCGAGCATGCAAGATCGACATCAACGGACAGTTCGCCCTCCACATGAGCAATACCATCTTCGCCCCACGCCGTCATGTTGACGTTCATTGGGTCTGCATGTAATACGTCTTTACGAACTTGCAGCAGCCAATCCGTGTTTAAGCTTGACTGAGTGGGAACTTTCAATCCTTTGGCTATTAATTCCCGGACATAAATCTCCATACCATCACTCCAAACAAACAAAGTTTATTATATCGACTATTGAATCGTTTTGTCAACATTTTCACGCCGTGATATAGTGAAAAAATACCCTATCCCCTTTTGGAGGCTTACATACATGCGAACCGTCGGGCTCATTGTCGAGTATAACCCATTTCATAACGGTCATCACTATCATTTGCAGCAATCGCTCAAAATAACGGAAAGCGACGCCGTCATCGCCGTCATGAGCGGCCACTTCCTGCAGCGCGGCGAACCCGCGCTGCTCAATAAATGGACGCGCACCGAGATGGCGCTGCGCGGAGGCTGCGACGTCGTCATCGAGCTGCCTGTCGCCTATTCTACGCAGGCGGCGGAATGGTTCGGCTACGGCGCTGTCGCGCTCCTTGAAGCGACGGGCGTCGTAGACGCGCTCTGCTTCGGCAGCGAGGCCGGCGAGATCGATCCGCTGCGCCGGGTCGCTCGGCTGCTCGCGCATGAGCCAGCGGCCTTCAGCGCGCTCATGGCGGATTGCCTGCGGACAGGCGCCAGCTACCCCGCAGCCTACAGCGAAGCTGTTCGCTTGTATATGGAAGCGGCCGGAGACGCTGAAGCGGCTGCCTTCCCGCTCGCCCAGCCGAACAATACGCTGGGGCTGCATTATCTGCTTGCGCTCGAACGGCTTGGCAGCGCAATCGAGCCCTTCTCTTTGAAACGCGAGAAGGCCGGCTACTCGCAGACGACGATCACGGATGCGCAAATCGCGAGTGCAACGGCCATTCGCAAGCTCACGCTCGAAGCTGCCTCCCCTGATGGCGCAGCGCCTTTCGTGCCTCGTTCCACGCTCGAGCTGCTCTTGCGCGATCATGCGATCGGCAGAGGGCGTAACAGCTGGGAGCAATATACGACACAGCTGTTTCATAAGCTCGCCAGCGAGTCGGCTGACACCCTTGGCAGCTATCACGAAATGACTGAGGGCTTGGAATATCGGTTGAAGAAGACGCTCCCTACGCTCGATACACTTGCCTTCGAACCGTTGCTCGACAAACTAAAAACGAAACGCTACACCCGTACGAAGCTCCAGCGCGCGCTGCTCTCCGTGCTGCTCGGGCATTCGAAGGAGCTTCTGGCACCGGAGCGGCTGCGCAAAGGTGTCCAGTACATAAGAATACTCGGATACAGCCCTCGAGGGCAAGAAATTCTTAAACGAATGCGCAAGACGGCTAAGCTCCCCATCTTAAACAGCGCTGCCCGTTCACAGCAAGCAGATCCGTATTTGGAGCTTGATATCCAAGCTACTTCGGCCTATGCGCTCGGTTGGCCGGATGCAAATCCGCGTGATCTCTTCCGTGACTATTACGAGAAACCGATCACAATCTAATTCGGATTGCATCGGTTAGGTCTATACTCTCGTAGACAAGCGTAAAAATGTAGTGGCTGTGTTTGTCCCAGCCCCTACATGAATCATTGGAGTGAGTCCCATGACGCGAACCATCATGCTCGCATGCTTGTCGATATTGCTCGTCGCTTCTATTATTACGCGGCCAGACGAGTCGTTTCAAGCGTCCTTGCAAGGGCTGACTGTCTGGTGGAATCTAGTCTTCCCCGGTCTGCTTCCATTCCTTACTTTACTTGAGCTGATGCTTGCCTTCGGAGCCATCCACGGTTTCGGAGCGCTGCTGCAGCCGCTTATGCGCAAGCTGTTCCGCCTGCCGGGTGAAGCCGGCATTGCGATTGCTTTGGGATGGTCCGGAGGATTCCCCTGTGGAGCGGAAACCACGGCGGCCCTTCGCCGCAGCGAAACGGTTTCCGCTCCTGAAGGACAAAGACTGCTCGCGCTGGCACATATGCCAAGCCCTCTGTTCATGCTGCTCGTCGTTGGTGCAGGCTTCTTAGAACGTCCTGCAGTTGGCGCTGCGATCGCCGCAGCCGTATGGGTCTCCGCACTGCTAACAGCTTTCTTAAACGCCCGTTTCGGCAAGAAGAAACCTACCGGCGCAAGCAAGCAAGCTAAGCCAACCGCAACTGCATCTACGTCCCTGCCCACTTTGCTGAAACAAGCAGCTGTCGCCATGGTTGCCGCCAGAAACCGCGATGGCCGAACCTTCGGCAAAGTGCTTGGCGATTCCGTTACCGTGTCCGTCTACAAGCTGATGGCCGTCGGCGGTTTCATGATGTTCGGCGCCGTTCTCGTCAAACTTACGCAGCCGCTGCTGCCGGAAGGCACACCAGCCTTCCTGCTGCCGGGACTCATCGAAAGTCATATCGGCACCTATGCCGCGGCTTCATCGACCTTCACCGGCGGCCTGCCTTGGAACGCGGCAGCTATCGCGGCTGTACTCAGCTTTGGCGGCTTAAGCGCCCTTCTCCAAGCCGGCAGCGCCATCTCCGGCACTGGTTTATCGCTGAACCGCCTCGCCGCTGCACGGCTCATTCAAGGCGCACTCGCGTTCTTCCTTACCCTTGCTGCGTGGAAGCCAATGACATCACTGATAAGCCGCATCGTCCCAACGGCCGCTCCTGCAATGGAACAAACAGAAAAGACAGGCGCCGCCTCGAATGCGATCATCCACGCGGGTGATTTACATTCACTGTGGCCATATACACCTGTCCTGCTGCTTCTATTCCTCTTCATGCTGCTGGCGCTTCTATCCGCCTCTATGCTGGCCGCACCACAATCGAAGTCGAATTAAGCCTGATCCGCATATTTGGCGATCAGCGCTTCTCGCACCTCATCAGGCACCAGGTCCTGCACGTTTCCTTTAAACTTGGCGATTTCCTTCACGATGCTGGAGCTCAAATACGAGTATTTGGGATTCGTCATCATAAATATAGTCTCAATCTCGCCGTCCAGCTGGTGATTGGTCGAAGCCATTTGCAGCTCATATTCAAAGTCCGTAACCGAACGAATTCCGCGAACAATACAATCCGCATTGCGCGAGCGCATGAAGTTAACGAGCAGATCACGGAAGCTGTCGATCGTCACATTCGGCAGCTCTTTGGTGATTTGCGTCAACAGCGCTTTACGCTCTTCCACCGTAAACAGCGGATTTTTGCTGGAATTGTTGAGCACCGCAACGATCACATGATCAAACTGCTTGGCCGCGCGTTTAATAATATCCAAATGCCCGCAAGTGACTGGATCAAAGCTGCCCGGATATACGGCAACACGCTGTCTTGGCATTCCTGTTGGTGTTGTCATGCTTACGCCTCCATATGTACGTTTGGCTCTGCTGCCTTGTCGTACCTATAAATAGTCACTGCCGTGTCGCCATATTTCGAATGTCTGATCTGCCGGAATACATCCATCGTCTCCGGATACACATGGTCAGCATCATGCTCGACGACTATCGTCGCGGCAGTTCCGAGCAGGTCGCGTTCTGCGAGCTCATTCATTAAACTGTCCATTTCTTTCATCCGGTAAGGCGGGTCCAGAAAAACGAGCTCGAACTTAAGCCCGCGTTTCGCCAGTGCCTTCACCGCTCGCACAGCCTCCGTACGGTAAATCTCCGCATGTTCCGCAACCCCGGCAGCCTGTACATTTTGCTTGATGATATCAATGCTTCCTCCGTCCAAATCGACAAAAACCGCGCGATCCATCCCTCTGCTGAGGGACTCTATACCCAGACCTCCGGTACCCGCGAAGAGATCAAGCACAAGTCCGCCTTCGAAGAATGGCCCAATCATGCTGAAAATCGCTTCTTTAACTTTATCGGTTGTCGGACGCGTGTTTTTGCCCGGTACCGCCTTTAAGGTCCGGCCCTTAGCCGTGCCCGCTATTACTCTCAAAGCCGCTCTTGCCCCTTTCGCCTTATCCATCCTTACTGCTGCTTGTATCGTACCACAATTGGGCCGGCATGTTAAACGATTGCCTCCGGTTTGTCATGACTTCGCTCCTTCGCGTCTATATATAACCATGCAGCGCAACACATTCCATAGGAGGGATTCCCATGAACAAAGATCGGCAACCCGTAACAGTCCTTCCCGTCCCCTTTCATTTCGGAGCCAGCAGACCCGGTGCAAGCGGCGGTCCAGAGGCTGTCCTGCAAGCGGGCTTACCAGAGAAGCTTCAGCTGTTAAATCAGAACTACTCGATATTACCTTGGAAAGAAACCGCTGAATCCGCGATCGAACGCCGCACATTAGATCGGTTGCGCAATTGGGGACGCGTGCTTGCGATGAGCGAAGCTCTTGCACAATCCGTTCATTTGGCTATGGAAAACGAAACTTTCCCACTCACAATAGGAGGAGATCACAGCATCGCGATCGGCACCATCGCCGGCATAACGGAGCATATTCAGCAGTTAGGCGTCATCTGGATCGACGCGCATGCCGACATGAATACGCCGGACACATCGCTGACAGGCAACATTCACGGGATGGCTTTGGCTGCGAGTCTCGGACTTGGCGATCCGAGATTTACGGATCTGCTAGGGCGATCACCTAAATTGCAAGCCAAACGCGTCGTTCTCGTAGGTGTCAGAGAGCTGGATGAAGGGGAGAAAAGAAATATATACGACACGGGCATCACTTGTTTCACCATGCACGATATTGATCGGCTCGGGATGGGTCGCGTAATGGAAAAAGCCATCGCGATCGCTTCGTATGGCTCCGAAGGTGTACACGTCAGCTTCGACATCGACAGCGTAGATCCGGGGGAAGCGCCGGGAACGGGTACGCCGGTGCGTGGCGGCCTCAATTACAGGGAGGCGCATTTGGCCATGGAGATGCTGTTTGATTGCGGCATGGTGACCTCTGCCGATATCGTTGAAGTGAATCCGCTCCTGGATACAAACGGGCGGACAGCTAGGCTAGCCGTAGAGCTCATCGGCTCGCTGCTCGGCGAACGTATATTATAGAAGAGACAGGTTTCCTAAATAGGCAAAAAAAGGACGATTCGCATGATGCGAACCGTCCTTCTCGTTTATTTATGCATAATGGCAGGCAGCCCAATGGTTAGGTTCAACCTCACGGAATGCAGGCACTTCTGCAGCGCATTTCTCTGTTGCAAACGGACAGCGTGTCCGGAAATGACAACCGCTAGGCGGGTTAACCGGGCTCGGCAGCTCGCCTGTCAGGACGATACGCTCTTTGCTCTCTTCTACATCCGGATCCGGTACCGGAATCGCGGACATCAGCGCTTTGGTATACGGATGCTTCGGATTGGAGTAGAGCTCTTCACTCTCAGCAAGCTCAACCATTTTACCCAAATACATTACGGCTACGCGGTCACTGATATGTTTAACCATCGCAAGGTCATGCGCGATAAACAAGTACGTCAAGCCGTAATCACGTTGCAGATCCTGCAGCAAATTGACTACTTGCGCTTGAATGGAAACGTCAAGCGCTGAGATCGGCTCATCGCAAACGATGAATTTCGGATTTAGCGCAAGTGCGCGAGCAATCCCGATCCGCTGACGCTGACCGCCGGAGAATTCATGCGGATAACGTTTGGCGTGATCCGAACGAAGGCCTACACGGTCAAGCAGTCGCTCAACTTGCAGCTTTCTTTCCTTAGAACTGCCAGCCAAACCATGAATATCAAGCGGTTCAGCAATGAGGTTTTCAACCTTCCAGCGCGGATTAAGCGATGCATACGGATCTTGGAAAACCATTTGCATTTCACGTCTCAGCGCCTTCAGGTTAGCTCCTTTAGCAGTCATAATGTCTTGACCTTGGAACCTCACGGATCCTGCAGTCGGTTCGTACAATCGGAGAAGCGTACGGCCAGCTGTCGATTTACCGCAGCCGGACTCGCCTACCATACCAAGTGTTTCACCTTTGCGAATACCAAACGATATATCGTTTACTGCTTTTAGCGTTTTCCCATTGCCGATGTCGAAGTGCTTCATCAGGTGATCGACTTCGATCAACATTTCATTGTTTGACTTCATGCACTTTCTCCCCCTTTGAGGGCCGCGTCATGCAACCAGCACTTCGCTGCTTGCGTTTCGCTGATTGTGTACGAAATCGGATCGTTATCTACACAGATCCGCATCGCTTCATCACAACGCGCGCAGAACGCACAGCCAGTTGGCGGCGATGACATATCCGGCGGTGTTCCGATTATCGGAATAAGCGGCTCGTTCTTATCGTGATCCAGACGAGGAAGGGAACGAAGCAGCCCTCTCGTGTATGGATGTTGTGGATTTTTGAAAATCTCTTGTTTCGTGCCGGTTTCTACAACTTTACCCGCGTACATAACAACAACGCGGTCACACATGTCGGCAACGATACCAAGGTCATGTGTAATCAGGATGATCGAAGTGCCGGTTTGCTTCTGCAAATCCTTCATCAACGTCATGATTTGCGCTTGAATCGTCACATCGAGTGCTGTTGTCGGCTCATCCGCAATCAGCAATGTTGGGTTACAAGCAAGTGCAATGGCGATCATGACACGCTGACGCATACCGCCGGAGAATTGATGCGGGAACTGCTTTACGCGTTCTCCTGCATTCGGAATACCAACCAAATTCAGCAATTCAACCGCACGGCTAGTTGCATCGGATGAGCTCATTTTCTGATGTTTAATGAGTACTTCCGTAATTTGGCGCCCTACTGTAAGTGTTGGATTAAGCGAAGTCATCGGATCCTGGAAGATCATGCCGATCTCCTTGCCGCGAATGGACTCCATCTCTTTCTCGGTTTTGCTTAGAAGATCTTCGCCCATAAATTCAATGGAACCCTTCTTGTACACACCCGGAGGTGTAGGGATCAGACGAAGAATAGATTGAGCGGTAACGCTCTTGCCGCTGCCGGACTCGCCGACAATGGCAACAGACTCCCCGGGATGGATTTCCAAATCAACCCCGCGAACAGCCTGAACCTCTCCACCGCGCACGTGAAACGAGATATGCAAATCAGAAATACTTAGAATCGGATCACTCATAAGCTCACTCCCTGCGCTGTTTATTTTTTCATTTTCGGATCGAACGCATCTTGTAGACCGTCACCGAAAATGTTGAATGCAAGCATTGTAATGCTCAATAAGGATGCAGGAATCAGCATCAGCCATGGGTACAGTGTCCAAGAGGACATTGCTTCGCCGATCAATGTACCGAGCGATGCCGCCGGCGATTGAACGCCCAGACCCAAGAAGCTAAGGAATGCTTCTGCAAATATAGCGGACGGAACCGACAACGTTACCGTAACGATGATCGGACCGAGTGTATTCGGAATCAAATGACGGAACAAAATGCGGGAACCGCTTGCGCCCATTGATTGCGCTGCAAGAACATATTCATGGTTTTTCAGTTGCAGAATTTGACCACGAACGATCCACGACATCGTAATCCAACCGGTGATGGATAACGCGATAATGATGGTCGAAAGACCTGAGCCCATGACAACGGAAAGCAAAATAACAACAAGCAGATGCGGAATCGCATAAAGCACTTCTGCAAGCTTGTTCAAAGAATCGCCAACACGTTTACCTGCAAAGCCCATAACACCGCCGTAAGCAACACCAATTACAAGGTCGATAAAAGCAGCAGTAAAACCAACGAGAAGCGAGATACGAACGCCCATCCATGTTCTCGTAAAGAGATCACGGCCCAGGTTATCGGTTCCAAACCAGTGCTTGCCCGATGGCGAAGCAAAGGTATTCTTCAAATCGTTCGTAGATGAATCATAAGGCGAAAACATCGGACATACAACCGCCAAAATTATCATGGCGATCAAAACGTACATCCCTGTCATAGCCCATTTGTTCTTCTGAAGTCTTGCCCAGTTCTCTTGGAACGTGGAACGACTCGGAGCCGTAATCACTTCAGCTTCTGTATGTCTTTGCTTCAATTTCTCAAATGGCGCATTCGCAATTTGCTCTTCAAGCTTCAATTCATTCAGACGCGTACTCATTTTTTAACGACACCTCCGCTGACTTTGATACGCGGATCGACAAGAATGTAAGCAACATCCGTCAAGAAGCGTGCTGCCATAAGAATGACGGCGTAGAAAATCGTAATGCCCATGATGAGCGTATAGTCACGGTTAGTAATACTGTCCACGAAGTGAGCACCCAAACCCGGAAGACCGAAAATTTGCTCAACTACGACGGAACCTGTAATGATGTTCGCCGTCATTGGTCCAAGGTAGGTAACAACCGGCAAAATACCGTTACGAAGTCCGTGCTGCCACAGAATAGCTGACGGAGTCAACCCTTTTGCCTTAGCAGTACGAATATAGTCCGAGGTCAATACCTCGAGCATTGTTGAACGCGTTAATCTCGCGATGAATGCAATAGGGAGTGTCGACAAGGTAATAACAGGAAGCACGTAATCAATCGGGCTTTCCAACCCTGCAACATTAAATATCGGCACCTTAACTGCAAGGTAATATTGGATCATGGCACCGATAACGAAGTTTGGAACCGAAATACCGATAACCGCAATAAACATCGCCAGGTTATCAATCAATTTCTTATGTCTTAGCGCTGCCATCATACCGAGGTAAATCCCGACAATAACCGAAACTACCACTGCAATCAAACCAATTTTAAGCGATGTGCCGAAGGAATCCGTAATAATGCTTGTTACTGTCCGGTTCTGACTTCTCATGGATTCACCAAGATCAAGTTGGAACAGGTTTTTCATGTAAATCGCGTACTGCGTGCCAATCGGTTTATCCAAGCCGTAATGCGCCATGATTTGCGCTTTAATCTCCGGCGGAATTGCTTTTTCTTGCGTGAAAGGGTCCCCTGGGACAGCCTTCATCAAGAAAAAGGTTGCGGTGGCTAGAATTAGCAACGAAATCACAATATTAACGAACTTACCACCTAAATACCGAGCCATCCCAAGCCCCCCCAATCAAAGAGAAGGGATATATATGGGGAACCCACATATATCCCTATACCCCTTAGTTTTTTCTTGCTGTTATTATTTTTCGATCGAGATACGAGTGTAATCCACGTTACCGCTGTAATCAACTACAAAGTTTTTCACATACGGTTTAACCAGCTGTGCGGACGAGTAGTAGTAAAGCGGCATAAGAGCTTGATTGTCGCCAATCAGCAATTTCTCTGCTTTAGCCATAGCGTCTACACGTTTTTGTTGATCGTTTGTGCTGTAAGCTTCTTTAACCAGTGCATCGTACTCTGGGTTTGCGAAGCCGATATCGTTGTTACCGCCTTTGGATGTGAACATATCGATGAATGTCATCGGGTCATTGTAGTCAGCACCCCAACCAGCGCGTGCAACATCATAGTTCAAGCTTTGACGGTTTTTCAAGAATACTTTCCACTCTTGAAGCTCCAGTTTAACTGTGATGCCAAGGTTTGTTTTCCACATGTCAGCGATTGCCTCAGCAACGTTCTTGTGAAGACCTTCGTTGAAGGAAAGCGAGAATTCCGGCATCGAAGTCATGCCTTCTTCAGCCAAACCTTCAGCAAGCAATTTCTTAGCTTCGGTTACATCTTCTTTGAAGTAGTCGTCTTTCACTTCGGAACGGTATTCGCCGTTCACGCCGTGGATACCAGTGGATACGAAACCGTAAGCAGGAACTTGACCGGCTTTAGTTACGTTATCAACGATTGCTTGACGGTCTACAGCCATCGAAAGAGCTTTACGAACTTTTGCGTTGTTGAAAGGTTTCTTTTGGTTGTTGAAGTTGTAGTAGTATGTGCTTGCAATACCTTTTACAGAAAGCTCTTTGTTGTTTTCTTTGCGGAACTTGTCAAGTTGCTCTGGCGGAATGCTTCCTGTTGGAGCGCCTGCCCAGTCAAGTTGACCTGTTTTGTACATGTTAAGCTCCGTGTTAGCGTCTTTAACCATGGAGAATTTAACGCTGGACAATTTGATTTCATCTTTTGCCCAGTAGTTCTCGTTTGGTACAAGCTCAATGGAATCGCCGTGTTTCCACGATGCCATTTTGAAAGGACCGTTGCTGATGTAGTCCTTCGACTCGGCAGCCCAGTTAGCGTTGTCTTTCGCCGATTTGTGAACCGGGAAGGAAGTGAAGAACGCTGCGATATTCAAGAAGTATGGTGTTGGGTTTTCCAACTGAACTTCAAGCGTTTTATCATCGATGGCTTTAACGCCTACTTGCGCCGGATCAGAAATGTGATCTGGGTTGTCTTGCTCGATGTTATAGTTTTGCGCATTTTTGATGTAGTAGAGCTGGTAAGCATATGGAGCCGGTGGGTTTAGCTTAGGATCCAAAGTGCGTTTCCAGGAGTATTCGAAATCGCCTGCAGTGACTGGGTCACCATTGGACCATTTCGCGTTATCGCGAAGGTGGAACGTGAATTTCTTGCCGCCATCAGAGATATCCCATTTTTCAGCTACGCCTGGAACGATGTTACCTTTGTCGTCCATACGTGTCAGACCCTCGAAGAGTCCGCTCAGCACAGTGAAGGATACTTGATCCTGTGCTTGTGCAACATCGAGACTAGGCGGCTCGGATGTAAGGTTCATCCGGAACGTTTGATCGCTGCCCGATCCGCTTTTCCCGCAGGCAGACAATACGCCTGTTAGAACGAGCATGAGTGAAACTAGAACTAGCATTTTCTTTTTCATTCTTAGAACCCGCCTCCATGTTGATAAGTGTAATTTTTTAAACCCAGAGCCAATAATACAACGAATTTAACAATTTGTAAAACACAATTTGAACAATTGTAAAGATTTACTATCCATACATGTCATATTAGTTAACAAGAACTTGACTGGTAGCGCATTCAGTCCTTGTGCACACTAGCTTTTACGAACTTATTGTGCCACAAAATAAGACGACCGCCACAGGCCAAATTTTACCTGTAGCGGTCGTCTTATTAAATTAGGATTTGGGCTTACTTCGCGTTCGTCGAAGTGTTTGTTCCCGCGTTGCCCGTAGCCGGTTCTTGCGCCGCATCGTCCGCAGCTGCGTCCTTGAGCGTATTCGTGATTTGCGATTTGGTCTTCAGGTCTTCCAACCAAGTCGGCGAAAGCTCTTGCACCTTCTGCGCGATCAGCTGCTCTTTAATATCTGTTTTCTTCTCATCAAGGGTTGCCGCTTTCGCATCTTTGTGATCGGTAGCTTTGATGATGTGATAGCCGTATTGGGTTTTAATCGGTTCGCTGATTTCGTCTTTCTTCAGCTTGAATGCAGCTGCTTCGAATGCTGGATCCATAGCGCCTTTGCCGAAGAATCCAAGGTCGCCACCTTGGTCTTTGCTGCCTGGATCTGTTGATTTCTCTTTAGCCAGCGTAGCAAAGTCAGCGCCTTCTTTAAGCTGCTTCTCAATTGCATCCGCTTCCGCTTTCGTTGCCACAAGAATATGCGATGCCTTCACCTGTTCAGGCTGATCGAATTGCGCTTTATTTTGGTCGAAATAGGTTTTAATATCCGCGTCCGTCACTTTCGCCTGCGGCTCTAGAATTTTGCGGATACGAAGCTGCATTGGCGTTTGTTTCTTCAAATCGTCAAGCGTCATGCCCGCTTGCTGAAGCGCAGACTCAAATTCCGCTTCGGATGGGAACCGTTTCTTGATGTTGTCGATTTCTTGCGTTACTTCAGCATCGCCGACAACGATCCCTGCTTTATCTGCTTCTTGCTTAATTAGCTCGTCCTGAATCATGTTGTCCAGCGTTTGCTCGCCGCCAACCTTCGCCATCTCGTCGTACAATTGATCCTTCGTTATCGCTACACCGTTAACGGAGCCCACCGTATCGCTGCTGCCGCCTAGTGGCATTTTCACGAGCGTGAAGATCAAAACAACAGCTAGTCCAATGGAAATGTACATCCATGCCTTGCCGTTATTCTTTGCTGCAGGTGCTGCCACTACCTCTGATACAGGCTGCGCCACTGCAGTTTCTTGTTTATCCTCTTCAACTTCCGCTGCTTCATCCGAGGAGACTTCCTCTTTCAATTCCTGCTGCGTAACTTCTTGCTCTGTCGTTTCTTGCTCTACTGCCTCAAGCTCATTCTCATTTAAATGCTTCTCTTTATCTTTCTCGTTCAACTTGAAAACTCCCTTCCGGCATTTGCAATCAGTTTTAACATTACTGAGTCACTATATCATGTATAACCCGCGTAAACCTTAAGATAACATGAAATATGACGAAATAATCGAAAATCCGTCAAAATAGCCATGCATGGATAGGCAGCAAAAGTACAGGTGTAAATACGGCGCAAGCAGCCATAGAGAAGCCGCTTAAACCTCCCTGCTCTTCCGACTCTGACAGCAGTTTGGCCGACCCTATTCCGTGTGCGGCTGCACCTATTGCGATGGACGATGCAATGTTGTCGCGTACGCCGCACAACCGCAGCAGCGGAGGACCTGCAATACTGCCGACAAGGCCGGTCAATACGGTCAGTGCGGCAGTCAATTCCGGCGATCCGCCCAGCCAGCCGGATAAATCAACGGCCACCGCAGCTGTCACGGACTTTGGCAGCGCCGAACGAAGAAAGGTTTCCGTTCCGCCAAACAGCAAGACACATAACGTATTCACCAGTAGACCAATCGCGCTTCCGGCAAGAGAACCAAGCAATAAGGACGGAAGCATGCGGCGAAGACGCATGGCATGCTTGTACAGCGGGATAGCCATCGCCACCGTTGCAGGGCCGAGAAAAAAGGTGACGATATCTCCCCCTGCTCGATAGTCAGGATAGGAGATATCGCCAAGCTGCAACACCAAATAAACGATAATCGGTGCGCTGAGCAGCGGATGCAGCCAGCTCCATCGACGGCGTATCAGCACAGCGGAAGCATAGGCAGCCAGCGTCAGTATGATGCCAAACATCGGATCTGCGAATAGCTCACTTCTCATTAGCGGCTTGCTCCTTCCGCTTAACCAGCATCTTGGTTATTAGTCCAGTCGTAATTACGATCGTTAAAGTCCCAGCGGTAAGACTAACAATCGCAGCTAACCAGGACGATCCGATTTGTGGTCCGAAGGCAGCTGCACCGGCCAGCAGCGGGACAAAGAACAGCATCATGTGCCTGTTAAGAAATCCAGCGCTTTGTTCCACCCACTCCAGCTTCACGATTCCCATAAATAAAGCTGCTGACAGAAGCAGCAGCCCTAATACATGTGAGGGAAGCGGAACGGATGCAACCTGATGCAGCAGCCAGCCCAGTCCGTCAAACCCGATAATGATGCAAAACCCGCGCATCGTCTTAGTTCACCTGATTGCGAACATCGCCTTGAATAAACGAACGCAAATTATCCGCTGCAATTCCCATCAGCCTTCTTCGTGCTTCGACCGTTGCCCAGCCGATATGCGGGGTAATCGTGCAATTAGCGGCATGCAGCAGCGGATGATCGACAGCCGGAGGTTCCACACTCAGTACATCCAGACCCGCTCCGGCAATCCGGCCGCTGTTTAGTGCATTCGCCAAATCCTGCTCCACGATATGACCGCCCCTTGCCGTGTTGATAAGAATCGCCGAGCGTTTCATGAGACCCAGCGTACGTTGGTTCACGAGTCCGGTTGTGTCCTGCGTCAGCGGGCAGTGCAGGGAGACAACGTCAGCTGAACGGAACAAGTCGCTGTTTGAAACAAAGGTAACGGCTTCAAGGCCCGGAACCTCTCTCGGTGTACGTGTATGTACCACAACATTCATGCCAAATGCTAACGCTACTCTTGCGACCTGCTGACCGATTTGACCGTAACCCACAATCCCCATTGTTTTGCCCGAGAGCTCCATCAGAGGATGCAGCGAGAATGTAAAATCCGGCCCTGCAGACCAACGTCCGCTATGTACGGCACTGCTGTGCGCAGTCACATGATAAGTCAGTTCCAGCATGAGCGCGAAGACTAATTGCACAACGGAATGCGTACTGTAATCCGGTACGTTCGTTACCACAATGTCATGCGCTTCAGCCGCTTGAATATCCACGACGTTGTAGCCGGTTGCCAATACGCCGATGTATTGAAGCTCCGGTAACTTGGCGATTATTTCCGCTGATATCGGCGTTTTGTTCGTGAGCACGACATCGGCCCTCATCGCTCGATTCACGATATCCTCGCGTGCTGTCCGCTCATAAACGATCAGCTCGCCAAGCTTGTTAAACTCGGCCCAATCCAGATCTCCGGGATTTAGCGTAAATCCATCCAAGACTACTATTTTCATTGCTTCAAGCTCCCCCTTCATCCTGCACTATTCGGAGTATTTCCTAGGTATGCGACTAATTTGATCATACCGCATTCAGGCTGTGATGCGAACAAATTTTACCGGATTTCAGCGACTTTTTACTTAGCTTTATCACTTCAACGCATATACGGAGTGTAGCTTTATTGCTGTAACGCGTCTTGCCAAAAAAGTTTCTTCATTATATATAGCTTTTTTTGCATGTTTAGCAGCGGAGGCGCCTAATATTAGTGAGCCGTGCAATGCTGAACTGGATCGAAGAGAATTGCAACAAAAAACAGGCTGCACTATAGAATAGTACAGCTTGTTTTTTCTAAGTAAACCATGATTCCGCGCGGAGGGTTTTAATATCCAAACAAGGACCCGATATTGATAAGCAATACAATGATTCCAATAATCAGCAGCACCACTGGCACCACCATGTTTTTTGCAGGATCCTTAACTTTCATATGGGTTGCAATTGCACCAAGCATGGTTACAACAACGACTAAAGCACCCCAAGCCGCTAGTGTATCATTCCAAATACCCGAAATGACAAATGCTGCCGCAATAACTTCCACTAAGCCAGTAAAGACTCTAAAACCGCCTGAATACCCATAACGCTTAAATTCATCCACCATTTTTGAACCAAACTTCATAAAACCAAACAGCAGAAACCCCAAACCTAATACAACTTGCAGAATAATGGACAACACTATAAATCTCTCCCCTTACCTTCTGTTTTTATCCTATTATTATTTATCTTAATTATAGGATTAATATTATCCTAACATTAGGCTTTATTTTAATCAAGGGAGAATTACATGTAGTTTCCAGGAAATTTATACATTTAGTTGAAAACAGCAAAAGGACGTTGCCTGAGATGAAAAAAAGCCGCGAATAGTAAGCTTCGCGGCTATCGTTGAAATACGTTGATTTTATTGGGCAAAAAAATCCGGGGCCCCATTGCTGGGGCCCCTTTCATGGGAGAGGAGAAACCGGACGAAGAGCTTATGGGGAAACGTAAGTCTTCTCCGCGGTTGTCTACGGCATCTCGCGACGCCGATATCTTAAGAATGCCCAGTTCAGGAGGATATATACATCGTCAAATCAATTTCTTCCTGTACAGCACCAATAATAAGCGGTAAAAATCATAGCTGCCGCCATTTGGCGTATCGATCAATTGTGCCTTCACCGCAGCATCCACCGCATTTTTCGCCCATGCAGGCACCGTATCCATTTCGTTGCTGGCATCGATTTTAAGCGCCCACAATTGCAGCTCTTTTAATGCATTCGTCTGGTCTTGCAGCGATATTTTAAGTTGATCATTGTCCGCCTTCAGCTTCAAGGTCAGCTTCTGCAGGTCATCGAATGCTTTCTTCTCCTCTGCAGTCATCGGTTCATCCCCTTTGTTCGTGATGTCATATTGCGTTAAGTCGCTTCCTTGGATGATAGCCGTCAATTTATCCGCATATGCAGGATCCGTTGCGTATCCGCATTCAAGCAGCTTTTGAACCTGTTCGAAAGGTGTCTTAGCCATACGTACCGGCTTGTAAAGACTGCGCGCAAACAATAAATCCTGGTCTTTATAGAATGCATAAATGCTATCATAAGCCCGGAATGTTGCCGTGACCGTAACTCGTTTGCCGTTAATGACTTCCCATGTACGTTTGTCTACTACTGCGCCCTTCCAAAAGCCGTTGGGTACCCCGCTCCCGACTTTATAACCGGCAAGGTTGTTCCAATACGGGATATTGCCGCCCGTCTCCAGCCAGCTCTGGGCTAGACGTACGGATGGGAAAATAGGCGAGCCTTCCGCATACAGCTGTTTCGCAAATGGGAGCAGCAGGTCAAAAAAGGATTGTTTGTCCATTTTCACACGACACCTCCCTATCGTTTCGAACTCGCAATCTATATTCATGTATATGAAAATCGCAACAGCTTGGCAACCGACAATCGTCCCAGCCTGATGCAGCAGCCATGACGAACGCCCAGTTCACGGCTTGCATACGATAAATGCAACAGTCGCTGGAAAGGGTGATGGTTGGTGGAATTGCAGTTAGTTCCATTGCACTGGGTGTATCTTGCCTTTATCGTATTTATTATGGGTGTGCTGATCAAAAGACGGGATACGACGCTTGTTTGTGTGGTCGGCATTTTTGCGCTAGGCCTAATCGCAACAGAAAGCTTAAGCGATTCGGTGAGCGGTGTTTTTAACAGCTTCATCTATGCAACGAAGGAACTTCTGGGTACGATCTTCATCATCTCGATTATCGTTGCGATGAGCCGCATCCTGATCATTACCGGTATCAACGAAGTGATGGTTCAACCTCTTACCCGTTTCTTGCGCACACCGGCGCTGGCTTTCTGGGGAATCGGATTGATTATGATGGTAACCTCATGGTTTTTCTGGCCCTCTCCGGGCGTCGCATTAATTGGAGCCGTCCTGTTGCCGGTTGCCGTCAGAGTCGGGCTTCCGGCGCTTGGTGCTGCAATGGCGATGAACCTGTTCGGCCATGGCATCGCATTATCCGGTGACTACATCATTCAAGGCGCGCCAAAGCTGACCGCTGATGCAGCCGGATTATCCGTTACCAGCGTCATGCAGGCAAGCGTGCCTCTCGTCATTGTAATGGGGGTTGTAACCACGCTTACAGCCTTCTGGATGATGCGCAGAGATATGCGTACCGGCAAGTGGAGAGACGGCCTTATTGCAGCAGGTACAAATCCCGTCAATTCGATAGCGGAGGATCGGGTTAGCTTGCCGATGAAATGGAAGAAAACGCTTGCCATTTTGATTCCTCTCTTGTTTATCGTCGATGTCGTCGCGATGTTCGTACTCCATCTCCAGGGAGGCGATGCGACGGCGTTAATCGGAGGCACGGCCGTGTTTATTCTGATCCTTGTTACCATGCTGGCACATCGGAACAAAGGATTGGAGCAGACGACAGCCTACCTCATCGAGGGCTTTCAGTTTGGTTTTAAAGTATTCGGTCCTGTTATACCGATCGCCGCATTCTTCTACTTGGGAGATTCGGCGTTTACAGAACTGTTCGGCAGCGGGCTGCCGGACGGCTCCCATGGGATCGTGAATGACTTAGGCGTTGCGCTCGCCAATCACGTGCCGCTTAACCAAGCGGTCGGAGCCGTGACTTTGGCCGTTACCGGCGCTATCACCGGGCTTGATGGCTCCGGTTTCTCGGGGATATCGCTTGCCGGCTCCATCGCCCAGCTCTTCGCGTCCGCGATCGGATCCGGTGCGGCAACGCTCACAGCTCTTGGGCAAGTAGCCGCAATCTGGGTCGGCGGAGGCACCTTGATTCCATGGGCACTCATTCCCGCCGCTGCCATATGCGGCGTTGATCCGTTCGAGCTCGCACGACGCAACTTGAAGCCGGTTTTGTTCGGGCTGGCCGTGACAACGGTCGTTGCGATGTTTATTGTGTAAAAGCGCAGCGAGCTTATCGTGAAAAAGGCATAACCGGCTGCTGAAGCGCCGGCTATGCCTTTTTTGTTATGGCCTATTTTGACTAATATTCTGCTCATTTTACTCTCAAAAATATTTATATTGACATTTTTTATATTGTTTGATATAATAAAATATTTTATTTACAAATAATAATGCTTCAGATATGATACTCCTTACCAACCTATTGGAGGGGTAACATTGCTTATCGATAAAGGAATTGCAATGCTCGAAATCACCGCAATCGTCATGGGAAGACAGGACACTTTACATCCAACTTTGATATGGAACGAGTCCGAAGCCGTTTTAATCGACACCTGTTATCCCGGCCAGCTGCCACTTATTCAAGAAGCATTGAAGGCGTACGGTTTTTCGCTTAATCAGCTGACCGACATCATCATTACGCACCAAGATATCGATCATATCGGCAGTTTGCCATCCATTCTTCAGACCTCCGAATCCACGCTCGAAGTGTGGGCATCGCGGATTGAGCAGCCCTATATTCAAGGGGAAAAGATGCTGATCAAGATCTCTCCGGATGCCATTGATCAAGCCGTTCGCTCGCTCCCGCCCGAGGTGTCTGAAGAGAAACGCCAAGCCTTTCGGTACGCACTTGAGCATCCGCCTAAAGCAAATGTTACGCGACTTATTGGTTATGGCGATGGTGACCGTTTATCTTCATTCGACGGTCTGATCATCTTGGACACGCCCGGCCATACGCCCGGTCACATCAGCCTGTACCATAAACCCAGCCGTACTTTGATTGCAGGAGATGCCCTCGTTCTTCATGAAGGCGTGCTGCAGATGGCGGATTCCCGTTTAAACGCTGACAATGCCGCAGCTCTCCGCTCCTTGGAGCAATTAGCTTCGTATCCGATCGACCAGATCATTTGCTACCATGGCGGCCTGTTCCGCGGGGATGTCCAAGCCCAGCTTCAAGCGCTGCTTAGCTCCAAATAAAAAACGGGAGCCGGATACATGAACATCATGTACCCGATTCCCGCTGACAAGCTTCACATACGCCATACACTTCAAATCGGTGATTCATAATTTTGAACGAACCCGGCAAATCGAGCGACTGGTCCATCGGACAATATTCGAACGTGAGCGTCTTCTCGCAATTGATGCAAATTAAGTGATGATGATGGTGCGACAGGCAGCTCACACGGAATTTCAAGCCTCCGTCCATAAAATAAAACTGCTCCAGCGCCCCCATCTCACTCAGCAGACGCAAATTCCGATAAACCGTATCGAAACTCACGCTGGGATAAGCACGTGACATATGATCGTATACGTCTTTCGGAGACAAATACCCTTCTGTCTTGGCGAAAATCTCAGCCAGCTCTCGGCGCTGCTCTGTAATGCGCCAGCCGCTTTGCGACATGATTTCAATCATTTGCTTGACCGTATCTTGCGATTTATGAGTATCCGTATGGGAATGAAGTTCTGACATCGATAAACGTCCTTCCAATATTCCGAAGGTTCACGCTGCCTACAGCTGCATTTTCGGAAGTGATACCCTTAGTTTAGCATATTTCTCCCGAATTTCATCCCGTTTGCGCAATTTCATCCATTCGCTGGCATGATCCAGCAGCAAAGAGCAGCCCTGCGGCTGTTCTTTGCTGCGTATATTCACGTTTCATAGTGGACAATCTGCGAAACGCTGATGTCACGCATCGGTGCGCCTTGCATCCATGCCGCGTACCAGTCGGCCGTATGCTGCGCCGTTTGCTGCGCATCCCACCGAGGCCGCCAGCCAAGGCGCGAGGCCGCCTTCGTCGTGTCCAGCAGCATCGGCGCCGCTGACGCTGCAGCCGCGCCAGCCGGCCCCGGCGAAGCCTGCTGCTGGCCGCCGAGGCGAGCGCGCAGCGCCTCGGCCAGCCAGGCCGAGGTCCGCGCTTCGCATGTGCGCGGACCCAGGTTCCACGCCTCGGCGAAGTCGCCGCCGCCGGGCGGGAACAGCCGCTGCGCGAGCGCGAGGCAGCCCGCGAGCGCTTCGAGCACGTGCAGCCATGGCCGGAAGCCGCTCGGCCATGGCTGCTGGCCCTGCTGCGCTGCGCGCTCGCCGGCAGCGGCGCGCACGCAGTCCGGGACGAGGCGGCCGCTTGCGAAGTCGCCGCCGCCGATGAGATGGCCCGCGCGGACGGTCGCAACCGCGGGCCCGTCAGCGCTTCCGGCGAAGTATGCGCGCCGGAAGGAGGACACGACAAGCTCCGCGCAGGCTTTGCTCGCGGAGCCGGGCTCCGCTCCGCCGAGGCCGTCGGCTTCGCGATAGCCGAGCACCCAATCCCGCGGCGCGTAACAATCTGCCGCGGTTATCGCGACGACGGCACGGATCGGGTGATCCTCGTGCACCGTACGCACCGCATCCAGCAGCGCGGCCATCCCCGCGACATTCACATCGAAGATTTCAACCGTATTATGCTTGCCTTGATGTTCCGACTGCCCTGCCAGATGAAAAACCACCTCCGGCTTTGCATCCCGCAGTGCAGCCGTCAGCTTCGCGGAATCCCTGATATCGCCTCGTGTCCACGGTATAATGTGCTCTAGTCCACACAGCCGGTACATCGATGGCGTCGTCGGCAATTCATCGCTGTATCCTGTAATAACCGCACCTAAGCGGTGCAGCCATAAGCAAAGCCATGTTCCCACAAACCCGGTATGCCCCGTCACAAACACCTGTTTACCTTGCCAAAACGAATAATCCGGCATTGCTGTCCAGTCATCCTCTCCGCTTTCCTAGGGTGAAGCCTACTCTCACAGCTATGACAACAGCTTATGCAACTTCGCCCTATTTCGTTTGCGGACAAACATGCACGAATCTCAGCGCCCAAACACGCAAAAAAAACCGCAGGTCATCAAGACCCGCGGCCACCGCGAAATTTCTGAGTATGCGCTTTGGCTTCATCGGTGTTGGTAACGCGGTTGCGGCTCCATTCGATGAGAATGCGGTCGATGTAGCGGAAATGCAGCTTGCCTGCGAAAACGGCTTCCTTCAACGCAAAACGAATCAGCTCGTCCGGATAACGATCTTGATCGACCCAGGCGCTGATCGTCTCGCATTCCATCGGGGATAGCGGGCGGCCGAATTCTTGCTCGAATACAGAAAATAAATCCGATTGCTTCGGCCACTCGCCTTCGATCCCAACGCTCGAGTTCCGGGTGTTAGACGCTCCCATACTGGCTCCGCTTCCCGCTCCCGTACCGGCCCCACCGCTCGCTCCTGTACTTGCTCCAAAACTCGCTCCCGAACCTACTCCCGCACCGGAACCGACTCCAACTCCTGCAGTCCCTGCACCGGCCCGCTGCAGCTCCCGTTCGCTCTCGAACGATAACCGAGCCTCTTCGGCCAGCCATTCCGCGCTGCGGATGATGAAGCCGTTCCAATTGTAGCGTTCGAACTGCATGCCGCTCACCGGATCGACTTCCTCATCGATGGCGAGCAGCTCTTCTTTCATCAAGCGGCTAAGCAGCTGATGCGCTGCGTTAGGCAGAATGCCAAGCCGCTCGGCCAACTGCTCCGGCGTCGGAAAATCGACGCCCTCGACCTGCCGGTACGTCATCAGCTGCAGCATTAGCAGCATCTCCGTATCCGTTAATCCGACGCCGCGATAAGCACGGAGCAGACCGGCCGGCACCACGACGCCGCCGCCGTTCATGGCGGCAGCCATTCCGCGTGCGTAGGCCTTCCACATTTCGGTTTTCACCGTTCGTCCTCCCTTCCCTTGTGCTTACGGATACAAACGGTACAGCAAACGAGGGAACGGAATCGTTTCACGTACATGCTCCAAGCCGCAAATCCAGGCTACCGTGCGCTCTAGCCCCAAACCGAAGCCGGAATGCGGCACTGTGCCGTATTTACGCAGGTCCAAGTACCATTGGTACGCTTCCGTAGACAATTCATGCTCGGCAAAACGCTCCGCCAGCAGCTCCGGATCGTCGATCCGCTGCGAGCCGCCGATAATTTCGCCATAGCCTTCAGGCGCAATCATATCCGCGCAAAGTACAACCTCCGGACGGTTCGGGTCCGGCTTCATGTAGAACGCTTTGAACGATGCCGGATAATGCGTGATGAACACCGGACGATCGTATTTCTCCGCAATCGCCGTTTCATGAGGCGCACCGAAATCTTCGCCCCACTGAATTTCATGCTTGTTCTCCTGCAAGAACTCAATCGCTTGATCGTACGTAATACGCGGGAACGGCGCTACGATGTTCTCCAGCTTGCTAATATCGCGGCCAATCGTTTCAAGCTCCTTGCGGCAGTTTTTGACGACATTTTGCACCACGAAGGACACGAACTGCTCCTGTACGCGCAGATTTTCCTCATGATCCACGAACGCCATTTCCGGCTCGATCATCCAGAACTCGATCAAGTGGCGGCGAGTCTTCGACTTCTCCGCACGGAATGTCGGTCCGAAGGAATACACTTTGCCTAGCGCCATCGCTGCTGCTTCCATGTACAGCTGACCGCTTTGCGTCAAGTAAGCATCTTCGTCAAAATATTTCGTGTGGAACAGGTTCGTCGTACCTTCACAGGAGGAAGGCGTCAGAATCGGCGGATCCACGAGCGTAAAGTTACGATCATCGAAGAACTGCTGAATCGAGCGGATAATCTCTGCACGGATGACGAGAATCGCCCGCTGCTTCGGCGAACGCAGCCAGAGGTGACGACGATCCATCAAGAAGTCGACGCCATGCTCCTTTGGCGTAATCGGGTAGTCCTGCGCGATTTGAATCACTTCGATATCTTCGACTGTCAGCTCGTAGCCGGACTGGCTGCGCGGCTCTTCACGCACGATCCCTTTCACGTAAAGGGAGCTCTCCTGCGTCAATTCCTTCGCCGAGTTCCAGATGGTTTCCTCAATTTCACTCTTCACGACAACGCCTTGCACATAGCCTGTTCCATCGCGAAGCTGTAAAAATTGGATTTTACCGCTTGAGCGTTTCCCGTTCAGCCAGCAGCCAATCCATACCGATTGCCCGGCAAAATCCTTCAGTTGTGCGATCGTCGTTAATGTTTTCATCGTTCATTCCGTCCTTTCCGTCTATACGGATCTTAGTATTCGGGTACTATCTATTCTTTCACGATCTCATACGTATCTCTTGCAATTAACAGCTCTTCATTCGTCGGGATGACAAGCACGCTCACGCGTGAGCCATCCTTCGTGATGTAGCGCGCTTCCTTGGATCGCTCCGCGTTACGTTCTTCGTCCAGCTCGATGCCCAGGAACGTCAGCTGTTCGCAGACTGCTTTACGGACAGCAACGGAATTCTCGCCTACTCCTGCCGTAAATACGACTGCATCCAAACCATTCATACCGGCGGCATATGCACCGATATACTTGCGAAGGCGGTACGTGTACATGTCGAAAGCGAGTTTCGCGTGCTTATCGCCGTCATCCATCGCGGTTACGATTTCACGCATATCGCTGCTGATGCCGCTAATCGCCATGAGTCCGCTATGCTTATTGAGCATAGAGTTGACTTCGTTCAGCGTCAGCTCTTCTTTGTTCATCGTAAACGGTACGATCGCCGGATCCAAATCCCCGCTCCGCGTGCCCATCATAAGCCCTTCCAGAGGCGTCAATCCCATACTGGTGTCATAAGACTCCCCGTTCAGGATTGCCGCGCAGCTGGCGCCATTGCCGATATGGCAGGTGACGATTTTGAGCTCATTCAGCGGCCTTCCCAGCTTCTGAGCGGCCAGCTTGCTCACATAGTTATGCGAGGTGCCGTGGAAGCCGTAACGTCTGATTTTGTGGCGTCTGTACAGCACCATTGGGATCGGATACAGAAAAGTCTCCATCGGCATCGATTGGTGGAAAGCCGTATCGAATACAACAACCTGCGGCACATCCGGCAGGTTCAGCTCAACCGCGGTAATCCCCATCATCGCAGGCGGGTTGTGAAGCGGCGCCAAGTCGAACAGACGTCTGATTTCTTTCTTTACCTCAACTGTAACGAGCGTGGATTGCTTGAAGCTTTCACCGCCATGAACGACCCGGTGTCCGACGGCTTTGATTTCCTCGATCGCTTTCAATACGCCGTGCTCACGGTGCGTCAGCATGTTAATGACTTTGCGCACAGCTTCATTATGATCGAGAATTTCGCTAACCCGGTTCACTTCAATGCCGCCGGTGGGCTCATGCGTCAGAATCGAATCATCCATGCCGATTCGCTCCACGCGGCCTTGGGCGAGGACCGATTCATCCTCCATATTGTACAGCTGATACTTCAGAGAAGAGCTGCCTGCATTCATTACGAGAACAATCATACTCGGCCTCCATCTTTATCGTAGCTGAAGAAGCCGGCACCGCTCTTCACGCCGAGCTGCCCGCCTCGCACCATTTTCTTAAGAATGAAGGATGGCCGGTATTTAAGCTCCCCGTACTCTCGGAACATCCGCTCAAGCGCTGCGAGTACCGCATCCAGACCGAATCGGTCCGCCATTTCAAATGGCCCATGCTGAAACGAGTAGCCGATCCGCATGGCGCTGTCGATATCGTCCGCCGAGGCAACGCCTTCCTCAAGCACATGAAGCGCCTCATTTATGAACAGGCAAATGAGCCGCGTGGTGACGAATCCGGGCGACTCAAACACCATAACGCCCTTCTTATGTATCGTTTCCTCAACAAAATGTTTGGTTAGCTCGAAGGTTTCATCCGAGGTTCTCAGACCGCGCACGATCTCTACCAAATCCGTCTTGCTGACCGGATAGACGAAATGCATGCCGATTATGCGCTCCGGATGATTCGTCACACTTGCAAGCTCCGTTAAGCTTAGTGTTGACGTATTGCTCGCCAGAATAACATGCGGCTCGCAAATTTGATCCAGCTGTCTGAAGATGTCCAGCTTGCTGTCCAAATCCTCTGTAATCGTTTCAATGACAAGCTCGCAATCCGCTAAATCGCTGAGCTGCGCCATCGGATGAATCCGGTTCATCACCAGCTTCTTCTCCGCTGACGTAAGCGCCCAACGCTCCATCTGCTTGTCTAAGCTTTGCTCAATCATGCCGATCGCATGATTCAGCCGTGCATTGTCTTGTTCTACCATGTAGACCTCAAGACTATTAAAGGCCAGCATTTCACAAATGCCCTGTCCCATCGTACCGGCGCCGACGACGCCTGCTTTACGTACCGCTGTCAACTTTCACACCTCCACAGTTCTGCGTCTATTATACATTTTTTTAAACCAAGAAGAAACGACTGTCATCGTCCTTTGAAGTGCAGTACGTTTCTTCGATAGCCATCATAGAAAATGCCAAAAAAGAAGGCGGATAGGCTCCGCCTTCTTCGTCCTATCAGTTATTGTGCGACAAGCAATTGTTCTTCCTGAACCGCATTGCCGAGCAATGAGCGGAATCGGTCACCGCTTAAGGTTTCTTCCGTAGTCAGTACGCTCAAAGAGGACGTGAACACTTCGCGATTGCTCTCCAGCATGCGCTTCACGCGTTCCATCAGCTCATTCAGGATACGACCGTTCACGTCGGCCCATTTGTCAGGCGTCATCATCGAGCTGTCGATAATACCGAGGTCGGTAAGACCTGATTCCACCATAGAACGAACGATGCTCATAGCCTGATCGAAGTCACCTCTTGAGCCTGTGCTGCGTCCGCCATAAAACATCTCTTCCGCGGCAGCTCCGCCAAGGGCAATCATAATCTGACCTTCCAGGAATGGCTTCGTATACAAATATTTATCCTGCTGCGGATTGTGACGTACATAGCCCAGCGCTTGTCCCCTAGGCAGCAGAGCTACCTGAGAGACGCTTCCCGGACGAATAAGCTCTGCTGCAATCGCATGGCCCAATTCGTGTAAAGCAACACGCTCACGCTCTTCACTCGTCGCTTCACGATCCGTACGCTCACCCATCATCACTTTATCGATCGCCATGGACAGATGACGCTGGCTAATCATTTCGCCTTCTTCGCGCATCGCATAGATGGCGGCTTCATTCATGACACTCTCAAGTTGTGCACCGGAGAAACCGAACGATTCTTCCGCAATTTTGTCCAGATTTACATCCTCGGCATTTAGCGGTTTGTTCTCCGCATGAATATTGAGAATATGCGCGCGGCCTTTCTTATCCGGCAAATCTACGGCGATATGGCGGTCGAATCGGCCCGGACGAAGCAGTGCGTTATCCAGCATTTCCTTGCGGTTCGTCGCGCCGATTAGCAGAATACGCGGTGTATCCGACGTATGAATCCCGTCCAGCTCTGTTAACAGCTGATTTAGCGTTTGATCATACTCGCGCTGCTGTCCGCCGTCACGTTTGCCCCCGATAACATCGATCTCATCGATGAAAATAACGGCACTTTCCTTGTTTTGCTTAGCCGCTTTCTGACGGGCTTCCTTAAATAATTCACGAATACGGCTTGCGCCGACGCCGACATACATTTCCACAAACTCAGAGCCCGACGCAGCCACGTAGACCGAATCCGTATAATGGGCTGCCGCTTTCGCCAGCAGTGTTTTGCCTGTTCCCGGAGGACCTGTGAGCAGAATACCCTTAAGCGGACGAATACCGAATTTCGAAATTTGATCGACATGGATTAGAAAATCCAGCGCTTCGACGAGCTCCTGCTTCGCCCGATCCTGTCCGCCTATTTGCTCAAACGAAAACGGCTTCGTCGGTCTTGTCTTCCCTCTGCTCCCGCCGCCTACCGTGGCTAAATTGCCGCGCGTCTTTGCCATATAGAGCAATCCGCCAACAATAACCGCAAGCATGACGAGCGGGATGGTGTTCACGCCAACGTAAAACTGTAAAAATAAGATAAAGACCGGCACGAAGCCGATCGCCATTTCTTTTCCATACTTAAACATTCGGCCACGCTCCCAACGTATTTGGCGTACGGGGCAGTACGATATGCTTCTCGGATTTGCTGTCTTTCAGCGTTATATACACATTCACATCGTCCATCTCGGATTCCGCTGTAACACCGGCGAATTTGTTCTGAACTTGCTTTAAGGTTGCCGGAATATCCGCATAATTGCGATGCTCCATCGCCTGCGCGACATCAAAGAGCATCGAAGACCAAACCT
Source organism: Paenibacillus rhizoryzae (assembly GCF_059686995.1). Classification (NCBI taxonomy): domain Bacteria; kingdom Bacillati; phylum Bacillota; class Bacilli; order Caryophanales; family Paenibacillaceae; genus Paenibacillus; species Paenibacillus rhizoryzae. The sequence continues at coordinate 449,381 of NZ_JCAALT010000003.1, read as the reverse complement.
CATCCAGCTGCTTTGTCGGTTGATCATTTCGGAAATCAAGCTTCAGCTCGCGCTTTCCGATCATGTTATCGCCTTTCGTTGCAATAGTATCATAAACGTCCCGCAGACTCGCATCGCGGTCCAGTTTCAATGCTATCGTAACCGAGCTGCGGTCGATAACCGGCTCGCCTTCTATGACGCCTGGTGTTTCAGCAACGATTCGTTCCAGTGGACCAATAGTCGCCACATTACGGTGTATATACCAGCCGCCAACTAACAGTCCGGCGGAAATAACAGCGGTTATAATGGCTGGAAGCAAACGTATTTTCATAGCAAAAAGCCCCCTTCATCGAACAATTTGCGGTGCACTTTCGTCTATCACTTGCTGCTATACGAAAGTATATCACAACCTGCTGATGCAGAGAGCGTGTAATAAAAGGGAACTATGGTCAAACTTACTGCCTGTTCAATTGCCGCGTTTACCGTACGCTATCTGGCAGGCAGCTTATACGTAATCAGGAACGTGCCATCCCGGTAACGGTAAAATTCGTAATAATGATTCGTAACACCGGCTTGATTGCGAGCGTAGAATACTTCCCACACCGGCTCACCGCCGAATAAACCAAGCTTCAAATGGGAGATGGAGGCATCCGGCTTCCCGAGCAGAAACCGTTCCTTCATATCGTCTTTAGCGACACCTTCATCTGCGCGCAGTGTAATGGACGACTCGTTTGGCTTTAACCATACATATGTAGTGTCGCCGTTATGGTCCTTCCCTTTCACGATCCAGACCGGTTCGTCCCAAACATAATGATAAGAACTGTCCACACTGCTTAAACTGCCTCGATCCTTGGCCTCGGCTTCTACCGCTTGTTCTTCTTTCCAGACAGGAGACTGCACAGACCGATAATACCAATTTAGCGCTATCAAGATTAGGATGATTAAGGTCGCGCTAAGCGCAATCCATCGGCCTGCTGTCATTACCGGCGGTCTTTTGCGTCGATTGGCACGCATTAGCTGGAGAGCAGCCTTTCGAAGCAGCGCTGCGCTTCAGCGCGAATTTGCGCTTCATCCAAGAAGACACATTCGCCTTGCTTCACCACTTGAACGCCATCTACCCAAACATGTACAACGTCGCGTCCGGATCCGGAATAGACAAGATGCGAGACAATCTCCGTCTTCGGATAGAAATGCGGCTGTTCCATATTCAAGGCGATAAAGTCTGCCTTCATACCCGGTTTAAGCGCACCTAGACGCTCTTCCTGCCAGATCGCACGCGCACCATATACGGTAGCGAGTTTGAGTGCTTCCCAGGCCGGAACGGCTGTAGGATCGCCCGAAATCCCTTTGTGGATAAGGGCTGCCAACCGGATTTCATCGAACAGATCCAGATTGTTGTTGCTTGCCGCACTGTCCGTACCAAGCGATACCGTTACGCCGGCTTTCAGCATATCCGGTACACGGGCAATCCCGCTCGCGAGCTTCAGATTGCTTGCAGGGTTATGGGAGACGCTTACGCCGCGTTCAGCAAGGAGCGCGATCTCTTCATCCGTCAAATGCACGGCATGCGCAACCAAAGCCGGACGAGAGAAGAAACCAAGCTTGTCCAGATGCTCGACAGGACGGCAGCCATAATCATTGACGTTGAATTGCACTTCCGCAGCCGTTTCCGACATATGCGTGTGCAGTGGCAAATCTAACTCTTTGGCAGCCTCTACGATACGAGCAATATAGTCCGGTGGGCATGTGTACGGAGCATGAGGAGAAAGCATCGTCCGAATACGACCGTTAGCTCTTCCGTTCCACTCTTGAGCAAATTTCTTCGCTTCATCCAGCTTCGCTGTTTGAACATCCGGCGGGCAAAGTCCGATTACGCCCCGCGTCAGCAGTCCGCGCATGCCGGATTGCTCTACAACTTCAGCTACGATGTGCATCCGGTCGTACATGTCAACGAAAGTTGTCGTTCCGGACTTCAGCATCTCAGCAACGGCGAGCGCCGTTCCCCAGCGTGCATCTTCATCCGTATATTTGCCTTCCATCGGCCACATCTTCTGCTCCAGCCATACTTGCAGTGCTTCATCATCGGAATAACCGCGAAGCAAAGACATCGCAGCATGTCCGTGCGTGTTAATTAAGCCGGGCATAAATACAAGGCCTTGGCCATCTATACGTTCCGCGCCTTCAGGAGCCGGATCCGGCGATAATTCGTCCAAATACAAAATGGTATCGCCTTCGACAACCATATGCCCCTTTAATACAGGACGCTGCTCGTCCATCGTGACGAAAGTACCATTCTCAATCCACAACCGTTTCATTCTCGTCGTCCCCTTCTTCGTCCAAGTAATACGCTAAACTCAGCAGCTCCGTGGTAAAATTCGCATAATGGATGCGTACATGCTCCTGCACCCGAAGAATCGTCGGGGCAAAATTCAAGATACCGTCCACGCCCGCTTCTACGAACTTATCTGCAACATTCTGCGCTTCAATCGCAGGCACGGTAATGATCCCTATGCGAATGTTACACGCAGCTACCGTTTCCTTCAGCTTATCCATCGGCAATACCGTCAACCCGTTAATGGAGGCGCCAACCATAGAAGGATGAACATCGAATACGGCTGTAATCTTCATATTATCCTTTAAATACGTATTATAGTTGCACAGCGCTCGGCCTAAGTTACCGGCACCGACCAGCCCTACATTCAGCGGCTGGTCCAGCTTTAAAATTTGACGGATCTTCTCGATGAGATAAGTGACGTCATAACCGATCCCTTTTCGGCCAAAATCGCCAAAATAAGCCAGATCTTTTCGGATTTGTGCCGGATTCAGATCCAGCTTATTGCCAAGATCTTGTGATGAAACCGTCTGGACATCCCGCATGTTCAGATCGTTCAAGACCTGCAGATAAACCGGTAGTCTGCGAACGACCGCCTCGGATATTTTCATCGGCTTCATTTTTCCACCTCTTCTTCACTTGGACTTGGTGCAAGCCATTCACGTATACGCGGCACAATCTGCTCTAAATGCATATGCTCGATCTTCGGCCCCGGTAAGGAATACAGAAAATATTTGCCGTAATACGTATCAATCACTCTAGTATCGTAAATAAGAACGATGCCGCGATCCTTTGCAGTCCGTACCAGGCGGCCAAATCCTTGCTTAAAGCGAATGACCGCTTGCGGGATAGAAAGCTTCATAAACGGGTTTTGCTTCTGCTCCTGCAGCAGCTCAGACTTCGCTTCAACCAGCGGATGGTTAGGCGGCTGGAAAGGAAGTCTCACAATCGCAAGGCATGTCAGCGCATCCCCGGGAATATCTACGCCTTCCCAGAAGCTGCTTGTCCCGAGCAGAACAGAAGCTTGCTGCTGTTGGAACCTTCTGGTCAGCTTGCTGCGATTACTGCTGTCGATTCCCTGACCGAGAACATGAATACCGGTTGCAGCCAGCGCTTCCTTGAGCGGATCATACACCTGCTTCAGCATTCTGTAAGACGTGAAGAGAACGAGCATCCGTCCTTTTGTTTCAATGGCCGCCTCTGTCAATGACTTCACCAGCATTTCATTGAACTGGGGATCTCCGGCGGCACCTTTCAGTACAGGGAAGTTGCGCGGAATGATGACTAGCGCTTGCTCTCTGTAATTAAAGGGCGAAGGCAATTGAACCGTCTTAAGACGTCCCTGCTCTTCATCTTGCGTTAAACCTAACTGCTCACAGGCATATTGAAACGATTTCTGAACGGATAAGGTCGCTGAAGTGAGAATGACGCTTTTCTTAATATCGAAGAAATAAGTCCGCAGCTGGCTGCTTACATCCGCAGGGACAGCGTAAAGCTGAATCGATTTCGCTCTGGAGTTGCTGTTCGCTTCAAGCCAATATACCGTATCCGTCTTATCGGCCTTCATAAACTGACGCAAATCATCTCTGGCGCGGGACAAATCCTTGATTGTCCCGCTTAAGTCTGTCACCAGCGCGGCGATGCCCGGATCATCGATTTCTTCTTTGATAGCGGCGAACACCTTATCAAGCGGACGAATAATCTGGCTCAAATAGCCGTTGATCGCTTCCTCAATGAGCTGTGCATCCGACCAATAGTCCGGCAGCTTACCGCTGCGGAGCCTGAGCACGAATTGTCCGGTTTCGCCGCTCGAAGCATCTCCAGAGCTCTTCGTACCCGATGCACTGTTACCCATCAAGGTGTACAGCATTTCAAACAAACGATCCCATTCGTCGCGCAAATCACCGAATACCGGAACAACCTCATCAATTTCTTCGCGCCATTTCTGGGTCTTCTCGACGTTTTCGTTCGCCAGCCTGCTCTTCAGTGCAATCAATTGACCATTGCGTGCATCTTTGCAAAGCCTGATAACAGGATGCTGAACGGAATAGTAAGAAACCTGCGTACCCAGATGTTTACCCGCAACCTCTTCCAAGTGATGGGCTTCATCCAAGATGAGATGCTCATAACCCGGAAGCAAACGGTGATCGGCCCGTATATCCGTGAAAAGCATCGAGTGATTCGTAATCACGACATCCGCAATATTCGCTTCCTGCTTGGCCCGGTGATAGTAGCAGCGTTTAAACCATGGACAAGCACGGTTGAGACAGGAATCGGTGTCACTTGCAACCGTACTCCAGAAATCAGCGCCGCGATTACCGAAATTCAACTCTTCCTGGTCCCCATGATTCGATTCGCTCAGCCATACGACCATCTGCGAAGCCGTAATTCGATCTTCCGCCGGCGAAGCGAAATCACGCATATTTACTTTACCTTCAAATTTGCGTAAACATAAATAATTGCCGCGTCCCTTAAAGACGGCGGCTCGGAATGGATAAGGCATGACAGCCTGCAGCAGCGGCAGATCGCGTGCCCGCAGTTGTTCCTGCAGGTTAATGGTATGCGTGCTGACGACTATCTTCTTGTTATGCTGGACACCATAGTACAGAGCCGGGATCAGGTAGCCCAGCGACTTTCCTGTGCCTGTTCCCGCTTCTATAAGCAAATGACGCTCCTCTTCCAGCGCATCAATCACTTCTTGAAACATCATATTTTGCGGCTCTCGTTCTTCATAACCGGGAACAAGGGCAGCAATTTCATTCTTGATATGCGTCAGAAATTGTGGGAACGTCCAGTCTGTCACAGACATTCCGGATTCCTCGTCCATGTTCTCCCTTGGATGCTGCTCCTCCGACCAATCGCCTGCTTTCATGGCAAATTGACGGAAATAATGATAAGCATCCGGATCGATGGAGGTTTGCGTTTCTTTCAGGAAGGCCATTTGGGAAACAAACCAGCCCAGATCATCCAAATCATCGCCGAGCAGACTAGCCAGTCGCTGCAGCGTTAACAGCGGCAGGCTTCTCAGCTTGTTATAGCAATTGCTGAACAGTTCTGCAGTTGCCATCGCATCGCTGTCCGCGCGGTGATGCTGGTCATGTTCAATACCGAACAATTCCGTCACCGCGCCCAGCTGATAGGTCGTTAAGGTTGGATAAAGAATGCGCAATAAATCGATTGTATCGAGCCTTCTTCCGTCAAAAGGCAAATAACCGCAGCGATCAAGCGCCGAATTGAGGAAGCCCGCATCAAAGGCGACATTGTGCGCAACGAGCACGGCATCGCTGAGAAGAGGTATAAGCTCAAGCAGTACCTCATCAAGCTCAGGCGCATCCGCGACCATCGATTCATCAATGCCGGTTAGCTGCGTAATGAACGGCGGAATCGCAATTGAAGGTTTGACAAACGTACTGTAGGAATGAACAACGTTTAATTCTTCATCCAGCAGCACAAGACCAACTTGTATCATTTCATCGCCGGCACTATGACCGGTCGTTTCCAAATCCAGTACGGCATAATTCATCCGGTAAGTATCCTCTCACAAAAACTAAAGCTGGCCACTCCCGAATAACAAGGATAACTGGCCTGCATGCTGCTCGCATGACTTCATATTCGACAATGGATCGGTAAAATTAGGATCCGCTTCATGGGCCTTCTCGAAGTAAATGGCCGCCTGTTCTAAATTCATGCGAACCGCTTGTATGCAGCCCAGTGCATTAAGGCCGAGCGCCTTCCACTTCGGATGCTCGGTAACTTCGACCAGCAGCTGGAAGTGACGCTGGGCTTCATGCCATTCCTGTAAATGCATGCAGGTCATGCCTAGGAACAGCCTTGCACGATTATCATCCGGCGATCTTCTGACCGCATCTTGGAAATGCTTGAACGCATCCTTAAACATAAATAATTTAAAATAGCCCTGACCTTTGGACATCGCCTGCTGCATTTCGAACGCGGCATCATCATCTAATGGATCTGACTTCTCGATCGGTGCTGCCGCGCTTGGAATTCCTTTGCTTGCTGCAGCAGGCTTCTGCTGCTGGACGGATGGTGCTGGGACGGCCGAGATGATCTTGGGATAACCGGGCGCAGGTGCTGCCGGCTTAAGCGGCGGTACTTGGCCGACAGAGCCGCCTTTCGAATGTGCCAGCTGCAGATCTCGGAAATCCGCCATTTTTTCTTCAAACTGAAGCCATTCCTCGATAAACGTATCGCTGAACTGCTTAAGCGAGGACAACTGATCATCAAGCTGCTTGCGTTGTGCGCCGTTTGCGTGCGGATAATGGATAATAATTTCTTCGAGCATTTCCTGCATGGTAGCAAATACATGTTTGAACATATCGTACGCACCCACCTTCACGCCAGGATAGAAGTGAATTTGTTATGCTCATTCTTTGCCCCGGGACTGCTTTTCATACCCTATCCCAGACGTTTCACAGCGCTGGCATCCAGTGCGGTTGACGGCGGTTTACAAAATAGTGGCATGCAATTCCTGCTCAAGCATTTGAACAGGCTTGTTTCCTGCATCGAGGATGACAACCTTTGGCTTGTACGTCCGAGCCTCTTCCTCGGTCATCATGCCGTACCCGATAATAATGACATTATCACCAGGCTGTACTAGGCGTGCCGCTGCGCCATTCAAACAGATCACGCCGGAGCCGCGCGGCCCTGTAATGACGTATGTCTCCAGACGGGCACCGTTATTATTATTGACGATTTGCACTTTCTCATTAGCCCAAAGATCGGCAAGATCCATCAAGTCCTCATCAATCGTGATGCTGCCCACATAATTGAGGTTCGCTTCCGTGACGGTCGCCCGGTGAAGCTTGGATTTCATCATCGTTCTGAACATATGTGTCACCTCCGCCGAGTTGAAATAAACGATTGTCAATCAAGCGCGTGCTGCCGAATTTAACCGCAAGCGCAATTATTATGGTTTGAGATAAAGTTGATAATTCCGTATTGGCATCCAAAGGCGATAAATTCGGGTATGAAAGTAATTCCGCGTAATCAATCTCCGCAAGCGGAACCGATTGAATGGAATCCGCGATGAGCTTAGACAGCTTCAGACGCGTCATGCCAGGCTGCTTAAGCCAGCTCTCGGCCGCTCTAAGCGTCTCCGACAATATAACGGCTTGCTTGCGCTGATCGACGCTTAAATACACATTCCGCGAGCTCATGGCGAGACCATCCGCTTCACGTACCGTTTCACAGCGCACGATTCGAACCGGCATATTGAGATCATGTACCATCTGTTCGATAACTGCAACCTGCTGCGCGTCTTTCATGCCGAAATAGGCACGATCCGGTTGAACCAGATTAAACAGCTTACTGACGACAATGCCGACACCGTCAAAATGACCCGGACGCGAAGCACCGCACAATCGATCGGTCACTTCAGTAATCAGCACCTTAGTCAGCGGTTTAGTCGGGTACATTTCTTGAACGGTGGGCGCAAACAGTAAGTCAATTCCATTAGCCCGCGCAAGAGCGGAATCCCGCTCCAAATCCCTTGGGTAGCGGTCGAAATCTTCATTCGGTCCAAATTGAAGCGGGTTTACGAATAGGGTTAAAACCGTATAATTGCATTCTTCACGTGCCCGCTTCATCAGGCTTGCATGACCTTCGTGCAGAAATCCCATCGTAGGAACGATGCCGATAAGACCACCCGGTTTGTTCTTTCGCTGCTCTGCCAGGTGAGCTCTAAGTTCTTGGATCGTGGTACAAACAATCATGCCAGTCCGCCTCCTTTGACGGCATCTGCCACAGGCTTCTCAGCTTGCTTGGATGATGCCGCTGCGGCTGTTTCTCCTTTATCGGAGGTAGCTGCTGCCCCTGATCCTGTGGCCGGCCCCGAACCTGAGCCATAAAGCTGCCTCAACAGTTCCTGCTCCATCGGAAACGCATGCGCTTCCTGCGGGAATTCGCGGGACTTCACTTCGGAAACGTAGGAGCCGATAGCGTTACGGATCGTTGTTCCAATGTCCGCATAGGTTTTGACGAAACGTTTCTCCCGATAGGGGGATGCATATTGCAAAATATCGTGATATACGAGCACTTGACCATCACAGCCGCGGCCGGCACCGATCCCGATGGTCGGAATCGAAAGCGCCGACGAGATCGCTTCAGCCAAAGGTTCCGTCACAAGCTCAAGGACGATACTGAATGCTCCGGCTGCTTCAAGTGCCTTGGCATCTTCAATGAGCTGCTGCGCTTCGCGCTCAAGCTTGCCTTGCACGCGATAACCGCCGAGCTGATGAACGGACTGCGGTGTAAGTCCGATATGTCCCATAACTGGAATGCCCGCTCTGACACATGCGGCAACTTCGTCCGCGATATCTGCGCCACCTTCCAATTTCACGGCATGCGCATAACCTTCCTGCAGCAACCGGCCCGCATTGCGGAGTGTCGTTTCCTTGCCAAGCCGGTAAGTCATGAACGGCAAATCGGCGACGATAAATGTATTTGTTGCACCACGAGCTACTGCTCTGGAATGATAAACCATGTCGTCCAACGTTACCGGAATTGTCGTGTCGTAACCGAGCACCACGTTGCCGAGTGAATCCCCGACAAGAATCACATCAATTCCGGCTTCTTCGGCAAGCTTAGCCGAAGGATAATCATAGGCGGTAAGCATGGAAATTGGCTCGCCGCTTTGCTTCATTTTCTTAAGCTTCGTAATAGTCAACGGTTGTTTCATTGCTCCGTCCTCCTTCAGGGATTGGTCCGACTCCCTCTCGTGGATCTGTAAAGCTTAGTTTAAGCTTTCACGATCGCGGGTCGTCCTATGTGATCAACACAAAAAAACCTTCTAGCACCCGCTACAAAGGTCCAATCCAAAAAGGAACGTCCTGTTTCAAGGTGAAACGGCTGCCACCGGCCTATTGGCGGAGAAGCGTTTCAAGAAGAGCTTCCTTCTGTCTCGGTCCCTAACGGCTCAGAGCAGAATGCGCACTGCTTAACGGTACATCCAATTCTATCCGCAAACTGAAGCTCCACTTTCCGGTGCAGTTCGTACGCGACGATACCACCCATTAATGGAGCATGCTAGTAAGGCGAGTATATCAAAAAATCGATGCCGCGTCTATGAACCCTTCGCCTATCCTTGGGGCACTTGTTCGCTCGAAAATATCGGTACGATCGTCCCATCGCTCTTCCGGACAAGCAGAGCCCCTTGCTCGTTAAGCCCGACCGGTGTGGCGATGGTTTCTCCGCTTGAGAGAATCAATCTTGTCGGTTTATTCAGCGTAACCGACAGCGCCTCCCATAACATTCGGATGGGGCCGAAGCCGTCCTTCTGATAGATCGTATAGAGCTGTTCGAACTGTTCGAAGAAAGCTGCAATAATTTCAGCCCGATCAAGCGGCTTGCCAAGCTCGATCTGCAGCGAGGTTGCGATATCCAGCAGCTCCTGCGGGAAATCATCCGCCGTTAGGTTGACGCTGATGCCAATGCCGGCAATGACGTAGCGCAGCCGTTCTTCTTCGGCGGTGGATTCCAGCAGAATGCCGCTTATTTTCTTGCCGCCGATCAGCAGGTCGTTTGGCCACTTGATGCCAATATCAAGCGGCGAAGCAATGGCTCGCAGTGCTCGGCAGAGCGCAACAGCCGTTAACAGCGTAAGCTGCGGAGCAAAATGCAGCGGCATCCCCGGTCTAAGTATAAAGCTCATATAGATGCCTTTTCCTGATGGCGACACCCATTTGCGTCCTAATCGGCCCCGTCCGCTCGTCTGCTGCTCCGCGATGATCAGCGTGCCTTCTGCCGCACCTTCCTCGGCCAATCGCTGCGCAATATTTTGCGTGGAATCAACGGAGTCGAACATGCGGATCTTCTGTATAATCGAAGTTCCTTTGCTTTGCAGCTTCAATGTCAATTCCTGCGGTGTAAGCTTGGAAGGACGGCCGATCAAACGATAGCCTAACCGCCTCGAGGCTTCAATTTGGTAGCCGGCCGCCTCCAGCTTCTTAATTTGCTTCCAAACCGCTGTTCGGCTAATTTGGAGCTCTTGACTTAGCAGTTCGCCTGAGAGGTAACCCGCCTCAGCCGATTGCTGCTCTAACAGCTCTAGTATCCGATTCATGTTAACTCCTCTTGGACTTCCGATCTATGGTTATGGAGCAATGCATCGGCAGCTGCCTTCAGCAAAGCCTGTTTGTCATTCGGAATATCTCCAGCTGCCACAGCATGCAACAGCTTATTTAGCAAATTGCCGAGCCATGGCCCGGACGATTGTTTTGAGAAGGCTAGGATATCCGTTCCTTTGACTGCCAGCTCTCGGATCGTAGAAGCCGGAACGGCACCCAGCCACTCGTGAAGCTGCTTTACTATATTATTGGACATCGCTGCCTCTGTCGAAACAAGCTCAGGTATCGCTGTCCCGATTCGCAGCCACTGCTGAGCAGCTTGTTTCCCATATTGCAAAATAAGACGAACCCACATGCGTCGCCCGGATTCGTCCAGACTAAGATCACTCAGCAGTTCGTTGTGAATGCCGATTACAGCCTTCAACTGCCCACTGCGAGCTGTTGCATAACGGAGTCTTGCGAACAATTCGTTGGCTTGTCCCGGGTCTAATCGAAGCGACATGCAAAGCGCAGCCCAGCGATCCTCGTTGGCTTCCAGCCGAATCATGTCTTGCATGACGTTTCTATGAGCTTGCATTGAAGCCTCATTGTGCTCACGTCTGTATTGTTCCGCCGACTCCACCATAAGCTGCGGCAGCGGTTCTTTCGTATGCTTGAGCAGTCCGCTTACCGCAAGATAGGCAGCTGCACGTCCAGGATCGCTGCCACCGATCATTTTATCGAATTCCAGGCCGATTCGTTCCATCGCAATATGCGCAAGCAAATGCCGATGGCGCAGAATGGCTCGCCAAGTCTGCATCGCAATCCGCAGTTCAAAGGCTGCTGCAAACCGCACCGCGCGGACGATACGAAGCGCATCCTCCTGCAATCTCGCATCCGGATCGCCGACGCAGCGCAGAACGCCTTCTCGCAAGTCCCGCTGCCCGCCGAATGGATCATAGATAGATCCATCACTACGCATCGCCATGCTGTTAATCGTGAAATCGCGCCGCAGCAGGTCCTCGTCTAAGCTCTTTACGAATTGAACCTGTGCTGGCCGCCTGAATTTCTCGTATACCGATTCCGTTCGGAACGTCGTCACCTCGTAGGTTACACGTTCGTGCACAACCGTAACCGTTCCATGCTGCAATCCGGTAGGAATCGTATGCGGAAATGCAGCAATAACCTGCTCCGGGGATGCTGCGGTTGCGATATCAACATCCTTGAGCGTCCGTCCCATAATCGTATCGCGGACACAGCCGCCTACGAACACCGTTTCATGCCCTAAGCCTTCAAGTGTATGAAGCAAAGGGAGCGCCCTTGTCAGCGCATCACTCCACGACATCGGCACTCCCCTCCTAAGTTTATTTTTCATCGTAATTAAGCATTCATTAATCGCAAACCGGTACCGGAATATCGGCTTCAATGCCGAGCACCTTGTAGTAGATCCGCTCGTATTCGGCTGTGATCAAATCATTGCAGAACTGGCGGCGAGCCCGGTGAAGGCAAGCCTCGCGCACTTGACGATACAGTTCAGGATTGCGCAGCAATTTGATCGCATTGGCAGCCATGCTGTCCGTATCGCCGATTGGCGATAAGTAGCCGGTTTCGCCATGCGTGACAAGCTCAGGAATACCGCCGGCAATCGATCCGATTGTCGGCACGCCGCAAGCCATTGCTTCGAGTGCAACCAGGCCGAAGCTCTCTTTCTCCGAAGGCAGCAGCATGACGTCCGCAATCGAAATCACCTGTGCGACATCATCCTGTTTGCCAAGGAAATGAACCCGGTCCTGCAGGCCAAGCTGACGAATTTTCATCTGTACCTTCGGTAAATCCGGTCCTTCTCCAACGAGCAGCAAACGGCTTGGCACTTCCTTTGCCACCTTCGCAAAGATATCTACGACATCACTAAGCCGCTTAACCGGTCTGAAGTTGGAAATATGCATTAATATCTTCTCGTCTTTACTCGCGAAATCGCTTCGCAAGGAGCTGCATTCCCGCGGGTAATAGACGCGTTTATCGACAAAGTTGTAGGTAAGCTCAATCGGCTTCGTAATATCGAGCAGCTCGCGGGTTTCATGAATAAGATCATTGGAAACCGCCGTCACCGCATCGCTCTTGTTAATGCCCATCCGGATTAGATCCTTGAGCGATTCATCCTGCGCAAGCACGGTGATATCCGTGCCATGCAGCGTCGTAACGGTCTTCAGATGATCTCCGACCATTTGCTTCGCGAGGAACGCGCAGACAGCATGCGGAACCGCATAATGCACATGAAGCACATCAAGCTGTTGATTTTTGACGACCTGCGCCATTTTGCTAGCTAAGGATAAATCATAAGGCGGGTAACGGAACACATAATAATCGTTTACTTCAACTTCATGATAAAAGATGTTTTTCTGGAATTGCCCAAGTCGGAAAGGAACGCTATGTGTAATAAAATGAATTTCATGCCCCTTCTCTGCAAGAAGCTTCCCAAGCTCCGTTGCAACAACGCCGGAGCCGCCGAGTGTCGGATAACAAGTAATCCCGATTTTCAAGCGTTTGGCCATGTCTTCCACCTCCTGTTGTACAACGCTATTAAGAATAAACGGTTTTCGCCATCCTTCGAGTGGATGAACTTTTTCAATTATATGCCCGAATTAGGCGAATTCCGCTACTTTAGATCATTCTTTAAAATAAAGTTACCGTATGTGGGCGCTTTATTGCAAATCCTTCCGCATAAGCCCAGCCTCTTGTCTGTCCCAATAGCATGTCCCGCGCTTCAACACGCTGAATATAACGATCGGTAAGCGGCGTCTGTACACGGTCTTCCCCTGGCTGCGGCAGCGCAAACTGCGAGCGGTAAGCTTGGAGCGATTTAATCTTTGTATCCATGTGCTCGCTGATATCGGTAATGAGACTTACTTCATTGCTGTCGTTTATGTAATAGAAATACAGCTGTTCCACTTGTACAGGCGGCAATTCCGGCAAGTAATTGCGAAGCTTGGCATTGAAGACAGCCTCTTCGATCAATCGGCTGCAGCTGACGTGATCCGGATGCCTGTCCGACCAATAAGGTGCGAATACTAGCCGCGGACGCAAACGGCGGATTTCGGCGACAATGGCCTCGATTTGATCAGCTGCTCCGGTTAAGCCTCTGTCCGGCAGCTTCAGTGTCGAACGATAAGATAAACCAAGCACCTTAGAAGCTTCGGCAGCTTCCTGCCGCCTCGTTTCGACGGTGCCGTTGGAGGACATTTCCGCTTCTGTCAAATCGCAAATGGCAACCTTAACGCCTTCAGACGTATGTTTGGCAATCGTGCCCCCCATGCCGATTTCAACATCATCGGGATGGGCGCCGAATGCAAGAATATCTACAGCTTCGATCATTCCGCTTCACCTGGCTTATACTTATGAACAAGCTCACGCCACGCGAAATCGCCGCGTTGCAGCGCTCTGACCAGCAGCTCGCCTGTAGCCACATTCGTTGCTACCGGAATTCCTTGTACGTCACAAAGCCTCAGTAGCGCGATGATGTCCGGCTCGTGCGGCTGCGCCATCAAGGGATCGCGCAAGAAGATGATGAGATCCATTTCATTTTGTGCCACAAGAGCTCCGATTTGCTGATCGCCGCCAAGCGGACCGGACATGAAGCGATGAATCGACAATTTTGTTTGCTCCATAATACGTGTCCCCGTCGTACCTGTCGAATAGAGCTTATGGCCTTGAAAAACATGCTCGTATGCGATGACAAAGTTAACCATTTCATCTTTCTTTCGATCGTGCGCAATAAACGCGATGTTCATTACCAGCCGCACTCCTCTCCTGAATATCCGCATGTGATGTCATTTGCGCGGTTTATTAGGTTATTTAGTCCATCAAATGCTCGAAGCCATAAATGAGTCCCGTATAAGTCATTACTTTCTTGCAAGCTGCGCTGACGCCCGGCATATAACCGGCACGCTCGTAGGAATCATGGCGAATTTTGAGCGTTTGCCCATGACCGCCGAATACAACCTCTTGTTGAGCGAATACGCCAGGTAAACGAACACTATGTATGCGGAATCCATTGTAATAGCCGCCGCGTGCGCCTTCGATAATTTCCTCTTCCTTCGGATTTCCTTGACGCAGCTCTTGACGTGCAGCTGAGATCAGCTCTGCTGTCTTGATGGAAGTCCCTGACGGCGCATCGAGCTTCTGATCTCCGTGATACTCGATAATTTCAACATGAGGCATATACTTAGCTGCTTGGGCAGCAAAACGCATCATAAGGATCGCGCCAATAGAGAAGTTAGGAGCAATTAGAGCGCCGATGCCTCTCTCTTTGCACAGCTCGTCCAATTCAGCCATTTGCTCTGGCGTTAATCCCGTCGTTCCGATAACCGGACGGACACCGTGAGCAATTGCTGTTGTAGTATTGCCGTATGCGGCGCTTGGTACTGTAAAATCAACGAGTACATCCGCATTTGCTGCTGCCAAAGCTTCGTCTAGATCTGCACTTACGATAACGCCGCATGGCTGAAGTCCGACCAATGTACCGGCATCGATCGGACCCGCTGATGGAGATACCGCAGCCGCCAGCGTAAGCATTTCATCTTGTAGTACCATTTTCACGACCTCACGACCCATGCGGCCGCTTGCTCCCATTACTGCAACTCGAATCAATTCCGTCGACATCCTGCTTTCACCTGTTCCTTTTCCGTTTAGTACGTTGACTGTTCGCTCTCAGCATTCGCCGCTTGCGATTCATATCGGCGAATAACCGGCGTGCAGCCGCATGCTCAGGCTCAAGCCTTACCGCCTCGCGAGCATAGAGGGAAGCCTCTTCAAACCGGCTGATCGTCGCGTAGGCCGCGCTTAGCATAAGCAGCGCCTCAATATTGAGGGGATCCAGCCTTGATGCTTCATGAAGCAAGGCAAGTGCATCCTCGGTATGCGTCGACGAACGAGACAACAATCCTTCTGCTTGCAGTACAAGCGCCTTAGCTTTTACCGTTTCCAGGTGAAACTGATAAATGACTTGCAAAGGTTCAAGCTGTACCGCCTGTTCTGCATATTGGAGCGCCTTCTGCCATTTTCCGCTGCGGGCACAAGTGATCGAGCATTTATAGTAAGCTGCTCCATTACTCGGTTCCAGCGCAATCGCTTCTTCAAAAAACAGGATTGCCTGTTCGAAATCGCCGCTTAGGATGGCTTCGTAAGCTTTCTTAATACTGCTCTCTCCGTCCATCCGCCCATCCTCCTTGTACACAGGTGATGGTACAGCATATGTAAGGACACGACTTACGGTTCGACGTTTTTTCGTGTCCAGCGATCGGCATCCCTTGTATTAAACTTGTGCATGATACGGTCATGCGCTTCGGTAAGATCGATCCCTAATGAGTTTGCGAAGCAAATGACGATAAATAAAATGTCACCCAGCTCATTCTCGATGGAGTTGTCCGCTTCATCACTTTTCTTGGGTTTCTCGCCGAATTGATGATTGACCTCGCGCGCAAGCTCGCCTACTTCTTCCGTCATTCTGGCCAGCATGGACAGCGGACTAAAGTAACCTTCCTTGAACTGGGAGATATACGCGTCGACTTCCCGCTGCAGCTCGGCCATTGATTTCTCTGACACATGAAACATCCTCTCTTGACATGAGGTTCTTTTCATATGTTATATCAAAGCGCTTTTGAAAACAATGCTTTTGACAATCCATGCAAAGAGACATACTATGTTAAAGCCTTCATAATTTTACGACCTTGCGGAAAGGAGAGAATTACCCTTTGAAAACCAATTATGCACAGCTGCTTCGCACGCTTCCGATGGTCATGCTGGGTACAGCCATCTATGCATTCGGGCTCCATTACTTTCTCATCCCGAATCAGCTCATGGAAGGCGGCGTCACCGGGATCGCGATCTTGCTTAACTACTCGCTCGACTGGCCGCTTTCCATCTCAACACTTGTACTCAATATCCCGCTCTACTTCATCGGCTGGAAAGTACTCGGACGCTCCCATACCGGCTATACCATATTCGGCAGCGTGTCCTTGTCCTTGTTTCTCTATTTAATGGAGAAAATGATTGCGGCAGGTTGGATCGTACCGTTTCAAACTTCCAATGACTACATATTAGCAGCACTTTATGCCGGCGTAACGCTCGGTGCAGGCCTCGGAATCGTGTTCCGCTTCGGAGGTACCACAGGCGGCGTCGATATCATTGCCCGCATTGCCTCTAAGCTGAGAGGCTGGAGCATGGGACAAGTTATTTTATCGCTGGATATTCTCATTATCGGCATCTCACTTCTGTACATCACGAAGGAGAAAGTGTTATACACGCTCGTGGCCGTATTCATTGCATCGAAGATGATCGATTTCATCCAAGAAGGTGCATATGCCGCAAAAGCATTCTCCATCATTACCGAGTCCGGCGATGAGATCGGTCTGCAAATTACGAAAGAAATGGAACGCGGCGTGACCATCTTCCCGGCGAAAGGCGCCTACTCGGGCAAACAAAAGCAGGTCCTCTACTGCGTCGTCGCCCGTCATGAAATCCGACAGTTGAAATCGATCGTTCGCAGTATAGACCCGCTTGCTTTTATCGTTATATCCGAAGTACATGACGTACTCGGTGAAGGGTTCAAAGAAGAATAGCCTCACTTATTTGAAACGCTCTCGTGGAAAAGGAACCCCGTTCGGCTGCTGCCTGTACTTGCGCCAGCCGGCCAGTGCCAGAATCGCCATGACGAAAGCGGCAATAAACATTTCCGCGATTTGGGCGCGGCCATTGCGAAGACTGCCAATGGTCGTTCCCGGCGGAATCACTTCCGCGATTGCGACTTCCCCATCCGAACGTCTAAATAATTGATTGGCGGCATGATCCAGCCCACTCAGCGCAATTTGTACCGCTTCCGGACTCACCGTACCTCCTTCAACCCCTGCAAGCACCTGCTCCGCATACGTCATCTGTTTCTTCAATAAACGTAAGCTGGCTTCATCCCGCTGCATCAACGCAGCTACCTCGAAACGTTCTACATGCTCCCTGTAAATGCCGAGTGTCACAGTTGCCGCTTCAGCACGGCCCTCAGACTGCATCTGCCAGGCTGTTCGAATCCGTTGTTCATCTTCTCGCAGTATGCCTTCATATTGCAGCCACAGCGGCACGTTGGGCCTGTTCAACGCATCTGCGGCCAGCTTAAGCCTTGCTGCTTGCGTATACCATAACCCGCTTGCTTGCTTCTGTAACAGTGCAGCCTTCGCCAGAGCCATGCTTTCGTCGAAGGCAGTCCAGCCTGCTGACGTCCCGCTTTTGCGTACAATCGGTGCTGCCGAAATCGTTTCAAGCCGCTGCAGCAGCGTATACACCAGTTGGCGGTTCGATCCATACGCAGCCGTGTAAATTTGATCAGACAATGTACTCAGCTGTGCGATCGCATTGGACCTCGGATCCGTGCTAGGCGCCGATGATGCAGGCTTGGCCAAATTTCCGGCAGCGTAAGTAGCTAGATTGCAGCCGGAAAGCAACACGATAATCACTACACTGCATAACAGCGCGAATAGCGTTGATGAACGCATGCTCTCATCCCCCCCATTATCAAGGTATGGGGGGATGTCCAAACTTAGACCTTTCGAAATGAGATAAAGAGCCAAGTTACGAGCAAACTGACGACGGATAAGCCCATGGTAAACGACTGGATCGCCGGCAAATCATTCTCCAGCACATCAGGAAGCCACGGATAGATGAAATAGGTATAATCCATCGTATCGTTCAGGAGCAGCCACAGCAGCGCCAGAAAAGCAGCAAAACGGCCAAATAGCATAAACCGAATATAAATGAGCGCTTCAACAGCCATAGCCAAATGGGAAACAATCAGCATGTAATGCTGCCATTCGAGCTGATCGCCTTGAGCCGCGCCTGCAGCAATCATTGTGACTGCCCATATGCCATACTTTATTGAAGTAACGACGCCGAGTGCTTCAATGATGGAGCGCAGTCCTATGTAAAGTGGGTTCGGCTTCGCAAGCACCGGAAATAGGAGAAACAACAGCGATAACGTAAAGAATAAGCTGGCTGTCGGACTGTCCGGAACAAAAACAACCCGCCAAACCGGATGAAATTGCAAGGTGTACTCCATCTGCTTGCCGTACCAGATGTAACCGTATACAGTTCCTGCTGCATTCGTTAACACCATCAGCCATAGAAACAGCCGATTCGTCCACAAAGTGCGAATCCACAAGAATCCCGCAGTCTTCAACACCAGATCACTCTCCTACAAGGTGGTAACAGTAACAAGTATAACCAAAATCGCACCCCTAGTTTATAAAAAAACCTGATCGCAACGTACGATCAGGTTTAGTTTGTGCTATGTTTATTTTGCTTTTTGCTTCGAGAGCCAAGTGGTTAGCTGATCAATTTCTTCAGCTGTCAGCTTGTCTTTGAATGAAGGCATGTTGTTTTTACCGTTCGTTACGATATCAACAAGCTCTTCTTTGCTGAATTCATCGCCGATACCATGGAAAGATGGGATTCCAGCGCTTTCGTTACCTTTCAGATCCGCACCATGACATGCTACGCATTGTGCTTTCTTAGTCAGCTCGACAGCTGGGTCGTCTTTATCCACGAGCGGGATTTCGACAGCTGCTGCTTCTCCGCCGCCGCCGCCGGATTCTGCGGCTTTCTCAGCAGCTTCACGCGCTTTCTCTTCACGAATGATATGCTCAGGAATCGTGTTTGTCAGCTTCAGCTCGTGCTGGTAGTGATCCCACGATTGCTTCGTTAAGTAGAAGACAGAAATAAGCGACATGAACATTAGAATCGAAGTAATCGGACGTCTGTAGAAACGACGCTCTTTACCCGTATCCAAGAATGGAGCCAACATTAACGCACCGAATGCAATACCCGGAACGCCTACTGTACCGAGAACGACATAGTCCTTCGATACGTATTGCAATTTAAGGAATTGATACAGGAACAGGAAGTACCAGTCCGGCATCGGAATAAAAGATGCATTCGTAGGATCCGCCGGATAACCAAGCGGAGCTGCTTCTGAAATCGTCAGAACAAGAAATCCAACGAGTACGACAACACCAACCATCCACTCCTTAAGCAGGAAGTTCGGAATAAATGCTTCCGATTTACCTGGATAAGCGGAATAGTCAGGTGGTGTAATCGGTCCAGTTACCGCTTTTTTACGAACCCGCGAGTCACCAACGAATACAACTTTTTCGTTTGATTTGTGGCCGTGTGCCATTCGCAAAATGCCTCCTTTCGGCTTATAGTGGTCCCGAAATACCTTGCTTCCGGATCATAAAGAAGTGTGCCGCAAGAAGCGCAAGCAATGCGCCTGGCAAGAAGAAGACGTGGATAGCGAAGAAGCGCGTCAACGTTTCAGCGCCTACGATCTCGCCGCCTTGCATCAGTTCTTTGATATATGTACCGATGTACGGTACGGATTCCGCGATTTGGATACCAACCTTCGTCGCGAAGTAGGCTTTGTTATCCCAAGGAAGCAGGTAGCCTGTGAATCCGAGGCCAAGCATGATGAAGAAAATCAACATCCCGACAACCCAGTTCATTTCGCGCGGCGCCTTGTATGAACCTGTGAAGAATACGCGAAGCGTATGCAGGAACATCATGACGATTACGAGTGATGCACCCCAGTGATGCATACCGCGAACGATACCGCCGAATGCCACTTTGTGCTGGAGATAGTCAACGCTCTTATAGGCATTGATAATATCCGGTACGAAGTACATCGTCAGGAACATACCTGACAGAATTTGAATGACTGTGATGAAAAACGTCAATCCGCCAAAGCAGTACACGAATGCGGAGAAATGATGAGCAGGGTTAACGTGCTCCGGAACCTCATGGTCCGCAACGTCCCTCCACATCGGCGTAATATCAAGACGTTCATCGATCCAGTTGTATACACCTTTTAACATCTGAGCTTACGCCTCCTTATACCCGTGTATTTGCTTTAACCGGTCCAAGATATACCCACTCGTTCTCGATCTTCAAATCGTATTCGTCGAGTGGTTTTGGTGCTACGACCAAGTTTTTACCGTCTTTGGTGTAGTGTGCTCCATGACATGGACAAACATATTCATTGTTTTTCTCTGTGTTCCAGCCAATGGTGCAGCCCAAATGTTTACATACCGGAGAAAGCGCGAATGCTTTTCCTTGATCATCCTTGGAAATCCAAGCTGTCAATTCCGGGTCGCTGACATACCATCCGTCAACCTGGTGAATTTTGAATTTAAATTCCTGAGGTTCGTTTGTAAGCTTGCTTGCCTCGACAACTTTAATCCATGTACCGCCGGCTTTTTTCTTCAAAATCGGGTCAACCGCAAAACGTATCATCGGAAGTGACATGCCTGCAGCCATGAATGCGCCTGCGCCTCCGAGCGTATACGACAAAAATTGACGTCTTGACATTCCGCTCTGTTTCACCGGGCGATGCGAATTATTGTGTTGTTCATGGTTACTCATCTTCTGTTCTACCCCCTTTGCTGAGCCATATCTTGTGTTCTGCCGGAGAAGGCAAAACATATGATGAACTAGGACATTACCTATAATAGCCTAGGTGATTTGGAGCGTCAAGAATATGGCGGGCAATTTGCTGTTCAGTTCAAAAACGCTTCTTAGATTTGTTATCATTTTGTCACAATTGACCTTGTCTGGCATTTGTTTTTCCCCAAGAGCTGTCACCTTATGCAATAGGATGCCATAGCAGCATAAGATTGCTACGCCCTTCCGAGCCAGAGCGTTCGAACAGCGTCGCTAACCGCGGCTGCGCCTGGGATTAGACCGCTTTCGACAGGCTGGACGATCAGGTCTGCGCCAGTTTCAACACCCTCACTTGCGGTATGAAATGCAGTGACAATGATGACATGTTTGAAACCGATTCCGCGTAAATGGTCACAAATTCCTTTTAGCTGAGTTATGAATGCCGGCGTCCATTCGCCGTATTGACAAGCCGGGTATGTAACGATTCTTCCTTTGAACGGGTTTTCGATTAAATCTAGCACATCTCGAAGCCGTTCCAGTGCAGCGGTTGCTTCATGAGGCATTTCGGCTCCCGTTAGTCCTGTGACAGGGAGCACTGCCGTGTCCAGATAAGGCTGCAGTTCCGCCCACTGCTCAGCGCTTAGTTCGCTGAATTTCATTCTTCTCACCATTCCTTCATCATAAGCATGCGTCAAACGTACTTAGGGTATTCTAGCATTTAACCTATCATACCTCCACAAAAAAAAGCCCGCAAGCCGCTTATCGGATTATCTCCGAAGCGGACTGCAGACTTGGCTTTAGGCAGCATGCAAAGCTGCTTGTTTATGCGTATAAAGATTTCAGCTCGTCGGTCAGGCGACGGAATTTATCCTTGTCGCCGGAGGCAAGCGCCTGATCAATAGCTTGATAAAGCTTATCCCTACGGAATTTGAGTACAGCTTCATCAAGTAACATTTCTGCAGCAAGCCCGAGCATCACTTCGTACGATACTTTCATTTTGTCCATAGGATACACCTCCAACACTGCGTTTAAGAGATCCTATATTCCTTTCCTTACGTTAGCCGCTCTCCATCGTCTATTGTTGATCAAGGCCGATCGTCTTTCTTGTCTTAAGTTGTGACGATTCCCGCAGGCGAATAAGTGAAAGCGTATAGGTGGGTTCCATCTGTGTAAACCCCATCATTGAGCGAACCGGCTCTACTAAATCATATTCATCACAATGAACTCCGCTAAGGACGATGGCCCTCTTCGGGTCATGAATGTGCTCATGCCTACCGTTTCCCGTACAATTGCCTTGCTAACGGTTCAGAACAATCGCTTCATCGTCAATACTTTGCCCCGCTACTATCGTCCTGCCCAGCGGTGTCATGCGAATCACTTGCCCAAATTCGGCATGCTCCCCAATTCTGAGAAGACCCAAATGCATCATCATGCTAATCAGCCGCTGTTCCAGAATCGTTTCGGGCTGATCATAATAGAAAGGTTTGATATAAGGGGTCAGCGTACTCATGATGGTTTCGGCTTTGACCCAGCGGCTGCCGAGCTTATCAATCCAATGTACGATCGCCCGAATATTAGGAATTGGGCCTTTGTAGAGTCTAAGCCAGAATTGATATAGCTTGTCCGGCGGCTCCGGTGTTTTCGCTACTTGTCTTTCTTTGCCTGCCGGAGTCAATACAAGCATCGTTTCGGTTTCTGTAATCCAACCTTTATAGTAGCAATAGTCGTACAGCAGCGACATCCGGCTCGGATACTCCTTGATTCTTCGTCCGTAACCAAAGCGCCATTCCCCTTTGCCCGGAAGTGGTTCCTTCACCCCAAACAGCTCAAGCAGCTGCAAAATATTCCGTTTATACATGTTGCCTTCAGATGTCAGCGAGATTTCGTTCAAGTGAATGTAGGTCAGAAGCTGAGAGACATCGTCCCCCATTAACATTTGCTCATCCCGGTAAGCATGCGGCTCTTCGTCCGTATACGTAACTTGCGAGACAAGCCTGCGTTCCATCGTCTCTTTAAACCGTTCCTTCAAATCACTCGGAACCTGGAATAAATAACGGTCTGGTCCGGCATATCCGTTAAACAACCACCCGTATTGCTTAAACCGCGAAATCGTATCTCTCGGCCCAGGTTCAGGCAGTTGTTTCTCTTTGGCTGCTTTGGTCTTGCTGGTCGGCTTGGCCTTGGCATTGGCTTTGGAAGTACGACTTTTCTTGGGATCAACCACTGTTTCAATAGAAGCAACGGCTTGGCTAGTCCCGGTTTCCGTCTGCGTATCTGCTCCTGGGCTGCTGAATCTACTCTGCTGTACGCGTGCAATCAGTTCCTCCAAACTGAACGCATCTCTAGCATCAAACAAGAGGGAATTGATAAACCGGAGATCTTCTAGCTTCATAGCCCCGATCTGTGCTTCAAATACATCCCTGCGATTCACCGTGGACAAAATAGACTGAATCAAATCATTCTTCGAGTTTCCATTGCACTCACATTGATAGGTTGTCGCAATCCGGCTCAGCTGGCCAATGTCTGCGTAGCTAAGCATGTCCGCTAAATTCATCTATCAAACCTCCGTTCCCGGCCCCGCTTGCAGGTTTACTACCATTATGGGAACATTGGCGAATTTTATAACCTCCTGAGATAAAAAAAGCCACCGACCTTGTAAATCTTGGTCAGTGGCTGTCTTTACCTGATATATCGATGTCGTCAGCTTTGTTGAAGCTGCTCGAGATGAAGCGTGCAGTTATGAAGCAGCGGTGTCCAGGCTGCCCCTTCCCGCTCCAGGATGGAGAAAGATAAATTGTGAATCGGTTTGTCCGCCAGTTCAGCACACATCGCTTGCAGCAACTGGGCAAGCAGGCTGCCATGAGTCACGACAAGCAAGTTTCTGGCAGGTACCGCAGCTGCGGCTTCCTCAACGAATGCAAGAGAACGTTCTCGAACGGAAGCATCGCTTTCTTGTCCGCAGTCGCATCGTTTCCAGTTCGGTCCCCATTTGGCCAGACGCTCAGGCTCTGTCGTTCCTTCGATCTCGCCGTAGAATCGCTCGCGAAGTCTAGCATCGCCCGGTAACAACGGAATACCTAGTGTGTCAGCAACGATACGGGCGGTTTCGACCGCACGGGACAGATTGCTGGAAACGACAGCATCCCATTTCATCGGTTCATGCACCAAACGGTAAGCCAGTGCTTGTGCTTGCCTGATTCCTTCACTGTTTAGCGGAATATCGGTTTGTCCTTGGATTTTGCCAAGTCCATTCCAGTCTGTCTTACCATGGCGTATGAGTCCGATCCGCAACATTAATTCCCTCTTTCACTGAGAAGTCATCGTATATGTAGACGTATTGGCTAATTCCGCGTACGGGAGAACCAATTGAGAATAAGCAGAGTAATAATAATGCCGAGTAACGATAACGCCACATAGTATTGCGGTACCGTCGGCACTATATTCAGTACGATTGGATCGCTAATGCTGGCAACAGGAACATCTGCGTAGAAGTCGGCGCTGATGACGGAACTGTCGCTGGCAGCGTTGGCTGTTTCGAGCAATCCTGTCAGCTTTGCCACCTCAACCGAAGAGGAATCTCCGATTCCCTTCAACAAGTAGAAAAGTCCGGAAACGAACATCGCCATGCAGCATGCAATGATCGCCGTCACATTCCTGCGGAATGATTTGGTGAATTGGTAGCTGCGATTAGCAACAGGCATATACCAAGATTGTTCCGTATAAATACGGTCCATGACCCCGGTATTTAAATGATCGATCGGGCCGATTTCATCGGAATGATCGGAGAAGAACTTGATTAGTTGCTCGCTTTCTTCCCACACACGAAATTCCTCCCTGCAAGTCTCGCAGGTCAGAAGATGTTCGTTGACTGACTTTCGTTCGCTATCATCTTCGGACAAATCCCAATAGACGCCAAACGATTGTTGTACTTCGAGGCACTTCATCGCATTTTCATCCCCTCGTATTCCTCCAGCATTGGCGATTCGCCGAAATACGGTTCAAGCTGTACTTTGACACTGCTGCGCGCACGAAACAGGAGCGACTTTACGGAACTTACGGTTTGACCGAGGATATTGGCGATTTCCTGATAATCCAATTGGTCATACTCCCGTAATATAAGGGCTGATCGCTGTTTCTCCGGCAGGCTGTTAATCGCATCCCGAACCATGGACATCCGCTCGCTTTGCAGCAAACGCTGCTCCGGAACGGCTTCCGGCGGTGCGATAGGGATGTATCCGACTTCGTCAAAGGATACGCTGCCTGCTTTCTGCTTGCGCAATTCGCTAAGTACCGTATTTCGTGCAATGGTATATAACCATGTAGAGAAGGAAGCATCAACTTCCCGGAATGAGTGCAGACTACGGTACGCCTTGTAAAACGTTTCCGAGCATAAATCCTCTGCCAGAAGCTCGAGCTTTGCGCTCTTTAACATGTGGTAGATGAAGGCAAGGATTTTACGTTGGTAGCGCCGCATCAATTCGGAATATAGCTGTATGTTACCATCTTTGATTTCGCGTATAAGCTGGGAATCCGTCATCGCGGGCGACCCTCCTTGGCCTTAGGAGTGCTCCCGGTTCGGTACTATATTGTACCGACACGAGAGTGAAAAGTTGCGCGATCATCAAAAAAATGTTTCCTCGCATTATTCATTAATTATTTCGGTATATAAACCGAAAATCCTGCTTCTTTCGACATAATGCATAGACCCACTTTTTTACATAATCTACACCGATTGTAACATGGCTGTCCGAGAGATAGGGTAAAATTTTCACAAAGATCCGATTCAACCGTGTGAAATGGGAGTAATTGCGAGTGGGAGTTGTAGTAGTAAGGCTTCATATAGTAGGTGCCAGCCGGCTCTCCATACACATTGCGAGCGTGTCTGTTCGAAGGCTGCCACATCATTTGTTCCTGTTCTCTCTGTTAGTAACGAATCGTTCGCGCTGAATGTTTCAGCAGAATGGGTTTCTGCACAAAAAAAAAGACCGCCTATAAGGCGGCCCCGCAAATTATGCGATGGATTTGGATAGGAGTGGAGAGAAACCATACTGTACCTTTATTATATGTATACGTTTTCATTCTGTCAATAAGCGTTTTCATTTTAGCGCCAGCTCATTTAAAAATGGACAGAATATCCAATTTGATCCAGTTTATGGACAGCAAGATCCAAGTCCTCTTGCTTACGGAAACTGAGTCTTAGTATACCGGGTACGTCTTCCCTGCTCTCGATAATTTGGATATTGCTCAAGTTGATATTGCTGTTCCCCAGCTCTGTCGCAACATGGCCGATGATGCCGGGATGGTCAGGCACATCAATGTAGCATTCATATACGGAATGAATCATTCCTTTGCGTCGCTCCGGCAGCTTGCTGCGAAATTGTCCGGATTGCCGGAAAGCCTGCTCAATGCCCGCTCCATCTTCGTTCTGCAGCATTTCGATGAAGGCGCTTGTCCCATCCTGCCACTCCTGCAGCAGCTTTAACAGCACGTCACGGTTGTTCACCAGAATGTCGCGCCATACGACCGGTTCACTGGAACCGATGCGCGTAATATCGCGGAAACCTCCGGCTGCCAGTACGCTGTATAGCGAATTGCCGTCATTATAGCCGCGCACCAGGTTCACAAGTGCCACCGCTATAATATGAGGAAGATGACTGATCGCACCGACAATTTCATCATGCTCTTCGGGACCCACATGTACAATATGGGCTTTGGTGTAGGCGAGCAGCTCAGTCAATTTGTCGATATCACGCTGCGAGGTTGAGGCATCAGGCGTCAACACGTAGAAAGCATTCTCGAATAAATAGGAAGAGGCTGCTTCTACGCCTGAGCGCTCCGAGCCTGCCATCGGGTGTCCTCCGATAAATACGGCGTTGCCTAGCTGAGCATTTCGAGCCGTTGCCGCCACAGATGCTTTCGTACTGCCTACATCTGTAATGATACATCCCGGCTTTAAGTCGAGCCCGCTTAGGTCATGCACATATTGCTCCAGCGAACCTACAGGCACGCATAGAAAAATAAAATCCGCGCCTTCTGCCGCCTCGCGCAGAGACGTTGTCGCATGATCGACAACGCCTCTCTCGAGGTACTTGGCTGCGGATGATTCACGTACGGAATGACCGACGACCGTTATACCCGGTTTGCCTTTAAAACAAAGCGCGAGCGAGCCGCCGATTAAACCGACGCCGAATATCGCAATTTTCGTCATGATGTTAACCCAGCACCGCCGCTTCTGAGAGTACTTCTTCCAGCGCGCGAACGAACGCCTCGTTCTGCTCCTGGCTGCCTACTGTAATGCGGATATGATTCGGGTAGTACGACCAACGTGCACGGGAGATAATTCCTTTGCGCAGCAATCCGTCGAATACCTGCTGTGAAGGCAGCTTCACATCCACCATAACAAAGTTGCCATGCGCTTCGAAATAGCTTAGACCAAGACGGTCGAATTGCTCATACATGTACTGGATGCCTGCCACATTGCGTTCCTTGCAGCTATTTAGGAATTCCAAGTCAGCAAGCGAAGCTTTAGCTGCGGCTTGTCCGAAACGGGATGTGTTAAACGGCTCACGAACCTGATTAATCGAGCGAATGACTTCTTCGTGACCGACACCATAACCGATACGAAGCGATGCGAGTCCGTAAACTTTGGAGAACGTACGCAGCACGATGACGTTCTTAAATTCAGGAAGCAGTGTAATGCCATCCGGGTAATCCGCATCCATTACATATTCAAAATAAGCCTCGTCGAGCACAACGATTACGTTCGAAGGCACTTGACGCACGAATGCTTCTAGCTCTTCTTTACGTACGATCGTACCTGTCGGGTTATTCGGGTTGCACACCCAAATGATCTTCGTGTTATCCGTGACTTTAGCCAGCATCGCAGGCAAATCATGCGTGCCGTTATTCAGCGGCACTTCGATGATCGTCGCGCCTTCGATTTCGCAGTTATGTTTGTACTGCGGGAATGTCTCGTCCGCCATAATCGTCTCGTCGCCGGGTGTTAGGTACGCACGGGCAAGCATGAGAATAACTTCATCGGAGCCGGCGCCAAAAATAATCTGTTTCGGCGTCACGCCGAGATATCGTGCTAAATCGTTCGTCAGTTCGACGCTTCCGCCATCCGGATAGATGCTGATGTTGTTAAGCTCATTCTGAATCGCAGCCTTGGCGTGCTCGGAGCTTCCGAACGGATTCTCATTGGATGCGAGCTTAATCACTTCTTTAAGGCCAAGCTCTCTCTTTACTTCTTCAATCGGCTTGCCTGGTTGGTACACTGGCAAATGAACGATACTTTGTTTGGGTTGCACCAATAATCACCTCGTATATGTGGCGTATAGTTTAGAATTGCTATTTCAACATTGTCTCACAAGTCGTGGTCATTTAAAAGCTTTTTGCCCCATTTTCTTTCGCGCTTTTAAGCTTTTATGTACAGAAGCGTTTTCACAAAAGAAATACCCTCTGGACCGCCGGAGGCAGCCCAAAGGGTATCGATTTAAAGTACTAGCCCCGCAGCTCTTGAACAAATGCGCGGATTTGATCTAAGCCTTCCTGCTTCGTAGCCTCTGCTTGCAGCAACGGTACGACCTCTTCGATCTTGCGAACGATCGCGCTTCCGACAATGACGCCATCGGCCTGTTTGCCGAAGCGTTCCACCTGCTCGCGGCTGGAAATCCCAAAGCCGACCGCGATTGGCGTTGTTGTTGCTTCGCGAACCGTTGCAAGAAACTCGTCGATTCCGCTGTGGAAGTCTGCGCGAACGCCGGTAACTCCCAGCGAGGATACGCAATATACGAATCCGCGTGCCTTGGAAGCAATGCGCTTCACCCGATCATTGGACGTAGGAGCGACAAGCGGGATGAGATGAATATCCGCCGCCTCTGCCATTGCGCGAACCTCGGCATCCTCTTCAATCGGCAAATCCGGAATGATTAAACCGCTGATGCCTTTCTCGGTCACGAGGTCAAAGAACCGTTCCAGTCCATATTGCAGGATAGGATTATAATACGAGAACAGAATGAAGGGCAGCTTGATGCCGGCTTGACGGGCATTCTCGGCAACCTGAATGCAATCAACCAGCGTCACGCGGCCATTCTTCAAAGCGCGCTCGGAAGCGCGTTGAATAACGGGACCGTCTGCCAGCGGATCCGAATAAGGAACGCCCAGCTCCACCATATCAGCACCTGCTTGTTCCAGTGCCCCAATGATGTCCACAGAAGTGCCAAGATCAGGGTCGCCAATTGTGAGGAACGGAATCAACGCGGTGCGGCCTTCTTCGCGCAGCCGCTGAAACGCTGCATCTATTTCATTAATGGCCATGGTTTTCGTCGCCTCCCAAGTAGCCCATAATCGCTTGTACGTCTTTGTCTCCGCGTCCTGACAAGCTGACCACGATAATTTGATCGCGGCTGAGTGTCGGAGCGAGCTTCATAACTTCAGCGATGGCATGCGCGGATTCCAGTGCCGGGATGATACCTTCTGTACGCGATAGCAGCTGCAGCCCTTCGAGTGCTTCCGCATCTGTAATCGGCACATAATTAGCACGGCCAGTATCTTTGAGGTAGGCGTGCTCAGGTCCGATGCCCGGATAGTCAAGGCCAGCGGAAATGGAATGAGCCGGCTGTACTTGTCCATGTTCGTCCTGCAGCACGTAGCTGAGCGAGCCTTGGAATACACCGTGACGTCCCTTCGTCATCGTTGCCGCATGCTCTTCGGTTTCCACGCCGCGGCCGGCTGCTTCAACACCGAGCAGCTTCACGCCATCGTCGCCGATGAACGGATAGAACATACCGATTGCATTGCTGCCACCGCCGACAGCTGCGACGACATAATCCGGCAAACGGCCGACTTCTTTGAGAATTTGCTCTCTGGATTCGTCGCCGATGATACGCTGGAAGTCACGAACCATCATCGGGTATGGATGAGGTCCTGTTACAGATCCGAGGATATAGTAGGTGTCATCTACATGGCTGACCCAGTAGCGAAGTGTTTCATTGCAAGCATCCTTTAGTGTACGAGTTCCAGAAGTAACGGGAACGACTTCTGCGCCGAGGAGCTTCATGCGGAATACATTCAGCTCTTGGCGCTTCGTATCTTCCTCACCCATGAACACTTTACATTCCATGCCCAGAAGCGCTGCTACCGTAGCCGATGCAACGCCATGCTGGCCGGCTCCTGTTTCGGCGATAATCTTCGTTTTCCCCATGCGTTTGGCAAGCACGCCTTGTCCAATCGTATTGTTGATTTTGTGTGCACCGGTATGGTTCAAATCTTCGCGTTTCAAATAGATTTGAGCGCCGCCCAGATGATCAGACAACCGCTGTGCATGATACAGCGAAGTAGGTCTGCCCGAATATTTGGTCAATAAGTAACGAACCTCTGCAATAAATTCCGGATCCTTCGAATAGTGCTGGTAAGCTTCCTCTAACTCAAGCAGCGCGTTCATGAGCGTCTCAGGCACATAACGTCCGCCGAATTTACCGAAGCGCCCGTTTACGTCCGGGACTTGGTTCATACGCTTCTCACCCTTTCCACAAACAATCGAATTTTCTGTATATCTTTCAAGCCGTCTGTCTCCACACCGCTCGACACATCCACACCGTTCGGGGAAAACTGACTTAACAAATCCACCACATTATCCGGATGAAGCCCGCCTGCCACATAAAGCGGTACGCCGATAGCCGATGCAGCTTCTACATACCGATCAATGACATGCCACGCAAACGTCTGTCCGGTGCCTCCGCCGGCTGTATCGATGAGAATTCCGTCCACTACTCCCGCGTATCCTTCAAGTCTTGAAGCCCCGGCGGAGTTATCTCCCTCGATATCCTTAACGGAGAATACTTTCCACACTTGAACGTGCAAAGTTTCTTTAACCTGCGCGCATAACTGAGGCGACTCCTCACCATGAAGCTGAACAACGTCGAGCGGAGCAACAGCCAGGACGTATTGCAGCTCTTGCAAGCTGGGATTAACGAATACGCCAACCGTCAAGGGAGCTTTACCCTCTTGCAAATGAAGCTTACGAGCCTCTTCGATAAGCGATCCGGCTAGCTCAGGTGACACTTGACGTTTGCTTGGCGCAAACACGAAACCGATCTCGTCAAAGGCAAGCCCGTTCATCTCGCGGATCGTTGCTGCATCTCGCAAACCGCATATTTTGATGCGTGTCGGATTGGCTTTATTGGTACTGGTATGGTCTTGTCGGGTCCCTGCTGCAGACATTATGCGTTCACCGGTCCCATGAGCTGCTCAACAGCTGCGCCAACATCCGGCTGACGCATGAAATGCTCGCCAATCAATACGCCTTTCGCACCGGCAGCTTTCACAAACGCAATATCCTCACGCGAAGAGAGCGAGCTTTCGCTAATAACCGTTACACCGGGAGGCACAACGCCAATCAATCGCTCCGTCGTTTTAATATCCGTAACAAAACTGTGCAAATTCCGGTTATTAATGCCAACCAGTGTTGCTTTGCCTAATCCAAGGACAGATTCCATTTCCTCTTCATCATGAACTTCTACAAGGACATCGAGCCCGATCGATTTGGCTGTATCATAGAAATCCGCTAGCTGTGAAGGGCGAAGAATAGCGGCAATCAGCAGGATCGCATCTGCTCCGATTAAACGAGCCTCGTAAATTTGTCGGTGATCTATCGTAAAATCTTTACGCAATAATGGGACATGAACAGCCTTCGAAACGGCAGTCAAATACTCATTCTTACCTTGAAAATAATCCTCGTCCGTCAACACGGAGATACAGTCTGTGCCTGCATTCTCGTAGATACGGGCAAGCGCGACTGGGTCAAAATCCGGCCGGATCAACCCTTTCGAAGGCGAAGCTTTCTTCACTTCGGCGATTAAGCCCAGATCCCGCTTCGTTCCGGACCTTAACCTGCGCTCGAAGCCTCGACAAGGCGCTAATTCTGCGATCTGACGTTCAGCCGTTTTAATAGAAAAATGGGCCGCCAGATCATCTACTTCTTTCCGTTTAGATGCTACGATTTTATCAAGAAACATGACTCAACTCTCCTGTCGTTTCAATCAACTGCCGCAGCTTCATCGCTGCTTTGCCGGAATCAATGACGGTCCGTGCCACAGCGACGCCTGCCTGCAGGGAGTCCGCGCCGCCACCGACGAAGATACACGCTCCTGCGTTCGCCAGTACAATATCTCGGTAAGCGCCGAAGTCATCGCCGTTAAAGATCGAGCGGATAATACGTGCATTCTCGGCAGCATCGCCGCCGATAACCTCACTTAATGAGCGAGTTGTCAAACCAAGCTCCTCCGGTGTGATCGTATACGTGCGGACAGTGCCGCCCAGCAGCTCCGAAATTTGCGTTGGGGAAGAGATGCTGATTTCATCCAATCCATCGAAGCTGCTTACGACCATCGCGCGTTTCAAGCCAAGCTCACCCAATACGGAAGCTATGGTCTCGGTTCTGGATTTATCATAAATGCCGAGAAGCTGACGGTCAGCGCCTGCCGGGTTCGTTAAAGGACCGAGCATATTAAAGATGGTACGGATACCGATTTCGCGTCTTGGGCCAGCTGCGTGTTTAAGCGATGGATGATATAGCTGGGCAAACATGAAGCAAATCCCTATGGAATCCAGGCAGCGTGCTGCCAGCTCCGGTGACAATGTAATGTTGACTCCAAGCGCTTCAAGTGTGTCTGCGCTGCCGGATTTGCCGGACATCGCCCGGTTGCCGTGTTTGGCAACCCGGACGCCCGCTGCTGAAGCTATGATAGCAGATGCAGTCGAAATATTGAATTTATGAATACCGGAGCCGCCGGTACCGCAGGTGTCCAGAAGACCGTTTCGTTCCGTTTGAACATGATTGGAAAACGAACGCATCGCTTCTGCGAAGCCTGTAATTTCGTCTTTGGTTTCGCCTTTCATTCGAAGCGCTGTAGCGATTGCGCCGATCTGTGCACCGGAAGCTTCGCCGCTCATAATAATCTCCATTACGCCGCGCGCTTCTTCCCGCGTCAGGTTCGTCCCGCCCACCACTACGTTCAGCGCCCGCTGCATTGTCATGAGTTCATTCGTAACTGCCATGCCCCCGCTCACCCTTTCGCACCCGCATAGTAATCCATATTGATCATGCTGCTCTTGCGATCCGGAACGGCGAAGATTGCCTCCGCTGCTCGAACCGCTTTGAGCATAGCCATCGCTTTATTAACGGTTTCCATATACTCATTCTCCGGTATGGAATCCCAAACAATGCCCGCCCCAGCCTGAACATAGGCCTTACCATTCTTGAAGATCAGTGTGCGGATCGTAATGCAGGTGTTGAGGCTGCCGCCAAAACCGAGATAGCCGATTGCCCCGGCATAGGCGCCGCGTGCTTCGTTCTCCAGCTCCGCGATAATTTCCATGGCTCTGAGCTTCGGAGCTCCGGATACCGTACCCGCTGGCATGCAGGATACGAAAGCATCGAAGAAATCTTTATCCTCGCGCAGCTTGCCCGATACGTTCGAAACGATATGCATGACGTGGGAGTAACGTTCAATCTCCATATAGGAATCGCAGCGCACCGTACCGAATTCCGATACGCGACCGATATCATTGCGGCCCAGATCGACAAGCATCAAGTGCTCCGCGCGTTCTTTCTCATCCGCCAGCAGTTCTTTCTCGAGCGCCAAATCCTGCTCCGGCGTCTTGCCGCGCGGACGCGTTCCGGCGATTGGACGAGTCTCCACTCGTTCACCATCAACCTTCACCAATGCTTCCGGCGATGTGCCGACGATGACCTCGTCATCCATTTTCAGATAGTACATATAAGGCGAAGGATTCATAGTACGCAATACACGGTATACATGAAGCGGATCAACCTCGGTTTCAATGTTGAACCGCTGCGACAACACCACTTGGAAAATATCGCCTGCGCGGATATACTCCTTCGATTTGTCGACATTCGCTAGAAATTGTTCCTTCGTCAGGTTCGAGGATACTTCGCCTAGCTCGGGATCAGCCGGAATGCTTCCTGCCGCCATCAATGTGGATGGCAGTGGCTGCTGCAGCCGTTCAATGGTGGATTCCATTCGGCTGACCGTTTGCTCGTAGACAGCTTGAATTTCACTGTCTGTCGCCGCATTCGGGATATGTACATTCCCGATCACTTGGATTTGCTGTTTGAAATGATCGAAGACGATAACCTGATCGCAAAACATAAATTGCAGATCGTTCATATTTAAATCATCAATACGATGCGGCGGCAGCTTCTCATAATACTGAAGCAGATCATAGCCGAAGAATCCGATCGCCCCGCCTGTGAACGGCGGCAATTCCGGAATTGAAGGGCTGCGGAAAGAGCGCAAATGTGCTTTAAGCAGCTCAATTGGTTTCTCGCGCAGAATCTCTTCTTTGCCGTTCACTTCGATAACCATCTCACCGTTCTTGCCCCGAATGAGCATGAAGGGATCGGTACCGATGAAGGAATAACGCGCCCATTTCACTCCGCCTTCTACGCTTTCCAGTAAGAAGGCCCGTCGCTCCTTGTAGAAATGCTGGAATATACGAATTGGCGTCTCTGTATCCGCCATCACATGTCTGACAATTGGAATTAAATTATACGTGCTTGATAATCGAATAACCCCTTGAAGCTCCTGATTCATAACCAATCTCTCCCTTGTCGGAAAATAAAAAAACTCCTGCCGCAGCAGGAGTGATCATGTCAGAAGATGGAAAATGAGCATTGATACGGCAATAGAACATCACGTCGATTGTAGCTCAATAGATACACCTATAGCCTGGATTCCATCCAAGAGGTGCACTAAACTACGACCTGCGTCATCTCTTCACTCGTCTCAATCTTGCACTAAAAACTCAGCTCAGCTCTACTCATCTCTTCTAACTTCACTAACTACTCTGCTCAACTCGGCTCATTCTTCAAGTATGAAATCACTATACACCAGCGTAAACGGATCCGTCAATCCTTTAAAAATGAGCTTCTCAATCGTTGGATTACTATGATTTCGATAAATCCGGACGCAGTGCCTTAGCGCCGCCTAAATAAACATGCTCGATTTCTTTCTGCGACTTCTCCGTGTTGACCGAAACCAGAAGGCGGATGCACATGGCTAAGCTTCCTTTGACCGGCACTTCAACAGCGCACATCAGCGGAACTAGCTCCCAGCCTTGCATCACACGAATGGCTCTAGCCGGAAATGTAGCATCCAAATCACCGGTCACCGTAATAAATACGCTGGCGATGTCCTCGGGCTCGATGGCATTAGAGGCTACAATCGTATGTAACAATTCCTCCGTTGCCCGTAAAATCGGCTGTTCCTCATTCAATTCGACCGTGATCGCTCCGCGTATTCCCCGTACACTCATTCTAGATGGCCTCCTGTTTCAATTGTTCCACGATCTCCCGGATGAGAGAGGTCGAAACCGATTTATTGATTTCCACGACGCCAATTGCAGTCGGCACGATAAAGACCATCGTACCTTCTTGGAACTTCTTATCATGCATCATCGCGCGCATAATTTCATCCGTCTCCAGATGAGCGGGCAGCCGCACCGGCAAACCAACTCGCTGCAGCACATGTTTGGTCACCGTATAGACCTCTTCAGAAGCCCCTAGACGAACCGCAAGCCTTGCAGCCCCAACCATACCAATCGCTATCGCTTCACCGTGTAAAAGCTCTCCGTAGCCGGCAACCGCCTCTAGCGCATGACCGATGGTATGCCCCAGATTAAGAATCGCGCGCAGGTCATTCTCCCGCTCATCCTTTGAGACGACGGCAGCTTTCACGCTGCAGCCTTTGTAAAGCGCATAGCCGAGCGCATCGGCATCTAGTGCTGTCAGTTTATCGGCATTCTCGTCACACCAGGTCACGAAAGCAGCATCCCAGATCAGTCCATGTTTTACTACTTCCGACAAACCAGCCTTTACTTCGCGTTCAGGCAAGGTTTGCAGCGTTTTCAAATCATAAAGCACGAGCTCGGGTTGATGAAAGGCACCGATAATATTCTTAGCTAGCGGGTGGTTAACCGCAACTTTTCCTCCGACACTGCTGTCATGAGCAAGAATCGTCGTTGGAACCTGCACGAATTTAATGCCGCGCATATAAGAAGCTGCAACGAAGCCGGCGAGATCACCGACCACGCCGCCTCCCAATGCTACAATGGCCGATTTGCGATCAAGGCCATGCTCCAGCGCAATGCCAATCAATCTTTCCAATTCCGTGAGGGACTTGGATCCCTCTCCTGCCGGTACGACAGCTGTTACAACCGTAAAACCAGCCGAAGTTAACACACTAGTCAGATGACCCAAATGCCGCTCTGCGACATTAGCATCTGTAATTATCATAAGGGGCGACTTCTTGCTGATGCCGCGCTCGGCAAACAGGTTACCTGCTTCATCCAACACGCCTTCCCCGATATAAATCGGGTAGGAGCGCTCGCCGAGCTCGACTGTCAGTTCACGATGAGCGCCGCTCATTAGTAGCTCCTCAGCTGTGCCAAGTAGTTGTTGTAGTTCGCCGTAATTTCTTCCATGGAGTCGCCGCCGAACTTCTCCAGAAACGCTCTTGCTACTTCCCAGGCTACAACATGCTCCATGACAACACTAGCTGCCGGAACGGCGCAGCTGTCTGAGCGCTCTACTTGCGCAGTGAATGGTTCTCTTGTATCGATATCTACGCTTTGCAGCGGTTTGTACAGCGTCGGGATTGGTTTCATCACGCCGCGCACGACGATTTGTTCCCCGTTCGTCATCCCGCCTTCGAATCCGCCAAGACGGTTGGTCGCTCTGTAATAGCCGCGCTCTTCCGAGTACATGATTTCATCATGGACTTGGGAGCCGCGAATTGTGCCTGCCTCGAAGCCAATACCGATTTCGCAGCCTTTGAACGCATTGATCGACATAACCGCTTGCGCGATTCGTCCGTCAAGCTTGCGGTCATATTGTACGTGGCTGCCAAGTCCGATCGGCACGCCTTCCACGATACATTCTACGATTCCGCCGATGGAATCGCCTTCAGCTTTAATTTGATCGATATAAGCGGTCATTTTCTCTTCGGTTTCCTTATCCACGACACGAACCGGAGATTCTTCGGTCAAACGGACTAATTCATCCAGCGGCAATTGATTCGCCGGCGCTTCAATCTCGCCGATTCGAATAACCTGTCCGCCCACTTTAATACCGAATGCAGCTAAGAATTGGCGAGCAACTGCCCCTACCGCTACGCGAGCTGCCGTTTCACGGGCACTGGAGCGTTCCAGCACATTGCGCAAATCCTTCAAATTGTATTTAAGTCCGCCGTTCAAATCCGCATGACCGGGACGCGGACGATGAACGCGGCGTTTCTCTTCATCACTGCCTTCAATCGGCTCGATGTTCATAACCGATGTCCAGTGCTTCCAGTCATTATTCTCCACGATCAGAGCTACAGGCGCTCCGGTTGTTTTACCATGACGAACGCCACCGACAATGTTAGCGGTATCTTTCTCAATTTGCATGCGGCGGCCACGGCCGTGACCCTTCTGCCTACGGTGCAATTGGAAATTCAGCTCCTGAAAATCAAGCTGCAAATTGCTCGGAAGCCCCTCAATTATTGCTGTCAACTGTGGACCATGTGTCTCTCCTGCTGTCAAATAACGTAAACTCACAGTAAAGCCCTCCCTCATCCCGAACACCGCAAACGCATATTCCGGTTATGTATGTCTGCCAAATATCTTTGCTCATTATAGTATAGCGTCGCCGGTTTGACAAGGAAATGAACGCCCCCTATTAGAGGACTTCGCAATAAAAAAGCTGCCCTGCACACCTTCCGAAGAAGACATGACAAGGGCAGCTTCACCTCTTTTAAACTAACTATTCACAGATTGATTCCCGCGCAGACGATCCGCTTCCTCATTCAACTGCGGATCGTTCATGAGACCATTCATTTGCCTAGTATCAATGCCGAGAATTTGGGCGCATTCCTGGACTGTGATGAATCCACGCTTATATGCTGCAATAACCTTGCGTTTGTCCATGCTGCACCTCCATTGCCAAACTATCTATAGCTTTAGTATTGGAGAAGATGGAAAACGATATACCCTACTACGCCCGTTTGCGATAAAAGAATGTTTCAACCGAATCGAAATCATATTGGGCCGGCGAGAAAATTTGCTCCGTACTGCCTACAAACAGCAGTCCGCCGGGCTTAAGCGCTTTCGAAAATTTATGGTAGAGCAGATGTTTCGCTTCTTCCGTGAAGTAGATCATGACATTCCGGCATACGATCACATCGAAACCGGTGTCAAAAGTGTCATGAAGCAGGTTCTGCTGTTTAAAAGTAATATTTCGCTTGAGCTGATTCAATACAGCTACATTGTCTTCATCATGCTTCGTAAAATATTTGCTCATATAAGTGCGTGGTACCTCGCGGATCGATCGATCCTGATAAATACCTTGTGCCGCCTTCTGCAGCACGATATTGTCCAGATCGGTTGCAAGAATGGTTGACTTATCCTGCGCGCCAAGCTCTGCCAGAATCATGGATAGCGTGTATGGTTCTTCGCCTGTCGAACAAGCGGCACTCCATATTTTGACGCGAGGGCTGCCTTTGATTACTTCGGGTAAAAACTTCTTCTCCATGGCTTCCCAGC
Source organism: Paenibacillus rhizoryzae (assembly GCF_059686995.1). Classification (NCBI taxonomy): domain Bacteria; kingdom Bacillati; phylum Bacillota; class Bacilli; order Caryophanales; family Paenibacillaceae; genus Paenibacillus; species Paenibacillus rhizoryzae. The sequence continues at coordinate 410,930 of NZ_JCAALT010000003.1, read as the reverse complement.
GGCTCGGATTACGCCAAAACTCCGACACGTTGATGGTCATCCGATCGAGAAATTCGTTCATCAGCTTCTTATCCTTCTCAAGGCCATCCCAATAGGCTGCAAATGTATTGTAGCCGTACTTTTGCCTAAGCGTCGTCAAACGCCGCTTCATCTGCGCTTCTTTGTACTGGGAAAGATCAATAGCTGTTTTTTCTTTGATTTTCTTGATGAAAAGCGAAAAGTCCTTGTCCTCCATCATGTTTTCCCCCGATGTCGCAGACACTTGGCCGCCTGATGTTAGTTAAATCCACTGTTGAATCGTATGATTGTAGTCCACCAATTCATACGGCGCGAAGAAAATGCCGATTTCGCGTGCCGCACTCTCCGGCGAATCCGATCCATGAATCAAGTTGAAGTTCGTATGTACGGCATAATCGGAACGAATCGTTCCCGGTGCTGCTTCCAGCGCATTCGTCTTGCCAATCATCGCCCGTGTAAGACCGATGACATTATCCCCTTGCCAAACCATTGCAAATACTGGACCTGACGTCACAAAGGCTACAAGCGGCGGATAAAAGGGCTTTCCGATGTGCTCTGCATAATGACGTTCAGCCAGTTCAGGCGTGATCATCATGAATTTGGCTCCAACGAGCTTTAGCCCCTTACGCTCAAATCGTGATACGATTTCACCGATCAAACCGCGTTGTACACCATCTGGCTTTACCATTAGAAATGTTCTTTCCATCTGAATTCCCTCCCAAACGCTTTAGTAGTTTCGTTTTGCAATAAAATGCGCAATATCCGTCAAATTTTTCTTGGCCGTGATGTTCGGCAGCCCGCTTAGAGCTTCAATCGCTTTATTCATATATCTTGTCGCCATGGCATCCGCAGTGTGAATTCCGGCGCTCTTACGTATTATGTTCAACGCTTTTTTTGTTTCACCTGCTCCATTGGACTCGCGGATTTTATTTATTTCTACAAGCAAGTCATCTTTAATGGATGGCTCTTGCATCGCGAGCAGTACCGGAAGCGTCATATTACCTTGTTTAATGTCGGAACCCGGCGGTTTGCCGATTTGCTTCTCGGTGCCAAGCAAGTCGAGCAGATCGTCACGAATTTGAAAGGTCATTCCTACATTATACCCAAACCGATACAGACAGTTTGCCGTCTTACGGTCCGCACCTGCCGCTACAGCGCCTAACTGGCAACTGATTGCAATTAACAGTGCCGTCTTGCGCCGGATACGAAGCAAGTAGTTTCGTACCGATTGCTCGGTATTGAAGAAATCACGGATTTGCTCCATTTCGCCAATACACATTTGGACCATCGCTTTGGATAAAATCTGATGAATTTGCGGATTTTCAAGCTCCGTTACAATGGTTAGCGCCTTGCCGTAAATATAATCGCCGGTGTACATCGCGATTCGGTTATCCCATTTGGATTTCACCGTAAGCTGACCGCGGCGGGTCTCGGCATTGTCAATCACATCATCATGCACAAGGGAAGCCATATGGATGAGTTCAAGCGGTACCGCGATCTTCTGCAGCACATCCAAGCGGTATGTGCCAAACTTACCGGCAAGCAGCACGAACACGGGACGTATCCGCTTGCCGCCTGCTTTGAGCAGATGAGTAGAAGCATCGGTCAGCAGCGTATGTTCGGAAGTAACGCTGCGCGCCAGCTGGCTTTCGATCGCATCTAAATCGCTTTTCATTTTGGCATAGATATCGAGTAGTTTCATTTGTTCACCTTGAGGGCAGATTGGTCTACGAAAAATTGCATTTGAACCTCGCGCGATAACAACCCTAATTGATGCGCATAGTCAAAATACAACGATAAACCTGCCTGCTCATCCGTTCCGAAGTTATAGTGCAGCTCCTTGAAATATCGTTTCCAATAGGCTGCTTCCCCGCCCAGCAATGCGCATGCTTTATCGATAAGAGGCTGCGGATCGCTGAGACTTTTCTCTTTGCTTGCCGTCAGCGCGTGCAGAACAGTCGAAACTGCTTCCGGATCTGCGGCGGCAATTTCTTTGCGGACTGCTACCAGCGCGAAAGTCATGCCGTAACCTGTCCAATTGCGCCATAGCTCACCTAAATCGATAACGGCCATGCCCCGTTCCTTATTCGCCCACGAAGCATGAATGGCTGTATCCCCGATTAAGAGTGCAGCATCCGCTTCCTCCAGCATCGTATCCAGGTTAGGCTCCATCGTTATATAGGAAGGTTCCGCTTTATAATAAAGCTTCATTAGAATTTTGAGCAAATTTACGGATGTTGCGGACGTTGCAGTCATGGCAATCCGACCTTGGAGCACCTCTTCGAGCGGTTTCTTTAGAAACAACAGTATCGAATTGACGCGCCCCATTGCACTAACCGATAAATCCGGCAGCAACAAATATTCACTGGCATTTTCCGCATATGCATACGAGGACATCGAGGTAATATCGATCTCACCCTGCCGAAGCGCTTTATTCAATGCTGCAGGTACACGCTTCTCAATGCGGAACCGTTCCTGCGGCAGCTGCTCCTCCGCATAATGAAAAATAGGCCAAACGTTCGCATAGTCAATGCGACCGACTGTAATCGGGCGACTTAACCCCATGCTGTTCATCTCCCCATCTTCTGTACAAATCATGATCCAGCGGAAGCTGATCAAGCACTTTCCCGACCAGAAAATTTATGATATCGTCGATTGTTTGCGGTCCGTGATAGAAGGCCGGCATCGCCGGAATCAGCTTAACGCCAAGTTTGGCCAGTGTCAGCATGTTCTCCAAATGAATGGCATGCAGCGGCGTTTCGCGTGGCACAAGAATCAGCTTGCGTCCTTCCTTCAGCATAACATCCGCAGCACGTGTCATCAAATCATCTGAAATGCCATGTGCGATTGAGGCCAATGTCCCCATCGAGCAGGGCATAATAATCATACCCTCTACTCGGAAAGAGCCGCTTGCTATGGAAGCTCCGATATCCGCATTGGGATGCAGGATCAACCGTCCTGCTTCCAGCGCTTCTTGAAATACGGCTGCGAGCGCCAGCTGACGCTTCGTTGTATCCCATCCCAGCTCTTCCTTCAATACGCGCCAACCTGCTTCGGTTACGACAAGATGTACGTTCAGCCCGCCTTCCAGAAGGCTGTTGATCAGCCTGATCCCGTAGATCGCGCCGCTCGCTCCTGTAATTCCGACAACCATACTCTTGCGCGTTACTTCGGCAACTTGTTCTACCACTTGTGAAGCACCACCAAATCGAGCAGCGCACTGATAAACAAGACAACACTCAGTGTTCCGTTCATGGTGAAGAATGCGGTTTGCACACGGCTCATATCATTGGGTTTCACCAAGATATGCTCGTAGCACAGCATGCCTACGGAGATTATGGCGCCAATCAGATACAGCCAGCTAAGCGGGGTTAACCAATATAATGAAATGAATCCGATACTCGTCAACAGATGAAACCCGCGCGATAGCCGCAATGCTCCGGCCATACCAAACCGCGAAGGAATCGAGTACACGCCTTCCTTGCGGTCAAACTCGAAATCTTGGCAAGCATAGATAATATCAAAGCCGGCAAGCCAGCAAGCAACGGTTGCATAGAGCACCCAAGCCGACAGCTCGAAATGTCCGGCAATGGCTACCCATCCGCCAAGCGGCGCAAGTCCGATTGTCAGTCCAAGCACAACGTGGCAAAGCCATGTAAAACGTTTTGTATAGGAATAGAGCACAAGCATGAATACCGCGATCGGCATCAGTTTCATACAAATTGGATCCAGCTGCGATGCAGCAATGAATAACACAATAAAGGACACCGCAATGAACAAGCCGACTTCTCCTGCACGCAGCAGGCCTGCCGGGATCGCCCGTTTCGCGGTGCGTGGGTTCTTGGCATCGATGACACGGTCAATGACGCGGTTCAGCCCCATTGCGGCGCTTCTGGCACCGACCATCGCCAGTATTATCCAGCCAATCTCACTCCATTCCGGCAGCCGGTTCTCCATGATAATGGCACCAAGCAGTGCACCCATGAAAGCAAACGGCAATGCGAAAATGGTATGTTCAAACTTAATCATTTCTAGAATAATGCGAAATTTGCGAATCATGTGTTGTCCGTTCCCTTCGTCCCCATGTGTAATGCCGCGACTCCGCCTGCTAACGGAAATACGCGAACATTTTGAAGGCCGATTTCACGGTACTTTGCTGCAAGCTGCTTCGAGTCCGGAAATGCTTTCAATGATTCCGGCAGCCATTTGTACTGCTCGTACCGCTTGGCGACCATCTTCCCGATTGCTGGCATCACGCGCTCAAAGTAGAAATAATAGATCGCTTTGAACGGCTGCCATGTAGGCTTGGACATTTCCAAGCAAACGACTTGTCCGCCCGGTTTCACCACGCGCATCATTTCACGAAGCACCTGCTCCAGATCCGGTACATTGCGAAGGCCGAATCCGATTGTCGCAAAGTCGAAACGATTGTCCTCGAATGGAAGCTCCATCGCATTGCCTTGCACGAGTGAGATTTGACGATCAAGTCCTTCGCTCTTCACTTTCTTCTTCCCTACTTCAAGCATACCAGCGCTGAAATCAAGCCCTACCACTTCACCGCTTTCGCTTGCCTTCGCAAGCGCAATGGTCCAGTCGCAAGTGCCGCAGCATAAATCAATTGCCGTAGCACCGGGTTTGACATCCATCTTGCGCATCGTAAATTTTCTCCACGCCTTATGTCGACGGAAGCTGATTAAATCATTCATGAGGTCGTACGTTGGTGCAATGCTTTCAAATACGGCATGCACATGCTGTTCCTTGGATTTGGATTGCATGGTAGTCACCTTACCTTCTCTCGCCTTGGGCCGATGCCGCAGGTACAAGAGGACGCGTAAACGTTTCTGCGATGCCCATCAACTCGCGGACGAGCTTATCGGAATCAAGACACGAAACGACCGATTGTACATGCAGAGCAGATTGTTTCAGCTTCTCGGCCAATTGAGTGCGAATATCATATTTTGCGATCAAGGACTGTGCATAAGATGGCTCAGTGGATAGATCGGATAACTTGCGCTTCTCTTCGTCGGTACCATTGTTCCACACATGCCAGTATGCCCAGCTGCCGGTGAACCGCTCTGGCTTCTCGCTGCGAATCAGCTCATCCATAACGACCTCACATCGTCCGAAGCCTTGAAGCAGCTCCGTCCAAGCGCGTGTTAGCTTCTCATCCATACTTTCAGTGAAAGCTTGGAACAACTCTGTCTTTAACTGTACGCACTGGCCCAGATACTCTTCAGCCGTCAGCTTCAGCTGTTTCATTCGGAGGTATAAGTTCACCTTAAGCTTATTGACCTCAGATACACCGTTGCTAATCCGGCGAATCATATCGACCTGGCCGGCTTGCGACAACAGCTGATAGAAACGGCTGCTGTAGTAGTCGCCCGCGAGTACCTTCAACTGACGGGAGCGCATCTCGCGTTCTTGAAGGCGACCGCTGTCGGAGTCGATGAGATCATGCGTGTCCATCCCCATCTGTACCAGGGAAGTGACAAGCGAAAAGAGCTCACTGTGGAACAGCGGCGTGCGTTGATTGGCCAGAAATGCGAAGAGCAGCCTGATCCTCGAATCGGGAAAATCGGGCAGCTCGGTGTGCATTTGAATCATATCGTATTCCAGGTACTTTTTTGCGATCTCAGGTATTTTATATGGTTTCATTTGGCCTAGCCTCCGGACAAAACTTAGATGATTGCTGAGTCAACCATAGGCTGTCTCGAGCCAATTATCTTAATTTAGATGAATGCTGTGTCAACCTTGGTTTCGCTCCATACCAATCATCTGGATGAATGCTGTGTTGACCATAGGTCCACCCAAACCAATCATCTTAGATGAATGCTGTGGCAATCGCAGATTACCCCAAACCAATCATCTGTTAATAATCTAAATAATTATAGCACTATGTGTGACGTTTCGCTACAACTGGGATATGGACAAACGCAGGCGCTGCCTCCAAATTTCGTCCGTAAATGGCTCTGCTGCGCTTAAGTTTGACAGTTCTGTGGACAGCCAGGTATCGCTCCGCCTGACATCGACCGCGGCAAGCAGTCTGTTAACCGGAATCTCATCGTCGTTCTCAGGCTGCATGGGGGTAACGAATCGGACTAAGACACGGCTCACATTATCCGTATGTACAAATGCAAATTCCAAAAGTCGCTGCAAATCGCTCATCCATCCCTCTACAGCATTCCCATAATGCTCTGTAGATAAATCGACCGACAGCACCGATCCTTTCCAATCGACCCGTTTAACGTCCAACCCAAGATGAAGTCCCAGCATCGAATCCACGATCACCCCTGCGCTCAGCCGTTTGATCGGGACGGGGTGAAAGACAGATATATCGCCTTTGGTTTGCTTCATCCGTGAATCCGTTAACGGGAGTATAGACAGTAACACGGTAACAGCTGCCGTTACCGCACACGCATAGAGTAGTCTTTTGTAATGCGACATCTACCATCCGCCTTTCGCGCACAGAATGTCCTGCTACTCTAGTGTACAAACTAAAAAAGCAGGCTATGCCTGCTTTCGGTTTAATCCTCTGTATCGACGGTACCGTACTTAGTCAGTACAGTTGCTTTTCCGCGAATTTTGATCGCTGACGTGTGGTCCGTAAACTGGCAGATGAGGATTTCTCCTTTATCGAGCTTCTCGGTGTGGTGAAACTTTGTATCTTGTCCGCGAGTCAGTCCGATGACTTGTACACCTTGGGCTTTCGCTTTAATGACGATATATTCCCCATTCTTATCTTCCATGTACACTGCCTCCTATTCGATCATTCGGCCTTTAATCCAAAAAACTGCCTCCCGAACGTCGTGCTCAGGACAGCAGCTATGACTTGTTATGTATGTTAGCGCTGCGATTCATATTCAACCCAAGAACCGCAAGAAAAAGTCTACTGGAATTAACTCACCTTGTCAATAGAAACGGAACCGGCCATGAGAGACGAAAAACGTCCGGATGCAGCAAGCACCCGGACGTCATCAACGGTCTAAACCGTTTCTTATTTGGAGACAAGATCTTTAAGTGATTTACCCGCTTTGAAAGACGGGATTTTGCTTGCTGGGATGTCGATCTCTTCACCCGTTTGCGGGTTGCGACCTTTGCGGGCTTCGCGGCTTTTCACCTCGAAGTTACCGAAACCCACCAATTGCACTTTATCCCCGCCTTGCAGCGAGTCGGAGATGGCATCAAAAACGGCATCAACCGCTTTGGAAGCATCTTTCTTGGAAAGGTCAGTCAATTCGGCTACTTTCGCAATCAGTTCCGTTTTGTTCATTTCTTTCACCTCCCCTGACGGCAGTTCATAAGCACATCATTATCATTCTGTTTTACCGAAACCTCAGAAAATATACCTGCAGGCCTTGGTGCAAAGAAATTCCGTTATGTGCAAATCCTGCATACTGAACCATGAACAGATTTATAGTAATACAGTTGGCTATAGAATTTCAAGAGGCTATACAAGTTTTTCCGAGGATTACTCTAGGTTTTTCATGCTTTTTGACGCGAAATGCCCCTGAAAACGACAAAAAAGAGACACGCTGTGTTCGCGTGTCTCTTTCGCTTTACAAGATTATGGCAATCAGACCGCCTGAGCCTTCGTTGATAATTCTGCCCAGCGTTTCCTGAAGTTTATAGCGCGCATTGTCCGGCATCATCGCAATTTTGCCCTGGATGCCTTCCCTTACGATGGAGTGAAGCGAGCGACCGAAGATGTCGGATTCCCAAATCTTGATCGGGTCGTTCTCGAAATCCTGCATCAAGTAGCGGACCAGTTCCTCGCTTTGTTTCTCGGTACCGATAATCGGTGCGAATTCGGACTCCACATCCACGCGGATCATATGGATGGACGGAGCAGTCGCCTTCAAGCGGACACCGAAACGGGAGCCTTGGCGGATGAGCTCAGGCTCATCAAGCGCCATCTCTGCCAATGTCGGCGCTGCAATACCGTAACCGGTCGTTTTGACCATTTCGAGCGCTTCTGCAAACCGGTCATATTCCCGCTTCGCATGGGAGAACTCCTGCATCAGCTGCAGCAGATGGTCTTTGCCGCGGATTTCGACGCCGACAACTTCCATCAGGATTTGGTCGTACAATTCATCCGGCGCATACAAGTCGATTTCGGCGACCCCTTGCCCCATGTTCATGCCGCTTAGTCCCGCGCGGGCGATGAACTCGTATTCCATGAATTGCGAGACGACTCGGTCAACATCGCGCAGGCGGCGAATATCTTTGACCGTATCGCGAACCGAATTCTCGTAGTTGCTGCGCAGCCAGTGGTTGTCGTTCAGTACCATCACCCAGCTAGGAAGGTTCACATTCACTTCATGCACTGGGAACTCATAGAGTACTTCACGAAGCACTGACATGACTTCTTCTTCACCCATCGTCGCTACGCTGAGCGTAATGACCGGGATGTCATACTTAGCCTGAAGCTCGCTGCGAAGCGCCAGCGCTTCGTCGCTCTTCGGCCGTGTGGAGTTCACAATGAGGACGAACGGCTTACCGACCTCTTTGAGCTCATTTACAACGCGTTCCTCAGCCTCGATATACGAGCTGCGCGGAATTTCCGCAATTGTACCGTCCGTCGTCACGACGACACCGAGCGTGGAATGCTCTTGAATGACTTTGCGCGTTCCGATTTCAGCTGCTTCCTGGAATGGAATTGGCTCCTCGAACCACGGCGTAGTAATCATCCTCGGGCCATTCTCATCCTCATAGCCTTTCGCGCCTACTACCGCATAACCAACGCAATCAACGAGTCTGACATTCACATCAAGCCCTTCGGCCACACGAAGCTGAACAGCTTGGTTAGGCACGAATTTAGGCTCCGTTGTCATAATCGTCTTGCCTGCTGCGCTTTGCGGCAGTTCATCGATAGCTCTCACCCGATCGGCATCGTTCGTGATGTTCGGCAGCACAACCGTCTCCATGAACCGCTTGATGAAGGTTGATTTGCCTGTGCGGACTGCACCAACGACGCCGAGGTAAATATCCCCGCCGGTTCGTTCGGCAATGTCCTTGAAAATGTCCACTTTCTCCACTGAATATCCCCTCCCAATCGTATTTCGCCTGTACATGGACGTACCGTTACTGCTGCTTTCCTCCTGCTGTTCGTCGTCAGGGTTCGCCGCTACCCGCCTGCCACAGTTGCAAACAAGCGACGCAACTCGTACATGATTTTGGACTAGTAATAGCTTATTGCGTCCATAGCCCGATTATGACGACTGCAACCATGAAATCTTTCGATTTCGATGAGCTTCTCCGCTCCCGGCCTTCCAAGATTGAGATATATGAGAGAAAGACCGAAGCTATGCCTGAACGACAAAAAAACTCCTGCCGCAGGACGGACAGGAGCTTAGGTCAAACAAGTCGATCTGGTTAGTTGAGCACAGCCTGCGGCTCTCCGTTTACTATACGGTACACAGGAGATTTGACAGGTACAAAGTCTGAAGAATCTACAAGGAGCGTACGTAAATCCGCGTGTTCATCCGGTTTATTGGCGCTGTCTTGCTTGGAAAGAGCCTGCATAATATCTGAGCCATAGTCAATATAAACATTGCCTTTGGCGTCCATCATTGGGGTCAAAATGCCCCCCGTGAACATACTGTGAAGTACCGGCTCCTTCAGGTCCAGCGCATCAAAATCAATGGCTTTAAAGTCCGGATACAGCGCTGCGCCTTCAGGAAGTTTGCCGCCGTTTGAATCAGAGTACGCCTTAACAGCCGCTTGTACATCGTTCATTTGTTGATAGAGAACAAGATTCATAAGCTTAATAGTAGGATCTTTATCCTCGTTAATGATGAGATAATAGTAGCTTCCGCCTTGCTCAAACGCAGTTTCCGGGATGCTTGAGACGTAATTCATTCTCTTCAATTTGTCAAAATCCACTTTGAATTTCTCGTATACCGGCGTCGTTTCGTCGCTGTTCTGCATCGGAAGCAAGCCCGTGTCTTTTTGAAACTGATCAATAACGGTTTGTACATTTAGAATTGCATCTTTTGGCGGCTTCTGATATTGGCCCATTTGGTCCTTGGGATACAGACAGCCAGACAGCAAAGCAGCCATAAGTGCAAGCACCATAGCTGCAGCCGCTTTTCTCAAGCCTTTCATGACACTAACTTCCCCCTACCATAATTCATCATCTTCCGCTTGGCGCATCATTTGTCTTCTGACTGCTGCGCGAAGCGGATCTTCCGGAACCTCGACTACGGCACGGCCAAACACTCTCGCCTGACAAGCGAGCCTTGTCCCCGAGCGGTCTAGACCTGCGAGCTTATAACGCTCATTGTCATTTAGCGGAGACAGTCCTGAGGAGCTGTTCGGCGCTGTTACTTTACACATGAGACATGCAGCTTTCCCGTCACACCGTGTTCGAATGGGCACACCGGCACGTCTGGCAGCATCCAGGACTGTTGTCCCGGCACGTACCGTTACACTGCGTCCGGAAGGGAGGAATGTAACTTGAACATTCATGGCGAATCCCTCGCTTCCTGCTTCCTACATTATGCATACTATCTATTCGTTTAGCAGTTGCTGTACATACTGTTTCGTCTTCCCTGTAAGCTTGTTTCTGGAGGCGATCAATCTGACAGCCTCCATGTGTAAAACAGGTTCTTGGCGTATTTGGGTAACAATGAGCCGGGTGCGGTCCTCTCGCTCTCGCAGAACATTAAACCAGAGCTCGTGCGCGAGCGGGACGATGCCCAGCTTATAGGCACCAATTGTAACAGGCGCTTGCAGTGGAGTGAGTACCTCTTCCACTTCAACTGCATAACGGTCCTCTCCGGCAGATACAATAAACCCGCCGACCAATTCGACCTGAATACCTTCGATCAGGTAATGGCTGAGCACCGATCGATAGATCGAACTCACGCTTTCATGCTGCTCATCTACAGCGTAGGGAAGCAGCGCCTTATGAAGTACGGCCGCAGCCGCATCATCCGCATATAGATCCAGGTCCCGGGGCGGATCACTTAGCTCCAGCCCTCGCAGCAGCAGCCCTGCACTGCCGCCGATCAGCCATTTAGCTCCTGTTGGAGCGGCTTCCCTTGCAATGACTTCAAGTGCGCGGTAGAACGGCTCAGCAGCTTGCATGTGCTCACGTCTTTCCATCAGAAGTACGGCCGGTTCACAGCCTTAATTGTGCCCGCATTCTTCTTGATGATCGCCTGGCAGCCGAGGCGATAGCCTTCCTCCAGCTCACTTGGCTCAAGACGGTCCCATTCTGCATCGGTAACTTCCTCAAGAAACTCCGCACCTTCTTCAATTAGACAGCGGCATCTTGCACAAGTCCCCCGCGAACACGAGAAAGCCCAGTCAATCTCATGCTTCATCGCCATATCGAGCAGCGACATCCCCTGCAAAGGATAGACTGTCGTACTTTTAGAGCGTCCCTTCAATTCCAGCATCGTTCGTTACTCCTTTTCCACTCCATGTCCGAATTCGTCTTGTAGTTGCGTGTTATGAAATGGAGATCAGGCCGAGGAAACCGCCGATAACCAGAAAGAAAAAGGCTGTCATGGATAACAGCAGCCGAAGCACGCCTTTAGTCTTGAATCTTGCCAGCGATATCAATACCGCCGCTATTGCCATTAATCCAATTCCTACGAATGAAACCCACATCTTCATCATTGGATCCATTATGATCTCAAACCACCTTGTGCACCAATTATTCGTTCTATTATACCACTTGTCGTGTTTGAACAGCTACTATTGCCGCGATTAACCGAATTTGGTGCAAAAAGAAAAGGACTTCAGCGAAAGCTAAAACCGGCGTTGAGCTTGCAATGCCGGGCGCTTTTTGCTTAAGTCCTCACTGTTACTTCTTGAGCATCAGCTTCATCAGCATTTCCATGTTATTGATATTCATGCCGCTCTTCTTGACGGCTCCTACGATGTCATTAATCGTTTTTTCCGATACGGGCACCTTCGCCATGGCGGAGACGGATTGGATCAGCTTGCGCAGCTCTTCTTCGCTTTGCATCGTATCTGAAGTAACGCCGCTGGCCAGCTTCTTAACTGCATTCTCGGTAATCGGCTTGCCCGTCTTTTTATTGACAGCGCTCAGAACATCTTTAGAGATATCTTTCTTCCCGCTCAAAAGTTTCCCTCCTTCAAGTTTTTACGTCGTAAAAACTCGCTTCGCGAGCAACCCCGAAGGCTGCTGCTAGCATCATATGAAGGAAGGACGGGATTGGTGTAGGCTAAAGAACTTCCATACTATACGCCCGGCAGGTCTTCTGTCTCGTGTGTGCGGCCTCTTCCCATCAGTGACTCAACGGCACTGCGCGGCGATTTGTTCTGGAACAATACAGCAAACAGCTGCTCCGTAATAGGCATCTCTACGCCGTACTCATGAGCCAGCTCACGTGCTGCACTCGTTGTACGCACACCTTCGACTACCATGCCCATGCGGCTTAGCACTTCGTCCAGTGACAAGCCTTCTGCCAGCATGGAGCCTGCACGCCAGTTACGGCTGTGCTTACTCGTACAAGTAACAACCAGATCGCCTACGCCTGCAAGTCCGGCAAACGTGATGGGATTCGCACCCATGGCTGTACCGAGCCGGCTAATTTCGGCCAAGCCGCGCGTAAGGAGCGCGGCCTTAGCATTGTCGCCGAAGCCCAGTCCATCTGTAAGTCCCGCTCCGAGCGCAATAATGTTCTTGATGGCACCGGCTACTTCCACGCCGATCACATCTTTATTGGTGTAGACACGGAAGTAAGGCGTAATGAACGCATCCTGCGCTTTCTCAGCCGCTTCTATGTTTGCGGATGCAACGACGACGGTTGTCGGCAATTTGCGGACAACCTCCTCGGCATGGCTTGGACCAGACAATACGACCAGCCGATTCGCCGTGATCGGCAATTCTTCCAGAAGCACGGTGGTCATCCGTTTGTAAGTGACCGATTCAAAGCCCTTCGTCGCATGAATACAGATGGCATCTTCGGCAATATAGGGTGCAGCCAGCTTCGCGACATCGCGCATCGCAGAGGACGGCGCAACGAACAATACAATTTCCGCACCTGTAACAGCCGTCTTGATATCGGTAGTAGCCGTAATATGATGTGGCAGCACTGCATCCTTCAAGAACCGACTATTGGTATGTAGCGTGTTGATTTCATCGACTTGTGACTCGCTGCGAGCCCACAAGGCAACCTCGTAGTTATTATCAGCTAAGACTGCCGCAAGTGCAGTACCCCAACTGCCGCCTACGAGCACCGCCGCTTTACGTTTCGTCATGTACTCGCCTCCTTACCCTTTTCTGGCTCCAAGCTTATTCTCTTTCCCCTGCAGCAGCTTCACAATGTTCGTACGGTGTCGAACGAACGCCAGCACGCAGATGATCAGACTCGCCCATACATAGGAGAAGGGCTTATCGCCGATATTCCATACGAAGATGGGCATCAGCACAGCAAAAAGAAGCGATCCCAGTGAAACGAAGCGTGTAATTGCGATCGAAATGATCGCCACCGCTCCTGCAATCAACGCAGGGATAATCGCGAGCGTTGCCATTACGCCGACAGTCGTCGCAATGCCTTTGCCGCCTTTAAATCCAAACCATACCGGCCAGTTATGTCCGGCAATTGCCGCTAAACCGCATAGAACCGGTCCCCAGTCACCGCCGGCCATATAGATGCCCAGCAGTACCGCAACGACACCTTTGGCGATATCAAGCAGAAATACGGTGATGCCCGGGCCTTTGCCGAGCACCCGCAGCGTATTTGTTGCTCCGGCATTACCGCTGCCGAAATTGCGGATATCAATGCCTTTTACCCATTTGGCAATCAAAATACTAAATGAAAGCGAACCTAGCAAATAACTGATGAGTACCGCAAGTATGGTGAACACGATAATTTCGCCTCTTTCTTCAGATAAGGAAACTGGTGCCCCGATAAACAGAGACACCAGAATCGAGCAGCAGCCATATTTTTAATCTTCGTCGGATTTCTTTCTGGTGAAAATGCGTACAGGCGTACCTTCAAACTGGAAGGCTGCCCTGATTTTGTTCTCAAGGTAACGCTCATACGAGAAGTGCATCATGTCCGGATCGTTCGCAAACAGTACGATGGTTGGCGGTTTAACCGCAACCTGCGTTACGTAGTTAATGCGAAGGCGTCTGCCCTTGTCAGTTGGCGGCGGATTAATCGCGATCGCATCAGACACTACATCGTTAAGCAGATGAGTTTGAATGCGAAGCGCATGCTGCTCCGACACGTGACAGACAACCGGCAGCAGCTTATGCAGCCGTTGCTTGGTAAGTGCGGACAAGAAGATGACCGGCGCATACGTCATAAACAGGAAGTGATCGCGGATATCTTTCTCGAAATGCTGCATGGTCTTGTCGTCTTTCTCGACAGCGTCCCACTTATTCACGACAAAGATCGAAGCTTTACCCGCTTCATGCGCGTAGCCTGCGATATGTTTATCCTGTTCAATGATCCCTTCCTCACCATTGATCAGCACAAGGACAACATCTGCGCGTTCAATCGCTTTAAGCGCGCGCATCACGCTGTATTTCTCCGTCGACTCGTATACTTTGCCGCGTTTGCGCATACCCGCTGTATCGATCAGCACGTACTTCTGCCCATCGCGTTCGAACGGCGTATCGATCGCGTCGCGCGTCGTACCTGCAACATTGCTTACAATAACGCGTTCTTCACCAAGCAGCGCATTAACCAGCGAAGACTTGCCCACATTCGGCCGTCCAATTAACGCAACCCGAATAACGTCATCATCATAATGCTCTTCCACAATTTCAGGAAGCTTCTCGACCGCTGCATCCAGCAGATCGCCGATTCCCATTCCGTGCGAGCCCGAGATCGCAATCGGATCTCCGAAGCCAAGGTTATAAAATTCGTAAATATCATCGCGCCGATTTAAGTTATCGACTTTATTAACCGCAACCACAATGGGTTTGCGTGAACGAAGCAGCATTTGCGCAACCTCGTCGTCGGCATGGGTCAGCCCGGTTTTGGCATCTACCATGAAAATGATGACGTCAGCTTCTTCAACAGCCAGTTCCGCTTGCATGCGGACGGACTTCATGATTTCATCTTCACCGTCAATTTCGATACCGCCAGTATCTACGATACTGAAAGCACGACCATTCCATTCTCCCGTACCGTACAAACGGTCACGAGTTACACCAGGCTTGTCTTCTACAATGGCTAACCGATCGCCGATAACGCGGTTAAATATCGTAGACTTCCCCACATTAGGCCGACCTACTATGGCAATAATGGGTTTAGACACATCTTTCACTCCTCAATAATGAACCGGCTGATCGCCGACTAAATTGGTAACACTGGGCTTGCATAACAAGTAATAGAGGGGCATACTCAAATACTCACGCCTACCATCATAGCAAAAAACAACGGGATTGGCTAACATTTCATTCTCGGTGATGATCTACCAATATGAAACAACCGTTCTTCAAATCGTGTACACTCGCATCCAATATCTTTTCGAGTAGAAAAGCGGTCGATTCTCGTTTGGCAATATCGGGTTCCACGAAGATCGGCGCCCCTCCTCCTACCTGCTCATGCTGCATCGTCACGATTGCCACAATTTTAGCCATGCTGTTCTCCCTTCTCCTTGTTTACGCTCGCTTCCGTCGGCATACGTACGGCTGATTCCAGAATCGGCACCTTCTCCACGATAATCTTCGCCTTTGTCGCATCTTTCTCCTGAGGAATCAGAAATATCGCCAGCCTGCCGTCTTTCATATCGAGCTTCGCCATAGGAACGAGCGCCGGTTCGCCGTCATCGCGATACACACCCAGAATGGTGGATAAATCAAACAAGATGGCTTGCCGTTGTCCTAAATTGCTCAATGTCGCTTTCCCATTCGGATTGAAAGGTGTCAAAATAATGCCAAGTCCGCGTTCGGCGATCAGCTGCTGATTCGAAGTGAGACCCACATTCATGATGTAGATATCCCCAACAAACAAATCGGGGCCATCTACTTTGACATCTGCAATTACCGCTTTGGCAATATGGGATACGGCTTTGCCCGACTTCAAGGCGTAAACAAGCAGCAATGTCAGAATCCCCATACCTAACCCAAACGGCAGCCCCAATGCCAATGAAGCAAGACTGGTCAATAAAGCTGATAAAATCACAAGGTAATTGCGGCCCTCAAATACCATCGCAATGCCTTCGATATAAGTAGTACCGCGAGGAACTAGCTCCATGCTGTCGATTTTGTCCAGTGTCTCCCGTTCCATCTTACGAACGTCACGAAATTGCTGCGCAGCCAGTGTCAGAAATGTAATGGCGGTGAAATCCTTCTTATACAGCGCCGGAACGGCAACTGCGCCTAGCGCTGCTGCTATGACGCCAAGCGAAATGTGGATGATTCTGCCGTGCGGGTAGGTCGGGTATTGCCGATAATCCGTCCGCAGCATTAATAATCTTGCCGTTACGCCAAACACGACACCGAGCATAATGCCATACAGCACATGATGCGGCTGTCCAGCTTTCAACTGTGTCCATAATTGCTCCCACATGAACTATACATTCCCCCCGCTCTCGCCTGATCGACCTTCTACTAAACGGACAGCTTTCTGTTTCAACCAATTCTTCACGTTACCGGTTACTCGTGCTGCAGTAAGTGCAATGACTAAGCCGTCCCACCATGCCGGTGAGCCAATCGTCAGCAGTTTGGATACGACCAATGGACTGATTAGCAGATCAAGCTGAGCGATGACGGCTGCAAATACGACAATCACAAATTGACTGCGAAACCGATCTGCCAGCAGGCCTGCGAATAAACCCGCAAGCAGCGGTCCATCCCATGCCGGATTCAAGGCGACAAACACAGGATCCATACCATAAATGTACCGCACCCACATCCACATAAATCCGGTAAGCAGCGCCGAGAAGAAGACGAACAGCATGCTTCCATAATGTCCGATCCTTACCAACAGAACAACCGCCACAGCTATCGAAAGAGCTGCACTGCCGGTAATGACCATGCTCTCCCCAATCGCGAGTTCAGCGACATGAAGCAATAAGGCTCCCATAATAAATAAACCAAGCACCCGGAATGGCATCCCTTCCGCAACTTGCTCTTTCCAGCCTGTCGCGTAGAGAATGAATGCCATCGACAGCAGCCAGAACGCAATAAACCCATCATTCACAGTGCTTCACCTCTTTATGGCCTATATTATGCGCTTAGGAGAGTGAACCTAATCCAGCCGGACCTGTTTTAGGCAAACGAAAAAAGCCTGTTACCAAGCACGAATGTGCAAAGTAACAGGCTCTTATTTCATCGTAGTTACGATTATTTCAATTTGCTCAGCTTGTCGCCGAAACGTTCAGCAAGCGTGAAGCTCATGCTTTCGTTGCTTAGGCTGACGTTTGGATTATTAAGCTCGACTTTAGGTGCGCGAGGTGCACGCTCTCCACGGTCGCTGCGCTCTCTCTTCTGATCAGGCGCTTGCTCAGGAGCTTCTTCTGTTTCTTTAATGCTGAGGGATACGCGTTTCTCAGCAGGGTTGAAGTCAAGAATTTTCGCTTTCACTTCTTGGCCTTCTTTCACAACCTCGTTCGGAGTTGCTACGTGACGGTGTGCAAGCTGCGAAATGTGTACTAGACCTTCAACGCCCGGTGCGATTTCAACGAATACACCGAAGCTCACGATACGGCGAACCGTACCTGTCACGATGTCACCTACGTTGAATTGACCGTTAGTCGATTCCCATGGACCTGGTTGAGCAGCTTTGATGCTCAGGCTGATTTTGCCGGCAGCAGGATCCACTTTAAGTACTTTAACACGAACGGATTGACCTTCTGTAACAACATCCTTCGGATGAGCTACGTGCTGCCAGGAAAGCTCGGATACGTGAACCAAGCCATCGATGCCGCCGATATCAACGAACGCGCCGAACGGAGTCAAACGTTGAACCGTACCATCAAGCTCTTGACCAACTTGCAGGTTGCCGATAACGGCTTGTTTGTTTTGCTCAAACTCAGCGTCCAGCACTTCTTTCGCGGAAAGAATGACTTTGTTGTTCTCGCGGTCGATTTCTTTCACTTTAACGCGAAGCGTACGTCCTTTGTAGT
The DNA here is from genome assembly GCF_059686995.1 of Paenibacillus rhizoryzae. NCBI lineage: Bacteria > Bacillati > Bacillota > Bacilli > Caryophanales > Paenibacillaceae > Paenibacillus > Paenibacillus rhizoryzae. The sequence continues at coordinate 392,849 of NZ_JCAALT010000003.1, read as the reverse complement.
CGCTGAAATCTTCAACGAAATGACGCTCAACCATGGAAGCAGGGATAAAGCCGCGAACGCCAACGTCAGCAACTAGGCCGCCTTTAACGACGTCTGCAACCGTAACTTCAAATACTTCGCCGGAATCAAAGCGAGCTTGAAGACCGTCCCAAGCTTTCTCGCCGTCAACCACTTTTTTGGAGAGAACGAGTTTTTCTTTCTCATCGTCAATGCTGACGACTTTCAGTTGTACTTCTTGGCCGACTTGAACTGCGTTTTGCGCACTTTCAAGCTGAACCGACGATAGCTCACGAAGGGGAATAACGCCGTCATATTTATATCCAAGGCTTACGAACACTTGGTTATCTTCAATTTTGACGATCGTACCATTCACAGTGTCCCCTTTTTTCAAGGACACGAAATTGTCCATCGCATCTTGACTAACTTCCGCTGCTGCGGTTTCTTGTACTTTTGTTTCTTCTGACATTTAAAATTACCTCCTCAGATCATACCCCAACTTTATTTAAACGTGCAGCCTCAGAATGAAACACTCTCGCAGGCCCACCGTCTAAAACATATAAAAAACAAAAATAATTACCCTTGCTTCGCCATCAAACGAATATTCGCCATTATGGTTTCGGTTACTTGTTCGAGCACATCGGAAGATGAATCCTGAATAAAGGCCGTCATATCAATGGGCTTGCCATACTTGATGCGCATCTTACGGAATAATTGGTACTTCCCGATAATGGCGACCGGAATGACTACGGCTCCGCTTCGAAGCGCAATCATCGCAGCACCTTTCTTGCCTGCGCTGTTATCGCCTGCATTACGAGTGCCCTCCGGGAAAATCCCCATCACATTGCCTTCTTTCAGCAAGTTGATGGCATTGCGAATAGCATCCTTGCTGACTCCTCCCCGTTTCACCGGGAATGCGCCAAGCGTCCGAATAAACGGCCCAAGCAAAGGTACCTCGAACAGTTCCGCCTTAGCCATGTAATGGACTTTGCGGTCCACCTTCGTGCCTACCGTTGTAGGATCAAGCAAGCTGATATGATTGCAGCATAGCACGACAGGCCCTGTGGCCGGAATGTTCTCTAATCCGGTTGCTTCGAACCGGAATAGTACGGCGTAGATGATTCGCAGCAGGCTTCGGCAAATGTTATATACCATAGTTTACTTCGCCTCCGCCGATTTGGTTCGGCATAAGTCTAGAATATGTGCGACGACTTGGTCAATCGTCATTTCTGTGCTGTCGAGAACTTCTGCATCCTTCGCACGAATCAGCGGAGAAAATTCCCTGCTCTCGTCGCTTCGGTCGCGATTCGCAATTTCTTGCTCCAATTGCTCAAGCGGCACAAGCTCGCTTTCAGATAGCTCCTGGTATCGGCGCAACGCGCGAACTTGAACGCTTGCGACTAGAAATACCTTTACTTCCGCCCCGGGCAGTACATGCGTACCGATATCGCGGCCATCCATAACGACACCTTTCGCCGCTGCCAGTTCCCGCTGCATCTCGACAAGACGCAACCGAACGGCTTCATGCGAAGCGATCTCCGAAACCTTAAGCGTTACTTCTCTTGAACGTATGTCGGTTGTGATGTTCTCACCGCCGAGCCGCACAATCTGACCTTCGGTTCCCGGTTCCAATGTAATGTCCACTGTTTTCACGAGTTCCGCAAGCCTGTCCGCGTCACTTGGCAAAACTCCCGCACGATTCGCAGCTAGTGCGACCGCTCGATACATCGCTCCTGTATCAATGTATATGTACCCTAATTGTTCAGCGACTCTTCGAGCGACGGTGCTTTTGCCAGCTCCCGCAGGGCCGTCGATTGCTACGTTAATGCGGCCGCCGTTGTTTCCCCCATCCATGTCCAAGCGGTGTAAACCCTCCTTGAAAGTCGTAAGCGGCTGCTATGTTGCTCTTATCGCCATTAAAAAAGCAGGCTCTGCCTGCGATAGTGAGAATTATACCACAGCAGCCCATGAAGTGCAAAGAACGAAAGACCTACTAGAAGGGGGTTCCTTCAAGCCGATCTACGCCCGTTACCCATAGCCTGACTGCCGGAATTTGCAGTGCGAGCTGGCTTAATATGACTGCAACAAGCAGCAGCAGAAAGATAATAATGAGCACGCGTGTAACCTCGTCCGAGATGGACAGGTAGCGCCCCTGTGATTTCTTAGCCATGGATACCCCCTTGTTCCGGCTTTGCTCGGATAAGGGTAGTTTTTCCACGTTGTCATTCCTTATGCACCAAGCCATGGAACAAACTAGGTGAAATGTATAATTATCTTTTACGGAAATCCAGCTGACGCTCAAAGCAATAGCGGATAATTCGCTGGCGTTCGCTGTCGAGAATACTCGAAAATTTCGCCATCACTTGATTCCGGCCTGACTCCAGTGGCTTCACGCGAACAACCTCTGCTTTGAAATGGGAATGATCCACCGAGCCGTTCCGATACGGAAGCAGCAGCCAGCATTCCAAGTTCGTGCCCTGCTTCATCGGCCATTTGCCATCGATGAGGAACGAAATCCCGCCGCCGCCCACATCATCCGTCATCCCGATAAATCGAATATTGGCAGCCAATTGAATGGCGATCTCCAGCTCCGCGGCAACGCGCAGAAAATTACGGCGCTGTACTTTCGTTATCGATTCCGGTTCGGGCTTGCGGATTCGGATTAATTTCACGCCGTCTTCTTTAAAACCCAGCACATGGGTATTGAAATAGTTCTTCACACCGTCTTCGGAAACAAAATGCGCGGAAAGCTCGTCCCCCAGAAACAGCCTTTTATATTTTCCCGTTCCTTCAAGAAGCGGAATATCGATAAGCAACTCATCGTTATCACTGTCCGCGATTCTGGATTTATACTCGATTGCGGCCTCTTCTTCATCGGACGAAGCTACATGCAAATATAGAAACTGATTCACTTTTGGCAGCATACTAGCTTCCCCCTCCCCTAATGGTTCGATTATACCACAGCATGTCGAAATTTGGGGAGAGGTGGGAGAACAGGAAAAGACGTGCATAACATGCACGCCTTCGCTCGTTTATTCGGGTAGCTGCTCGATGGATTCCTCAATGCCGCTGTCTGCATTCACATATATTTTATAAACGCCGCCATTGATTTTGCCGACGAACTCGTAGCAGAGCACTTCATCGCCCATGTCATTATCGATGATCGCCATCTGTTCCCTTTGCACCTTAAAGTCCGGGTTGAGCGAGGCTCTGGCATCCGCGCTCATCAGCTTCGGCTTAGGGATATTCCGTTTGTGATGCTCATACACAAAGTCTGACGCTTGCAAAGCGACCGCATCTCCGTTATCAAGCGCGATCTTGACTGTCAGCTTATCAGGGTAAATCAGAACCCCGTTCTGATTGGCTACAAAAGTAAATACGGCCATCGAGTCATCACGGTCATACGTGATAGCTTTCATCTTCGGATAGCCATGGCGGGACAAAAATTCATCTGCCTTCTTCCTCGCGTCGCCCACGCTGACGATCGGCTTCCCGATATCGCGGGGATTCTCAAACCAGATCAATTGAGCGCCTTTCTGCGAGTAATCCAGCTCAATCGGGTTGTCTCCTTTATTCCCTTTATAGGTAGCGGAATACGACATATACTCCGTACCTTTCCCGTTCTCGACCACCTTGATATCATTGGGGTTGTCCAGCTTCAGGAACTTCGCCGCCAGCTTCTTCACGTCTTCCGGCGTTGCCATTTTGCCGCCTAACATCTTAATCGAACGCTTGGTATACATGCTTGCTACCGAAGGCCCCCAGTTGATTTCCGGGTATTCGCCGACCTTTTTATCCACGGTTTTGAAGCCGTCAATTATCGTATTATCCAGTGTCGACTTCTCCGTAGCAATCGCAACCTCGACATCCATCCATCGCAAATTGTTCGCGATGACCTTATCCTGTACGCCGTAGAGAGATTTGGAAATATATTCCGAATCGGAATATAACGTTTTTAACGTTTTATATTCATCCGGGCTAAGCGGCTGCTTTGTTAGATCACGAACGGAGGTTTTGTACGAGAAATTCGCAATTTTCGACAAAAACTCTTCTGTCTTGTTGAATGGGAGCAGCGTCAGCGGCAGTTGATTAATCTCATTCTGCGCTTCGCTGGTCAAGCGCCATACGTTGACGAGACCTTTGCGGTGAAAGCCTTGCGAGGCGCTGTTCACGGCAAGTGTGTTTCCGAGCTGACGATGGAGCTGCTCGACATGATAGGTCAGATCATGGAAGGCACGTTGATACTGATTCTCTGCTTTAATCAGGATCGAGTTTTTCTCTTGATGCTCTTGATAGCCCCAATAGATAGAGCCGATAAAAAACAGCGTCATCACCGGAAACAGCACAGCGCTTAAACGACGGTACATATAGCAAAAGCTCCTTTCGTATGCAAAACCTGGTGTTAGTTTGGTTTGCGGAAAGGAGCTTTATGCATGTTATTGGTATGATTTTGCTTACATGGCTGTTCTTACAATGCCAGCTCTTCGACGTCGAAGTCGTTGAGATTGTTGCATAGGCACTGTTTGAACCCGGTATCGATCTTGTCTTTCTCCCTGCGTCCGCGCAGGACGAATTTCTCGCCGCACAAGTTGCAGCGGATGGTTACCTTTACACGAGCCGAAATCATCGTATCCTCCTGAGTAAGATGCAGCTTTTTTCCTATTATAGACGGAAATGCTAAAGCTTAATCTCTTCCTCATGACCAAGCATGCGAAACGGCGATCTGGCATTGGCGCGATTCATCTTCCGGACGCCTTTAATCCACAGGTAACCCATCAACGGGACGATAAACCATACCCAATAGGTGCTGCCGGAGCCCATGATATAGTCGTAAACACCATGCTCCACCAGCGGTACAGCAGCAGCAAGCATGAGGTAATTGCGTTTCTTATTCGCTTCGGAGGCGAATTTAGCTTTCCCCACGTAATAGCCCATCGTTACGCCGAACAAGGCATGGCCGGAAACCGGCAGCAAAGCGCGAATAAGCAAGGAACCAACCGACGCAGGCTGGAAAACAGCGTAGAGCACATTCTCCACCGTTGCAAAGCCAAGCGAAATCGCCACTGCGTAGACAATCCCGTCATAAGGCTCGTCGAATTCGGTATGGTTGAAAATGATATGATACAGCACAAACCATTTCAGCAGTTCTTCAACGCCTGCGGATACCGTGAACGAGAACAGGATCGGACCGTCTCCCAGCCACAGCAGTAAGCCGCGTTGGATCACCATGATCGGCAGTACGATTAAGACACCGAGCAAGAACACACGGACGACCATGTGAATCGGCTCTGCATCATATCGATCCTTTAGATAAAAGTAAGTCAGCAGCGAGATGCCCGGAGCAACCGCCGCCGTCAGTATGGAAAAGAGCAGCATCGTTGAAGTCACCTTCCGAGAGACGGGCTTTCCCTGCGGGATGCAGGCAAAGCCCGCTTGATCGGCATTCGGCTACACCCACCCCCTAAGGCGGACGGCTTCTGCCATTTTGCGGACGCCCACCATATAAGCGGCGAGCCTCATATCCACTTTCTTAAGCTTATGCAGTTCATAGACACTATTAAAGCCGCGGATCATCATATCGCGCAGCTTGGAATCGACTTCGGCTTCGGACCAGTAATAGCCCTGATTGTTCTGTACCCATTCGAAGTAAGAAACGATAACGCCGCCGGCACTGGCAAGGACATCGGGCACGAGCAGAATGCCGCGATCGGTAATCATCTGCGTCGCTTCCAGCGTCGTTGGACCGTTTGCGGCCTCTACAATGATTTTAGCACGAATTTGGTTCGCGTTGCTTGCCGTTATTTGGTTCTCTATTGCGGCCGGCACCAGAACATCGCAATCGATCGCCAGAAGTTCTTCGTTGCTGATCGTATTTTTGAACAAATTCGTTACGGTACCGAACGAATCGCGGCGGTCCATCAAATCTTCAATGTCGAGTCCTTGATCATTATACAACGCAGCGTTGACATCGGAAATACCCACAACCTTCGCGCCGGCTTCAAACATGAATTTCGCCAGATAACTGCCTGCATTGCCGAAGCCTTGAATGACGACGCGCGCCCCCTTAAGCGGAATGCCTTTCTTCGCCATCGCTTCGTCAATCATGATCGCCACCCCTCGGGCTGTGGCGCTCTCACGGCCAAGCGATCCACCCAGGACAAGCGGCTTTCCGGTTATAAAACCAGGCGAATCAAATTCACGGATTCGGCTGTATTCATCCATCATCCACGCCATAATTTGCGAATTGGTCATGACGTCCGGCGCCGGAATATCTTTGTTCGGTCCGACGATTTGGCTAATCGCCCGAACATACCCGCGGCTTAGACGCTCCAGCTCGCGGAATGACATTTTTCTCGGATCGCAAATAATACCGCCTTTGCCTCCGCCATAAGGCAGGTCGGCTATCCCGCATTTAATACTCATCCAAATGGATAACGCCTTCACTTCGATTTCGTCTACATCCGGATGAAACCGGACTCCACCCTTTGTCGGCCCTACGGCATCGTTATGCTGCGCTCTATATCCCACGAATACACGTGTCTTGCCATCATCCATTCGAACCGGTATGCGAACGGTCAGAAGCCTCATCGGCTCCTTCAATAAGGCAATCATATCTTCACCGTAGCCAAGCTTCTTGAGCGCTTCTTCAATCACGGTTTGTGTCGATGTCAGTACGTTGCTGCTCTCCATTCCATTCAAAGGAATGTTCACCACCTTTTCCTTTGTAATATGAGCGGTTACCGGATCGGCTATGCGGTAAACTTACATTCCCTCATAGGCAGTAACAAACAAAAAGCACCAGACCTACGGAATATGCCGTAAGCTGATGCTTCTCAATAATTGAACGCGTTAGAAATGAGTGCAAATTTCCATGACGGCTTTGGCTGGAACGATTACTTTACCGTACTCTTCAAGAATAGCGGTCGTAATGGAAGTCGCCTCTCCGTACTCTGCCAGCAGCGCAATAATTGCGTGGTAGCGTGGAAGCTCAATGCCGACTGGCTCAAAGGCCAGCATATATTTGCCGTTGTAGGCATAAAGACGTCCATCCTCAATCAGTTCAGCGCTCTTAAGCTGCTTGCAAACTGAAATGACATCCTCGATGTCTCGGAACGCGTATAGCACAATGTCACTTTGCTCGAGCGTAACTTCCATCTCGTAAACGTCTTCCTCGTTGTCTTCTTCCTGAATATGATCCTCGGACTTCCCGTTCACTTTGCCTCGTGTAACGATGACGACCATACCTTGGGCTGGAAGTGCAAACACTTCGACGGCGAGCGGTCCGCTGGCGTCAAAGCCGAGCTCGCTGTAAGCTTGGTCCATCATTTCACTGAACAGCTCGTGCACCTTTGGAATTTCGCGCCACATGTCTTCCTTCTGGATCCCCCGTTCCAGCAAGTCGTCGAACGTCAGGAATATTCGTATTTTGTCTTGATTGAGCCGTTCGATTTTCATGATAGGATCCTCCTTCTCGAGTAGTATCTGCTTCGTATTCTCGGAGCAAAAACCGTCTTCGAAAGCACATTGAACGCGGATAGTATCTGTTATACATAGCGTATGAAGCAGCAGTTATTTGGGTGATTAAAATGTGTTTATGTTGCTATGTTAGCATGTCTGTGGGTGGAATGCACTACAGACGCAAAAAAAAAGAATCGTTCCGCCGCCAATTGTTTATACGCAATTGAACGGCAAAACGATTCTTTTTGTCCCTATAGAATTTATAACAATTTGTCTATAAATTTCTATACGGTTTAAACGAAGAAACGATCGATGCCTCCAAAGAAGGGTGACAACCGTTTCTTCCATAGGTCCTCTTAGTGAGGTTTCGCTTCTGCTTTTATTTGATCGACCTGTTCCTTCACGCTGGGATCACTATTGAGCAGCAGCTCAATTTGTCCCCAAGCGTTGCCGGACTCTTTTGCGGAAGCGTTTGAATGCTTTGGGGCTGCATGCTGCACCATGTCTCCGCCAAATTTCCGACTAATGACCGCTCCCATCGCCCTCTTCGTCATCCCGTTGACAGCTGTGCCAGCTGCGCTGCTCGCCCAGGCAAACATGCCGGGCCTCTTCTTCGCTATATAAGCCGCCGCTGCCATACCGGCAAGACCTCCAATCAGAAAACCGGACAATTTCATTGGCAATCCTCCTATGCTGAATGCTGCTTACGACTCGCGTTTAGTTTGCCTCGGCAAGCGAAGGTCATCCCTGCACAAATTAAGGAAGTAGTAAAGTTCGGTTCAAGTTCGAAATATGATACAATAAGTGCATTGTTTTTTGACGAAACCAACTCGAAGGCCACAGGAGGACGACAGCATGCCGAATCGTAAACCTCACCTCATCTCCATCGTCATTATGATGGCCCTGCTGGTTACATCCGGATGCAGCGGCAACGGAAACCAGCCTAACAGCACAGATTCGAACACAACGGGCAATGCAGCGAACAGTGGACCTGTAGTGACAGAGCCTGCGCCGGACCCTGCAAACAACTCCACAGCTCCAGCAACAGGCGATGGAACTGCGGGCAGCGGCCAAACCGATCAGGGAACGAACAATCAGCCTGCTGACAATGCTACAAATTCGCCCACTCCATCGGAGAATACACCTGCGACTGAACCTGATTCCACTGCCACAACGGATCCGCAGCAGCCGGTTAAGAAGCTTTATAAAATGAATAAGGTGTACAGCTTCGTCCCGATTGATAAAGCGACTACGAGCAATAAGATGGTGCTGCTGACTTTCGATGACGGCCCGAAGGAAGATAAAACGGTCAGCTCCCTGCTCGACACGCTCGATAAGCATAAAGCGAAAGCGATCTTCTTCGTGAACGGATATCGGGTGAAGAAACACCCGGAATTGCTCAAAAAAATAGCCGATCGCGGGCAAACGATCGGCAATCATTCTTGGGATCATATCGATTTGAAGAAAGAAACGCAAGCGTCGGTGAAGAAGCAGATCGAGGATGTTCAACAAATCGTGAAGGAAGTTGTCGGCACCGAGCCGCAGTTCTTCCGTCCGCCATTCGGTAACGGCAATGATTATGTAAAAGGTCTTGTCCGCGATCACGGCATGCTCTATATGACCTGGTCTGACGGCTCACTCGACTGGGATAGCAGCACGAAGGATAAGCCGGACAAAGTCATTGCCAATGTGCTGGAGCAGCTTCATCCGGGCGTGAATATCCTCATGCATGAGCTGCCTTGGACGACAGAAGCACTCGATACCTTGCTTACTAAGCTCGAGAGCAAAGGTTATGGCTTCATTGATCCTGCTACGATTGATTTGGGGCTGGAGGAACAGCCGCAGACCGCAAAGTAATGCGGTGATATTGAGCTGGTGCCATCAACCGAATTGGCAACCGAGAAGTACCAAATCCACAACTGACGAACAACCGGGGTCCCCTGCTGGCTCCGGTTGTTTGTTGTACAGAGAAGTCGAACCAACCGCGCCAGTAATTGGAGTCTTCAGTTCCGCGTAAAACAGGGCCAATAAACGGCAGCGCAATCTGGCCGCCGTGCGTATGGCCGCAGAGAACCAAATCAACTTCCTGCTTCTGCTGCCCTTTCATACGGTCAAGAAGGATGGGATCATGCGCCAGCACGATCGTAAACAGGTGGTTACTGCCTGCAGCCATTTCCGGCTCGCTTAAGGCCAAATCCAAACGATCTCGCTCCAAGCGGGGGTCATCCACGCCTGCCAGCCGAATGCCGCTGCCGTCTCGCTGTTCTAACACAACCGCTTCATTGATGAGCAGGCGTACGCGCTCTTCCGTCAGCATCACCTCAAGCGGCCTCATATCTTCATCATAATCATGATTGCCGTATACCATATATATTGGCGCAATTCGCGCCAGCTGTTTGATGTTGCTTCGAGACCTGGCAAGCGGCACTCTCCGCTCCCTCAAATCACCGCCAATCAACACCAAATCAGCTCCACCGCCGGCGATTATCCCTTCAATCACTTCATCCGAGATACGTCTTCTATGAATATCTGTTATTAGCAGCAAGGTTGTCCTGTCGAAAGCCTGGGGCAGCCGGTCTAATGTAACGGACTGCTGATCCAATGTATATTGATACGATGTCCTTACTAACGCAGCCACAAACAGTACCAAGACCGCCGCCGCCGCCGAAATCCAAATCGTCATGGAAACGAAGCACCGCCCTCTCCTCGGATTAGTCGTCCAATCGGCTATTCAAATTGCTTACCCCAAAGAAGCAGTCCTACCAATAAGAGAACGAATAGAAAAATAATGATTTTGTAAAACCAGCCTGCCATCTGCTGTTTATTAGAAGGATGCGTTTGCCTTCTGGACGGCAACGGTACTTCGCTGCCTGCTGCTGCCTCGGAAGCAGCCAGTTCCGCCTGTTTCTTTGCCGAAACACTTGAAGTCGGTTTTCTGCTGCCAAATTTCTGAACTCTGCTCATTCTTCCCTCCGGAAACGGATTACGAAGCCCATAATCATATCAATCAGAAAGTGTGCCAATATCGGCGCCCATAACGTGCCGGTATTGATATAAATCCAGCCTAACGCATAGCTGATGGCAAATACAAGCCCTGTCGGAATCCAATGCTTTAAATAACGAACATGAATGGTTGCGAAAATAATGCTTGTCCAATAGGGTCCGAATTGATACTGAATAGCACCGCGGAATAACGTTTCCTCACAAATGGATACGATTAACGACAATACGACCACATGCCAAATGGCGCGATTCTTAAAAATGCGATCATTCACACCGCCGTCATCATTCACTTCATCCGGAACAAATCTGGCCGAAAGGAAATCAATTGCGATGACAGCAGCCGCCAATCCGGCGCCAAAATACAGAAAATGAAGCCCTTTCGGCAAAACAAATAATAAAAATGGATTGCGATGCTGAAATAATAACCATATGAAACCGATAACTAAAGTAATCGCTTGTGTGGCATACAAATTTATAAGAAGCATCCGGTCATCAATCTGATCGATGCTCACCGGTTTTATCTTCAATTTGCGAATGTCGAATTTTTTCATATTCAACTCCCTGCTATGCTATGAAAGGTGCATATTTCCTTTTCAAAGGTTTTCCCCTATACTAATAGGACGATCAAATCAAGTTCCGGAATTCGACAAACATTTTAACTTTAAGCCTCGTATTTACTAGCATTATGGCGAAATATCGGATGAAGGAGATTAACATGGAGAAACGACTGACTCGTACTGAAATGCTCTTTAGCTTAGGCTTCCTATTCATGCTCGTTTTCGCCGTGGCCGCCTTTTTCTATGGCGTAAAGATAGGCTCTGACAAGACCGAAGCGAAACTTATCGAGAACGCCAAGCATCTCAGCAGCAGCAAGAACGCAAGCGCAGGCGCCTATCAACAGCAGGATCTGGTATCATTCTATCATACTGTATTTCTGCCTTATCGTGAATTTCAATCGGACTGGTTTGAAACCATTCATAAACTGTCCTCGCAGCAGCTAACGGACATCGGCTCCGCCATGAAAGAATTATCGAACATCGCGGAGCAGAAATACGGCGAGGCTGAACATGCATCCGTGCCGAAGAGTTCGCCGCTTCTCGAAACCGCACAGCTCCAGCTGCTCAAGAGCTTACGAATGTTCAGCGAAGCCGCGCAGCGCGGTGCCGGATCAGCCAAAGACATGACAAACGCCGATCTTATGAAAGCCTTAATGAAAGACGCCTACTATACGCAAGGTGTAAAGTTCGCAATGGCCGGACAGCAAAGTTACTATAATGCGATGCTGAAATGGAGTGCTTCGGTCAATCCGAACATTCCGGATCATTACGACATCGCCTCCGTGCTAAGCATCCAGCAATGGAAACCGCTGCCTCTGACTATCAAGAATAAGCTGATGGCGGATATGTTGAACGCCCGCAAAACTTTAGCTCCGTTCTACCCGCAGGATCTGGCGTCCCGCGTCGATCAATTTATCGTTTCCGGACAAGCCAGCAGCATGAAGATGAAGACAGTTGATTCCATTGTCGACCTGCTTATCAGTACGGAGGCTGTGAGATCAGGGGATTTCAGCGATAGTAAAGCTCTGCTGTACGCCAAGGAACTTCTTCCGCAGCTGCCCTTCTTCTTCCCAGAGCAAGAATAAGTTCTTAATCGTATTGAAAGCCATCCAACGAGGATACGGCAGCCATTCCGCCAATGACATTGGTGAGGTTGCCGTATCCTCTTTCGCTTAGATAGCGGCAGACTGCAGCACTCCTTACACCGTGTGCGCAAATTATATAGACCGGTTTATCTTTATGGATTGCTTCCGAGTCTTCCTCGAAGGTCGACAGCGGCATGAGTGTACTGTTATCTAAATGATAATAATTCCATTCATTCATTTCTCTGACATCAATAATTTGATCAGGCGAGAGCTTTCCCTCTCGTACAAGCGCCATAAACGGCTCTGGTTCGATATTGCTCCATTGTTCCACAAGAATGCCCCCTTTTTACGGTCGATCATAACGAAAATTTCACATTTGGGCAAGTTTTAATCATTGCAATTTGCGTTCTACTTGCATTAAAATAGTAAACATTAATGTAGCCTGGTTCTGTTGGTCCATCCGGTACAACAATAGCTTTGACGTGTGATCGTGTGACAGACCCTCGCCTAAGCTGCTGCGCTGTGCGGCATCTTAACGAGGGTCTTTCACTTCTACTATACATCCATCATACAAACGCTCAGGAGGCAACCCACCATGTTTAAAGTATTGGTCTCAGATCCAATCAGCGATCTAGGCATTCAGAAACTTATGGATGCAGAGGATGTCGTTGTCGACAAGAAGCCCGGATTAAGCGAGGACGAGCTCGTAGCCATTATCGGCGAATACGATGCCCTTCTCGTACGCAGTCAGACGCGCGTTACAGCGCGCATTATGGATGCTGGTAAATCGCTTAAGGTTATCGGTCGCGCCGGCGTCGGAGTGGACAACATCGACTTGGAAGCAGCTACGCAACGCGGAATTATTGTTATTAATGCACCAGACGGCAACACCATCACAACTTGTGAGCATACATTTGCCATGATGATGTCCGTTGCTCGTTTCATTCCACAAGCCTACCTCAAGACTGTAGGCGGCGAGTGGGATCGCAAGTCGTTCCTCGGCGTCGAACTACGCGGCAAAGTGCTTGGCGTACTCGGTATGGGCCGTATCGGCAGCGAAGTTGCCAAACGCGCGAAAGCGTTCGACATGGAAATTTGGGGTTATGACCCATTCCTCACGGAAGAGCGCGCCGAGAAGCTTGGCGTTCGTCTCTCCAGCGTAGATGACATCGTACGGAATGCGGACTTTATGACGGTTCATACGCCGCTTACACCGGAAACGCGCCACATGATCTCTCGTGCGCAATTCGAAGTCATGAAGAAAGGCATGCGCATCGTGAACTGCGCACGCGGCGGTATCATTGATGAGCAAGCGCTTGTGGAAGCTATCGATCAAGGAATCGTAGCAGGTGCGGCATTCGACGTATTCGAGGTTGAACCACCGGCAGCCGATCATCCGTTCCTGAAGCATCCGAAAATCATCGTAACCCCTCATCTTGGTGCGTCTACGGTTGAAGCACAAGAGAACGTGGCCATTGATGTATCGGAGCAAGTGTTGAACATCCTTCGCGATAAACCGTTTATGAACGCGGTCAACATGCCTCCAATTCCGGCGAACGTGCTGAATAAGCTTCAACCGTACTTCGGTCTTGGCGAGAAGCTGGGTAACTTTATTGCTCAACTGACTGAAGGCGCCGTGGAAGAAATCAATGTCAGCTATGCAGGCGAGCTGGCTGAGGTTGATACACAGCCGCTGACACGTTACGTGGTACGCGGAGTGCTTTCTCACCACCTGGGTTCGGATCAAGTCAATGTCGTCAATTCCATGCATCTTGCGAAAGAACGCCATGTGAATATCGTCGTACAGAAGTCGCACGAAGCGCGTGACTTCACGAATTCCATCACAGTTACACTTCGTTCCAAAACAGCAACTCGCCTCGTAACAGGTACGATGTTGACCGGTTACGGACCGCGAATTGTACAAATTGACCGTTTCCCTGTCGATGTTGCGCCTGAAGGCAACATCATCTTGATCTCGCATAACGACAAACCGGGTATTATCGGCAATGTCGGCATGCTGCTTGGCAACAACAACGTGAACATCGCAACGATGCAGGTTGGTCGTGAGCTTGTTGGCGGTTCCGCAATCATGGTATTGACTGTAGACAAAGGCGTGTCGAAAGACGTTATCGCCGAGCTGGTCCAATTGCCTGATTTGAACAAAGCGAAAGAAATTAATCTCTATTAATGAATAAGCTCCGACCCTTTTCGAGGGTCGGAGCTTTTTTATGCACTCTTCCGTCATGAAAATGTTTCACGACCAACAAGATTTCTCTACTTCCTTCAACAAGAACCGACTTTCAAGCGTCAGCTAATCCCGACAAGCTGCATTTTCACATAGGTCGAATCATACCAATGCGCGCGAAGCTCAATACGATGACCGCTTCTGCCTGCAGCCCAATGAAACGGCACAGAGAAGTATTCATAGCGATTCGCTTGCTTCCAGTCGTTACGCTGAAGAATCCGCTCCGCAATCACCGTACCCGAATCATCCGCATCGACAACCTCAAGCCTAATGACGTCGTTTGTTCCGCTGTTGCTGTCAACCATCATTTTCCAAGTGGCAATATTATCCCCTACCGGTGTATTGGTCGTATACGGACCATATTGCATGTAATCAGGGCCGTCCAAGCTTGTAGAAGCCGACCAGCCGTCACCGTCGCTCCGCCCAATGACGTGACCGATACCGGAATCCGACATCCCCCATTTCAAGTCAAAGCCCCCGTCATTCTCATTGGCGATAAGCGCCCTGCTTGTAGGATTCGTCCGATAATAGATGAAGTTCTCGCCGTCTACCGATAAGAAACTAGGTCCGTCGTTTCCGAACGTATTATCCGTCTGAGGCAAAATGTTATTTTGACTAAACTTGCTCCAGTGGAGCAGATCCGTCGAGCTCGCAACGCCGGAAGACCATTTGGCCGTGTTGTAAGGTGGATCTTCGCTGCCTTCATAGGTCATATAATAGGTGCCGCCTACTTTGACAACATCGCGATGCCCTGCCGTTCCGGCTTCCCATGTACCGGGTACGGTATCGATTACCGGATTGCCGGAATATTTGGTCAGTGCCGTCAAGCTCGTTCCCGTTGCAACGCCTATGCGGCAATCTGAGCCATCATAGCCATGATAGAATAAATACCACGTGCTGCCTTCTTTATAGAGCGACGGTGTCCCGATATTGACGCTTTCCCAGCCGGTAGAGTTGTGGGTTAGAATCTGACCCTGTTTCGTGAAATTAACGCCGTCCGTCGAGGTTGCCAAACCAATCTGTCCAGGTGACCCCGTACCCGTTCCTTCATAGACGAGATAGAAGGTACCGCTGTCGTACCAGACGCCAGGAAACGTAGCAAACGAGTCATCCCATTGTCCGGGCGATCCTGCCGTTAACACAAAGCCGTTATCCGTAAAATTAACGCCGTCGGTAGACTTCGCTAAGCCGACGCCCCCTTTTCCGAATGCATCCCATTTGATGTAATACGCCCATATCTCGCCGTTCACTTTAAGGGTAGATATGAAGTGCATCGAAAACGAGGTGCCGATGAACGGATTGATTTTATCCAGCTTAATAAAGGCTTGATTATCGATCAAATGTGACATGTTGGATGCGATATTCAAGGTTGCCACGTTACCAGAGGATACTGCAGCAGGACCGATATCTGTCGCAGCCGAGTTATAATCGGCGCTATTTACAAATACTACGCTCTTCGTCGTCGTGCTTCCGCTCGTAACTTTAATGTTGTCATACTGCGCGGAATACGTTTGAGAAGGACTGTCGTTCTCCCCGACGATATCCCATTTGGATGAGGTTTTACCGATCATGGAGGCTGGCACCGCCAGCTTGCGATGGTACCACTTATTCGTGGCATAGGCGGAGATATTGGCATTCGGATGTCCGCTAATATTGTTCTGATCCTTCCAGACGGATGTTCCGGTATCCCGGAAGTAAGTCCCGTCGGCATTCATAATTTCGATGCCGCCGGCACCGTCAATGCCATTGGAAATCTTCACATCATATTCGATATAATCACCGGAAACAAACGTATACGCTTTGTTCGAAATGCGTTTGTATATATACTTGTTCGCTGTACTGCTGGCGTCATTCGTCACGCTGAGCGAAACGATATCACCGCCTGCCCATGGGTTAGCGCCTGCGGTTGCCGTTGCCGCAAACATGCCTGTCATCAAAACCGTCGATAAGAATAGCAGGACCCATTTCTTCACCTGATCGGCTTTCATAAACATCCTCCTTTGAAGTGGAAGTGAATGCAAGCTCAGTTTAATTTAGTACAATTTGACCAGTCAATATAGCCTTCTATAGCAACCAAGCTCTTTTTGCAACTTTTTTTGAAAGGGACATCCATCGAGTAAACAGAGAAAAAAGCTGCCCCACGTGAGGAGCAGCTTCTTCTGTATGCTATACAACGGGCAATAGAATGGTAAACGTAGTACCGGCTCCCATCGCGCTTTCCGCTTTAATTTGACCGCGATGCGAATCGATAATGTTCTTCACGATGGCAAGGCCGAGACCTGTTCCGCCCGTTCCGCGTGTTCGAGCTTTATCAGCCTTGTAGAATCGTTCGAAGATAAACGGAAGGTCACCTTGCGGAATCCCCTCTCCCTCATCTGTTACTTTAATTTCTACAAAAGCCTTCTGTTCGACGATCAAATTGCGTGCACTGAGCGTGATCGACGCCTGCTTCGCCGTATGGCGAATCGCATTATCGAGCAGGTTCGTCAGCACCTGCTCCATCCGATCCTCGTCTGCCTGCCCGATGACGAGCGGCTCTGCAGGGAGCTCGATATGGAGGTGGATGTCCTGCTCCTTCGCCAGCACTAAGAACTTGCGATGGACTCGCTTAAGCAGTCCGGTCAGATCCGTCTCGACCAGCTTCATCTCAATATGCCCGGCTTCCATTCTGGCCAAATCAAGCAAATCTTTCACGAGGCGCCCCATTCGCAGCGACTCCTCGTAGATCACCTGTGCTAACTCCTTACGTTCCTCAGGTGAACCCGCAATATCGTCGAGCAACGCTTCGCTGTAGCCTTGCAGCATCGATAGTGGCGTCCTGATTTCATGCGAGACATTGGCAACGAAGTCGCGGCGAAGCTTCTCCAGCTTCGTCTCCTCCGTGACATCCCGCATCACCGCAACCGCACCGCGAACGGTATGATTGGATTTGAGCGGAGCCATCACAACAGACCATACGCCGCTTTGCACATGCACTTTATCGGACAAGTCCCGACCTTCCCGAAGTACTTTGCGGTAAAGGTCAAACATCGGCTCCGGCACCTGCGTGTGTGAGCCGATGTAATCCTCTGTCCATTCCAGCTCATTCCACTTGTCAATTAACTTCTGACCATGTGGATTGGCCAATATGATCTGGCCTTCCGCATCGAAGGTCACGACCGCATCCGCCATACTGCGATGGACGCTCGCGAGGTGATCCTTCTCATGATTCAGGTCATGAATCAACGTATCCAGCTCGGAAGCCATATTATTAAACGTGGTGGCCAAGTCACCGATCTCATCCGTCGAGCGAATCGGTACTCGCGTACGATACTCGCCTTGGGAGATTAGATCAGCCGCTTTCTTCAGCTGAAGCAGCGGCTGTGTGATTTTGGTCGATAGGAAAAACGCAAAGAACGTCGATAACAGAAACCCGATGATGGCCGTGTAGACAAACAGCACCTTGACATCATGCGAGTTCTTAAAGGCAATGTCGATATACTGCAGCAGGAACATCCCCAGAATCAGCAATACGACCGCCACAAGCGCGATAATAGTAATCCATAGCTTCCCGACAACACTGCGCCAGATCATCACTTACTTCGGCACCTCAAGCTTATAGCCTACGCCCCAAACCGTCGTGATCATCATCGCAGCTTCCGGAGAAACTTTATTCAGCTTCTCGCGAAGTCGTTTCACATGGGTATCCACCGTACGAAGATCTCCGAAGAATTCATAGTTCCAGACGTCTTTCAGCAGTTCCTCGCGGGAGAATACTTTATCCGGCGAAATCGCCAAGTAGTGAAGCAGCTCATATTCCTTCGGCGTTAAGCTGACCTCTTGCCCACCGGCCATCACACGATGAGCATCATGCTCGATAATGAGATGCGGGAACACGATATTATTGCTCGTCAGTGCTTCCTTCGTTAAGAACGCGGTCGCCGACGAACGGCGCAGTATCGCTTTCACACGATAAATCACTTCGCGAGGGCTAAATGGCTTAACCACATAGTCATCGGCACCTACTTCAAAGCCTTGAACGCGGTTCATTTCCTCGCCTTTAGCCGTCAACATAATAACCGGCGTGGCCTTTACCTGACGAAGCCTGGAACAGACCTCTATGCCATCAATACCCGGCAGCATGACATCCAGCAGAATCAAGTCAAACTCGCCTGCCGTTGCAAGGCGCAATGCCGTTTCGCCGTCCTCGGCCTCCTCGATGAGATAGCCTTCCTTTTCCAGGTACATTTTGAGCAGCCTGCGAATCCGTTCTTCGTCATCGACTACAAGAATGCGGTGAAGTTCTTCAGACATGTCCGTTGTCTCCTTTCAATTCTGCGCTAATCATCTTTAAACGCCTGCATAAGAGTGCAAGCCGACGAGGACCAAGTTAACCCCAATCAGCGTAAACATAACGACGACAAACCCGATAACCGCGAGCCATGCCGACTTGGAGCCATGCCATCCGCGCGATAGACGCAAGTGCAGGTAGGCTGTGTAGTACAGCCAAGTAATAAGCGCCCACACCTCTTTCGGATCCCAGCCCCAGAAACGCGACCAAGCGATGTAAGCCCAGATCATCGCGAATATGAGCGCGCCTAACATGAAGATCGGATACCCGATTGCAATGGCGCGATAACTGATTTCATCGATATCATCTTCGTCGATGCCATCCATAAGCGGATGAATCGCGGCCCCAATGCGCCTGCGCAAAGCGAGGCGCAGAAGTCCGTATAGAATCGTCCCGTTTATAATGGACCACGTGATCGTGTTCAGCTTCCGTGCAGCATTGACACCTTTCATCCACGACGGCGTCTCCATCAGTGGTTTCTTCACGCCGAGGAAAGGATCAACCGATACATCCTGGCTGTTGAAAGGTTTAAAGATCGGTGGAAGGGAGTATTCTACCGTTTCGGTCGTCGTGCTTTCAATCCCTTTATCATCGATAACCACATTCTCTTGCTTGAATGACGCTTCATAGCCTGCACCGCGGAAGGCAAAGACCGAACCGATAAAGGCAATGATGAGTACGATAACATAGAGCGTAAATTCGACCCAGCGTTGTTCGCGTCTTGCTTGCGGACTCGTTTTCTTGAAGTCGACCGTACGAAGCAAGTACATAAGTCCGGCTGCAAAACCGACCGCGAAGAATGCTTCGCCCGTTGCCGCTGTCGTAACGTGAACTTTAAGCCAGATGGATTGGAGCGCCGGGATAAGCGGCTGTACCTCTTGCGGGAATACCGCCGCATACGCAACGATCACAACCGTCAGCGGGAGTGTAAACAAACCAAGCAGCGGTTTGCGGTAAATGGCATTGACGACGATAAAAGCAAACATGATCGCCATCGCCAAGAAGGTCATAAACTCATACATGTTACTGGTCGGGATGTGACCTCCGCCGATCCAGCGTGTAATAAAGAACGTAAGATGCGAAGCAAATCCGAGAATCGATACCGCGTAAGCGAAACGGCCCCAGCGGCGAACATGCTCTTCCGGGCTGCGGTTACTCCATTTGCGGCCCAGTGCCGAAACGCCATAAAACATAAATCCGAAGCAATACAAGAAAAATGCGACTATAAAGGCGTCGCTGCTAAAATCAAGCAAACTCACGATTTGTTCCTCCCGTTATCGAGCGACTTCGGCTCTACGACGACGCCTAAACCGCGCAACGCGGAAGCGACCTCGGCACGCATGCCGTAATTATTCTTGTTCGTATGTGCGCCTAGCGTGACGCGGCCGCCGTCTATGCGAAGCCAAATTCTGCGGTGATGCCAATAAGAACCCAGCAGCAGTCCGAACATCGAGATGCCGGCCCCTACCCAAATATAGGGCATCGCCCGATCCGAGCGAATGTTGAGCGAGGTCATTACACCTGCGAACTCAACGCCTTCCATAGCCGGCACCTTCAGCTCGAATCGTTTAGCCAACTCCCCATTGATGAGGTCTTGACTGAATCTCGCTTTGTCCGTCTGTTTCGGGAAGTACATATACGGCTCGCCGTCTGCCGCCAAATCCGGGCCTTTCATGACGAACACAAATGCCGGAGCATTCGGCTCCTTGGATTTCGTTGTCGGCTTGCCCTCCGCGTCCAGCGCAAAATCCATGTACGTCTGGCGGAGTTCAAGCGTGTACGGTCCAAGCGTATAGGTTAATTCCGGATTTCGCATGACAAGATCAAAGGGTCCATAGGTTTTACCCGTCTTATGATCGATCAGAACGGGATGTACAGCCTTCAGCTTCGGTGTATCGTCAAAGCCGAACTGATACGCCTTGATGCCTTTGTAGGAAAGCGGATCGTTCACAATAATATTGTGACGCTTCACTTCCTTCAGCTGCGGCTGCTTAGATGGGTCATCGCAATCCGCCTCGCATTCATACAACACGGCCTTCGTCTCATAGAGCTTAGCCCGGGGTGTCCCTTTCAGCGATTCCGGAAGCTCAGCATCCGTATAATAATTAATCGTAAACTTCTCGTTCTTTACGTAATAATTCGTTTCGGGGATTTGAACCGTTTCCCCTTCCGTCACCGTTACGTAGTTGTCCATTGCCCAACCGGGAAGCGTCCGAAGCAATACCGCGAGCAAGAAGATAATCAAGCCGATATGATTAATATAAGGTCCCCAGCGGCTGAACCGATACTTCTCCGCCAGCAGCGCGTCGCCTTCATGATGAACCTTATAATGCTTGCGCTTCAGCTCCTTGGCCATAGCCGCGGTCCAATTCTCTGCGGAGCCCTCAATATCGCTCGTATACACGGTCTTCTGTCTGGTCAAGAAGTTGTTATGCTTTCGAATTTGCTGCTTGTTCAATGCCCGATAGAGCGGCAGCACACGGTCAAGACTGCAAATAACAAGCGAAGTTCCGATCATAACCAATAGTCCGATAAACCACCACGACTCGTACGTATTGGACAAGCCGAGCTTATAATACCATTTGCCGATCCAACCGTAACGCTCTTCGTAATACGTCGTAGGATCAAATGAGATAAAGGCATTCTCTTGCGTGAAAATCGTGCCGACCATAGCCGCAATCAGTGTAATGACGATCAATCGAACAGCGATCTTAACCGAAGAGAAAAAGTTCCAAACGCGGTCAATCGGTGATGGATTGCTCTTCTGCGAGCGGCGGGCAATGCCGTCGTAGCGCATCTCAAGCGGCGCTTCGCTCTCCGCCTCTTCGCCGTCCAGCGGATTACCGCAATGCTCGCAAAGTACGGTTCCGACCGGATTCTGGTGACCGCATTCGCATTTCGTATTTTCAAAAGTCAACATGCAAAAAACCTCCTTCGACTAGGACTGAAGCAATTTCTCGATGCGCTTGTCCATGTCCGCTTCCGCCATCGGTCCGACAAAGATGTCTTGAATCGTTCCATCCGGCTTCACAAAGAAGGTAGTGGGATACGACTTCAAACCGTACTTTCGCTGTACGTCATTGTTCTCGTTAAGCAGAATTGAATAGCTGACATCAAACTGCTTTGCAAAATTAGAAACGGTCAATTTGTCCTCGCCAAGATTAATCCCGACAACTTCAAACGGCTTGTCTTTATGCTTAGCGTATTGAGCAACCAAGTCCGGTGTCTCCGTTACGCAGCCCGGGCAGTATGTACCCCAGAAATTAATGACAAGCGCTTTGCCTTTGTAGTCTGCGAGCCGGTGTGTTTGGCCGTCCATGCCGAGCAGGGCGAAATCCGGCGGTTTGGAGCCTTTCCGCGGAAGCCCGTCGTGAGAACTAAACAGGGCATTGCCGATCGCATAGCCCCCGAGGAGCAGTACGCCCAGAAAAATAACCAGTTGAATGAGCCTGCGGTTCGATTTCATAAATGTTCGTTAGTCACCGCCCGTTCTTATGCTGCATTTTACTTCAATCGAATACTATCATTATAACGAAAATTCGACGGCAATTGAGGTTGCCGTCGCTCGTTATTTTTGAATTTTATGTGTCTTGACAGCCGCTGCTCGCAGCTCTTGGACCTCTTTAGGTGTTAAATGGCGGAACTTTCCACGCGCCAGTCCGTGTAAGCCCAATTCACCGAATCGTACGCGGCGAAGCAGCAATACCGGATGGTTAATGGCATCGAACATCCGACGGACCTGTCTGTTGCGGCCCTCGTAGATCGTGATCGTAATCGTCGCCTGATTCTTCTCTGTATTTACATCGTGATACTCTACCTCAGCAGGTGCTGTCATTCCGTCCTCAAGCAGAATGCCCTGCTGCAGCCGCTCCAGCGCCGTACCATGCGGCACCCCTTTTACAGTGGCCCAATAGGTCTTCGGTACGTGATGGCTTGGATGCGTCAATAAGTTCGCAAACTCGCCGTCATTCGTAAGCAGCAGCAAACCTTCCGTATCATAATCAAGCCGGCCAACAGGATAGACACGCTCTGTTATGCCGGGCAGATAGTCCGCCACAATCTTACGTCCCTGCGGGTCACTCGCACTTGTAATGACGCCTTTGGGTTTATGAAGCATCAAGTAAAGCTTGCTTTCACTCTGGATTCTGCGGCCCTTAACCGTAATGATATCAACGGCCGGGTCTGCTTTGACACCCAGTGTGGTAACTGTCTCCTCATTGACCTGTACTTGACCGGACAAAATGAGCTCCTCGCATTTGCGGCGCGATGCGACGCCCGCCTGCGCTAAAATCTTCTGTAAACGTTCCAATGATTTCACCTCACCCACCATCATACCCTAAAAGACAGGTGGAAAGAAAGTGGACAACAAATAAGCCCGCAAGAGCGATGCACCGTAAGTGCCGCACTCCTATGGGCTTTATCCGGACAAGTTAGCCAAATACCATTAAACATATAATAATAGCAGCGAAGAAACCTACGAAATCTGAAAACAAACCGACTTTAAGTGCATATTTACTGCGCCTGATGCCTACTGCTCCAAAATAAACCGTGAGCACGTATAGCGTCGTATCCGTACTGCCTTGAATCGTTGACGATATTCGTCCAATCATGGAATCGGGTCCGTAAGTTTTAATAAGCTCCGTCGTGAAAGCCAGCGAGCCTGCTCCGGTAAGCGGCCTGAGCAGGCCGAGAGGCAATACCTCACTTGGTATGCCTAAGCCATCGAACAAAGGCCGTATCAGCGCTGCCATCATGTCCATCGCGCCCGATGCGCGGAACATACTGATCGCCACCATCATACCGACCAAATGCGGAATTATGTTTATGGCCGTACCGAAGCCATCCTTAGCGCCTTCAATAAACGTTTCATATACCGGCACGCGTTTAAAAGCGGCATATAGCGGGATAAACACGATCATGAACGGGATGATCCAAGCAGAGATGGCCGTTATCCACTCATACAACGGCCTCACCCTTTCCTTGTCCGTCTGCGGTTAGCGACTCCACGCTTCGAGGAGGTGCTGCCGTTCCATCACGACTTGTCCAGCGCGGCGGCTTATTGCGATATCGTTTCCGATACCAGCGGTCGGCAACGATGGCTGCGGCCGTCGCGATTAAGGTAGCGGCTAACGTTGTCCCCACAATCTCCGCGGGATGCGCAGAGCTGTACGTCATACGAATGGCAATCAGCGTTGTAGGAACCAGCGTAATGCTGGAGGTATTGAGCGCAAGCAACGTACACATGGCTGCGGATGCAGTCTCTTTGTCCGGATTCAGCTTCTGAAGCTCCTGCATTGCTTTGATTCCCATTGGTGTTGCCGCATTGCCAAGCCCAAGTATGTTTGCACTCATGTTGCTCATTATGTAACCGAGGGCCGGATGACCCTTCGGCACGTCTGGGAACAGAAACCGGACAACCGGCTGCAGCAAGGCGGCGATTTTGCGAAGCAGACCGGCATCCTCGCCAATCCGCATGAGCCCCAGCCAGAATACCATAACGCTGATAAGCCCGAAGCTGACTGTGACTCCGCTCTTCGCCCCTTCGAACGCGGCCTCGGTCAAGGCTTCCATTCGACCATTCACAATTGCTGCAACGAAGCTGACCGCAATAAAGAAAAGCCAAATGAAGTTTACCATCCCCCGGCCTCCTTCCCTCCAAACAAAGTCGATAGCGTGACGGTCAGCGCCCGGCGGAAGGAAGCAGACGAT
Source organism: Paenibacillus rhizoryzae (assembly GCF_059686995.1). NCBI lineage: Bacteria > Bacillati > Bacillota > Bacilli > Caryophanales > Paenibacillaceae > Paenibacillus > Paenibacillus rhizoryzae. The sequence continues at coordinate 368,465 of NZ_JCAALT010000003.1, read as the reverse complement.
AATCCGCCATAGGCTGACTCCGATTGATCGCCGATCACCCAAGCCGGTTTCTCCGGCAGTTTAATGCGCTGACTCTGCGGATCAAACACCGGGGTCGAGCCGATTCTCTCCTCGCCGACAAACCATTCCAGCTTTCCGCGCTCACCAAGTTTGTACGCTGTAGAGTTCGCATCAATCAACGTCAGCTTCGAGCGAAGCTGCTGCTGCTCGCCGTCAGCGAACGGATAGAGCAGCGTTCGTCCAACTGCAAGGGGATACCCGTTGATCGATTGGCCTTTATGCGTCACTTCGGTTAAGTGGAAATTGGCAAATCCGAAGTCGAGCAGCTTTCGGTGATCCTGCCAGTCATCACCGTCATTTAAGGTAACGGCGACAAGCTGCTGGCCATTGCGCGTAGCGGAGCTGACTAAAGTACGAAGCGATTTCTTCGTATAGCCCGTTTTAACCCCGTCTGCCCCTTCGTACATCGACAGCATTTTATTTTTATTCCGCCATAGGTAGTCCCAGCTATCGTTTGGGTTCGGAGCTTTCTTCTCCTTTGTCTTCACGATTTCTTTGAACACCGGGTTCTTCAAGGCGTAGGCAGTGAGCTTGGCTAAATCGTTTGCTGAGGAATAGTGTCCCTCGGCATCCAGGCCGCTCGGATTCATGAACTGGGAATTAGACAGGCCGAGCATCTGCGCCTTTTCATTCATCATATGGACGAAACCTTCCTCCGTACCGCCGACATGCTCGGCAATGGCTGTTGCCGCATCATTCCCGGATCGAAGCATCAGTCCGTAAAGCATATTTTGCAAGCTCATTTCCTCACCGCGCTGCAAGTAGATGGACGACCCTTCTTTCCCTGCCGCCCGAATACTCGTCTTCACTTTATCCGTGAGTTTGCCGTGCTCGATGGCTACAATCGCTGTCATGATTTTCGTTAAGCTTGCAATAAGCATGGGCTTGTCCCCGTTATAGCTGTAAAGAATACGCCCTGACTCCACATCGATCAGCGCAGCGCCTTTGGCATGTGTCGAAACGGTCTGTTTCGGAGCAGCGGCAGCTGTCGTTATTCCGGACAGGGAGAGCAAAGCCGCGGTTGCAAGCAGAATCAGTTTGTACCATTTTCGGGTGAATCTCGACCTCATACACTTCCTCCTTCGAAACTGGCGGGCAAGAACATGGTCTTGTACCAGTATATGAACCGGTCCATGAGATATACTACCAAGCCCGTCCTAAAAAAAAAGAAACCGCCCCGCAGGGACGGTTCCATATGCATTTAGTGGCCATCCATACTTTCGATGAGGACTGATTCCAGCCCGCTGTCACTGCTTGTCGTTCCTTTTTTGAACATACTCTGGATTTTCTCGAACACTTGCGGCGCAGAATCAATGACCTTTTCCATCAAATGAGTCTGATTATCCAGCGGTACAATACGTACCCCCTGCGTGCCTACGACAAGGAAAGCGATTGGCGTTATGGATACCCCGCCGCCGCTACCGCCGCCAAATGGCAATTGCACGGCCGCGTTATGCGCTTCTCCGTGCTTATGCTCGTCGAACCGGATATCACTGCCCCCCGCGACAAAGCCGAAGCCCACTTTCGATATCGGCATGATGACGCTGCCGTCCGGAGTTTGGACAGGATCTCCAACTATGGTATTTACATCCACCATTTCCTTAATATTTTCCATTGCTGTCTGCATTAACCCTTGTATCGGATGGTCTGTCATCTCAAAAAAGTCCTCCTTGGTTCAAAGTCGGTAGCTGCACCTTGCCGTTCATATCGTTCCCCCGCTGAAGGAGCATTATGTAATCAGCCGCGAAGCAGAATACGCTGTAAGCCGAGCAAGCCGCCCGGAAGTCCGTGAGCTTTCTTAATCCGGACGAATAACCGCACAATGGCAAAAATCGCATAACCGAACGGCACCTTTGCCGTAAATTGGCCCTCCGTTGAGAAATGCGGCTTCTGGTACACCGGTTCAACCACAAAACTCGGTTCCGTGGTTAACCGTACGAGCTGCGATAAGACGCCGATTGTCGTAGTCTTCACCGACCAGACCATGCCGGTCAGCATGGCCGTCCACATGGCGTCATCCGTGCCAACCGCAGTCCGCCATTGCCATTCTGTCAGTCTTACATGTCCTAGCGTGATGCGAACCCAGCCGAGCATGTCGTCCGTATGCTTAAGCAGCAAATGCGCTTTGTCGATGGAACTCATAATCGAATTCGCATCCACTTTGTTCATCTTGGCATCCAGATCAACCCCGCCTGCGTTCTCCGCCGTCAATTCCTGTTTCAATTCGATGCTCATCCCTTTGAATTTCACAATCGGCAGCTGCCAATGATAATGAATCAAACCGAAAAGTGCCCGAATGCGCAATTCCGCATCATCATCGCTGCCGATCCGTTTCATATGGCCGCGAATCACAACGGGAGACGATAGCGCAATGATCAAGAGCAAAAAAAAGAGACCTGTCCCGATCATCCATCCGAGCGGGTAGCCTAACATGGCGTTTCCCCCGTTTCCCTTAATTGGTCGGATATAGTATGACCTAGCGGACAAATCTCATTCTTGTTTCTAGCTTTCTTCTGTTGGAGTAGGCATCTCTTCGAGCGTCATTTGACGGCCTTCCAGCCTCTCGAACAGCGCTTGCGTCTGCTCGTCCAAGGAATCGTCGATCACTGCCGAAGGCTCAGGCAGCGCATCAAGACCTGCCAGTCCGAAATAATCGAGGAACGACTTCGTCGTTCCATACAGAATCGGTCTGCCGATTTGCTCGGCGCGGCCGATCTCTTCGATTAAGTCCTTGTTCACCAGCGATGCAATGGCCCGGTCGCTCTTCACGCCGCGGATTTCCTCAATATCGACACGCGTTATCGGTTGTCTGTAAGCAACGATAGATAACGTCTCAAGCGCCGCCTGCGACAAACTGGAACGAGTCGGCGAATAAGCCATTCGCTCGAAGTAGGCTGCATGCGCAGGGTTGGTCGTAAGCCGATAGGCACCGGCTACGAAGGAAACCTGAATGCCGCGCTTCTTGCTTTTCAAATCCTTCGTAAGATCTTTCGCGATGTCTGCCGCCACAGCTGCATCCAGCTCTAGAATTTCTGATAGCTGCTTTGCCGTCAGCCCTTCATCCCCGGCCATGAACAGCAGACCCTCAATAATCGACTTCAGTTTCGAGAAATCCACCTTCGACTGCTTCTCCTCTCCAATGCACGACGATATCATCAAACAGGCTGTGCTGATAACAACGAATATGCTTCATTTTCATCAGCTCAAGAAGCGCCAGGAAGGTAACGACTACCTCGTGCCGGCTCATATCGTCACGGATCAGCTTAGAGAAGCGGACCGTTTCGAATTCGCGGAGCACCTCGATAATATCGCGTATACGGTCTTTGACCGAAATTTCGTCTCGCTGAATGGTCGCGATGACATTGCGTCTTGCCGCTTTGCGGAGCGCTTTCTGAAAGGCTGCGATGAGATCGCCGACATTCAGTCCTTTGACCGGATTCTCCGGAATAGCCTTCATGAAAGGCGTCAAATCCTCCGGCTCCTTCGTGTAGACAAGACTCCGCTCGAATTCTTGTTCGCGGAGCTGCTCGGCGATTTGCTTATACTTCCGGTATTCCACCAGCTTCGCGATGAGCTCATCACGAGGATCAAGCCCGTCATCGGGCCATTCGTCGTCAAAGTCGTCGTGATCGATGACCGGCGGTTTCGGCAGCAGCTGTTTGCTTTTGATGGAAAGCAGCGTGGCCGCCATGACGAGAAATTCGCTCGTGACCTCCAGCTCCAGTTCTTGCATCGCATTCAAGTAGTCCATATATTGATCCGTTATTTCGCTGATGGACACCTCGTGAATGTCGATTTCCGCTTTATCGATGAGATGAAGCAGAAGATCGAGCGGTCCTTCGAACGATTCCAGCTTATACGTCACCGCCATGGTGAAAGCCAACTCCTACACTATTCTCGTCTTAGCCTAGCCTTGCAGCACTTTAGTCAGGTTCGCCATTTCGATGGCCGTAACCGCGGCTTCCCAGCCTTTATTGCCGGCTTTCGTACCTGCACGTTCAATGGCTTGCTCAATTGAATCTACCGTCAACACGCCGAAGATCGTTGGAACGCCGGTTTTCAGCGCGATAGCGGAAACGCCTTTAGCCGCTTCGTTACATACATAATCGAAGTGAGGAGTTGACCCCCGAATAACGGCACCAAGCGTGATAACAGCGTCGTATTTGCCGCTCTCGGCCATCTTTTGCGCGATAAGCGGAATTTCGAATGCCCCCGGTACCCAAGCTACATCCACTTCACTGTCCGCAGCGCCGTGACGTTTGAATGCATCGAGTGCTCCGCCAAGCAGCTTGCTGGAAATAAACTCGTTAAAACGTCCTACAACTACACCATATCGCATTCCTTCAGAAATTAAATGTCCTTCAAAAACTTGCGGCATTGATTATTCATCCTCTCGGTTTTCCTTGTTAGCAAGGTTAGTTTAGTTTGTTGTGATTTATTGTGGCAATTCATCAAAATTCAGCAAATGGCCGAGCTTTGACTTTTTGGTGTGCAAATAGCTGTTGTTGTCTTCGTTCGCGTCCATTTGAATCGGAACACGTTCGACCACTTCGATCCCGTATCCTTCCAAACCGCGAATTTTGCGCGGATTGTTCGTCAGAAGACGCATCTTGCGGATACCGAGATCTTTAAGAATCTGAGCTCCGATGCCGTATTCGCGCAAATCCGGGGCAAAGCCCAGTTTAATATTCGCGTCGACGGTATCTAATCCCTGCTCCTGCAGCTGATAGGCTTTCAATTTGTTGATTAAGCCAATACCGCGGCCTTCTTGGCGCATATAGAGCAGTACGCCATTGCCGGCTTCGTTGATTTGGCGCAGCGCCGCTTCAAGCTGAGGACCGCAGTCGCAACGATGGGAATGAAACACATCGCCGGTTAAACATTCGGAGTGAACACGGACAAGCGTTGGCTGAGCCGGATCGATTTCGCCTTTAACCAAGGCAACATGTTCCTTGTTATCTACTTCGTTCGTGTAGGCAACGGCGCGGAACACGCCGTAATCCGTTGGCATCTTCACATCCACGACACGTTCAACCAGCTTTTCCTTCTCATTGCGGTAGTGGATCAGCGACTGAATGGAAATCAGCTTCAAATTATGTTTCGCTTTGAATTCGATGAGATCCGGCAGGCGAGCCATGGAGCCGTCTTCTTTAATAATCTCGCAGATGACTGCTGCGGGTTTGGAGCCGCACATGCGAGCCAAATCGATTGCGGCTTCCGTATGACCGGCACGGCGCAGTACGCCGCCCTTCTTCGCAATAAGCGGGAAAATATGGCCCGGGCGTCTGAAATCGTCTGCTTTCGCGCCGGAACCGTCCATCAGTGCTTGAATGGTTTGCGAACGCTCATAGGCGGAAATGCCAGTTGTCGTTGAAGCATGGTCAACGGAAACCGTGAAGGCCGTCCCATGATAGTCCGTGTTGCGCTGCACCATCGGCGGAAGATCCAGCTCCTCGGCCCGTTCGGCTGTAATAGGCACGCATACGAGTCCGCGGGCTTCCGTGATCATAAAATTGATAATCTCGGGAGTTGCTTTACTGGCAAGTGCAATTAGATCGCCTTCGTTCTCTCGGTCTTCGTCATCCGTGACTATAATCGCTTTGCCTAAGATCAAATCATAAATGGCTTCCTCGATTGTATCAAATGCTGGGGTACTCATCATTTCTCACTCTCCTTATCAAGGCTGTCTGTCTCTATTTACATAAAACCGTTCTCTGCCAAAAAAGCTGCCGTTATACTGCTCTTCGGCTCCGAAGCTTTGCTGTTGCCTCTTGCGTCTGCTTGTGGACGTTCGCCTTTAAAATGAAGCAGATGATCGACATACTTGCCTAGCACATCGCATTCTACATTGATTACACTGCCGGCTTGCTTCAGTTGCAGCGCAGTCTCGCGAAGCGTGTGCGGAATGATGGAGACGGAGAAGCTGTCTGTGCTCGCAGTCACTACCGTCAAGCTGATGCCATCAAGCGTAATGGAGCCTTGAGGAACGACATAGCGCATAAGTCCGGAATCATGGGGACGGATTGTAAACACAACCGCGTTCACATTATTCTCTCGGCTAAGCACTTCGCCTGTCCCATCAACATGCCCCTGTACAATATGACCGCCGAAACGACCGCCTGCCTGCATAGCCCGCTCCAGATTGACACGCTCGCCAGGTCTTATATCCTTTAGATTCGTGTGCCGGAACGTCTGCGGCATGACGTCTGCAGTGAATATAGTGGTACTGAGCTCGGTCACCGTCAAACATACGCCATTGACGGAAATACTGTCGCCGATGGCGGCGTCCTTCAGGATGTGAGGGGCTTCGATCGTCAGAACCATCGCTTCCCCCTGCTTATGGGTCTTCTTAAGTGTGCCGACTTCTTCAATAAGTCCCGTGAACAACGTTCTCTCCCCCTCTCCCTTTAGTTTGCACGTTCTTCATTTCCATTGCGCAGATAGCCACTGATCAGAACATCGTCTCCGACTCGTTCCACGGCCATCTCTTCCAACCTAATGGCATCGGACATTTTATCAAAGCCTTCGAATTGGAAGACGCCCGGTGCGCCGGAGCCGCCAATAAGCTTCGGTGCTATAAACAGAAGCAGCTTATCGATTAACCCAAGCTCCAGCATGGCCCCGTTCAGCTTGCCGCCGCCTTCTAGCAGGATGGAGCCGATCTCTAGTTCACCCAGCTTACGCATGGCAAGCTTGAGATCTACTCGGCCCCCGCTTCCGCAGCGGATTACTTCAACGCCCGCTTCTGTGAGTGAGGCTTCTTTTACCGGATCAGCACCTTCAGTCGTAAGCACAATGACACGTGAGGAGCGATCTTGAATCACTCTTGCCCCAAGCGGCAGTCGAAGCGTTGAATCCACTATAATGCGAGCAGGATGTACGGCAGGCACGGTCAGCCGAGTCGTAAGCTCAGGGTCGTCGGCCAGCGCCGTCTCGACGCCGACCATAATGCCCATGTGCCGATGCCGCAGCGTATGTGTCAGCTCTCTGGCCCCCGTACCGCTGACATATCTGCTGTCGCCGGTCTTGGCCGCCAGCTTCCCATCCAGGGTCATCGCTGATTTCATGGTGACAAACGGGAGCCGAGTGACGATAAATTTATTAAACATTTCATTCATGCGTGTAGATTCTGCGCCGAGAATGCCAACCTCTACCTCAATCCCCGCTTGCTGCAGTTTCGCAATTCCTCGGCCTGCAACCTGCGGATTCGGATCTGTGCACGCTACGACTACTCTTGCTACCTTAGCTGCAATCAATCGGTCGCAGCATGGCGGTGTTCGGCCATGATGGCTGCACGGCTCCAGTGTTACGTATGCGGTCGCACCTTCTGCTTGATCTCCGGCCATGTTGAGTGCATGCACTTCTGCATGACCTTCGCCTCGCCGAAGATGCGCGCCAAGTCCAACGATGCGTCCATCCTTGACTATCACACAGCCGACAACCGGATTAATATCCGTTTGCCCCTGTGCTTTTGACGCCATATCCAGTGCGAGCCGCATATACATTTCGTCGTTCAATACTGCGATTGACATAAAAAAATCACCCCTTGGCAGTCGGCCAACGGGGTGATGGGTTGAAAAAACCATAAAGGGACGTATTCGAAGACACATTCAAACAAACTCATCAACATTGTGAAAAAAAGAACAAAGTTGGCGAGAAATGAAAAAATGGAATTCGCGTACAGTCTCCTTCTCCCATCCAGACTTTACTGTCGGTCCCGGATTTGCACCAGGTCCACCGTTTCACATGCCCCATGCCACTCGGCGTCTGGAACAATGTGACCCGGGTCACGGACTGACAAAGTTATCGGCTGCCATTCGATTATCGAGCAGCACAGCCCTTTGATCACCGCCGGTTGGGAATTTCACCCTACCCCGAAGGAAAAACGCAAATACTTTGTAGAAATGTTACCACTTCACCATGGAAATTGCAACTTGTTTCCGCCACGTGCTTCTTATAAGAACCGGCAGCTCCTATTTTTCATGTTTTCGTTTCTTGCTAAATGCTTGATTAAAGCTCGTTTTCGGTGTACTCGAGTGTTACTTGGACTGCTCAGGGAAGGCAAGCCCCTCCACGATCAGCGAGACTAGGCTGCGAATTCGACGTTTGCTTCTAAAGTTAACTGAGAGTTCCATTTCCGTACTCTAAGCCTCTCTCATGCATGATTTCGACGCTGAAAGTTCCATTTCCGTATTCTCACACTCCAACCACCTGTGAAATCGATTCAAACGTTAACTGAGAGTTCCATTATCATACTCTCGACCTCTTTCATGCACGCTTTGGACGCTGAGAGTTCCATTTTCGAACTCTCACACTCCAAACACCTGTGAAATCGATTCAAACGCTAACTGAGACTTCCATTTATGTACATAACCTCTTCCAGTGCGTAAACAAAAAAGGAGTTGCCCCCTGCCATCACCAGATGACACAACGGGCAACCCCTTCATTTCTTACACTTCTACGATTTCAACCTTGCTCATTTTGTCGCGGCCTTTGAAAGCATCGACATGCTCCATGCCTTTGGACACTTTACCGAATACAGTATGTCCACCATCAAGGTGCGGCTGTGGCTGGTACGCGATGTAGAACTGGCTTCCGCCAGTGTTACGGCCCGCATGCGCCATAGCGAGCGTTCCACGCTCATGTTTGTTCGGATTGATTTCGCAATCGATTTGGTAGCCTGGGCCGCCAGTGCCTGTACCGTTCGGGCATCCGCCTTGAGCGACGAAGCCCGGGATAACGCGGTGGAACGTCAAACCGTTGTAGAAGCCTTCGTTTGTCAGCTTCTCAAAGTTTGCTACCGTTCTCGGTGCGTCCTTCTCGAACAGGTCAATATGAACCTCTGCACCGTTTTCCATCGTGATTTTTGCTTGTTTTGCCATTGTATTGCTGCCTCCTCAAAACCCTATTATTTAGCTGCCGACGTTTGCTGCATACGCGCAGGAATGACGTCATTGCCGATAATATCGTCAAGCGATTCCCGTTTGACAGCTACGTCAGCTGCACCGTCTTTTACAAAGACGACTGCTGGGCGGCGAATGCGATTGTAGTTACTCGCCATAGCATAATTGTACGCGCCTGTGCAGAATACAGCAAGTAAGTCACCGCTATTCGCTTTAGGAAGCTCCAAATCGATGATCAATTTGTCGCCGCTCTCGCAGCATTTGCCTGCAACTGTAACCGTTTCTTCGAGGGCATCATTGGCACGGTTAGCTAGAACCGCTTCGTATTTGGACTCATACAGCGCAGGGCGCGGATTGTCTGTCATACCGCCATCGACGGCAATGTACTTGCGTACGCCAGGGATATCTTTGCTTGTCCCAACCGTGTACAGCGTCGTACCTGCATCGCCAACCATACTGCGGCCGGGCTCAACCCAGATCTCAGGAAGCGGATAGCCGGCTGCCGAGAAGTTCGTTTTGATGGAATCCGTAATCGCGTTCACGTATTGCGAAATCGGCAGCGGAGTATCGCCTTCGACATAGCGGATACCGAAGCCGCCGCCAAGGTTGATGACGCGGAACGTGATGTTCAGCTCTTCGCGCACTTTCACAGCGAAGCCGGCAACTTTATCAACCGCCATCGTAAAACCTTCAACCTCGAAAATCTGCGAACCGATGTGGGAGTGAACGCCAAGCAGCTCCAGATTAGGCTGAGCGTCTGCTTCTTGAATGGCTTTGTAAGCTGTGCCGTTACCAAGGTCGAATCCGAATTTGGAATCGGTTTGGCCTGTGGTGATATATTCATGTGTATGTGCTTCAACACCTGGTGTTATACGAAGCAATACGTTTACTTTCTTGCCTTTGTCGCCTGCCAAAGCGTTAAGCAGGTACAATTCGTTAAAGTTATCGACTACGAAGCAGCCAATGTTCGCATCAAGCGCCATGTTGATCTCTTCCGGCGTTTTGTTGTTGCCGTGGAAGTGGATGCGCGCTGCAGGGAAACCCGCTTTAATCGCTGTATACAGCTCGCCGTCGGACACAACGTCCAGCGACAGACCTTCTTGTTCAGCGATCGTACACATAGCCATTACGCTGAATGCTTTACTTGCGTACGCCACTTGGAATTTAAGGCCTGAAGCGCGGAAAGCTTCGACGTACTCACGAGCTCTCTGACGAACGAGCGCCTCGTCGACAATATAAAGGGGTGTTCCGAATTGTGCGGCCAAATCAGCCGTATCGCAGCCGCCGATTTCCAGATGGCCTTGTGCATTAATTTTGCTAGTACCGTGTAAGTACATGTAGTTCTCCTCCGTTTTCTCCCATGAAATTCCCAATGATTATGTTTGCACCATTTAACATCAGTATAGCGTATTCGGTCAATGGCCGAAATGGATAAATCCACATTTGATTTGCATTTTTTGCAAAAGCATTCAGCGATGCTTGCCAGTAGGCATCCGATCCCGCTGCTGCGGCTTCAGCAAATTCGGCCTTGTCCGGTTCGAAAGCACCGGCACGCGGATGATTATGCTCATCAATCCTTTGGCGTCAAACGGGATAAGCGGCCACATATAGGGTCTGTTGAAGGAGCGGCTCATGACCAGCATGATGAATACGACAGTCGTCGCGACCATAAAACCAGGCACTCTGAATATAGCTACAGCGACAATGAGAAGCAGCCTGATTATGCGATTGGCAAGGCCAAGCTCATAGCTTGGCGTCGCGAACATCCCGATCGCGGCAATCGCCATATACAGCACTACCTCATTGACAAATAGTCCCGTCTTCACGGCGATGTCGCCAATCAAGATGGCGGCAATCAAAGACATAGCCGTAGCAAGCGGCGTCGGCGTATGAATGGATGCCATTCGCATCAAATCGACCCCGACCTCAGCGAGCAGAAATTGCGCGACCATCGGCAGTTTCCCCGGCTTCTGCGCCCCGATGAAATCAAGCGCCGGCGGCTTAAGCTCCGGCTTGAGCGTGAAGAGGAACCACAAGGGAAGCAGGAACAAAGAAGCTGCAATCCCGAAAAAACGGACCCAACGCAAATAGGTGCCGATAAACGGCGTTTGCCGATTTTCTTCCGCATGCTGTACAAGATCAAAGAATGTCGTCGGCAAAATCATAACGCTCGGCGTTGTATCCACAAACAGGGCGATATGCCCTTCCATCAGATGGACGGCTACCGTATCCGGACGCTCCGAATAACGGACGAGCGGGAACGGGTTCCAGCCCCGCTTCACCGTAGCCTCCTCCAACTGCTTATCGGCAAGCGGCAAGCCGTCGATCTTGATATTTTTGATTTTATCCTTGATGGACTCGAGCATCTCTTTATCGACTATATCGTCGATGTACGCGATACAAACATCGGTCTGCGTTCGTTCCCCGACACGCATAATCTCATAGCGCAGCTTCTTATCCCGCAGCCGCCGGCGGACGAGCGTCACATTGACGAGCATGGTCTCGACGAATCCATCCCTTGCTCCGCGGACGACCCGCTCTAAGGAAGGCTCCTCGGGATTTCGCGCCGGGAAAGCCTTCGCATCGATGAGCAGCACGGTCAATTGACCTTCGATGTACATCGCAGTTCCCCCTGCAAGTACATTCGTCAGCATGAGCTCCCAGTCTTGCTCCTGCGCCACCTGCACGGCCGACACATAGAGATCGAAGAAATCATGCAGCACATCGGTGGAGAGATCCTCCGATTCCAGGTAGGTCAACCGTTTGATAATTTCCGTCAGCACCGTATCTTTGGCAAAGCCATTCAGGAAGAAGAAGGCGGTTCGTTTGTTGCCGAAGGTCATCTCACGGACAACAATATCGAAGCTCATCTTATAGCCAACCTCGTCCTCCAGCTTCTGCAGGAAATCCTCCATCTTCAGAGGAATCGGAACTTTGGGCTTCTCGGTCTGCGACTTCAGCCGTTTGCGATGACTGATAATCGGCTGATCTTCTTCTGCAAACGGAGGCTCAGAGAACTGTATCCCCTCCCCACCCTCATCCTGATGCATTTCTGCGCCGGTGCCTGATTCCCCCCTCGTCTCTTCTTCCCCCTCATTTTCTTTCAACTTGCCTTCGCTGTCATACCAGAAAACATGAACGGGCTTCTTGAAGCCTGAACCCGTTTGTTCTTCATTGTCGCCAGTCTCGCGTCCACTCATATCGAACCCTTCCTTCCCTTCCAATCGGTATTACGATGCATCATCCATCCATTGAAAAATGAGCCAATCGAATAAGGAGCCGGTTACTTTGCCAAGCATCATCGCCATCACCAAACTAACCATATAGCGGCTGAGCCTCATTCGTTTGGCCAGAATCGGAATCACATTCATGACCTCAGTCAGTGCAGCGCCGAGCATCCCGACGAAAATTCCGTCAAACGTGCCGATAAATGCCAATGTCCCGGTCCTTGGCAGCATCAGCCGCCAATCCAGGAAATCGGCAAGCGACCAGAACACGGCGCCGCAAACGACCGCCGTTTCGAACCAAATGGACTTCCGGTACGCGTAGGCCAGCTGTGCCAGCCTTGGGATCACATCCAGCACGATCAACAGGGCGACAAGCGCGCTGCCTACCCCAAGTCCCCCTGCAAAGCCCAGTATCGCGACAAACAGATTCGCTGCTGCACTAGCCATCGTCAATCCCCGTTCTCGGCTGTTTTAACGCTGAGCCGGCCTCGCTTTTCTTACGCATCTCATCGGCAATGACGTAAGCATTGACATTCTCCTCATACATATAGAGCTCAACCTCGAGCGGATTGGGTTCTTCATTGAACCGTTTGCGGAACAGATGATTGAAGAACACCAGCATCCCAATGCCGATCCCGATCGAATAAGGCACTTGGAACCACAGCGGATGCTCTGTTTTCGTACCGGTTACCATCTCGGTGATGCGAGAATGGACTTCCTTCATACTGACATCCGTATGGAAATTCATAATCGCCAAGCCGGAGCCAAAGAACAGCAGCAGCCAAGTGACGATAAGGATGACGATGCGAGGTTTTCTCGGCGCATCTGCGACAATGACTAGCACCTGCGGATCACCAAACGAATCAACAAGCGTTCCGGGTTCTGCTTCCCGGATCAGCTTGACGATTTGAAGCAAATCAATGACGACGCGATTGCCGTCCTTCCTTGAATGGCGGTGAAGCACCAGCGACGTAAGCCTTCGTTCCAGCTCGGCATCGCTTGAGAATAAGCGGGCGGCATGACCCAGCGTCACGTGCTCGCCCGGTCGTATACCTATCCGCTTGCGAAGGCGCAAATACAAGTTGGGCTGCATGTCAGCGTTCATGCCGGCACCCCCTTTCCAGTCAGGATTTCCTTGTTAGTATGATTAAAGGAGGGACAGGATAATCGGAACAAACACAGCAAAAAAAGCCAAATTGCCCCTTCGGGCAATTTGGCTTTGGTGAGCAGCGCTCATTGCGCAATTTGATTGCGAATCAGCTGCAATATTTTTTTCTCCAGCCGGGATACCTGTACCTGCGAGATACCTAGCCTTGCGGCGACCTCCGACTGCGTTTGATCCCGATAATACCTGAGAAATACGATGAGCCGCTCCCGCTCCGACAAGCCGCCGATCGCTTCATTCAGCGCCAGCTTGTCAAACCAGCGATCTTGGGAATCATCGGCGATTTGGTCCATCAGCGTTATCGGATCACCGTCGTTCTCAAACACGGTCTCATGAATAGACGTCGGCGGCTTATTCGCCTCCTGAGCGAAGACAACATCCTCAGGGGTGATGCCTAGCCGCTCCGCCACTTCTTTAATCGTCGGGAGTCGGCCCAGTACCTTGGACAGCTCATCCTTGGTCTTACGCACCTTATTGGCCGTCTCTTTCAACGAGCGGCTTACCTTAAGCGTCCCGTCATCCCGTAGGAAACGCTGAATTTCGCCGATAATCATCGGCACTGCATAAGTGGAAAACTTCACTTCATAGGAGAGATCGAACTTATCGACCGATTTGAGCAAGCCGATGCAGCCGATCTGGAACAAATCTTCCGGTTCATAGCCACGCCCCATAAACCGCTGAACTACGGACCATACGAGCCGGATGTTGCATTGCACGAGCGTATCGCGCGCGAGCGTATCTCCGGATTGACTAAGCGCAATGAGCCGCTTGACCTCGGAGTCATCCAAATAAGGCTGCGCCGTTTGTTTCATATCGACATTCATGCGGTCCAACCCCTATGCGCCTAATTAAACAGCGCTTTTTTCGATTCAATGCGCTTTGTCATCGCGATCGACGTCCCGTTGCCCGGCTCGCTGAACACATCGAAGCCATCCATGAAGTTCTCCATAATGGTAAATCCCATGCCGGAGCGCTCCATTTCCGGTTTAGAGGTATAAAGCGGCTGGCGTGCAAGGTCCAGATCTTCAATGCCTCTGCCCTTGTCAAGGACGGTAAGCTTAACGACATCCCCGTCAATGAAGCCTTCGATCGTAACGACGCCGTTCGGGTCGCCGTCATAGCCGTGAATAATCGCATTGGTTACCGCTTCGGAGATAGCCGTCTTCAAATCGTTCAATTCTTCCATTGTCGGGTCCAGCTGAGATACGAAAGCCGCAACCGCAACACGCGCGAACGCTTCATTCTCCGAACGTGCGGAGAATGAAAGTGTCATCTCATTTCTTCCGTTCATGAAACGACCTCCAAACTTGTGAGCGCGAGCCGCTCGTTCTCGTGAATCGGCAATATTTTGAACAATCCCGACAGTTCGAACAGCCGGTAGACGCTTTGATTGACATCGCATACTACCATCTTGCCGCCTCTGGCTTTGAGCTGCTTATACCTGCCGAGAATAACGCCAAGTCCTGAGCTGTCCATGAACAGCAAATCCTTCAGGCTGAGAATGATGTGGGCGCTGTTGCCATGCAGAATCGCTTCTTCCATCTTGAACCGGACAACATCCGCGGTATGGTGATCAAGCTCGCCCCGCAGTCTAACGATCAGTACATTTCGATAATGCTCCAATTCGATCTGAAGACTCATACTGTTGTTCACTCCTAACGATTATTGCCCTGCTATTGCGGAGCACAAGCTATCCATCAGCCAGCGTAAAGCAGACGATGGATAAGTTAGTGTTGAACAAGCAATTCTACGCTTCAGCTTTCATTTCCTGCCCCCCGACAAAACTAGAAGCAGAGCGCTAGAAGCAGACAAATACCGCGCGGGAGCTGCATCATTTGACGACAAAATTATTTAAATAAACTGCCGCAGGACCGTTTGAACAACGTCCACCAGCCGGCACGCTCCACCGTAGCAGGGGAATCCACCGCAAACTCAGTCAGCACCTGGTCGCCTTGGAATACGATCAGCTTCCCGATCGGTTCGTTGATCGTCACCGGCGCCTTCAGCGGATTCAGCTGCAGTTGGTAGCGGATATCTTTCACCGAGCTGCCTTTCTTGAGCAGCACGCTATACGAGTGTTTCGCCGTCAGCTTAAGCTCAGGCAGTACACCTTTCTCAACAGACACGACTCCCATTTCGTCCCCCTTCTGGAAGATCGTATGGTTCATGTACTGCGCGAACGAATAATCGAACATCTGGGAAACTTCGGCATTACGCGTTTTCGTGTTTGGCTCTCCCATAACAACCGCGATTACACGCAGATTGTCACGACGAGCAGTAGCTGTCAGGCAAAACTTCGCTTCACTTGTAAAACCGGTTTTGAGGCCGTCTGCACCTGTGTAGAACCGGACTAGTTTATTGGTGTTCACGAGCCAGAACGGCTTCTCGCTGGATTTACGCAGATAATCCTGGTACAGCCCTGTATATTTCGTAATTTCGGCATGCTTGAGCAGCTCTCTGGACATCACTGCAATATCATGTGCAGATGAGTAGTGATCGGTAGCCGGAAGCCCATTGCAATTGTTAAAATGAGTGTTCTTGAGGCCCAGCTCAGCCGCACGCTTATTCATCATGTCGACAAAAGCGGCTTCCGTTCCGGCGATCTTCTCGGCCATGGCCACAGAGGCGTCATTGCCTGATGCCAGCGCGATGCCCTTCAGCATCTCATCGACGCTCATTTGCTCGCCCGGCTCCAGGAAAATTTGCGAGCCTCCCATAGAAGCGGCATAATCACTCGTGGAAACTTTGTCTGTCAGCTTGATACGGCCTTCGTCCAGCGACTCCATGATGAGCAGCATCGTCATCACCTTCGTAATGCTGGCAGGCGGCAAGGCAGCATGGCTGTTTTTCTCATAAATAATCGTACCGCTGTCTGCGTCCATCAGAATGGCGGAGCGGGCAGACGGTGCCAAATCCGCTGCGCCGGCAGGTGCGGCATTCGGCGCCGCGCCTTCTTTCGCCAAGGCAGCTGCAGGTGCCGATAGAACGAATATCGCCGTTAAACTCATGGCGAGCAATTGCTTCCATTTGCTAATCATAGGTTGTTCTCCTCCTGAATGATGCCCGCGGCATAGCTATGGCCGCAAATCGGCTAAAATCTCATTCCTAGTGTGGACGAGTGAACAGTAAAATATTCCATTTTTTAGATTGAAAATCAAAACTATCCTGCAAAAAAAAGCGGCCATTCGGGATTTACCCCGAATAGCCGCTCAGATCTTCCAACTAACGCCATACTAAAACCGCTGTACGCCTTGCTCTGTCACTACAGACAGAAGAAGCGGCGAAGGTGCTACCGGTTCACTGCTGAACGTATACGCCTCCTGCACGCGCTTAACAACGTCACGAACAGACGCGTTGTCCTCACGCACATGCAGCAGCGCAAGACAATCGCCTTTCTTCACCTTGTCGCCGACTTTGCGCTGCATGACAACGCCAACCGCATAATCGATGACCGATTCCTTCGTTGCGCGACCTGCGCCAAGCAGCATCGCCGCAAGACCAAGTTCCTCCGCTTGAATAGCACTCACGTAGCCATCCTGCTCTGCCGGAACTTCTAGCACAAGCGGCGCTTGCGGCAGCAATGACCGGTCTTCAGCCACCTGCGGATTACCGCCTTGCGCCGCTACGAAGACTTTAAACTTCTCCAGAGCCGCGCCGGAAGCCAGACGGTCGCGCAGCATGGCCTCGGCTTCCGCGAGACTGCCGGCTTGACCGCCAAGCACAACCATGTGTGAGCTGAGCGCCAGACACAGAGCAGTCAAATCCTCAGGCCCTTTACCATGGAGCGTATCAATCGCTTCCTGTACTTCAAGGGCATTGCCGATCGCATAACCAAGCGGCTGATCCATATCGCTGATCAGCGCTGCCGTTTTTCGGCCAACCTCCGTCCCGATCGCTACCATCGCTTTGGCCAATTCCTCGGAATCCTCCAGCGTCTTCATGAAAGCGCCGCTTCCTGTTTTCACGTCGAGCACGATTGCGTCCGCACCGGCTGCAATCTTCTTGCTCATAACTGAGCTCGCAATAAGCGGGATCGACTCTACGGTTGCCGTTACGTCGCGGAGCGCATAGAGCTTCTTGTCAGCAGGCGTCATATTGCCGCTTTGGCCGACAATGGCAAGCCCGATTTCGTTCATCTGCGCAATAAATTCCTCGCTCGTCAGCTCGGTACGGAACCCTGCCATCGCTTCCATTTTGTCGATCGTGCCGCCCGTATGTCCAAGTCCGCGACCTGACATCTTCGCCACCGGTACACCGCATGAGGCGACAAGGGGGCCGATAATCAGACTCGTTTTATCACCAACACCGCCGGTGCTGTGTTTATCTACTTTAATGCCGCGAATCGGCGACAGATCGACTTGATCGCCCGATTCTGCCATGGCCATCGTTAGGTTAGCCGTTTCTTCCGCGTTCATACCGCGAAAAAAAACAGCCATAGCCCAGGCGGAAAGCTGATAATCCGGGATATCGCCTTGGCTATAGCCTTTTATAAGAAATGACAGCTCGTCCTTAGACAGCACTCCGCCATTTCGTTTCTTTTGAATGATATCGACTGCTCGCAAGCGGATGAGCCTCCTTATGTATAAACCATGTTCGTAACTTGCATCAGGTCACCTTTGGGCACTCGACGATTTGCTTTTCTCTGCCTGCACTTTGACGATCAATTGGTCAAGCGTCTGGCTGAGCTGGATCACATCTCGGTGAAGAAATGTTTCCTTACTCATCGCAGCCGCCACCAATTGTCCTCGCAGTCGTTCCAGTCGACGATAACTTTGATTGTCCATGAACTCGCAATCCCCACTTTATTGTGTACTATCTGTCACGGACATTATACGACGACAAGCGGACAAAGAATGTCACAATCAGTCGAGGCCTTTATTACATTTTTGTTACAGCCTACATAAGCGGAATAACGCCGTTTACTAGGCCAAGGAACCTGGATTTCACACGTTCCGTCGTTTCCATGACTTCATCATGCGACAGCGGCTGATCCAAAATACCCGATGCCATGTTGCTGATACAAGAGATGCCGAGCACTTCAATGCCGGAATGGCTTGCCGCAATAACCTCGGAAACCGTCGACATGCCGACAGCATCCGCTCCTAATATACGCATCATGCGAATTTCTGCAGGGGTCTCGTAAGAGGGTCCAAGCACCGCAATGTACACGCCTTCTTGAAGTGTGAACCCTTGATCCAGCGCTACGTCTCTTGCCAGTTCGCGCAAACGTTTGCTGTAAGGCTGGGACATATCCGGGAAACGAACGCCAAGCTCCTTGTCATTAGGCCCGACAAGCGGGTTGTGGCCTTGGAAGTTAATGTGATCGCTGATCAGCATAAGATCGCCCGGATTGTAGGTCGTATTCACGCCGCCGGCCGCATTCGTAACCACAAGCTTCGAAGCGCCGATTGCTTTCATTACGCGTACCGGGAAAGCGGTCAGATCAGGGCCGTATCCTTCATACAAGTGGAACCGCCCGCGCATGAGGACAACCGGACGACCGGATAGTTTGCCGATCATCAGCTCGCCGGCATGACCTTCTACAGTGGAGATCGGGAAATGCGGAATTTCGTGATAAGGAATGACGACAGCCTCTTCGATGTAGTCACCAAGAATGCCGAGTCCGGAACCCATAATAAGGCCAACCTCCGGCTGTATGGCTATTTTCGAATTAATGTAGGCTGCCGCTTCTTGAATATGGGATGCTTTAAGTGTGTTCACGTTGATGAACCTCCTGTAAAATTTGTTGTCGTGCAGGTATAGCGCAGGTATAACTTAATCAGTTTAGTTCATTCAAAAATGACACTCCATGATCGGGACGCGCCACGCCAAAATTATCGGCGATTGTGGCAGCCACATCCGCAAATGTTGAACGAATGCCAAGCGATCCCGGCGTCTTCAAAGCCGGTCCGTATACCAGCAAGGGCACATACTCTCTCGTATGATCGGTGCCGGAATAGGTTGGATCGTTACCATGATCGGCTGTCACGATGAGCATATCCCGCTCTCCGAGACGCTTCGTCAGCTCCGGCACACTGCGGTCGAACGCTTCAAGCGCGCCGGCGTAACCTTGAGGGTCGCGACGATGACCATATAGCGAATCGAAATCGACCAGATTCGTGAAGAGCATGCCTTTAAAAGGACGATCCAGCGCTGCGATGGTTTTATTCACGCCATCCTCGTTGCTCTTCGTATGAAGCGCCTCGGTAATGCCTTCGCCGACGAAGATATCATCGATCTTGCCGACAGCAATGACATCGAATCCGCCGTCCTTCAGCGCATTCAGAACGGTCGGTGCCGGCGGCTTCACCGCGTAATCATGCCGATTCGCCGTTCGTTTGAAAAAGCCTGGCTTGCCCACGAATGGCCTCGCGATGACTCGTCCAACGGCATACCGATCGTCCAGCGTAAGCTCACGCGCGATTTCACAGGCACGGTACAGCTCCTCTAACGGAATGATGTCTTCGTTCGCAGCAATTTGGAATACACTGTCCGCACTCGTGTAAACGATCCATTTCCCTGTATTCAGCTGCTCTTCGCCCAGTTCGTCCATAATATCGGTACCGCTGGCTGATTTGTTGCCAAGCACGCCACGGCCAGTCCGAGCCTCAAACTCGCTGAGCAGCTCGTCCGGGAATCCGTCCGGGAATGTCCGGAAGGGTACGGTCACCTTCAAGCCTGCGATTTCCCAGTGGCCGGTCATCGTATCTTTACCCACGGATACTTCAGCCATTTTGCCATAGTAAGCTAAGGCGTCTGCTTCCGGGTTCCAACCGCCAAGGGGAGCGATTCTATCAAGTCCCCAGCTGCGAAGATGCGGCATTTGAAGCTCCGGCACCTCTTGCAAAATATGACCCAATGTATGGGAACCTACATCGCCGAATGCCGGTGCATCCGGAAGCTCGCCGATTCCGACGCTGTCGAGCACGATTACTGTAATACGGTCAAACTTCATAGCCTGATCACTCCGAATTCGTATGTTTACTTCTAGCCCGCGGATGTGCCAGGTTGTACACCTCTTTAATGCGCGGTTTGGTCACCTGCACATACACCTGGGTTGTGGAAATATCGGCATGGCCGAGCATTTCTTGCACGGCACGCAAATCCGCGCCGTTCTCGAGCAGATGAGCAGCGAAGGAATGCCGAAGCGTATGCGGCGTCATTTCGCCCTCGATGCCCGCTTCTGCAGCGTATTTCTTCAAAATTTTCCAAAAGCCTTGCCGGGTCATTCTGGCCCCTTGCTGATTGAGAAACAGCGCCGTTTCGTCATGCTTACGCAGCTTCACGCGCACCTGCTTTAAATACACGGTCAGTGCTTCAGTGGCAACATTGCCAAGCGGAATGATTCGCTCCTTGGTCGCGGAGCCGATACAACGAATGAAGCCCATCGGCAGGTTAATATGCTCATCATCTAAAGAGATAAGTTCAGATACGCGGATCCCTGTTGCATAGAGAACCTCCAGCATGGCAAGATCGCGTATACCGGCATTCGTTTCGGGATCTGGTGCGGCGAGCAGTCTCTCCACATCTGTAATCGTAACTATTTTGGGCAACCGCTTCTCTTGCTTAGGCATCTCCAAATGAATCGTCGGATCGCTTTGCATATGCCGCTGCATAATTAAATAATGGAAAAAAGCACGTATCGAGACCATATGCCTGGAAACAGTCGCAACCGCCCGTCCCTGCTGCTTCAGCTGAAGCATGTAGAGAGAGAGGTGGTGCTTTTGGATGCCGTCCACGTACGAAATGCCCTGACTCTCTGCGTAATCCAGAAATAACGACAAATCGCGTTCATAGGAAGACAACGTATTGGCGGACAGCCTCCGCCCTTCCTGTAAATACTGTATAAATGTTCGCAGATGCACTCTCATGGGTCGTTCCTTTCCCGGATAAACAGCTTCAGCAGGTATCCCTGCTATATTCCACAAAGCTGCTTGATATCCTGCCAAAGGAAGCCAAAACACGCGCATCCTATTCGCCATACCAGTAAAATAAACGGAGCTTGTCATAAATGCTGCTTGCATCCACCTGAAACGGTTCTTCTTTGAATACCTTCAATGCTTGACCCTGCGGTACGCGATACGGATCCTCAGGCGTAATCCAAACGGCGATAAACCGGCAGCCGCCATACATCGTAATTGTGAAAAAACAGAGCAGCAGCACAAAAATTATCCGTCTCAGCCACCTGCGAACCGACACCACCATCGCATTTACCCCTTTTCCTAAAGCGAAGAATGGGCAGCCTTTCCCGTTTGCAGACGGGCAATGGTTGTCCTTTACAACACCTTATGAGCAGGGACGACGAATCATGCATAAGCGCCCAGCTAGCTTAGTTTATCGAAAGCTACGCTCTCAAGCAATTGAGTCATGCTGATGTACGGCATATTTACAGCCTCAGCTACCTGCGGATGCGTAACGCGGCCTTTGTACGTGTTCACACCTTTACGAAGCGGCTCGTTCGCCCGCACGGCTTCCTCCAGCCCTTTGCCGGCAAGCTCCAGCGCATACGGCATTGTCACGTTCGTCAAGGCCAGTGTAGAGGTTCTCGGAACGGCTCCGGGCATATTCGCAACGGCATAATGGAGGACGCCATGTTTCTCATAAACCGGATCCTTATGCGTTGTTACGCGGTCGATTGTCGCAATGGTTCCCCCTTGGTCAACGGCAACGTCCACGATGACGGCACCTTTCTTCATCGTCTTCACCATCTCTTCGGTGACCAAGTGCGGTGCTCTGGCACCTGGAATGAGGACCGCTCCGATCAACAGATCCGCTTTCTTCACCGCGCTTGCAATGTTATAGGGGTTCGACATTAATGTACGAATGCGGCCTTCAAACACTTCATCGATATAACGCATCCGATCCGCGCTGCGTTCCAGAATAACGACGCTTGCTCCCATGCCAAGCGCAATACGAGCCGCATTCGTACCCACGATGCCGCCGCCAAGGATAATTACCTCGGCAGGAGGAACGCCCGGTACGCCGCCAAGCAATATCCCGCGTCCGCCGTAGAAGGCTTCCAAGAATTGAGACCCAACCTGCACCGCCATCCTGCCCGCTACCTCGCTCATCGGAGTGAGCAGCGGCAAGCTGCCATTAGGCATCTGAATCGTTTCATAGGCGACTCCCGAGACATCCTTCTCGATGAGTGCCTTTGTGAGTTCAGGCGCAGCGGCTAGGTGCAAGTACGTAAACAGGAGCAGCCCTTCGCGGAAATAGCCAAACTCTTCCGGCAATGGCTCCTTCACCTTCATAATCATTTCTGCTTTCGCCCAGACTTCCTTCGCCGTCGGTAAGATGGCAGCGCCTTCCGCTATATAGGCCTCATCAGTAAAGCTGCTTCCTTCTCCGGCACCGCTTTCGACCACGACCTCATGACCGGCAGCCTTCAACATTCCCGCTCCTGCAGGGGTAAGCGCAACTCGATACTCGCTTGCTTTGATTTCTTTCGGCACGCCGATAATCATATGCATCTCCCTCTCCGTCTCCTTGATTCTTCATATGCAGGCAGAGGACGGGTTGACAGTCCTCCCTGATACTTTCTCTCGCGGAACGGAAAATATGTACCCGTGTATCAGCATCTACCCATGCCCTTGTACGAATGTCTCCATACACTGGAGTATTGGTTCCTGCACCGATTGGAAGTTCAGTCTATCGTCAAAGGAGGAGCATCTTTGCCAAATGTTGAACGGCTGCTGCTCAGCTGCTCAAAAGGCAGATCATCAGGTCATACGACGCGTAAATTAATCGGCTTCAAATCGCAATCCCAATATACGCAATGTCTTAAGGAGCTTGCCAAATACGGCATACGACCGGTTAAGAGCATTCGCCGCAACCGCGTCATCTGCTGTCACGTCGACAGCCGTCGTACCCAGCAGCTGCAATCATTAGCCGAGCATCCGAATGTCAGCTACGTGGAGCCCGATTTCAAGCTCCATGCGCATGGTTTCCCGGTGCAGACCAAAACGAAGAACGCAAAGGTCCGCATCAGCGCAAAAGCTTCCCTCTACATGAGAAAAAACTTGCGAACGCGCGGCGCAGGCAAAGGAACGCTGCACTCGGATTCGTCCTCAGGCAGCGTAGGCTGGAATCACTCGCAAATAGAAGCGAATAAAGTATGGTCGTCCACGAAAGGCAAAGGCGCAGGAATCGCCATTATCGATACAGGCATCGCCAAACATTCTGACCTTCGCATTTACGGGGGCGTCAATACGATGGGCGGTTCGTCTTACAAAGACGACAACGGCCATGGCACCCATGTAGCAGGCATAGCGGCGGCAGCCGGTTCAAACGGCGTGCTGCAAGGCGTAGCACCCCGCGCGAGGCTGTACGCCGTCAAAGCGCTCGATGCGAGCGGCGCAGGTTACGTCTCTGATATCATTAAAGGCATCGACTGGTGTATCTCCAAGAAGATTCCCATCATCAATATGAGCCTTGGTCTCGAAGGGGAAACGAGCAGCGCGCTGAAGGAAGCCGTTCAGCGCGCCAGACAGAACGGCATTATCGTCGTGGCCTCAGCGGGAAACAGCGGAACTAGCACCGGACGAATAGATCAGCCCGCTAGGTACTCGACAGCGATTGCCGTTGCAGCATCTACACGTAAAGGAAAGGTCGCTAATTATAGCAGCCGCGGCTATGGCATCGACGTCACTGCCCCGGGCAGCTATATCAAATCGACATCGCTGGGCGGCGGTTATCAAGTGTTATCCGGCACGAGCATGTCCAGCCCTCATGTGGCCGGCGGCGTTGCGCTATTGAAGTCACTGGATCCCTCGCTCAGTCCCTCGACGATTACGAAGCGGCTGCGCGCTTCAGCCAAGCGAATCTCGAACTACTCCTCCAAAGCGCAGGGCTATGGGATTATGCAGCTTGGAGGGGCAGCAGCTTACTCCTCCTCCGATCAATCGACAGAAGCGGCTTCTCGCAAGTCCAAATCCGGTCACAAGTCAAGAAGGAAGAGACCCTAGAAGCGCACAAAAAACTCCCTTTAACAGTGTTGCTCAGCACTAGTGCTGAGAACACTGCAGAAGGGAGTGTTTAGTTTTCGACCTTGAGTGCGTCGTTCTTCGCTTTGCAATTGACGCATACGCCTTGAAAATCAAGGCGATGGTCAAGAACCATAAAACCGTATTCCCGCTCGAGTCGCTCTTCAAGCGGCCCCAGCCAATCTTCCAATATTTCACTCATGGTTCCACATTGCACGCAGATGAGGTGGTGATGATGATGTTTGTTGTTGTCTGCCCGTAAATCGTACCGCGCAACGCCATCCCCAAAATTCATCTTCTCCACGACATGCAGCTCGCTCAGCAGTTCCAATGTTCGATATACTGTTGCTAATCCGATCTCAGGCGCGATGTCCTTGACGAGCATGAACACGTCTTCCGCGCTAAGATGATCCTCTTCGTTCTCCAGAAGCACACGAACTGTAGCTTCTCGCTGTGGGGTGAGCTTGTACCCCTGCGACTGCAGCTGCTGCTTAATCTTATCAATCCGGGATTCCATGGCTTCCCCCCTCATACCTGACTTGTGCCATAATCACGGAATCGGTTTGCTTTTATTATAGGTGCTCATAACGAACAAAGTCAATTTTTTTTAGAATCATTACAATCCACCGCTGACACCTACGATAAGCGGAGCGGCCCATTTTAGCAGCATCGGAGTGACATAACACTCCACGGCAGCAGCTCCCAGAATGATGATCAGCATCATGACAGCGCTGGATGTGAAAGTGAATAATGGCTGGCTAAGCGTGCCGAAACGGCCTAAGAGCCGGTTCTTAATCACATACAGTCCGAAAGATACAGCCGACACGCTAATGATGAGAAAGGCCGGTACAGCCAGTAAATTTGGCGGGGCGACTGAAGCTAGCGAGAAGATCAGACCTTTCCACGCAAATTGCCGCACCAGTGTACCGATCGCGAAGCCTACCAAGACGCCTTTCAGAAAATCAAGCGCCAGCACAAGCGGCATCCCAACGACAGTCAGACCTAGCACCCAGATGAGGATCAGCCATTTGGCATGGAACCAAGCCCGATCCCAGAACGACTCGCCGCCGCTTTGCAAGACGCCTTCCTGGATATGATGGATGAATTGCTGTACATCCCCCGCCAAATTTTGCTGCTGATCCAGCGTCAATGCATTAACGAGAAGCGCACCGAAAACTACCCCTACGACAAATAATACAGACACGAATACATAAAGCGTCAGCTGATCCTTCATATTCGGCTGAAGCGCGGATGATCGCATGGCATATCCCCCTAAACCCAGATGGTTCAGTGTATGTCCAAGCCCCCGCAGCTATGACGGTCTGCTTACGACTTGCTTGCGACTTTGCCGTAGTTGCCTCCGCCGCCTGCTTGCAGCTTTAAAGAACCAGTACGGGCTTCAGCTATAATCGCTGCCGCCGATTCGCCTGCAATCTCTGCAATCGCCGCCGTCGGTACATCATGAAGAATGTTCATCTCCGTACCAAACTGATCCAGCAGCTTGGACAACGTCTTCGGGCCGATCCCCGGGATAAATTCCAGCGGTACTTGATAAATATAATACGGACGATTTTGCGGCACTACCGGCTCGCTTCGCCCCGCTTTAGCCCCTAGCTCCATAATCCGGTCCAATACACCTCGTACTTGCTTGAGACTGCCGCATTGCAAGCAACGCTCGGCATCCTGCTTGTCCTCCACGAGTGAACCGCAATTCACGCAGTACGTGCGATGATACTTTCCGAGCACCGGATTCAGCCCATAATTGGCCGTTATTGCCCGTCCTTCAGCCCCTTCAAGTGCCAGCTTCAGCTCCCTAAATGACGGCTCTTGAAGGTATAGCTCATTGTACTCACGACCGATCTTCGCTAAGGAATGCGCATCTGAATTCGTCAGAAACGGCAGCGTATCAAGCTCAGGAATAAGCCCTGCCATCTCGCTGTCCGAGCTTAATCCGAGCTCGACGGCATCTACGAGACTCGGATCCAACGTATCGCTTAGCTGATCGGAGCAGCTCCCGAACAAGCTCTTATGCGGCGTGAAAATATGAGCAGGGATGAACAGCCCGCCTCGTCCCTTCACTTCCGCTTGCAGCTCTCGGGATGGCACATATAAACGCTGTGAGCTGAGCTGTACATTGCGCATCGAGCGGGACATCCACTTCGTGAACGATTGCATCTCTGCAAAATCGGGCAGATAGATCAGATGATGTGCCGTGCCGAAACCGGCATCGCGAACCTCAATTTCGGAGCCGAGAAGAATCGTCGTATTCCTGTAGCGAATACCTCCACCGCTAATTTCGGTCATTTCCCCAGAATCAAGTAAGGACTCTATATCTCGCTGAACACCGGGAGAGTGGCAGTCGATCACGCCAAGCAGACCGATTCCTTTGCGAACCGCCGCCTCGTGTGCAATGTTGCGGAAGGTTAGATCCTTGCTGCCGCTGATCTTAACCGGTTCTCCCCGCTCCGTCCGTCCAATATGCAAATGAAGATCGGCAAATACACGGCCCAGCTTCCCTTCTTGTACAGCCGCTTTCACAGTCGTCACCTCTAGATCTCTCCCGTAAGCCTGTAAATATGCCATGCATAGACAGCCAGAATGGTCTTCGCATCGCTGATCCGCTCTTCTTTCATATATTGCTGGGCCTGCTCGAACGTAATCGCTTCTACCGCCAGAAACTCATCCTCATCCGGCGCGCTTTCCCCTTTCACAAGATCCTCTGCAAGATACACGTACAGCTTCTCGTCGGCGAATCCAGGTGACGTATAGAACGCACTTAGCGGACGAAGCTTCCCGGCACGGTAGCCGGTTTCCTCTTCAAGCTCACGCGCTGCCGCAACCATCGGATCTTCGCCGGCATCCAGCTTCCCAGCCGGAATCTCGATCTGGAACTTCTCCATCGGCTTGCGATACTGCTCCACGACCAGCATTTTATCATCGATTAGGGCAAGAACGGCTGCCGCTCCGGGATGTCTCACAATTTCGCGCGTAGCTGTTTTGCCATCAGGCAGCTCGATCGTATCGACCTGCAGCGAAATTATTTTCCCTTCGAAAATCGGTTCAGTCTTGATTGTTTTCTCTCGGAATTGATCGGTTTTCTCTAACATCTCTCATCGGCTCCTTTGAAGGCAATTCGGCAAATCGGCATTTCAGTTGGCATATGTTCTCTAACTCTCTCATATCTATCTATCAGTATAGCAAAAGGGGAGATCAATCATGAAACAATACACGGTAAAAAGCTCGATGGCACTTGTGGGAAAAGCCTGGGAAATCCGTCATCAACTGAAGCTGCTTGCCAAAGCGAGCGCGAAGACAAGCCCGATTAACGGCAAGTCCGGTCGCACGCTTGGTGAATATTTACAGTCGACGCGCTGAACGTCGTAGGACGCATCACGCTCAAACAATAGAAAGGGTTGCCGCCGTAGATCACTCTACAGCCGGCAACCCTTATTCGTATAGGCAAGCTGTTATTCCGTCAGTTCCGCCGCTTGTTCGATAATCGCTACAACCAGCTCAGCCGTTTTCACTAAATCCTCTGCCTTAATTTGTTCATTCGTCGTATGGATATGTTCATAGCCAATCGCAAGGTTCACCGTCGGGACGCCATGCCCGTTGAAAATATTCGCGTCGCTTCCGCCGCCGGAGTGAAACAGCTTCGGTGTTCTGCCGATTTTCTCAATGGCAGCCTTCGCCAGCTCCACAACCGGATCTCCGTCGGTAAAGTTGAACGCCGGATAAATCAGCTTGCTTTCAAACTCCGCCTTTGCGCCGAACTCACCTGCAACCGCAAGGACGGTTTCGCGCATCGACCCGACCTGCTTGTCGAGTTTATCCTGCACAATGCTGCGGGCTTCCGCATCTAGTTTCACGAAATCACAAACGATGTTCGTTGCACCTCCGCCCTCGAAACGTCCGATATTTGCCGTTGTTTCATGATCGATTCTTCCAAGCGACATACGGGAGATCGCTTTGCCTGCCACTTGGATGGCACTGATGCCATCCTCCGGATTAACGCCTGCATGTGCCGATTTACCGTGGATTTTGATCGTAATCTTCGCTTGGGACGGCGCAGCAACGGCAATATCGCCGATCGGACCGTTGGAATCCAGCGCGTAACCGAACTTCGCTTTCAGCTTCTTCGGATCGATCGCTGCCGCGCCTACAAGCCCGCTTTCTTCTCCAACCGTAATAACAAGCTGAATCGGACCATGAGCACGACTCTGTTCCTTGATTACGCGAATGGCTTCGAACATGGCTGCGAGTCCGGCTTTATCGTCGGCTCCAAGGATTGTCGTGCCGTCACTTCTTATGTAGCCGTCTGCATCCAGACGCGGTTTAATTCCTTTTCCCGGCACTACCGTATCCATGTGGGAAGTAAAGAAAATCGTCGGTGCATTCTCGCTGCCGTTTGCTTCAAGCATCGCGAACAGATTGCCTGCCCCGTGCCCCGTAATACTTGCCGCATCGTCTTCTTCTACTGAGAAACCAAGCTCTTTCAGCTTTCCGGTAAGCACGTCGCATATGTCACGCTCATATTTCGTTTCGCTGTCCACCTGGACAAGCGCCATAAATTCATCGATTATTCGTTGGTTATTAATCATCGGCTTTCCTCCGTTCATGGATTTCGTTTACAATAGTCTCATACTTGTACATCTTATTTACGAAAGGAGCATGCTCTCGTGCGTCAGAACCAATTGATGAAAGTGTTCATCTGGCTGCTCATCGCCTCGCTGCTGATCTCCACATTATTGATGGGTATCGGCTGGATCTTCGAATAGTCCGGTTTCTTCTTCCACTTCACAGCCAAACTGTTTGCAGAAATGCGGCAGCAGCTCGCGTGCCGCTTGTTCCACACTTAAGTTAATACCTGTTACGTCGGCAAAAGAAGTTACCGCATATTCCTGGATCCCGCAAGGAATGATGCCTCGAAATCCATCCTGCGCAATGCCTGCTTTAATATTAAGCGCAAAGCCATGGCTCGTCACGAATCCGCGTCGAGTCCTGGCTTTATTAAACTTCACGCCGATCGCCGCAATTTTGGCATCGCCAACCCAAACACCGGTATACTCCGACTTCCGGTTCGTTTCGATTCCATACCCAGCCAGCCAGTCCATGATGGCCTGCTCCAGCTGACGCAAGTAACCGTGCAGATCAAGGCCCGCTCCATCCAAATAAAGCAACGGGTACCCGACAAGCTGACCCGGTCCATGATACGTAATATCCCCGCCGCGGTCAATTTGAAACACGCCGATGCCGCGAGCGGCTAATTCTTCTTCCGAATAGAGCAAATGCTCGGGATGGCGCTGCGAACCGATCGTATAGGTCGGCGGATGCTGAAGAAGGAGCAGCGTTTCACGTCGCTCCTCCTTGTCGATTTGTTTGACGTATGCCTTCTGTAAATCCCATGCTTCGGCATAACCGAGCATGGGCGTATAGTGAACATCGATCGCTTTCGCGTTCGTTGTCATAACATGTAAGCCCCGTTTCAATACAGCTTCGTATCTAGATTGAAGCTTTCCAAATTTTCTTTCACCCGCTGCAAGAAACGTCCGCAAATGACGCCATCGAGAATCCGGTGATCCAGCGACAAACAAATATTGGCCATCGAACGAACCGCAATCATATCATTGATGACGACAGGACGCTTCACGATGGATTCGCAGGTAACGATAGCTGCTTGCGGATAGTTGATGATTGGGTATGACAAGATCGAGCCAAACGACCCCGTATTGTTTACGGTGAACGTTCCGCCTTCCATGTCTGCGAGCGTTAGCTTGCCTTCGCGCGTTTTGCGGGCAAGATCTTCAATCTCCCTGGCGAGGCCGGCAATATTTTTCTGATCCGCGTTTTTGATGACAGGTACTTTAACCGCATCCTCTGTACCCACCGCAAGACCGATATGGATATCGCGCTTCACGATGATTTTGTCAACGGCCCAAACCGAATTCATAATCGGGAAATCTTTGATCGCATTAACGACGGCTTTCACCCAGAATGCGAGATAAGTAAGATTCACGCCTTCACGCTTCTTGAAGTCATCTTTCAATTTGTTGCGCAGGGAGACGAGGTTGGTCACATCCACTTCCATCATCATCCAAGCATGTGGAATTTCAGTAACGCTTTGGCGCATATTACGTGCGATAGCATTGCGGACAGGCGTAACATCGATAAAATATTCGCTTCTGCCCGGCACTTGCTGCCCTTCCACTTCAACACCCGGAATACGAGGCGTTTCAGACAAATGAAGGCCGGAGGAACGAACCTGCTCCCCGCCGCTCTTATTCGACTGCTGTGTTTGCTGAGCGCTGCCTACATGTCCGGCTGCTGTTCCAGTAGCTTTAGCCCCGCGTCCGGACTCCACGAAAGCAAGCACGTCTTTTCGAGTGATTCGTCCGCCAAGCCCTGTTCCTTCTATTCCAGACAAGTTTACATTATGTTCTGCTGCAAGAGACTGAACCGCAGGAGAGTAGCGATGACGCATATGATCATTGCCATCCCCGCCTGCTTCAGCTGCTGCACCTTGAGCACGAACCGCTGCTCGCTCGTTGCCGCGGGCCGGAGCGCCGGACGACGCTGCAAGGGTATTGCTGCTTCCTGCGTGTGACGCAGTCGGAGCAGCAGTACCCGCTCCCTCTTCATCAACCTCGATGAGGCAAAGCGGCGTACCTACAGGCACCGTCTCACCTGCACCGACTAATATTCGGATCAGCGTCCCTTGAATGGTCGCGGGTAGTTCTGCATTTACTTTGTCAGTAAGAATTTCACAGATCGGCTCATACATCTCGATCGAATCGCCAGGCTGCTTCAGCCATTTGTCGATCGTTGCGGAGACAAGCGATTCTGCGAGCTGTGGCATGACGACTTCCGTCAATTTCTTCATTCCGACCACTCCTAAATGTTTTGCGAAGCGACTTCGATCTTAGAATAATGCCAGCTTCTTCATCGCTTCTTTCACTTTATCTTTATTCAGCATAAAGAATTTCTCGCCCGGTGGATTGATCGGCATTGCCGGAACGTCCGGACCGCATAGCCGCATAATTGGAGCATCCAGCTCATAAAGCATCTCTTCTGCTATGATAGCGGACACTTCTGCGCCAATGCCTCCGAATTTGTTATCTTCATGAATGATGAGCACTTTACCGGTACGACGGGCAGCTTCCAGAACGCCTTCTTTGTCAAGCGGCTGGAGTGTCCGCAAGTCGAGCACATGCGTCGACACGCCTTCTTCTGCAAGCTCCTCGGCTGCTTCGAGCACGAAGTGAAGCGGCAGGCTGTAGCTGATGACCGTAATGTCGTCGCCTTCGCGAAGGATGTTTGACTCCCCGATCGGAACGATATAATCGCCTTCCGGAACATCGCCGGTTACAAGCTTGTAGCATTTCTTGTTTTCAAAATAAATAACCGGATCCGGATCGCGAACAGCTGCTTTCAGAAGCCCTTTCGCATCGTATGCCGTATACGGCGCTACGATCTTGAGACCGGGTGTTCCGAAGAATACGGACTCGGGGCACTGGGAATGGTACAGCCCGCCGAAGATACCGCCGCCGATCGGCGCACGGATTACAAGCGGGCATGTCCAGTCATTATTGGAGCGATAACGGATCTTGGCCGCTTCGCTAATAATTTGATTGGTAGCCGGGAACATAAAGTCCGAATATTGCATTTCGGCAATCGGCTTCATGCCATACATGGCCGCGCCGATGGCAGCGCCGACGATTGCGGATTCCGCAAGCGGAGTATCTAGTACACGTTCCTCGCCAAACTGGCCGATAAGCCCTTTCGTCGTCGTGAATACGCCGCCTTTGTGGCCAACGTCTTCTCCGAGCACGAATACATCCTCATCGCGTTCCATTTCCTCTTTCATGGCCAAGCGGATCGCATCGATATAGTCCATTTTCGGCATGTTAGCGTCCTCCTTCGCCATGATGATCATCGGCGTAAACATGTTTCAATATATCTTCAGGCTCTGGGAAAGCTGCTTGATCCCCATAGGAGGTCGCATCGTCCAGAGCCGCTTTAATCTGCTGCATCAAGGCTGCATCCCGCTCTTCATCCCAAATTCCGCTGTCAATCAAATATTGCTTGAACTTCGGCAAGCCGTCTTTGTCGCGATGCGAGTCGACTTCTTCCTTCGTACGGTAAGCAAGATCCTCATCCGATGTGGAATGCGGTGACAAACGGTACATCACGGCTTCTACCAGTGTTGGTCCTTCGCCGTTTGCTGCGCGCTCGCGTGCTTCTTTGACGACGCGATACACTTCCAGCGGGTCGTTGCCATCTACGCTATAGCCAGGGAAACCGTATCCAATGGCACGGTCAGCGATTTTTCCGCCGATTTGCTTATGAAGCGGAACCGAAATCGCATATTGATTGTTTTCGCACATGAAAATAACCGGCAGTTTATGCACTCCGGCAAAGTTTGCACCCTCGTGGAAGTCCCCCTGATTGCTGGAGCCGTCGCCGAAGGTAACAAAGGATACGAAATTTTTCTTCTTCATCTTGGAAGCCAGCGCAAAACCAACGGCATGCGGCACTTGCGTTGTCACAGGGCTTGAGCCCGTAACGATGCGCAGACGCTTCGAACCGAAGTGTCCCGGCATTTGGCGACCGCCGCTATTCGGGTCAGCCGCTTTAGAGAATAGGGAAAGCATAAGCTCGCGCAATGTCATACCTACTGCAAGCACAAATGCGTAGTCGCGATAATAAGGCAGGTAATAATCTTGATTCCGGTCTAACGCAAAGGCTGCGCCAACCTGTGCGGCTTCTTGCCCGATGCCGGATACGTGGAACTTGATTTTGCCTGCCCGTTGAAGCAGCAGACAGCGCTCATCATACCGACGAGCGGTTGTCATTAACGTATACATTTCAATGGCTTGATCGTCCGTTAGCCCAAGCGCAGCATGTTTGGATTGCTGCACGGCAGATTCGGATTGTGTCATGAGGGATGCCCTCCTTTTAGCTGCTATTATAACCAGGTACTAAGACTTGCCTATACCCATTATAACCGACTTTTACCGAAAAAGAAATGCTCCGTCCACTGCTGCGAATTGTGTTGTTGCTTACTATATAAAGATGCAGCTCCGACCTAAAATGCCAATGAATTCCCATTAACTGCCAGCATAGCTTCACCCAGCACTTCGGAAAGCGTAGGATGCGGGTGAATGAGCTGTCCAACTTCCCAAGGAGTCGCATTCAGCAGCATAGCGAGCGATGCCTCAGATAATAAGTCGGTCGCATGCGGCCCGATTAGATGAACGCCAAGTATATCATTCGTCTTCGCATCCGCTATAACTTTCGCAAAACCATCCGTTTCTCCCAGCACATGTGCCTTGCCAATCGCTTGGAACGGAACTTTGCCGACTTTGATATCATGCCCTTGTTTGCGCGCTTCGTCTTCCGTCAGTCCGATGGAAGCCAGCTCCGGTTTGGAATAAATCGCTCTTGGCACCCGCGAGTGATCAGGTGCCTGTTCTTTCCCGCCGAGCATATGATCAACAGCAACAATCGCTTCATGAGCCGCCGCATGTGCCAGCTGCAAGCCTCCGTTCACATCCCCGATCGCATAAATATGAGGTTCATTCGTTTGAAAATACCCGTTCACGCGGATAACGCCTTTCTCGACGCGAACATCCGTATTTTCGAGACCGATCTCTTCGACATTCGCTTGACGGCCAACGGAAACAAGCAGCCGCTCGGCATTCAAGATAACCGGACCATCTGCTGTATCCGCTGTTACGGAGGCTTGTCCATCATTATAGGTATACGTTTCAAGCTTCAATTGAATACCTGTCAAAATACGTACCCCTCTGCGGCGCAGTTGCTTCGTCAGCTCTGCTGATGCTTCAACATCTTCACCCGGCAGTAGCCGCGATGCCGCTTCGATCAACGTAACGTCAACGCCGAAGTCGATGAGCATGGATGCCCACTCTACGCCAATGACGCCGCCGCCGACGATCAAGATGGATTTCGGCAGCTCGTCCATCGTCAGCGCTTCATCGCTCGACATGATCTCGCCTGGCTTTGGTTCCAGACCCGGTAGTGACCGCGGACGCGAGCCCGTCGCAATGATAAGATTCGTCGGTACGATGGTTTCCATTTCGCCATCAGGGAGCTCAATTGCCACGCTGCCGCTCTTCGGCGAGAAGATAGAAGGTCCAATTACTCTGCCGCTGCCCTGCATGACGGTGATGTTATGCTTTCGCATCAAATATTGGAGCCCTTTGTATAGCCCTTCTACCGTACTTTCTTTCCGGCGCTGTACTTTAGGGAAATCAAGTGAAATCGCTCCCTCAGCCACATGAATGCCATATGTATCCGCCTTGCGCATCGTGGTGTATACTTCAGCACTGCGGAGCAGCGCTTTACTAGGTATACAGCCTTTATGTAAACAAGTTCCACCCAGCTTCTCTCTTTCCACGATAATCACTTTCTTCCCTGCTTGTGCCGCTTTGATCGCAGCTGTATATCCTGCAATGCCTCCGCCGATGATGGCCAAATCGCATTGAATCGTCATTCCTGTTGCTCCTCTCCAGATCGTAAAGCCGTTTCATGTCTATTGTACCTTTTTTCAAAGCTCCTTGAAACTGCCACAAGGGATGAAATGGACAGCCTCCCCCGAAAAAGGTATGATTATAGCATCATTGCCGTTGTTTCTGTACAGGAGGATTTATTCGCATGAAGCAGGTTACTATTCGTTTTATTGCCGTTTTACTGCTCGTTATTCCGGGAATCGCCGCAACTTATGGATTTCTTCTCATGAAGGATGCTATCTTTCATTATTTCTCATCCTTCGGCAACGAAGCCGCTGTCCATCATTTTGAGTGGTGGACCTTTATTATTGGCATGGTGCTGTTCCTGCTTGGGGTCGGTTTTATCGGAGGATGGACTTTCTTTCGCGATCGCAAACGCAATTATGTCGCATCCCGTTTTCGCGAGAAACGGCCTCGTCCGCCTCGGCCGGGCGTTTAATCTTAAAGTAGCAGCATGACAACGTGAAAAAGGCGAGCCCTCCGGTGATGGAGATGCTCGCCTTTTTAGGTTAAAGAATCTTATCTACAATCCCGTAAGCCACCGCTTCTTCCGCACTCATGAACCGGTCTCTGTCGGAATCTCGTTCGATCTGTTCTTTCGATTGCCCCGTATGAAGCGCAAGCAGCGTGTTGATTTTCTCCCTCGTCTTCAAGATCCAGCTGGCGTGAATCTGGATATCGGAAGCCTGCCCTCTTGCACCCCCGAGCGGCTGGTGAATCATCACTTCGCTGTTAGGAAGTACGTAACGTTTCCCTTTGGCTCCGCCCGCTAACAGAATCGCGCCGAAGCTCGCCGCAAACCCCGTGCAAATCGTGGATACCTCCGGTTTAATAAACTGCATCGTGTCAAAAATAGAGAAACCCGCCGTTACCGAGCCGCCGGGGCTATTGATATACAGCTGAATGTCTTTATCCGGATCATCAGCAGCAAGAAAGAGCAGCTGGGCCACGACCGCATTAGCCATTTGATCTTCAATTTCGCCGCTTACCATGACAATACGGTCTTTGAGCAGCCTCGAATAGATATCATAGCTGCGCTCTCCCCGATTGGTTGATTCCACAATATAAGGCACTAAACTCATTGCCGGAAACCTCCTCATTCGTTGCCGTTAGGCTGCATACATCATGCTAACGGATGAGCGGTTGCCTTGTGAAATATGAAGCTGACCAATTGCCTGTACCGGATCCATAAGCTGCTCCTCCACGTTAGCTAGCACAACTAACGCCTGAGCATCACCTGCACGAACGGCATGAACATAAGCATAAAGCTGACTGTCCTCGACTTTTCGCTCCGCCAGCTTCGAAACTTGCGCAAGATCCGATTGCTGTTTGAGTTTAGCTATGGCAGCTCTTGCTCTGTACAGAGCTGCTTTTACAGCCCCCTCAGACATGGTAAGCTTAGCGGCCACATCGTGGCCTTTATAGCCGAATACTTCTTTAAGCAGAAAAACTGTCCTCTGCAATGGGGATAAATGATAAATAAGCAGCCGGAGCGCATATTCAAGTTCATGCGATTCGCCGAATAAACGGTCCAGCACCGTTTCTTGCTGTTCCAGCAAGTGTCTGGCTCGTTTCATTCGCCGTGCTTGATCAACCGAGATGTTTTTCGCGATACGCAGCAAATAAGCCGTTGGATTAGGATGTACAAGCGCGCCGTTCATGACCGGCAGCGCCCGTAAACAAGTCTCCTGTACAAGATCCTCCGCATCCCAGGTGGAACGCGTAAGCGACAAGCAGTAGCGGTACAAGGTAAGCCGCATTTCATCGACAGTCGGTTGTATTGTCATCATGGCACCTCCTCATCTGTTAGCGTAGATTCATGACGTAAACGAATGAATGTGTCAAAAAGATACTCCATGTTTAAAATTAATTATGGATTCGATTGCAATTTTTGATGGCGCGCCTCTCGAGTGAAGAGTCCGATGAGCGCAAACAGCGTAAATGCACTGCCGAGCATGATAAACATACTATTCGTTGATACATATTGTATGCCGAACCCGCTGATGCCGGGACCGAGCAAACTGCCGATGCTGAAATGGATAGATGCCGTTACATTCGCGGATGGCAGCAATTCGCGCGGCAGCAAATCTGCTGCGTAGGCAAGGCCAAGTGAGAAGAATGAGCCGATAAATCCGCCAATCATCGCAAGCAGGATGAATAATACCGCTACATGATCGCCTGCAAGCGGAACAGAGAGAAACATCAGGCCAGCAATACAAGCACATCCCATCAGAACCGGCTTACGACCAATTCGGTCACTAAGCATCCCGAGCGGGAACATGAGCAGCAAACTGCCTACGCCCAAAGCCGGAAGCAGTAATGAGATCGATGCTTGACTTAGATGAATACGCAATCCATACAATGGAAAATTACTGTTCATCGTCGCTTCCATCAAACCGTACAAAATTGCCGGCAGCAGCGCAAACCATGCAATGCGGTACACCCTAGCGTATCGGTTCGACGAAGAATTGGCAAGCTTTGCCGAATGCTCCGGATATTCCGGATGAAGCGTTCTGACAAACAGTAGAATGAGCACGAACAGAACCGTATTCAAACAAAATGGTACCCAATCCGCAATGGACAATAAATTGATGCCGGTTGGTCCTAAGCTAAACCCGATTCCGTAAGCCATTCCGTAAAGCGATATATAACGGCCTCTGCTCTCTGCAGGGCTGCTGCTTACGATCCAGAGCTGCGTGCAATAATGAAGGGCACTGTCACCGACGCCAACGATAATGCGAAGCACAAACCATACCCAAATCGACGTGAGAAAAGGAAACAGCAGCGTGCCGATTGCAGCGAGTATAATGCCGATAATGATGCCTTTCTTATAACCCATGCTGCGAATCGGCTTCTCGATAAAGAACATCGTGCTGAATGTTCCGATATATAACGCCATGGAATTAATCCCATTTACATCCGACGATACG
This sequence comes from Paenibacillus rhizoryzae, assembly GCF_059686995.1. Lineage (NCBI taxonomy): Bacteria > Bacillati > Bacillota > Bacilli > Caryophanales > Paenibacillaceae > Paenibacillus > Paenibacillus rhizoryzae. Next base: position 330,666 of record NZ_JCAALT010000003.1, on the reverse strand, counting down.
CCTTGCCGGTCCAGCAAAATTGACAGAAGTGGCAGAATCAACCCTTGATTGAAACCCGAGACAAGTGTGACTGATAACAAAATAAATAATCGCTTCCGTGAAGGAGCAGCAGTTAATTCTATAGGTGACAAAACAATCCTCCTGCATGTATTCCTCTGACATGTTTAAATCAAACCAAGAAAAACGCCACATTCGCAGCTTGCACGAAAGTGGCGCTTATCATGTATTCATAATCATTACCATCATTTCGGGGGCTCTCAGGAAACCTTATGCTCGATCCGCAGCTTGTCGGCTACCATCGCGATAAACTCGCTGTTTGTCGGCTTCGATTTACTGATATTAATTGTATAGCCGAAGAGGTGACTGATGCTGTCAATATTGCCGCGCGTCCATGCTACTTCGATAGCATGACGGATAGCACGTTCAACACGCGAAGGCGTCGTCTTAAACTTCTCGGCAATCGCAGGATAAAGCGTCTTTGTAATCGCACCAAGAATTTCAATATTGTTGTACACCATCGTAATGGCTTCACGCAAATATTGATACCCTTTAATATGTGCAGGCACTCCGATTTCATGAATAATGCTCGTAATGTTTGCATCCAGGTTTTTACCTTTTGCAATCGGTACAACATTGGATTTATTCGAAATGGATGAAGAAGCGGATGACGAATATGATGATGAAATGACGGTTGGATTTCCAACCAATTGGCGAATGCGGTTCGCAAGTATTTCCATGTCAAATGGCTTCAATATGTAGTAAGATGCGCCAAGCTGTACAGCCTTTTGCGTAATATTCTCTTGACCAAATGCTGTTAGCATAATGATTTTGGGCATTTGCGGCAAATTCATTTCACGAAGCCGTTCCAACACGCCAAGACCATCAAGATGCGGCATAATAATATCCAAAATCAGAACATCCGGTACTTCCCGCGTTTCTTCCAATAAGCGAAGCACTTCCTCGCCGTTATAGGCGACACCGGTAACGACCATATCGTTTTGTTCAGAAATATACTCGGACAACAAATTTGTAAATTCCCGATTGTCATCAGCCAACAACACTTCAATTCTTTGCAAGGTAAAGTCCTCCTTAGACTAGTAATTCACTCTATTGTCGTTAACGCTTAAAAGCCCTCTGTGCGTATCTTAGCTTGTCTAACTAACATTTTCGACATGACCAATGAAATTCCTTCTGTCGAATAATATTTTTCTTTATTATTAAATTGATCTGATTTATAATGGATAATTTACTACAACATTTATCAGAATTCGCACTAATTCGACAAAAAAATAAAAATCTTAAGGTGGCTAGGCCGCCTTAAGATTTAAGCTTGCTGGTTTGAGAAGAACGCCCGCATCTTGCAGCATCCACTCGATAAAGCAGCCATACCCCGATGTAGGATCATTAACAAATACATGAGTAACCGCACCGATCAGCTTGCCATCTTGAATAATTGGACTGCCGCTCATCCCCTGCACAATGCCGCCTGTTTGTTCCAGCAAACGCTTGTCCGTAATTTTGATAACCATACCCTTCGTTGCCGGTGATTGCTGCCTTGTGACATGAACGATCTCTACATTAAAACGTTCCACCTTCTGACCATTTACAACAGTGAGCAATTGAGCCGGACCTTCCTTCACTTCTTCTGCAAATGCAACAGGAAGCGACTGCTGATTGTAGCTATGTGACGGCAGTTCCTTCATTTTGCCGAAGATGCCAAACGACGTATTGCGCTCAATATTGCCAAGCACTTTACTTTCTTTAATGAAATGTGCTCTTTTTTCCCCGGGTTCGCCATTTTGGCTCTTGTTGATGGACGTCACATTGGACTGCAAAATCTGACCTTCACCAACTTCAATCGGAGTTTGAGTATCCATATCGGTAATGACATGTCCGAGTGCACCGTAAACGCCTTGATCCGGAGCATAGAAAGTTAATGTCCCAACACCTGCAGCAGAATCTCGAATGTACAGTCCTAACCGCCATGCACGGTCCTCCGAGTCAAATACAGGCGAAAGCTTCGTTTCAAATAAACGTGTTCCGCGTTTAACCGTTAATTGCAGCGCCTGTTTCGCGTCGCCCGCTTCTTCTGCCATCTGGGCAACTTTATGCACCTCGTTAATGTACTTCCCATTAATTCGGATAATAAGATCGCCAAGCTGTAAATTCGCTTGTTCGCCGGGCGATACCCGAGCGCCTTTTGCATCAGTAACCTGATGATGGCCTACAACCATAATACCGGCTGATTTCACTTTGACGCCGATGGTTTGTCCACCGGGAATGACACGTAAATCAGGTACAACATTTACTTTGACAGTCTTAAACGGAATTTTTCCAAATAATTTCAATTTCATTGTAGTCTTTCCGCTGTGTGACGACTGAATGGAGAGCGGTTTGTTCAAATTGATGGACAGTGAACGGTCAGATGAACCGTTGACTTGCAGCATGTGCGGATCAACGGTAACTTGAGCATGTACAGGCATACCATAGTCTAATTGCTTCAACTGGCCGGAGAACAAACGAACTTCGTTCGGAAATGCGGCGAAATGTTGAATTGGAGAGGATAGACCAAGCATGCAAACGATGATAACGAGAAGTAAACCCAGCCACCGCTTCCGCTGATTGGCATTCAATGACTTCACGCTCCCTGTTGCAAAATCGCTTGACGAGAAAGGTGGTTCGCCATTTGCGTACCTTTAAGGTATCCCCGCCCCAACAGTTTTATGTCGCCAAAAACATTCCCTGATTGCCTTCCATTACGCTCCCTTTTGTCTATCTGCCAAGTCAAGCATTTCTTGTGCATGATGGCGGGTTTTTTCCGTGACTTCCACGCCACCCAGCATTCGGGCAAGTTCCTCGATGCGCGTCGACGAACCAAGCTCGGTTACCATTGTTGATGTCCGTTCCGCAATAATCGTTTTCTTGATTTCATAATGATGATCCGCCATACAAGCAACCTGAGGCAGATGAGTGATGGAGAACACCTGACAATGCGTTGACAGTCTCGACATCTTCTCGGCAATAGCTTGAGCGGCACGACCGCTAACGCCCGTGTCCACCTCGTCAAAAACAAGCACGGGCACTTCATCTATAGATGCAAAAATGGTTTTGAGTGCAAGCATAATACGCGACATTTCACCGCCGGAGGCAATTTTGCTGATTGGTTTCAACGGTTCGCCCGGATTCGGTGCAATTAGGAATGCTGCTTCGTCGATTCCGTTTGCGTGCAGCTTGTAGGAATCGCCATCTTTAGTTTGCTGCAGCTGAACATGGAACGTTGTACGTTCCATCTGTAGTTGACGCAGCTCGCTCTCAATCGCTCCCGACAGCTTATCAGCGGCTTCCCTGCGGTATACGGAAAGTGTGTTGCCAAGGACAACAGCTTCTGCGAACAAACGGGACTGCTCTGCTTGTAGACGCGCCAAATGCTCGTCCCGATTCTCGATCTTATCTGCTTCCGATTTGATTCCGCTCAAATAGGACAAAATATCAGGGATTGTTTCCCCGTACTTCCGTTTCAAGCTGTGAATCAAATCAAGGCGATCTTCAATATGCGTTAATCGTTCCGGGTCAGATTCAACAGAATCACGGTAATCCCTTAGCTGGAAAGCCGCATCTTCAAGCTGATAAAAAGCCGATTGCAGCTGCTCGAGCAGCGGCTCCAGAATCGCTGGGTCATATTCCCGAATGTCCGATACCCGGCTGACGGCACGGCTAATGGCATCTAAACCTTTATTGCCATGCAGCAGTGCATACGCTTCGGAAGCTGAATCTCTGCGTTTGACCGCATACATGAGTTTCTGTTTTTCTTCCGCCATTGCTTCGTCTTCCCCTGCCTTCAACCGGGCAGATGCGATCTCTTCGATTTGAAAGCGGAATAAGTCCAGCATCTGCATATTCTGACGCGAAGTATCCTCCAGCTCTTTAAGCTGAATGCGTACTTTCTCATATTCTCTGTAAATAGCTCGATATGCATTCAAAGTTTCAGCAACGGTTTCTCCAGCATATAAATCCAGCCATTCCAAATGCTTCTCCGTACGAAGGAGAGATTGATGCTCATGCTGACCGTGAATATTGACTAAACATTCCCCGGTTTCACGAAGCATCGATAAAGTTACGATATGTCCATTGACGCGGCTGATGCTCTTGCCTTGGGAGGAGAGCTCCCGTCTAATGACGAGCCCTTCTTCAGGCGTAACATGGATGCCGAAGGTTTTCAGCGTGTACCAAACCGGATGCGAAGCCGGAAGCTCGAACATAGCTTCAATTTCAGCTTTGTCACAGCCATACCTGACCATGTCTGATGCGCCTCTTCCTCCGACCACAAGGCTCAGCGCATCGATTAGAATGGATTTCCCCGCTCCGGTTTCGCCCGTTAATACATGAAACCCATCGTGGAATTTCACCGAAACATACTCAATAACAGCCAAATTACGTATAGACAGCTCGCTTAGCATTGTTGCTCTCCTCCTTAAAGATTCTCCGCACCCATTGATATATTTGCTTTCATTGCGTCTTTAATTCATCAAACCGAGCAGTCGTTCTACAATTTCCCCGCTCTGTGGTTTCGTCCGGCAAATCAACAGAATCGTATCATCCCCGCAGATCGTCCCCATAACCTCAGACCATTCCATATTGTCGATCATGGCTCCAATCGCGTTCGCCGTACCCGGTAAACACTTCATCACAACCAGATTATCCGTGTAGTCAATATGCAGAAAGTGATCGGACAACGTCCGCTTCAGCTTGTGAATGGAATTGGATCTAGTCTCCTGAGGCAGCGAGTATTTGTAGCGTCCATCCTCGATAGGAACCTTGATCAGCTGCATTTCCTTAATATCCCTTGAGATTGTCGCTTGCGTGACCTGTAAGCCTTCCGATCGCAACGTATCGACCAGCTCGTCCTGCGTCTCCACGATTTGACTTGTGATCAGTTCACGTATTTTCATTTGTCTTACACTCTTCATAATATCCTCCTGTAGGATCAAGATTTTGAATTCATGAATCGAATTCGATCTTGAGCCATTCAATAGTTAGGAACCGAATCGAAATGTGATCGTGCGAATGGTAAGCTCCTTATGATCTACAAACAGGATCCCTTCGCACTCAGGCAGCAGCAGCGCGTAGACAAGCAATCGATCTCGAACGCCACTGCCTGTCCAATCAATCGGCATCCGTTCGCGCGCTGTTTTTACAATATAATGTTTGCCATCTTTCTCTGCAAATAAATCGATAAATAATCGGCTCTGCAAAGTAGTGCCATCTAAGTCAATCGTAATCGGAACTCGGTACTTGCCATGCGTAACCTCATAGCCTGCTTTCTCCAGAAACTGCACGTTAATATCATCATCGTGCACATCCTCGGCATCGCTTAGAAGAAGCTTCGTATTCATTCCAGGCGGTTCGTGAAGCCAGCGGTAAAACATGCGATAAAGCCAGAACAAGATCAACCCGCCGGCAACAAACATAACCAGCCAGTCCCCGTAGTTTCCCATCAGGATCCCTCCAGCACCATGATTAGGCATACCCTATTCATTTCGCTTCTCCAGATGCTTTTCCTCTAACAAGAGGACGCCATATGCCAGAGGTTTCGGCCTAATACCGAACGTTTGTTTGGTTTCGTTCCTAGTGTACCAAATAATGTCCATCCTGCAAAGAGGGGCCGCCTAAAAAAACATAAAAAGCCCTTCAACACGGCCGCAGCCATGAAGAAAGGCTTTCATTCGTTACCCTTTACCCTCTAGCGAGAATGTTCCTGCAGCTTCTTTCACTACAGCCGCAATCGCTTCTTCACCCGGAGGCTCTGACTGACTACCCGGTTCCCACCGCCAATAAGCCAGAAATTCAATATTCCCTTCTCCCCCGGTAATTGGAGAGAACGTGAGCTGATCCAGCACATAACCTTCCGAAGCTGCCATGCTTAGCACTTGCCCAAGCACTTCCCGATGTACAGCAGACTCCCGTACGACACCGGTTTTAGGTACCTTCTCACGGCCTGCTTCGAATTGCGGTTTAATCAACGCTACAATTCCCGCACCTTGCTTAAGCAGCGTGCCAAGCGTAGGCAGTATGAGCTTCAGCGAGATGAAGGAGACGTCGATTGTCGCAAATGTCGGCTGCGGCCCCTTCAAATCTTCCGGCACGGTATATCTGAAATTGGTACGCTCCATCACATTGACGCGTTCATCCTGGCGCAGCGACCAGTCTAATTGGTTGTAGCCTACATCAATGGCATATACATATGCCGCCCCGTTCTGCAGCGCACAGTCGGTAAACCCGCCGGTGGAAGCTCCGATATCCAGCATGACCGCTCCATCCAGCTGAAGCTGGAATTGCTTGATCGCCTTCTCCAGCTTCAATCCTCCGCGGCTGACATACGGATGGAGAGCTCCTTTTACGACTATGGAGGCTGATCTTGGCACTTTCATGCCGCTCTTCTCGATCCGCTCACCGTCGACGATAACGAGTCCTGCCATCAGTGCCGCCTTCGCCTTCACGCGGCTGTCATAGAAGCCTTGCTCGACTAACAAAATATCAATTCGTTCTTTCGCAATCGTCATCGGTGTCTCCCGCTCTTCTACACTTGGCCGGTTACGCGCTTACGAAGTCGTGGCAGCAGCGTCTTAAGTTCAACTGCCACATGTTCCGCAGTAAGGCCGACTTCCTGCCGCTGTTCTTTGATCGTTCCATGCTCCACGAAGACGTCCGGCACACCCATAATGCGTACCGAAATATTATGCTCGTTATGCAAGGAATAGAATTCCAGCACTGCACTGCCAAGACCGCCTTGTACGGCACTTTCCTCCAGTACAAGCATATTCAATCCTTCTTTGGCGATCTGCAGCAGCATCGCTTCATCCATCGGTTTAATGAATCGCGCGTTAACTACGCGTACATTGAGTCCTTCGCGTTTCAACAGTTCAGCGGCTTCTTCCGCCACTGGAATCATCGGTCCGATCGCAGCGATAACCGCTGAATCCCCTTCACGCACCGTTTCCCATGTACCAAACGGAATCGGCTTCATTTCTTTCTCGATCTGCACGCCTAGCCCGTTAATCCGAGGGTAGCGAATCGCGATTGGCCCCTCATTATAATCGATCGCCGTCTTCATCATCCGGCGCAGCTCATTCTCATCCTTAGGCATCATCAGCACCATATTCGGAATGTGTCGCAGGAAAGGAATATCATATACCCCTTGATGTGTCTCGCCATCCGGCCCAACGAAACCTGCACGATCAATCGCGAATAAGACATTCGTATTTTGACGGCAAATATCATGAACGACTTGGTCGTATGCACGCTGCAGGAAGGTGGAATAGACCGCATAAACCGGTTTAAGACCTTCCAAAGCCATCGCTGCGCACATCGTCGCAGCATGCTGCTCGGCAATCCCTACATCGATCATCCGATTCGGGTATTTAGCAGCGAATTTAGTCAATCCGGATCCTCCAGGCATCGCCGGAGTTACCGCTACGATTCGGCTATCTTCATCAGCCAGGTCCATCAATGCTTCGCTGAAAACTTCCGTATACATCGGCGGTCCAACAGCCTTGAGCATTTGACCGGACTCGATTTTGTACGGCGTGGTGCCATGCCATTTATGGGAATCGGCTTCCGCCGGCGAATAGCCTTTGCCTTTAGTCGTAATAACGTGTACCAGAACCGGCCCAGGTACATGGCTCGCCTGTTCAAGCAGCTCCGTCAATTGCTCCAAGTCGTGACCGTCTACCGGTCCGAAATAGGTGAAACCAAACTGTTCAAACAAAATACCGCTCATAAGCAAGTACTTCACGCTGTCCTTCAAGCGCTCTGCAGTCTTGGCAAGCTTGCCCCCGATTGCCGGAATTTTGTTAAGCAGTTGATTCAGCTCTTCCTTCGCCTTCTGATAATGGCGATCTGTTCGGATCTTTCCGAGGTAATGATGTAAGGCACCGACATTCGGCGCAATCGACATTTCGTTGTCATTAAGAATGACCATCAAATTCTTCTTCTCATGTCCGATATGGTTGAGCGCTTCCAGAGCCATACCGCCCGTTAAGGCGCCATCGCCAATAATCGCGACTACCTTGTTCTTCTCGCCTTTCAAGTCACGCGCGAGCGCCATTCCCATTGCGGCAGACAGCGATGTGCTGCTATGTCCAGCTTCCCATACATCGTGCGGGCTTTCTGAGCGTTTAACGAAACCGCACAGTCCCTTATATTTACGAAGTGTATCGAATTGGTCCTTGCGACCCGTTAAAATTTTATGAACGTATGATTGATGGCCTACGTCAAAAAGAAACTTATCCTTCGGGCTGTCAAATAAATAATGCAGCGCCAAAGTAAGCTCGACGACGCCTAAATTCGGCGCAAGATGACCTCCCGTCTCCGATAGCTTCTCGATGAGAAAAGCACGAATTTCAGCTGCAAGCTGCTCTAATTGTGCAACTGAGAGAGATTTCAAATCTTTAGGATCATGAATGTGTTCCAGTAACACGGTATTTCCTCGCTTTCCCGGTGGGCAATCCCCGTTGTCCAGTAAACTCCAAATGTGGCTAAATTATAACATAGAACGACGCAAAAATCCCAAGTCTCGCTTATTAATGATCCCTGCGCATTAAATAATCTGCAATCGCAAGCAAGTAATCAGGCATTGCAAGCTTCGATTCTGCAAGTGCTTGCTTCGCATCTTGGGTCAGTCGCTCTACGAGTGCAAGGCTTTCATCCATCCCAATCAGGTAAGGATAAGTTACCTTCTGCTGCTCCACATCACTTTGGACCGGCTTGCCGAGCTTTGATTCATCACCGATTAAATCGAGAATATCATCCTGGATTTGAAAAGCAAGACCAAGTTTTCGAGCAAATTGCTGCAGCGATTCCAGCTGTTGCTGACTTGCTCCACCGATCCGAGCGCCAGCCAGCACAGAGAATACGATCAAATCACTTGTTTTATGAAGATGGATATATTCGAGCTCTTCCAGAGAAGTAACACCTTGCTCGCCCAAAATATCAGCTACTTGCCCGCCGACCATACCGGCAGCTCCCGCCAGTTTAGCGAGGTCAGCCACAATCGCAAGAGTTGTCTCCGGCGATGCACCTAGGGCAGAAGCCTGCGTTACGGAGTAGAAAGCATGCGTGAGCAAGCCGTCACCGGCCAGAATAGCCATGGCTTCGCCGAATACTTTATGATTCGTTAGTTTGCCTCGGCGATAATCATCATTATCCATCGCAGGCAAATCATCATGAACGAGCGAATACGTGTGGATCATCTCAATCGCGCAAGCAATGGGCATCGCTTGTTTACGCGCCTTTAAATCTTGGCCAACCGCCTCGGCAGCTGTGAGTACAAGAATCGGGCGAAGACGCTTACCGCCCGCTTCAAGGGAATACATCATCGCCTCACGAAGCTTCGGCGGAATATCCCAGCCCTGCGGCAGTGAGGACTGCAGCGCCTCTTCGATTTCCAGAACGGAGCGTGTTAAATAATCTGCAGTAGAAACCGAAGTTTTCACTGTTATTCCCCTCTATCTTCGTTTGCTTGCGCAAACGGTTTTTTATGTAACCCATTTTCGGTTTCAATCAGAACCTCGATCTTCCGCTCCACTTGTTCAAGCTTGGAGCCGCACAAGGAAGACAGCTTCATTCCTTCTTGAAAAAGCTCGATTGCCGTTTCCAGAGGAACATCGCCGCTCTCCAGCTTACTTACGATCGACTCTAAACGCTCCATCGCCGCTTCAAAGCTCATCGCTTCTTGTTCTTTAGCTGCTGCCATCTGCTAGGCCTCCCCTTTCATTCCCCAAACCTGACATTCCAGCTGACCATCGGCCACCTTAACGTGGAGCAAATCGCCAAGCTGTACATCCGAAATTGATTTAATGAGCCTTTGATCTTTATCATCGTAAACTAAGCTATAACCCCTAGACATTACTTTAAGAGGACTCAGTGCATCCAGCTGACGGATAGAAGCCAGCAGTTGAACGCGCCGCGACTTCAAGCCTTGCTGCATGGTTGACTCTAATCGTACGCTTAGACGTTCCAATTGTTTAGCAGCCAAGGTGGCCTGCGCTCCGGGATAAACGCGTGTCAAAGCATGATTCAGTGCTGCGTACCGCTCCCGATGTTTCTCCGCGAAACGAATGGCTCTCGCCCTCAATCTCTCCTCCGTACGATCAAGCCGTTCGGCATGCTGGAGCAGATACTTGCGCGGGTTCAAGAAAAGCGGTGATCTCCGCAGCCTTGCAAGCCGATCCTTGCGGTTCTGCAGCGTCATCCGAAGATTCTGCACGAGCCTGGACTCCACTTGCGAAAGTCTGGTTTTCATCTCTTGCATACTCGTAACAGCCAGCTCAGCTGCAGCTGTAGGGGTTGCGGCACGAAGATCCGCTACAAAGTCAGCAATCGTAAAATCCGTCTCGTGACCGACGGCGGATATGATCGGGATAGATGACTTCGCAATGCTTCTTGCAACAGATTCTTCATTGAAAGCCCAAAGTTCTTCCAAAGAGCCTCCGCCCCGGCCAATTATTAATACGTCAACTTCGGCTAAACGGTTCATTGTTTCGATCGCCTTCACGATCGAAGGTGCAGCGCCGGTCCCTTGAACCAGTACGGGAAAAAGCAGCACCGGCACAGAAGGGTGACGGCGCTGCAGCGTAATAATTATATCTCTGACAGCAGCGCCGGTCGGCGACGTAATAATACCGATTGCTTTCGGAAAACGCGGAATCGGCCTTTTCCTTGCCCCATCAAAAAGCCCTTCGTCTTGAAGCTTCCGCTTCAACTGCTCATAAGCAAGATAAAGACTGCCGATTCCATCGGGCTGCATCGCTGTACAATAAAATTGATAATTGCCATCTCGTTCATAGACGGATATATTACCGCGCGCCAACACCTTGGCGCCTTCCTTCGGGATGAACGGAAGTCTCTGATTATAAGAGGCAAACATAATGCATTTCAGCCGGCTGTCTTTGTCCTTCAAGGTGAAATACATATGTCCGCTGGAATGATGCGTAAAGTTTGATATTTCGCCGCGCAGCCAAACGTCGCTGAGCAGCTCGTCCGATTCCAGCTTCATCCCGATATAGCGGTTTATTTCTTTAATCGAAAGTATACGCGCCGGTTCAGCCATCTTCGGATTACTCACTCCTTGATTGCATGTTGTTGTTTTGCCGCTTTAAGCGTGTTCTGCATCAGCATTGTAATGGTCATTGGGCCAACGCCGCCAGGTACCGGAGTAATATATCCGGCTGTTTCCAAAACATCATCATAATCAACGTCTCCGGCAAGCTTGCCGTCTTCAAGGCGGTTAATACCCACATCGATTAGGATTGCACCCGGCTTAACGAATTGACGGCCGATCGCTTTGGCCTTACCGATGGCGACTACGAGAATATCGGCAGTACGCGCGATTTCCTCCATGTTCGCCGTTCTGGAATGGCAGATTGTCACAGTCGCATGCTCTCTAAGAAGCAGCATTGAAACCGGTTTACCGACAATATTACTACGGCCGATAACAACGGCATGTTTCCCTGCAATTGTAAGTCCTGTCCGTTTAATCATCTCTATGACGCCAGCCGGCGTACATGGCAGCAGGCTGTCATCGCCAATTACGAGATTACCGACGCTTTCAGGATGGAAGCCATCCACATCTTTAGCCGTACTGATGGCATCGATAACCGATTTCTCATCAATATGCTTTGGAAGCGGCAACTGCACGAGGATTCCATGAATGTTTGCTTGGTTGTTCAATTTATCGATAAGAGCGAGCAGCTCTTCTTGCGATGTCGCTGCATCCAGCCTATGCACTTCCGAGTAAAAGCCGAGCTGCTGGCATGCCTTCTCTTTGCTTCCCACATATACCTTGGAAGCCGGATCTTCGCCAACCAAAACTACAGCCAAGCCGGGTTTAATGTCTCTCTCGGCAAGCTTCGCCGCAGCTTCGCTAATCTCCAAACGAATTGCATCTGAAATCACTTTTCCCTCGATACGTTGTGCAGACATGCAATCACTCCCAATCGTGTCTTTATTATAAATTTTCGTAAGCCCCTTAAATCCCTCATGATGGAGGGCTCTAAGGGGCTCGTACTACTCGTTATGAAGCTAAACGGCTACATGGCCATGGCATATTCCTACCATTATGCCTTCGGCTTTAGCTCGTCCAATGCTTGAAGCAGCCGTCCCAGAACACCGTTGACAAACTTGCCGGATTCATCGGTTCCAAAATGCTTCGCAAGCTCGATAGCCTCGTTGATAATCGCCTTCGGCGGAACATCATCGCGGAACACCAGCTCGTAGCAAGCCAGACGCAATATTTGACGGTCAACGCGCGATAAACGATCTACCTGCCAGCCCGTTAAATAATGCTGCAGCATGTCGTCAATCGCTGTCTTGCGTTCAATGACACCTTGAACCATTTCACGGACATACACATCAATCCGTTCCACATCCGCCGCATCGGCCTCAATTTCATTCTCGTCATTCACTTCGTTAACAAGCATATCTACAGCTGACGCTGCCGTAGCTTCTTCATTCATTTCCATTTGGTACAAGCTCTGTACCACAATCTCCCGCGCTAACCTACGTTTCATGGGGCCTCCTGACAATTTCGCACAGATTCGATCTACAAAATATGATCTCCTCCCTGCCCCGAACATTCATCATGCAATGTCCGGGGTACGGAGGAGACCATAGTACTATTTGAACGGCCGCCATCTCTCCATAAGCCACTCGGTTACCCGATGCCATGGAATAATAGGGCCGCTTTGCTCGTCTTTAACTTTCCCGATCGTGTAGCCGATCCAAAGCAGTAAGCCGAAAAATAACATGTCCCAAAATCCAACGATAAAATAAAGCAATCCGAGAATGATACCTACTGACACACCGGCGATCCGTCCACCATAGGTTGTCCAGATTTCCTTCCACATCGGCATCACCCCTATTCTACGCGACTTTTAAAGTTCGCGGTTTGGATGATGTTAGCTACAAATACGGACACGCCCGCTACAGGAATACCTGTAATCTCTTCCACATGGGATTTGACAGCACGTTGTATTTCTTCCGTCAATGTCGGAATAGAGCTCTCACCATCTGCAATTGCGCGAAGCGAAACTTCGATACCCGCTTCGCTGATTCTGATCCGCGCCTTTAAATCTTTGACACCCTTCTGACGGCTCGCTGCTTTAAGCGCTAAGTTCTCCACCGTTTCCAGCGAGATCCGAATATCACCGAATTCCGTCCGTTGGTCAATAGAAGGTGCCGAGGCGTTGCTGCGGCGAAGCGATACGTAAAGGAAACGAAGACTGATTAATAACACAATCGTGGAAACAATAATAACCGTCGCTTGCAGCCAGCGGTAATCGCCGCCGTACAAATTATGTACCAGGTTGTTCAGCCATTCTTCCGGAAACCAGTATACGCCTGCACTAAACGCGATTACGGCTACAGCGCCGATCGCGATGCTGTATAGAAACAGCAGAAGCTTGTCCAACACTCTTATCAACGAGAGTTCCTCCTCGGGGCGGACTAGATAAAACCCCCTAGCGCCGAGCGGCAAGCCCAACCACTAGGGGGTATGTCGTCATTCATTCACGCTTGATCCGTTATTTGACTCGCAGTTGGATCTCTTCTTCTTCCGGCTTCTCAACCGTTTTGAAATGAACGTCATGAATATGAACATTCACTTCAACGACATGCAAGCCAGTCATCATCTCGATCGAACGTTTGACGTTGTTTTGGATGTCTGCCGCAATTTCCGGAATCCTGTGACCATATTCTACAATGATGGACACATCGACTGCCGCCTCGCGTTGACCTACCTCAACTTTAACGCCCTTGGACAAATTTTTACGGCCCAATAGCTCAGCGATGCCCCCGGCAAAACCGCCGCTCATGCCTGCCACGCCACGAACCTCAATTGTCGCAAGTCCTGCAATCACTTCAATGACTTCGGGTGCGATTTGAATAGTGCCCATGTCTGTTTTCTCGTAGTCCGCTGCCAGCGTACTCATGGTTATCCTACACCTCCCGTAAAGTAGCTTGCTACCGATCGAAAAACCGATAGCTTATCCGCTTCTTATTCCTATACTATAGCATTCTGAGGGAAATATGACAAACCGCTCCGCTTGAGTTTACCGCCAGAATAGACGATTATTCCTCTGGATTGTTGACGTCATTTTCCTCTAAGAACTTGATGTCGAAATTCCCTTTGAGAAACTTTGGATGATTAAGCAGCTTCATATGGAATGGAATCGTCGTACGAATACCGTCGATTGCAAACTCCGCAAGCGCTCGTTTCATCCTGGCAATTGCATCCTCACGCGTTGCTCCCCATACGATCAGCTTCGCGATCATGGAGTCGTAATGAGGTGAAATCGTATAGCCGGGATAAGCGCCGCTGTCTACGCGAACGCCCAAGCCGCCCGGAGGCAAGTAAAACTGGATTTGACCCGGCGAAGGCATAAAGCCGCGTTCCGAATCCTCGGCATTGATGCGACATTCAATCGACCAGCCGTTAATCTTCAGTTCTTCTTGTTTGATCGACAACGGATTGCCTTCTGCGACGGAAATCATCTCTTTAATCAAATCTACGCCGGTAATCATTTCCGTTACCGGATGCTCAACTTGAATACGAGTGTTCATCTCCATGAAGTAGAAATTACCATCCGGACCAAGCAGGAACTCGAGCGTTCCGGCACCTGAATATTGCACAGCCAGTGCGGCACGTACTGCCGCTTGACCCATACGTTCCCGCATAGCAGGACTCAGTACCGGACATGGCGCTTCTTCCACGAGCTTCTGGCGACGGCGTTGTACCGAACAATCGCGTTCAAACAAATGAACGGCATTGCCGTGCTTGTCAGCCATAATTTGAATTTCGACATGCTTCATGCCTGTCAAATATTTCTCCAAATAGACGCCTGAATTACCGAATGCTTTCTGCGCTTCGTTCTGTGCCGTCGAGATTTGGGAAATCAGCGTTTCTTCATCTTCCGCGATCCGGATGCCTTTACCGCCGCCGCCCGCAGTCGCTTTAATAATAACCGGATAACCGATTTCGCGCGCAACGCGAATCGCATCGTCCATATCTTCGACAAGTCCGTCGGAGCCCGGAATAATCGGCACATCCGCTTCCTTCATCGTTTTCTTCGCTACTGCTTTATCGCCCATCTTGCTGATGGCTTGAGGAGAAGGTCCGATAAACGTCACATTGCAGGACTCACAAATTTCCGCGAAATCCGCATTCTCCGCCAAGAAACCATAGCCGGGATGAATAGCATCACAGTCCGTTAAGGTTGCAACGCTCATAATATTAGTTAAATTGAGATAGCTGTCTTTGGAAGCAACGGGACCGATGCAATAAGCCTCGTCCGCCAAACGGACATGCAGCGATTCACGGTCTGCCTCGGAGTAGACGGCAACGGTTTGAATGCCGAGCTCGCGGCAAGCGCGAATAATACGTACGGCAATTTCTCCCCGATTGGCAATCAAAATTTTATTGAATTTCACGGTAAAAGCTCCTCTCGTGCGCATTGTATCTAGGTGTCACCTTAGCTTTGTTCTGCTACTCCGGTTTAACCAAGAACAATGGCTGCCCGTACTCGACAAGCTGGCCATTCTCAACGAGAATTTCCACGATCTCGCCGCGAACTTCCGCTTCCAGCTCATTCATCAGCTTCATCGCTTCAAGAATACATACGATCGACTTCTCGTTGATACGGTCACCTACGTTTACGAAAGGTCCTTTCTCAGGCGACGATGCGCGGTAGAAAGTACCGACCATCGGAGAGAGGATTTGGTGATAGTTCTCTTCTTTAGGCGCAGGTGCTTGCGGAGCTGCCGCAGCACCGCCAGGCATACCTTGCGCCGGTTGAACTTGTGGCTGGTAAGACTGCGTATATGTAGGAACGAGAGACGCAGCTTGTACATTCACCACTTCCGCTTTGCCGGGCTTGCGGATCATCAGGCGGGCGCCATCGTTTTCAATTTCAAGTTCGTGTACGGAAGTCCCATCAACCAGCTTGATCAATTCTTTAATCTCGCTCAGCTTAAACATCGTTTCACTCCTATAAGTTTTTGCGCCTCATGCAAGAAGACGCTGCGTGATTGCATTGCTGCCTGCTGCTCTACTGCATGCATCAGCCTGCTTCTACTGTGTGAGGTTGTAAGCACCCTGCAAAAAGGTGACATTTACCAAACCTGCACATACCGAAACCATTATAGCACAAACCGCGCGGAACACGAACCCATTTTTTATACATCCCTGATGGGAAAAAGCCCCATTGCCGCTAACTTTGGCATCGGGGCCTTCCGCATTTGCCTTACTTCACGTACTGAATGGTGACTTGCTCCGGCGAAACACCGAGCTCTGTAATGACCATTGTAAGGATGCTGTCCGCTTGGCTTTTCTCTAATTTGTCGCTTTGTACTACGACTTTATAGCGATCTCCGTCCGGATAAACAGCTGCGTTATTGAATTGCTTCACCAGTTCTTCCTCAAGCCCTGTGATCTTAGAGCTCTTGTCTTCAAGCAGATTCAGCTGTTCGACTGCCGACCCGGCTGCTTTGTCATCCTGCTTCGTATCTGAGATTGTGCCATACAGTTTATTATACTCATCGTATAATTTCTGATCACGTTTCTCCTGCATTTGGCTGAATACGCTCGCGCTGAAGCCGCCCGCTTCTCCGAGTTGACGGAGCACCTCTTGATCTTCCGCATTACCGGCTGCCGTTGCCGCAGAATCTGCTGCCGTTCCTTGATCCTTCGCGTCAGCCGCATTCGAATTTGCTGCATTTGAATCTGTTGCATTCGGATCGGTTGCATTCGCGTTTGTCCCGTCTGTTACGTCCGAAACTGTAATTCCATCATCATTCGCCGACGTGCCGGATGCCTCGGTCGCATCCCCTTTTACCTGTTCTTGCTGCGTGCCGTCTGTTGCTACCGGCGATGGATTCACATCCTCCGTAAACAAGTAGTAGGCCGATAATATAACCATCAAGCTCAGCATGGATACCAGCCAAATCGTTTGCCTTTTGTTGTTCATGAACGAACAGCCTCCCTTTTCATTGTCCAATTGGTATTATTGATGCTTGCGTGGAACGACCGAAATTCGATTAATCGCGACATTGAGCCCTTTCTCCACCGCGTCTATAATTAAACGTCTAACCACGCCGTTCTCCGCGCCTTTAGCCACTATAAGCACACCGCGGATCTTCGGCTGGATCCGTTTGACGATAATCGGAGCCGTATCTCCATTCGTGTTGTAGAGCACGACTTTGCCTTCTTTGGTGATGGACGTAATGCTGCGTTTGCCGCCATTCTTATCGACTTCATTCGTAATTTGCTGCGATTCCTTCTCGTCGATATGGACCGTTACCTCTTCCGTCGAATCGACGGTCACGAGTACATCGACCAAGCCGACACCGACGATTTTCTCCAAAATATCTTTGAGCCTCGCCTCAAGCGGCTGTTCGATGCCGTCAAAGGAAGAATGCTCGGATGAATTATTGCTGAGGAACGCTTCTTCAGTTGGCGGTGTTCCGGAAGCAGCTTGGTCTGCAGTTGGCACTTTCTGATAGGACAGAAAAGAGTTGACCACCATAAGCCCTATTCCGATTAAGCCGATAATGAGCAGCCAGCGCAGCGTCCTGACTCGCCTAGGTCCGCCTTGCCCTTTGCCGATGGTTGTCTCTAACCCGCTCAGCCAATTGGCCAACTTCGTTCTCCCCTTTCATTAGTACGCCGCGTCCGAGTCTGCATTCAGTACGTTCACCTCAACGAATCGAGGCGCTACGCCCCACCCTAATCGAAGGACATCTTTCACCGCATTGGCCACTGCATCCGGTGCTTCTTTCACGGCCGTTTCCCTATCGCCCTGGACTGTCGAGTCCGGCTGTACGGTAACATCAACGGCTTGGACCTCATCGACGCTCTTCGTTTGATCAGACTGCTCAGCTTCGGCTGCAGCCTGCTCTTCGGGCGGCAGCAGCGACACGGTAACGCCTGCAATTTGAGCGGATTGGCCGTCTTTGTTCAATTCGAGCTTGACCTGGACTGCCGCTGCATGAAGCCCCGCGTTCTCTGCCAGTTCTGCCTTCATCGCTTCCTCCAGCTTCTGCTCGGTCAATGCCGTCGCTGCGGACTGCTGCTTGCGCTGCAGATCCTTGGCATTTTGCTGGATATCTTCAAGTGTCGGCATGTGAAATTGTTCGGTTTTCGAACTGTTAACCCAATTCTCCACCTGCGCGTCAAGCTTAGCGTTAAAATCACCCTGCAGCACTCTGATGATTGGTGTCAGGATCGTCAGCAGAATAATCAAACCCGCTACAAGTCTGACATAACGCTGCATCGCTTTGTTCGGCAGCAGCAGGTCGATAAACCCCGCCAGCAGCACAACCGCGATTATTTGCTGCAGCCAAACCGCCAGCCAGCTCATCATGTTGAAGTCCACCGCCTAACTTTTTACCGAATCATGATTGCTGCATTGCCTGCTGTCAAAACGATGGTGATGGCCAGGAAGAACATGAGTCCGACAGCGGCTAGTGCGGCAAACACATAAATCAGCGTTTTGCCAATGGTTTGCAGACAGCTCACGATAGGACTATCGCCAAGCGGCTGCATGATGGCTGCTGAAACGTTGTAGATGAGCGCAAGTGTAATGATTTTGATCGCAGGAAACGCACAGAGGAACAAAATAATGACTACACCTGCAAGACCGATTGCATTCTTCACAAGCAGTGATGCCGACATGACCGTATCCGCTGCATCCGAGAAGGTTCGTCCGATAACAGGGACGAAATTTCCCGTAATAAACTTCGCGGTCCGCATTGTAACGCCATCCGTCACTGACCCGGTAGCACCCTGCACGGAGATGACCCCAAGGAATACCGTGAGCATGACACCCAGTAAACCGACGCTGAAGTTACGAAGTACATTCGCCAGCTGCGTCACCTTGAACTTATCCGATACCGCACTCGCGATATGCAAGACAGCTGAGAAGAACAGCAGCGGAAAGACGAAGGTGTAGATAACCGTGCCGACCGCGTTAATCATGAAGATGATCAACGGGTGAAGCACCGAGACCGTTACAACGCTGCCCATTGTGGCCAGAAGCGTCAGCAGCAGCGGCACCATCGCGAGCATGAACTGGATCATACCGGTGATGGCATCCTTCGCGTAGCCAATGGCTACGTTAAAGCTGTTCACTGCCAGGACGATCATGACCATGTAGGTAATGCTGTATGCTACTTTGCTGACCGTATTGCGTTCGAAGGCAGTTTGCATCGTCTCCAGCATCATGCTGAACACGGTGAGAATGACAATCGTGACCAGCAGTTTACCGTTATACAAGATCTCGTGCAGGATATACTTGAGCAATCCGGCAAGCACCGTAGTCAGCTTCAGGCCTTCACCGCCGGGCATGATCATTTCGGCGAAGCTTGGCACATCGTTATCCGGGAAGAACCCCCCATATTCAGACACCAGCTTGTTCCAATACTTCTCTACGTCCTCCGTGTTGATCTCCTTGACCTGATCTCCGGCCAAGTTCTTATTCACCGAGGCTGCATTATCGTTCAGAGAAGGGTCGTCCGCTTCAGGCGCAGCTGTCGGTTCGACTATAGCGGCTGTATTGTGACTGCCGGTTTGTGAATCCGCAAATGCGGCGATTGGCAGAATCGTCAGCAGCCCCAGCAAGAGCACGGCTTGCAGCACCGCGAAGCGGATGGTCCAGTGCCGCCGCATAATGCTTCAACTCCCCACCGGCAGAAGGCCGAGTACTGTTTCTACAATGACGCTGATGATTGGGACGGCCAGCACAAGAATGAGTATTTTTCCGGCAAATTCAATCTTGGAGGCGATGCTTTCCTGACCGGCGTCGCGTACAATCTGAGAACCGAACTCCGCAATGTAGGCAATTCCAATGATTTTCAAAATGGTCTTCAGGTAGATGGACGGTATGCCGGAACGATCGGCGAGCTGTTCCAGCACAGTGATGACCGCTTCGATTTTGCCGATAACAAACAAGAAAATGAAGAGCCCCGTAAATGCTGCCAGCAGGAAACCGAACATCGGCTTCTGTTCGCGTACGACGAGGACGAGCACCGTCGCGACTAAGCCCAGCCCGACGATTTGGATGATTTCCAAGTTCCGTTCACCCGCCTTGCCCCAGTAGCGTCATTGAAACAGGAAGATCGTTTTGATTTCTTGAAACAGATCATTCAAGAGACTCACGACCATAAAAAGGACGACGACAAAGCCGATCAGCGTCACCCAATGCGCCATATCTTCTTTGTTCATCTGCTTGAGTACGGTATGGATCATCGCCGTGATAATGCCGATTCCGGCAATTTGAAAGATGGCGCTCACATCAATGTTCATTCTTTCGGCACCCCGCTACAAAATCAAAATGACGACTAGCGCGGCTGTGAGAACTCCGAGGCTCTTCCACATTTTCGAAAACCGCGCACTATCGTGCCGTGCCGCTTCTTCCTCCGACTGCAGCTGCTGCATCGCAAGCTTCAGGTTCTTGATCTGATCTTCCCTGTCGCTTATGCCAAGCGCAGAGCCGAGCCGAATCAGTGCAGCCTGCTCTGGCTGCCGCATGGCCGTATGCGGCCAAAATGCGTTCGCGGCCCCTTCCCAGCTTTCGCGGAAGGTAAGCTCACCTGCTTGCTCGAGCCGTCTGTTAACGTCAAGGAGCAACGATGCTACCGGTTCAGGCAAGTAAGCTGCGCAGCGGCTGATGGCTTCCGGAAGCGGCGTATATCCATAACCGATTTCGGTCTCAAGCCGTTGTAAGGCGTAGATGAGCTGCCTGATCTGAATCGGCCTCGAAGCATAGCGCGACGCCTGGAGGAAGCCAATCATGGTGCCGGCGAACAAGATTAACGCAGCGCCGATAAGCTTAACCATGGCGATCGCCCCCATTCCAGACAGTGGGCTCTCTTGCCGTCGGCGCCCTTCCGGCCGCCGCAGCCGGGAGCACTCGGCTCATCAGGCTTCCACCGTTGCGCCGAAGCTCCACGCATTGTTGGAAGGCTCCGGCAGCGAGCAATCTGCCAAGCACCGGTCGGCCTCTTGCATCCTCCAAGTCCTTGGCATGTGCTGTCGCGATGACCGTAACGCCGGCATGGCTCGCGTCCAGAATGGCATCGCCATCCTCTTCGCGGCCGATTTCATCGACGATCATGATCTCCGGCGACATCGAGCGAAGCATCATCATCATCCCCTCTGCTTTAGGACATGCATCCATCACATCGGTTCGAGGGCCAACATTAAAGGTGGGGACTCCTCTGACACAAGCGGCGATTTCAGAACGTTCATCTACAATGCCGACCTTGCGTCCGGGCCAGTCCAGCGCGGCAGGATGTCCCCAAGAACCACTGCTGACCGCCCTTGCCAGATCGCGGACCAACGTCGTCTTTCCTTGCTGAGGCGGTGCGATCACGAGCGTTGACTGCAAGGACCGTCTCTGATGATCCAGCAGCTTCGGCAGCAGCGAGGAAGCAGCGCCGATGACTTCTCTTGCAATCCGCACGTTAAACGCAGCTATATCACGGATGCCGCGAACTTGTCCGTGCTCCAGCACCGTGCGCCCAGCCAGTCCAATTCGATGGCCGCCGGCGACTGTAATGTAGCCGCGACGCAGTTCTTCTTCCATCGCATAAAGCGAATGATTCGTCACTCGTTCGAGCAGCTTGCGGCATGTCTCCGGAGAAGGCTTGTACGCATTCTCCGGATTCGGCAGCAGGACACCTTGCGCGGAGACGAACCAGAAGGCTAGTCCGGTGCTGATTTCAAGCGGTCTGTTCTCTCGGATGCGAATCTCTTCAACGGCGTCCTTCAGCCGCTCCGGTATTCGTCCGAGCACCTCTGTAAGCTCGGAAGGCAGCAAGTGCTGCACTTTTTTTAGCATCCGGCATCCCTCCCGGCTCTTCGTTTCTACTAGATTGATAGAGTGAGTGATGAGTGATTGTCCATCTTTGTATCCCATTCTATTCCGCAGAGCCGCGTAATATGACTAGATTCACTGCGTCCTTGATCGTCGCGGAAGGCGCCGCTCGTTCATTTCTTGAGAACACCGACCAGAATGCAGGCGACGCCGCAAACGATCCAAAGCATTTTGCCAAAGGATAATTTATCTGATAGACCAACGAGGCCGATCATCGTCGTCGAAATAAGCACGAACGGTCCGACGAGTGCAAGTGACGAATTCACAACGAGCGCTTTATCGATTTGATTCAGGCGCAGCATCAGCAGTGCGGCCATAATCTCCAGCGAGCCGGAGAACATGCGGATCGATGCCATACTAAGCACGATTTTGTTAAGCATCTCTATCGCCTCTTTCCCTAGTGAACATGAGCGCGCAGCACGTATTGCTAGAACGCCCGGCTCTTCTACAGCCTATGCAGGCCTGTCTCTCTTTCATTCTCATAACTTTGGCAAAATGCGAGTACGAGGCACTTTCCCCCTCGCACACGCTCTGGGCTCCCTGCATATATTGCTGTGGAAAAGAAACGATTGCGAGGAGATATCATGAGATCTATTTCACAGGCTACTTGGCCTTCGGCTTTAAACGATCCAAGCGGCCAGCGTGAGGTCGCCCAACATGCGCACCGGACTTCCGGACGCGGCAAAACCATGGTCATTGACAAAGGACTCGGACGTCATGCGTTCTCTGATCTGCTCGAAACATCAGCAGGTTACATCGATTGCATTAAGCTCGGATTCGGGACTGCTCCCCTCTATCCGACCGATCTCCTCTTGAGCAAAATCGAACTGGCCAAACGGTGCGGACTTACGATCATGCCCGGCGGCACGCTGCTTGAGACGGCCGTTCAACAGGATGTCGTGCCTGCTTTCTTCCGCACGGTATGCCGGCTCGGCTTTAATGGGATCGAAGTATCGGATGGCACCATCGAGCTGAGCCGCAAGCTCCGTACAGAGCTTATTAAAGAAGGACTTAACAATGGTCTGAATGTCGTCACGGAATACGGCAAGAAATTATCCGGTTCCCTTGTAGATGCCAATGAATTAGTCGTAACTGCAGAGGCTGACTGGCAGGCAGGCGCCTCATTGGTCACGATTGAAGCAAGAGAATCGGGGATGGACGTGGGCTTATTCGATCGCAACGGCGATTGCTCCCAAAGCGTGCTGGAAGCTGTCAGCCACTCCCTAGGCGATATTTCTCGCATCATGTGGGAAACGCCCTTGAAGCAGCAGCAGGTTCTGCTTCTGCAAACCTTCGGCCCGGAAGTGAATTTAGGCAATATTCAACCTACTGAAGTGATGGCGCTGGAAACGATGCGCCGCGGACTCCGCTCAGATACGTTCCATTTCGGCGCTCGCGTTGAGCCGTTTATTTATATGATTTAAGGAAGCATGGGAAGGGATGTTGTTTCACGTATGCATATCGAAGTCATTTCCAACGTCAACGAAGCGCAATCCGAACGCTTTACGCATCGGACGGCTATCGTCATAGATGTGCTGCGCGCTACGAGTACGATCGTTGCTGCGTTGGAAGCCGGAGCTGCCGGCATTGTGCCTGTCGAAACCGTTCTTGAAGCGAGAGCGCTGCAAAGCGGCGGCAATTTGATCGCGGGCGAACGCTTCTGCCGCAAAATTCCCGGCTTTGATCTGGGAAACTCCCCGGAGGAGTTCACGGCTGACAACGTACTCGGCCGCCGGATCGTATTAACCACAACGAATGGCACGCGTGCCATTCATAAAGCGATGCGAGCCGATCATGTGCTTGTCGGTTCCCTCAATAATGCGGCAGCCTGCGCGCGTACGGCGCTGGAGCTGCGCCGCGATATCGTGCTGCTGTGCGCCGGCAGCCACGATGAGTTCGCTCTCGAGGACGGCTTATGCGCGGGCTTGCTCATAAGCGAGCTTCAGCTGCTCAGCCCCGCTCCGCTTGAGATGAACGATATTGGCTCCGCGATGCTTGGCCTATATAGAAGTGCTGAGAGTACGATCCATGAGCTGCTTCAGACCAGCACGACGGGTAAACGGCTGAACAAGAATGGCAGCGGACGCGATATTGAGCGCTGCAGTCAAGTGAATATCAGCGGTATCGTGCCGAGGATGCAAGGCGATATGCTCGTACAGAGCTGAGCTTTGCTGACAGCTGTCATGACATAACCGGGAGGCTTGTTCCATACAATGGGGTATGGGCGCCTGCGCGTGAGGCGCGAAGGCGGTGACATACGAATTGAAGGAGTCAACAAGCATGAGCGGGGAAGTAGTTCTTGTTCTTCTGATTGTGATCGGCTTAATCGGCCGTTCGCCGATTATTTCAACGGCAGCCTGCGTGCTGCTGATCGTCAAGCTCGTCCATTTGGAGCGTTTTCTCCCTACGATCGAACGCAGAGGACTCGAGCTAGGGTTGTTATTTCTGACGTTCAGCGTTCTCGTTCCATTTGCATCCGAGCGAATCAGCTCCAAGGATATGCTGAATGTCATCACCTCCTGGCCCGGTATACTGGCGCTGACCGGCGGCGCGATCGCCACTTACGTGAACGGAAAAGGCCTCGAAATGCTAAAGTTTGATCCCCAGCTCATCGTTGGCCTTGTCGTCGGATCTATAATTGGCATTGTGTTTCTGCGCGGCATTCCGGTTGGTCCGCTTATGGCTGCCGGGATCACGGCAATCTTGTTTAAGCTATTCAGCTTTATCGCCGAACGTTTCTAAGCACTTAATCAGAAAACAAAAAGGACAGCAGCGCTCAATCGCGCTGCTGTCCTTTTTTCTATTGGTTGTATGAAATTAACGTCTGTCTTGTGGTCCGCCAACGAATACTTGCTCCGCCGTGTCCAATCCGTAAGCGGTATGAAGCGCACGGATAACATCATGAACCGTATCGGCCGCGATTACAACCGATAGACGAATCTCGGAAGTCGAAACCAGCTTGATGCTGATGCCGAGCTCGTAGATCGCCGCGAACATTTTCGCTGCAACCCCCGGATTGCTGACCATGCCTGCGCCAACGATAGACACTTTAACGAGGTCAACTTCCGAGTTCACTTCACGGTATGGCACTTCGCTGCGGATGCGCTCTACGACTGCGATTGCTTTATCTTTATCGTTCAGGGAAACCGTGAACGCAAAGTCTGCTTTGCCGTCTTGGGTGCCGCTTTGAACGATGATATCGACGTCGATGCCGCTAGAAGCAAGCGCGCCGAACACTTTTGCAAGTACGCCCGGAATATCTTCTACACCCAGAATACTGATTCGTGCTACGTTTTTGTCATAGGCGATGCCGCGAACGACCATCCCTTGTTCCATGACCGCTTCCTCCTTCACACTCGTGCCTTCATTTTGCGTAAAGCT
Source organism: Paenibacillus rhizoryzae (assembly GCF_059686995.1). NCBI lineage: Bacteria > Bacillati > Bacillota > Bacilli > Caryophanales > Paenibacillaceae > Paenibacillus > Paenibacillus rhizoryzae. Next base: position 305,359 of record NZ_JCAALT010000003.1, on the reverse strand, counting down.
AGAACGAACTACAAGACGCACATTATAATTTTTCGCATATTCTACCGCTCGTGGATGAAGGACCGCTGCACCTAAGTTCGCGAGCTCGAGCATTTCGTCATACGAAATCTCATCCAATTTACGAGCACATTTGACTACGCGCGGATCTGTGGAGTAGATTCCGTCCACATCCGTGTAGATTTCACAGACATCCGCTTTAATGGCAGCAGCCAGCGCTACAGCCGTAGTATCGGAGCCTCCGCGGCCCAGTGTCGTAATTTCGCCTTCAGAAGTGGAACCCTGGAAGCCCGCAACAATAACCGTGTACCCATTGTCCAATGCAGCAAAAATACGATCCGGCTTGATATCCGTAATCCGTGCTTTCGCATGTACCGCTTCCGTCTCGATTCCTGCTTGCCAACCTGTGAATGACATGGCCTTATGCCCAATTGCATCAATGGCCATCGAAAGCAGCGCAACCGATATTTGTTCGCCTACCGTCAGCAGCATATCCATTTCGCGTGCGGGCGGGTTCGCGTTTAGCAGCTTGGATTGATCGATTAGGTCATCGGTTGTATCTCCCATAGCGGAGACGACTACTACAACCTTATGACCGGCTTCCTTATAATCGGCGATTCGCCTTGCAACCCGTTGCATCCGCTCTGTTGAGCCGACGGAGCTGCCGCCGAACTTCATTACTATCAACGACACTTCTGATCCACTCCCAACGCAGTTCTAAGTGTAAAGTCTAAAGTTCTTCATAAAACAAGATTATAGCATATATGCGTAAGTTTGAATATGACAAAAAAGCCGTACGGCACGATGTCCGGACGGCTTTGCTGCTGGTTCTTATTGCTCTTTAGCACGGGAGATATATTTGCCGTCGCGTGTATCGATCAGCAGTACATCGCCTTCGTTAATGAACAGAGGAACTTGAACGTTAAGGCCTGTTTCACAAGTTGCGTTCTTCGTAGCGCCTTGTGCTGTGTTTCCTTTAACGCCTGGCTCTGTTTCAGTTACTTTCAGGTCAACCGTGTTCGGCAATTGGATACCGATGATTTCTGTATTGTAGCTGGAGATGTTAACGGTCATGTTTTCTTTCAGGAAGTTAATTTCCCATTCCAACTGCTTTTTATCAAGCGTGAATTGGTCATAAGTTTCGTTGTCCATGAAAGAATACTCGGAACCGGAGTTGTACAGGTATTGAACCGCGCGGTTCTCGATGTTTGCTTTACCGATGTTCTCGCCTGCGCGGAACGTTCTTTCAACTGTGTTACCGTTTCTAAGGTTTTTCAGCTTCGAGCGAACGAATGCTGCGCCTTTACCCGGTTTAACGTGTTGAAAATCAATAACGGTAAAGATATCGCCTTCTACCTCAACGGTTAGGCCTGTTTTAAAATCATTAACTGAAATCACTGCTTTTCCTCCTGTAATAGGGGCGTTTGACGGAGTCAAACCCTCTCCTTGATTGGTAATAGGGGCGTTTGACGAAGTCAAACTCTCACCTTAAATGGTAATAGGGTGTTTGAGACCCCTTCTTTTATAAAACTCACGCCAAAGTGAACAATGTCTTCGGTGATGAGGTTAATAACGCATTTCCATCAGCGGTGATGACGATATCGTCTTCGATCCGAACGCCGCCAAAACCGGGAATGTAAATGCCCGGCTCTACCGTAACGGTCATGCCCGGTTCAAGCACGGTTGTTCCGCCCACCGACAAACGCGGCGACTCGTGAATTTCCATGCCAAAGCCGTGACCTGTACCATGTCCGAATTTGTCGCCGTAGCCATGACGCGTAATAATGTCGCGCGCCAGCGCATCTGCTTCACGTCCGGTCATGCCCGGTTTAATGCCTGCCAATGCAGCAAGCTGTGCTTCCAATACAATGCCATAAATCTCACGATGGCGATCTGTAGGCTTCCCTACAACGATCGTTCTCGTTAAATCGGAGCAATAACCGTTATATAAAGCGCCAAAATCAAGCTTTACAAACTCATTATTGCCAATAACCCGATCACTTGCAACACCATGCGGCAGTGCGGAACGTTCCCCGGAAGCTACAATCGTATCAAATGACGACGATGTCGCGCCTCTGCTGCGCATAAACATCTCCATCTCAAGCGCTACCTCGCGTTCCCGCAGACCCGGCTTGATAAAGCCAAGAATATGCTTGAACGTTTCATCTGCAAGCGCACAAGATTCGCGTATTACCGCTAGCTCCGCTTCATCCTTGAACAATCGCAGATCTTCGATAACACCGGAAGCCGGAGTTAATTCGATGGCAGCGCCAAGCGCTTCGTTCCAAGCGGTGTAGCTGCTGAATACGACGTGATCCTGTTCAAAAGCGAGCTTGCGAACTCCCGCAGAAGCGGCCAGATCTCTTACCGTTTCAATCCACTTCGGTCCATGCTCAACAACCGTAAAGTTCGGTGCTTGCTGCGGGGCCTGTGTCATATAACGGAAATCGGTCAACAGCCAACTGTCCGTAGCGGTGATGAGCAGCACGCCTGATGAGCCTGTAAATCCACTTATGTACCGACGGTTAACGGCACTCGTTACGAGAATCGCATCCACCTGCAGGGCAGGGAGCTTGTCGCGTAAACCGGCTAATCGTTTAGATGTCATGGAATCACCCTTTTTCATTATGCTGCTGTAAATGTTGAATCAGTGCGTTTAGGCCAAGTACATAGCTCTGTGCACCGAAACCGGCGATTTGACCGATGGCCACAGGCGCAATGACCGAAACATGGCGGAAAGCTTCACGTTTATGAATATTCGAGATATGCACCTCTACCACAGGCAAGCCTACGCCGCCAATCGCATCGCGAATCGCATAGCTGTAATGTGTAAAGGCTCCCGGATTCATTACGATTCCATCCGCTTGGCCATAGGCTTCATGAATGCGATCGATAATCGCTCCCTCATGATTCGACTGAAAGAACGAAACTTCCACTCCAAGCGAATCCGCGGTTTCCTTCACGAGCGCTTCGATGGCTTGAAGCGACATCGAGCCGTAAACACCGGGTTCCCGGATGCCGAGCATGTTTAAATTCGGCCCATTTAGTACGAGTATTCTGGTCATGGAGAGTCCTCCCGGCGCATAGATCATTAGCCATTCTATCACAAAGACCCACCCTTTGAGAAGAGCTCTCCAGACCCGTGTGTTTCTAGAGTGCGCCAGCCGGCTCTCTGGACGCTTCGTCGGTAAATTCGAAGGCAATTGTAAAGCCGATAAACAGTCCCCATAGGGTGAAGAAACAGCCTTCTGTAATTAACGTATCGTAGCCGATTTTATTGACGGGATCCATCATCCGCATGACCGGACCGATCGTCATGGACAGCAGGAGCCACCAGACTAAGCCGTAGATTAGCCCGGCCCATGGACCTTGTAACCTTCCCAGCAGCAGCTTATAAATAAAAGCAGCCACAATCGAGAACACGATAAACGCTAAGATGCCAACGAAATATCCCCATCCTGTCTTGATGAAGGACTGTTGGAAGAAAGGCTCAATGAGAAACCCCGGCGTTACCTTCGTAAATTTGATCGCGAAAAGCAACCAGTGCAGCAAGCCCCATATTAAGCCTGCATAGAAACCTAATTTTAAACAATAACGAAACGAGTTTGTATGCGCCTTACCGTTGTAATCGCTTGGACTGTTGTGCTTTCTGCGCTCTGACTTTACTTTCCGCATCTGTCGTGTGCCTCCTATAATTGGCTTGATCAAGCGAGTGATTGACATTAGTATGCGCAATCGTTTCTGCCGCAAATCGGAACATTCGGCATTTCAGGGAATCGATGCTACTCGCAATCAGTACGCGAATCAAGTACAATAAGGAGAGAATTCGAAATTATTCATAGACGCAAATGTCAAACTAAAGGATGGTGATTCGCCCTTGTCTCAGAGCACGCAAAATATTTATGGCGGACAAGCCGTCATTGAAGGAGTTATGTTTGCAGGAAGACATGCGAATGTGACTGCGGTTCGTCGGAAGAATAATGAAATTATTTTCTATGAGGTACCACGCACGACAAAACCTTGGATTCAGAAGCTCAAAAAAATACCGTTGCTCCGCGGCGTGGTCGCAATTCTAGAATCAAGCGCCAAAGGATCACAGCATTTAAACTTCTCGATGGAATCGTATGCGGAAGATGAGCTTGACGAATCCAAAGACGGAGACAAGCCCGCAGCCAAGGAGAAAAGCGGCTGGAGCCTCAGCATGATTGTCGGGGTTGCGATCGCGGGTATTCTATCCTTCGTATTCGGTAAATTAATTTTCACACTTGTACCTGCACTTCTCGAACAGTTGCTCTTCGAACATGCTTTCGAGAATATAATAGTACACAACCTTATTGAAGGTTTTATCAAAATCTTGCTGCTGCTCTCTTATTTATATTTCATCTCGCTCACACCGATCATTAAACGATTGTTCCAGTATCACGGCGCCGAGCATAAAGTAATAAGCGCTTACGAAGCAGGAGCGGAGCTCACGGTTTCCAATGTACAACGATTCACACGCTTGCATTACCGCTGCGGAAGCAGTTTCATCGTGTTCTCCGTATTGGTCGGCGTGATCGTATATTCGTTCTTCCATTGGGATTCGTTATGGGAACGAATTTATATTCGCATCTTGTTGTTGCCTGTAGTACTCGGTGCATCTTACGAAGCCCTTCGTTTCACGAACGCGCTGCGTGATCTGCCCGTACTTCGTTTCCTTGGTTACCCGGGGCTGTGGCTTCAGAAGCTTACGACGAAAGAGCCTACCGATGAGCAAGTAGCTGTATCGATCGCTTCCTTCAACCGTATGCTGGAGCTGGACGGTCAAGTAGCCAAAACGCAAGCCTAATAGTCAAGATATGGGAAGGAAGGGTGAAGGTCATGCCTCGTAAAATGAGCCTTCTGTCAGTCATCATCCTAGCGCTTGTCGTCATCGGTATCATTAGCCAAACGATAAGCAATCCCTACCAGCTTATCATCCCGGTCGCCGTATTCGGTGCTATCTACCTGCTTTACAAATTCCCTCCGGGCGCCGCAAGGGCAAAAGCAAAGCCGCGGTATAAGACCGGAGCACGAAAAGACCAACCGCAGGCAAGCAAGAGTAAAACTCGCAAGAATATGCCGTTTCGCGTGATCGAAGGCGGCAAGGATGATGACAATTTACCTAAATATCATTAAGCAGCACCACCTATAAAGGGGCATCCCTAAGCGCCATGACAATCATGACGTTTGGAGATGCCCCTTTGTTCTACTCGTTATTCAGATCTGCGTGTACGGCCTTGAAATCTTCCATGCGCGAAGGATCCCGACGGAAAAATTCCACAAGCGTTTCGATGCAGGTAATCGAATCCCAGCTTAAGTGATGCTCGATCCCTTCCACATCTTTATAAATGTTCTCGTCTTGTACCCCTATAAGTGTCAGGAACGTTTCGAGCAAATGATGCCGCTCCACGAGACGTTTGCCCATTTTCTTCCCTTTATTGGTCAGCACTAGGCCGCGGTACTTCTCATAGATCAGATAGCTGTCTTTATCCAGCTTCTGAATCATTTTCGTTACAGATGAAGGATGAACCTCAAGTCCCTCCGCAATATCGGAGACCCGCGCGTATCCTTTTTCATCGATTAATTTATAAATTCGTTCTAAATAATCCTCCATACTCGGAGTAGGCATTCCACTTTCCTCCATTCACCGTCATCCCGTACGTTAGGACCATCCTCGCATTACTCTTAGTATCATACACCGCCCGCCATACGCGCCGCAACCTGTCGCACTTAACTTTCCATGTTTGCTTTGTGACGAATTTCCTCAAACTAATGCTACTTTTCGTTTGAATCCTAAGGAGGTGTATTCCACTTGAGTACAACTTTGCTGGAACGACCGCCCGTGAACATACGGGTGCATGAGTCCTTTATTCCGGAGCTTGTTTATTTCGAGCCTGCCGCGCTTGACTACCCTAAAGGCCAACGAATAATGGAATGGGTGAAGTCGATCGGTATTCCCTATAAGATGACGACCTCCCATAACCGAATCACCAATTTACCCGGTGAAACCGAGCTGGAACAATATAAAATCGCGAAAAGAACGCTTGTTGTCGGTATCCGAAAAACGCTGAAATTTGATACGTCCAAGCCATCGGCCGAATACGCCATTCCCATCGCCACCGGCTGCATGGGTCACTGCCATTATTGTTACCTTCAAACCACGCTGGGAGCTAAGCCCTATATCCGTATTTACGTGAATACCGATGAGATCATTCAAGCCGCTAAAGGCTATATCGATGAGCGCATTCCGGAAATCACAAGGTTCGAGGCTGCCTGTACCTCAGACCCGGTTGGGCTCGAGCCCATTTCAGGCAGCTTGCGCGAGCTTATCACGTTCATGGCCGGACAAGAGTACGGCAGGCTCCGTTTCGTTACGAAATATCACTATGTCGATTCGCTGCTGGATATTAAACATAATAATCACACCCGCATCCGTTTCAGCGTCAATGCCAATTACGTCATCAAGAATTTCGAGCCGAACACCTCAAGGTTCGAACAGCGTATTGAAGCTGCCGCCAAAATCGCCAGAGCCGGCTACCCGCTCGGCTTCATCATCGCGCCGATTATTTGGTACGACGGATGGCAAGAAGGTTATGCGGAGCTCCTCTCTTCTCTTGCTGCCGCTCTCCCGAAGGATGCCTCATCGAATTTGACCTTCGAGCTCATTCAGCATCGCTTCACGAAAACAGCGAAGAACGTCATCGAGAAACGGTATCCACGCACTAAGCTGGAGATGGACATCGAGAAGCGCAAATACAAATGGGGCCGCTGGGGACAAGGCAAATATGTATATCCCAATGAACAAGCAGAAGCGCTCCGCATGTTTATCTCGGAGCGCATCTTTGAACATTTTGAAGACGCTAAGATTGAATACTTCACTTGATGGTTTAAACGGAATCTTCAGAACGAAGGGATGTGCCTGCGGCCGCTGTTGATAGGGGGTTATTCTGGATTAGGTTATAAGGTGATATCCCCCTATCAAAGGCGGCACGTAAACTCTCCGGTCACAATCCCTTCTTATCTTCCCCCGTTAAAAACGGTAATGAAAGTACTCTTAGAACTTCAGCCAATCCGGCGTGATGGTGTTCAGCCAGATCGTAATTTTGGTCATCCGGTCGGTGAAGAGCAGGATGCCCATGAGCAGCATAACGGCGCCGCCGATTTTCATCATGATACTGGAGTAACGCACGATCCATCTTGTCGAGCCAATGAAGAAGGCTAATACGAAGAACGGGATCGCAAATCCAAGGGCATAAGCGGTCGTGAGCTGGAACCATGTTCCCGGCTCGGAAGCAGCCATTAAGAGGATACTGGCCAGAATCGGACCCGTACACGGCGACCAGCCTGCTGAGAAGCCGATGCCGAAGATGAACGATGCAAAGTAACCGGAACGGTTGGTTTTAAGCGGAATTTTCATTTCGCGCAGCAATAATTTCGGCTGAATCAGTCCCATTAAGACAAGGCCCATCAGAATGATAAGGACAGCAGAGAGCTGCCGGATTAGCGTCTGATACTCGGAGAACAGCTCCGCGAACGCATTGGTGCCATAACCCAGCGTGTAATAGACGACGGAGAACCCTAAGATGAAGAAAAACGTATGGGCCATCGTGCGAATCCGCACTTCTTTGCCGGGATGCTCGCTCTTCAGATCACTTACGGACACGCCGGTAATATAGGATAAATAGGACGGGTACAGCGGCAGACAGCACGGAGAAATAAAAGAAGCGATCCCTGCTCCGAAAGCAGCCCAAATCGTTACGTCAGACATATGTACTCACCCCCATCTTCATCCTGCGCTAAATTTCCGTCTGATGGAAAGCAGCAGCAATAGAAAAACAATAAGCAGCATAACAATCGTACCGCCAGGCGCCAAGTTCCAAACACCTGCAACGAGCAACCCGATCGTAACCGCAAGTTCTGCGATGACAACGACGGTGACTACCGATTGCCGGAAGCTTCTGGCGATGATTAGGCTGCAGGCCGCCGGAATAGTTAGCAGTGCGGACACAAGCAGCGCTCCGACGATCTTGATTGACACGCTGATCACGAGTGCCGTCAGTACGCTTATCATGAAATTAAAATAACGCGTCGGCAAACCGCTGACGGCGGCTGCATCTTCGTCGAAGGTGAGCAGAAACAATTCCTTCGCATGAAGCGCTACAGCGAGCAGAACGATGACGGTTACGACTCCGATTAAGATGAGATCCACGGAATCAAGCGTATAGATGCTGCCGAACAAATAACCGCTGACGCTTACGTTAAAGCCTTTGCCCATTGTAAAAAGCAAGGATGCGAGCGCTACGCCGCCTGACATGATGATTGCGATAGATAGCTCTGCATAGGTCTTGTACGCTTTGCGCAGCTTCTCTATGGCGAAGGTAGCGGCAAGCGCGAATAGAAGACCCATTGCAACAGGGTAGACGCCGATCAGAAAACCAAGTGCAACCCCCGCTATCGACACATGCGCTAACGTATCTCCGATCATAGAGAGCCTACGCAAGACAAGAAAAAGGCCCATCAACGGGGCCGTGATACCAATGAGCACGCCCCCGATCAGCGCCCTCTGAAAAAATTCACTCGTTACGATATCCACCTAAACGCCTACTTTCCCTCTCTCCATGGAATGACGCAGCTCTCTTAAGCTATGCGTCAAATTCGTTTCCACACAATCCTCCAGATCATGGGAATGCTTCACATAAAACTTGATTTTGCCGCATTGCTGCTTCGGCTGCTGACCCAGGTAAGAACGGATCATCTCCATATCATGCGAAACCATCAGGAACGTAATGTTATGGTGCTGATGCATATGTTTGATCAGGTGGAAGAATCCTTCCTGCGTCTCGGAATCGATGCCTACCGTCGGCTCGTCCAGGATGAGCAATGCGGGATTGTTGATGAGTGCACGCGCGAGAAAAGCACGCTGCTGTTGGCCGCCGGACAATTGACCGATACGTTTGCCGGCCAGATCCTCGATCTTCATCGCATGCAGTGCTTCATCGCATTTTATGCCATCCGCCTTCGACACACGTTTAAACAGTTTGTTGCGGCTGTATAACCCGGATAACACGACCTCGCGCACGGTAGCCGGAAACAGTGGATTAAACGAATTCTTTTGCGGTACATAGCCGATTCGATTCCAATCTCTAAACTGCCCGATTGGCTCTCCGAACAGCTTGATCGTCCCGCTAGTTGGTTTCATCAAGCCTACAATCATACGCAGTAGTGTCGTCTTCCCTGCGCCGTTCGAGCCAATCAGCCCAACGAAGTCCCGCTCCTGGATCGAAAAACAGACATCGTCGATGACCGGTTTTTGCTCATAAGCAAACGAAACATCGTTTAACTCTATGATCGGCTGATGACACACAAATTGCGGTTGTTGCTGCTTTGTCTGCATCTTACTTCCTTCTTTCTATTGTAAGGCTTGAACTAGATTTTGCAAATTCACCTTCATTAGAGAGAAGTAATCTTCCCCCTTGGCTTCCTGCTCCGGCGTAAGCCCTTCTAGCGGGTTCAGCACCATGGTGCTCACATCAGCTTCTCTAGCAAGCGTCTTAGCTAATTCATCGCTTACCAGCTCTTCAAAGAAGATATACTTGATCCCATTGTCCTTCACATACTTGGCGATCCGAAGCAAATCCTGCGCCTTCGGCTCTGCATCAGGGGACAACCCCATTATAGCCACTTGTTTCAGTCCATAATCACGGGCCAAATAACCAAATGCTTGATGCGATGTCACTATATCCTTACGAGGGGCTGCGCTTAACGCCTTCGTATACGAGTCATCCAATTCCGTTAGCTTCGCATGCAGCGTTGCATAGTTCGCTTCATAATCGCTCTTATGCGACTGATCTGCCGCAATGAAACTATCGAGTACGGTCTTCGCCATGATGAGCATCGATTTCGGGCTTACCCACGTATGAGGATCAATATGATGGCTGTCATCGGTGTGCCCTTCTTCTTCCTCCGGATTACCGGAAAGCTTCTCAATATCTTTACTTGCTTCTACGGTCATCACCTTCGTATCGCTCGGCAAACCTTCCAAGAAGTCATCTACCCAGCCTTCTAGCCCAGCGCCATTATACAGAAACAGCCGCGCTTGCGATGCCGTGTCCAAGTCACGGCTCTTCGGACTCCAATCATGCGGCTCTACGCCGGCCGGAATCATGTTAATGGCATTCGTGCCGTTTCCGCCGATTTCCTTAGCGAGGAAATAGAGCGGGTAGAAGCTGGTAACCACATTCAGCTTCCCCTCGACAAGCTTGCCTTTCGATGCGGAACCGCAGCCAGCAAGTATAAAAACAAGAAATGCCAGCGTAATCGCTGACAGTGCCATTGGACGGAACGATTTCGAAACCATTTACACTGCACCTCTACTTCTCATAATCGTAAACATTACAATTTGATTATATAGACGCCTATATGCCCTGTCAACAAGCAACCGCCGGAGCATAGCGCTCCGGCGGTCTATCGTTCATGCTTATTTCACAATTGCGCCATTAGGCATATCATCAGGCACAGTCGCCAATGTCAATTGATCGCCGTGTGAAGCGGCAAGAATCATGCCCTGCGACATTTCGCCGCGCAGCTTCACCGGCTTCAGGTTCGTTACGCAAATGACCTTGCGTCCTACAAGCTGCTCCGGTGTGTAGAATTTGGCAATGCCGGATACGACCTGGCGTTTCTCAAAGCCGAGGTCGAGCTGCAGCTTCAGAAGCTTATCCGCCTTTGGAATCGGCTCGGCAGCCAGCACTTGCGCCACGCGCAGCTCTACCTTGGCGAACTCGTCAATGGCAATCTCTTCTTTCAGCGCAGGTGCTTCTGTCTCGGCAGGAGCAGTTGGAGCTGCAGCAGACGCCGCAGTTTCAGCACCTGCAGCCGGCTCTTCAGCAGCTTCAGCAGTCGCAGTTCCGCCGGCCATGGAGATGGCAATAAACGATGTCTCCTCCGCTACGTCGAGGCGCGGGAAGATCGGATCGCCTTTCGCTACTTTTGTGCCGCCCGGGAATTGGCCGAATTGCTTCGTGCTGTTCCAATCCGTCAACGCGCCTTCGGTAAGGCCAAGCTGAGCGCGGATCTTAAGCGGTGCATTCGTCAGGAACGGCTGCAGCAGTATCGAGATGATCCGGAGCGATTCCGCCAAGTGGTGCATAACAGAAGCAAGTTCGCCGCGTTTCTCTTCGTTCTTAGCAAGCGTCCATGGCTGGGTTTCATCGATATATTTATTTGTGCGGCTGACTAGCTGCCAAATTGCAGTAAGCGCTACGGAGAACTCCATACGCTCCATGGCTGCTTCAACCTGCTCAGCCGTGCCAATTGCAAGTGTGGACAATGTCTCATCGAATGCTGTTACAATGCCGTCGTAAGCCGGAACGTTGCCGCCAAAATATTTGTCGATCATCGCGATCGTCCGGTTCAGCAGGTTTCCAAGATCATTCGCTAGGTCGAAGTTGATCCGTTCCACGAAATTCTCCGGTGTGAACGTACCATCTGCACCAAACGGAACTTCGCGCAGCAAGTAATAACGAAGCGCATCTAGGCCGTAACGGTCGATCAACGTTACAGGATCCACGACATTGCCTTTGGACTTGGACATTTTGCCATCCTTCATTAGAAGCCATCCGTGTGCGAAGACCTTCTTCGGAAGCGGCAGATCAAGCGCCATCAGCATAATCGGCCAATAGATCGTATGGAAACGAACGATTTCTTTGCCAACCAGATGAACGTCGGCCGGCCAGAACTTGTCGTATTGGCTTTGATTGGCCGACCCGTAACCCAGTGCCGTAATATAGTTCGACAATGCGTCGATCCATACATACACGACATGCTTCGGATCGCCTTTTACTTTGACGCCCCAATCGAACGTTGTACGGGATACCGCCAAGTCTTCCAGACCCGGCTTAATGAAGTTGTTGATCATTTCGTTCTTGCGGGATTCCGGCTGAATGAACTCCGGATTCTCTTCGTAGAACTGCAGCAAACGATCCGCGTATTTGCTCATCCGGAAGAAGTAGCTCTCTTCCTTCACGAGCTCGACCGGACGTCCGCAATCCGGACAGTTTCCGTTTACCAGCTGGCGCTCCAGGAAGAACGATTCACATGGCGTACAGTACAGGCCTTCGTAGTTTCCTTTATAGATATCGCCTTGCTGAAGCAGCTGGTCGAAGATTTGCTCCACGACTGCTTTATGGCGATCTTCCGTTGTGCGAATGAAATCATCGTTGGAGATATCCAGCTTCTTCCACAGCTCTTTAATGGTTACTACGATATCGTCGACGAACTGCTGAGGCGTCTTGCCCTTCTCTTGTGCCTTGCGTTCGATCTTCTGGCCGTGCTCGTCAGTGCCGGTCAAATACCAAACGTCATAACCGCGCAGACGCTTGTAGCGGGCCATCGCATCACCTGCTACCGTCGTATACGCATGGCCGATATGGAGCTTGTCGCTCGGATAATAGATGGGTGTCGTAATATAAAAGGATGGTTTCGTCGTTTCGCTCATTGTCTCTCGTCTCCTTGTTCGGGTTTTGTCTGAATCATAAACGCAAAAAAAGCTTCCATCCACTATGGGACGAAAGCTTGTCGCTAACGCGGTACCACCCAATTTTCTCTCCCCGGCATGCTGCTCCGAAGAAAGCTTCATTAGAACCATCTGCCCGCACATGCAAAGAGATGGCCTTCAAACCGATAACGAGGTCAGTCGCCGTACCCTTACTTCAGCCTTCCAATCGGCTGAGCGCTCGAGCACGAGTTCTCCCGGACCATTTTCCAAAAGCTGCACCTTGCCGGCTTCCACCTGTCCCGGCTCTCTGGTTAGGTCATTTCTCTTGTACTTATCCGTTCATCGAACATCCTATTGGTAATGATTCTCTTGCGAAAACTATACCGAATCTTGCGTATCACTGTCAAGGCCGGCAGATGCCTGCCTCTCGCGTTCTTCGCGGGTCGGCGGTACATAATCGATGCCTCCGGGATGAAAGGGATGACAGCGGCAAATGCGTTTGGCTGCCAGCCAGCTTCCGCGAAGCGGACCATGCTTATCGATCGCCTCCAGCGCGTAGGCAGAGCAGCTCGGATAGAAACGGCAGGTCGGCGGCTTGATCGGCGAAATGAACCGGCGGTATACGTGAATCGGTGCTTTAATGATCGCTCGCATGGCCGCAGCCTCCTTTTGTTCTATTTTGACCTAATTTCATCTTAACGTCAATTTTACAAACATATGAACCCACTTCACACTAGCAATGTCGTAATTTTATAGTTAATATGTCATAGTAACGTATTAAACAGCGGTTTCAATTGTGTTAGGGTTAAACCATGTCGCATAATCAGAGCACAAAAAACTGCGATCGCACGACATCGTTACCCAAATTCAAGCACTTAACAGGAGGAATTTCTAGATGATTCGCGTAGGAATGCTTAGCTACTGGCATGTTCATGCCTGGGATTACACCAAACAAGTTCAAGAAAATCCAAACACAGAGATCGTAGCTGTATGGGACGAGCTGCCAAACCGCGGTCAAGAAAATGCGGACAAACTCGGCGTACAATTCATCGCTGACCTGGATGAGCTGCTTGCTCGCACAGATATCGACGCTGTAGTTGTAGATACACCGACAAACATGCACCGCGACGTAATGGTTAAGGCTGCGCGCGCCGGCAAACATATTTTCACAGAGAAAGTAATCGCTCCAACGCTTAGCGAAGTAAACGAAATTATCGCTGCTGTTAATGAAGCAGGCGTGAAATTGACCGTTTCCCTTCCGCGTATCAACGATTCTTACACGCTTGCTGCACAAGAAGTGCTTAGCCAAGGTCTGCTTGGCGATTTGACTCAAGTGCGCGTTCGTCTGTCCCACAACGGTGCGACAGCTGGCTGGCTGCCTGAGCATTTCTACAACTTGGAGCAATGCGGCGGCGGCGCTCTGATCGATCTGGGCTGCCACCCGGTTTACCTGACTCGTTTGTTCCTCGGCTTGCCTGAGAGCGTTAATGCGACTTTCGGTCACGTTACAGGCAAAGAAGTCGATGACAACACCGTTACAACTTTGCGTTATGCAAACGGCGCATTCGGTATCGCGGAAGCGGGCTTCGTTAACGCGTGCTCCCCATTCTGCTTCGAAATCCATGGTACAGACGGATCGCTCCTCTACGGCTTCCCGGACAATGCGGTTCGCGTACGCAGCACGAAGTCGGATTCGCCGCAAGAGTGGGTAACGATCGACCAACCGGCTAACCGTATCCCAGCTTTCGATCAATGGGTAGGTCATATCTTGAATGACACAACTGCCGATGAGAACATCGCACTTGCGATCGATCTGACTAAAATCATGGAAGCTTCCACGATTTCCGAGAACGAGAAACGTTCGGTATCCCTGTCCGAGCTGAAAAACTAAACGAAATTCCGAAGAAGGAGGTGGCAGCGCCTTGGCTAAACCGTTTACGTATTCAATCATGGCAACTCGCAGTGATGAAATAGATCGGCTGGACATTCAGTTCCGCTGGGGAGGGTATGGCTTTCGCGTACTTCGCTGCCATCTCGCTACCTTCTCTCCGGGCAAAATCGTTCGTTTCCACAAGCATTCGGAATACGAGTTTCATTTTATTCCTCGCGGCAAAGGTACGGTTATTATGGAAGACACGGTCCACCAGCTGCACGAAGGGCTGTTTTATTTGACCGGCCCGAATGTACTCCATCAGCAAGAAGCGGATGCCCGCGAAGCGATGGATGAGCTGTGTCTGCATATTGATATCGTGCCGATTCCCGAAAGTGATGATGAGGAAAGCTGGGGAGATCCTTGGGAACGCCATGAGGCGGAGAATTGTATTCAGGCGCTCAACAACCTGCCGCTGCGTCCGCATGTCGACCAGTACAATGCAATGTCTTGGTTTCTGTCGGCTTACCGAGCTTGGACAGAAGGACAGCCCGGTGCTTTCTCTTCGATCAAGCAGTCGATTATACAGATCCTGCTTCGTGCATCACGGATGTCGTCGGTTCCTAACGCAACGTTCAAACCGCCGTCAAGGAATATGAATGAGCACCGTTTTCGTATCGCTACCCAATTTATTCACGACAACTATGCGCAGCCATTGACCCTCCAAGAGGTTGCGGAGCGTATTCCGATCAGTGCAAGGCAGCTGCAGCGGATCTTCCGCGAGCAAGGTGAAGAATCGTTCAGTGCGTATCTAGAAAATTACCGGCTCTCTCAAGTATGCTCCGCGATTATTGAAGGCCAGAATCCGATTGAGCATATTGCGCTTGAGCATGGTTTTGCCAGCAGCAATTATTTGTATTATGTCTTCAAGAAGCGGTTCAATATGACGCCGAGACAGTTCCGCATTCAGCATACGTCGGTGAAGTCGTCCGGAATGGACGAGAAGCTAAAGGAGATGAATCGAAGTTGACCACAACGAAGCCTATTCGAATCGGGATTATCGGAAGCGGCGGAATCGCGCATGCCCATGTTCGGCAATATAAACAGTTACCGGGCGTTGAAATTGTAGCAGTAGCCGACGTCATTCCAGGCAAAGCCAAGCAATTTACGGAATCGCTCTCATTGACAGATACGCAAGCTTTTGACAGTCACCGCAGTATGCTGGAATTGGATCTGGACGGAGTCAGCATTTGTACGCCGAACGTGTCCCATCATGCCACTACGGTCGATTCCCTTCGTGCCGGCAAGCAAGTTCTGCTTGAGAAGCCGATGTCCGTTACTCTGGCTGAAGCCGTAGACATGGTGCAAACCGCCCGCGAAACGGATCGCATGCTGACAATTGGCTTTCAGCCGCGCTACGACCCTAATATGAAGCTTGTTCAGGACATCGTACAGTCCGGCAAGCTCGGCAATGTTTACTACGTAGAAACCGGCGGCGGACGCAGACGCGGTATGCCTGGGGGCACGTTCATCAGCAAAGCGCTTGCCGGCGCCGGCGCAATGGCGGATATCGGCTGCTACTCGCTCGATATGGCGTTGAATGCACTTGGCTACCCGCGTCCTCTTACCGTCTCGGCTTTTACAAGCAATCATTTCGGCACGAATCCGCTTTATCATCCCGAAGCAAGCAAGTTCGAAGTCGAAGACTTCGGCGTTGCGATGGTCCGTTTCGAGAACGACCTTGTGCTTCAGTTCAAAATTTCTTGGGCGATGCATATGGACTCACTCGGCTCCACGATTTTCCTTGGCACGGATGGCGGCCTCAAAGTCAACCCGCACGGGACCGGCAACTGGTCCGGCGTCTGGGATGGCAAAGTCGGCAGCATGACGCTGTACCATGACTTCATGGGCCAGCAAACCTCTACGCCGGTACCTGCCATCGAGCACAATAAAGACCTGTTCTTCGAGAAAGTCCGCGACTTCGTGGATGCGATTCGCGAAGGCCGTCCTGCCCCGATCCCAGGCGAGCAAATCATGATTCAGCAAGCGATTATTGACGGTGTTATTCGTTCCGCTGAGCTTCGTCGCGAAGTTGAAATCGTACTGCCTTGGTAAACTAAACTACCTGTAACCGACAAAAAAGCCTGCAAGCCAGGTACCCGCTCTTCTCCAGAGCGTGTATCCAGCTTGCAGGCTTTTTCATTTACCGCCGGAAACCCGGCAGCGGCAGGAACAACATCGCAACAGGCAGGTTGCTGCCCGCGGCTAAGGTGAATACCAGTTCAACGGATTCTTCCGAATTGCCGGTGCGGTATAACACAACCGCTTCCTTATTGTCCTTAAGAATCGTTTCGTTCGCGACGGTAACCACCTGACCATTGATCATAAAGGCCCCGGTATAGTACCCGCCTCTTGCATTAAGAGCAATAAGCGTATTAGGCGCTACATGCGGCAGACGTATTTTGTAAAGTACGCCGAAATTGCCGATGTTGTACTCTAATTGACCGCTAGTTTCATCGATTCCATCCAAATACGTGTCCAGCTTCTTATCGCCAAGCATAATGCGCTGCGGCGTTTCACCCAGGGAGTCAGTCAGATCGATGTCGCGGTCTGCGTTATAGAACGTCCCTCTGACATGCTTCCCGTCGCGCGGCATGATCGACAGGTTCGGCAGCTCCGCAATAGGATTCTTGCCTGCGGCTACAACGACGATTTGGAAGGTCAGCTCTTGGTCGGCATAGATATCTGCATAAGCCGACAGAACCTCCATGATTTTCATGGGCGTTTTCGAAATTTCAGGTAGAATCTCTTTCGTTTCATGCGGTCTGATCGTCATCCATCTCGGAGCCGGATTCTCGCCGATCGACTTCAAGTAACGCACGGTAGATAGCTTACCCGTATTGACTACATAGGGATCCGGTCCACCGATCCCCATCGAGCTGGTGTTTACGTTGACCGGAGTTCCGTTGTTGTTTGTTGCCAGCAAGTACATTTTGACCGGATAACCGATGTTGTTCACATTATGGAACATGAACCGTACTTGACCCGTTAGCTGTGCCTCGTAAGCGATCCCCTCTTGAAGCAGCGTTTCCGGGCTGTTACTGCGCACCATCTGAGCCGATTCCGATTGGAAGGTGTACGTCAGCGCCGGAATATTAAGCACGGAATTGCTGTCGATGCTGAATTTATCACCGATTTTGGTAAACAATTTATTGTATTCGTCCCGTGTGTATAGCACTTCCGACGTTACAGTAACCGTCTTCGTAACGGAATGCACCATGCCATGGCGATCCTCTACCTCAAGCGTTACTTGCTTATCGCCCGCTTCGAAGAAGGCCTTATCATTTCCTGTCCATGTACGTCGAACGATCGCGTTCTCGTCATCCGTACTTCGATCGATATAGGTAATATTCTCACCGATGCGGTAACTGGACTGCTCGGTTGTAAAGTCGGCAACAGGCGCTTGGTTCGGCGGTTTAACTTCGATCGTTACAGAGAATGGATCGCTCCATAAACCATTAATATCCTGTACCTGTCTCGTAATCGTATAGATACCCGCTTCCGGAAATACATCCATACGACCTTCATAACGATCGTCGACGAATGGTCCATCCGTATAGTTAACCGAACGATCGATATAAGCTACTGTTGTTTGTCCTGCATAAATTTCAGTCGGCTGCACCTCGAAGAACGCTTTGGGCTTCTTCGGAATGACGACCGTGTTCCAGGACAAGGTAATTTGCTTCCCCGCAACTGCGATTGCGCTGTCTGTTAGCACGCCCCATGAACGAAGCGGTACCATTAGGGAACCATTCAGAACATACGGCTTGCCTGTTAGCTTAACAGGCAAGCCGCCGCGATAAGCATACATGCTTCCAATCTTGAATCGAAGGACATTCGAGGAGCCGGTTGCGATCGATTCCTTCTTCTTCGCATCGTACGAAATCGTGTATCCATAACGGGATGCGATGGAGCTAAATGGTATAAACGTTGTATCTTTCACTGCTGTTACCGGCTGTGACGATTTGTATGACTTCCCATTATGCTTCATTACGTTGCTTCCGATTTGCAAAATAAGCGTATCTGAGACACCTTGAGCCGATGCCGTTTCGCTAGTAATGGTAGAGAAAGGGAAGATCAGAAACGATAAGATCAGAATCCATTTCAACGATTTCATGCTGCGTCTCCTTTGTTCTCTCTTAGTTGCAGACAGCGTGTGCCCGAATAGCGTGCTGCTGCTGTTTGGCCAGCCGCTCATGTCACGTTAAACGTAACCGAGACTGGAAAGGTTGCGGGAGATTGGGAAGAGACAAGCTTTAGACACATCTGCGGAATCGTCGTTTAACCATTTACTCGCATGTTAATTAAGAAGAAAGTTGCCATTACAATAAATGCTATACTAGTAAATATCGCAACGATCATTCGGATTCTCTTGGCTTTGTTAAGCTGCCTTTGATCCGATTGTTCCTTGGCTAGCGTAACGGAACGATGTACGAATAAAAATACGATTGCGAGTGTTACAAAAACCATATTGGTTAAAAACCACAATTGCTGCCACATGCCTTTACCTCTCCTAACCTTTCGCTTATGCATACTAGAGTAGACTAACGGAATCGGCGCGAGATTGCAAACATAGGCGGCTGCGATTATCATGAAGAAACGGCAATAATTGAAAAGGATGATGAATGAAATGGTGCTGCAAGCAACTTCGGAGGCCGCTGTATTCCCAGGCTTTTCCGCTAATGATTTTGATGTTTTCGAGGTTCCGGGCCTAGAAGCCCGCATGTCGTTATTAATTGAACGGATTCGCCCTAAGCTGCACGAGCTTGGCGAACGGCTGTCGCCATTCTTAACGGAGCTGTGTGGCGAGCCGATGTTCCCGCACGTTGCCAAACATGCCCGCAGAACGATTAATCCGCCGAATGATACGTGGATTGCTTTCGCTCCGGGCAAGCGCGGTTACAAAATGTTCCCGCATTTCCAAATCGGACTGTTTGGCTCGCATCTCTTCGTGCAATTTGCCATCATTTACGAGTCGGATAACAAGTCGGTGTTCGCCGAGCATGCGCTGAATCAATTGGATGACATCAGCAAACATATCCCTGCCCATTATGTGTGGTCTGGCAATCATATGGTGCCTGGAGGCGATACACAGGGCGAGCTTGGCACAGATGGACTTGTACAGCTGCTTGAGCGTTTGCGCACGGTGAAAGCCTCCGAGGCGCTCTGCGGTATCATTATCGACCGTAACGATCCTCTGCTGCTTGACGGCGAAGCGTTCATTCAGAAAGTGAAAGAAACATTTACAACCGTACTGCCGCTTTATAAAATGTCCTTCTAATTTGGCTACCTTCAGCTAAAGGGCTGACTCCGCGTGTTCCTCTCGAAGAGGTCGGAGTCAGCCCTTCTCGCTTCTTCTTCGGCCAAGTCGGTATTCCTGCGGCGATAAAGCGGTCCAACGCTTGAACTGCCTGCTAAACGCGCTTAGCGAGGCAAAACCAAGCATCTCGCCGATTGTCTCCACCGCATGTCTGGATTGCACTAGCAGCTCCTCCGCTTTCCGCTGCTTCATCAGGCCCAAGAAGCGTTTCGGCGCAATGCCGTACACCTTCTTAAATACCTCGTTACAATGACTTCTGCTTATGAACAATTGCTTCGCGATGAGATTAATTTCCATAGCGGTACACACAGATTCAATGAGCTTCTGTTGTATGACATGAGCAAGCTCCACCTCAGAGGCATGAAGCCGTTTCCGGCTCGCTCGTAGGCCGGCCCCCTCCTGCTGCACTGCCCGCTCAAGTGCATGCAGCACCAATCGCTGAACAGAGAGTTGAATACCGTACTTGGCGAGGACATCGTAGTGATCGACATTTACGGGCAGTGTTGCATGTTCAGCCCCAGTGTTGGATGAAACATTTGGCTTGATGTGCCTGAGCAGCTCAGCGAACGCTACTTGTACTTGTTCATTTCGCTGCGATAGATGAACATAGTTCATATTTTTCAGCACATGGATCAGCTCCGGATCTTCTATGCCAAAATGGACCGAGAAATAGACAAAGCCGCTGTTCGATTCATTGATCGTACTGTGTTTGACGCCGGGACCGATTAACAGCCAATCCCCTGCAGACAGTATCACAGACTCCCCATGTATCCACTCTGATAGTTGTCCGCTATAGCAGTGCAATAGCTCATAGCCACTATGCTCATGGAGCTGATAGGACCAACCGGCATCGACTTCTCTTAAATGGCAATTGGCCACAGCGATAACGCTGCGAAGCGTATGATAGTGAAATGGAACAACCATGGATGATCGACCCTCTTCATCGTATAATGATCAATTCAATTTGTAGTCAGAGCTTTATATTCTCTATTCTAACGACAAATGATCAAACTGTAACGTGTTATCGCCATAGCCGCCTCTCGTTCGATGGCCGTACAATTGAATCATCAAGCGCTGAGGAGAGAAAACGCCATGCAGGTTCGTCTGAGTGAGGAACAGCTTCAATTTTATAAACGCCATCATTATGTGCATCTGCGAAATGTAGTGCCGGAACGGGCTTTGGAGCTCGCAGAACGAATTATGGGCAAATGGGTGGATGATCTGGTCGAGTCTTGGCATGAACAGAAGTTGATTACCGATAAAAGACAAGAGCTGGACTTTCAGCACCGCCTCGTTCACCTATGGCATGACGCAGGAAAGCCCAAGTATGGCCGGAGCCCTCGCCGCGACCTTGTGGGCAGGGACATGTACGATTTCTTGAAAGATCCTGCACTGCTCGATATCGCCCAGCAGCTGCTCGAAACGGATGAAGTGTCCGTTCACGGCATTTTCAATGCCAGACCGAAGCTGCCCGATCAGAAATGGACGGATACGCCATGGCATCAGGACGCCCAATATTACCGCGACGCCGAGAATAGCCATGTTGTATCCATATGGATGCCGCTGCAGCGCGTAACCGAGTTTAACAGCTGCCTGCAGGTCGCGCCGGGTTTCTTCGACCAAACACTGCTGGATGGCGTTATCGATGAAGAGACGAACTTTCTGGGGCTTAAACGCGAGGATGCCGCTAAGCTTACCGCTCTCTCCGTAGAAATGGAGCCCGGGGATGCGCTTTGTTTCACCCAGCTTCTCCCTCACCGAGCACTGCCGAACAAATCCGATGCCGTACGCTGGTCCATGGATATCCGCTACGAAGCGACTGCGCTCGCAACAGCGAGCGGCAAAGCACAAGGCTTCATTGCCAGAAGCCCGCTTCATCCGGAAAGCGAAGCATCTTATGAGCAGTGGCTGAGCCAGTGGTTGGCAATTCCGGCCGGGAGCTACTAAAACAACGTAAAAAAGCCTTACGTCCATGAAGGACGTAAGGCTTTTCTTGTAGGACTCGTATTAAGCAGCTTTGGTCATCTTAGCAGCCAAACGTTGGCGTTTCGCTTTGCGGAAGAAGAACAGCTCATAGATACAAGGGATGATAAGCAGCGTTAGAAGCGTTGCCGCAGCCAAACCGCCGATAACCACGATAGCTAAGCTTTGCGATACGATGCTTCCACTCTCTGACGATCCGAATACGAGCGGCAGCATAGCCGAGATCGTTGCGATGGCCGTCATAAGAATTGGGCGAGCACGCGTTACGGCTGCTTCAACCAATGCTTCGCGGATGCCCATCCGCTGTTCGTTCTGTTTCACGCGGTCGATCAGAACGATCGCGTTCGTGACTACGATACCAACGAGCATGAGCGCTCCGAACACCGCCGTGAAGTCAGGCGATACGTTGGATACGAGCAGGGCTACCACCGCGCCGATTGCCGCAAGCGGAAGCGAGCACAGAATGGCAAGCGGTGCACGCAAGGTTTTGAAAGTAACTACCATGATCAAGTATACGATACCGATCGCAACCAGCATGATAATACCCAGATCAGCGAAGTCAGCCGATTGGTCCGCGGATGCACCGCCAACCGTGAACGTTACGCCATCAGCTGCTTTAAGGGCATTCACTTGCTTCGTGATTTCTTTGCCGACGATCGACAGTTGACTTGGATCTACGTCAGCTGTTACACGGACATAAGCTTTGCCGTCTTTATGATAGAACACGCTTGGCTGTTCACTCTTCACAAGCTTCGCCACGGTAGAAACTTTAGCAGGGCCTTGTGCCGTCATAACCAACAGCCCATTCAGGTCATTCTCGGATTTCGGATCCGCAAGCGGTTGAAGAATGACGTTCGTTATACGATTATCGATGTTCACGGTGCCCAGTGGAATAGGATTCATCATGCCTTGCAGCTGCTGGGCAACCTCTTGGCCTTTCGACTTCAACGGATCCAATTGGAACGTGTACACAGGCTTCATTTGCTCTTGATTCGATTTGACTTTGATAACGTCTTTTACCGGTTTAATCGCAGCCATAACTTGCTCTGCACCTTTGGAGATCGCATCCAGGTCATCGCCTGTTACGTCAACCACTACTTGAGTCGAGCTTCCGCCGCCGGCGAAGTCCATTGCGCCGGCATTCAGATCGGCACCCGGATAAGATGGACGCTGACCTTTCACATCATTGATCAGCTTCTCGGCATCCGCGCCTTCTTTCATATCAACCAGATAAGTGACCAGCGTAGGGGGAGATACCTCACCGTATTGCGCCCCATCCGCGCTGTTTCCGTTCTGCATGAGAACCCAATCAATATCGTTACGATCATTTAGGAAAGCCTCAAGCTTACGGCCTTCTTGGATTACTTTATCCGTCGGCGTATCGCTCGAATATTCCAACGTTACGGATAAGTTCGCTGCGTTGGAGGAATCAATTGCCCCTTTAGGCATCGACATGTACGCACCAACAGAACCAACCAGCAGCAGCACTGCAATGACAAGCGGAACCCATTTATGCTGCAAGTTCCAGTTTAAGAAATGAGCAAAACGTTTGGAGCCTTCGTGTTCTTTCATCTTCGTGTTACGCAGCAGCGTAGCGCTGAGAATCGGTACTACGGTTAGAGCAACTAGCAAGGATGCAAGAAGCGAGTAGGTTACGGTCAATGCGAATGGCAGCAGGAACGCTTGAAGCGAACCGCGCAGCAGCCCCATTGGCAGGAATACGGCAACGGTTACCAGTGTCGAGGACGTAATCGCCGTTGCTACTTCTTTCGTAGCCTCCATGACAAGACCAACCGAGAAGGATTCCTTCTGCAGGCGGCGATAGATGTTCTCGATGACGACGATACTGTCGTCCACGAGACGGCCGACCGCAACCGCCACACCGCCGAGCGTAATAATGTTCAGCGTGACGCCGGATACTTGAAGCAAGTACAGGGTAATACCGAGCGAGAGCGGGATCGATACGATCGTCACAAGCGTAGCTCTCAAATTACGCATGAACAGCAGGATGACGACTGTTGCGAATAGTGCGCCCATCAATACTTCGCGAAGCATCGAGTTTACGGAATGAACAACTTGTTCCGATGTGCTCGAAAGGACTTTAATTTCGACGCCTTTCATATCCTTGTTCAGGCGGTCGACTTCTTCTTGAACGCCATCGCCGACTTTAACCGCGTTAGCATCAGCTGTTTTGGAAATCGTAAGCATGAGGACATTCTTGCCATCTAGGCTGCTGATGCTCTCTTGCTCCGTTTGAGCTTCCACTTTAGCGACGTCGCCAAGTGTTACGCCTTCTGCAACCGGGAGCTTGCGAAGCGTATCGATATCGTTAATATCCGCTTCAACGTTGATGTTACCGGATGCGCCGTCGATTGTTTTCTCGCCAATGGATGCGGCAACGCCGCGGCCTTGAAGCACGCCCATTAGGGAAGCGAACGGAACACCTTTCTCTGCCAGCTTAGCCGAATCCGGAATGACCGAGATGTTCGGGTTCGATTTGCCGCCAAGCGATACATCGCCTGCGCCATCTACTTTCTTAAAGGCATTGATCAGATCTTTCTCCACTTTCTCGCGGTCTTGCGCCGCTACACCATCCAAATTAATGGATACCCACGAAATTGGAATCATCGATGTGTTGAATTGTACAACGTACGGAGTCATTACGCGTTCCGGCAATTGAACCGAACGAATCGCCGCTTCAACCTCCGCCTTCGCTTCTTTCATATTCGTTTTCGAATCGAATGCTAAGTCGATTTTGGAATATCCGTTACCGGAAGACGACGTCATGAGGCTCTTGCCTTTCACGAACTGAACCGCTTCCTCAAGTTTGGCGGTTACCTCGGTTTCCATCGATTTGGCATCATAGCCCGGTCCGATCGCTGCAACGGTAACCATCGGATTATCAGCTTCAGGCAGGAACTCCATCGGAAGCCTAAAGTAACTGATTACCCCCATCACGAGTGCCATTAGCACTACGAGTTTCATTGCGGCCTTATTGTTAAAAGCCCATTTTGTAATAAACTGCATTTCTACCTTTTCCCCTTTCAAATGGTTCTCCTCAGAACTCCTTGTTAAAGAATACCTTTTTCCAATAGTTGATGTAAACGTCTGTAGACCAGTATTTATCCCAGACCTAAGACGGAGGCGGACGTAAGTCTATGGACAAAATGAGTGATTACTCACTTTACAGAAAGACATTTGGAACGGTAAAATAAATGTGAGTAATCACTCATTTTCTAACGAGGATGTGATCCCAAATGACTAGTTTATCAACCTCAACCCTGCCGGTCGTCGACGTGCGCTCCGTTACACGCCGATTCGGCAGCAAAACTGTTCTGGACAACATTTCTTTGCAAGTAGAACGCGGTGAATTGTTTGGCCTGCTTGGTCCTTCCGGGTCCGGCAAAACCACGCTGATCAAGCTCATTACCGGTATAGACAAAGCCGACGGCGGCTCGGTTTACATGCTTGGGGAGCAGATGCCGAAGCTGGCGATGCTTCAGCGCTTCGGTTATATGGCACAGTCCGATGCGCTGTACAACGAGCTAACCGCTAAGGAGAATCTGACGTTCTTTGCCTCCTTGTATGGACTTAAAGGGCAGCATATGATGCAGCGAATCGAAGCTGCTATGACGATCGTCAATCTCCAGGATGATTTGAATAAGACGGTTGCCGCTTATTCAGGCGGAATGAAGCGGCGATTGTCGCTCGCGCTCTCCTTGCTTCACGAGCCGGAGCTGCTTGTTCTCGATGAGCCTACAGTCGGCATCGACCCCGTCTTGCGGCAGTCGATCTGGAAAGAGCTTGGCGAAATGCGCAAGCGCGGCACGACGATTGTCCTTACGACGCATGTCATGGACGAAGCGGACAAATGCGATCGGCTCGGGCTCATCCGAGATGGCAAGCTGACCGCGCTCGGCACTCCGGAAGCGATCAAAGCAAGCAGCGGCAGCGCGACGATCGAGGAAGCTTTTATCGCTTATGGCGGAGGTGTCGTCGTCCATGAGAATTAGAGCGCTTGCCATTCGAATCATTCGTCAATTTGTACGTGACAAACGGACGCTGGCCCTTCTGTTCCTTGCACCGCTTCTTATCCTTACATTAATGAAGCTTGTCTTTAACGGTAACACGGTTGAACCTCAGATCGGTGCAGTCCAACTCCCGGCCGCACTGGTTGAGCGACTAGAGAAGGCGGATGCCGAAGTTACGACTTTCGATAACGCAGCGGCTGCAGAGAAAGCCCTCCAAGACGGTGATTTAGACGCGGTGCTGTCGCTCGGCGGCGGCGGAAAACCTGCAATTACGCTGGAAGGAAGCGACCCTGCCTCAAGCAAAATGGTGCTGCTCCTGCTTCAGCGCATGATGGGCGCTGATATGCCTGCTGTTCAACCATCGATTACTTATTTGCATGGCAGCGAGGATATGGCCTCCTTCGATTCCTTCGGTCCCGTATTGATCGGGTTCTTCTCGTTCTTCTTTGTATTCATGTTAGCCGGCGTATCCTTCCTGAGAGAACGAACAAGCGGCACATTGGAACGGCTGCTCGCTACTCCGATTCGGCGCTCTGAAGTCGTGCTCGGCTATTTATCCGGTTTCGGCCTGTTTACCCTGCTTCAAGCCGCTCTGATTGCTTGGTTTGCGATAAACGTATTAGGGCTCTATATGGATGGGTCGATCTGGCTCGTGCTCATGATGAACCTGCTATTATCGTTAACCGCGCTGACGCTCGGAACGCTCTTGTCCTCTTTTGCAAGCAATGAATTCCAAATCATTCAGTTCATCCCGCTCGTAGTTGTGCCGCAAGTCTTCTTCTCGGGCTTGTTTAACTTGGATTCCATGGCTCCTTGGCTGCAGAAGCTAAGCACCATTATGCCGCTCTATTATGGCGCGGATGCCATGCGGGGCATTATGATCCGTGGCGAAGGCTGGAGCGATATTCAGCTTGATGTTTACGTACTTGTAGGGTTCTCGGCTGTCTTCGCCTTGCTTAACGTCCTTGCCCTGAAGAAACACCGTGCCATTTAATCCGATCTCACTTCTGTGATATCATCAAGATTAACGAATCGAACGTGGTGATGGCCTGAAGGAGTTGTCCGTGATGAATGGGAATGAAACGATAGAACAATGGGTGGAAGAATTGCTCCGAACCGATAGCGGTGGGGAGAAAATGACCGAGAAGCAAGCGAAGATTCTGCAATCTGCGATTGAGGTATTTGCCGAGAAAGGGTTCGCAGGCTCCTCCACCAGCGAAATTGCGCAGCGCGCCGGTGTCGCTGAAGGTACAATCTTCAGGCATTATAAGACGAAGAAGGATCTGCTCCTCTCCATCGTGGCGCCAGCTATGACCAAGCTGATTGCCCCCTTCGTCCTGCGCGGCTTCAATAAAGTACTCGATGCCGATTACGAGAGCTACGAAGGTGTCATTCGCGCGATGATTGAGAATCGGATCGAGTTTATCTCGAAGCACCGTAATATCTTGCGGATATTGATGCAGGAAATTCCGTTTCATCCGGAGCTGCAGGAGCATTTTCAACGCGATGTTCTTGCGAAGGTGCTCAGCCGTCTTCAGAAGCTCGTAACGCAATTCCAAGCGAAGGGTCAAATGGTCGATCTGCCTTCCATGACGGTCGTGAGATTAAGCATTTCGACGATCATAGGCTATGTTGCCGTACGAACTTTCTATGGCGAACGCAAAGATGCCGTATGGGATGATGAGCGGGAACGTGAGGAGACGATTTCGTTCATAATGCGCGGTCTCGGTATTTCCAAATAATCGAACCGAAAAAAAGCACCTGTATCAGCAATGCCGTAACGGCGGCCTGATGCAGGTGCTTTCTATTGTTATCGTTTGTTATCGTTGTGAGACCGATTTGGCTTGTTCCACCGCCGAGCTGTCGAGTAAGCGGAACCGAAGCAGCAGTGTAAGTGCCGCTAGCGACAGCAGTCCGCCGGCTACATAAGGCAGCGTCAAGTCGACTGTAAATAGGAACGCTCCGAACAGCGGGCCGATGATCCGTCCCAAACTGTCCATGGACGAGCTCAATCCGGATGCGACACCTTGTCCGACCGTTGTCTTCTGCGTAATCAACGATGTCACGCAAGGACGAATCAGCGCATTGCCGATTCCGAAGATCGCCAGGTAAATCGTCGAGCTGATAAGCGAGTGTGCAGTAACCATTAGCAGAAAACCGACAGCCGAAATGATAAGGCCAGCTGTGATGTACATCGGCTCTTGGCCTTTGCGAATCCGTCTGCGGACAATTCCGCCTTGGACCAGCGCACCGACAAGGCCGCATACGAGGAACATGACGCCTACTTGAAGCGGAGTCACATCGAACCGCTTCATACCGAACAGCTGCAGCGTCGCTTCAAGACCTGCCAGCGATAGCGATACGATAAGCGCAAGTACGTATAAGTATTTGACCGAGCCGGTAAAAGCACTCCAGCGCGAAGGTCTCGCTTCGCTCGTCCCCTGTCTCATATCCGGCGTCAGCGATTCCGGAAGCTTCGTGACCGCGATCAGGAACGTTACGAGTGCAAGTGCAGCTGCGGCAAAGAATGGCGTATTCTGAGAGACGAGGCTCAGCAAACCGCCGAAGCCGGGTCCAATTGTAAAACCAAGGCCGATCGACATACCGACGAGCCCCATACCACGTGTCCGTTGCTCCGGCGGGGTAATATCCGCAACATAAGCTACGATTACAGACGTGACTGCTCCGGAGAATAAGCCTCCAAGCAATCGCGATGCATACATAATCGGCAGACTTCCGTCTGCGATGCCGAATAATAGGAAACTGGCCGCAAAGCCGAGGACACCGGTAAGAATGACCGGACGACGTCCGATACGGTCCGATAGTCCGCCCCACAGCGGCGAGAGCAGAAAGGATACCGCTGAATACACGGAAAGCATCATGCCCGTATGAAATTCTACCGATCC
Source organism: Paenibacillus rhizoryzae (assembly GCF_059686995.1). Taxonomy (NCBI): domain Bacteria; kingdom Bacillati; phylum Bacillota; class Bacilli; order Caryophanales; family Paenibacillaceae; genus Paenibacillus; species Paenibacillus rhizoryzae. The sequence goes on along the minus strand of NZ_JCAALT010000003.1, from coordinate 276,675 downwards.
CGGACTCGCTTTCTTAATAAGCTCCGGTAAAACCGGAATAATAATCCCAAACCCGATAAATGTCGTCATAAGCATAACCATTACTATGCCAAGTCGTTTGTCTTTGTTTTGTGTCATTTTGTTCCCTCCACCCCATCATCGTACCACATCTGCTTTATGTCTTGTTATGAACAAATGAAGAACAAACAAGAGAAGCAGAACGGCTCCGCTGACCAGAAAAGGAGAATGAGGACCGAGCATATCCCATAGCTTGCCGGACATAATGCTGCCGAACACCATACCAAGACCTTCAATTGTTAAGAAGAACCCCCATACTGCTCCACGTTCCGATTTGGGAATCGCTTGCGCGATCAATGCGTTCCAAGCCGGAATGATACAGGCATAGCCCAGTCCGACAAACGTCACAATGAGCATGACCAGCGGCAATGATCGGGTGTAACCAAGGATAGACAACGAAATGGCCGCCGTAAGAAATCCGACATGCAGAAACCATTTTGTGCCGAATCGATCTACCCATTTCCCGACCGGAATCAAACCGATAACTGTGACCGCACCGCCTGCTACGAGGTACAGGCTATACTGCTGCGGTGTTAGGTGCAGGACAGTACGGGCATACTGCGTCAGAACAGGCGTAAGAAGCCCAAGCGCAAAATTCTGCGTAAACATCGCCGGATACAGCAGCTTGCTCGCATGCAGGGAACTGCTGACCTTGGCAAAATATCTGCGGATCCGCACCCGCATCGAGACATGCTCTTCTGCCATTTCGGAAGCTGCGGCAACAGGAGCTTCTTCCCGATTCTCCAGCTCCATCGACCGTTTCTTCCCTGGCAGCAGCAGCGCAACGATAATAACAACAATCATCATTCCGATTAGAATTCGAAAGGCAGGCGCATACGTGTGCACGATGAAGAAATTAATAACGATCGGGCCGCAGCCAACTCCCGTCAGCCAAGCCATGTAGACGACACTCATAATCGTACCGCTCGACTCATTGCCGGCAACAGTCGTTGCTCCATTAATAACGCATGGCCATAGCGGCGATGTCCCGATCCCTAGCAGCAGACAGGCAACTACAATCCAGCCCATGCCGTGCATATAGGAAACGATCAGCACCGACGCACTCGTGAACAAGACGCCGAAGAACATGACATAGCGGTAACCTATACGGTCAATAATCCAGCCAAGCGGACTGCGAAACGCGTTATCGCCGATATATTGCAGAGCAAGTGCCCATCCTACCGCATAGGCTGACAAATGGAGCACTTCCCTCATATAAACAGGGAGAATCGAGACGAGCAAAGCGCCCTTCACGAATTCAACCAAATACATAATAATGAGCAGCTGGACGACAAATGGTGACGACAAAACCTTTTTCCCTGCCCAGCCCTTACCGATACTCATGTTCGTTCCCCTTTTCTGCTCATAATTCGTGTTGGCTATGTAGACTCTAGTCTCAACAAAAATGTTGCTTGCAATCCCCCCTAGTTTTGCTATACTCAACTTTGTTTGTTACAATCCACACGAAAGGCTGGGATGAATGCTATGGATCATACCCGGACTCCGCTGTTTAGCGCATTGCGTACTCACGCGGCCAACAACCCTGTACAATTTCACATTCCCGGACACAAAAAAGGAGTAGGGAGCGACGCTGAGTTTCGCGAATTTATTGGAGACAATGCGTTGTCGATTGACCTTATAAATATTGCTCCGCTGGATGATCTGCACCAGCCGACCGGCGTCATACAAGAAGCCCAAAAACTGGCAGCCGATGCTTTCGGAGCTGATTATACCTTTTTTTCGGTACAAGGAACAAGCGGCGCGATTATGACCATGATTTTGACGGTCTGCAGCCCAGGCGACAAAATCATCGTACCGCGCAATGTTCACAAATCCATCATGTCGGCAATTATTTTTGCCGGTGCGCGCCCTGTCTTTATTTCGCCGGCCCGCGATTCAAATCTTGGGATCGATCACGGCATCACCACGCGTTCCGTTAAACGCGCGCTGGATCGTCACCATGATGCAAAGGCTGTACTCGTCATTAACCCCACTTATTATGGAATCTGTGCGGATCTGAAGGAAATCGTCGAGCTCGTACATAGCTACGATATCCCCGTACTTGTCGATGAAGCGCATGGCGTGCTCATTCACTTCCATGAGAAGCTGCCAATGTCTGCGATGCAGGCGGGCGCCGATATGGCGGCAACCAGCGTTCACAAACTGGGCGGTTCCATGACCCAAAGCTCGGTTCTGAACGTGAAGAGCGGCCGAATCAATCCGCAGCGCGTACAAACGATTATCAGTATGCTGACGACGACATCGACTTCTTATATCCTGCTGTCCTCGCTGGATACATCACGCCGCAATCTAGCCATTAATGGCCATGATATTGCGGAGAAGGCGATCTCCTTGGCTCAGTTTGCACGTACTGAGATTAACAAGATGCCCGGCCTATATTGCATCGGAGAAGAAATTCTCGGTGACGAAGCCACTTATGACTACGATCCGACGAAGCTGGCTATCCATGTTCGCCATCTAGGAATTACCGGATACGAAACCGAGAACTGGCTGCGCGATCATTACAACATTGAAGTTGAGCTCAGCGATATGTACAACATTCTCGCACTCGTTACACCTGGCGATACTTCCGACTCCGTTGGCACGCTGCTTACAGCGCTGCGCGATCTCGCCGAGCAGCATCAAGGAAACGAAGCCAATGAGCTCGTCGTCAAGATTCCGGAAATTCCACATCTCTCTCTGACGCCGCGTGAAGCTTTCTACGGCCAGACAGAGGTTGTCCCGTTCAAAGAATCCGCCGGCCGGATCATCGCTGAATTTATTTATGTGTATCCGCCGGGCATTCCGATTCTTCTGCCGGGTGAAGTGATCTCGCAAACGAATATCGATTACATCACCGACCATGTGGAAGTCGGCCTGCCGGTGAAAGGTCCCGAGGATCGCAGTATTCAATTCGTGAAAGTTATTTTCGAAGAAGAGGCTATTACCTAGTTCTCTATAAGTCAAGTCCTCAGCTCCCCGCTCTCTTAACCAAGAGCAGACTGGGGGCTTTTTTGTTTCTCTGAAGACTCGCTTTTGGCGGTTATTGTCAATCCTTTTTCAGAATGCTATGATGTGGAAGGGGGTGGGCAAAATGGGTCAAAGCGCTTACATTAAATTCGTGCAAGGTTCAGCAGTTGAACGTCTCAGCCTCGATGAGGTGAAGGAAAGGCTTGGCCGCTACCGGGAACAAACCTCGTTAACCGGCCGTCAGCTTGGATGGGACTACACCGAATCCGCTTTTCCCTACACGGTTGAAACGAAGCCGGGAGAAGAGAATCGTTGGTTCTACTTGAAAGGCACTTCGCCGCAATACAACTACATCTTATTCGGAGTCGGATCACAGGAAACCGGTGATCAGAGCATCTCGCATGTGCAGGTTGTGCTTCCCGATACGGCGACACACGGCGACAAATCCAAAGCCAATGAGCTTTGCAAATATTTTGCCAAGCACTTGAAGGCTGAGCTAACGATGTTTAACGGCAGAACCATTTACTATAATCCGCGTAAATAACGAAAAAACTCCGAAGCCCTAACGGCATCGGAGTTTTTCTCTATTTTGCATATACGCTGTTTTATGCTTCGTTCTCGCTCTTCGCGATTTCTTCATAAATCTTCGTTACGCGTTCCCACTCCGCATCATCTTCGATGCCAACCAAGAATGCTTCGCCGTCCTCTTCTTCAATACGGAAAATAACGCCGTCAGCTTCCGGATCGTTGCGGTCCAGCAATACGGAATAAACTTGCTCTTCGGATTCAAACGTAAATACCATGACCATTTCACGTTCAATGCCTTCCTCGTCCGTGACAAGGAATACGTGTTCTTCGTGATCATGATCGTGGTTGCAATTCTCGTCGTGCACGTGATCGCTCATTGTATACCCTCATTTCCATTAATGATTCATTTCCTTCGTATCGTAACATGGAACAATCTCAGGGTCAAACGAAAGCGCCGCATCCTGTGGGAATGCAGCGCCATAGATAAATTCTATTAAGCTTTAGCCGTAATCGTTTTCTCGGAAACTAATTTCCAATCGTCGGTGCTAGCTACTTTCATGTAAAACCTAATCGTGTATTTGCCTGCGGTATCGAACGTATAATTGAAATCATCGGTACGGTACCAGAAGTTGTCTTTCTCGATCGAGACGCTCTTCGCCTGAATTAATGTTTCCGTATTCTGCGGATCCACGATCGTCACTTTCACTGCGGAAATATCCGTTAACAGGTTGTCAATTTGGGCAAACACTTTGAATGAGATGCGGTTGCCTTTCGTGACATTGCCGAAAATTGTGGTGTCCTGGAATAGGAACATGTGTACATTAGGCTTATACAAAGTAACCTTCTTCGATGCCTCATCCCAATACACAATGGATTGCAGCGTATTCGCCACTTGGCGTACTGATAAGTATGTTTTGCCGTCAGTAAAAATCCCCGCGTCGTCTAGCTCATTTCCGTTCACGATAACCCGCACCCGTTGAGAGGCGGAATCCGCAAAGAGCATAGTGCCGCCCCACAGCGACAACACCAACGTCAACATGAGAAGCCTTCTGAACTTCATGGTAGCAAACCCTCCGTCCGTAATCTGGATGTATGGTTATACTCTCCAAGTCGTCCAAAGTTGCGCCACTTCACAAAAATTTTTCCTTACCAAAACCTGTCATATTATGTTGAAACATGCGCTTGCCTGGGAAATAATGAAGGGAATTTGAGACCGATTTACACGTAGGTCCGCGTCAAAATGCACGGTACGCCTTTCCCCATTGCTCCCGGCTGCTTCATGCTCTCATAATAGCGCATCCCTCTTGCGCAAGGGGTCTTGCATACTGCACATGTGTCCGAAAGTACAATCTTCAGCACTGCCTGCTTCCGGTCTGAAGCGCTTTTCTTCTTCTTGACGACTTTACCTTTAGGAGCCATATTGATCCGCACCTGCCTATTTTCGCATTCCGTTCATAGCTATCGTATGAACGAATGGGCACCTGTGTGCATGGCTGAACGATGCAAGATCACGGAAGCAGATTAGCAAGGTTTTCCTTTTCATTTTTAAGCAGAAATGATAAATTGAATAGTAACGTACAGCTTAGGGAGGATGTCCCGATTGGATATTCAGATGCTCGGAACGGGCAGCGCATTTGCCAAAACCTATTTCAATACAAATGCGCTATTTTATACAGATCGCCATACCCTACTGCTAGATTGCGGCACAACTGCGCTGCTCTCGATGCATCAGCTTGGAAAGTCCGTTAACGAGATCGATGCCGTACTCATCAGCCATATTCATGCCGATCATATCGGCGGCTTAGAAGAGTTCGCCTTTCAAATGAAGTTTGTTTATAAACGCAAGCCGAAGCTGTTTATCCATGAATCGCTGGTCAACTCCTTATGGGAAAGCTCCCTAAAGGGCGGTCTGCTGCAGGATGAGTGCGCAGCGCTTGAGGATTATTTCGAAGTCATTCCACTTCAAACTGAGGTCAGAACAGAACTGCTGCCCGGATTTGCAGTCGAAGCGATACATACCGAGCATATTCCGAATAAGCGAAGCTACTCCTTCCTAATTAATGAGAACTTCTTTTATTCGGCAGATATGAGGTTCAATCCTGACCTGCTCGAACGACTGGTCAAACAGGGGGTTCAGCATATCTTTCATGACTGCCAGTTGAAGCCTCCGGGTGTCGTACATGCAACCCTCCAAGAGCTGCAAACGCTGCCCGCCTACATTCAAGAGCGCATCTGGCTGATGCATTACGATGACAGCAAGCCGAAAGATCTGGCTAGGGACGGCGTCATGCGGTTTGTTGAGCAGCATAAGCGATACACCTTCTAGTTTGGCTATAACGATAATAAGCCCGCTGCAGCGCAGCGGGCTTTTCTTGCATTATCTCAGACGGACTTAGCAGCGGTTAGAAGTTAGGCAGTTGATCCAGATTGTTGGTCGGATCGCCATCTGCATCCCCTCGAATGTAATGCTCGCCGTCTTTTCCTTTAAATACGTTCACGCCGGCAATTGTACCGTTATTCGCTTCTTCCAGCGCTTGCTCGTAATTAAGCACGCGGCCTGAGGAAGTCTTAAATGCCATTAAATCTCCATCGCCGTTCTTCTGTGCCGCAACGAATGTCTCTGCTGCACTGGTCGTTTGTTCATTTTCGTTCTCCGGACTAAACATATTGTATTCCTCCTCCTCTACGCTTGCATAGCGCTTAAGTAGGATGGCTCATTCTCTCTGAGAATATACACCCGAGAGCTTCGGCGCAGCCAAAAAAATCCGGTGTGCCCCAGTGGGCACGGCCGGATTTATGGGTTGTTTTCTTCACGTAACGGAGGTTTCTGCTGGCGCGAATTCGCCGCACCCGGTAAAGCCGGAGTCATATCTTTTGGTTTGTTAGGTGAATCGTAGACCTCACCGAACACGGATCGCGTTGTGGGATAAACCGTACCTAGCACGTTTTCCTGGTTGACGACCTTCATGGTCGAGACCGTGTCTGAAGCATGTTGCTGTAAGCACCCGGAACAAATCAATAAACCAATAACAGCTCCAATTGCTTTCCTCAACTATACCACTCCCTATGGCTTTACCATTTTGGGAATAGTATACCCGTGCTGTCACCAAAGCAAACTTAACGCTTGGATTTCAGTTCCGGCGGCAGCTTTCTTCTCCACACAAATGCTTCATCATAAGCGACTGTATCATGGATCACCATCTTTGCCACACACACGCAAACCGTACCGACGATACCGAACAAGCCTACCAACCACACCGCCAAATGGGCAGCTTCCGCCACTAGACAACCCGCCTCTCCAAAGATTAAGCTTGAGTACACCTTATGCGGGTTTACAGTAAATTAGACTATTTTTTTGCGAATACTTGTTGACATCTTATTTGCCGTTTGATATATTAATTCTTGTCACTAACGAGGCAACACTATATGATCTGGTAGCTCAGCTGGGAGAGCACTATCTTGACAGGGTAGGGGTCACAGGTTCGAACCCTGTCCAGATCACCATAATTTAAACGCACAAACCCGCGGAAACGCTGGTTTTTTTCTTTTGTCTACCAGGTGCTTGCAACCAGTGCCGACACGATTTGATTTTTACCTCTTGCGTTTTTATATCTTTTACTTCTAAGTTGGCTCTTTCGATGGCATCAATGTCAAAATGCCCATCCGCTTAGCATTTTGTCATAGCTATATTCCATTTTTAATAAGAAGTCCGACAAAAAGGGATCCTCCGTATTAATCGGGGATCCCTTTCATTTTCACCCTCTTCGAACGATCTGGATTCGGTCGAAGTCTGGAGCCCAACCGCTAGGGTTGGAGAACTTAATCGTATTGTATCCTGCTTTCAGTTGAACAGTAGCTTGTAAAGTGCCGAGCGTGGTCCAACTCCCTGTAGCTGGGAAGCTTAAATTAGTTGTTGCACCGTTTACACTCATTCGAGCCGTTCTTGCTGCCGTATCGCCGTTGATGTATGAAATGACCAACGAATAGGTCCCTGCAGTTGCCACGTTAATTCGGTTAAACTGCAACGTACCGCTGTTGTTGCCAACGTAACCGACTTTTGAACCGCCTGAGCAGGAGCTGCACGACACTACGATAGCGCCGCCTTCAAGCGTATTGGCTGAAGTCTCCGCTTCAACCGTAACTGAAGTATTAGCTGTATTCGTGGTTACGCTAATGGTGTTGCTGTTACCCGAAACATTACCTGTCGCATCTTTCGCTCTTACCAAATAACTATAGCTCGTCGATGCTTTAAGTCCGGTATCGGTGTAGGAAGTGCTTGTTGCAGTGCCGGCATAACTGCCATTCCGATAGATCTCGTAACCCGATACGCCGACATTATCCGACGAAGCTGACCAACTGAAGCTGATGCTGCTTGCCGTTTTACCTGTTGATGTTAGGTTAGTTGGACCTGTCGGTGCTTGTATGTCTGAGCTGCCAGTTGATCCGTCGTATGCACCGCTTTGCAGGCTATAGCCAAGCGTCGTATCCGATTTCAAGCTTGCGAACGGTCCGAGCGTTTGATTTGCGGGATCCATACCGATGCCAACCTTACCTATTGGCGTTCTGCCTCCGGTGTAATAGTTGGTATTAGCAAATCGTACGCTTGGCTTCCAGCCGGCCGGATCCAGAATGGACAGCGCCAACGTATAGGTTCCATTCGGCAGCGTTATCGGAATCTTAAATGCACCGTTCACGGTGTTGACAGTTGGCGGTTGATCGTAGGCACGAGTCGCGATATTCCAGTTTGAACCGGGCAGCCAGGTTCGAATATCGCCTTGGAATACGCCCTTCCACGCAACGGTCCCGTCACTCTTCAGCAAATTCGCCTCCACCGGCCAGTTGTAATAGAATGGCGAGGAGCCTTTGTTGGTAACCTGGAACGACACGGTCATCGTCCCTCCTGGCGTCACATTTCCTGTAAACGTCGCCTGATTCAACACGAAGCGATAGCCAAGCACCTTCTGCATGGCGGTTGCCCCGACTGCTACGGCGGGATTGCTTGCCGTATAGTCCGAAATCCACCCTAAGCTCGAGGTATGCGTGTTCATGATCCAGTCAATGACATAGTTCGTATTAGCGGTACTGCCCAGCGTGCCATTGGGACTGCCGCCTAGCTTAAACTGATTGCCCCAATTATAGGCTACTTCACCGCTGTTAATCTGAGTTCGCCAATTATTCCGCGAAATTTCCCCATTCCCGCTGCTGGCATCATCCGGCACAGCAAAGGAATCCCAAAAAACACCGAAATTGAAAGCCTGAAACGTCGCCGGGTAGCGAACGAGTAATTTCTTGTTATGGAAAGCTGACATATACGCGTTACCCATTGCCGTTTGAAAACTAAGCGGGATTTGATTTGTGCGGTCGCTGTACCACAAAGGATATATATGGTGCTCGCCCCAGTTCCCATACAAGCCAAGCTCCACAAAAGCAACGCGAGGATCATTGTCCCAAGCTTGACCAAGCTTCCCGATAAAACTCACGAGCCGGGCTTTCAAAGGTTCTGACAACCACTGATTAACGGGATCGCCATGTGTGATTCCATTCGGCCAATACTCCCCGACATTTGGATAAACAATGACGACTCGCGGAACAACCTTAATATTTTTCTTTTCAATGCCCGCCCAAGCCTTATTGCTCCAATCTTTGATCTTCTGAATGGTATCTGTTGCATTCACTTCCAAATCGGTGTACTTGATATAGTGTTTATAAATATCTGCATACTCCCGAGTTGGGAAAGTAGTATCGTTTATGCCGCGCGATGGTCTAAAGCCCATGATCGGATTATTGAATGCTTCCGGCGTTTCAGTCAATTTGAAGGTGTTTTGCGCAAACAGCTTCACTTTCGGTTCCGTTGACTCGGTTGGCGCAATTCGATTTGTTTTGTCGTAAGGCGTTACACCTTGCGAGTGAATATTTATGTCCGAGTCGTCGTTATCTATCCTACAACCGGATAAAGCCAATAAAACAGATAACAGCGCCGCAGTTAAAGCCAACGTCTTACGCATATCGAAATCCTCCTCTTAATCAGAGCGGGCGGGCGTCGACATCGAGTTAGATCAACCCTGTCAATTCCCTTCGATTGTTATCATGCTCGCAGCGGCTCTGCTTAACCGGAATTACTGAATGGAAATTAAGACCTAGTCTTCTCCTTGACAGGGTAGAGGTCACAGGCTCATCGTCATGGTCTGAATAGTAGACAAAAAGGGATCCTCCGAATTAACGGGGATCCCTTTCCATGTTACGCTTTTTGAACAAACTGGATTCGGTCGAAGTCTGGCGCCCATCCGCTAGGGTTTGAAAATTGGATCGTATTGTCTCCTGCTTTAAGTTGAACGGTAGCTTGATAAGTGCCGACTGTAGACCAGCTGCCTGTAGATGGGAAACTTAAGTTTGCTGTTGCACCACCGTTTACACTCATTCGAGCCGCTCTTGCTGTCGTATCGCCATTCACGTAGGAGATGACCAACGTGTAGGTTCCAGCGGTTGATACATTAATTCGGTTGAACTGAAGCGTACCGCTGTTGTTGCCGACATAACCGACCTTTGAACCTCCTGAGCAGGCGCTGCACGATCCTACGATAGCTCCGCCAGCAAGTGTATTGACTGAGGACTCTGCTTCAATCGTAACTGAAGTCGCTGTGTTCGTCGTTACGCTAATAGCGTTGCTATTCCCCGAAACATTACCTGCCGCATCTTTCGCTCTTACCAAATAGGTATAGCTCGTCGATGCTTTAAGTCCGGTATCGGTGTAGGAAGTGCTTGTAAAGGTGCCGACAGAGCTGCCATTCCGATACAATTCGTAACCAGTTACGCCGACATCATCCGTTGAAGCTGACCAACTGAGGCTGATGCTGCTTGTCGTTTTAGCTGTCGTTTTTAACTGCGCCGGAGCTGTCGGCGCTTGAAAGTCTGCGCTTCCGACGCTGGTCGATCCGTTGTACGCAACGCTTTGCAGACTATAGCCAAGCGTCGTATCCGATTTCAAGCTTGCAAACGAACCGAGCGTTTGATTGGCTGGATCCATGCCTACGCCTACCTTACCGATCGGCGTTCTGCCTCCGGCGTAATAGTTGGTATTCGCGAATCGTGCGCCTGGCATCCAGCCGGCCGGATCTAGGATGGACAGCGTAAGTGTATAGGTTCCATTCGCTAGCGTTGCCGGAATCTTAAATGCTCCGCTCATGGTGCTGACAGCCGGAGATTTATTGTAAGCACGAGCCGCACTATTCCAGTCCGAACCGGGCAGCCAAGTGCGAATATCGCCTTGGAACACGCCCTTCCACGCTACTGTTCCGTCACTTTTCAGCAGACTCGCCTCCACCGGCCAGTTGTAATAGAATGGCGAAGAGCCTTTATTGATAACCTGGAACGACACGTTCATCGTCCCGCCCGGCGTCACATTGGCCGAAAACATGACCTGATTCAACACGAAGCGATAGCCGAGCACCTTCTGCATAGCCGTCGCCCCGACTTCTACGGCTGGATTGCTTGCTGTATAGTCCGAAATCCACCCTAAGCTCGAGGTATGCGTATTCATGATCCAGTCAATGACATAGTTCGTATGAGAAGGACTGCTCAGCGTTCCATTCGGACTGCCGCCTAGATTAGACTGGTCGCCCCAGTTATAAGCGACTTCACCGCTGTTAATCTGAGTCCGCCAATTATTCCGTTTTATTTCCCCATTCCCGGTGCTAGCATCATCCGGCAGGGCAAAGGAATCCCAATAAATGCCGAAATTATAAGCCGTGAACGTATCTATATAGCGCACAAGCATTTTTTTGTTGTGGAATGCTGCTGTAGACGCATCACCCAGAGCCTTTTGGAAACTGGGCGGGATAATGTGTGTCCCGTCAGGAAACTTATTCGGATAAATGTGATGCTCACCCCATTTGCCATACAAGCCAAGCTCCACAAAAGCAACGCGAGGATCATTGTCCCATGCTTGCCCAAGCTTTCCGATAAACGCCATAAGCCGGGTTTTCAAGATATCTGTCAGCCACTGATTGACGGGATCGCCATGCGTAATCCCATTCGGCCAATATTCCCCAACATTTGGATATACAATGACGACCCGAGGTACAACTTTAATATTTTTCTTTTCAATGCCCGTCCAAGCCTTATTGCTCCAATCTTTGATCTTCTGGACGGAGTCCGTTGCATTCACTTCCAGATCAGTGTACTTGATATAGTGTTTATATATATCTGCATATTCCCGATTTGGAAAAGTAGAATCGTTTACGCCTCGCGATGGTCTAAAGCCCATGATCGGATTATTGAATGCTTCCGGCGTTTCAGTCAATTTAACCGTAATGGTTCCCACTGCCTCATTCGCCTCCTATAAAACTTGTTCTCCCTCCGCTCCGGATTAACGCGAGCAACGCTGCCGAACAGAGGAGTAAACCTAAACCTTCAATTCTTCATCTATTCCCTCCCTAAAGTAGATTCAGCGTCTCTATCAGTATACGAGGACGAGCATTTGTGGTGACTGCTATGAAACCTATTTATACAAGGTATCGCAAACCAGGCTAAACATGGAAAGGGATCCCCCGTCAATACGGAGGATCCCTTTTTTCAGACGCTGCGAGAACGTCTAATTTATTTTTATATGTAGCGATGATGTTTGGCCTTGATGTTCCTATTAGCCTGCTTCTACCTTTGCCGGATACAGCCAATTCTCCATTACTATTGCTCTTGATTCAGCTTGATTGGAGAGCGCTTCAGCCCATTCGCTGATTTTAAATTTCATGACATCGATCGAATACTGGAAAGGGTACTCGCGCACATTAACGGCTACCCAAGTTGCATCATTCAAATTCGACCATTCCAAGCTAATCAAGTTGGTCATTTCGGAAAAACTTTGGACTAGTTTAACGAAATCATGAATTTGCTGCTGAGTCTCTTGGGTCATCTGAACTCGCTCCATTCATATGGTTTGCGCATCTGTACCCATATTACCATTTATTAGGCGATGAAAATGTCGCTCCTTGTTGTCCTTTTGTTGGAATAAATGACGAGCCATTCGCATATACGACGCTTTGGCAGCGATATAAATTGGGACTTTGTCGAAACAGTACCTGTCATGCAGCCAACTCGAAGCCGTCCTCACTCTATTGCCTATTACTGTTCCACTTTGATTACTCGAACCAATCTGCGTTCTTCATTTTTAAGAAAAATACCATACACTTTGTCGCCTTCATATAAGGGTGTTTCTTGCATAAAATTAGTTTCGTTAAACAAACAATGATCTCCTGCACCGTTTATTGCATCGTAACAATGCTCATGAGGGCATTCAATGATTGTATATTCGGAAACTTCAGTGGGAGTGTCGTTCATGATACCGATCAACAAAGCCAAGGTCTTAATCATGGTTAGCGTAGTCATTTACAGACATGCTCCTCTCTATAGAAGCGTGATCCTAACTCGTCATGCTTTCATCTCTAAACTACGCTCGTAATTGTCGTTCTATGCTACTTAGTGCCACGTCCGGTGGTGCTCAACGCTTAATAATGCGAGGCAATCAATGCATTCCCTAATTTATGCAATTTTTGATGAGATATTGGAATACAAATTTTCATATCAATTATTACTCCTGAATATCTTGTCAGTCCCTCACGAAAAAATTACATTTAATAACAAATTAGTGGATTGTGGTGTAATTCTTCATTACTTTTTCCAATTAATCCCGTAGAGTCTAATCAAGCATCCATAGTAGAATTATCGAATCACATACTAGGGGGATTCACTTGAAGAAGCTCATCGTCGCACTTGTCTTTGTCATGATGTTTAGTTCATTCTCAATCGCTACGGCGGCAAGTAAAATCACAGTTAAGATCAACGGTGTGGCTCAATCCTACGATCAGCCACCTGAAATGATTAGCAACAGCGTCATGGTGCCACTTCGAGGAATCTTTGAAGCACTGGATGCAACCCTTCACGTGCAAGGGAAGACCATTCATGCTGTTAAAGGAAATACACAAATCATCCTGGTTATTGGCGAAAGCAACGCTAGTATTGATGGGAAACAAATTAAATTGCAGCAAAAATCCCAAGTCATTCATGGTCGGACGCTTGTTCCTCTTCGCTTTGTCGCAGATGCTTTAGGCGCAGAAGTGCGCTGGGATCAGACGACTAGAACAGTAATGATAGCAAGCGGCAAAGTAACGACAACTGTTAAGAACGTCACGTTACAATTTCCTGTGGATCGCTATCCGCTAACAGCGGCACACATTGCGGCAGCCATCAAGAATGGTGAATCCACGGTATGTACAATCGACCGTGATGGCGCAGATCATAATCGTGAAGAGTCGCTTCAGGGTATTCCGACGAAGGAGGGCTATGATCGGGATGAATGGCCAATGGCCATGTGCGCAGAAGGCGGGGCCGGAGCTGATGTGGAATATGTTCCTTCATCTGATAATCGCGGATCCGGTTCATGGGTTGGCAATCAATTAGAGGATTATCCGAACGGAACAAAAGTGGTATTTGTCTTATCCGGGACTACTGCTACTGACCCTAATCCAGGGGAAAATACTTCAACCGTTACTTATGCAAATTGCTCAGAGGTCAAGGCCGCGGGGAAAGCTCCCCTTCATACCGGTGACCCGGGCTACAGCTTTAAGCTGGATCGAGATAAAGATGGCGTTGCTTGCGAAGTGTCCTAGCGATTTTCAAATTAACGAATGTAATCGTATATCCCGATAAATAAAGTGTTAGAAGACCACCTAGTAAGGAGGAGCCCATGGATATCGCAGCTTTATCTACGTCCTTAGCCCAAATCAATTTATCTCAGGCTGTTGGCATCAGCGTTCTAAAATTAGCCAAAGATCAAACCACGGAACAATCCCAACAAATGATTCAAATGATGGAACGAAGCGCGCAACCAAACTTAGGTGGAAATCTAGACATAAGAGGATAATTGTTTGTAGGAGGAGAAAGATCATTCTTTCTCCTTTCTCTTATTTCGGAGTTATTCAAAATTCAAACCCTTGCCTCCTCCTCATTCTTCACTAACTTCGCATGACAATTTCCTGCCATATCCCAAACTCAATCAACCCCAGCCCGTTGACGATAATCGGACGGCGTGCACTGGTATACCGAGCGAAACATTTTGCTAAAATAACTAAAATTGTCGAAGCCTGATTCTAGTGCCGCTTCTCCAACTGAAATAGTACTATCCGCAAGCATCGCTGCTGCAATCCGAATCCGCAGCAAGTTGATGTACTCGACAGGGGTTTTGCGCATGAACGACTTGAATACCCGCGTGAAATGTCCCTCGCTCATGCCCGCTTCTGCGGCCAATTCCTTAATGGTCAGCTTACGCGCATAGTGAGCATCGATGTAAGTCAGCACCGCCTTTAGCCGCTCTTGTGTATGCATATCGAGAGACGACCGAGGCTCTCACCGTACGAATGCTTCGCGGGATACGTATTCCGCAAGCAGCTGATAGAGTCCGGCCTTTAACCGGAATGCTTTGACCGGCGCTTCCGATTTCTCCAATTCAAGCAACGGAGCCATTCCTTGGCACAACGCAGAAGCCAACTCCGATTCCGCGACTGCATGTGGTTCAGGCACCAGCCGACCGCGTTTGATCGGCTCTATATATTGAATCGTCATGCTGTCCCCTTGGCTCATCAGCCAATCCAAATCAAAGACTAAAGCCGAATATGAGCAAGCCCCTCCGGATGGTGAATAACCGCCGTGCAGCTCTCCGCCCGGGATGAACAGCACCTCGCCTGCCCGAACGTTGTAAGTCGACAAACCGATTTGGAACACCGCTTCCCCGCTCTCCACGATCAGAAATTCTGCTTCCTCATGCCAATGATTATCGAGTATCGGCTCACCTGCTTCTTGCTCCATCCGATAGATGCCGACCGGAAGTCCCGGGCTGCCGTGCCTTCTATTCTCACGCAAATGATGGATATCCATCGATTCCACCTCTAATATCAGTATCGTATTAATATATAGCATAATAATGCAAGATAATATATTTTTCAATCAGTATACTGTTAGTATGTTGTAACAATTTGACGTGAAATCGAGAGGATGGTTTGCAAACATGAAATTCAGCGATGGTTATTGGATGACGCGCGAAGGCTACCAAGTCCTTACCCCTTATGAAGTCCATAATGTTGAGGTTTCAAGCAATAGCATCACCGTATACGCGACACACAGCCATTTGGAGCATCGTGGCAATACGTTGAACGCGCCACTAATGACAATGGAATTTTCTTCGCCGATAAAGGATATTATCCGCGCGAAGTTTTATCATCATAAAGGAGCTCGACGCCTTGGCCCTTCTTCGTTCCCACTGCTCGAAGCCAGCCAAGCGCCTGTAGAGATTGAAGATTCAGCAGATGCTGTCACACTTAAGAGCGGGGACGCCGCAGTAACCATTACGAAAGCACATCCGCTCACCATTACCTATACCTTCAAAGGGAAGAAGCTTACTCGCAGCGGCTTCCGTTCAACCGGCTTTGTCAAAGCAAATAACGGTAACCACCATTTCCGCGAGCAGCTTGACCTTGGCATCGGTGAAACGGTATACGGTCTCGGCGAACGGTTCACTCCATTCGTGAAGAATGGCCAAGTCGTCGACATCTGGAATCAAGATGGCGGCACGGCGACCGAGCAATCGTACAAAAATATCCCGTTCTATGTGACGAACCGCGGCTATGGGGTTTTCGTAAACCATCCCGAGCTTGTTTCCTATGAAGTCGCTTCGGAGAAAGTATCCAAGGCTCAATTCAGCGTAGCTGGCGAGTCGCTCGAATATTATGTTGTTGGCGGCGATACGCTCAAGGACGTGCTGTCGAACTATACTTCGCTGACTGGTAAGCCAGCACTTCCGCCAGCTTGGTCGTTTGGCTTATGGCTCACTACATCGTTCACTACGAATTATGATGAAGCAACGGTTACAAGCTTTGTCGACGGTATGGCTGAACGCGATCTTCCCCTTGCTGTCTTCCACTTCGACTGTTTCTGGATGAAAGAGTACGAATGGTGTAACTTCGAGTGGGACGAGCGGGTATTTCCGGATCCGAAGGGCATGCTGGAGCGCCTGAAAGCGAAAGGACTTCATATCTGCGTCTGGATTAACAGCTACATCGCTCAGCGCTCTCCTTTATTCGATGAAGCAGCCGAGCTTGGCTACCTATTGAAACGTCCTGATGGCAGTGTATGGCAAACGGATATGTGGCAATATGGTATGGGTATAGTCGATTTCACAAACCCTGCCGCTTGCGACTGGTTCAAGAGCAAGCTGGCTGTACTTCTCGATATGGGCGTGGACAGCTTCAAAACCGATTTCGGCGAGCGGATCCCTACGGATGTCGTCTACTTCGACGGTTCCGATCCGCAGCAAATGCATAACTACTACACACAGCTGTACAATAAAGTGGTCTTCGAGCTGCTGGAAGAGAAACGCGGTAAAGGTGAAGCCGCACTATTCGCCCGCTCCGCAACAGCCGGCGGTCAGCAATTCCCGGTACACTGGGGCGGCGACTGCGAAGCGACCTATGAATCGATGGCAGAAAGTCTGCGCGGCGGCCTGTCGCTCGGCTTGTCCGGCTTCAGCTTCTGGAGCCATGATATCGGCGGTTTCGAGCAAAGCTCCCCACCGGATCTATACAAGCGTTGGGTAGCGTTCGGTTTGCTCTCCAGCCACAGCCGTCTGCACGGCAGCACGTCGTACCGCGTACCTTGGCTGTATGACGAAGAAGCAGTCGATGTCCTTCGCCACTATACGAAGCTTAAGCTGCGCTTGATGCCGTATCTGTTTGGCCAATCCGTGCAATCGGTGAAAATCGGTTTGCCGGTTATGCGCGCGATGGTGCTGGAGTTTGGCGACGATCCAACCTGCGACTACATTGACCGTCAATATATGCTGGGTGACTCCATTCTTGTCGCTCCGATCTTCAATGCGGACGGTGAATCCACGTACTACTTGCCGAAAGGCACGTGGACGCATTACTTGAGTGGTGAGCAAGTGGAAGGCGGCGTTTGGCGCACAGAATCTTACGATTACTTCAGTATGCCGCTGTTTATCCGCGAGAACTCGCTGATCGCAGTAGGCGCCGAAGACAATCGTCCGGATTACGATTACGCGGCAGGCGTTAAACTTTCGCTCTACGCGCTTCAAGATGGCGCAACTGCTACTTCTGTAGTCACTACCTTGACCGGCGAAACCGCATTTACGGCTACAGCAAGCCGCAGCGGTTCCACGATCACGATCGATACAGAAGGCAAGTCCGAAGGCTGGAGCGTCCTCCTCCACGGCGAACATGCTGTAGCTTCCGTTCAAGGCGGACAAACCGATGCCGGTTCAGAAGGTACACGGATCATCCCATTATCCGGAGCTGCTAAACTACTTATTGAACTGGCGTAATCACCGACTAGCCAATATGGCTGATTCAAAAGTTCATTCTCGGCTACCGCCAGCATAATTAGCTTACAAAAATAGGCCAACCAGTATATTCTGGTTGGCCTATTCATTCGTAAAACCGTCTCCACCGATTTTCCGGCGATGGTTTATGAAGGCTTTAGACATGGTATCGGCACAATTCTCTCCCATACGACTCATTCGCTTCTGTCGTCTCATATGCTGACGAAGAGGAGTGATTCAAGCATGCCTAATTACAGAATTATTGTGGATTTATCCGATCGACATCTCTACCTGCTCGACGATAATATCGTCGTTCGCGGGTTCCCCGTTGGCATTGGCAAAATGCTCACTCGCACTCCGACCGGGGAATACACCATTATCAATAAACAGGAGAATCCTGGTGGTCCTTTCGGCGTGCTCTGGATGGGGTTATCTAAGCCGCATTACGGCATTCATGGCACCAATGACCCCGGCTCTATCGGAAGAGAAGTCTCTCATGGCTGTATCCGCATGTTTAATAATGATGTCCTTGCTCTATCCGACCTTGTCCCGATTAATACCCGGGTTACGATTCGGCCGTAATTCCGCAAGATGTGCGCCTTCTTTTGCAACTTTATCCAGAGAAGGTGCGTCTACATAAACAAGACAATCCATTATTTATGAGGTGAATGCAATTATGTTGAAACGGTTTGTACTGTTTTCGATGATGCTGCTGCTTTTTCTATCGGCATCCCAATCGGTTTGGGCATTCTCGGATATAAAGAACGACCCTAACGAAGCGACAATCGCAGAACTTCAGAAGATGGGGATTCTATCCGGAAGCGGTAAAGGTGATCTGTTTCAGCCGAAGGGCAAGCTCACTTACGCTGCAGGCATTTCGATGATCGTGAAAGGACTTGGGCTGAACATTGACAACATCCGCTTTATTAAGGAGCCGAAAGTAACGGATAGTTTTCCGAAGATGAAAGATGACGCTTGGTATGCGAATTCTTTTATCATCGCTTCCTTGAATGGTCTTGATATTCCTCGAGACACCGATCCTTCCGCACTGATGACAAGGGAGCAATTTGCTTACCATCTGGTCCAGGGGCTCCTTCATAAAGGCGACTTTGCCTTCATTGACCTTTACGTTGTCTTGAAGGATGAAGCAGATGTCAACAAAGCCTATATGGACAGTATTCAGAAGCTCCTCATTCTCCGAATCGCTCAGCCGGACAATGGGCAGAAATTCCTGCCTAAGACAGCTATTACGCGCAGCGATGCAGCTGGTTGGTTACGAGGCGTCATGCAATTTGTGACGGATACACCGACTATACCGCCGGTTGAGGAGCCAATCCCTTTCCCGCTCTACGATTTGCAGCTTTCCTCGAAGGCGGTTAACAATGAAATTACCGAAGTCACGGTTTCTGCGCAAGCGCCAAATCCCGGCTACGGACTTCGTATTGCCTCCATTTCGTTCGAGGGCGATCAAGCGATCATCCATGTCGAACCGATCTATCCCGATAAAGACAAATTTTACGCTCAGGTCATTACCAATGTAAAAGCGGTCACCTATATCGCTTCCGGCTTCAAACCGGTTCTCGGTGATACAGGGGCATCGGCTGGCGGGTCAACCGGCATTATTGGCGGAAACGGCACGTCTTCCAGTTCCCCGGCACCCGATGTCGCAGTTGGCCACTAACCTATTGTGAATACAGAAAACCCTCAAAGCAACATTGCTTTGAGGGTTTTTGTGTTAGGGAAGAAATCCTTGTTGGCCAAAATATACCGTTCCCTGAGGCATCAATTCGCTTAGCTGCTGTAAGAAGCGATCCGCAGTCTGCGGCGTATATAATGCTTCATGCCCAAGCTCCTGATAGCGATCAGCGATCTTGAGCTGCGCCGTACGTTTGCCCCCGCTGCCGTCGCCGCGGAAGAAATCATCGACAACGACTCTTTCCACATGGGATGCGATGATTCCGGCAAACCAGTCACTGCACGGAAGCAGTGGCGATACGGCTGCCTGAACAGCAATACCCGCTTCCCGCAGCTCTCGAATCGCCCGCAGCCTTGCAGCCAGAGGGGGAGCATCCGGAGTCAGCTTCTTACGAATGGGTTCCAAATCCGTCTCGAGCGTCACACTTATTCTAACTCGATCGCCGAGCATTTTAAACAATTCCACATCCCTTAGCACCAGCGGGCTTCGGGTCTGAACGAGTAGAAACTGCGGCGGCTCTTGGGCCATAATTTCGAGCAGCTGCCTCGTCACACCTTCCTTATATTCAGCCTGCTGGTAGGGATCGGTGGCTGACGACATAAATACGGTGACTTCTCCTTTGGCTAGCGCTTTGCGCCATTCCTTGCGAAATGCCTCCGTTTCAAACCGTTTCGGCTCCACCCATTCCCCCCAAGGCTCACTGCGAAACATCGCAATAGGCATACGCCGTACATAACAATAAGAGCAACCGAACGAACAGCCTACATACGGATTGAGCGTATACGCATATCCTGTCAGATATCCGGAGGCCGGATTGAGGAAGCGAACAGCCGCCTGTTTCTTCTTGGAAGGCTCAGATGCAGTCATACTGCTCCTCCTTTAGTTTACCGCTCCCTGCAGTTCCGCGAGCATTGGGATCCGCCATTCAATTTCACTTAAGCCCAGCTCTCGCAAATACTGATTTACACGCGAGAAGGGACGGCTACCGAAGAAGCCCCGGCGCGCTGCAAACGGGCTGGGATGCGCTGAGGAGATGATAAAATGCCGATCTTGATTGATCGATACCGCTTTCTCCTGCGCATGCTTCCCCCACAGAATAAATACGACCGGCTGCTCCCGCTCGTTTAACGCTGCGATTACAGCATCCGTGAAGCGCTCCCACCCCATGCCTTGATGGGATGCCGGCAATCCTGCTTGTACCGTTAACACATTGTTAAGCAGCAGGACGCCTTGCTTAGCCCAAGCTTCCAGATATCCGTGATCGGGAATAGGGAGTCCAAGATCCGTTTGCAATTCTTTATAAATATTTTTCAAGGATGGCGGCGTCTTCACGCCAGGCAAAACGGAGAAGCTTAGCCCGTGTGCTTGCCCAGGCCCATGGTAAGGGTCCTGCCCAATAATGACTACTCGCGTATCCTGATACGAGGTGTAATGGAGTGCATTCAATATTGCCGTTTGATCCGGGTAAACCAGTTCCGTCTCATATTGCTGCGATAATTGCTTATTTAGCTCGCGAAAATAGGACTTCTCCAGTTCCCCGCTCAGCACTTCAGCCCAGTCATTTCTAAGTACCAGTGTCATGTTGTCCCCCATAGGTTGAAATAAAAAACTCCTCTGCCGTCATTCTGAGTTCAGTCAGAAGTGGTGCAAAGGAGGTTGTCTGTTTTGAAATCAATACGTTAATTTTAGCATACTACAAGGTCGATTACAAAAAATTCTGCATCCGTTCGGATTAGAAAAAGGAGCCTTTGCAGGCTCCTTCTCGACGGTGATCGATCGTTGAATTCTTCCATTCTCACACTAAACTTCTTTGAAAAACTTGGGCACCGCTTATCACGTTCCGGTTTTAAACGGATCGCTATCAGCGCGTGTGTTCAGATCTGCTCTGCGACACAACCCCTCGCTTCCATATCGTGAAGTGATTAAATAAATTCCTCCAGTAGCCCTAGCACCATAAGGTCCAACGGAACCACACCTCTCTTCACACCGTCAATAACTATAATGCACCGAATCGGATCATATTATTCAGTCGCGAATTAAAAATGTCGGGCAGACGCTCGAGTCACCAATTCCACTTCATGAAAAAATTGTTTGTTTTTAGGCGATTGGAAGTAAAATCTGTGATCTGTAAATTCCACATAAAACACGGGCAATTTCGTCTGCCTTGCACGCTCATCCCCATTGCTATTTGTCGCAGTGTTGTGTTCACCTGAACAAATAAAATCATAGCCATAATCGCTTGTTTCATGATGAGGCAAGTAAAATACCGAGCCTTTCCTAGGTACGAAAAAAATCGATTCTTTCGTCACGGATAAGAACCCATAACCGGCATCTCCCCAAGCCTCAACCGACATAATCGGAGTTTCCTTGAATTCTTTACGAATCAGTGCTTCGCATTTCTGTTTTTTGCGATTCTCTATGACGTTATAGAGAATCGGCAACGCCACGCACCACAACGGGGTAAGCTTGATGTACAATTGGTTCCCCCAGAACAGCCATGTCACCATCCCAACGATGAAGACAAGTAAAAGGATAGAAAACCTCAAGTAACTCCTGCCCGCATTTCGTTTTCTCACTATGGATGACTCCTTTTATTTTATATCAATTTCAGCTAGGTACAATAAATAATAGCTAGATTCTTGCCTTCCGTCTGTTGACTTTAGGTCACATTGCCTATATTCTCATAATGTACATATGGGAAATAATAGGGGGTTAACTGCCAGCAATGGATATACGTTTGGAGTTTGGACAAAGAGTGAAAGAACTCCGAGCCAGAAGTGGGATGTCGCAAGAACACCTGGCATATCGATCTGGACTAGACCGGACGTACATAAGCGGGGTAGAACGCGGAGAACGAAATATTAGTCTTGTCAATATCGAGAAAATTACCGCCGCACTGCAAGTTACCATGTCCTATATGTTCTCTGGGGAGCGTTTCTCCATAACGCCCGCATATGTTCCCAAAGACTTCAAAGTACCTTTCAGAGAGCGCTTCAGATATAACCTGGACCCGGACAAGAAACTGCTGGCTTTCTCGGTTTCAGGGTTATTTTCAGGCAAGAATGACGTCGATTATTTATCTTCCGTTATATTGGGGATCTGTTCGGCGTATGGGCCTAATGAGCTGAATATCTTGGTCGATCACCGAGAGATGAAAGCCTCCGATGGCGAAGCCGTAGTCTATTCACCTGATATCGTGGAGCAGGCAACCGTCTTCCAGCAGGAGCTGACCAAATATAGCAATCGCGTGGTTGCCCTCTGCAATTCCGAATTCATGGTCCATCAATTAAATCATGTGGCCAAGACAAGCGGTATCTTCGAAAAAGCAACACATCTCTTCGAGAAAGATAAAGATATGATCGGAAGAGCTTTCTCGCTGCTAGACATTCACAGTAATGCACTCATCAAACCGGCAAAATAAAAAACCTCCTTTGCGAATACCTGAATGTCTCAGGTCCCGCGAAGGAGGTTTGTTTTCGTATTCAGCCACTTAGCAGCTTCTTCAAGAATGGTTCTGTCTCTCAGTAACATGAATCGGGTGGAGTAATCGTTGACGGAGCTGTTCATGTATGCGATTGCCTGATTAAGATGAACCCACTTCACTTGCATGCCGAGCTTGATCTCATTTTCGGTAAGGGACGTCACTCCCGGAAGGTCAACCATCCTTGCAATGTAGCAATACGAGCGCTGGAAGAACTGATTTCTATTCTTATGTTCATCCATGTAACCGAGCTCATGAATAATTGAGGCGTTGCAGCCCGTTTCTTCTCTAATTTCGCGCAAAAACGCATCCTCGACATCCTCTCCCACTTCGACGCCACCACCTGGCAGCTTATAAAGGTTGAGCTTCGCCATATGCATCATCGCGACTTGCAGGTGGTCATTTACAAGCACCCCTCTGGAAGCGTGCCTGGACACTACCTCTATGAACGCTGGTTCACCACCGTCAAAGTGACTGTCTGTAATAGTTCGTAGTAGATGCAGTGGAATCACCTCGTTGTTGTTATGCATGATTAAAATGTTTGATTAAAGTAAATTATATTTCCAGTAGATGGGTTATGGCAATGATTAAATTCAGTCAGCGTCCTCGTTTGGCCATAAAAAAACTCCTTTTCATCACTTGTTCAAGACAAGTATCGAAAAAGAGTTTTTTCATTGCTTTAAAACTTATGTATTGCTCTCAAGGATTCGTAAATCCTTATCTTACTTAAGGATGCCGAGGACGGGAATCGAACCCGTACGGTGGTCACCCACCGCAGGATTTTAAGTCCTGTGCGTCTGCCAGTTCCGCCACCCCGGCATGTGAGTGATGATTGTGGAATGGTGGGCCCTGAGGGACTCGAACCCCCGACCAATCGGTTATGAGCCGACCGCTCTAACCAACTGAGCTAAGGGCCCTTACGATAATAATCGAAAGGTTGGTTGCGGGGGCAGGATTTGAACCTGCGGCCTTCGGGTTATGAGCCCGACGAGCTACCGAGCTGCTCCACCCCGCGATAACACACATTCACTACAAATCATTCAATGGCGACAAGAAATAATATACTATATGATGTACGGATAAGTCAAGCATATTTTGTTATGGCAGGAATCGAACGCCAAATCTTCCTTTCCGCGAACGAAATACTTCGATTTCTTGCGGACATTCATACCCATACACCCACCAGTCGTTTTCCATCCGTCTAACCAAACAGCCGGCTTGAAATTTGGTTTCATACAGACGCCCCCAATACACCCATTTCATGTCACTTACTCCCTTCTTCGCCGTTTCGCTTAGAATGCCCCATTTGCGGAAAATTAAAGCATCCCCAGCAAACGACTCCGTCGTAAGCAAAAAAACCGCACAGACGCAAAATGCGCCGATGCGGTTCCTTCGTTATTCTTTACCCTTTACCACCGTAAACATTAATTCCTACGCCGCCTCCGCCTTCAACCGGTTCGAGCGGGCCATTCGGATTTTCCTTGATCTTCTGCAGCATGGCATCCCCTTTGGTTTGCCATTCCTTAAGCGCCTCTTCGACGGACTTCTTCTTCTGAATGACTTCCTGGAAGAGCGGCTGTGCAAATTGTTGAACCTGATAAAGGTTCGGCATATCGCGGTAGAGCTTCTCCAGCGTCGTATCCTGCGGCGGTACCGGCTTCAGGGAGTAGAATGCCGCGATGTTATAGTTCATGCCGTCTTTCGGCTTCAGGAACGATTTGCGCGCTACCATCTCATACGTGCTGCGGGATTTCAGCTTCGCCCATTCCTTGCTGTTGTTGAACTGGATGAAGTCCCAAGCATCGTCGCTGTTCTGTGCGTTGGCGCTGATCGCCATCAGGTTGTTCAAGTAGATATTACCGCCAATACCCGGAGCTTCCTCGAAAGTAGGGATTGTCACAACATCCCAATCGGGGGATGGAATTTTAGGGTTCTTAGCGGAATAATCCTTCGCTCTGGACAGCTCATTTACATAATCATAGCCGCCAATCATCATGGCGATACGACCGCTGATGAAGAGATCGCCTTGGAACGGGTTAAAGGCTGCCTTCTCGTCTCTGGCAATGCCGCCTCCGCCGCCGTTGTTCATATCTTCTTGGGTCGGAACGATTTTCTCTTGATACAGTCCGGCTACTTCATTCCACACTTTGCGCCATTGCGGCGTATCTACCGTCATCTTCTCTGCTTTATTGTCAAACATCTTTAGCTGCAGAGGTGCCGCGTAGGTTTGGGAATCCCAGAACGGGTCTCCACTCCAACGATTGAACGAGAAGCCAAATTTCCGCTCCGCGCCTTCGCCCTTTGCGACCTGTTTCGCTTTCGTAAAGATATCTGTCCAGGACATACCGTCTGTCGGTGGTGCAACACCTGCATCTGTAAAGAGCTTCTTGTTATAGTAGAGCGCCGAAGCATTGAAGGTTGGCGTAAGCGCATATAGGCTGCCGCCTCCTGCATCCTTGATGCCGTCAATAACCGTCGGAACGAAATCCTCGATATCGAATTCGCTCTCTTGAATTAGCGGATCCAGCTGTTTAAGCAGATTGTCATCTACAAGACGCTTCAAATAAGAGGATTCCAGAACAACGACGTCAACCGGGTTTTTGCCGTTGATCATCTCTTTCAGCTTCTCGTACGGGTCTGGCTGCTTCTTGTTCGGATCAGGCTCTTCGAAACGCTGATCATCGTAATTGATAGCCGCAGCGATTTCAATATCGATATTCGGATGAGTCAATTCATAACCGTCCGTAAATTGTTGACGCAGATAAGGTTCATTATCGGAATTGGAATACATAAAGCCGATTCTAAGCACATGGCGCTCTGCCTCGTTGCCGCTATCCCCCTTGCTGCAAGCTGCAAGACTTGATGCCAGCAGTCCCGCTGTAACCGCCAGAGCCGAAGTCCTCATGATTAGTTTTCCCCGCGAACGTCTAACTCTCTTCTCCATTCGTTCTACCCCTCCAGTGATTTAGGCGGTGAAATGATGATCCGTTCACCGTCAAATTCCATTGATGCTTTATCTGTAATTTGTAAGGCTGTTAAATACGATTTCGGAATTTGAAGCCTGCCCACCCGGTCTACGACGACATATTCTTCATGGATGGCATGATCGCCTCCTAGTGTCGAATGATTGCCTGCATGATCTTTATCGTCCAGATTCGGATTTCGTTTAATGAATTCGGTACTGGTTAGTCCATCCCGAATAGCCACGACGCGATCGACCTTACCGGCTAACGATAAATCATGCGTAACGATAACGATCGTAATGCCGATCTCGCGGTTAAGCCTGCGGAAGATATCCATGATGAGATCCGAAGTGCGCGTATCGACGGAGCCTGTCGGCTCATCGGCAAGCAGCAGCTTCGGTCGGTTGGACAGCGAAATTGCGATCGCAACCCGCTGCTGCTCACCGCCTGAGAGCTGGTGCAGCTTGTTGTGCATGCGTTCCTTCAGCCCTACCCACTCCAACAGCTGCTTCGCATAGGCGCGATCTAGTTTGGAGGATAACATCATCGGCATTTCCACGTTCTCAAGCGCTGTCAAATACGGAAGTAGATTTCGCGCGTTGCTCTGCCAGATAAAACCGACGGTATCGCGTTTATAGGAGACCAGCTGCTCATCGGTGATCTTGAGCAAATCCCACGGCCCTACGCTTACTTGGCCGGCGGAAGGGCGGTCAAGACCGCCCAGTATATTGAGCAGCGTCGATTTCCCGCTGCCACTGTTACCGATGATGGCCATCATTTCTCCTTCACGGACGTGAAGGTTGAGCCCTTGCAGTGCAACGACCTCAAGATCATCTGATTTGTAAATTTTAACGAGTCCCTCGCAAGTAATCATGAGGTCTTAACGCTCCTCTCCCATCTTAACGGCTTGATGTACGCGTATTCTGCGGATATGGATGAGCAGAAGCGCTGCACCCATCAGCATCATACATGCGACTACAATGTAGAGCTGCGTTGTATCCTTGGAGTCAAACACGACCCTAAACGGCGGTACAGAGTTCGCGACATTATCGGTCGTTTGCAGGAACGGCAAGAATAGTAAACTCGCGATTTTGCCAATTAAGATGCCAAGTCCGATGGACAGTCCTGCTGTAAACACCTGCTCGAGGAGCAGCATGCCGGTTAACTGCTTCCTGGAGAGTCCCATCGCGCGTAGAACGCCAAACTGCACAATCCGGCCTGATAGATTAAAGAACCAGAACAGAATATAACCCGTCAGCGACACGATAATGGAAACGAGGAAGCCGAGACTGAGAATCCCGAATACCCCTCCGCGGGTCGGGTGCTTCGATTGCACGGCTAGCTCGATGCGTACGTCCTGTACATTCGCAAGCTCGATGCCTTCATCCTGCAGCTGCTTCATGATTGGAGCGGTTAGCGCGCCCGGCTTCATTTTGAGCCATACATCGTAAGGAATGATCGGCACTTGATCGTAAATATAATCGAGATTCGCGATAATGAACGGTGATGAATCCGGATATTGACTTGGCCAGTACGGCACGATACCGACGACGACGAAATCAATCATCCCTTCCTGCAACCCTGCAGAAATGGTATCCCCCACCTTCAACTGATACTTCTCCGCCACGTTTGACGGAATAATAGCAGCTTGTTCATAGAGCCCTAAATACTTCAAGTAGAGAAACGGATGCGACGGATACAGATCGTTGCGGAACCATGCCACTTTGGAGAAATCGACATTGTCGATGCCCATCACGGTTCCTTGTCCGGCTGAACGCCCCGAAACGACGATATTGGCTTTGGTCTGCAGCACGCGCGCCGCCGCTTCTACCCCATCCAGCTTGCGGAACACTTCGAATGGCGGCTCCGAATAATTGATACGAGTCGGAACCGTAGTGCCGCCGCCGTTGCCGCCGCCACCTCCGCCGTTACCGCCTCCTCCATTGCCTCCACCGCCGTTGCCACCTTCGCCGCCGCCGTTACCGCCTTGTCCGCCACCGCCGGCATCTCCGCCTCCGGTGTCAATCACTTCGGCAGTTCCTTCCCATACCGTCTGCATGACTACGTCGGTTCCGAATTTGTAGAGCGTCCGCTCGGTGGAATTCAGATCGATCGTTCGAGCAGCAGAAGCATTGTAAACCCCTAATCCTAACGTCAAGATGAGCAAAATCATAAGCGGATAATACCCCTTCGACGATCTCGACAGCTGAGTCAGCGTCAAGTAGAGCGGCACCGGAAGCACCTTCCGGCCGATCCAATTAAACAGCTTCAGCAGCCACGGGAAGACTCGAAGGAAAAACAACCCCATCGCGAAGATGGCAAGCGCCGGAACAAAGAACAGAAATGGCTGCACGTTCAGCTGATCCGTCGTCATTTTACTCTTAAACGAGATCAACTGACGTTCATTGAATAAGTACCAGCCGTATGCCGCGACGCCTAGCATCAGAACGTCGACATACCATCTCTGCCAGAACGGTTTGCGATCCGAACGCGCAATCTGTTTCTTGTAGTCCACAATCGATGCCCGGGCATAAATAACCGCAGGAATTATGGTCGCTAGAAGAGCAAGCACCACGGAGCCGATGCCCGCAATGATCGACTCTGTCCCGAAGCCAATCGGGATCGATTTCCGATTCACGAATTCCAAGAACCCATTAGCCGAGCCTATGCTCTTCGCCATAAACCAACCGATTAACGGACCTATGATGAGAGCGATTATCCCCAGCAGCACGCCTTCGAGCGTATAAATACCGATGATTTGCCTCGTCCCCGCTCCACGGCTGCGTAACACCGCGATGTCACTGCGCTGCTTGTCGAGGGATTGCCTTGCGTTCATCGCGATAAAGTAGAACACCATCGCCAGCATCGGAGCAGCAAGCGTAAACAGCAGGAGCTGGAGCTGGAGACTCGACTTGCGGAACTCGCTTAACAGCTTCGCAAATGAGATCTCTACTCTCGTATCCTTCAAACGCTGGTACAGCTCGATGTTCAACCGTTCAAGCGTTTGATTGAGCGGCGATAATTCGCTTGTCTTGATATCTTTCAAATCGAATGCATAATACCAATTGGCCGTATGAACCGGAATTTTCCGATCCTTCATCAGCCCTTTCTGAAAGGCATTCTCGCCAATTTGCAGCGTGCTCATCAAGCCTTCAAGCCCTTGGTACCAATACGGGTCCGTATCGCTCAGCGGCTTAAACGCTCCGACGATCTTCACGCGAAGCGTCAGATTCAATCCGCTGTAGATCGGGTATTCAAACACATCGCCGATATGGACGTCGCTGCGGTACATGGCTTCTTCCAGCATGACCGCTTCAATCGTGTCGTCATCACCGACAGCGTCCGTAAACCAGCGGCCTTGCGTCAGCTCGGTTTTCTTATCGAGACCGCTCATCGACGTAAGTCCCATCTGACGAACACGGCTCGCATCGACGGCCGTTGGATCCTCAGGCGTCAGCTCTGCATTTCGAATGGCCAGACTTTGTACATAGGTGCCGAATGGAAAACCAACCTCTTTCGGTACATCCTCGCGGATATAACGGGACACCTCGGTCAATGCATTCAGATCCGTCTTGCCGGTCGTTTCCTGGTAACGCATCAGAAGCGATCCCGCCGGCAGCCCGCTGCTCTCATCCTTTAGCGATTGTGCGACAACCCGCTTCAGCGCTCCATCCGCGTACATCGGGATACTGGTCGCAAAGGCGACGGCAATGATCAAGCCGGCCAGCGAGCTGAGCGTCATCCATCGCGTGTTCCACATTTTGCGAAGCAGAAAGCGAAATAGCGGTATCCCCATAGCTTATCGACCTACGACTTTCTGCCCCGGTGTCAATCCTTTGAGGATTTCAACTTGCGTTGCGGTTTGCTGCCCTACTTCAACATCCACCTCGCGTTTGCCATTCTCATCGATGACTTGCACGTATGTGCGGGACCCGATCGAACGTAATGCGGATGGCGGAATGACAATTGCATTCTCTTTGCGGTTCATAATAATCGAGATCGACAGCGGCGTTCCGCGTGTGACGCCAGCAGGCATCTTATCAAGCTTCACGGTCAGGAAGTCCTCCGGCCGCTCCGGTTTATTGCCGCCTTGTCCGCCGCCTTCACCATTGCCGTTGCCATTGCCTCCATCGTCCTTCTGAATCGGAAGCTGAGCAATCTTGCCCTTGACCTGTCCGGCACTGTTGATATCAACAACGACCGGCATACCGACCGAGATGCCTTGCAGTTCATCGGCCGTCATTTTCGCTGCTGCGGTCAACTGCCCCGTATCCGCGATAATACATACCGGATCATAAGCTTTGATCAAGTCGCCTTTCATCACGTTAAGCGAAACTACCGTACCGCTGAATGGCGCCTTCAGGATCGCTTTGTCAATCTCCGTCTGCGACTCTACCAGCTTCTGGCGTTTCTCCTCGAACGTAATTTTGGCAAGCTCAAACTCTACCGGATCCATTTCATCCTTCTTGCGCAAGGTTTCCTTCATTTGAAGCTCGTCGCGCGAGAATTGCAGCTTATCAGAGCGCAATTGTTTCTTCATATCGTCCACATCGAGGGAACCAATCACTTGGCCTGCAGTTACTTTCTGGCCGACTTTGATATGAAGTTCCTTCAATCGTTTGCCGTCAAGTGTAAAATACAGCGTCTCTTCCTGAAGCGAAATCAGCTTCCCGATGCCCGTCTTCTTCGTTTCAAGTGTGGCGGTCGTCACCTCGTACTCCGGCTTCTTCGAAATTTGCGGCGGCGCAATAGCAGGCAATGCTTCTTCGTTATCTTCGTTTGGCAGCAATGAGCATCCGCTCGTGAAAACAAGAGAAGCTCCAAGAACTACAACTGCTGCAGTCTTAAATGAACTTCCCGTCAACCATTTCGTAAACATGATCGGCAACCTCCAGAATCGTGGGATCGTGCGTTGTCATACAAATTGTTACTTGTTCGGTGCGAATGATCGTCTGGAATACCGACATTATTTGTGCGGCCATTTGTGAATCAAGCTCGGCTGTCGGCTCATCGGCAAGCAGCATACTCGGACGATGTGCGATAGCTTTCGCGATCGCAACACGCTGCTGTTCCCCCCCGGATAATTCGAACGGACGGTGATGCATCCTTTTGGCCAATCCGACAAGATCCAAGCAATGTTCCACGCGCTTCTTCCATTCTTGAGACGGAATACCTGCCATACGGAGCGACAGCTCCACATTCTCATAAGCAGATAAGAGCGGCATTAACGCATAGGCCTGAAAAATAAACCCGATGTGCTTGCGCCGTACTTTCGTACGTTCATCATCATTCATGCTATGGAAGGGCATATCTTGAAAGAAAATATGACCTTTCGTAGGTTGATCGAGCCCGCCGATCATATTGAGCAGCGTTGTTTTGCCGGATCCGGAACGCCCGCGGAGCATAACGAGCTGCCTTGGCCGAAGTTCCATAGCTATCCCTTTCAACACATGGAGCGGCTGCCCGCCTACCTGGAATGTACGTTCAACCGACTCTACGGTGAGAAGCGGTTTGGTCTCGATTGTTGGTATGTACGGAGCATCAGTTTCCCTTGTTGCGTCGGATTCCACAGCTTCCTCTGTTGCTTGTTTGCTTCTCCACCATCCCATCGCGGCTGCAGAGACCCCCCTTCCTATTAAAAAACTTTAATCTCAATAACGATTAGACGGAGCAAGCGATTAAAAAGTTACGCGCGCAACTACCAATTTCGTTAAATATTTGCTAAAAAAGCTTCTGAGCCGCATAAACGGACATGATCCGCTTAAAGGCGCAGAAGCTCTCTCTTAAGACTAACACATTATGGCTGCTTCCAATTGTAAAATTTCGAACCGATGATGACCGAAACAAGCCCCCACGCCAGCATAATGGCGATATTCACCCAGAATGCGGCATGCATCACGCTGATATCATACACCATGCTGTCGCGTATCCCGTTTGCGAAATAAGTCAGCGGCATGACGTTCGCGAGCGGCTTAATATAGCTGGGCAGTACATTGATGTCGAAGAAAACGCCGCTGATGAACATCATGATGAAACTGGTTAAATTCGCCATCCCAAAATAACTTTCCATCGTCTTGCTAAATCCTGCGAGCATAAATCCGATCCCTGCAAAAGACAGCGTGCCGACAAGGAAGACGATCAAGAATGCGGGTACATTCATATTGATATGTGCACCAAATGCGACAACCCCGATCAGCGTCAGAAGGACAATCTGCATCGCGCTGAGAATAAACTTTACCGCAATGCCGCCCATGCCGAACAATCCCATACTCGCCGGCGTCAGAATCAGTCGCTTAAGCAAACCGTTTCGCCGCATTTCCACCATAGATACCATTCCGAACAAGCCGGCCTGTGAGATGGCGAGTGCAATTAATCCGGTGAGCAGGAAGTCGGTATATTTGAGTTCTTCACTGCCTGCGGATACGAAGTCCGTCTTCAGCGTAAATGCAGGGGCAACACCGGAAGCGGCACTATTCATCTGCAGCACGATATTGTTTAGAATACTTTGTATCGCCTGTGAAGAAGGAGAGTTCTGCTTCTCCTTATTCAGCAGCAGCTCAAGCGAGGAGGCATCCGCCGACTGTGGCAGCACAATAACGGCGTCCACATCACGATCCTTCAGCCAATCCTCCGCCTTCTCTCGGCTTACCGGCGTTTCCGATTTATACTCGAATACGTCAATCTGCTTTAACCCGCTGCGCAAATCATCAGCTAGAGTATTGGAGGTAGGTTCAACGAGCGCAAGCTTCGCCGAGAAGCTGCTGCCCGAACTGCCGCCGAATATCATGATGAAGATCACCAGCAGAAGAACAGGATAGAATATCGACCAAAACCACACGTTCTTATCGCGGAATGTCATTTTGAACTGTGCGCCAAACAGCTTCTTGAATTGATTCCATCCGTTTCGATTCATGGGCTCAGTCCCTCCATTCTTTGCCGGTGAACGCTATGAAGACGTCCTCCAAGCTCATTTCGCGAATGGATACCTGCTCGACCCCGATGCCTTGCTGCGAGGTAAAACCGAACAATTGATACAGCGTCTCCTCCGGCTGCAGCGACCAAACGACCAGATGATCACCGCTTCGCTTCACGCGCGTGACGGCCGTATTGCTTAATGCAATATGCTCCGCCAGCGATGCGTGCTCTTCTCCGCCGGTAAACGTGAGATGAATCTCCCGCTCCTTCGTCAGCCGTCCGATTAATGCTTTCGGCGTATCGAGCGCTACGATTCGGCCTTGATCCACGATGCATACGCGATCGCTTAGTTTATCGGCTTCCTCCATATAGTGCGTCGTAAGAATCGTGGTTTTGCCAATCGCTTTGAGCTTCAGTACGATGTCCCAAATGTTGCGCCTGGCTTGCGGATCAAGCCCTGTCGTCGGTTCATCCAGGAAGATCAGCTCCGGATCACTAATCATCGCAAGCCCAATCGCCAGCCGCTGCTTCTGACCGCCGGAGAGCGCCTTCACCCGCTTATTGCGATGGTCAGCCAAGTTGATATAGCCTAATATTTCGTCTGTCGGGCGCCGTCTGTTATAGAAGGAAGCGAAGGTTTCGAGGTTCTCCTCCACCGTCAGCAGATCGAATAACGCACTGGTTTGAGGCTGCACGCCGATTTCCATTTTGATACGAGACTTGTTGGACGCCCAATTCATGCCCAGCACGGTCACCGATCCGCGGTCAGGCTCCTGCAGCCCTTCGATCATTTCAAGCGTCGTCGTTTTACCTGCCCCGTTGGGTCCGATAATGGTGAAAACCTCGCCTTTCTTCACCGTAAAACTTATTCCGTCCACCGCAACCGTGCCTCCGAATGACTTGCGCAGATCCTCGACGGTAAGCACCGTCTCGCCTGCCTCATGCTTGGTCACCAGCCATCATTCCCCTTCCTACGCGCTGACTTCTCTCCTTACTTTATCATTGGAAAATAAAAGCAAGAACCGCCTGTGGAGGGAATTGATCTCAGTCCAGAGAAGGATCCGGGTGAGTGATAGGGCTAGCCGCGCATAGCAATGGCATTCCCGGAAGTATACCGTCGAAGGCCGATACGAAATAACACCGTACCTGCTGCCAATAGGCCGATCGTCATCGCTATCGCCTGCCCGAAGAAAAACGGATCGAAATCGCGCATCAAGCCGATCGGCAGATAGCTGATGAATCCTGCAGGAACAATGGTGAACAAAAGCAGCTTCGCCGCACCGCGGAAGATCCCGGAAGGATACGTCGACAGGGCCACAAAGCTGTTAAACACTTGACCCGCAATGCCTTCGGAATTGCCGAAGAAAAATGCGCAGCTGCCGGCTATAATCATGACGCCCATAAAGATCAGGCCGCTAATCAGCAGCCCCATTCCGAACTGCACCGCTCCAAGCCAGGTGTGGTTGCCGACCCAAGCGTACACGGCCAGCCCGAAGAGAAAATCGCCTGCGGCTGTCAGGGACATCCGGCTAGCCAATACATGAAGCAGCACGGGCTTCGGCTGTGACAAATACACATCAAGCTGACCGCCTGAAACCACCGTAGCTATGCGATGGAAATTGCCAAAGAGCATGTTTGCCCAGCCGAAGCCGCCTGCCCCGACTGCCCACAGCATCATCACATCCGATAGATTCCACCCGTTCACAACCTGGAACCGGTCAAAGAACAGACTCCAGAAGAACAGCCACATGAAATTGTTGATAAACATCATCCCCGCGAGCAGAAAGAAGCTCAAGCGATATTCCATTGTGGAGGCTAAGTTGACTTTCCAGCAGGTCAGCAGAAACCGAATCGTCCCTAGCGGTGTCTGCTTTTTATTTTCCTTCTGGCTTTTATCCGCCATTGACATGCAGTTTTGCCACTCCTCTCCGGTACAACATAAGCGTCAAGCCGGTCAGCGCCGCAATCCAAGCTGCCTGAATGGCAATTTGCTGCACCAAGGAGGCCGACCCATAGTTCACAGCCGTTCTCGCCGGAAAATACAACATCGCTTGGAAAGGCAGCCATGCGCAAATGCGCTGCAGCCATTCCGGCATAAGGTCAAGCGGAAGCAGCATGCCGCCAACTGTGAATTGCAGCTTATGCAGGACAAACTCCATCCCGCGCGTCTCCTCCACCCAGAAGGCGCATAAGGCAACGGCCATGTTCAGCAGAAATGCAATCGTGAGCGCCCCGAGCGTAAGGGACAGCAGGCCTGCCCAGCCAAAGCCGAAATTCGGCGGTCCAACGAACGTCCATGCTATGAGACTTCCAACTGCCAAGTGGACGATGAATCGGAATACCGCTTCGGATAGGTAGGCTGCATACTGATAGCCAACATACGAGATGGGTCTAATGAGCCGGATCGCGATATCGCCGCTCTTTACCTCGTTCTCAATCGCCGTACATAGCGCAGGCACTCCCATCGTAATCGCCTCGGTGAATACCAAATACCAGATGATCTGTTTGAGCGTATAGCCATTAATTACGCGCGTGCTGTTTCCGTCATAGGCAGCGCTCCACAGCTGCACAAATACAAATAAGATAAGCAGCAGAAACGATGCTCGCATCATAAAATCCGTTTTATAGGCCATTTGCTGCCGCATCGTAATTTGGGCAACGGCCCCTATTTTCTTGCTTCTTCGTACCCACAGCGGGTCTATATTCCGAATGGTCATCGCGCTACCCTCCCGATCCATAGATATGCGTAATGATCTCTTCCATCGGCGGGTCTTCTACCGTCATGTCGTCTAGCCTGAACCTGCCCATTAACGAGCTGACGACCGATTCGATGCCAACTCGTTTCAGGTCCACAGCCAGCTTAATCCGGCGCCCATCCGATTGGATGATGTCCAAGCCTTGAAGATCGGGCAGCATTCCGACAACGTACGGTTCTGCTAAGGTTAGCGATATGATTTTGCGGCTCAGCACTTCCCGCTTCAACCGATCAACAGGCGCATCCAGCAAAATCCCCCCATGATGAATAACAACCGCCCGCGAGCAGAGCTCCTCCATATCTCCTGCATCATGAGACGTCAGGAAGACTGTCGTCCCCTCTTGGCGATTCACTTCGAGGATCAGTTCACGAATCCGCTGCTTCACTACAACATCAAGCCCAATCGTCGGTTCATCCAGAAACAACAGCTCCGGCCGATGAAGGAAGGAAACCGCGATCTCGCAGCGCATCCGCTCTCCTAGGGAAAGCTTACGAACCGGAATATTCAAGTAAGGTCCCAGCTCGAAGCGCTCGATTAAATCTGCCTTCCTTGCCAAATAATCACTTCGGTTGAGCTCGTAAACCCGACTGATCAAATCAAAGGTGTCGATCGGAGGCAAATGGTACCACAGCTGCGACTTCTGCCCGAACACTGCGCCAATTCGAAAAGCGAGCTTCGTCCGTTCCCGCCATGGCGTTAGCCCCAGTACTTGCGCTTCGCCGGACGTAGGGTGGAGAATCCCTGTCAGCATTTTGATCGTCGTAGATTTACCTGCCCCGTTCGGCCCTAGAAAAGCAACCCGTTCTCCTCTTGCCACTGTCAGATCGATCTGCCTTACGGCCACCTTCTCCTCCCATTGCGGCCGAATGAGCGAGCGAATGCTCCCCGATAGCCCGGCATCCTTGCGTTTCACGGCAAAGCTTTTGCTTAACCCATGTGTCTGCAGTACCGCAGTCGTCATTGTATTCTCCCCCTGTCTGCGTACGGTGCTCCGGTAAAGCAAAAAAGACCTCCTGCGAGCACCGCCTTATCCCTGTAAGGCGGAACTTGCCGAAGGTCTTTTATCCCTACGGTGTAGCATGACATATCGTCAATTGCCGGTTTCGCTCGGTTCGCCATGTGCGGATCCCTAGAAACCCTTCCGTTTAATGTAACATATTACCAGCCGATTCCAAGGTTGGCAAGACATTTTTCCGGAAGCTTGCTACGGTTTATGCGGGATGAAGGAGATCCTCCATCATCGTGATTAGGCGCAGTCTAACTTGCTGCAGTCGTGAGGCAAAACATTCCATGCTATGATCATCACTGACTTGGGAACGAAGCAGAGCCGTGCTCATCAACCCATAAGCTTCGTCCAGCTGCGTGATTTCCTCGCTTCTGGTCAAGTTTCGATCGTAAATGCGCACACGATAAAGCAAATCCTCAGTTGATCTGAGCAGCCTTTCATACATGGTATTCATCATTGGCTTCCTCGCAATCTCTTATTTGGTATAAGCTAGTCTATGAAGTGCGTAAGCTAAATATAACCGGATTAAGAGACGGATGAAACATTTCGGAGCAATAGTTAATAAAAAAAAAATAATCCGGAGCATCTGCTCCGGATTACAATTGCTAGCTGATTACACGCCAAATGCTTGCGGATTCTCACGCCACGACTGCAGCAGCGCGATATCGCTTTGCTTTACAATCCCTTGCTCAGCGGCAACCTCAATCAGCGCTGAGTAGTTCGACAATGTCGCTAAGGGGATACCTTCTTCAGCGAATGCCGCGATCGCATTCGGGAACTGATAGGTGAAGATGGCGACAACGCCTTGTACTTCGCAGCCGGCTTCGCGAACGGCTACTGCAGCCTTTAGGGAGCTGCCGCCTGTGGAGATCAAATCCTCGATCAGAACAACCTTTTGCCCCGGCTTGAAGTGACCTTCGATTTGATTGGTTTTGCCATGGCCCTTCGCTTTGTCACGCACATAGAGCATGGGCAGATTCAACTTCTGCGCAACCCATGCCGCATGGGGGATGCCGCCTGTTGCGATACCGGCAACCGCTTCGCAATCCGGGAATTGCTCGCGAATGACCGTTGCAAATCCTTCCGCAATCAATTCGCGAATTTCCGGGTAAGACATTGTAAGGCGATTATCGCAATAGATCGGGGATTTCATTCCGCTTGTCCACGTAAACGGCTCATTCGGGCGAAGTGCAACGGCGTTAATTTGCAGTAGTCCTTTTGCAATTTCGCGCGGTAGTTGTTCCAATACAGGTGTAGTCAATTAAATCAGCTCCTCAATGATGGATTCCAGTGCAAGCCGCGGATTGGCGGCGGCTGTAATGGGTCTTCCGATAACCATATAATCGGTTCCTTGCTCAAGCGCCTCACGAGGCGTCATAATGCGGGATTGGTCATTCACATCGGCTCCTGCCGGGCGAATTCCCGGCGTAATCGTACGGAAATCCGCTCCGCAAGCCGCTTTAATCGTTTGTACTTCCTGCGGCGATGCCACAACGCCGCCAAGCCCGGCTTGTTTAGCCAGCTGTGCGTAACGGACGACAGCTTCTTCAACGGAACCGCTGATTCCGATCTCTTCGTTAAGAACTTGTTTGCTGGTGCTTGTCAGCTGTGTGACGGCAATGACGAGGGGGCGAGCCAGCGTGCGATCACTCGCAAGTGCCTGCTCCACACCTTCCATCGCCGCTTTCATCATATCGACGCCGCCTGCTGCATGCACATTAAACACATCGACGCCAAGCTTCGTAATGCTGTTAGCGCCGCCTTTCACCGTGTTCGGAATATCGTGCATTTTCAAATCCAGGAACACTTTATAGCCGCGTTCTTTCAATCCGATTACGAAGCTTGGACCTGCCGCATAGAACAGCTGCATGCCAACCTTCATGTAGCACGGAATACCTTCCAAACTGTTGACCAGCGCCTCTGCTGCTGCCGCATCCGGATAATCCAGTGCCACCATTATGCGGCCAGCCGCTTCTTCTCTGCTAAGTTTCATGTTCGCGCAGCCCCTTTCGATGTCTATACAGGCATGGCGAAAGCCTGCTTGAAGGCAGGCTTTCGCGGCCAATTACGGCCATTCTATTGGTTATTTCTGTGCCAGTACCGGCATTGGACGCGAGGAGAAGTTAATGGTTTGCAGCATGTTAAGCAGCGCACGAACGGTATCGAGCGATGTCATACAAACGACGCCATTCTCAACCGCTTCACGGCGAATCCGGAACCCGTCGCGCTCAGGTGTCTTGCCCTTCGTCAGCGTGTTCACTACGAAGTGCGCTTGACCGTCGCGGATCAGATCCAAGATGTTAGGCGAGCCTTCGCTCAGCTTGTTCACCGTTTGTACGCGCAGTCCTGCTTCTTCAAGCGATGTTGCAGTGCCGCCCGTTGCGATGATGTTATAACCCAGCTCATAGAAGCCGCGTAGAATTTCAATGGCTTCCGGTTTATCTTTATCCGCTACCGTTGCAATGATGGAGCCTGTTGGCGGGATACGCATGCCAGCGCCAACCAAGCCTTTGTACAATGCTTTCGCATATTGCTGATCGCGGCCCATAACTTCGCCGGTCGATTTCATTTCCGGCGTCAGCGTAGGGTCAACGCGGCGCAGCTTCGCAAAGGAGAAGACCGGTACTTTAACCGATACATAGTCATCTTCCGGCCATAGACCCGTTTCGTAACCAAGATCCGCAAGCTTCTCGCCGAGGATTGCCTTCGTTGCCAGGTTCGCCATCGGAATGTTCGTTACTTTGCTCAGGAACGGAACCGTACGCGAGGAACGCGGATTTACTTCGATTACGTATACTTCGTTTTGGAAGATAACGAATTGGATGTTAACCAACCCGATTACGTTCAAGCCTTTAGCGATTTTGATCGTGATGTCGACCATCTTCTGCTGCAATTCCGTCGAAATGGATTGCGGCGGGTATACTGCGATCGAGTCGCCGGAGTGAACCCCTGCGCGTTCAACATGCTCCATGATCCCCGGGATCAGAACCGTTTCGCCATCGCAGATCGCATCAACCTCTGCTTCTTTACCCAGCATGTAACGGTCGATCAGTACCGGATGCTCCGGATTGATTTTGACCGCCTGCACCATGTAAGTGAGAAGCTCTTCGTCGGAATATACGATTTCCATAGCACGTCCGCCCAGGACGTACGACGGACGAACAAGCACCGGATAACCTAGGCCTTGTGCAGTCTCAACCGCTTCATCCACGGAAATGACTGTTTTGCCTTTCGGTTGTTTAATGTTCAGCTCATTCAGAAGCACTTCGAATTTCTTGCGATCCTCGGCAGCATCGATGCTCTCCAGGCTGGAGCCCAAGATCCGAACGCCTGCTTTAGTTAGTGGAGCTGCAAGGTTGATCGCCGTTTGACCACCGAATTGAACGATAACGCCAATCGGATTCTCTTGTTCGATGACGTTCATAACATCCTCATAGAAGAGCGGCTCGAAGTACAGTCGGTCGGAAGTGCTGAAATCCGTCGATACCGTTTCCGGGTTGTTGTTGATGATAACTGCTTCGTAGCCGGCTTTTTGGATTGCCCATACCGCATGTACAGTCGAGTAATCGAACTCGATACCTTGGCCGATCCGGATCGGGCCGGAGCCTAGCACGAGCACTTTCTCTTTCGTCGTTTCCGTTACTTCGTTCTCAACTTCATACGTCGAGTAGTAGTAAGGCGTCGTTGCTTCGAACTCCGCCGCACAAGTATCAACCATTTTGTAGACCGGTTTGATGCCTTGCGCAAGGCGATGCTGACGCAGCTCCAGCTCGTTCGTGAATGTCGTTTGATTGCCTTCACGACGGATCTCTGCGATGGAGCGGTCAGAGAAGCCTTTACGTTTTGCAGCGTACAGCTGCTCGTTCGTCAGCACAACTGCACTGCGAAGCTCAGCTTCGAATGCGACGATGCTTTCGATTTTATCAAGGAACCACCAGTCGATTTTCGTCAAATCTTGAATGTCCTGCAGCTTGTAGCCGCGGCGGAATGCTTCCGCTACGAGGAACATCCGCTCGTCATCCGGCTTTGCCAGACGATTGCGCAGCACATCGTCCTGCAGCTCGTGCGCATCCTTCAAGTGAATACGGTGCGTGCCGATTTCCAGGGAACGAACCGCTTTATGAATGGACTCTTCGAACGTACGGCCGATCGCCATAACTTCGCCTGTCGCTTTCATTTGCGTGCCCAGTTTACGGTTCGCCGAAATGAATTTATCGAACGGCCAGCGCGGGATCTTGGATACGATATAATCCAGTGTTGGCTCGAAGCATGCATAGGTTTGACCGGTTACCGGGTTGACGATTTCGTCAAGCGTGTACCCGATTGCGATCTTGGCAGCCATCTTCGCGATTGGGTAGCCGGTCGCTTTGGACGCAAGCGCCGAAGAGCGGCTTACGCGCGGGTTTACTTCGATAACATAGTATTGGTAGCTGAACGGGTCCAGTGCGAACTGGACGTTACAGCCGCCTTCGATGCTCAGTGCGCGGATGATCTTCAGCGACGCCGAACGAAGCATTTGATATTCGCGGTCGGACAATGTTTGGCTAGGCGCTACGACGATGGAATCGCCCGTATGTACGCCAACCGGATCAAAGTTCTCCATGTTACACACGACGATACAGTTATCGTTCGCATCACGCATAACTTCATACTCGACTTCTTTCATGCCTGCGATCGATTTCTCGATCAAGCATTGGCCGATTGGGCTGTAACGGATACCGGATGCAACCGTTTCAAGCAGCTCTTCTTCGCTCGCGCAAATACCGCCGCCTGTTCCGCCCAGCGTATAGGCCGGACGAACAATGATTGGGTAACCGATCTCGTTAGCGAAATCCACAGCTTCTTGCACCGTTGTAACAATGACGCTCTCAGGTACCGGCTGCTCCAGCTCGCGCATCAGATCGCGGAATAGATCGCGATCCTCCGCTTTCTCGATTGCTGTAAGCTGTGTACCAAGCAGTTGAACGTTCTCGCGTTCCAGTACGCCGGCACGCGCCAGTTCAACAGCCATGTTAAGACCCGTTTGGCCGCCAAGTGTAGGCAGCAAACCGTCCGGACGTTCTTGACGGATAATTTGAGTGACGAATTCAAGAGTAATCGGCTCGATGTATACTTTATCAGCCATGTTTGTATCCGTCATGATCGTAGCCGGGTTGCTGTTGATCAGAACAACCTCGTAGCCTTCTTCTTTAAGCGCTTGGCAGGCTTGCGTGCCTGCATAGTCGAACTCTGCAGCTTGCCCGATGACGATTGGACCGGAACCGATAACGAGAATTTTTTTCAGCTTATTATTTCTGGGCATATTGCAGCTCTCCTCTCAATGATGCCGCCAATTGTGCTTGACGAGGTTTTTGCGGGTTGTTTCTTTTATGTGCACGAATCATCTCTAGGAATTGATCGAACAGGTAGCTGGAATCGTAAGGTCCCGGTGCAGCCTCCG
This sequence comes from Paenibacillus rhizoryzae, assembly GCF_059686995.1. Lineage (NCBI taxonomy): Bacteria > Bacillati > Bacillota > Bacilli > Caryophanales > Paenibacillaceae > Paenibacillus > Paenibacillus rhizoryzae. The sequence continues at coordinate 234,483 of NZ_JCAALT010000003.1, read as the reverse complement.
GATGGTATTGAACCGAGAAGGCAGGGAATTCGTTGTGCTTCAAGCCTTCGATTGTTTTGTCATTGTTGTTGATATGCGTCACTTCCAGTTTCGTTCCGGCTACGGAATCTTCAAGAACCGTGTACCCATGGTTCTGCGAAGTGATGTAGCAGCGGCTCGACGCCAGTTCTTTAACCGGGTGGTTACCGCCGCGGTGACCGAATTTCAGCTTAGCTGTATCGGCGCCGCAAGCAAGTGCGAACAGTTGATGGCCAAGGCAGATTCCGAAGATCGGGTATTCGCCAAGCAGCTCTTGAATCATTTTGACAGCGTGTGGAACATCCTTCGGATCCCCAGGGCCGTTAGACAGTTGAATGCCGTCCGGGTTCAGGCGACGGATTTGCTCCGCTGTTGTGTCGTGAGGAACAACGACTACATCACAGCCGCGCTTCGTAAGCTCGCGGAGGATACCGCTCTTCGCGCCGTAGTCAACCAGTACGATACGCTCGCGCTCGCCCGGGCTTGAGAAAATGCTCTTCGTCGAAGTGCGAGCTACTTGATCGCGCATCAGCGGTGTCAGGGATAGACGCTCAGCAAGCTCTTCAATACGCTCATTGCCTGTTGTCAGCATCCCCTTCATTGTGCCGTAGTGACGCAGCTTACGAGTCAGCATCCGCGTATCGATATCGCTGATTCCGATGATGCCGTATTCCTTCAGCAAACGATCAAGCGTGTATTCCGCTCTCCAGTTGCTTGGCACCGGCTCATGGCGGCGAACGACGAAGCCGTGAATATAAGGGCGTACCGCTTCGAAATCATCGCGTGTAATGCCGTAGTTCCCGATCAATGGATAGGTCATGGTTACGATCTGTCCGCAGTAGGACGGATCGGAAAGCACCTCTTGGTAACCTGTAATCCCTGTATTAAAAACAACCTCGCCGGCGGATTGACCCTCAGCGCCAAAGCCGAGTCCTGTAAACAGCGTGCCGTCTTCTAACAACAATCTTGCTTGCATCCGTATCACTCCTAGTTATCAAGTTGCTTACTATTCTTGAAGCTCTGTCCAAACCACATTTCCGTCTACGATTGTTACTACCGGCCAGCCGGACAACTTCCAGCCGCCAAATGGTGTATTTCTACCCTTCGAAGCGAAGCTCTCCGGGTTAACCTCACGCTCATTCTCGATATCGACGATGGTCAGATCAGCAGGTGCGCCTGCTTCCAGAACGCCGCTGCGAAGTCCGAAGACGCGCGCCGGGTCTGATGTCATCCGTTTAAGCAAAAAGCCCAGCGACCATTTGCCTGTTTTGACGAATTTCGTATACATAAGCGGGAATGCCGTTTCGAAACCGACGATGCCAAAAGGTGCCAGCATCATGCCGCGTGCCTTTTCTTCCGCGCTGTGCGGCGCGTGGTCCGTTACGATCATGTCCAGCGTGCCATCTTCAAGACCTTCGATAACCGCTTGTACGTCGCGCGGCGTGCGCAGCGGCGGATTCATTTTCCAATTGGCATCCATGCTTGGGATATCCTCATCGGAGAGAATCAAATGATGCGGGCAAACCTCAGCGGTTACTTTAATGCCGATTTGTTTAGCCATTCTGATCAGGCGTACCGACTGCTCCGTGCTCACGTGGCAGACATGGTAGTGAACCCCGGTAGCTTCTGCCAGCAAAATATCGCGTCCAACGTGGATCGCTTCGGACTCGTTCGGAATCCCTTTAAGTCCGTTCGCTGCTGAGAACTTGCCTTCCGTTACTGCTGCTCCAACTACGAGCGAATCGTCTTCGCAGTGTGCGATAACCGGCATGTTCATCGAAGCAGCCAGGTTCATCGCATCTTTCATCATTTGCGCGTTCTGTACGCCAACGCCGTCATCGGTAAATCCGATTGCGCCTGCTTCTTTGAGCGCTGCGAAGTCTGTCAGCTCGCGGCCAAGCTCGTTCTTCGTAATGGCTGCATAGGGCAGCACATTAACGATTCCTGCGCTCTTAGCCTTATCCAGTATGTAGCGTACTGTCTCGGGCGTATCCGTTACGGGACGCGTATTCGGCATACAGGCGATTGTCGTGAAGCCGCCTCTTGCCGCGGAGCGTGTACCGCTTGCGATATCTTCTTTATATTCAAAGCCCGGCTCGCGCAGATGCACATGCATGTCGATAAAACCTGCGGAGATTAGCTTTCCCTGTGCATCAATAATGTCGTGGCCTGTAGTATCCGGCTCACCGGAAGCCGCATCGGCAATCGCAGCGATCAGTCCATTCTCAATTCGAACGTGCTTTCGTGCTGTCTCACCTGTCTGTTCGTCCCAAACGAGTCCGTTTAAAATCCATATTGCCATGATCGTTTTCTCCTTTCGGCTTCCACAGTTAGTTATGCTAGTGCTCGTTCGATGACCGCCATCCGAATCGGTACGCCATTGGCCATTTGCGGGAAAATGCGTGATTGCGGATGTTCGACCAGCGCATCATCGATTTCAACGTCGCGATTGATTGGCGCCGGGTGCATAATGATGGCGTGCGGCGCTAATGTCGCTGCCCGTTCTTCGGTCAATCCGAATTGCTCGCGATAGGATTCCGCTGAACTTAGAATGCCGCTCTCGTGGCGTTCCAACTGTACGCGAAGCATCATGACAACGTCGGAGCGAAGCGCTTCTTCCATGGAAACATAGGGCGCATCAAGCTCTGCTGCCTTCATCGTCTCTGGGGCGCAGAAGCGGACATTGACGCCAAACTTCTGCAAAGCGTACAAATTGGAGCGTGCTACTCGGCTATGCTGGATATCTCCGATAATCGAAACCGTCAGCCCTTTGAGTTCTCCGAACTGCTTACGCATCGTATATAGGTCGAGCAGTGCCTGTGTCGGATGCTCGTTGTTTCCATCGCCTGCATTAATTAATGGCACTTTAATTTTCTGTGCCAGCTCGGCCAGAACGCCGATTGGCTTAAGCCGGATAACGCCTGCGTCGATACCCATGGATTCAAGCGTGCGCACCGTATCGTAAATCGATTCGCCCTTCTGTACGCTCGAAACCGCGGCGGAGAAGTTTAGCACTTCCGTACCGAGTCGTTTCTCGGCAACCTCGAAGGAAAATCTCGTTCTCGTGCTGTTTTCAAAAAACATATTCGCTACAAACTTGCCTTGCTGAACCTGTTCGACTTTATTCGAACTTGCCTCCCAGTAAGCGGCTCGGTCCAAGATGGAGCTGATTTCTTCTTTGCTTAGTTCTTTGAGTCCCAGCAAGCTTCGCTGCCTGACTAATGTTGCGGTTGTCATGATGAAAGCCTACCCCCTTAATGGATAATCGTCACTTGATCGTTCTCGTCGACTTCCTGGAGAAAAACCTCGATTTGCTCCTGTTTAGAGGTCGGTACGTTCTTCCCTACATAATCTGGTCTAATCGGCAGCTCGCGATGGCCGCGATCAACCAGTACGGCAAGTTGTATGGATTGCGGTCTGCCGCAGTCCATGAGCGCATCCATGGCTGCCCGGATCGTTCTGCCAGTGTAAAGGACATCATCGAATAGGATGACTCGTTTGTTCTTCACGCTCACCGAAGTCGCATTGCCATGCGTAGCAGCCGAGCTTCCAGCTTCTCGATCGTCGCGGTACAAGGTAATGTCTAGCTCTTGCACTTCTACCGGGAAGCCTTCAATTTCGTGAATGCGTTCTGCGATACGTTGTGCCAAATAGATGCCGCGCGTTCGAATCCCTACGAGTACACAATTGTCGATTCCTTTGTTCTTTTCGACAATTTCATGGGCGATTCGAGTAAGCGCGCGGCGTATTGCCGTCTCATCCATTATGATCCGATGCTGCTCATCCATGCGCTTCTTCCGCCTCCTTGAGTCAATGCAATCAACGTTGGCCACAAAAAAAACTCCCTGCGGGTGCGCAAGGAGTTTCACGTTCATTAGTTTCGCATCTCAGCCGTTAGACAAGCTCCACTTGCGCACACAGCGCGAGTGGGAAGTTGTCCTGCTATAAGAAGCGAATAAACGATTCACGTTACCTTGCCAGCCTCTCTGGACTGAGTTAAAGGTACATATTGTTTATCAAAAGAATTATCCCACGTTCGACAAAAGCTGTCAAGGTTCTTTTGCTCCGTATTCGGATTAATATGCGATAGTATGTATATTTCTCTATAAAGAAAAAACTTACGCATCGTCCGAGGACGCCTGCGTAAGTTTCTTTGTTACAAGCTGAGCTTCGTAATCCGCTCAACCGCTTTTTCTGTATTCTCTCGGCTGCCAAACGCTGTCAGGCGGAAATAGCCTTGACCGCTTTGACCGAAGCCTACACCCGGTGTACCTACGATATTCGCTTCCGACAGAAGCTTATCGAAGAATGCCCATGAGTCCAGACCGTTCGGTGTTTTAAGCCAGATGTACGGAGCGTTTACGCCGCCGAACACTTCAAGACCAAGCGATGCAAGACCTTCACGGATAATTCCCGCATTCGTCATGTAGTAATCGATGATCGCGCCGATTTGTTCTTTGCCTTCCGGCGTATAGATTGCTGCAGCACCGCGTTGTGTCACGTAGGAGACGCCATTGAACTTCGTTGTATGGCGGCGGTTCCATAGATCGTTAACGAGCAATACGTTGCCGTCTGCATCTTTTGCTTTCAGCTCGCGCGGAACAACAGTGTACGCACAACGAACACCGGTGAAGCCGGCAGTTTTGGAGAAGCTGCGGAATTCGATCGCTACCTCTTTCGCGCCTTCGATTTCATAGATGCTGCGCGGAACATCCGCTTCTTGAATGAATGCCTCGTAAGCCGAATCGTACAAGATGATGCAGTCGTTCGCTTTCGCGAAGTCAACCCAGCGCTTCAGCTCTTCCTTCGAAAGCGTCATCCCTGTCGGGTTGTTCGGGTAGCACAAGTAGATCAGGTCAACTTTGCGCTCCGGCAGGCTAGGCGTGAAGTTGTTCGACGCGTCGCATTTCAGATAGACGATGTTCTCGTATTGGTTCGTTTCTTTATTGAACTTGCCGGAACGGCCAGCCATTACGTTCGTGTCCACGTATACAGGGTATACCGGATCTTGAACCGCGATAACAGCATCTTGGCTGAAGATCTCTTGAATGTTACCCACGTCACACTTAGATCCGTCGCTGACGAATACTTCATTCGTCGCAATGTCGATGCCGCGCGCTTTATAGTCGTTGTTGATGATATCGTTAATGAGGAAGTCATAACCTTGCTCCGGGCCATAGCCGCGGAACGAACCCGGATTAGCCAGCTCATCAACTGCAGCGTGCATCGCTTTCGTTACCGCGTCCGGCAATCCACGTGTTACGTCGCCAATGCCGAGGCTGATAATTTGAGCATTTGGGTTGTTTTGAATAAATGTAGTCCGGCGCTTAGCGATTTCAGAGAACAGGTAGCTCCCTTGCAGCTGCGTATAGTTGTGATTGATTTGAGTCATCGATCCATCTCACCTTTCATTGTCACTGCTTACAGTTTGTTATCATCATAGCGCAACGTAAGCCTTGAACCACATAAAGAAATTAGTGAAAAGTTTGTACTATTCCACAACTAGCGTTGACGCAAAATCATCAGCTCATGCTCCATGTCAGGCGGAATCGGTGCAGAAAACTCCATATATTCGCCTGTGCGCGGATGGTCGAATCCAAGAACGGCCGCGTGCAGCGCCTGTCCTTTGAGACCGATCGTCTTATTACGTCCGTAAATCGGATCGCCTGCAAGCGGGTGCCCGATGTATTTCATATGCACGCGGATCTGGTGCGTCCGACCCGTCTCCAGCTTCAGCTCGAGCAGCGTGAAATCACCAAGACGCTCCGCCACTTGGAAATGCGTGATGGCTTCCTTACTGCCGCGCTGCGTAACGATGAACACCTTGCGATCCTGAGGATCTCTCCCGATCGGCGCATCAACGGTTCCATGCTCATGCGGCATCGTCCCGTGCACGAGGGCAAGATATTTTCGCGTCACCGTGTGGGCTTTGAGCTGCGCAGCCAGTGAAGCATGTGCCAGATCGTTCTTCGCAGCCATAATTAGGCCGGAAGTATCCTTATCGATGCGGTGCACGATCCCTGGGCGAAGCACACCGTTGATTCCCGACAAATCCTTGCAGTGGAACATCAGGGCATTCACGACCGTACCGGAGTAATGCCCCGGTGCAGGATGAACAACCATGCCGCGCGGTTTGTTGATCACGATTACATCACTGTCTTCGTAAACCACATCAAGCGGAATGTCCTGCGCTTCAATAACGGCTTCTTCCGGCTCAGGAATAATAACCGTGACCACGTCGGCCACGGCTAGCTTGTAATTCGCTTTCACTTGACGCTCATTTACCAGTACGGCGCCGGATTTGATCCAATCCTGCACCATTGTACGGGAAACAGAGCCTTCTTCAATACTTTCCGTTACGAATTTATCAAGCCGTTCACCGGCATCCGCATCATCCGCGGTAAAACTCATGGGCTCATCATTGAATAAATTGGTGCCCTTGTCCATTAGGTTCTTTTTGTCCATTTGAATTTGAATCTCCGTTCTCTCTCTTGGATGTCAGGATCGCATCCAGCAAAATCATACCTACACCGATACAAATACCGGAATCGGCGATGTTAAAGATGGGGAATACATAGCTGCCAAACGTAAACTGAAGAAAATCGACAACCTCGCCATACAGTGCGCGCTCCAAGAAGTTGCCAAGTGCGCCGCCAAGTACGAGACCAAGACCTCCCAGAAGCAAAGCTTTACCAGAGTCGCGGTTCTTCATCATATACCATACAATGCCACCTACAACAACAAGCGTAATCAAAATAAACAGATAACGCTGCTCTTGCAAAATTCCAAACGCGGCACCTTTGTTTCGAATGGAAGTTAGAATAAAGAAATCGCCGAGCACATGCTTAGTTTCACCGATCGTAAGACTTTTCTCAACCCATTGTTTGGTAAAATAGTCAATTACGAATACAACAACCGCTAGCCAATAGTAATAATATTTCATCGCATATGCCCCCTTGTCCTCAACATTGTAGCATAGGAGAGCTAATACAGACTAGGACAAATTCCGTATGCCCTTGCCAATTCATCCATGAATACCCGCCTCTAAAACATCGGCTTTGTTGGGAAACTAACGACAGAAAGTATGCCATCATGCCAATGCGAAGAGAGGGCACTTATCATGACGAACCTTACGAACACCCAGCTGCGAAATCTACGCAGCAGCCTTGTTGTAGAGAAAGCGGCGATTGAACAGCGGCTAGCAAGCAGCGAGCATTACGGATTCTCCGCCTCACTTAAGGATGAATCCGGTGATTTGTCATCGTATGACAACCATCCGGCGGATGCGGCTACGGAAACTTATGAGCGCGGCAAAGACCTTGCGCTTCATGAGCAGGAAGAACTCCATCTAAGCCGCATTGAAGCTGCATTAACCGCCATCGAGGAAGGCAGCTATGGCAGCTGCCTTACATGCGGGAGCAGTATACCGCTCGAACGGCTGCAAGCACTGCCTGATTCGCTGTACTGTGTTGCGCATTCACCAAGACAAGACATTTCGGAGCACCGTCCGGTGGAGGAACAATTCCTTGCACCCGGCTTTGGCCGCTCCAGCATGGATGAGCATGAAGATGGATACAACGGCTTCGATGGCGAAGATGCCTGGCAAATCGTCGAGAGCTGGGGCAACTCCGATTCACCGGCCATGTCGGAGAACGCCAATGTTCGTTCATACGAAGAGATCGGCATCGAAGCCGATGAACCGGACGGCTACGTGGAGCCGCTCGAAAGCTTCCTGGCAACGGATATTACAGGCAAACATATCAGTGTTGTCCGCAATCGGGAATATTATGATTATATGGAGCATGAGGAAGGCGATCATATGCTCGAACAGCAATAGAGCGATGACGACTAATTCCCCTACCCCTTAAATTAATAAGTCTTCCCTTCCAGCTGATGCTGTACGATGCGGACAATGTCTGCAATATAGTCACCAATGATCGGCAAGTTGAGTGCGCCAAGCAGCTGCAGCACATAGAGAATCGTTGCCGCAAAGAACGTAAAGCCAATCGCGATCCCGACGCCCCGCGCAGTGCCGCCGAGCAAATTGCGCCACATGAGCGAGTACGGGCGATTAAGGAGCAGCACATAATCGGCGATTTGCGATCGCTCCATCTCTACGGCAACCTTCTGCAGCCGTTTCTCCAAGGCATCCAAGGCGTGGCGGACGCCGACTAAATCTTTATTTTCTTCTGTCATGAAGGATCCCTCCCCAGGGCTTGAAGCAAACAAGAACGACGCCCATGCAGCGGTTCGGAAGCGGCAAATATGCCGCTCGCCGTTCGTCTTCATGGGCGTTCGTGTTGTTTGCTGCTATGAGGTTACTATACCCTTACGACAGAAATTCCAATCTCTTTATCTCCGAGCGATACGCGTTCCATATCCGCTTGGCTGCCATACTCCACGCTGCGCAGCAGGACGCTTTCGAACAGCACGGATTCGAAGGCTTGCAGTGCCGCAAGCAGCTCCGCATCGACATCCAAAACAAGATGTACACGCATCTCAATCGGAAGATCGAGCTTCTTACGCGTGTCCTGTACAGCACGGATCACTTCCCGTACTAAACCCTCTTGCTCCAGCTCCGGAGTGATATCGGTATTGATAGCAACCGTCAAATTATAACCCGATGCCGATGCAAAACCGGATTTAGCCTGCTTCTCAACGAGCAGCTCATCAAGCGCAATCTCAAGCGACTCCCCGTCCGGTGATGCGAATGTCAGCACGCCTGCTTTCATAATGCCGCTCGTTTGCTCCGGAGTCAGCGACTTCAAGTAGCCTTGGATCGGTCCGACATGTTTGCCGTATTTCTTGCCGGCTACTTTGAGGTTCAGCTTAAACGCAAAGTCAACGAAACCGGTGTCGCCGCTGGCAATCGTAATCGTCTTCACATTGATTTCATCCTTGATGATCGCTTCATATGGCGACAGGTCGAATTCATTGTCCAGCGCTACGATAAGCTCCGATAGAGGCTGACGTGTCTTAATGCCCGTTTCATTACGGACGTTGCGAGCAAGCTCAACGATTTGTCTCGCTGTTTCCATATCGCGCTCCAGCGTTTCATCGATTGCCGCTTCATCGGCCTTCGGATAATCCGCCAGATGTACGCTGCTGCCGTCTCCGAGATTCGTATACACATCTTCGGCTACCAGCGGCGCGAACGGTGCGATCAGGCGAGAAACCGTAAGCAAGACGGTACGAAGCGTGCCGTAAGCATCCAGCTTGTCGTCTGTCAGACCACTGCCCCAGAAACGGTCACGGGAACGACGGATATACCAGTTGCTCATCTCGTCGACAAAAGTTTCAATGCCCTTGGCAGCATTGAGGAAGTCATAGACGGACAGGCTCTTGTTCACTTGAGCAGTCAAGCTGTTCAAGCGGGATACGATCCAGCGATCCAGCTTATTAGCGGATAGGCGTGCCGGTTGGGCAGCAGGGTCGTAACCGTCGATCGATGCATACAAAGCGAAGAATGCATGCGTATTAACGATCGTATCGATTACTTTGGATTTCGCTTCACCTACGATTCCACGCGAGAACCGTTTGCTGTTCCATGGCGCACTATCAGCCAGCAGCGCCCAGCGGAATGCGTCTGTGCCGTATTCGTTAATGATTTCCCAAGGATCGATAACATTCCCTTTGGATTTGGACATCTTCTGTCCGTTCTCATCCAGGATGTGGCCGGTGGAAATAACCGCTTTGTACGGTGCCTTACCTTTGTACAGCGTAGATACGGCCAGCAAGCTGAAGAACCAGCCGCGCGTTTGGTCAATACCTTCGCAAATGATGTCCGCCGGATATTGCTCAGCGAAAATCTCTTGTTTCTCGAACGGTTGATGGTATTGCGCGAATGGCATAGAGCCGCTGTCGAACCAAACGTCGACAACTTCGGAAGTCCGTGCCATCACGCCGCCTTCGCAATGCGGGCAGTTCAGTTTCACTTCATCCACGTACGGCTTATGAAGCTCAATATCTTCCGAGATCGGCGATGTGGAGCGTGCAACCAGGTCCGCTCTGCTGCCCGGTGAATGCTGCCCGCCGCAGCTATCGCAAATCCAAACGTTCAGCGGCGTTCCCCAGTATCGGTTACGGCTGATATTCCAGTCAACGAGATCTTCCAGGAATTTACCGAAACGGCCTTCGCGGATGTGACCCGGGTACCATTCCACGCCGCTGTTATTAGCGATCAATTGGTCTTTCACTGCTGTTGTTTCGATGAACCAGCTGTCTGTCGCATAATAGATCAGCGGCGTTTTGCAGCGCCAGCAGAATGGATAGCTGTGCTCATAACGCTCTTTGGAGAAGAGCAAGCCGCGTTCGCTTAACATTTTGACGATATCGACATCGCATTCTTTCACGAAACGTCCTGCCAGATCCGTTACGGCGTCGACATATCGACCTGCATTGTCCACCACATTCAAGAAGCTGGCACCATTTTGACGAGCGACTTTATAGTCATCTTCACCGTGTGCCGGAGCAATGTGAACGATACCTGTACCGCTTGTATCGCTGACGAAATCGCCTGGGATTACGAAATGACCGTTCTCGACTTGTGCGTAATTGAATGGCGGCTCGTATTTCTTACCGACCAACTCTGACCCTTTTAAAGTCGATTGGATGACGAATTCGCCTTTCATTACACTCTCAACAAGCGCCTCAGCGACGATATAAACTTGACCATCCTTCAGCACGCGCGCATAATCCAAATTTGGATTAACGGCAAGGGCCACGTTCGCCGGAAGCGTCCAAGGCGTTGTCGTCCAAGCGAGAACATATTCATCGGAGTCCACGAGCTTGAATTTTACTGTGGCGCTAAGATCTTTGACATCCTCGTACCCTTGTGCAACTTCATGCGAGCTTAGTGTCGTTTGGCAGCAAGGGCAATATGGACTAACGCGGTGACCGCGATACAGCAGTCCTTTACCGTGGATCGTCGATAGAATATGCCATACGCTCTCGATGTAGTTGTTGTTCAGCGTGATGTACGGATCATCCATATTGGTCCAATAGCCGATCGCTTCCGTCAGTTCGCGCCATTGACGCTCATATTCGAATACGCTGTTTTTGCACTTCGTAATGAAAGCTTCTACACCGTATTTCTCGATTTCCTGTTTACCGGAGATCCCCAGCTGCTTCTCCACGCCAAGCTCTACGGGCAATCCATGCGTATCCCAGCCTGCTTTACGAACTACGCGATAGCCATCCATCGTCTTGTAGCGGCAGATGAAGTCTTTGATAACGCGTCCCAGCACGTGACCGATATGAGGAGCGCCATTCGCTGTTGGCGGCCCTTCATAGAAAACAAAATTCGGCTTGCCTTCCCGGTTCGTAATCGACTGCTTAAACGTCTCTTCTTCTCTCCACTTGGCCAGTACTCGCGAGTCCCGACTTCTTGCTTTCTCTTTGACATCGACGCGTTGCATACGCTCAAACCCCTTTCATTCTCCTGGAAAATAAAAAAAGCCCCGTCCCTGTAAAGGGACGAGACTATAGCTCGCGATACCACCCTAATTCCAAGTTTAGCCACGTTCCTCCTACCTTCTCTTCGCGAGATGGCAAATGGACGCGCCGCTATGCTTGGCACCTTCGTCACGGATGCATGCATCCGAGTTCCTCATAACGGTGGACTTCCGGAACTGCTTACTGCTTATGGCGTCCATAAGGTTAGGCAGTTCTTCTCGGAGAGGATATTCCGCAACTGTTCACACACCGGCTTTCAGCAAATACCGGCTCTCTGTAGAGCTAACAGAAACGTACTCGTTCTCGTCAACGAACTGATCGTATAGATTGATTATTACCATTTATACGCGATTCCTAAACAATTGTCAAACCAATCGCGGCAAAATTTACACGCCGCGAGCGATTTCACTCGAAATGCTTGGCGGGCCATCCAATGTATCCCAGCTGTCATGGCTAAGCAGCTCAAGCTGTGCTTCTACGAGCGTCCGGAATCTGGCACGATAGATCGAAGCTTGTTTGCGAAGCTCCTCTACTTCAAGCGCCACTTTACGGGATTTGCTAAGCGACTCATTGATGATGCGGTCTGCATTCTTCTCGGCTTCTTTGACGATCAGCTGCGCTTCTTTCTTCGCATTGCTTCTCACTTCATCTGCCGCTTCCTGCGCCACAATGATTGTTTTGCTTAGCGTTTCTTCAATGTTGGAGAAGTGATTCAGCTTCTCCTGCATGGATAGTGCTTGATTCTGAATTTCTTTGTTCTCGCGAATGAGCGCCTCATAGTCCTTAATGACCTGATCAAGAAATTCATTTACTTCATCTTCATCGTACCCGCGAAGTCGTCTGCCAAATTCCTTGTTATGTATGTCCAATGGCGTAAGCGGCATTGGCGCACCTCCTGATTGTAGTCGAAGGGGATCATGCTTAGGCCATCCCCGTATGGGACTAGCGCCTTAAGCATTATCCTTCCTGAGTTTACTTCTAATTTCGACAGATGGAGTCATTTTCCTGCAAACGATCAGATAAATTTGCCGATTTTGACCCGAACTCTGCCTTTCTTCGTAACACCCTCTACAAGAAGCACTTTGAATCGGCCAAGCCCTTGCATCGAAACGACGTCGCCTTCCTTCAATTGCGCGGAAGGATCCTCTTCTACTTTCCAATTGACGCGGCAACGTCCTGCCCTGATGGGATCCACGATCTTGGATCGACTGATCCGGTGTACATCGCTGGCAATCCCGTCAAGACGCAAAGAAGCCACCGACAAATTCATCTCTTCCATGGCGGAAACCGCAGGCCGCAGCTGATCCAGAGGAAGGATGTCCGTAAGGACATGAACACGGTGGACTTGTCGTAAATGAATATTAATATAATCGGCTATTTCCGAGACGACTAAACAATGGCAGCTATCTCCATGTACATGAAGGTCACCGATGCGATCACGCTTGATGCCTAAACCAAGAAGCGCTCCCAGGTAATCGCCATGATCGAGCTCCAAATGACCTTGCGTGCCGCCGGTTACTTCGATTAAAGCAATCCCTTCAGGCTCACTGTCGAGATCACGGTAATCAGGCGCAATAATTGCCCGTCTACGCTCTGCGCCTTCATAGCCGCCTACAAAGCGAAGACCAACATCTGCACGCCGATTCACTAGCGACGCTACGATATCGGCCTGCCTTGGATCGAGAAAATCGGTCACTTTCACTTCGTGACCGAACGCTGCTCGTTCTATCCATTCCGAGGCGCGGTCCACGAAGGGCCGCTCATCCGGATGGAAATGGACATAGATTTCGTTTTTCATTAGATAAACATATCGATGACCGATATCAGTCCCAGGGCCACGAAACGAAGCGCAAACAAAGCTACGATCGGGGAGATATCAATCACGCCTCCGATATTTGGGATAAATCTGCGGAATGGCGCCAAATACGGCTCAACCAGCTTACCCAGTAATTCGCCGATAAAGCTCTCACGCAGGCTCGGCAGCCATGACAACAGCACGTAAGCAATGATCATATACTGATAAATCTGTGATAGGGTTAAGATTAAATTTGCTACGTCCAACTCAAGGTCACCTCATTTTTTTGTAATCTTGCTCATCTGCCAGCATTTCCGTTATTGCGCCTTGAATTTCAACCGAGTCGGGCGTGCAAAGAAAAATATTAGGACCTAGCTTTGAAATGCCGCCGTTCAACGCATAAATCGTACCGCTGAGAAAATCAACGATTCTCACTGCTTGATCCGAACGAACACGCTGCAGGTTCACGACAACTGAACGACGCGAGCGCAAGTGGTCCGCAATATCCTGTGCTTCTTCGTACGAACGGGGTTCGTTCAGAATAACGCGCACATTCTTCTGCGAATGAATACTGACGATATTATTTCCCTTTGCAGGTTGTTTACGTTGCTCAAAGGGAGAAGTTTCATTATCTTGTTCGTCATGATTGTCGATTCGTTCACGTTCTACGACTTCCTCTTCCTCTTGCAGGCCGAGAAAGCTCATAAATTTATTCATCATGCCCGTCGCCTTCTTTCCCTCATAATTTGCATTCCAGTTCTTCATTTGCTGAAACGCAGCCTTAGCTGTGACCTACCAGTACCGTTCCTAGTCTTAACCATGTTGCGCCTTCTTCTACAGCAACCTCGAAATCTCCGGACATGCCCATCGACAAACCGTGAACCTGCTTGCTCAATACAGCGCTGCGGTTCAGTTCGTCGCGAAGCTGTCTTAGCCCGCGAAATACGGGACGGGATTGCTCGGCTTCGCCGTCAAGCGGCGCCATCGTCATCAGCCCAACCGGCTCGATATGAGGAAAGGCCTCTAGCTGCTTGGCGAAAGGGATCAGTTCTTCAGGCTGTAGACCATGCTTGCTGTCTTCGCCGGATACATTAACTTGAATAAAGCATGGGACCTTGATCTCAAGCTGCGCAGCCTTACGCTCGATTGCCTCTGCTAATGAAAGACGATCCAAGGAATGGATGTATGTAAATTTCCCTATGACTTCTTTAACCTTATTCGTTTGCAGTGACCCAATGAAGTGCCATACAGCTTGTCCGGACGGCGCATGTTCTAAGCTTGCATCCCACTGGCTGCCTGTAATCGCGTTCCACTTCTCTGCCGCATCCTGCCAGCGATTCTCACCCATATGAACGAGACCTTGCCGCAAGACTGCTTGCGTCTGGGGTACACCTACATACTTCGTTACTGCAATCAGTTCAATCTCCGAACGCTGCCGGCCGCTTCTTGCACATGCTTCTGCCAACCGCCGTTCCACATCTTCAATACGCTGCGATAAAGTCGTCACGCCTTACTTGTCTCCTTCTTTCATGCCGATCCAGCTCACCATTCGGCCAGTCGCTCCGCCTTCGACTCGGTGAGAGAAGAACAGATTCGTTGCGCAACCGGTGCACCAATCTGAACATTCGATACGGCTCGGCAAAATTCCTGCTTTTATCATAATCTGTCGGTTCAATTCTTTCAAGTTTATCCTAGCTTTTCCTTGGCTGGTCGGCACGACCATGTCGGCTGGATTCGCTTTTAAGTCCGCGATTAAAGGCAGCACGCGATTAAGCACAACGTCATTCACCTCATAGCAGCACATCCCTATAGATGGACCAATCGCTGCTTGAATGGATGCCGTATCGCAGCCGAAGGTCGAGACCATGCGTTCGACGGTCAGCCTGGCGATTTCCAGCACGGTCCCTTTCCAGCCGGCATGGGCAAGCGCAATGACTTCGCGAACAGGATCGAAGAAATAAAGCGGCACACAATCCGCGTAGAAGGAAGTAAGCAGTACATTCTTCTGGTCGGTCACTAGCGCGTCGGCATCCGCAATCGAGGACGCACGGCTCGCTCTGCCTTTGCCTCGGTCATTTGCATCGACAATATGGACATGATTGCCGTGCACTTGCTCCGCACAGGTCCATGCTTCGAACGGCCAGCCTAGCGACTCTGCCAATAAACTGCGATTACGTACAACATCATCAGGCGCATCCCCAACATGAAGCCCGCAATTCAATGATTGCCAAGGCGCATGGCTGACGCCGCCTTCCCTGCCGGTGAATCCGACGGTTAATCCATCAAACCGCTCTATCCATTGTGGCAATAAAAAAAGCGAAGGGCTCTTCGCTGTATCAACATGTTTAAACGGTTCCATGATTCAATCACCTCACTACCAGTGTACCACGCATGCCAGCCTCCTTGCGAGCGGCCATCCGCCCGCAAGGCTCCTATCAAACGGCAGTCTGACGCGCTTATCGAACCTGCACATCGTCTTCCTCCGTCCGGTACACCTTTGCATCATCAATCCGTACGAGTACGACATCTGTGCCGATCTTCACAATATTACGCCAAGGGATCACCACATCTGTGCCGCCTCCGAACAAGCCGAAGAAACGGGAATAGTTCGGTACAACGATGGAGTCAATGCGTCCCTGCCGCAAATCCAGCTCCAAGTCACTGACCTGCCCGAGCTTGCGTCCATCTACGATATTGATAACGTCCTTCGTCTGAAAATCCGATATTTTCATTAACCGTTCACCACGCTTCCGAGAGAACTGCCCATCACCTTATTATCACTATATGTGCCAAATGGGCAAAATGTCCTGCTTGCCAGTAATTATAGCTTTTCGGACACAAAGCAAAAAAACGGCGCTAGGCGCCGTTTCACTTTGGTCGATTTACGTTTTAACATGCTTTTGCATCTGTTGGATGGCAGATTTCTCGAGACGGGATACTTGCGCTTGTGAGATGCCGATTTCGTCGGCTACCTCCATCTGCGTTTTCCCTTCGAAGAAGCGCATCGACAGAATCATTTTCTCGCGTTCATTTAGTTTGTGCATCGCTTCTCGAAGAGCGATCTCCTCGATCCATGACACGTCTTTGTTTTTGTCATCGCTGATTTGGTCCATCACATAGATGGGATCTCCCCCATCATGATAAATCGGTTCGAACAATGATACCGGGTCTTGAATGGCATCGAGCGCAAAAACGACATCCTCCTTCGGAACGTTCAGCGCCTCGGAAATTTCAAAAATCGTCGGCTCCCTTGAGTTTTTGTTCGTTAAGCTGTCCCGCACCTGCAGTGCCTTATACGCGATATCACGCAATGAACGCGACACACGAATCGGGTTATTGTCCCTTAAATAACGGCGGATTTCACCGATAATCATCGGAACCGCATAGGTGGAAAACTTAACATTCTGACTGAGATCGAAATTGTCGATTGCTTTCATGAGGCCGATGCAGCCGACTTGGAAGAGATCGTCGACGAATTCCCCGCGGTTGTTAAACCGTTGAATCACACTAAGCACTAGCCTCAAGTTGCCATTGACTAATTTCTCTCTTGCTGCCCACTCATTTTGCGTTTGCAATGCGGTAAATAGCTCGCGCATCTCCGCATTAGTGAGGACAGGCAGTTTCGCGGTATCCACTCCACAAATCTCGACTTTGTTTCGGGTCAACGTGATTACCTCCCAAGGAGAAACATTAATGTTCAGTATCTCCTTGCCCCCCCAATTTATTCCCCCTCCCGCAAGAAGAAAGTCATTCTCAAAGCTGACCTGCGATGTAAACGCAACCAAGCCCCCGGAGTGATTCCGAGGGCTTGCTTGCGAAACAATTTCGTACTAATTATTCAAGTAAAGGGAGTACACATTCAAGCGCTGCATCATTTTCTTGCGTTCTGCGCCTGATTCATTGACAGTAACGGAACCCGTATAGACCAATTCACCTTTCGAAAGATCGATGATGGCTACATCCTTTGACTCGCCGTTCGTCGAAATTGTATAAATTCGATCGCCGGATAACACGTAGTTTGGATTGCTGCCAGTAACCAAAGGAACTTCGAATTGCTTCGAGTCTTTCTTACTAATGCTGTACCGTTTTACAGAAACCGAATTACCGCCTTGAGTGAAGAGGATGACCGTATCACCGTCAACAAATAACTGCGAACCAAGCAAATCGCTGCTAGTAAAAGCCGGGATTGCTTGCGATTGTCCTGTCTTAAGGTTGTAAGTAAACAGTTCTTCTTTTCCCGTCTCCGTGGTTTGATCGCCTTCTTTATTCTTCGTAACTTTCACCGTATCCTGCTTGTAAATCATCTGCTCCGTAGGAAGGGACGAGTGAATAGGCTGCTCCATGATGTAATGAACCACGGTCCCATCCTCTGCCTTCTTGTCCGCTAAAACAATATCGTCGCGAACGATTTGCTTTTCTTTCAAATCAACGGTATACAGGTGAACCTCTTGAAGAGGACCGTCTGCCGAGTTTGCGCTGCTCTTATTTGAATTGGTAGTCAATACTTTCAGCGTGTGATCTTCTACTTGAATATTGTTAACGTTCACCCAATTATAGTTCTCATTGTTTGGAAGCTTCGTTGTAAAGCCGCTCTTCTCCTTTGTTTTCAAGTTCAGCAGATCAAAAGAGAAGCTCATGCTCCGTGAACCATCATTACGCTGGCTGCCGCTGTTCACTCCGGCATAAGCCAAGTGCTGTTCGTCTTGATAGAAAACGGAGTAAGCCCGCTTCCCACGCATAAAGCCGCGATGTTCTTTAATCAGCTTGAGGATGTCCGGGCTAAATTTGTACATCTCCGTAATCGAGTACTTCCGTTCGAATAATGACTTCTGGCTGTCAAATGCGCTGCCCTTCGAAGTAATCTCGAGCGTGCCTTCATTGATTTCAGATCCGTACAGCACCAGATTTGCTGCTTCTCTATCATCACCCGATATGGTTTCGAGTCGATATTCCGGCAAGCTTCGGGTAGCCGCTCTCACATAATAAGTGCAGACGCTCGCAAGGATGAAGATGACGAGCAGTGTGGAGAACCAATAGCGTTTCATTTTCTCTATACCTCCTTATACCGTTACTTTCTTGTTCATTAAGTAGAAGCTGACTGCAAGCGACATAGCCCCTACGAGTATGGCGACAACAAGCTCTATCACGAATTGCTCAATCGGATACAAATAGTTTTCGTTTCGATTCGAAATGAGAACCGGCAGCGCCAAGATCAGAATAGTAAGACCAATGTAGAGCACTGCTGCGATAATACCTTTGAAACGATAACTCCGCTCCAATAGGATGGCTGTGAATAAAATAATGACTGCGAGCAAGCCTGACCCGTAAGAAAGCACAAATTCGGTGAAGGAGTATGGAATCAATACCTGCAGTATAGAGTGCGTTTGAATGATGAACGACAGCGATTCTTGGTTCCGCAATCCCTCGTCGACTATCGAATCAAAGAGTTTGTATTCAAGCGGCAGGATTAACAGTTGGAAAGCCACCAAACCAAGTACAAAAATCAATATCGCACCGAGTTTAGCCAAATACACATTATGTCTGGCCGTTGGCAGCATAAGCAGCCGGTAAATAAATGAGTTCTTCCCCATCCATTCCCGATACCAAATCAGGAACACATATAAGGAAAGCCCGCCAATACAGAGCGCAATAGGGCTTAGAAACCACAGATTCGCTTGGCTGAGTATCACCGAGAAACTAGTCTTCCCGTTCTCTGCTACATATTTGGCGATGGAACCTGTATTTGATTCATTAACCTGATCCATGTACCGATTACACATAATAACGATTCCGAGTCCCTGCATCACTATCGTCAGAGCGAACAACGATATATAAATCTTCCAAAAACGCGTGACCTCCATATGGAGCAGCTTCAAAAAGCGATTCATCCGTAAAACACCTCTCTCATAACATCCATGACCGATTTGCCTTCTTGCATCCGCATCGCTTCACAGTTGAACTGACTCTTCACGACACCATTGTCTAGAAGCACAACTTCATCAATCAAATGCTCGATGTCGTTGATTTCATGGGTCGTAATGATAACGCCTCTGTCCTCAACCAGATGGCTGGTAAAGACCGAAGCAATTTGTTCCCTGCTGAAAATATCAATACCGGAGAACGGCTCATCCATGAGCACATAATCAACATCAAGGGACAAACCCAGCAGCAGATTCAGCTTAGCCGTATTCCCTTTGGACAGTTCACTGATCCGATCCTTGCGGTTCAGTTTAAAGAACGTTAGCATCTCTTCCGCGCGAGCTTCATTCCAGCATGTGTAGAAGTCCTTCATAAACTGCATGCTTGCTGCTACGGTCATCGACGGCGGCATCGTGATATTGTCCGGCACATAGGCGATATGTTCATAGATTTGTTTGCCGATGGTCATGCCATCAATCGTAATGCTCCCGGCATCTAATGGCGTAAGCCCCATAATCGCTTTCAAGATGGTTGACTTACCGACACCATTAATCCCAATTAAGCAGGTAATTTCGCCTTTCTTAGCCGAGAAGGATACATCGGACAACACCTTCTTACGTCCGTATTTTTTACGGATCGATTTCACTTCAATCATGACTGTACCTCCTTCTCTCCACCATTTGCGGCTTTGGAATAGCTGGTCTTTACAATTGCAAGCAGCTCATCGACCGGAACTTGGATATTGGCTATAGATTGCACGAATGCATCAACGGCATCCGTAATGAGTTCACTGCGAATCAAACTAAGTATTTGTTCATCCGTCGTTATACGACTCGGGGAGTTGCCTTCCGTAACGATCAAGCCTTGTTCCTCCATTTCTTTGTAAGCTTTCTGGGCGGTGTTCGGATTTATCTTGAGTGCCCCTGCAATCTCGCGGCGGGAAGGAATCACTTGCCCCTTCATTAATCGCCCGGTTGCAATCTGCTCCTTGAAGTGTTTGACCACCTGTAAATAGACCGGATCTCGGGTATTGAATTTCACATCCACGCTGCCATCACTATTGTTCATCCATATCCAACTCCGTATTTTTGAAGTGTGTGTACTACTTAGTTCATACACCTTATACGTGTACTATACCCGTAGTACACTGCCTTGTCAACTGCCTTGTTTCGGCAAAATAAAAAGCACTGTCCGCCCCCGATTAGGTTCGGGAGAGACAGTGCTCTGATTATATTTGTATTATTTAAAGGCCGGGATAATCGCGCCTTCGTATTTGTCTTCGATGAATTTCCTCACGTCTGCCGATTGCAGCGCTTCTGTTAATGCTTTGATCGCATCCGAATCCTTGTTATCCGGGCGAGCAACAACAATATTCACATAGGGTGAATCGCTGCCTTCGATGAACAGTGCGTCCTTCGTTGGAACAAGACCTGCTTCAAGTGCATAGTTCGTGTTGATCAAAGCCAGGTCCACTTCATCCAGAACCCGTGGCAGCGTCGCGGCTTCAACTTCTGTGATTTTCAGGTTCTTCGGGTTCTCCGTAATATCATGAACAGTACCAGCAACGCCTACGCCGTCTTTCAGCTTAATGACATTGTTTGCTGCAAGCAACGCCAGTGCACGGCCGCCATTGGACGGATCATTCGGAATAACGACCTTAGCGCCGTCTTTCAGTTCGTCTACGCTTTTCACTTTCTTCGAATAAGCACCGAACGGCTCAATATGGACGCCGGCAACATTGACCAGATCATACCCTTTGTCTTTGTTGAATTGCTCCAGGTAAGGTGTGTGTTGGAAGAAATTAGCATCCAATTGCTTCTCGTACAATTGCGTGTTCGGTTGTACGTAGTCATTGAATTCTACAACTTCAAGATTAATGCCTTTAGCCTTCAGTACCGGCTTGATGAAATTAAGAATTTCAGCATGCGGTACCGGCGTCGCGCCAACCTTAAGGGTTACTTCTTGAGGAGCATTACCGCCATTATTGGCAGCCGAATTGCCTGCGTTCGAATTGTTCGCTTCGTTATTTTTGGCTCCGCATGCGGACAATGCCACAACGAGCACTAGAAGCAATAGTGCAAAACTTACCTTTTTCATTCTTCATTCCTCCGTCTGTATAAAGCTTTCTATGCTGTTCACCTTACTTCCGGCTAAATCGGCGTACCAGATAATCACCGGCCATCTGCAGGATCTGAACCAAAATAATTAGACATGCTACCGTGACAATCATGACGCTGGTCTGAAATCTCTGATACCCGTATCGCAGCGCCAGGTCACCTAAACCGCCGCCTCCGATTACACCGGACATCGCCGTGTAGGAAACGAGCGTAACCGCTGTTATGGTAATGGCCGCTAACAAACCCGGCCTTGCTTCAAGCAGCAGCACGCGTCTTACAATGTCCATGCGGGAAGCCCCCATCGACTGTGCGGCTTCGATAACGCCGCGGTCAACCTCACGCAGCGACGTCTCCACAAGCCTTGCGAAGAACGGAGCCGCAGCGATCACCAAAGGCGGAATAGAGCCTTGCACGCCTAGCGTTGTGCCTGTTAGGGCTTTCGTAAGCGGCATGATCATAATCATGAGAATAACGAATGGGACAGAGCGAAGAATATTAACAGCAAGCGAAAGTCCCGCATAGACGACACGCTGTTCCAGCAGCTGTCTTCTGGAGGTCAGGAATAAAACTACACCCAAAATCAAGCCAAGAATGATAGTGAACAGCAAAGAGGCGCCTAGCATAGTTAATGTATCCTTAGTCGCCTTCCAAACTTCCTCCCAGCGAACATCAGACCAATCGATTCCCTGTTTTAGGATCATTTCAGCTCACCTACTTCCAGCCCTTTACCGCGCAAACCCGCAAGTACTTCGTCAATCTCACGGTCATTGCCGATAAATTCGATCACAAGCTGGCCATACGGTGTATTTTTCATACGTGAAACCGTCCCCTGCAAAATCGTAAATTCCACCGTAGTGGATTTAACCGCATTAAACAGAAGCGGCTCGTATGTTACTTCGCCGACATAGTTTACCTTAACAAGTCGACCGCTGCGCGTACCGATCAGCTCGCGCGGATCGAAGGAATCTGCAATTTGGCTGACAAAATCCATCGTAATGGCATGCTGCGGCTTGAGGAATACGTCCAGCACTTCCCCCATCTCTACGATTTCTCCCCCGTCAATGACAGCGACGCGATCGCAAATCGAACGAATGACATGCATCTCATGCGTGATCAGAAGAATCGTAATGCCAAGCTTCTCATTTATATCAAGCAGAAGCGATAGAATCGCATTAGTCGTCTGCGGATCCAGCGCTGAGGTTGCTTCGTCGCAGAGGAGCACATCCGGATTGTTGGCAAGCGCTCTTGCTATGCCGACACGCTGTTTCTGACCGCCTGACAGCTGAGCGGGATATTTATCTGCATGCTGCTCCAAGCCTACTAACTTCAATAGCTCGTCCACTCTTTGCTTGATCGCTGACCTCGATTGTTTAGCCAATTCCAGCGGGAAAGCAATATTATCGCGAACCGTCGCCATGGAGAGCAGATTAAAATGCTGAAAAATCATCCCAATGCGGCGACGCTCCTGCTGCAGCTGTGTAGTTGAGAGCTTCGTTAACTCTACATCTCCAACCTTCACAGACCCTGAAGTAGGCCGTTCCAATAGATTCACGCAGCGCAGCAATGTGCTTTTCCCTGCTCCTGAATGCCCGATGATGCCGAATATTTCGCCTTTATTTATAGTAAGACTAATGCTTTTGATTGCTTCCACATTCGTCTTGCCCGTGCTATATGACTTACTTATGTCTAAGAGCTCAATCAGCGGTAAAACCTCCTGCCATCCATCTATGCCGTTATCGCTAGAATACCCTGTTCCCTCATTATCAATCTGATGCCCGGCTTGAAAGAACAACAAGCATTATAAACAATTTTTGGCTTCATTGTCACTGGAATGAGTTTCTAGTTACGCGCAAAAAAATCCGCAACCCCTGCTGTTGCAGGGATTGCGGACGCTTTGTTCACCAATTAGACCATTTTATTAAACTCTTTGCGCAGCCGTTTAATGATCCGTTTCTCCAGCCTTGAGATGTAGGACTGCGAAATGCCGAGCAAGTCGGCAACATCCTTCTGCGTCTTCTCTTCCCCATCAGCAAGCCCAAACCGAAGCTCCATAATAATCCGTTCGCGCTCCGTCAGCTTATCCAGTGCTTTATGCAGCAGCTTGCGGTCTACCTGTTCTTCAATATTACGATAGATGGTATCATTCTCGGTTCCAAGCACATCGGATAGGAGAAGCTCATTGCCATCCCAGTCGATATTGAGCGGTTCATCAAACGAGACTTCTGTCCGCGTCTTGCTGTTGCGGCGCAAATACATCAATATTTCATTCTCGATACAGCGTGAGGCATACGTAGCGAGCTTGATTTTCTTCTCAGGATCAAACGTGTTGACCGCTTTAATGAGTCCGATTGCACCGATGGACACCAAATCTTCGATATGAATGCCCGTATTCTCGAATTTCCTGGCAATGTACACGACTAAGCGAAGATTGCGTTCGATCAGCATCGCACGGATCGCGGAATCACCTGATGGCAGCTTCTCGAGCAAATATTCCTCTTCTTCACGCGTGAGCGGGGGTGGAAGCGCCTCGCTCCCGCCGATATAATAAATTTCCTCGCTCTTTAATCCGAATAAAAACAAAACGCGATAATAATATAACTGCAGGATCAATTTCCATTTGACGAGCATGCTGTTCCATCCCTTCCCGAAGAACTGTGTATTGTATCGATCGTGACACTTCGATTTTGAAGAAGTGACGGATGGATGATCGCCTGGTAGGTGCCGTCAGCGACGAGTTTACCGGCGTCTAAACCAATGAGCACTTTCTTGGATTCATAGACTTCACCATCGCGATTGATGATGACAAGATCCGGTTTAATCGCCAGCATGAACTGTGCACCGCGATTCACACCACGATAGGGCACTAATCTTAGCCGGTCTCGCCAAATGAAGGGCTTATCATCCGTCATGCTCGCTAAGAGCTTATCGACCTGCGATTCCCGAATTTGAGCAATCCATGAAGCAGGCAGCACATCTTGCCAAACGGCAGCTTCCATGACCATAACCGGTGTACGGGTCAACGGTTCGTACAGCTGATTGCCCGTGTCGATCAGCCCTGTGCAGCTATGCTCCCTATCCTCGATTCGAACTTTCACCTCCGCGAGATGATTGGTGACCAAATCACGTTCTTTGCGCTGTGTCATCACCGATCGGTAGATATAATAGCCGACGCCAATAAGACTGAAGACAAAGAGCATCGATGGCTTCAGCATGAAATATAATTTCCCATTTACCGTGGCGACGGTATTCCAAAGCTTATTGGAGCTGTTCATAAACAAATAATGGGCTCCAATTACAGCACCGGCGGCAGCAAAGTTGACGCCGTAAAACGCACCTACATGGCGAGCAAAATATTGAACGCTTCCAAATCCGAACGCTATGAGCAGCATGATGATAGACAGTGCGATCTTGATGACGATCGTAAACATGAACGACAACGGCGGAAACACAATCATTACGGCATACAAGCTGCCTACACCTGCGGCGAGGAGAACCCGCCACCACTTTGCACGTATACTTCGCACCCAAGCTGTCAGCAGCAAATTCGAGCCGTCTATGAGCAGGTTGACCATGAATAATACGTCGAGATAAACTGCATCCAGTGCATTCACCTTCCTGCCGCACTTCCCTGGTCGCCGATTCCCTCGTAAAAGCTTAGCGAGGATTTGCGGCTTGTGTCTAGTATAGTTAAATCCTATTACAATGTCTGTCTAAACATGCCGTCAGGAGCGATCTTTTTTTGTCGATGCCGCACTAACCGTTAACGCGAATTGGGCAGCGTTCGGTTAGTGCAAAGGGATTGGTTTGTGCTCTGCGGTGCCAATAAAAGTAACGATTTCCAGCTGCGAAAATAGCAAAAAAGCCGCTTTCCGATGATCCGGAAAGCGGCTAAAGTCCTTATTATAGATGACTAGGTATTGCGACGATTGCGAAGAAATGCCGGAATATCGAGTTGATCGCTGGATACATTGCTGCCAAACGGTTTAGGACCCGTGCTTGCAGCTTGCTGGCGTGGAGCGTCAGCGCTTGTTGGTTCAGGCTGTCCGGTTACAGGACGGCGAACCTCAGCTCTGTTACGGTGCTCGAAGCCTGTTGCGATAACCGTTACTTTAATCTCTTCTTTCAAGTTCTCGTCGATACTTGCACCGAAGATCATGTTTACATCCGGATCGGAAGCTGAGATGACGATCTCTGCCGCTTCGTTCACTTCATAGAGCGAGAGATTAGCGCCGCCTGTGATGTTCATGATAATACCGCGCGCACCATCGATGGATGTTTCAAGCAGCGGGCTTTGAATGGCTTTGCGAGCTGCGTCCGCAGCACGGTTCTCGCCGGTTGCGTTACCGATACCCATTAGAGCAGATCCGCGTTCCGTCATGATTGTCTTCACGTCAGCGAAGTCAAGATTGATCAAGCCCGGTACTGCGATCAGATCCGAGATCCCTTGTACAGCTTGCTTAAGCACGTTGTCCGCTTCGCGGAATGCTTCAAGCATAGGTGTCTTCTTGTCTACGATCTCTAGCAAACGGTCATTCGGGATCACAATCAGCGTGTCTACTTTTTCTTTGAGCGCTTCGATACCGAGCTCAGCTTGTCCGGAGCGTTTGCGTCCTTCGAACGTAAATGGACGTGTTACGACGCCGACTGTCAGCGCGCCGCATTCGCGAGCGATCTCAGCGATTACGGGAGCAGCGCCGGTTCCGGTTCCGCCGCCCATACCTGCTGTTACGAATACCATGTCCGCGCCTTTAAGCGTGTTCATGACCGATTCGCGCGACTCTTCAGCTGCTTTCTTGCCGACCTCCGGGTTTGCACCTGCACCTAGTCCGCGAGTCAGCTTGTCACCGATTTGAAGCTTCTGCTCCGCTTTCGCCATATGCAATGCTTGCGCATCTGTATTCACCGTTATGAATTCTACGCCTCTGACACCATTCTCAATCATTCGGTTTACGGCATTGCTGCCACCACCGCCAACACCGATGACTTTGATTTGAGCCAGCTGCTCATTTTCGAAATCAAATTCCAACATGCTGTTGTATCCCCCGATCAAATAAATTCACTAAACATATTTTTCAATTTTTCAAAAAGGCCAGGCTTCGAGGGCGAATTCGTTGAACTGGACTTCCGGCTGGCGCTCTTCTTAGGCGAAGAAACCACCTTGCCTTTCATATACTTTGAAACATATTGAATCATACCAACACCGCTGGTAAAAGCAGGATCACGAACACCGATATAATCAGGCACTGCAATACGTACGCTTGCTTCCAGCTCATGTTGGGCCAGTGCCAATGTTCCCGGCATCGTCACTGTACCGCCCGTTAATACATATCCATTGATCTTATCTCCATAGCCAAGTCGGCGCACTTCTTGACGGATCAAGTGAAAAATTTCTTGCATGCGTGGCTCAATGATGTTGGCCAGGTCAACCTGAGAGAATTCCTTCTCCACGTTGCTGCCCATGCGCATCACTTTGAATTTCTGATCTTCAGCCGCATCATCGATAAGCGCACAGCCGAACTTCTGCTTGATTTTCTCGGCTTGCTCGGTTTGAGTGCGGAGTCCGTAGGAAATATCGCTGGTAACATACTCGCCGCCAACCGGCAGCGTGGAAGTTGCAACAATGCTTCCTTGCTCAAAAATTGCAATGGTACTGGATCCGGCGCCAATGTCTGCAAGGACAGTACCCATCATTTTCTCATCTTTGGTGAGCGCCATTTGTCCTGACGCTAATGACATTAGAATAATGCCGGCAATACGCAAATTCGCTTTCTCGACGCACCGGGCTAAATTATGTATCGCTGTTTTGGCCCCGGTAACGAGTGTTGCTTCGACTTCCAGACGAACACCGATCATGCCTCTAGGATCCGAGATGCCTTCAAGACCGTCAACCAAGTACTGCTTTGGAACTAGGTTAATGATTTCGCGTTCCGGAGGTAAAGCTACTACTTTCGCCGCTTGCAAAACGCGTTCGATGTCTTCTTCTCCGATTTCGCGATCTTCATTGGATATGGCGACAACGCCGTGATTCGTTTGCAAACCGATATGATTACCTTGAACGCCTACGTATACGTCGCTTATTTGAATACCGACCATACGCTCGGCGTGATCCACCGCATTGCGAATGGATTGAACGGTTTGGTCAATATCAACGATAGCCCCTTTACGGATACCTTCCGAGTCGGCCGATCCAACCCCAATAATATTAATGACGCCGTTATTCACTTCGCCAATAATAGCACGAACCTTGGATGTACCGATGTCCAAACTGACGATGATGTCATTGCTGCTCAACCTCTGGCACCTCCGTTCAACATTAATTAGGTACATTAATTAGGTACATTAAATGCCGCGACTGCGTTGCATTTCTTTTTAATTCAACGTAATCCTGAATATCCCTCTTTTTTCTACAATTTTTTCAAGGTTTATTTAAACGTCCATTACATGAATGTACATGCTCTGGTTGAAGTTCTTCCGAAAAAATGCAAAAAGGGCAATTAAATCTACATAACTAAAATTCTATCATTCTTTGAAGCTATTGAGTAGTCTCTTTTTGGGAAATCCCTTGATTATCTGCGACTTCAGGCGTAAATGAAGCATATTTATCCGCAAGCAGCATAGTAATTAGTCCCGGTGGTTGAATTTCAATGACGGCATTCAGCGTTGGGATCTTCTCGGGCAGCAGCGACACCGCTGTAATCACCTCAAAACGCGTCCTGGTGTAGATCTTGATCCGATCCTTATACGATGGAGACGGCTCCGGTTTAATCTCTGAGAAGTCAGCTATGGAATCTTCTGGAATCGTCGATAGCGTTTTGCAGAGCTCGGCCAAAATCGGATCATCCGACTTCCAGCCTGACAGAATCGGCTTGTCGACAATCATCTCAGTGCCGGCCGCAATACCGGTGCCGTTAGCCAAAATAGCCGTGATTTCGCCGTTCTTCGACAAGGTGTAGGCGACGGTTTTGAACTCCTGCACATGGATCGTGATACTTCCGGGGAATGCTTTGGTGACCTTCACATTCTCAATGGCTTTAATCGTATGCACTCTTGCTTCTAATTTGCTTGCAGATGTCCCAAAGAAAGAATCCCCTGCCGCAATGCCGGCAACCTTCCGGATTTCGGCTGCGTTCAGGTAATGCTGGCCTTCAATAGTCACAGTAGCTACTTTGCTAATGGAAGAATTAAAGAATAGTACGCCAAGAATCACGACGAACAATAAGAATAGCACCGCTAACAGCTTCTTGCCGCTTCTGCGCCGTTTCACGGGTTCGCGCAGCACGGGCATCTTCTCTTGCATAGGTTGTCCCCTCTTTGTATAAACGCAAACGGCTTCCCGCCAATCATGGCAAAAGCCGCTCACGCGTTCTTATATCTGTCCACACCTGTTGTTATGGAACGATTTGATTGTTCGGCACAGGAGAATAGCGGGTAATTCTGGCTCCCAGCCTGCCTAGCATCGTCTCGATCCGGTCGTAGCCGCGGTCGATATGATGCACCTGCTCCACGACCGTTTTCCCTTGCGCGGCAAGCCCCGCAATGACCAGAGCTGCACCGGCGCGCAAATCCGTTGCTTCAACCGTAGCGCCATATAAACGTGACACGCCGCGGATGAAAGCGGAGTTCAGATCAACGCGGATATCGGCTCCCATGCGTGAGAGTTCATCGACATGCTTGAATCTGCCTTCGAAAATCGTTTCTTTCATGACACTTACACCGTCCGCCAGTGCAAGCAGAACCATTATTTGCGATTGCAAATCGGTAGGAAAAGCAGGATAAGGCGAGGTTACGATGCGGTCAACAGCTTTAGGGCGTGCTGCTGTACCTACTTTGATTATATCATCGTCAACCGTTATTTGAACACCTGTGCGTCTAAGCACATGGATGAGAGAGGTTAAGTGCGAAGGACATGTATTCAGCAGTGTCACCTGCCCGCGCGTTGCGGCAGCGGCTACCATCACTGTTCCGGTAACAATCCGGTCCGGAATGACTTGATAGCGGCAAGGCGTCAGCTTCTCTACTCCTTCGATCGTAATCGTATCCGTACCGGCACCGAAGATCTTGGCACCCATACTGTTCAAGAAATGCTGTAAATCTTGAATTTCCGGTTCACGAGCAGCATTGCTGATCGTGGTCAGCCCCTCGGCAAGCACCGCGGCCATCATAATGTTCTCCGTAGCTCCGACGCTCGGGAAATCCAGGTGAATTTCCGCGCCTTTTAACCGTTTCGCATAACAAACTATTCGGCTGTCTTCCTCGTCGACCTGCGCCCCCAGCGCCCGAAGGCCGCTAAGATGCAAATCGATTTTCCGTTCTCCGATCGCGCAGCCGCCTGGCTGATATATCGTTACTTCGCCAAACCTTGCTAACAGCGGCCCCATAAGAAAAATGGATGATCGCATTTGACGCATAAGAGCCTCAGGAATGTGGGAAGAATGCAAGCTTGACGTATCGAGCGTGACGGTTTCGTCCTCGTGCTCGGCTCGGCAGCCAAGTTCGCGCAAAATGTTAAGCATGACGTCGATATCAAGCAATTTCGGTACATGATCGATCGTCACTTTTCCTTCTACCAGCATACTAGCAGCTAAAATCGGCAAAGCGGCATTTTTCGCGCCTTGGATAACAATGGTTCCTGAGAGAGGTTTCCCGCCTTCAATCACCAATTTGTCCAATTTATCACCTCCGGATTACCGCTCACCCATAACCAGTACCTCCGCCACCAGTTCGACTCCAAATTTGTCCTTCACGGTGCTTTGTATGGTTTTCATCAGGGTGAGAACGTCTTCAGCTTTCGCTTGCCCGGTGTTGACAATGAAATTGGCATGCAAGTTCGAGATCTCGGCGCCACCGCAGCGCATTCCTTTGAGACCCGCTTCTTGAATGAGCCTTGCGGCAAAATCATTCGGCGGATTGCGGAACACACTTCCGGCACAAGCCAATTGCAGCGGTTGAGTCAACAGTCGACGCTGTTTATAAGCAGAAGTAGTCGCCATTATTTCTTTGCGTTCTCCCTGCACAAGCTCAAACACGGCTCCAATGACGATGCCCGGCCGTTCATGCAAGCATGAATGGCGGTAAGAAAAATTCATATCCTCTGTTCCGTAGCGAACCAATTCCCCTGTTTCCAGTACAATGTCAGCTGATTTGAAGATACGTGACACATCCGACCCGTGAGCGCCGGCGTTCATATAGACAGCTCCGCCTACCGATCCTGGAATTCCCCCTGCGAACTCCAATCCGGATAACCCTTCTTTGCCTGCCAGAACCGACAGCTTAATAAAGGAGAAAGCGGCACCTGCATGAACGAGCGTGCCATCAAATCGTGCATAATCGAATGCTTCACCCGGTTGAATGACGACGCCGCGGATTCCTTTGTCGCTGACTAGCATGTTGGAGCCGCGTCCGAGATTGGTCCACTGTACCCCATGTTTATGGAGCAACCGGACGACCGACACCAGCTGGTCTTCGGTATTCGGAATAATAAGTACATCTGCCGGTCCACCGATTTTCCAAGTTGTAAATTCGGAGAGTGGCTTGTTAAACAGGACTCTGCCTGCATCTAATTCGCTAAGCTCCGCCAAAAACTGCTCCATCTGTCGTACCTCCTTCTGCTATAGCGATTGAAACTTGCCTGGCGCTCGTTCGCTCCTCCGGGTGGCCCGCCGCCCTGCTGCGAAGCAGAGACTGAGAGGCCCGCCGGGTGACGGTCACGATTATGCAATATACTATGCCTTCCCGCACAGGAGTGTGACAATCGCCCATAGGACAGACTTATTTTTGTCTAGTTGTTAATTGCTTCAATTCATGGGCGATCAGCGCTGCCGAATCCGGCACGCCCAGTGATTTTGCAGCAGCGCTCATCGCCGTCTGCGTTTGCTTGCTATGGATAATCCGGCTGATTCGCTCGAATAGGAGCTCCCCGTCCAGATTGCGTTCAAGGATCATTTCGGCGGCACCGGCATCTGCCAGACTTCTCGCATTCGCTTCCTGATGATTATTCGTCACGTTCGGCGATGGAATCAGAATCGATGGGATGCCGAGTGCCGTCAATTCGGCAATAGAGGATGCGCCTGCCCTTCCGACCACCAAATCGGAAATCGCAAGCACCTCTGGCATGTGATGCAAATACGGCAGCACTTGGAGGCGCTCGGAACGTACCGGTCGTACCTCTTCAATGCGGCGCTTCGTGTTCTCGTAATAGCTCTCTCCGGTTACAAACACAAAATGGACGTCTGGCAGCCGCTCAAGCAGCGGTGCCATGTCCACCATGACATCATTTATCGCTTTCGCTCCGCGACTGCCCCCTACAAGCAGCACGACCTGGCTGCCTGCCGGGATGTTTAGTCTGGAGTAGCCTTGCTCTTTATCGGCTCTAACGACGCTGGTTGCACAAGGATTGCCGGTAAATAAGGTATTCGGCTGCCGCTTGAATTGCGACAGCGCATCCTTGAAGCTGACCGCTACGCTGCTCGCATAGCGGGAGAGAAACTGATTGGTCAAGCCTGCGACAGCATTCTGCTCATGGATGAGTGTCGGAATGCCTAGCTTGGCTGCGGCATAAATGACAGGTCCGCACACATAACCCCCTGTACCGACTACAACGTCCGGCTTAAAATCTCGCAGCAGCTGCTTCGACCTCCGAACACCTTTTAGAAAACGCATGACCGTCCTGACATTCTCGAACGAAAGCTTTCGTCTAAAGCCTGTAATTTCGACGGATTCGAAGGGAATGCCCTGCGCAGGCACGATCCGGCTTTCAAGCCCCTTCGGGGAGCCGATGTACAGGATGGACGAGTCCGGCTGCTCTTCCATCACCTGCTTGCCAATTGCAAGCGCGGGATAGATGTGGCCGCCTGTTCCGCCGCCTGTCAATACGATACGCATGTATTAGTCACCTCGAGTAACGGGATATATTCAGTAAAATACCTAACGATGTCAGCAGTAGGGTCAACGAGGAGCCTCCATAGCTAACCAGCGGGAGCGTGATACCCGTAACCGGCATCATGCCGATTACAACACCGATATTGATAAACACTTGTACGGCGACAATGCCGATGATGCCGACGGCCAGCAGGCTGCCGAACGTATCCGGTGCTGCAATTGCAGTGCGCATGCCGCGCCATAGCAAGATCGCAAACAAGGTGATAATGGTTGTCCCGCCAATAAAGCCGAGTTCCTCAGACACGATTGAAAAAATAAAATCGGTTTGCGGCTCGGGGAGATAACTGAACTTCTGCCTGCTCATTCCAAGGCCAAGGCCTACCAGCCCGCCTGGTCCAATCGCATAGAGCGACTGTATGGATTGATAGCCCGCTCCAAGGGGATCTGCCCATGGATCAAGAAAAGCTGTAATCCGCTGCAGCCTGTATGGCGCCGCCAGTATTAGCCCGACGAGGCCGGCTACCCCTACTAAAGCTAACGATCCCAAGTGCGCTAAGCGTGCACCTGCCGTATAAATCACGAGCAGCGAAGCGCCGATCATGACAGCGCCTGTGCCCAAATCCGGCTGCATCATGATGAGCCCGAAGGCCAGTCCCATAATCCCAAGCGGCGGCAGCAGGCCTTTCGTAAACTGCGTTACCGCCTGCTGCTTGTCCGCAAGCAGCTTCGAGAGGAAAATAACCATCGCGAGTTTCATAAACTCGGAAGGCTGAATGCCAAACGAGCTGATCCCGAGCCAGCTTCGCGCACCGCCGCGTACGACCCCGATACCGGGTACTAGTACGAGCAGCAGCATGCCGAAACAAACGAATAGACCGAGCTTCGCCCACTTGCGCCAAATCCAATAGTCTGCGTTCATGGTGACGATCATCGCCCCAATACCGAGCGCAGCAAACAAAACCTGTCGTTTCACATAATAGAATTTGTCTCCAAATTCATGGAAGGCCAGCACCGCACTGGCGCTGTATACCATTACAAGTCCGATCGCCAAAATGAGTCCAATCGAAATGATCATCCACATATCCGGGGCAGACCTGGCTTTTGCCATAGCGCGAACACCTCTTGCAAGCTTAAGTAGGGACAAGCCCCCTACTTACAAGTTATGCGCCGATTCTTTAAAAATGCGCCCTCGTTCTTCATAGGATTTAAACATATCCCAGCTTGCGCAGGCCGGAGACAGGAGAACGGTATCTCCCGGCTCCGCGAGGGCTGCCGCTTCCCGTACGGCGAGCAGCAGCGTGCTTTCGGCGTCCTCCACAGGTTCGACGACTTTAATGGACGTTAAACCTGCGAGCCTTGCCACTTCGGCAATTTTGCCGCGGGTTTCGCCGAGCGTGACGACAGCTTTCACTTGATCGCGGAAATGCGGCAGCAGTTCCATAAAGTCGGAGCCCCTGTCCAGCCCACCGGCAATGAGTACGATACGGCGGCCTTGGAACGAGCGCAGCGCGATGATCGTGGCTGTTCCGTTGGTTGCTTTGGCATTATTGTAGTAAGCGATTCCGTTGTGAGTGCGGACAAACTCCAGTCGATGCTCCACACCGCGGAACTGACGAAGCGGCTCTACAAGCGCTTCGATGCTCGCGCCTGCTGCGATACACGCCGCAATGGCTGCAAGCGCGTTAGCGGTATTGTGGCGGCCCGGAATGCCAACTTCGTCCACCTGTATGATGTCGTGGGACTGCCCTTGCTCGTCACGCCATACAATCAGACGCTTCACATCTCCGGCAGGCTCCGTGAGGTCCGCT
This sequence comes from Paenibacillus rhizoryzae, assembly GCF_059686995.1. Lineage (NCBI taxonomy): Bacteria > Bacillati > Bacillota > Bacilli > Caryophanales > Paenibacillaceae > Paenibacillus > Paenibacillus rhizoryzae. The sequence continues at coordinate 200,494 of NZ_JCAALT010000003.1, read as the reverse complement.
GGGAACGGCGGGATTACACATAGGCCATATGTAAGCTCTTTGGTCGTAGAGAACGGCAGAATGCGTGCGCGTATCGTTCCAGCATGCATCAGCTCGCGGCAAACCGGATCATCTGCATTCAAAATCGCCGTATCCTCAGGCGTCTGATTTGCAAAAAGCTTCGCTTTGGACGCGACATAGTCTTCCATGCCGCCATGGTAGTCCAGATGGGTCTCCGCTACGTTAAGCAGCATGCTGATCAGCGGCCGAAACTTCGTAGTGCCTTTCAATTGGAAGCTGCTAAGCTCCGCGACAATCCAATCTTCGCTCGATGCCGTCTGCGCCGCTTCGCATAGTGGCGTCCCAATATTGCCGGCTACGATCGGATTGAGTCCTGCCGCTTCCAGCAGTTCGCCGATCCATGTCGTTGTCGTTGTCTTGCCATTGGACCCGGTAATCCCGATAATCGGCGCAGGCGACAGCAGATAGGCGACTTCCACTTCTGTGACCACTTCGATGCCCAGCTCCAGCGCTTGCTTGACCGGTGCGGACGTGTACGGGATGCCCGGGTTCTTCACAACCAGTGCCGTACGCGCATCAATGAGATCAGCCGGATGACTGCCGCATATAACAGAAACACCCAAAGCGTCCAGCTCGTCCGCTTCGGGAGATAAATGACGTTCTTTCATATCGTTAACGGTCACCTTCGCGCCAAGCTTGTGAAAAATCTTCGCGACGCTGACCCCGCTTCTCGCTAAGCCGAGGACGACAACCTGTTGATCCTTGTATAAGGATGGGTGTTTCATATATGTAACCACTCCTTCAATTGACAATCCCCCTAAATCCCCCTTTGAAAGGGGGACCCCGAGGCCCCGGCCCTCTGGACACCCGGAAGGTATAACGTTCGAGTGTCAGAGGCGCTCCTAGGTCCGGTTGGTGGGGGTGCTCGAAGTCCCTTGCGGGACTAACTATCATTTTGGTGCGCCTGTGTTACCTGTTGACTTCGTCACGGAAGAACGTTTGGGCCACTGAGGCGCGGCGTTGTTGCAACCTATGCGTAGTGCCCGCTTTCGTCCCTTCGGGACACGCTCCCATTTCCGCGCAGGGTAAGTTGTCGGCAGCTTCGCTGCCTTGTCCCTTCGGGACTTTGAGGTCGTATCGGCAACTTCGTTGCCTTGTCCCTATCGGGACTTTGAGGACAGTCGGCAGCTTCGCTGCCTTGTCCCTTCGGGACTTTAAAAGAATAGCCGGGTACAAGAGCGGAGCGGGCGGGCGTTGTGTAGAAGCGTCAGCGTTCGCCTTTGTCCGACGGAATTCAACCGATAAATCGGTTATAAATTCAAAAAATTCCGACGGACAACGGCGATCGTAACAATGATCCGCACGCGCAGCGGTGTACTCCCAGCGTCCTATCCCTAAAGCGCCTCCAGCCCCTTACCTTCCCAGCAGCAAACCAATCGCCGCGAACACGATTCCAACAAACCAGAAGGAAGTAACAACCTTCCACTCCGACCAGCCGGACAATTCAAAATGATGATGGATCGGACTCATTTTGAAAATTCGCTTGCCTCGTAGTTTAAAAGATCCTACCTGCAGTATAACCGACAGCATCTCCAGAACGAAAACGCCGCCGATAATGACCAGCAGGATTTCGGTTTTCGTAAGAATCGCCACAGCCGCCATACCGCCGCCGATGCCGAGTGAGCCTGTATCGCCCATGAACACCTTTGCCGGATGCGCGTTGAACACCAAGAAGCCCAGCATCGCGCCGACCATCGTGGCCGAGAAGATCGCCGATTCGTGTTCGCTTGCATGGAGTGCGAGGATCGCGAAGGCTGTGAACGCGACTGCGCCTGTCCCTGCCAACAATCCGTCAACGCCGTCTGTGAAGTTAACCGCATTCGTAGTACCGAACAGCATAATAACGACGAACGGATAGTAGAACCATCCGAAATCGAGCTCCACGGATGTCCCTGGAATTCCGATCACCGTGCTATGATGCATTTGATAGAGCAGTACACATATAATTACGGCAAAAAGCAGCTGGCCGATGAGCTTTTGCATCGCTGTCAGGCCAAGCGACCGTTTAAATACGATTTTGATATAATCATCCAGAAATCCGACCAGCCCAAATCCGAGCGATGCGACGAGCAGCACCCAGAAGGAAGACGTTTTATCCGAGAACTTCAGAAACGCCAGCAACACAGCAAGCATAATAATGATGCCGCCCATCGTCGGGGTCCCTGATTTCTTCAGATGGCTTTGCGGGCCGTCTGTACGGATCTGCTGGCCGAATTTCAACCGTTTCAGCAGCGGAATGAACAAAGGTCCGAACAGTATCGCAAGCATGAAGGAAGCGCCGATTGACAGAAGAATGACCTTTACGTCCATAATTTCACCTCTATGCACGCTGCAGGTCATGGATAATTTCTTCCATGCGCATGCCGCGGGATCCTTTCACCAGTACGAGATCTTCCGGCACTAGTTGTGCGCGGAGCCATTCTATAAGTTGTTGTTTGTCTTCGAATGCCTTTACACGGTCAGAGCTGCCAAACTGCTTTGCCGCTGCTGAGGCGATGTTCTGCGAAAGCTTACCGAAGGTCAGTACCTGATCGGCTTTCGATGGATTCACGTAAGCGCCGATTGCGCTATGCATCGCTTCTTCATCAGGCCCTAGCTCCAGCATATCACCAAGGACGAGCCATTTACAGTTATAGCCAGATAGCCCTGCTACGAGATCGATCGCTGCGCGGACGGAAGTCGGACTGGCATTATAGGCATCATTAAGTAGCATTGCTCCATTATACGCAACACCCGGCTCAATGCGCATAGCTGTCAGCTTCAGCCCAGCAAATCCTTGACGAATCACATCGTCGGGCAGACCGAATTTCTTCGCTGTCGCAATCGCAGCGAGCGCATTCGATACATTATGCGTCCCGGCCACCGGAAGTTCAACGTGCTGGAGCCCATTATCGCCGCTAACATCAAAGGTTGAAGTCGTAGCATCCACGATAACGTTCGCAGCCGCCCATCGATTCCCCTCCTGCAAACCGAAGGTTTGTACTTCTGTGTTCTCCGGCAACGAAACTTGCTTAAGTCCTTCATGTAGAAGCGGTTCATCACCGTTAATAAGCAGCAAGCCGCCTTCTTTCAAGCCAGCCACAATTTCAAGCTTCGCTTGGGTAATGCCCGCACGTGAACCAAGCTGGAGCATATGAGATTCGCCGATATTCGTAATGATGGCGACATCGGGTTTCGCAAGCCGTGTCAGCAGATCGATCTCGCCGAACTCGCTCATCCCCATCTCGAGCACAACAACTTCCACATCTTCTTCTAGAGCCAGAAGCGTCAGCGGCAAGCCGATATGATTGTTATAGTTACCATCTGTTTTATGCACGCGAAAAAAGCCCGACAGCAGCGCTGCGACCATATCTTTTGTCGTCGTTTTGCCATTGCTGCCCGTCACGCCAACGACGCGCACCTGCAATTCATCGCGATATGCGGAGGCAAGCTGCTGCAAGGCCGCCGTTGTATCGTCCACCAGAATAAGCGGCACTCCACTCGCAAGCGCTTCTGGAAGTTCTTTATCCCGCTGCCATAACGTAGCGACTGCTCCGCCTTCTATCGCGCTGCTTGCAAATTCATGACCGTCAAAGTTCTCGCCTTTGATCGGAATGAACAATTGTCCCGGCGACATGCGCCGGGAGTTGATGGAGACGCCGGCAATTTCCAGACTGCCGGCGTCTGTATCGTTTTGTATCGTTCCACCGCACATCGCGGCAATCGCACTTAATTTACGTGTAATCACTATGAAAGACTCCTTATCGCTTCTTTAGCCACCTCGCGGTCGTCAAAGTCATACTTGACGCCTCCGATATCCTGATAGGTCTCGTGGCCTTTCCCCGCAATTAATACTACATCGTCACGCCTCGCCATTTCAACCGCTTTTTGTATCGCCGCTCTGCGGTCCGCAAGCAGCTCGTAACGATCAGCCGCCGTTTCATCCTGTATGAGTCCTGCTTCAACGTCCAGCAAGATTCGTTCCGGATCCTCCGTACGGGGATTATCCGATGTAATGATGCAATAATCCGCGAGCTGCGTGGCGATTCGTCCCATGAGAGGCCGTTTCGTCCGGTCGCGATCGCCGCCGCAGCCAAATACGCAAATGACGCGGCCTACCGCAAATTCCTTTACGGCAGTAAGCACATTCTGTAATCCGTCAGGCGTATGCGCATAATCCACAATGACCGCGAACTTCTGTCCGGCTTGCACCGACTCGACACGGCCCGGAACACCGGGGATTTCTTCCAGACTTTGCTTGATCTGTTTCAGCGACACGCCTTCAATTAGAGCAGCGCTGATGGCGCTTAACGCATTGTACACATTATATTTACCGACCATGCGCAGTGTAATATCCGCAGAGCCGGCGAACGTTTCCACATGAAACGCGGTCCCGTGTGCAGTAATACGTACCTTGTCGGCACGTACATCCGCATCATGATCGATGCCGTACGTAACCACCTCAGCTGCCGTTACGTCCGCATATTTCGGCGAGGCTTCATCATCGGCATTCAGTACCGCGAATAAGCGATCTTCCGGCGCACGCCCGAATTCATTGCCAAGCCGGGAAAACAACAGCCCTTTGGCTGCAGCATACCGCTCCATCGTAGCATGATAATCGAGATGATCCTGCGTCAAATTGGTGAAAATCGCGATCCGGTACCGGCTGCCCTTTACTCGTCCCTGCTCCAGTGCATGCGAGGAAACTTCCATGACGCAGTACTCCGTACCGGCTTCAACCATGACGGCAAGGGAACGTTGCAGCTCCAGCGCTTCAGGCGTCGTTCCCGACATCGGCAGCGTTTTGCCTGCGTAGCGCATTTCCACCGTTCCAATAACACCTGTGCTGAATCCGGCGTCACTCATAATTTTCTCAATCAAATAGGTCGTCGTTGTCTTGCCGTTCGTCCCCGTTACACCTATTAATCTCAGCTTACGGCTCGGATAATCAAAATAATGATTGGCGATCGCAGCCATCGCATAGCGGCTGTCTTTCACGATAAGCTGCGGAACGGGCAGATCAAGCTGCCTCTCCACAACCAGGGCAACAGCCCCTCTGGCAACCGCCTCTGCCGCATATTCATGCCCGTCAACCGTATGTCCACGCAAACAGATAAAGACGCAGCCGGGCAAGACGCGGCGGGAATCGGTCTCAATACCACCAACCTCCGCAGTCCCTTCGCCGACAAGAACAGATGTGAGCAGCAGTGCAGCCAAGTGTTCCACACGCATCGCTTAAGTCCCCTCCCGTGAGCAGATCAAATCTGCGCAGGGCCGCCTATGAAGAAGCAGCAAAGTTGGGTCGCGGCCTACTTCATCTATCTATACTCATTATAGTCAGCGAACAGTGCTTTCATCATCGTCTTTTGCTAAATAAATCCGTATGGTTGACCCTCGGTCGACCCGCGTGCCCGCAGCAGGCGACTGCCTAATTACGGTGTCCCCGCTCCCTGCCGAGGTAAGGTTGAAGTTCATATTCAAATCTTCATAAATATCAGAGACGGTCTTGCCGATGAGATTCGGCACTTCCACAATCGGTGTTTCACCGTATTTATACTCTTTGCTCAGCTGATCCTTCCGCGGAGCAACGCCCATGTACGGCAGTGCATCTTCCAAAATATTGTGCACAATCGGCGCGGCGACGACGCCCCCGAATTGAATCCCTTGCGGGTTATCGACTGCGACATAGACAACAATCTTCGGATCATCTGCCGGAGCAAAACCGATAAAGGACACGATATGCTCATTCGGTGAATAGCGGCCGTTGATAACCTTCTGGGCTGTACCTGTCTTACCGCCGACACGGTAGCCATCTATGAAAGCGTTGCGTCCTGTTCCTTTCGCAACGACGCTCTCCAGCGCCTCTCGCACCTGCTTGCTCGTATCCTCGGAGATGACCGTTCGAACCGCTTCCGGCTGTACCGTGCTTACGGTATCGCCCGTCTCGGGATTAATCCATGATTTGGCGACATGCGGCTTATACAGTGTACCCCCATTGATCGCTGCCGAAACAGCTGCGATCTGTTGAATCGGGGTAACCGATACCCCTTGACCGAATGCAGTAGTCGCAAGCTCAACCGGTCCGACCTGACTCATTTTGAACATAATGCCGTTCTCCTCGCCGCCGAGGTCGATTCCGGTTTTTTTGCCGAAGCCGAAGTTCTTAATATAATCGAACAGCTTCTCTTTGCCAAGTCTATTGCCTAACGCAACGAATCCCGGGTTACAAGAATTCTGCACTACTTCAAGGAAAGTTTGGCTGCCATGGCCGCCTTTCTTCCAGCAGCGCAGCCGTGCGCCGCCGATTTCAACAGCACCCGGATCAAAGAAATGCTCACTAGTGAGATTGACCTTTTTCTCTTCGAGCGCGGCTGCCAGTGTAATGATCTTAAATGTGGACCCCGGCTCATACGTCATCCAAATCGGCAAATTGCGGTTGTAGATCGCCGGATCTACATCGCGGTATTTATCGGGCTCGTAGGTTGGCCTGCTGGCCATCCCGAGAATCTCGCCATTCGTAGGATCCATGGCAATTGCTATGATGTCGTCCGCCTGAAACTTGACCATCGCTTGGTCAAGCTCCCGTTCCATAATCGTCTGGATCTGCTTGTCTATCGTTAGCTCTAAGTTAAGTCCGTCTTTAGGCTCCAAATACGTATCACCCGAACCGGGCATTTGCCCGCCTCCGGCCGTCGATAAGAAAGAAATATTCCCGTTAATGCCTTCCAGCATATTGTCATACTTGGCTTCAATACCGGTTAAGCCTTGATTATCGATCCCGGTAAATCCGAGCACATGCGAGGCAAAGCTTCCGAGCGGATAGTAACGCTTGTTATCTTCAGCTACCACGATTCCGGGCAGATTAAGATCCCTAATTTGCTGCGCTTTCTCCGTAGTGATTTTGCGGCCGCCCGGTTTAAGACTGACGATCATCTGCTTCTTCTTGATCGTGGTATAAATAAGATCCTCAGACATATCCAGCACACCGGCCAACTGCGCGGCCGTCGACTTTGCATCCTTGATCTGGGCAGGTATCGCCATCACGGTAGGTGAGCTTATATTATACGCAAGCATGGAGCCATTTCGGTCCAATATTTCGCCCCGCTTCGCCGAGAACGGAATCTCCCTGCGCCAGGAATCCTCCGCCTTCGCTGCCAGCTCCTCGCCTTTCCACAGCTGCACATAACCCAATCGTCCGGCCAGAAGCGAGAATGCAAGAATGCCAATAAGAAGCGCCGTGAACAGCCTGCGCCTGATCGTCACACTCGAAACCTTCACTTAACATCCCCTCCGAATAGCTCGTAAAACGGGAACGTTCGTCCATCCGTTTCCTAATCCAAGCCTATTCAAAGAAAAAGGGGCTTAGAACAAGCCTAGCCCCCTGAAGTAGTTCCCGATTTGCTGTTGTCTTTTGCTTCTGTTGTCGCATCTTCTCCGTTACTCGTCTGCGTGGTGGCTTGTATTGCCGGCGGTGACAGAACAAGCTTAAGCACTTTGTTCTCCCCCTGCTTCGCTAATGACTGGGAGGTTACAAAACCTTCTCCTGTGGTCATCACGCGAATCTGCAGAATCGAGCACATTTCCATTGCGTCACGAAGCGATAAGCCTTTCATATTCGGTACCGGCAGCTTCGTCCGCTCTTCCGTTAACAGATAGATTCGCTGATCCGGGCTGACCGATGTGCCAGCCTTCGGAATTTGCTGCAAGACGGTGGTGCCTTTACCGACAATTTCGTAGTTTAGCTTACGCGATTTCAACTGCGCTTTCGCTTTCGTTAGATCCAGCTTAGTCAAACTCGGAATTTCGACGGTTTGCTCTTGATTCGGCGTGCTAGAGGTTGTCGTCTTCACCGTTGTCACCGGATCCACACCCATATGGCGAAGGCTTTGCTGCACGATCTGCTTGAAAACAGGCGCCATAACCGTACCGCCGGATGCTAACCGATCATTCGGCTCATCCATTACGAGGTAAAGGACGATCTTCGGGTTGCCTACCGGCGCGAAGCCGATGAAGGAAATCACGTACTTATCGTCTGCATATCCGCCGTTGATAACCTTCTGAGCAGTACCCGTTTTACCGGCAACACGGTAGCCTTCAATGTAGGCTCTGCGTCCGGAACCAATCTCTTGGTCGGATACGACTTGCTCCAAGTATTCATCCACTTTCTTGGCCGTTTGTTCGGTGATCACCTGACGGACGACCTGCGGTTTGATCACTTCTACTTTCTTTGTTACCGGATCTTGAATTTCTTTGATCAAATGCGGCACAAGCAGCTTGCCGCCATTGGCTACGGCAGCCACGGCCGCGACTTGTTGAATCGGCGTTACGAGTACTTTACCTTGACCGAAAGCTGCGGTTGCAACCTCAGTTGGATAACGGGGATTAAAGTTAACCTGTCCCTTGATCTCGCCCGGAAGCTCAATGCCTGTCTTCTGGCTGAAGCCGAAATTCGAGATATAACTCATCAGTTTCTCCGCTTTCAGTCCTTCATAGCCCAGCTTTACGAAAGCGACGTTACTGGAGCGTTTCAACCCTTCCAAGAACGAAATGGTGCCCCAGCCTTCACGGTTGATATCATGAATCGTGCCGCCGGGTACTTTAATGGCACCGGATTTATAGGTCGCGTCCGGGTTGAACAAACCTTCTTGGACCGCGCCAGAGAGCGTCACGATCTTAAATGTCGAACCCGGCTCATACAAGGACTTAATCGAATGATCGTAAAAGTTCTCCTGCGGTGCAGTCCAGTACGTATTCGGGTCAAAATCGGGCATATTCGCCATCCCGAGAATCTCCATCGTTTGCGGGTCCGCCGCAATCGCCGTGATGCTCTTCGGCTTATATTTATCGTACGTTTCTTTAATCGCTTCTTCGATGTAGTGCTGGATTTCGGTATCGATCGTCAGCTTAATATTTTTACCGTCCACGGAAGGCTTAAAGTTGACGGTTCCATTCTCCAGAATGACACCGTTGCCGTCCCGCTCGTATTTGATTTCGCCCTCTGTACCTTTCAGCTTATCATCCAGCGCGGCTTCAAGCCCCATAACAGCCTTTCCTTCTTTATTCTCATAGCCGAGAATATGTGAAGCCAAGCTGCCTTTCGGATAGGAGCGCTTCTGCTGATCAATCAAGTAGATGCCAACATCCTTCTGGCCGGTTTGCTCGACAAGCTGGTCTCTGAAACGGAGAATGCGATCCGCAACCGATTTATCAATCTTCCAGCCTTCTTTACGCACCTCGCGCTGTTGATAGTATTCGCCGTTCTTCTGCTTTGCTTCTACAATCTCGCGCAGTGTAATCTGCGATTTGCCAAGAACACCGCTCAGTTTATTGATGATTACATTTTCCAGCTTCAAGTCATGAATGATCTTCGGATTGACAGCAACCGTATACGCCGCGACATCCATAGCGAGTATATTGCCTTCCCGATCAGAAATCGTCCCGCGAACCGGAATAATCTTCTCCGACTTCGACCATACTTCTCTGGCTTTATCCGCCCAGAAGTCGGCGTGCACCACTTGAACCCAATAGATTCGACCTACTAATAAAACAAAAAGGAGGGTGATGAACCCTCCGACCAACAATGTCCGTAATCTAATTCTCTTTGTCATAACTGTTCACCTATTCCTTACTGCTCGCGACAGTCGTTTCAGTAGCCGCATTTACTTTAATTAGGGAGGAGTCGTCTTCTGGATAAGTGTATCCGTACTTCTCTGCAAGATCCCTAATATTCTTCGGGTCGTTCGCTTTCTCGTATTCCGATTTCAAGAATGCTACCTGCTCGGTCAGCTGCGCATGCTGCTTTGTCAATTGCTTGATTTGAAGCTCCATCTGGTAGATTTGTGCATATCGGAAAATAACGACGCCGGCTACAATTACACAAACGAGAATCGTAAACATGTACAGCAGCTTCTCCTGCACCGGCAGCGACTTGCGTTTGATTACAACTTTTTTGGTTTCGCGGAACTGCGGCCGCGGCTCCGTCTTTCGTTTTGGCTGCAGCGCTAGATTCCCATTCACATATGCCATTGCGGTACCCTCTCCCCTTCTCTGTTACTACTACCTCATCATCTATGGTGTGTTGTCTTCTATGCGGTTACAATTTCTCGGCAACGCGAAGCTTCGCTGAACGTGATCTTGGGTTCTGTTCCAATTCCTCTTCGCTTGGCAGAATCGGCTTGCGATTCACAAGCTTCAGCTTGCCCCCTCCGCCGCAAACACACATCGGAAAGTCGGTTGGACAGGTGCATTTTTCAACAAATTTCGCAAACAACTGCTTGCAAATACGGTCTTCCAAGGAATGAAACGTAATGACTGAAGCTCTGCCTCCGGCATTCAATACGTCTATCGTCTGTTCAAGACCTTCCTCTTCAGCACCAAGCTCATCGTTAACCGCAATGCGCAGCGCTTGAAACGTACGTTTCGCAGGATGCGGGCCAGTCCGCCTTGCAGCGGCTGGTATGCCGGATTTAATAATTTCGACCAGCTCGCCGGTTGTTTCGACTCGCTTCTGCTCTCTGGCTGCGATGATCTTGCGGGCAATGGATCTGGCAAACCGCTCTTCACCGTAGTTCGTAATAATACGGGAGATTTCTCGTTCATCCCATGTATTGACAATATCATCTGCTGTCAGCATACCGTCTTGATCCATCCGCATATCGAGCGGCGCATCGTGATTGTAGCTAAAGCCGCGTTCGCCTTCATCAAGCTGCGGACTGGAAACGCCAAGATCGAATAATACGCCGTCTACGCCGGAAATGCCTAAATCCTTCAGAACATGCGCTAAATATCGAAAGTTACTTTTCACCAATGTGACGCGGTCCATGTAAGCGGACAGTCTGACACGCGCGTTGTCGAGTGCCCAGTCGTCCTGATCCAATGCAATAAGTCTTCCTTGGGGTCCAAGCCTTGATGCGATAAGCTCGCTGTGGCCGGCTCCTCCGAGTGTACAATCGACGTAGATGCCGTCCGGTTTAATGGCAAGTCCATCTACTGCTTCTTCTTTCAATACCGTGATGTGTTGAAACATGCTGTAATCCTCCCTGCTCTAAACCCCTCGCACCACCTAAATGATTCGGCAAGCGAGCTAAAAATTAAAATCAAAATCAACAAGCTTCTCTGCAATATCATTGAAGGTCTCTTCGGATTGCTTGAAATAGCTCTCCCAGATCGGTTTGCTCCAGATCTCTACACGGTTCGAAACGCCCAGCACAATACAGTCCTTGTCCAGCTTGGCATATTCGCACAGCGTATTCGGTAAGTTTACCCTTCCCTGTTTATCGAGCTCGCATTCCGTTGCCCCGGAGAAGAAAAAACGGGAGAACGCACGTGCATCTGACTTCATCATGGGCAGCGATTTCAGCTTCTGTTCGAGCAAGCTCCACTCGCTCTGCGGATAAACAAACAAACAGTTATCAAGTCCTCGAGTGACAACAAAGTGGTCGCCAAGTTGTTCGCGGAATTTAGCCGGGATAATGATGCGGCCTTTCTCGTCAATGCTATGTTGATATTCGCCCATAAACATTGAACCGCTCCACCCCTTCCCCCGAATCCTCCACTTAACCCCACTTTCTACCACTTAGGTTGAACTATTCGCCACCGCCACTTGAAATCCTGCTCCTTAAGCAGGATTTAATAAAATAATTTATGGGATTAACCTTGTTACGATTTTGAAACTTTTTAGTGCTTTGGATCGTGTACACTAGAAAAGAAATGCTGGATGAATCATACATAAGGGGGCCTGCCTATGACCGGCACTTCCGCCTTGACCTATAAAATCAACCTTCTTCGCAAGGTCGAGCTGCTTTGTTATCAAGTATCACACTATTTACTCCGCAGTGAGGAAGAAGCTGCAGCTGCCAGCGAGGAAGCACTGACTGCTCTATTCCGCAATCCAACCTTCTTGGAAGCTTCCGAGGAGGAACGCTCTGCGATCGCCAGGAAAACCGCCATAACTTTTGCTCTCCAGCGTGCTGCCGGCAGCAGCCAGACACGGCAAAAAGAGCTGACACCACACGTCGCCGGGGACATGTGATGCAGCTCTTCGGTTTGCCTATTGGATCTTCTAAGCTTCTGAATCTTCTTTAACTGGTTCCGGAGCCTCAGGCACCGGGATATTTTTCGTGCTCGCCGCCGGATGTGAATTACGTTTACGCCGGTTGCTTCGGTATGCCATATAAGCAGGAATACCTACGATTGCCACCAAAGCCAGAACCGGTAATGCACCGGCAATGAAGATAAATACGCCTTGAATGAACGCGTATACCACATTCGTGCTGCCGGACATAGCATCCGAAATTCGATTCAGAAACCCTGGATTCTCTTCTTCTTTGGTCGTAACAGGCTCCAGCACTTGATACATCCTAAGATCAATGGTGGAGTATTCCACATTTTTGTCCAAATAGCGAATACGTCCTTTAATCCGCTCGATCTCGGTTTGCACTTCACCGAGCTGGTTCGAAATTTGCAGCAGATCCGTCGTCTTCGTCGCTTTCTCCATGAAAGCTGTCAATCTAGCCTCTACCACTTGACGAGCCTTCAGCCTTGCCTCCATATCGACGTATTCTTCCGTCACATCAGTCCCTTGCGCGCTGCTCTCGAAGCCTTCGTGTTTGATCTTCTCCAGCTCGCTGATGAAGGTATCAAAGCCGGCAGCCGGCACTTTAATCGTGTAGGTACCGCCAAGCTCGGAGGTAGTTTTCTTATCCGAGAAGGAGAGCAGATAGCCGCCAGACAAATGAATCAAATTCCTTAGAGAGGTTTGAGCCTTGCCATAGTCTTCAACCTCCATGTTCACAGACGCTTTATAAATGATTTTGCGTGTGAAGCTGGATTCGCCATCCGGAATGTTGCTGCTGGCATCACTCAGTCCGGCTGCAGGCGCCTCCTCACTGCTGGCTGTGTCCGTAGTACTCGCATTCGAAGAAGAATTGCTCGTGGCTACGTCCCCGTCTGCCATCGGCGGCGCTGCCATCTCCGTGTTCATCGCGGCGCTGTTTGTGGTTGCACTACTGCCTGCGTACCCGTCGCTCTTCGCATCGTTTGAATTACTGTTGCCCGCAGAACAACCTGCCAGCATCCATACCATGACCACAATGCTAACCAGCAATAACCATCGGACGCTTCTCTTTTTTGTTGCGCCTACGCCATGAAGCATGCTCATGATACAACCCCCGCTTTTCTTTAATATGGTCGACCTACCTATCAAACGTTGGCAGAAAGGTAGATGTTGCATATTGTGGGAGAAAAAAGACGCATGAACCGGTTCCATAAGGAACACGAGTTCACGCGTCTTGTATTTACTACGTTGTATTAATGCTCTTGCCAGCTGTCGAGATAAGCTTTCTGTTCATCGGAGAGTTTATCGATGCCCGTTCCGATTGCTTCAAGCTTGTAACGAGCTACTTGCTCATCCAGCGCGTAAGGCACGTTTACAACTTTCTTGCCGATGCTGTTATAGTTGTCGTTCACATATTTAAGCGACATCGCTTGCAGAGCGAACGTCATATCCATAATTTCGGCTGGGTGGCCATCGCCTGCAGCGAGGTTGACCAAGCGGCCTTCAGCCAGCAAGTAAATGCTGCGGCCATCTTTCAATTGGTACTCTTCAATGTTGCGGCGCACTACACGCTTACCGTTGGAAAGTGCCTCTAGCTCAGGTTTGTTCACTTCAACATCAAAGTGGCCTGCGTTGGACAGGAGCGCACCATTCTTCATGACTTCATAATGCTCGCCGCGAATGACATCTTTGTTACCCGTTACCGTAACGAAGAAATCCCCAAGCTTCGCAGCTTCAATCATCGGAAGGACAGTGAATCCGTCCATGTACGCCTCAACGGCGCGAATCGCATCGATCTCTGTTACGATAACTTGCGCGCCAAGACCTTTCGCACGCATCGCTACCCCTTTACCGCACCAGCCATAACCAGCAACAACAACTGTTTTGCCTGCTACGACAAGGTTAGTCGTCCGGTTAATACCGTCAAATACCGATTGGCCTGTGCCGTAACGGTTATCGAACAAATATTTACAGAACGCGTCATTAACGGCAACCATCGGGAAGTTGAGCGAACCATCCTTCTCCATCGCTTTCAGACGCAGGATACCTGTCGTCGTTTCTTCTGCGCCGCCGCGAATATTCTCCATAAGGTCAGGGCGTTCCGCGTGGAGGATCGAAACGAAATCGCCGCCGTCGTCAATAATGAGGTCAGGCTTCGTTTCAAGTGCTTTGATAAGCAATGACTTGTATTCAGCAGGCTCCGGATTGTATTTGGCAAATACAGTGATGCCGTCTTCAACGAGCGCCGCACATACATCATCTTGCGTGGACAGCGGGTTGCTGCCCGTAATCGTTACTTCTGCACCGCCTGCTTGAACAACTTTAGCCAAGTAGGCTGTTTTGGCTTCCAAGTGGAGGGAGATCGCAACCTTCAATCCTTTGAACGGCTGCTCCTTCTCGAATTGCTCACGAATACGGTTAAGTACCGGCATATGGGCTGCAACCCAATCAATTTTCAAATGTCCTTCCGGCGCAAGCGCCATATCACGCACGATACTGTTTTGCTTCGCATTAACGGTCATTGTTCTTCAGCACCCTCTCTTCTTCTACATGCTCGTTGTTGATCCTTGCCTTAAATCGAAATCAAATGATGGCCGTTCCGCTGATCATAGGGGATCTCCAGCAGTTTGTCGATCCACGATCTTCCATACTGATTATAGAATTCCATCGCATTCAGTACACGTTCCTGAGGCTTGCCCTCCGGCCACAATGAAAGGGCAATCCAGTCCAATTGACGAAGTGCGGCTCCGAACTTTTTGGCATGCGCATCCATTGTCCGCTTCTGAAGATACGAGATTTGATCCTTGATTCGAAGCAGATTCTGATCCGTCAATTCTCCCAAACCATTCTCAACCGAAACGGTTAAAGCCTTTATGGGCTCATATAGGGCTTCAATACCTGCTAGGGCAGCGGCAAAACCGCCTTCAATGCCGGTTTCATCCCGCTCCTTAAGCCATGCTTCTCTGCATGTCTTAAATCGGTAAGCCACTTCCTCGAAAGACAATCCATACTTGGACATATACTTGGACGTTTTGTCCTCGATCAGCGAGAAGGACATCCGCGGCACAACAATCGGCATCTCCATGCCTAAAACCTTGAACGCCTCACCGGTTAGCGACCAATATGCGATCTCGCCTGGACCGAGAACAACAGCCAGAACAGGCAGCACATAGTCCTGCATGATCGGCCTCGTCAGTACATTGTTGCTGAACCGCTGCGGATCGCCGTCTGCCCATGCCTGCAACTCCTCGATGGACCATGATTTCGATCCTTTCCGATTCCGAAACCGGCCATCATGCTTGTGTAGCAATATCCGTTCTTCCTCGTCAAAGAGAAACAGGTTCGCACTCCCCTGCGTAACATCCGCGGAAGGCGAGAATCCGAGCTCCTGCAGCTGGCTTGCACTGCGGAAGTAAGCCGACTCCAGCTCATCGTTGCGTGCCAGCATTTGTCCGAACATCGGCGCTTCCAGCTTCCGAACGCCGATATCATCCGCATCAAGCAGAATTAGGCCTTGGCTGCCGAACAGCCAACCAAGCAAATAAGCGAACAAATCGGACAAGGTCTCGGATTGTTTCGCGAATAGGCTCAGTTTCTCTAGGAGCTCCGGCTTAAAGGATGCGTCCGGCAATGCCGCGCTAAGCAGTTGAACTGCTTCCGTGAACGTTTCCTGTGCGATCTTCGTCCTGCTGACGGCGGTGCGGGCACCTCTGGGTCTCTGGACAGCCAATCGGGTCAACGCCGCTTCTCCTCGCACATAGGCGTGATTAACTTCATCGAAGTCATGGTCCTCACCGGCAATCCAGAACACCGGCACAACAACCGAACCCAGCCGAGCCGATGCTTCCTTCGCAGCTGAAATCGCCGTAACCGCTTTATGGATGACGAGCAGCGGGCCTGTCCACAGCCCAGCTTGCTGACCGGTCACAACGACCGGCGCTCCCGAGCGGATTGCTTCGATATTCGCCATAACCGCAGCGTTGCTGTTATAACGCGTATTGTACGTTTGGAGCGTATCGCCAAGAAGCTGGGCCTCTGTGCGCTTATCCGCATTCTCAGAAAGCCAGTTCATCCTGCGTTTCCAGTGCATATTTTCTGCCGCGTGGCTGCCGAACAGCGCCTCTACGCCGGGGTGGCTTCGATGTATATAAGCTTCGGTGACAGGCTGTCCGAAAGGCAGCTGAACCGTATCGATTTTCATGGACAGTCTCTACCTTTCTTCCTTGTAAGTAACACCTCTAGGATAAGTGCAGTTTTTCTCATTCATTGTACACAACGTAAAGCGCACCGTCAAAAAAAAACCACCCTCCGTGAATGGAGAGTGATCCTCGAATCTATATTGATCTATGAACAACGATTACACGTTAAAAAAACTCTTCCCGATGCCGATACACATCAGTATGACGTAACATAGACTCATTAGAAAGAAGCCGAGCCGCCAGATTGCGCGCATAATGCGGCGCATGTTGATATTGCCTTTCAACCGATATTGCACGTTGCCGAGCAAACCGCCGCCAAGGAGCAGAAGAAGTAAGATTCCGTATATTCCAAAGGAACTATGAAAAATTTTATTAAACAATACGGCCACACAGCCAATTAATAGCGCGGTAGTGACATCCATAGCGGTGCTGAACGCTCTCTTCTTATCGCCGGTGAAAGCTCCATAACCAAAATAAACGAGTAGAAACGGTATGATCGGAAGAACAGCTAGAAAAGCGTAGACGTTCTTGATGCTTTCCCAAATCCACTGCATCCTCGGTTCGCCCCTCTCTACGGTCATTAGTTCGTTTGGAGTGTTTTAATAAGCGTCAGTACGGCTTCATTCATCGGAGCAGGAGCTTGAATGGTTCTTGCAAGCGACACGATGCCGCCGTTGATCCAATCGATCTCCGTTGAACGTCCTGCCAGTACATCTCGCAGCATGGAAGATTGATTCCCTGCGGTAGCTTCACAAATATGAAGCAGCTGATCCCAGCTATGCGCATCCTTCACCATTCCGGATCGAACGAGAATGTACTCGCTCTCTTCATGCAAAGCCTTCATCCAGCGCAACCGGCTTGGATCGGACGGGAGCTCCCCATTCCGGACACCGAATATGCCGGTTAGCGGATTGATGACGGCATTGATCAGTAATTTCCTGTAAACAACAGTCTCCATCTCATTCGACAGTTTGCCTTCAATTCCTGCCCCATTCAGCGCTTTTAACAACATTTTTTGAGGTTTGCTCGCTTTTTCTTCGTTTTTCAGCCAACTGCCGAAGGTTATCGTCCCGCTTCCTGTATGGTGAACGGAATGTTCGTCGATTCGCATTGCGCCTTCTGTCGTAATAGCAGCATTCATCTGCTCCTCGGGACATACCGTGCGCAGCAAATCCAGATGCCCTATCCCATTCTGAAGCGCCAGGATCGAACAACCGTGGGCAGCCAAACGCCCCACCTGCTGCAGCAACCGCGCATCCAAATGCACTTGCTTGACGGTGAGCCAGATCCAATCCTCTTGACGTAGTCCATCTGGAACATAGGTATCGATCGTCGAAGCCTGTACACTCACCTGACACTCCATGCCATCCCGTTTGGTCAACCGGATACCTTCCTCACGCAGCCGCTTCGCCTGCTCTTCCGAGCGAGTCAGAAGGATAACCTCCGTTCCGGCTTCCGCCAGCCTTGCCCCATATAAAAGTCCGAGCGCTCCCGCTCCCACGATGATCATTCTCACTGCTTTGCCTCATTTCTTCTTCCGCCTGATTAAACTTATCGTAACAGAAGCAAACTAAAAAATCCCGCCGCACCCATAGCAGGTTCGGAGAGATTTTGGAGAGCGGCCCTTCAGTCAAACAAGCCGGCTATTCGATTCGTTCCAAGTTACCGTTCGCATCCATTTTGAAGCGAGGTTTTGCCTCATCTTCTTCTGTCAGCACGGTCAAGCGGCGTGCACGGTCCATAATTTGAATGAGCGTTTTGTAGTCGTCATTGACCGCACGATAATCCGTTTGGGCATTGTTGACTTCAAGCGATAATCTTTCATTCAGCTCGCGTAAGGTGAACAATTCTTCATCTTTCTCGCGCAGATCGCGTTCAAGCGTCTTGATCTGGCGATTAAGCTCTTGATAAGTACCTTTCCATTGCCGCAGAAATCGGATAACGGTATCAATTGATAGCGATTCTTCCGTCAACGGATCGTTCTTGTACGTACGTTCTTCTGTGTCGAGCATGCTGATCGCGGATACATGAGGTGTTGCAACGTACGTTTGTTTTTTCATATAGTTCCGCTTCTGGCGCTGCTGCTTCGCAATTTGTATCGCATCTTCATAGCGTTTGCGGACACAACTGTTCCAGCGGAATCCGCATGCGGCCGATGTCCGGCCGATCCGCTCTCCTACTTCCTCAAAAGCGGCCAACTGCGTGCTTCCCTCGCGGATATGCCGCAGCGTCACTTCGGCTAGGATGAGATCGTCATCCGGGCTCCAGGCATCTTGTCTGACTGCTGTCATGCAACCAAAACCTCCTAACATTAGGCGCTTACTTTATCTCTATGCCCTTGGTAGAGTTCATAGAATCTATCGGATACTAATTTGTATATCCATTTTTTTGACGGCTCATACATGTTTTTTCGTAATTTGAAGCAAACTTGTATCAGAGCGTGAAAAGGAGGCAAAAAGTTTGCCAATTCGTCACGAGTGAAACAGTTTACACATGTTACCTGAAACGTTATAATGGGCAATAGTAATCGGGTCGAGACTGACGAGAAGGGGGATGAAATCATGGCACGCATGTTCCGAGTGCTCGGTTTCTGGACGCTTGTAATCGCGCTTATGGCGTTTGCAGGACATATGACCGAGATGGCACTCTTGTTCTTTATTCAAACCGTCGTGTTTGTCCTGTTAGGCTATTTGAACTTTTCCGAAAGAACCTATATGTTGATGTTCTGGGGATACATGTTTATCTCGTTCGTCAGCTTCACGTATTGGACCGTATTTGTAATGGGGAACCCATTCTAATAACGGACCTTCTGACATACACAAATAGCCAAAAGGCTGCTCCGAGAAGATGGGATACCATCTCCGGAACAGCCTTTTTTCGTTTCGCCGCACTATTCGCCTTTGAGCAGCACCATCACTTTAAACGACTCGCTCATATTATCGCTCAGCAGCAGCTGGCGGATGGAACGATTGCGTCTTGCTGCTTCACCGAACGGATTCGTCCCATCATGTGCGACAAGGTCCTGCAGCAAGCCTTGATCGAGGAGAAATTGCTTCTGCGTATCATAATACTGCACTTGCCAGCCCGACTGTTCGGCTGCGTGTCTGCAAGCCGTGAAATTGACGTGCGAGGTGATGTCCTGTTCTCCGGGAGCGCTGAAGGGCCGGTCATGCGCCACATGATCCTTATAGCACAGCAGCGTTCCTTGCATTCGATGCGATGCCGTTAATTCTTGCGCTTCGTGACCGTAGTCCACGAGAAGGAGTGCCCCATGTTTTATCATGCCGCTAAGTTCTGTAATCCACCGCTCGGCAGCGAGGTTTACCTCGGTAATCTGCCCTTCCCGCAAGGCGATTCCATCCCGTTTCAGTACTTCTGCAATCCGTTCATCAGTTAAAGGTGTGTAGACATAGCGAAATGCTTCTCCATCTTCGTTGTCGTTCCTAGCTGCAACGCCAAGCTCCCAGAGCTGACCATCCTTTAAGACGACTCGATGTACCGGAAATGCATCCAGCAGCTCATTGGCAATCATGATCGAATAAGTCGCCGGCGACGAAGAAGACGATGAGGTCCCCCTGTCGTTTGCATCCAGCAATGCTTTATTCGCTTCTTCCGGCGTCATGTAACGCAACTGCGGCCGCGGCGATTCTGAACGATCCAGGTCCGCTGCTGCTTGCTCCAGCCTCGAATGTGCCTCCTGTAGATGCACAGGATTGCTGTCCACAATAACGTGCTCCGCTTGAGAGAGCCACGAATGCCCTGAAGTGGACCATGCTGCAATCATTTGCTGGGAGAGCAGCCCGGTACCTGCCCCCCATTCCATTATCCTAACAGGCGCTGACTCCCCACGGTCTCCGATTAACGAGGCTGCACAGCTTGCCAGCTTCTCTCCCATTATGGAGCCGATCGCAGAGCTCGTATAAAAGTCGCCTTTCTTGCCCACTCGTATTTTCCCCGAGCGATAATAGCCTTCCTTCTCGTCATATAAACACAGGGCCATATAATCATGGAACGAGATACAGCTGACTTCGGCAGTCTCTTGGGCGCGTACAGAATCCCGTCCCTTCAGCTCGCTCCGTGCGATTTGCTCCCCAATTAACAAGGGCAACCGCCCGCCGTTTCTGCTCATGCAATCCCCCTCCAAATCAAGGACAAAATTAGTGCTTACAGATATAATAGAATTGGTACATGCATATAGTAGTGCATGCAATGTGTGAAGATGAAAGAAAGGGGAGCCCTTCGTGAAAGGAACGATACGCCGCCGGATTGCGGCGTTCGCCGTTTGCGCGCTCGCAGTGTGGCTAACTATTTTCCCCGTATTTGCCGACCCTGCAACCCCGAAGGATGAAGAGGTCCGAGCGATACTGGAGAAAAGCCTCTCCGTCGTTGAAATTGACAAAGAAATTGCACGCGTGAAAGAACAGCAGCAGTCGATCCTTGCGCAGCTGGATGATTCCAAATTAAAGCTGGCAAGCCAAGAACAAACGATCGAGAAGAAACGCGAAGAGGCAGGGAAAGTGCTTCGCGCCTACTACACCGGTGAACGGGATATTTTCCTGACGGCGCTTGTGTCTTCGCACAATTTATCAGAACTGCTGCAGCTGCTTGATTTTTTCGACCTTATCTTTACTAATGACAAGCTTACGCTCAACTCGTACGTGAAGCAATATCGAGAACTGAAGAAAAGCATCAGCAAGCTCGATACGCAGTCGGAACAACTTACAGAAGTCGAAGAACGTCTCACTACGCAGCGAAACCGAGTTATGGCACTTCAGCAAGATGTCGACTCCTCGTTAAGCGGCCGATCCGATGCAGACAAACTCAAGCTGCTCATTAATGAATTTACGGACTACTGGCAGAATGTCGGATTGTTAGAGGTAAAACGGTACTTCAGTGCGCTGTCCAAAGCGATGAAGAAAATGCCGGCTTGGGTGCAAAACAATAAAGACATGCTTGAAATTGACGGCTTCAATTACTCCCTCTCTATCCCGGACGATAAACTTAATGCTTTCCTGCGAGAGCAAAACGAGCTGTTCGACAATTTCTCCTTCGTCTTCAAATCGGACAAAGTCATCGTAACCGGCAAACGCGACAACATGGAAGTGCAATTAACAGGTCATTATTCCTTGGAGAAGGACGGCTCCATCTTATTTCATGTCGATTCGCTTATTTTTAACGGCTTGGAGCTGCCGGACACGACAAGAGCAGCACTCGAGAAAGAATTCGATCTCGGCTTCTATCCTTCCAAAATCGTATCCTTCCTCAAAACCAAATCGGTCTCCGTAGAAGATGGCAAGCTATTGATTAAGCTTACCATCAGTCTTTGATGGCTCCTCAGGCGGTGCTTCGGCACCGCCTTTTGGTTGTTCCGGCTCCTCGTTCCATAGGGATATAAATTTACTAGCCAACTCTGGTGCGAGTTCGGTCTTGTTCCCGCCAAGTATGACAAGCAGCTTCGACCAGCGTTCCCATCTTTCCCTCCAGGAAGGATCAGGCGTTACGGATGCCCGGCTCAGCATACTGACAAGGTAGTGCGGCGGCCTTTGATCGATATCGTTATATTCAAATTCATTTGTCATTCCCGAAATACGCGAAGGCAACCGCCCAAGCGATTGATAGTGATCCAACTGCGCTTCTGTGGAGGTCATTTCCGTAATGTACGCACTGGCTTCGCTCACCCGTTCTGTTTCTGCCAGCATGACAAAACTTCTTCCATTCGTGCGGACAACAGAGCTTATCGATGTGCCAACCGACAGCAGCTCTCTCTCCTCATCCGTTAAGGATTTGAAGAGCGTCCACGGCATGATCGCAGACATCAGCGTTCCGGCACCAAATGCTCCGAGCAGCTGATTCTTCTGCTGAACAGGTGCTAGCCTGTACAACTTTGCAGCATATTCGGCGGCAAAATAAAGCTGTTCCTTCTGCGTGATGGTGAATGGAGACAGATTGGCAGCCGCCTCGCTGTTCTCCCTAAACATCCCCATCCAAGCAGCCATTTCCTTCGCGTCAGCCGTGTTGAGGTTAAACGGACTGAGCTGTGGGTTCGTTGCAACTAAGGTCGTGACAGCAGCCTTAAATGCTTCGAGATCTTTAGGCGGGGCAATCAGGCCGGCAGCCTTCAGCAGATTTTTCTGCCAAACTACAAGCAATGGATTACAGTCAAGAGGAACACCCCACAGCGAGCCATTCCACTTCACAATACTTGTTAGCGCTTCCATTTGATCGGCAGCCGTATCTCCGGAAACAATATCGTCGACGGGGAGCAGAAACCCTTGTACGGCAAATTCTCGTACGCGATCATTGTCTAACAGCATCAGATCGAAAGGTTCGCCTTTCTCCGATGCTTTCTTCCTTGCCTCATCAGCATCTTCGTTATGTATATTCGTCATTTGAATGCTGATTCGAGGATGGGATAACTCAAAGTGCTCATTCTCGCCTTGCCAATATTGGTATTCAGCCTCGTCCATCGAGACTGCAATTGAAATCGTCTTCCGATCCTGCTCATCCCCATCTACGACCTGAGGTTTGTCAGTCGATAATTGATCGTCATCTGAGTGAGTGACCGGCGATCCCGGCTTACCGAACATGGGAACAAGCAGCGCAGCACAAATCGTAAATACGCACAGCAGCAGCATGACATATTTTCTGCGTGACACCGTGTCCCTCCTCTAATAGGGAGTTTGTCGGAGACAAACTCTCACTTCTAACGCTAATAGGGAGTTTGTCGGAGACAAACTCTCACTTCTAACGCTAATAGGGAGTTTGTCGGAGACAAACTCTCACCTCTAACGCTAATAGGGAGTTTGTCGGAGACAAACTCTCACCTCTAACGCTAAATTTTAGCTAATCTTTATTTTAGCAAGAAAGCGCTTTTTTGTCGCCTGTCAATTGCAGCTGGTCCACGGAATTTCAAATTGATTCGCGCTGCAGAATCCGTCATACTTGGTGAAAACTCCCCTTGCAAGGAGGTAGAGACCATGCAGCCGATTTATAGCGTTGACATGCAATTACCGAAAGGTATGCTGCCGGAACACTTTGTGCAAATGCTGCAAGAATTGGCCGAATCGCCGTTTACCTTGCTGGATCGCGATGACACGCTGCTTCTCGTCAACAGCCTAGCAGACGCGGATGCTATTGAAGCGTTTGCCGCCACGCGATTTAAAGTAAGCTGCGAGCATGGACAATGGGCCCAGCTTGATGAGACATGGTCGCTTAATGGCCGCACCTTTACGGATTATGGGCTCATTACGGAATCAAATAATCGTTATCTCAACTTGGAGCTCGCATCGATTGTTTGCTTGATCCCGGGCACGGCGCCAGATGCTGAGCCTGCTTCAGCCGCAGAACAAGCGGACGAGCATGCCCTTGCCCACCTGATGCAAAATGACGGCCGCCGGCTGCTCGCCATTGACCGTCATCAGGTTGCACTTATTGAGGGGATTGCACGCGCCTACCGCTGCTGCTCAACAACTGTGCTGGAAGCATCGGAATCCGATTAGAGCAGATCCGCAGCTAGTTGGGCGAGTCTCGAACGCTCGCCTTTCTCCAGCGTCATATGGCCGCTGACGCTTTCTTGCTTAAAGCGCTCCACGATATGCGTAAGGCCATTGCTAATGGAGTCCAGATAAGGATGGTCGATCTGCTCCGGATCGCCCATCAGGACGATCTTGCTCCCTTCTCCGACACGCGATACAATGGTCTTCACCTCATGCCGAGTCAAGTTTTGCGCTTCATCGATGATAATGAATTGCCCCGGTATCGAACGCCCCCGAATATAGGTGAGCGCCTCTACTTGAATGCTGCCGAGTCCCATTAATATTTTATCAATATCGCCCGACTTCTTCGTATCAAACAAATATTCCAAATTATCATAAATCGGCTGCATCCACGGACGCAGCTTCTCATCCTTCTCACCCGGTAAATACCCGATATCCTTCCCCATTGGAACGACCGGCCTTGCGATCAGCAGCTTCTTGTATTTGTGCTCATCCTCCACCTTCATCAGACCTGCAGCAAGCGCCAGCAGCGTCTTGCCTGTGCCGGCTTTACCGGTCAGCGTCACGAGCGGTATGTCGTCGCTAAGCAGCAGCTCCAGTGCCATGCGCTGCTGCGCATTGCGGGCGGTAATCCCCCACACCGGATCATTGCTCAGATACAGCGGCTCCAGCCTCGCTCCGTCTTGGCTCACTTTGAGCAGTGCGGATTTAGATGTCCCCATTTCATCCCGCAGGATGACAAATTCATTCGGGTGCAGCCGAGTATTCAGCAGCAAGTTCTTGATCGTAAGAAAACGGTACGTATAAAATTCATCAATGACCGAAGGATGCACTTTAAGGGTTAAATAACCCGCATACACATCCGATGGCGCTACCACCTGATCGGATAAATAATCTTGAGCTTCAAGCCCCAGCACATCCGCTTTAATGCGGACGAGTACATCTTTACTGACGATAATGACAGGACGCGGGTCCCCTTTGTCCTGCTCTTCGAGATGATAATTGAGCGCTACCGCAAGGATTCGATTGTCGTTAGACATTTCGCCGAACATTTCCTGTACACGCATAAAGCTGCGATGATTCAGTTCTACCTTGAGAACGCCCCCGTTATCAAGTTCAATTCCTTCATGCAGCCGGCCCGTCAGCCGCATTTGGTCGAGCAGCCGGGAAACATGCCGCGCATTGCGGCCAAGCTCATCGGCCAATCTTTTCTTTGAATCAATTTCTTCCAACACCACCGCGGGAATAATGACCTCATTGTCATCAAAAGCGAAGATCGCTTGCGGATCATGTAAGAGTACATTGGTGTCGAGCACGAATATCTTTTTCATCGTGAGCCCTCCTGGCGTTGGAATTTCGTTCAAAGGCGTACATAGCGCGGCCTTCATCTAGGCAAACTATGCTTGAACAAACTTTGCAGACTCTAGAAAGGTCAGGTGGCGAATATGAGAAAGTGGCTGGTGCCCGCTATGATCCTTTGCTTGCTGGCAACAGGCTGTAATACTGTCGCCCGCAATGAGACATCACCCTCTCCACAAAATGATAATCGCGTTCGCGCACAGCAGAGCGCTCCGCAGAAGAAGCAAATCAGCAGCCCTAAACAAGTCGCAGCTCATCTTGAGGATCTGGCGCGGCATGTACCCGGCGTGAAGGCCGCTCACTGTGTCGTGTTTAAAAATACAGCGATCGTTGGCATCGATGTGGCAGGAAATTTGGAACGATCCCGAGTTGGCACGATTAAATATGCGGTCGCGGAAGCATTCCGTAAAGATCCCTATGGTATTGACGCCATCGTAACGGCCGATATCGACATTGGGACTCGGCTGAAAGAAGTACAGGCCGACATGAAGCGCGGCAGACCCATTGCCGGATTTGCCGAAGAGATGGCCGACATCATAGGGCGGATCGTCCCTCAAGTGCCGAGAGATATCCAACCGGAGCAACCGGATCACGCTAAGACTGATAAGCAAAAAATGAGTCAAAAGCTTTAGACTTACGAAGACACCGGCACCGTGAGAGTCGGTATAAGAACACAAAAAGCCTAGTGATTCCTCACTAGGCTTTCTTCATGGCAGCAAACACCTGTCCATCCAGTTTGTCTGCGGCTCTTCTGTCGTAAGTTTTCTCATATTCAGGTCTTGCGGACAAGCGTGCGCCGTAAAACATCGCATCGCGAACCGAAGCAATGTCGATATCGAAGCATACCAGTTTGAATGGCACGTCCTCAAGCGCTTCAGTTACAAGCCGTGCCGTGCCGTAGATCGTTTGAACAGTACCCGGCGCAAACACAGTAACGCTTACATCCACTTTCGAAGTCATATTCACCGTTAGGCGCGAACGGCCGTCAATGGCGAAACGCAGTGTGGAGCGGTTGACCGCATAAACCCACGATATTACGCTTGAAGTCGGAGTTCCGCTGTCTGCATCAATCGTGTGCAACAGTACAAACGGTTCTTTCTCCAGGCCACTTAGCAGCTCGTCAGTAAGTACGGTGACAAGTTCAGTCATCCGCAGTCCTCCTTGCCTATTGTGTCAGTGCTTCGATGGTTTTATTATAACATAGCATACGTCGTACTACCACATTCATTCCGCCAATTTGGACGCCAGTGCCGATTTCGCTTCTTGAAGTTTGGCTTCATCCAGGCGAACATATGGCGAGTGCCACTCTCCTACGAGCGGGATGAAGGTGATATCGCTTTTGCTGATCCCGAAGTAAGTTTTCATCATATTTTCCACTTCGTTACTCGGAATATCCATGCGCATATTGTTGCCTACTGCCTTAATAACGTTAGCTATCTTAGGCACGCTGGAGAAGGATTTAAGCTTATCCGCGATTTCGCCGAGCACCTGGCTTTCACGACGATTGCGGTCAAAGTCGCTGGACATGTTCGTACCGTCGTTGGATTTGCGGTAACGGACGAAATCAAGCGCATCATCCCCCTTCAGGTTCTGAGGGCCTTTCTTCAGATCGATGTTCGTTCCGTCAGCCGTGTCGACATAACGCATGTCCATGTCCACATCTACATCGACGCCGCCAAGCGCGTCTACGACATCAACGAAGCCTTGAAAGTTGATCGTTGCCGTATAGTCGATCGGAATATCGAAATATTTGCTGAACATTTTACGCAAATCCTGCTTCGCTTGCCGCTCCGCGTCTTTGCCCTTCAATCCGTCGCTTCTTGCACCTGCGAGGAATCTCGAATAGTACGCATTTGCTTTACGGCTATTGTAACCGGACAGCTCAATTTTGGAATCTCGCGGAATGGACACGACAACTGCTGACTTCGTATTCGGATTAAACGTCGCAATCATCATAACATCGGTATTTAAACTGCCGGTTTCCTTCCGTGTATCTACGCCAAGCAGCATAATCGTTACCGGTTTCACTTTAACCGACTGATTCGCCGAGACCGTAACCGTCGGATCGGCATCCGTCGTGATTTCACCCAGCACGTCCTTCGAAACCTTATACAAATAGCCAAGATATCCCGCAACACCAATCAATAAGGCCAGAAACAGAACCATCATCCGGCGCAGCCAATATCTCTTCTTGCCCTTACGTGGAGGCAAATCGGATTCCCTAGTCATGACTTCCACCTTCGTCAGTTATATTTCGGATTCTCGTTAATATCTTGAAGGAGCTGCTCACCGGATTCGCGGGGAAACATTTGCAGCTTGCTCTTGCCTTCCTTGTCATACCTCAAATGGATCATCGTGTCATCTACCGTATGTATGTGCAGATTCGATATGCCGTGATCCTCCGTTAGAATCTCAAGGAAGAAATCCCGGGTGTCTACTGCAGCACGATCTTCCGGTCTTGCATCTGCTACCAGCTGAATTTGAAGCCAATTGAACAAGGCATCCTCAAACCGCAAGTTAAGCCCCTCCCGTATCCGTGCTGCTACCACCGCGTTTTGCTTTGATTTTGTCATACAACTGTCTGCCGCGAAGCAGCGCCATCATAAATACGGCAACGGACATGCATTGAATAATGGGCAGTTTATCAAATTGCAGCACGAACAGCACGAATGAGCCCACGGCCATAACGAGATGCACAAGTACTTCTTTTAGAATCGGCAAACGTTGTACGCGAAATACGGCGTTAAAAATATAAATGGTTAAAGCCAGAATGATGAGATAGGTCAAAATCGGATGAGCATGAAACCAGTTCTGCATGATGCTTCTACCTCCTGATTTACTTGAAATGACTTCCATTAGGTCAGGGACGAGAAACGGCAGGGCAACAACGAACTCTTCCTTTGAAGAGGACGCTGCAAGCCCTGCCTGTCATCTACTACCATCAATGGCGATCGTATACTTCTTAAACGCCAGCTTGAGCTGTTTTACGTTGTTTCTCAGCGCGCTCGCGCTCGCTCTTATTGAGAAGCTTCTTACGAAGACGGATCGACTTCGGGGTCACTTCGCAATATTCATCATCGTTCAAATATTCCAGCGCTTGTTCAAGGGAGAACAAGATCGGTGTTTTCAAACGAACCGTGTCGTCTTTACCAGCAGAACGAACGTTTGTCAGTGCTTTCTCTTTACAGATATTGACGATAATGTCGTTGTCGCGGTTATGCTCGCCGACAATCATACCTTCGTATACATCTGTACCCGGCTCCATGAACAGAACGCCGCGATCTTCTACGCCCATCATGCCGTAGAAAGTCGTTACGCCATTCTCGCTGGAGATCAGAACGCCTTGATGGCGGCCGCCAACAGATGCGCCTGCAAGAGGACCATAGCTGTCAAAGGCATGGTTCATAATGCCGTAGCCGCGAGTCAGGGTCAAGAAGTTCGTACGGTATCCGATCAATCCGCGTGCTGGAATGATGAACTCAATACGCACTTGACCTGTACCGTTATTGATCATGTTGACCATTTCGGCTTTACGCGAGCCAAGGCTCTCCATTACCGCGCCAGTGCTTTCTTCCGGTACGTCGATAAGCAAACGCTCATAAGGCTCGTTTTTCTGACCGTTGATTTCTTTGATGATAACTTCCGGTTTGGAAACTTGAAGCTCGAAGCCTTCACGGCGCATGTTCTCGATCAGGATACCAAGGTGAAGCTCACCGCGGCCGGAAACGACAAATGCATCCGGGCTGTCTGTTTCGTCAACACGAAGAGCCACGTCTGTTTCAAGCTCTTTGAACAGACGCTCACGAAGCTTACGGGAAGTTACCCATTTGCCTTCGCGGCCTGCGAACGGACTATTGTTAACGAGGAATGTCATTTGCAGTGTCGGCTCATCGATTTTCAGAACCGGCAAAGCCTCTGGGTTAGCAGGATCTGCAATGGTTTCACCGATGTTGATTTCACGAATACCGGCAATGGCAACGATATCGCCTGCGCCTGCTTCTTCGACTTCGACGCGCTTCAGACCTTGGAAGCCGAACAGCTTCTCGATGCGAGCTTGTTTCGTCACGCCATCGCGGTTAATAACTGCGACGGATTGGCCTTGACGGATGATACCGCGGTTTACGCGGCCAACTGCGATACGGCCCAAGTATTCGTTGTAATCAAGCAGCGTAACGAGGAATTGAAGCGGCTCGTCTACGCTTTCTGTCGGAGCTGGAATTTGCTCGATGATAGTCTCATAAAGCGCCTGCATGTTCTCATCTTGTTTGTCAACATCCAAGCTAGCTGTTCCCATCAATGCAGATGCATAGACAACTGGGAACTCAAGCTGCTCGTCACTGGCACCAAGCTCGATGAACAGATCCAATACTTCGTCGACAACTTGCTCTGGGCTGGCATTCGGACGGTCGATTTTGTTCAAAACAACAATCGGAGTCAAATTGCTTTCCAGTGCTTTGCGAAGTACGAATTTCGTTTGTGGCATACAGCCTTCGAACGCGTCAACGACAAGAAGAACGCCGTCAACCATTTTCATAATACGCTCTACTTCGCCGCCGAAATCGGCATGTCCAGGAGTATCCACGATGTTGATTAGATATTCCTTGTAGTTAACAGCTGTGTTCTTCGCCAAAATGGTGATACCGCGTTCCCGTTCCAAATCATTGGAATCCATTGCGCGTTCTTGAACCGTTTCATTGTCGCGGAACGTGCCGGATTGTTGAAGCAATTTGTCGACTAGCGTAGTTTTACCATGGTCAACGTGCGCAATAATTGCGATATTCCTGATGTTCTCTCTGACTTGCATGTTAAGAATCCACTCCAACTTTTTTTTATTTATTAGTCTGCTGTGTGCGGGCTTGCGTCAAACGTGTTAAACAATTGAACCTTTACCAGCGAGCTTTACGTCCCGCAACGAGCCAAGCACCAAGCGCGATAAATGCAATGGCAATGAGGTATAAACCCCAGCCCCACACCAGCATGATGCCAAAAAACGACGCTGAAACAAGAGCAAGGATAATGGCAAGCGTTCGTGGAAACTTCGGATGGTACGTATCAAACAAATGATATTCGTATAAACCGATGGAAACCCCCAAGATAAATAAAGGCCATAAGTAGTGCATGTTGCTCCATCCGAACGCAATGCAAAAGAAAAAAATAAAGGCGTCAATTGTCAGAATAGCTCCCGGGATCAGAACAATCGGAGGAAGCAGTCGTCCAAAAAACAGCACGTGCAGCAATATGCCGGGAATCAGAACGAAAAGCGGCCAGAAGTTTGTGCCGATAAACGCAAACAGTCCAAGCTTTCCGAGTAAAATAACAGCACCTACGATCAAAAAAAGAAGACCGATGGTGTATTGGTTTTTCGACATGCCTATGTTCCTTTCTCTTTGGCACTTTTTTAACATCTACTAGTGTACTGGAACAGCAGGCAAAAAACCAGTGTTACTGCTATATTTACTCTAAAAATATAGTTTACCTTATCTTTTTATTCGCAGCAATGCCACAATAATGACCAAAGGGATGCAAAGAACCGGAATGGCCTTTAACAGAACGGATAATTCATTCGAAAATAAAGGGTGAATCGCTGGATCGTGAACCAGCATTTCACCGGCCGCATAACCGAGTAATCCCCCTCCGATGTAAACAAATGACGGAAATTTACGGATCATGGTACTAAGCAGCTGACTCCCCCAAATAATCATAGGTATGCTAAGGGCAATCCCGAGAAGAATAAGTACGGGCTCTCCTTCCGCCACTGCGGCAATGGCAAGGACGTTGTCCAAACTCATAATAAAATCAGCGATCACGATGGTACGGATCGCACTGGAAAGCGAGGTTACCTTGCGCATGTTGTGGTATTCCTCTGCATGTGCCGAAGCGTCCGTTACCAGCTTTATCGCAATCATGAACAACAAGATACTGCCAACTGCCTGAAGATACGGTACTTGCAGCAGCGTCAGCGCAATCAGCGTCAATAAACAGCGCAGCAGTACGGCCGCAGCAGCGCCCCACACAACAGCCTGGCGCCGCTGGGCTTTCGGGAGCTGCTGGCTTGCCAGAGCGATCACTACGGCATTGTCACCGCTCAAGAGCAAATTGATAAACATAATTTGAACGAAAATGATTAAGCTGTCCACAAAATTACGCCCCCTCAAGAAGAAACGGCTTTTGCCGTCCTTTTTGCGATGCGAGTTTCCTATTAAGTACGGAAAGCACTCGTCTATGAACGTGTATGTCCCAAGTGGACAGCTTATGTTTATCAATTTTTGAATCCTTCTTCGATTTCGAACGTAACAACGATAAACATCATAGCGCTCTTAAGAAAAGGAGGACAGGAAGTCAATGGACATTTTATCGCTTGAATTCCTATCTGCACTGGTTACAATCGTCTTTATCGACCTCATTCTTGCCGGTGATAATGCCATCGTAATCGGGCTGGCAGCTCGAAAACTGCCTAAGGAACAGCAAAAGAAAGCCGTCATATGGGGGACAGTCGGTGCCGTCGGTATTCGGGCCATTGCTACCACATTAGTTGTATATTTGCTAAATGTTCCGTGGCTCATGCTGGCAGGCGGCATTCTGCTGCTATGGATCGCCTACAAGCTGCTGGTTGATAATGAAGCACATGACAATATCACAGCAGGCAACACATTGTGGCAATCCGTTCGTACCATCATTATAGCCGACGCAGCAATGGGTTTAGACAACGTCATTGCTGTCGCAGGTGCAGCTCACGGCAGTGTAGCACTTGTTCTGCTTGGACTGATCATCAGTATTCCAATCGTTGTATGGGGCAGTACGCTGTTTATTAAGCTGATCAACAAGATCCCGTGGATAGTTTATGTCGGTTCCGGCGTGCTGGCTTACACGGCTGCCAAGATGATTACACATGAAATTAAATTGGAAGAATTCTTCAAGAGCAATCCCGCGTTTGAATGGTCATTTTTGATTCTGATCGTCATTGTCATTATCGTAGCCGGTCTTTGGAAAAACGCTTCGCGCAAACAAGCATCCGGAATGGAAAAAAGCAGGGAAACCCATTAATTTGGGGCTCCCTGCTTTTTTGTTTAGAACCAGCGATCCTCGCCTGCTGTCTGAACAGCACTTCGCACTTCCGGCGTTATACGCATAACTTCCACGCTCGCTACAGCCTCCGCGATCATCGCATCCAGTCCGTCAATTGCCTGCTCGGTTTTCTCGACTATTGCCAGATTCGGGTTGGTGCTCGGTGATCTTGGCACAAATAACGTACAGCAATCCTCATAAGGCAGAATCGACGTCTCGAACGTCTCGATCTGACGAGCGATTCGAATAATTTCATTCTTGTCCATTGTAATGAGCGGTCTGAGCAGCGGCAGCTGCGTGGACCGGCCGATTACATTCATGCTGCCAAGCGTCTGGCTAGCGACTTGTCCTAAGCTGTCGCCGGATACGATGCCGAATGCACTGACCTGTTCGGCAATCAATTCTGCGATACGAAGCATCGAGCGGCGCATCAGCGTAATGATGAGCGGATCTTGTCCGGACTGCGCCAGTGCCGTTTGGATATCCGTAAACGAGACCAAATGAAGCTTGATCGGCACTCCGCTGTAATGTGACAATCGTCTGACTAGGTCGATTACTTTCTCCTTTGCTTTATCGCTGGTGAACGGGTAGCTGTGAAAATGAACCGCCTCGATCTCCAGACCTTGTCTCATCGCCAGATAGCCCGCTACAGGGCTGTCAATTCCTCCGGAGAGCAACAGCACCGCTTTGCCGTTCGTGCCGTAAGGAAAGCCTCCTGCGGCTTGTACGACGCTGCTGAAGACATAGGTGCCTTCCGGTTGAATTTCCACGCGAAGCTCAACCTCAGGTTCTCTTACATTCACTTTCAAACCAGGGGTTTCGCGCAGCACATGGCCGCCGACCAAATGGTTCATCTCTTGCGTATCATGTGGAAACTGCTTCTCTACCCGCTTTGTGGAAACTTTGAATGTCGCAGGCTGCGCCGGAAGCGCACGCATCACTTCCAGTGCGGCAGCACGAATGGCTTCCAATTCGTTAGCTACTTTCCGAATCGGACTGAAGGTAGCAATTCCGAAAATATCCTTAAGCTTTGCAGCAATTTCTTCATACGGTTCACCATTTAATGTGATATAAATTCTTCCATATGTCCGCGCAATTTCAGCGCGAACATAGCCGGCTACCGCTCGTCTCACTTGCTCAACCATTCGTTTGTCGAAACGGTCCCGGTTCTTGCCTTTCATCGTAAATTCGCCGAAACGAATTAGGATCATATCCGGATTCATAATCGGTTTACCCCTTCCTCTCGAGCGGCTTTAGCTGCTGAACGACCAAACGCAGCTTCCGGCAAAGCCAGTCCAGCTCCGCCGCACCATGTTCATCCCCGAAACTCATGCGGATTCCGCTCACTGCGCTTTCATATGAAACCTTCATGGCTTGCAGTACGCGGCTTGGCTCATCGCTCTTGGACGAGCAAGCCGATTTGGTCGATGCCATTATCTCCTGCTTCTCCAACATATGAATCATAACCTCCGGCTTCATGCCGGGGTATGAGAAATGCACGATATGAGGCGCTGCGCAGCTGCCAGGCTTACACTCGGTGCTGCCGTTAATAAGCAGCTCAGGTATATCCTTGATGCATGCTATAAGCTGTTCTCTGAGCTTGTACATGCGCTCAGCTCTTGCGGGGCTGCTCTCCACGGCAAGACGGAACGCCTTTGCGGAAGCAACAATGGCCGGCACGTTCTCCGTGCCCGGACGAAGTTCCCGCTCCTGACTCCCGCCTCTGAACAGCGGCTCCAGCGTTAAGCCTTGCCGTACATACAACAATCCCACGCCTCGAGGACCATTCACTTTATGTGCGGATGCCGAGAACATATCGATGCCCCAGCCTGCCGGATCAACCGTCAATTTACCGACGCTTTGCACCCCGTCCACATGAAACAGTACGCCTCTGTGTTGTTTCAGCAGCTTGCCGATTTCCTCAATCGGCTGAACGGCCCCAACTTCATTATTCACATGCATGACGCTTACCAGTATCGTTTCATCGGTTATCGCTGCTTCAAGTTCGGATACGGATATCACCCCAAGCGAATCAACCGGTAAATAGGTCACTTGGAATCCTTCGCGTTCAAGCGCTTTGAAGGCTTCATAAACGGATGGATGTTCCACAGCCGTTGTAATTAAATGCTTCCCGCGTTTCTTTCCACCCCTGGCCGCTCCCATAACGGCGATGTTGTTGCTCTCCGTCCCGCTGGAGGTAAATATCCATTCCTTCGCATCTGTAGCCGGAAATAGCGAAGCAATGGCACCTCTTGCACGCTCCAGTAAATTCCCCGCTTCTTGTCCGCTTCTGTGAAGCGACGACGGATTTGCATAATGTTTCGCCATTACTTCCGCCATCGTGCGAATGACTTCTTCATGCGGCGGCGTCGAAGCACAGTGGTCAAAATAATACTTCATATCCAGCTTCCTCTCATCCTTCTGCCAACAAACGAAAAAGATCAGCGAAAATGCTGTCGAGGGCTTCTTACATCTTGCCCATAGTCACAGCGATCCCCGTGATCTCTTATTCTCCCCAGCCCTTAATGATCTCTTGCGGCTGTTAGCATGCATGCTTAAATCGTACTGTCGTATTGATCTTTGGCGCGTTGTACCTTCGCTACATAGCGTTGTGTTTCTTGAGGAAGCAACGACATCATTGCCGTAAAATCTTCATTGCTCTTCATTCCCGCACGGTCGACCCTGCCCGGGCCGGCATTGTAAGCAGCCAATACCGTTTGTTCATTGCCATCATACTTGCGCATGAGATAAGCGAGGAATTTGGTGCCGCCTTCAATGTTTTGCTGCGGATCAAACGAATTGGTTACACCAAGGCCGCGAGCGGTTCCATCCATCAGCTGCATGAGACCTTTCGCTCCGGCAGCGGATTCCGCATCCGGATTATAGGAGGATTCCGTATGTATAACAGCTTTAATAAGTGCTGGATCTATGCCATACTTGGCCGCTGCCTCATTGATATAAGCCTCATATTCAGCGGGACTTCCACCGTCATCCGATGAGCCTTGAATGGCTGCAGATTGGATCGGCGGTATGAAGCTGCTTAATGAATCCAATGACATCATGCCAGGTTGCGCGGTCATGTCAGCCAGTGCTGAAGAGCCTGTCCCGCCTGCCATATACTGTTGAAGCAACGTATCAAACATCGAGGAACCGTCTTGGCCGCTTGCAGAAGATAAGACATTCTCATTCCCGTTCAAATCTAAACTGGGCATCATCTGCAATTGCAGCAATGATTTCATTATTCGTGGATCGATGCTCATGGTGTACCTCCACATCCCTTTGCGCAATTCGACATTAGTTAGCACTATTTTACAACTTTTTCACGGGCTCCGCCAGTGCGACAATAGTCCCGGCCGATGTACGGGGTGTCTGTTTGTCATGAAAGAAGCCGGCAGAGATTCATCTCTGACCGGCTTCAGATCCATTAGGTTATCGCGTAATAAAGGGGAACAAGGACCAAGTAAGCAGCAGCGGCTATAAATCCAAGCGTAATGGACCAAACGCCAAGACCGCGAGCACCCTGCCTGTAAGCAATAAAACCGACAATGATTGCCGTAGCACCGAGTACGACCGGCCATACCACCCATGACAATGCCGCTAATATTAGCGCTGCCCAGCCTGTTGCGCGGCCGGCAGACTTCGTTTCACGGACAGCATCATTCGTGAGATGGTTGCTCTCACGGCTTGGATAGGAATGGATCGCCTGACGCGGTACTGCAATTTCGGCAGACATCTCTTCGTTGTAAGCCTTCATGTCAGGATGATACAAAGGATTAGTCGATGAGTCATCATGCGGGCTATGGGAGAAATGCCCTTCTGATTCGCGTTCCATCAAGCCTCACTCCTTCGCTTTAAAGGTATGGCAGCAGGTTGCTGCCTTGTTCGCCGCGGTATCGTGATGTTCACCGCCAAAGCCCTCTTCAGCAAATTCAGATCCGAAATGATTGTTCGCATGACTGTCGATGTCGATTTCAATTTTCGCGGCATTGCACTGATTTCCTTCTTTCCAGAACGAACAGTTAGCAACACTACAGCTTACGCCATTCGGCATAAAAATCACCCCCGGTATCAAGTTGCCCGTACCGGGGGTGAGTTATGCTTTCCTTATTTTTGACCCTGCATACGGCGCTGAGTCATATAGTCGCTCTCATAGTAGGATAGATCATCGCGGAGCTCTTCATAAATTTTCGATACAGTAAGTACGATATCACGAGCGACACGTACCGGCTTTTTGCGGAAACGGATCGCATCTTGTCCAGTGTACGCGTAACGGCCGTCCTCGGAATAACATTCGTTCTTAGGGTAGAAAAATGCATTTACACATTGATGATAAGCTTCGTAAAGACCACGCTCAGCAAAATCAATATCGAAATTAGGACGTCTTAGCGCCACACCCAATTTTTCGTAAGCAACTTCGGAGAATACAAGCATGTGTCTTAAGTCTGCCAGCAGACCTTTATAGAAAAGCTCGGAATCGCTTCCTTGGTCTTCTTCTGTTAGCTGTGGAAGCGCATACTGGTTCAGAAACGTCTCCAAATGGCCGACCGCAAGTTTTAATTTGTCTCTCGTTGATTCGCTAATCGCTTTTACGTTAGTCGAAGGCATTATGGTAGATCCCCTTTCATCATCGCAAACAATACTTAAATCATCAACATCGTACCACAAATAGCAAACAGATGGTACTCCGGATTACCAAAGCCTCCGTATATTTTCACCTACCCGACGTCACCCTAAGACAAGCAGCCCCATTTCGGGCTTCCAGTCTAACAAAGCAAGTACAGCCATTCAAGGGGGTATTCATCATGACGAGGCGAAAGTGGGTCGGCTGGTTTTGTATTTTGGCAGCTCTCGCTTTGCTTATTCCGCTCACACCTTGGTTCAGCTCGCCAAGTCCCGCCAATAACGAAAAGAAACCCGAAATGCGCACCATGTCCGCGCATCGTGAGCGCCAGCTCAAGCTAGCGACGGTAAAACATGATATGGACGCTACCGCTGTTCTATGCCACGCCGAGTGCGCGAAGAACTTCCAGAAGCTGATGAAGCATGAAGCCTCTGCAGCAACGAATGAGCAGCATCTCACCCACTTAATGAAGATGCACAAGCAGATGATCTACGTTTGGTGGAGACATCAAAGTCACTCCATTACGAAGGGCAGCAGTCCTGCTTTATCGCAGCTTAACGAAGAGATGATGAAGGCGAAGCAGCATGTCATCGTAGGGAAGGCTTACTCCTCCTCTCCGCTTCAATTAAACGGACATCGCTACATGATCATCGGTGTGCCGGATACGAAGCACATAGGCGACGGCATAGCCGCTATTCTGCTTCAGGACATCGTGACGAAGGTACAGGGCCATCAACAGCGCAATTTGCGGCTTGTCCCTTACCCGGCCGAAGGCAAGTACAAGATCGAGTCCGTCAAACCGAATTCAACCGAAGATATTACGGTTAGAACCGGTGAAGACAACGGCAATGCGAGCCACTACCATATGAATGAAGTTGTCGTGAAATTCCGTCAACCGCCTACGGTAGATCAATTAGCCCAAATCAAGCTTGATATTACCGCCCTTTCCGTGAAAAAGTTGGGATACACCTACGTTTTTCGCTCCAGAGTGATGGATGCGGAATCGATGATGCGGTATTTCAAAACGAGCTGGCATGTTGTGTATGCCGAGCCTCACTATCTATATATGACCAATGCGGCATCAGATATTATACCTAACGATGCCCTTTATTCGGAATATCAATGGAATCTGCCCGTAATCGAAACCGAGAAGGGCTGGAATGTTTCAAAAGGCAGCAACAACGTCGTTATCGCAGTATTGGATACAGGCGTGCAAATGGATCATCCCGATCTGAAAGGAAAGCTTGCAGAAGGCACGAATCTGGTCATCACTGGGACCCCGCCCGATGACGATGTGGGTCACGGCACGCATGTCGCAGGAATCATCGCTGCCGCTGTCAACAACGGAGAAGGCGTCGCAGGTCTGACCTGGTACAACAAAGTGTTACCGGTCAAAGTGCTGGACAGCAGTGGCGCAGGTTCCACTTACACGGTCGCAGAAGGTGTTATATGGGCGACGGATCATGGTGCCAAAGTCATCAACATGAGTTTAGGGAACTATGCGGAAGCTCAGTTTCTACATGATGCGATCAAATATGCCTATGACAAAGGCGTAGTTCTAATAGCCGCAAGCGGCAATGACAATACGGAACGTCCCGGCTATCCGGCCGCTTATCCCGAGGTGTTCGCAGTGGCTTCCACAAATTCGGACGGCACTCGTTCTTCATTCTCTAACTACGGGGATTACATCGATGTAGCCGCACCGGGCTTCAGCATCGCCAGCACCTACCCGGGCAGCCAATATGCCGCGCTCTCCGGTACTTCGATGGCTAGTCCGCATGTAGCTGCTCTTGCAGGGCTCATTCGGTCGATCAATCCGGAGCTAACCAATGTGGAAGTCATGGACATTATGCGGAAATCTGCCAAGGATCTTGGCGATAAAGGCAAGGATAAATATTTCGGCTATGGCCAAATCGACATCGTTAATGCCCTAAAAGCGGCGCAGCAGTCGAAGGTATCCCTGCAGCAATTTCCACAGCAGGTTGAACGGCGGCTGGCCCAAATCGCAAGCAAATATGAATAGCAGGATAAAAGCCGTTTGAGATAACAGCTCGAATCGGTTTTCATCCCAGACGAAACGAAAAAACCCGCAAGGCATAAGCCTTGCGGGTTTTTTGAGCATGTGGAAAGCTTGCCGTAAGCCGGGTTCTGTGCCTCTTGTGGTGTGACGGGAACTACCCTCCCACGTTTGAAGCGACAATCATCTATCTAGGCCGATCATTGCTAATCAGCTCAAGCGACCAACCCGAACGCTCCCCGGGCAGAGGTGCAGCGCGAAGCTGCCGCGTTCTCTCGGTCTTGCTCCAGATGGGGTTTACCAGCCCCATTGTCACCAATGGCGCTCGTGGTCTCTTACACCACGGTTCCACCCTTACCTGTACCGGATTTGCATCCGGCCATCGGCGGTCCATTTCTGTGGCACTATCCTTCGGCTCGCGCCGACTGGACGTTATCCAGCATCTTTGCCCTACGGAGCCCGGACTTTCCTCTCGCGGCAACAAGGCCGCCAGCGATTGTCTGTCAAACTTTCCGTGTACAACACAGTATACGCTGATCGAAGGAAAAGCTCAAGGTCTGTATCATTTCCATCGGGACGAACGTATAGCGGCTGTAACAATATCCACTTGCATTTTACAAGAATTGGAACGGTTCGGTTTCAACCTGCGAGGCAATCGCCTCCGTCGCATATTTCCGCTGCTGGAGCTCTCGGCGCAGCCACTCTGCCACACGGGGCTTCATCAGCTTCTCGATATTGTGGCCGGGATCGATAATCGACAGCCCGGCCATGGCAGCATCATGCGCCGTATGGTAGTCGATATCACCCGTTACGAGCACATCGGCGCCGGCAAACAACGCATGTCTCACATATCTGGCTCCGGAGCCGCCAAGCACTGCCACCTTGCGTACATCGCGATCAAGATCGCCAACGACGCGCAGAGCAGGAACCTCGAATGCCGCTTTCGCCCGCTCGGCAAGCTCACGCAGCTTCACTGCGGCAGGCAGCTTGCCTACGCGGCCAAGACCAAATACGCGGCCTTTCATATCAACGGGATACAAATCATAAGCAACTTCCTCATAGGGATGAGCCTTTAGCATCGCTTGTACGACTTTCCGGTGCACGCTTGCAGGTACAATCGTTTCCACGCGAATTTCCTGTACACGCTCAAGCTTGCCCTTCTCCCCAATGAACGGCTCTGCGCTATCGCCCGGCAGGAAGGTGCCAACCCC
This sequence comes from Paenibacillus rhizoryzae, assembly GCF_059686995.1. NCBI lineage: Bacteria > Bacillati > Bacillota > Bacilli > Caryophanales > Paenibacillaceae > Paenibacillus > Paenibacillus rhizoryzae. Next base: position 160,432 of record NZ_JCAALT010000003.1, on the reverse strand, counting down.
CTCGATATTAAAGCTGCACTGGCTATAACCGCCAATATCGCCTGCCCCTGCATTCCAAATCGCCTGCAGCACTTGTTCGTGATGCGTCTTCGGAACAAAGACGACCAGCTTGAACAGCTTGTCCGTATGAACATCCTCTAGTGACGCGCGGCCTTCAGCTGGCAATCCGAGCATATCAGCCATCCAGTCATTGATTCCGCCGTCGGCAACATCCAGATTGGTGTGCGCAATATAGACAGCAATGTCGTTCTTGATCAGCTTCTCATATAACTTCCCTGCCGGAGTTGAAGTGTCCAGCTTCGCAAGGGGTCTATAAATAATAGCATGATGGGCAATGATCAATTCTGCGCCTAATGCGATGGCTTCATCAACTACCTCGTCGGTAACATCAAGAGCAACAAGCACTTTACTGACCACCTTCTGCAAGGTGCCGAGCTGAAGACCGATTTTGTCGTTCTCCATCGCGATATGTTTAGGAGCAAGCTGTTCTATGAGCTGGATAACGGTTTGGCCGTTCGCAAACATGACAGCACCTCCTCAATCCCCTTCATTTCACCACGGAGCTGCGCTTCCTTCTCGCGCGATTCCGCTAAATCCGATTGCCCGAGTTGGCGGCAAATCCGATCCAGTTTCCCGTGCTCATGCTGCCATTTGTTATGCAGCCAATCACTCGGCTGTCTCAGCAAATAGGGGCCCATACGGTAAAGCCAATCACTCTTAACAGCCTCGGTCATTGACGGAATGTCTAGAAACGACGGATTATATACACTTTCGTTGGTGACCCCAGACGGGCTATGCTGTTCATGCAGGGCATGCAGCACCTCATAGATGCGACCATCCTCTTCTAGGATTACTTCATCCTGCAGGACGTACCCATGCTCTACGAGCCATTTACGAACGATTTCTTCGCCGACATTCGGCTGCAGCACAAGCTCACGAACGCCTTCAAGCTTGCCTGCCTGACGACCCGCCTCCAAGATGTCGGCCATTAAGCTGCCGCCCATTCCGGCAATCGTGACGGTGTCTGCTTCACCAGGAGCAAGCACGGCTAATCCGTCACCTTGTCGAACTTCAATCTTCCTCGTCAACCCCGCCTCAGCTACTTGTCTCTTGGCAGCTTGAAACGGTCCTGTATTCAACTCTCCCGCTATAGCGGACGGACATTTAACGCTTTGCAGCAAATAAACCGGCAGCAACGCATGATCGGAACCGATATCGGCAATTCGCGATTGTGCCGAGACCAGATCTGCAATTTGCTGTAAACGTTTAGACAACTTTATCATCTCATGCAACCCACGCAATCCATTGTTTTCGGAGGGAGAAGAGCAGTGCCCCTCCCGCCATAATTTTGACCATTAATTGAAGCTGTAATCCAAACTCCGCATCTGCGAATACAGCCGAGTAGAGCTCGGGCATGAACCAAACGAGCGCACCGGCAACAAACAAAATCGAAGCCACAGGTCTCGACCAGCGGTGAAAGAACCAGCTGCACCAGCCAAAAACGAACGAAGCCGGCAGCCAGTACAGCTGGATTTCAAACCATTTTGGCGAATCCGTATTGTTAGACAGCAGCCAAGCATAGACGAGAAACGATGCCATCCAGCCACATAGATGAAGCAGCGGTATTCGTGCTCCGATGCCAAATGCAATCCAAAATAAGGAACAGCAAGCAAGAAGTCCGGCTTTCCATCCCCATCCTTCAAGCGCATGGAGCTGCAGCATATATAAGCCGGCACCTAGCATCAGCAGCATCCCGGTCCCGATTAGTCCGATCCCTACAGATTCGTTTTTGGCACGATATCGCTGTCCTAGGAGCAGCAGGATGTAGACGCCTATTATCGACAGCGCAATTTGCAATGCCGGATGAAAAACAGTAAAATAAAGAAAAACAAAACAGATCAAGGAAAAAATTCCAAATGTCAGGAGCCATTGTTTTACCGATGCTCCTTTCACGATTACCGCCGCTCGACCCGCAAAGGTCGACGGAGCACGCTTTTCTCCTTCTTCCAAATATAAGTTGAGCAGAAAATCACAATATTGCTCGGGAAGCAGTTTACTGCGCTGCCAATGCTCGATCTCTCTTACGATAGTCTTGCGGCGCTCTTGATCCATAACGTCACAGTAATTCCTCTCATGGTGGTTTCTTAAGAGTGTACACATATAAATTCCACAAGGTGGAAAAAAGACCTTGCTGCTTCAAGCAGAAAGGTCCCGGTTGTTATTCAAGAAAATCTTTCAAACGTTTGCTTCTCGATGGATGACGAAGCTTGCGAAGTGCTTTCGCTTCAATCTGACGAATCCGTTCACGCGTAACGCCGAACACTTTGCCGACTTCCTCCAGCGTACGTGTACGACCGTCATCAAGTCCGAAACGAAGTCTCAGTACGTTCTCTTCACGCTCCGTGAGCGTATCCAGCACGTCCTCAAGCTGTTCCTTCAGCAGCTCGTATGCGGCAGCATCTGCCGGCGCGAGTGCCTCTTGATCCTCGATAAAGTCGCCCAAATGCGAATCGTCTTCTTCCCCGATCGGAGTTTCAAGCGATACCGGCTCCTGTGCGATCTTCATGATTTCACGCACTTTCTCCGTGCTCAAATCCATTTCAGCCGCAATTTCTTCCGGACTTGGCTCACGTCCGAGTTCCTGCAGCAACTGACGCGATACCCGAACAAGTTTGTTGATCGTTTCGACCATATGAACCGGAATCCGGATCGTACGTGCTTGGTCTGCAATCGCACGCGTGATCGCTTGTCTGATCCACCAAGTGGCATAAGTACTGAACTTATAGCCCTTCGTATGGTCAAACTTCTCAACCGCTTTAATTAGACCCATGTTGCCTTCTTGAATGAGATCCAGAAACAGCATGCCGCGTCCAACATAACGTTTGGCGATACTGACCACGAGCCTGAGGTTCGCTTCCGCAAGTCTGCGCTTCGCTTCTTCGTCCCCATTCTCAATCCGCTTGGCGAGCTCGACTTCATCATCTGCCGATAGCAGCGGTACACGTCCGATTTCTTTCAAATACATGCGAACCGGATCGTTGATTTTGATGCCGGGCGGGAGCGCCAGATCATCATCGAAATTGAAGTCGTCATGCTCACGCTCTTGATCGTCCCGATTGCTAATCGGAAGATCGTCGTTCTCATTTACCACTTCAATGCCGATATCATCGAGCTGCTCGAAAAACTCATCGATTTGTTCCGGATCCTGATCGAAAGGTGAGAGCTTCTCCATAATCTCTTTGTACGTTAAGGAGGATCTTTTCTTCCCGTGTTCAATCAGCTGTTCCTTGACGAGTTCCAGCTTCTGTTCAGTATCCAATTCAGTATGTTGATCATTCGCCATAATCCGACTCCCTCCTCCCTAGAAACGATCATCCTGCCGACCTTTTAGCTGTCTCTCTAGGGCATTCATCTCAATTGCAATTTGTGCTGCTTTCAACATGTCCCCGGAACGTTCCGCGCGTACCATAGCTTCTTTCATCTGATCGATTTCCCGAAACTTTGGCACCTTCAAGATTTCATTCACATAATCAGCGAGCATATGCTCGTCGAAGGGAATGTCATCGTCCGACATCAATATAGAAGCAGCGGTCCGTTCAAGCCGGCTATCTTGGAGCGAAGCGATAAACCGACTAACATCCGGATCATGTCCTTGCGCATAGTAAGCATATAAGTAAGCAGCAAGCGCTGCGTGATCCTCTACATTAAAAGCCTCTCCGAGCTTCTGATGCACCGTGTTTGCTGTATCAGCATCCTGCAGCATCTGCGCAAGCAGCTTGCGTTCAGCGACCTGATAAGCAGGCAAAACAGGCGGTGCAGAGGACGTACGACGGTTCTCGCGGTTTTCATTCCTACCATTATTCCACGAATTGTCGTTATTATCCCTTTGCGGTTTCATTTTTTGCAGCTGCTGCCGTCGATCAAAGCAGTCCTGCTTCAAAGAATCCAGAGACATATCGAACTCGCGGGACAGCTCTTTCAAATAAAATTCCCGCTCTGTCGGAGAATCAAGCACGGCAATGATGCCGACCGCTTCGAGCAGGTAATTTTTCTGTCCCTCTTCTTCTAGGAGTATATGGTTTTTCTTAGCATATAGTAGTCTAAATTTCGTTGCGGACACCGGATGTTCAATCGTTTCTCGCATGAACGCTTCTGCTCCATGCTTCTCAATGTACTCATCCGGATCCATTCCTCTGGGCAGCATCGCAACCTGTACACGTAATCCCACTCGCTCCAATAGCGGGATCGTCTTCAAGGCAGCAGCTTGTCCAGCATTATCGCCATCATAACAGAGCACCGCCTCTTCAACATTGCGCTGCAATATCGAGGCATGCTCTTCTGTCAGTGCCGTACCCATAGAGGCTACACCGTTATGCACGCCTGCACTCCAAGCTTTGATGACATCCATATAACCTTCAAACAGAACAATTCGGCGGCTTTTGCGCATGGCTGTCCGGGCATGATGAAAGTTATACAGGTTGCGGCTCTTGTTAAACAGCATCGTCTCCGGTGAATTCAAATATTTCGGTTGACCTTCACCGAGCATCCTGCCTGCCAAGGCGATAACCTTGCCGTCGCGGTTCCAGATCGGAAACATGATGCGATCACGAAACCGATCGATGTAGCCGCTCTTGTCCTGCTTGGCAATAAGCAGTCCGCCTTTCTCCATCAGCGCGAGATTAAATCCCCGCCCCTCGAGAAATCGCGCGAGTGTGTCCCAAGCCGGAGGCGCATACCCGATCATAAAATGATCGATTTGCTTATCCGTAACTCCACGATTGCGTAAGTATTGCAGCGCAGCCTGTCCATTCGTCGTATTCATCAATAAATAATGATAAAACTTCACCGACAGCTCATGCGCTTCGATCAGAGTATCGCGATCTCCCCCATCAGCGGATTGTTGACGTTCCTGCGATCCTGACCAGGTGATGGGAATATTCGCTTCCTCCGCCATTACACGAATAGCTTCAGGGAACGTGTATTCCTCAATCTCCTCAATAAACTTAATAGCGTTGCCGCCCTTACCGCACCCATAGCAGTAAAAAATTCCCTTCTCCGGGGTAACGGTAAACGACGGGGACTTCTCTGAATGAAACGGGCAAAGCCCCTTCATGTATTTCCCGTGCTTCGAGAGGTGAACGTACTTTCCTACCGTGTCTACAATATCGTGATGCTTAAGCACCGCTTCAATGACAGAATCCGGTATTTTCTCGTAAGCCATACACCTTCACCTTCATCCTAAATGACAAGTAATACTATTCGCTACGGCTTGGCATTCTCCTGCCGAGTTTGCAAAACTTTTGTCAGGTTTTGCTGAAAATACACACGATCCTCGTTAGACATCGCCTTTGGCCCTTTCGTTCTGCCGCCGCTTCGACGCTTCTTCGCCAGCTCGTGCCTGCGCTCCATCAAGTAATCGATGTTGCTGTCATCATACTGTTGACCGCGTGGGGATAGTGCAATCGCACCTCTCGACAATACAATTGTAGCTAGGCCAAAATCCTGTGTGACGACAATATCGCCGCGCTGAATATGATTGACGATATACAAATCGACAGACTGGTCGCTTCGATCGACTTGCATAATCGAAACACCCGCTTCTTCTTGGAGCCGATGGTCATGGGAAGCCACCATCAGAACAGGAACCGCGAATTTTCGCGCCACTTCGACAATTTCCCGCTTAACCGGACACGCATCAGCATCTACTACAATCGTTGGTATTGCTGTCATTCGTTGCATCACCGCATCTTCTTGTAACTACCGTACTATTATATACGGCAAATAACCAAAAAATCCTGCACCCATCTTGCATCAATTGGATTCTATATACTCCAAAATCAGACTTGCTGTTTCTTCGACGGCCCGGTGGGAGACATCAATGACCAGACAACCGATTCGATCCGTGATTTGCGCCGCATATTTCAGCTCTCGCTCAATTCGGGCTGTTGTTGCATAAGCAGCGCTGTCCGGTAATCCGAGTGCTTTCAACCGTTCTTTGCGAATACCGTTCAAATAATTGATATCAATTGTAAGACCTACTACTTTCTCTTTAGGAATTTGAAACAACTCGTCCGGCGGATCGAGCTCCGGCATGAGCGGAACATTAGCGACCTTGAACTGTTTATGAGCCAAATACATAGAGAGTGGGGTCTTTGACGTGCGTGAAACGCCGACGAGCACGATATCGGCCTTCAGAATTCCTGTCGTATCACGCATATCATCGTACTTGACGGCGAATTCAACAGCTTCCACCTTGCGGAAATAGTCCTCATCCAGCACATGATTGAGACCGGGCTCCTGCCGCGATTTGCGGTTTGTTTTGTCTTCGAGGCTCGTAATTAACGACCCCAGCAAATCGATAGCTGTTACCTCGTGGATACGGGCAAACTCGACCATACGATCGCGCAATCCCGGAAGTACGAGTGTATAGAGCATGATGGCGCTATTTTCCTTGGCTTGCAGCACGAACCGCTCGAGCGACGCCTCATCATGGACGAACGGCGCTCTGCGGATATCGGCGTTGATGGGATGAAATTGGGCTATCGCAGCCCGAACGACAAGCTCGCCGGTGTCACCGGCGGAATCGGAAACGACGTAAATAATCACTTCAGGCTGCGTATCTGTAGCCATTCCTTCCCCTCCTGTGTCTTTTCCTGCGGAAAAACAAGTTAATCCAAGGTAGTGTCTTTTCCTGCGGAAAAACAAGTTAGTCCAAGGTAGTGTCTTTTCCTGCGGAAAAACAAGTTAGTCCAAGGTAGTGTCTTTTCCTGCGGAAAAACACTTACCAAACAAGTTTCGAAAAATCCGCCACTTTCACGACGCTGCTTGCAATAGCAGCAAGTGTAGCAAGACGGTTAGCACGTACAGCTTCGTCCTCAGCCATTACCATGACTTTATCGAAGTATACATTGATCGGCGTCTTCAAGCTGGCAAGCTTGGCAATCGCTTCTGCAGTACGTCCTTCTTCTACCTGCGCAGCTACGTCGTCACGAAGCTCTGACCAAGCACGATACAGAGCGCCTTCGGCTTCGTCCGTAAACAAGCTTTCATCTACTTCTTTAGACGTTGCTTTCGCAGCAAGGTTGCAAACCCGGTTAAGCGAATCGACCACGGCTTTAAACTCATCTCGGCGATCTCCCGCAGCTACCGCCATAACGGCAGCCGCACGGTCCACCGTCTGACGCAAATCATTGTAGCCAACGGCCATAACGGCATCGACTACGTCGTACCGAACGCTTTGCTCCGACAGCACGTTTTTCACGCGGAGGGAGAAAAACTCATACAAGTCTTTACGTATTTCAGCCGCATCGCGTTTCAACGAACGCGCAGCATGAACCTCAAGCGATAGATCAAACAGCGTGCTAAGCGGCAGCTTCAGTCCGTGTGCCAGCACGATCTGTACGATACCGGCAGCTTGACGGCGCAGTGCATACGGATCTTGCGAACCTGTTGGCAAGATTCCGATGGAGAAGCAGCCGACAATGGTATCGATTTTGTCTGCAAGGCTGACCAGTGCTCCTACCAAGGAGGAAGGCGCTCTGTCACCGGCGAAACGCGGCTGATAGTGTTCGTTAATTGCTCTCGCTACGGATTCGCTTTCGCCGGCTTTACGCGCATAATCCTCACCCATGATGCCTTGAAGCTCAGGGAATTCATAGACCATTTGCGTAACCAAGTCGAATTTGCAAATCGCAGCTGTGCGAGCTGCATCTGTTGCCGTTTGAGCATCTGTGCTTAGCGCATGCGACAGTTTCTCAGTAGTGGCCACGATGCGAGCCACTTTATCTGCAACCGTACCCAGTTCCTCGTGGTATACGATCGATGTAAGCTTCGCAAGCGCATCGGAAATCGCGAGCTTCTGATCTTCCCCATAGAAGAACTTCGCATCCGACAGACGTGCGCGCAGTACCTTCTCATTTCCTTTGGCAACCGATTCGATCGATGTACGGTCGCCGTTACGAACCGTTACGAAGAATGGCAGCAGCTTGCCGTTATCGTCCAGTACCGGGAAGTAGCGCTGATGCTCGCGCATCGAAGTGATCAAGACTTCCTGAGGGATGTTCAAGAACGACGGATCGAATGTGCCGAACAGGACATTCGGGTATTCAACGAGGAATACAACTTCCTCAAGCAAATCTTCTTTAATCGCAATTTGCCAGCCTTTCTCGGCCGCAAGTGCATTAATTTGCGAGACGATAAGGGCTTCGCGCTCAGCAGTATCTACAATAACTTGCTGCTCTCTTAGGCGCTCCACATATTGCGAAGGCTCCGCAATAACCGTTTCGCCGCCCAAGAAACGATGACCGCGAGTCGTTCTGCCGCTTTGAACAGCCGTAATTTCGATCGGAACGATATCCTCGCCGAACAAAGCTACCATCCAGCGGATCGGACGCACGAAACGAAGATCATAATTGCCCCAGCGCATATTCTTAGGGAATGACATCGAAGTGATGAGCGAAACCAAACCTTCCGGAAGCACGTCGCTAGTGACCGTACCTATGCTGCTCTTGTTTGCGTAGATATACTCTACTCCCGCAAGCTCCTTGAAGAAGAAATCTTCAGGTGCCACGCCTTGGCTGCGAGCGAAGCCGAGTGCTGCTTTGCTCCATTCGCCTTGCTCATTCAATGCGATTTTGCGGGAAGGACCTTTAACTTCTTCATTCACATCGGCCTGCTTCTCTTCTACATCGCGAACGAGAACGGTAAGACGGCGCGGAGTCGCATACGCTTCTACGGCACCATGACCGATGCGGGACGTTTCAAGCCACTTCGCCATCTTTTCTTTCAATTGATTCATAGCACCGCGGACGAAACGCGCCGGTACCTCTTCTAATCCGATTTCAAGCAAAAGGTCTTTAGCCATTATCGTTCACTCCTTTCTTCAACATCGGGAATCCAAGACGCTCGCGTTCTTCCAGGTAGGTCGCTGCGCAAGCACGTGCGAGGTTACGAACACGCATAATGTAACCGGTCCGCTCTGTTACGCTGATTGCCCCTCTTGCATCGAGCAGGTTGAAGGTATGGGAGCATTTAAGTACGTAGTCGTAAGCCGGGAATACAAGCTTATGCTCCATCGTTTTCTTCGCTTCTTCCTCATACATGTTGAACAGCGTGAACAGCATTGCCGTATCGGAAGTTTCAAACGTATATTTCGAATGCTCGAATTCCGGCTGCAGGAATACATCGCCATAAGTGACGCCGTCTACCCACTCCAGATCAAACACATTTTCTTTCTCTTGAATGTAAGAAGCAAGACGCTCCATACCGTACGTGATTTCAACCGCAACCGGGTTGGCATCAATGCCGCCGACTTGTTGGAAATACGTGAACTGCGTAATTTCCATGCCGTTCAGCCACACTTCCCAGCCAAGACCCCACGCGCCAAGTGTCGGTGATTCCCAGTTATCTTCAACGAAACGAATATCATGGTGAAGCGGATCTACGCCAAGGCGCTTCAGGCTTTCCAGATACAGCTCTTGAATGTTGTCCGGGGATGGCTTAAGGATAACTTGGAACTGATGATGCTGATAAAGACGGTTCGGGTTCTCGCCATAACGGCCGTCTGCCGGTCTTCTGGACGGCTCCACATACGCCACGTTCCAAGGCTCCGGGCCGATCGAACGAAGGAATGTCATGGGGTTCATTGTGCCTGCACCCTTCTCGGTGTCATATGGCTGAACGAGGATGCAATTTTGCTCGGCCCAGAACTGCTGCAGCGTCAAAATCATGTTTTGAAAGTTCATGTCATTCATCTCCTATCGAAATTGTTTGCCATGCAAGGCGTCTGAACGAAACGTATGTAAAGGCATATAAAAAAGCCTTCGCCTCTACGTCTGATGTCAGACATAGGGACGAAAGCTATTACGCTCCCGCGGTTCCACCCTACTTGGCCTTCAAGCGCAAATCCGCATGGATGCTTGAAAACCCTCTTTTCTAAACTCGCATAAACTCCGGAGTGCCTTTCATCGCGAACGTCCGACCAGGCTTCCACTATCCCCGGCTCGCTATATCTGACGACTGTACGTGACTACTTTCTCCATCATCGTTCATATTTCATAATATCCTATCTTAGCAATTCTAACCACTCGTGTCAATGAAAAGCTTTATTCACCTACAGCGGCACAGTATCGCTGCTGCTGGAGCGTGTGCCCAGTTTCACATTTTCACGGAAAGCATCGGCAAACAACAGCTTCTTGCGATGCTTGCGCCATCTGAAATAACATAATGCACCGCGCAGATACTCGTCACTGATCATGCCGATATAAATGCCATACAGGCCCCAGTGCATTGGGTTGGCAAGCATATAGGAGACGCCAACGGCAATAATCCACATGCTCGGTAAAGAGTATGTCATAACGGTTCGGCTGTCGCCTACCGCTCCGAGTGACTGGCCAAGTGCCATGTTGAGCATTTTGCCGGGCTGCAGCGCTAAATTGAGCCATAGAAGAGATACGGCCATATCGATGATCCATGGATCCTTTGTGAAGGTGGTAATAATGGAGGTTCGGAATAGCAGCAGGATGGCTGTATTGGCAAGTACGACGATTACTCCGAAGCCCAGCGCTCGATATGCACTATAGTATGCTTGCCTTAGTTTCTTCGCTCCATACAGATGCGCAATTTGGATTTGAGCAGCAAGCGCGAGCGACCAGCCGAATGTAAAGGCGAACGACTCCATCGTGTTCATATACGTGCGTGCCGCCAGCGGCTGCTCGCCCATGGAGGCGATAATGCTGAAAATAACAACCTGCGAGAAGGTCCACGAAGCCCCGTTCACGCTGATTGGCCAGCCGATCTTAAGCACTTCTCTGAGCAGCTTTGCATGAAAGCGGCCAAATTCCCGAACTAATACAGGCACGCCAAACGCATGTCGGAACAAATGCTGCTGGAAGAAGAAGGCTACTGTTCGACTGATAACGGTCGATATCCCAACCCCCATAAGTCCGAGCTGCGGCAAGCCGAACGCCCCGAAAATAAACGCATAGTTTAAAAATACATGCAACGCATTCATTCCAAGCGCAATATACATGGGAGAACGAGTATTCCCGGTATTCCTAACCGCCGTGCTCATGGACAAATTCAGCGCGGTGATGACCATCCCGCCACCGACGATCGACATGTATGTATGCGATAAACCCTTCAAATTGTCGGGGACATGCAGTGCCGTTGTAAATAGAGGCGTTCCATAAATAAGTAAAACGCTAATGATTATTCCTAGTATTACGGTGATGGAAACGGACATGATACCGATTTTGCGCGCTTCGTCCGGCTTGCCTGCGCCCAGTTTCTGCGCAATAAGAATTCCGGCCCCGCTCGTCACAAGTGTGAATAAAATAATGACTGCATTAAAGAACATATTCGATATCCCGACAACAGCGACGGCATCATCCGAAATTCGGCTCACCATAAGGGTGTCTGCTGTTCCGAGCATAAATTGCAGCATCATCTCAATCATAATCGGCCATGTCAGCGACCAAATTCTCGGTGTCGACTGCCCAGCCATATCGAAACGATTCCTCCTGCCTAATTACAACGAATAACGATCCATCTGATCCAGAAAAGAGCGAGACTTCAGCTGCAGTCCAATATGCGTATCCATTAATGAACGCATAATGTGCTTTAATTGCAGTTTGGTCTCGTCCTTCACTTGTATGTTGCCAAGCCTGCGCATATCGAGCTGCCAGAATAATCGCAGCAGCTTAAGCGCGCCATCGCTGAGCTCGATTGCTGTTCCGTCTTTATAGCGGCATCTAGCGCAGATAATGCCTCCGCCTCTTACGCTGAGCGCCATCGGGCCGCTCTCATTGCCGCACGAAATGCAAGCACCAAGGTCTGGGGCGTAACCGGCTGCCGCAAGTATTTTCATTTCGAAGAGCTGGATCGTAATAAGCAAATCCTTCCCTTCGCATATGGCGGTCAAGCAGGCCTTCAGCTGTTCAAACATGAACGCCCCCAAGTCCTCTTCCTGCAGTGCTCGATCTACTAATTCCACCGCATAAGATGAATAGGCGGTTTTATCCAGCTGTTCACGCAAAACATGGTGAGATTCAATAATCTCACCATGCGTTAACGTACCCAGGCCGCTGTTTCGGAAGAATAGATATTCGCCATACGTAAATAATTGCGCGAGTGATCCATGCCTGCTCTTCAGTTTTTTGGCGCCACGCACGACAATTCCGATTTTGCCGTGCGTATTCGTCAGAAGCGTAATGATTTTGTTGCCTTCCCCATAATCCATGCTCCGGATGACAATGCCTTCGACTCGGTACTGCATATCGCTTCTCCCCTAACCTGCGCGTCCTAAACGGAGTTATCCGTTTCGGGCGCTGGTTCTCCCTCTTCCTCGCTGCCGACAGCTTCCGTAGAAACTGCCTGCTCGTCCATCTCCCTGTAAAGCATGAAAGCTTCCACATCCCCGGTCAGCGTAAAATACTTCCACGAAAAGTCTCGCATTCGTATTCATCCTTTCCGCGCTCAGAAATGTTGCTCACGGATTAGGATGCGATGAAGATGATATCGCTATGCCAGACAAATATCGGACATTTTCCCGTAGAAAGGAAATTAACTCCTCACTGCCGTTTCATACGCTGGGGACCGCATGACTATATTAGCCGCCGCAAGAGTCTAGTCGTTTCTAAAGCCAAGATCTTTAAGCACCCGCTCTTGGTTCCGCCAATCCTTCTTCACTTTCACCCACAGCTCCAGAAAGACGCGAGAGCCGAGCAACGTTTCAATGTCACGGCGTGCTTCTTTACCAACCTGCTTGAGCAGAGCACCTTGCTTGCCGATGACGATCCCCTTCTGGGAATCACGCTCGACATAGATAACAGCTCCGATGTTTACGACGCCGTTCTCTTGCACCTTCATATTCTCAATCGCTACGGCGATGGAATGCGGTACCTCTTCGCGCGTCAGATGAAGAATTTTCTCGCGGATAAGCTCCGCACATACGAATTGCTCCGGGTGATCGGTAATTTGATCGGCCGGATAATATTGCGGTCCTTCCGGCAAATAGCTGCTGAGCACTCTTAGAAGCGTATTCACATTGTTGCCTTGCAAGGCAGAGATCGGAATAATTTCCGCAAAATCATACAAGTCTTTATATTGCACGATTAGGGGCAGCAGCGCCTCCGGCTCGATTTTGTCGATCTTGTTCATGATGAGGAATACCGGCGTCTTCACTTTCTTAAGCGCCTCGATGATGAAGCGGTCTCCCCCGCCAAGTCCCTCAGAAGCATCGATGAGGAATAGAGCTGCGTCTACCTCGCCAAGCGTACCTACGGCGGACTTCACCATGAAGTCGCCTAGTTTTGAAGTCGGTTTGTGTATACCGGGTGTATCGAGGAATACAATTTGAGAATTGTCCTTCGTATATACCCCGTGAATTTTGTTCCGCGTTGTTTGCGGCTTGTCTGACATAATGGCGATTTTCTGTCCGATGACCTCGTTAATTAAGGTCGATTTGCCGACGTTTGGTCTGCCAATTATGGCGACAAACCCGGAATGGTATTTCTCCTTGGATCCTTTAGATCCCGACGATGATGAATTCATAAGCTGTAACTTTATCCCCTTCCAGAACGTTGCGCGTTCCTACGCTTTCGTCAATGCATCCGATGAGAAGGCGCCCGGCAGCAGCTCCGCCACTGTCGATATACGCCATTCTCCCTTCATATTACTCATTATAACAGGCATGTCCGGCGGGCAAAGCTCCACCAGCACTTGTCTGCATACGCCACAAGGCGTAATTGGAGAATCGGTATCTCCAACGACCGCAATCGCTTCGAACGAGCCTGCCTGCTGCCCGTCTGCTATAGCCCGAAACAATGCAGTACGTTCCGCACAGTTCGTTGGACTATAAGCTGCATTCTCTACGTTACAGCCAAAATGCACGCCGCCTTCGGCATCCAGCAGTGCCGCTCCGACTTGAAAATTCGAATAGGGCACATAGGCTCGGCTCCGAGCTTCTACGGCTTGCTGCATTAACTGCCGCCAAACCGGCGATAATTCTCCGATTGATGATGTCATCGTTTAAGCTCCTCTCCGCTAAGGCCAAAGATGTGGAATAAATACAAACAGGCCGATAATAACGGCCCCAATTGCAGTAACCAGCACACCACCGGCTGCTGTATCCTTGGCAGCTTTCGCAAGCGGATGCCGGCTTGGACTTGCCAGATCAACGACATGCTCAATTGCCGTATTCATCAGTTCGGCTGCCATCACGACAGCTTGGGCCGCAACGATGGCAACCCATTCTATTCGCGTCAGTCCAAGCAACAGTCCCGCCACATTAACGCCTATCGCGCAAACCACATGAATTTGCATATTCGCTTGGGTTCGAACTGCAGAAATGATACCTGACCCCGCATAATAGAAGCTGCGCAGCAGTCGTTTCATTAACGGGTCAGACCTGCAAGGCGGAGAACGGCTTCCTGTTTCTCGGTCATCACAGCTTCGCTCGCTTCGTCTTGGTGATCATAACCGATCAGGTGAAGGAAACCATGCACAAACAGAAATCCGAGCTCCCGCTCCAAGGAATGGCCATACTCTTCACTTTGTAGTTTAGCCCGTTCCGCCGAAATAATAATATCGCCAAGCATCCCTTCAAACGGCACCTTCTCGCTCTCATCTTCTACCTCGTAGATGATTTCAAGCTCCTCGTCTGTTTCCTCCTGCATCGCGAAGGATAATACGTCAGTAGGACGATCGATGTTGCGATATTCTTTGTTCAATTGATGGATTTCCTCATCATCCACGATCGAGAGGGTCACTTCTCCATCCGTCATCCCCTCTGCTTCGGCAGCCAATTGCAGCAGCTGCTCCAGCACGCCGATAAAGGACTCGGAAATTTCGACTTTTTCTTGATCATTGCTCCATTCTAACTTCAAGCTCATGCCAGACGCTCCTTTTGTTTTACATCTTCCGGATATTCGATGCGCGAGTGGAAAATCCCGATAACCGTTTCTTTCAACGTCTGTGCGATCTTCTCCAGCTCCTTGAGCGTCAAATCACATTCATTGAATTGGTCATCGTCCAGCCGGCTTTTAATGATCTTGTGAATCATCGATTCTACCTGCTCCACCGTTGGACTTCGCAGGCTGCGTACCGCCGCTTCCACACAATCCGCAATACCGACGATTGCCGCTTCCTTCGACTGCGCTTTAGGTCCCGGATACCTGAAGTCTTCCTCAGTAAAATCAGGTTCCATTCCCGCTTCCTCAGCCAATTTATAAGCCTTGTGATAAAAGTATTTCAGACAAGTCGTACCATGGTGCTGCTCGGCAATATCCCGGATCGGCTTCGGCAGCTTATGGTTGCGAAGCATCTCCACGCCGTCGCGCGCATGGGCGATAATGATCGATTTACTTAATTTAGGCTCGATGGAATCATGCGGATTTTCATAGTTTGTCTGATTTTCGATAAAATAACTAGGTCGCTTCGTCTTGCCGATATCATGATAGAAGGACCCCACTCTGCATAAGAGACCGTTCGCGCCAATCGACTCCGCAGCCGCTTCTGATAAATTCCCAACCATCACGCTATGATGGTAGGTACCCGGTGTTTCCGTCAGCAGCTTGCGAAGCAGCGGATGGTTCGGATTGGACAGCTCTACAAGCTTCAGGGCAGATAGAATACCGAATGTCACTTCAAAGAACGGCATTAATCCCACTACCAGTATCGCCGTCAACAGCCCGCTCGCAAACGCAAAGGCGACCGTCATGATGATCTCTGATTTGGGAGGAAGCTCGCCTAACAATAGAATGGCCAGAACAGAAGCCGAGCCGAACAAGCTGACCATAATACCGGCTTTCAGAATCGTCGAACGCTGGCTGGCGCGATGTATCGCGAAGATCGCGGCGAACGAAACGACAGCCGTCGTAAAGCCATAATTAAAGTCGAATAGCTGCCCAGACTCCATATTGAAAATAACGCTGCCCACAATCGCAAATAAAAATGAGCTCACAACTGCCAGCTGAATGTCCAGCAGCAATACGATTAGCATCGCACCCATTGCGGAAGGCGCTAGGTAGCCGACATACGGCATCTCCTGCGTTTGTGTTAATTCCACAATGTGCATGGCGAGAATATTGAGCAAGAAAATCAAGAGCAGCATCGACAGCTGGGCGTTGCTGTAACGCACATTAGACGATCCGCTGCTTAAGCCCGCCGCTCTCTCCAGATAACTGTAGATCACGATAAGAAACAGGACGGAGAGCAACAGCAATCCGAGCTGCGGCCAATAGGACTTCTTGGTTTGCAGCACACCAATGGAGGAAAGCCGGTCATAAAGATCCTTTGAAATGACCTCGCCTTTATGGACGATAATATCTCCTTGCTTCACCACAACGGGCGTCGTATTCTCTTTCGCTGCTACTTTGGCGTCGTTAGTTGCCTGCGTATCGAGAAACTTATTCGGCATGATCGCGTATCGGGCAAGCTCCTGCACGATTTCCCTTGTTTTACGTTCGGTAAGCGTGCTCGCATTGACGAGCTCCGCTACTTTCGTTCTTGCCGTCTCCGCTTCGCGAAGCGAATCACCCATCAGCTTACGGACGATATTCACACCGACCAAATGCATGTCGCTGAGCTGGATCGCTGAAAGCGAAGGCAGCTTATAATAGGTTTCCTCCGGAATGCGATAAGCCTGCGATTTCACTACTTCTGCCATTTCATTAAGCAATGTATCGTTATAGGTGCCATTACCTTTGTTATTCTGAACAAATTGATCGACGTATTCCGTGTACAGCTGCGGAATTTCGTTGCGATAAATGGACACCTTGTTTTCCAACGTGACTTGGTCATCCTGATTCAACTGCTCCATGCGTGCGAAAATCTGCTCCAGCAGCGCTTCGCTGCGAAGAGCTACGATCGAGTAAATCGGCTCCACCCGTTCGGCAGCAAGCTCCTGCGCCTGAAGCGTCGCCTTCTCATCCTTAATATCCACCGGCGCTTCAATGTCGCGGTCACTGGCTTTACCTAATTCGATGTTATACGTTTTGGGGAGCACGTGTGGGGCAAGAGAGAAATAAAATAGCAAAACAAACAGAAGCAGCAATACCCAGCGAACAGCCGAGCTGTGCTTCCATCCACTCCATCCGGAGGACGATGATTTAGACTCATCCGGGTTGGCTTGTTGGTTTACCATGGTTGATATCCTCCTAGAAACTACACATCCCCCTGGATCTCCTTCGTAAGGAGAAATCCAGGGACTATGTCCCTGGAACCCTTACAGCTAGAGCTCCCCATGGACACTGTCCCTGGACCCTATGTACGACGATATTCTTTCAATTAAAACTTACTTCTAATGCCGATACATCCCCCTAAATCCCCCTTACCTAAGGGGGACCCCAGGGACGCCGTCCCTGGACCCGGAATGTACCGCGCCTGCCGCCTGGGCCGTCTTCGGCCATACTTCGACGTTGGCTCGTTTTCGTCCGCTGACGCGGACGCACTTTTCATGCGGCGTCCTTCCCCGGCTTGATGCCCCGAGTGGAATGCTGCTGCATTCGTGCCGCTAGCGTTACGTTGTGCAAGGAGTCGCTTTGTGACCTCCGGTCACAAGGCTTACCTACCGCTTAATGCGGCTTACTGCCAACTGGAGAGCAGGATTTAACTCTGTGCTTCGGCGTCGATGTTGTAGGCGGTTATGATTTTTTGGACGAGGCTGTGACGGACAACGTCCTGCTCTGTAAATAAGATAAAGCCGATCTCCGGAATGTTCGCTAAGATGCGCTGTGCTTCGATGAGTCCTGAGCGCTTGCCGCGCGGCAGGTCGATCTGGGTGACGTCTCCGGTAATGACCATTTTGGAGCCAAACCCGAGCCTCGTCAGAAACATTTTCATCTGCTCCGGTGTCGTGTTCTGCGCTTCGTCCAAAATAATAAATGAATCCTCAAGTGTCCGTCCACGCATATAGGCGAGCGGCGCCACTTCGATGAGACCTCGTTCAAATGCCTTGGTCGTTTGGTCCGGACCAAGCACATCATGAAGCGCATCATAGAGCGGCCGCAAATACGGATCAACCTTCTCTTGCAAATCGCCCGGGAGGAATCCGAGATTCTCGCCCGCTTCAACAGCAGGACGGGTCAGCACGATCCGTTTGACCGAGCCTTCCTTCAATGCCGCTACGGCAAGCACGACTGCCAAATACGTTTTACCCGTACCGGCCGGACCGATACCGAATACGATATCCATCTTCTTGATCGTTTTGACGTAATGGCGCTGGCCAATCGTTTTTACCCGAATCGGTTTGCCGCGAAACGTTGTCGTAATTTCCGCTTTGAAGAGGTCTAGCAATTGTTCGGCCTGCATCGTCTTGGAAAGATCCAGGGCGTAAGCGATATCGCGCTCTGTCGGCGAGTATCCGCCTCTTATAAGCTGCTGCAAAACGGTATAAAGCTGTTCAATAGAATCCACCTCGGACGTTGGCCCTGAAATGGAAATCTCCGCATCGCGAGACATAATGTCCGCCGATGTCTGCTGCTGGACTAATCGCAGAAATTTATCCTGCGGGCCTAGCAGAGCAAGTCCTTCCGCTGCGTTTGCAAGTGGAATTTTGGCTACTTTGAATTCATTTTGCAAAAATACTCAATCCCCTTGCATCTGAACTAACGGTCTCTCTATCGCAATCGACTGATCCACCTCAAAAAGCACTTTCATATAAACTTTACCATTCTCCGTCTTTTCATGCAAAATGTTTTCGGCCAGCACCTCTGCATCAGGCCCTACCTTCGCTATTAAATCCGCTCTGGCCTGCTGAATGCCCTCCGCTTTAGCCTCTTCTACGCCAACGGTTTGGTGCTCCATCCGCACTTCCATAATCGTTTCTTTGATCCTTCCAA
Organism: Paenibacillus rhizoryzae; assembly: GCF_059686995.1. Classification (NCBI taxonomy): domain Bacteria; kingdom Bacillati; phylum Bacillota; class Bacilli; order Caryophanales; family Paenibacillaceae; genus Paenibacillus; species Paenibacillus rhizoryzae. The sequence goes on along the minus strand of NZ_JCAALT010000003.1, from coordinate 141,593 downwards.
ACGGAAGACTCATCGTCCGCCAAGCCGCTTTCTCTTCCTGCTTGATGCTCTCGTACATGGCATAAGGGGGTTTGCCGAACCCGCTCACCTTAAGCGCTCTGCCTGCCACGACACCATACCAGATGACCTTCTTCTCGCCTGTATAGACTTTCATCGTACGCTCAAGCGGAGAAACGATGTCGTATTCATGCCATACGACTCCCTTCACAACGCCTTTCGCGACTACAGCTGCGGTATTATTCTCATCCCCAAGCAAACCGGAGATTAAAATATCTCCTTGCTTCACCCTCATATTACGCTTCACGACCGGCTTCCCGGTCTCTGCTAATATTTTGGTGACAACAGCATCCGTTGAAGCGACAAGATGCCGCGGATTCTGAGGGATTTTCGGCGTTGCAACCGAAGTCTCGACCACTTGTATCGTTATGCGCGTCCCCCGCTTCTCCACGCCTACCCAGGCTGCTCCCGGCAGCTTCTGTGCGAGACGCTTGGACAATACAGAGGCATCATCAAGCCGGAACGACCACTGAAACGGGTACAGCCCCTCCTGCTTGGCCACCTGAAGAATTTGCTCCTCCGACAAACGGTTATTCCCCTTCACATCAATGGACCAGACGAGCGAGGAGAGCAAGTACATGCCAATGAAGAAAAGGACGAGCCCCGCCGCAAAAAAAACGCGTCTCCGCACACGCAGCAGCCAGAATGGCAATCCTTGCCTCGACGTGACGTGAATGCGACAGCCTGTCTCTTTCAGAATCGGACGAAGCCGGAAGAAATCATTGACCTGAAGATAACAAACGAGCTCGCGATCGTTTGTATGGCGAATGGACCACAGTTGCAGCCCTTTCGCCAGAGCAGCATTCACAAGCTTTTCTATAGCCCCGCCGCGTACACGAATCGATACAAATCCGCGGAGCCACTGCATCCATGTCGCATTCATTACAATTGCCCCCTATTCTCGCACTTCGATATGTTTAATAACCCCTTCTATAAACACTTCTTCTGTCCAAATCGTACGAATGACCAGCTCGCTGCCCGTCACTTCCAATTCTCCTTTACTGAGCGCCAGCCGCAGCTTGTCGCTGGAGAAATGCAGTACGCCGCGGTGATTCTCGATGTATAATTGGCGGTCGCCGATCATCGTTAATCGTGGCAAATCCATTACGACATCCGGCGGCAGATCCAGTAGATCCGCTGCCATCTTACGCAGTTTGCGATTTAATCGGCGCATGCAGGCAGAAGCCCCCTTCCCGTACTGTACCAAATTATGCGAGAGCGGCCCCAAATATGAGGAATATGGCCGCGTGCACACCAATCAAACACAAAAAAACCGACCCAATCGGGTCGGTTCTGCTTGATTCTGTTTCATACAGCCATTTGCTAACCATTTCGTTATTTGCGCAGCGGCCGCTTCGAACGCGGTGCGCCCAGTACTTCCGCCATAATAAATGCACGGCGCAGCTCATCGCCTTGCGGAACGCGGAAGCTATCCGCCTGCTTTGGCTGCTGCCCTGCTTGAGCGGCTCTGGGAAGTGGCGCTCTGTCATTTCCGCGAACCGGCTGCACGGTACGTTGCAGCAACCCAGGATCCGCATACTCAGAGCTGACGCCTTCTTCGCCGGCTGTATCGAACTGCGACTTATACACGACTTGTCGCGGCTCCTGGGACGGCTCTACGGGCCGTTGTTGGACAAGCCGCCGTTGCGGCTGTACCGGGCGCGAATCCACCGGAGACGCAGCCGGCCGTCTTAGAGGAGGCTCTCCCCCGAACGGCGGCATCCGATTACTTGGCGTATTCGGATTGCCCGGCTTGTTCTTCATTTTGTTTATGAGCGTAAGCAGAAAACCTACGAGCACGATAACGACGTAGATGTTGGAAACCAACAGCTTGATCAGCTCATTCAAACGCTCACCCCCTTCAGATTATCGTTGTCATCTCAAGAATGGGTCAGCGATTAACGTTCTTCTTTTTCCGGCGCCGACGCGTCTGTTTTGCCGATCGAATTGCGCATGCTGGTATCGGCTTCAATATTCTTGAAATTCATGTAATCGAGCACGCCGATCTTGCCTTGCTTCAGCGCTTCAGCCATCGCAAGCGGAACTTGCGATTCGGATTCCACAACGAGCGCACGCATCTCAACAACGCGCGCTTTCATTTCCTGCTCATGCGCAACAGCCATCGCTCTGCGCTCCTCGGCTTTCGCTTGCGCAATCCGTTTGTCCGCTTCCGCTTGTTCGGTTTGCAAATGCGCGCCGATATTCTTGCCTACATCAACATCCGCGATATCGATCGACAAGATTTCGAAGGCCGTTCCGGCATCAAGACCTTTGCCAAGTACTGTACGCGAAATCAAATCCGGATTCTCCAGAACATCCTTATGCGAATTAGAGGAACCGACGGTTGTTACAATCCCTTCACCGACACGCGCAATGATCGTTTCTTCACCGGCACCGCCGACCAGACGTTCAATGTTCGCACGAACCGTTACTCGCGCTTTAACCTTCACTTCGATCCCGTTCTTCGCTACGGCCGCAACCGTAGGCGTCTCGATAACACGCGGGTTAACGCTCATCTGAACAGCCTGCAGTACATCGCGTCCTGCGAGGTCAATTGCCGCGGCACGTTCAAACTCAAGATCGATGTTCGCGCGTTGCGCGGCAATCAAGGAGTTGACGACACGGTCAACGTTACCGCCCGCTAGGAAATGGCTTTCCAGTTGATTAATCGTAAGCCCAAGACCGGCTTTCGTCGCTTTAATTAGCGGATTGACGATCCGGCTAGGAACAACGCGGCGAAGGCGCATCGCAACGAGCGTAATGATTCCGACTCGCACACCTGAAGCAAGCGCAGAAATCCATAGCATAATTGGGAAGAAGGTTAGAAATACGGATAATGCGATGACCGCTAGCACTACAATAATTACAATCGTTACAGTTGGATCGACTGTCATGTAAACCCCTCCAATTAATTAGTTCTTCTCATCAAGCTGGGCGACAACGACACGTGCGCCTTCGACTTTAATAACCGTAACGTCGGCACCGGATGGAATGAACTCCCCTGATGTGACAACGTCTATCCGGCTATCGCCAATTCGAATGGTTCCTGCAGGACGCAGAGGTGTCAGCGTCTTGCCATTCATCCCCAGATACGATACTTTGCTTGCCGTTGAGATATACCCTTCAGCCGTCGTCAGCTGATCACGCAGAATGAATTTATTCCATATCCCGCGATGTGCAAACCGTTTGGCGATGATGAATACGATAACACCCGCAACAACGACAGCCACGATGAGTGATAAACCGGCCGATTTCGGATTCGGCGCTGCCATGAGCACACTGGCAATTAACGATATAGAACCAAGTATACCCAGTATCCCGAAGCTCGGTACGAACAGTTCCGAGACAAGCAGCAAGATCCCGATAATAAACAGGATCACATCCTCAAGTCCCGCAAAGCCAACAATATAATGGCCGAAGAAATACAGTCCGAAGCCGATGACGCCAATGATGCCCGGAGCTCCGAATCCCGGTATCATCAGCTCGATCGCAACGCCTGCTATGCCGATAATCAGCAGCAGCGTCATAACGATTGGCAGCGTTAAGAATTGTCCGACCCGCTCAAGTGCGCTGACTTCGTAATTCACAATGTTCGGTTGCGGCAGATTCAATTTCGCGAGCGCGTCATCCACCGTTGCCGCCGTAAACTCCGCATAGCCTACTTTCAGCGCATCTCCGGCAGATAACGTAAGAATGTCGCCTTTGGCTTTCGTACGCCCGAGAGCGCTCAATTCAAGCTCCAGATTCGAGTTCACCATCGCTGCTGCAATATTAGGATCGCGATCGTTCAGCAGTGCTGCCGCTTTCATCTCTTCCGTCCAGAAAGAAAGCGTCTTCGGATTCGTGACCAGCTCACCGGATTCATCCACAACGGCTGCCGCTCCGATTGTACTGCCGGGCTGCATAATAATCTCGTCTGCGTTTAGGGCAATGTATGTCCCGGCTGAAACGGCTTTCCCCTGCACATATACCGTTGTCGGCACCTTACTCGTTCTAATTAGTTCTCCGATCTCCAGAGCGCTGTCCAGCCGCCCTCCAAGCGTATTGAGAACAATCAGCATACGTTTAGCCTTTGCATCCTCGGCTTCCTGATAAGCCCGCTCCAGCGTCTTCTGCAAGCCGGATTCAACGGTCTGCTTCACATTCACGATGTAAATGGTTGAGCCTACCGATGCGCTGTCTGAGTCGCCATTTGCGGCAAAGGCCGGAATAGCCATCGCCATCACATAAAGCAGCGCCATCAGAGCAGGAAGCACCAATTTCAATCTCCACCTTTGGGCAAGCTGCACGCCAGTCCCTCCTTGTACATTAACAAGCTTATAACCTAAGTTAATGTTACGTACATGACACCAATTCGTTTCAGTTATTAATGGCTGGCTTCCTTCAGACGGACTGCGGTCCAATCGGTTCGATAGAACCTCACCATCACTGCTATGCCGAATACCATGAGGAATGCATAGAGCGCGAGCCATGCCCCCATGCTGCCCCAATGAAAGACGAAGATGAACACATAGGCAAGCGGAACGAAAATAAACCAGCTTACGACGAAGGATACACGAAGCAGGAATGTGGTATCTCCAATTCCTCGCAGACCGCCCGCATAGAAGTTCAGAAGCCCGTCAAAGATCTGCAGGAATGCAGAAATCTGAATCAGATGTGCAGCGAGCTTATAGACCTCGGGATCATTCGTATAGAGATGCGTAATTTGCTTAGAGAAAATAAATTCAACTGTGCCGAGCAAAATAAGAAAGATCGAGCCTAATATCGCCGTATCGGTACCGACTCGGCGTCCCTTGAGCGGTGTGCCTTTGCCGACATGCTGGCCGACGAGAATAGTCGCGGTCGAGCCGAACGCAAATGCAGGCATGAATCCGAAGGACATGATGCTTAACGCCACTTCATTGGCGGCCAGGGCATGATCGCCAAGCCTTGCCACGAAAGCGGTAAAGATGTACATCGAGATGCTCAGCGAAAACTCTTGAATGCCGAGTTTTCCGCTCTCGATCATCAGAAGCTTCATTTCCATCCACTGGATGGCGAAAGCAATACGACTGCGGGTGTGATATTTCTTGTGAAGCACGATGAAGAAGATAAAGACGCAAATAAGCGTTTGCAAACCTTCACCGATTAATATGGCAATTCCGGCTCCCGTTAATCCGAGATCAGGCATTCCCCAATGGCCGAAGGTCAAGGTGTACGTAAGCAAAATTATCGGTACATTGACAAGAAGCGAAACGACCATGGACAACTTGGTTGCGCCTATGCCGCGCAGAAAACCATGGAACGCAAAGTTGACGATACCAAAGGACATCGCGTAAAACCGCAGCTCCAAATAGAAATCGCCGGTTTCAACCAGCTCCTTCGAGCCGCCCGTCCAGCGCAAAATATCATCTGCGCCAATCCAGCCGACCACTGCAATCAGCAAGGCAAAAATGAGACACATGTACATGGCGATGTACGTTCGCTGAATGCCCTTTTTCATATCACCTGCGCCGTGATTCTGTGCGACTAAATAATTGACGGTGTGCCCGATACCGGAGAACAATGCGAAAGCGTTATACATGATGATGTTGGATACGCCTACAATAGCAATGATAAGTGCTCCGAGCTGTCCGACCAAAATCAAGTTAATGGTACCGGTCATCGTCATACTTGCAAATGAGACAAGCGATGGAATGGCTAACATTAGAATTTCTTTCCAATTACGCAACATGCTGCTGTATGCCTCGTTTCTATAGGTTAGCCTAATTTTGGGCTAGTTTGGGCAAATGGTCAATAGGTCTTGATTGGAGTAAGCCCAGATAAAACGAAAAAACACTCCCCTTACGGGGAGTGTTTGGCTGTCAGCCTATGTTTATTGCAGAAATTGCTGCACAAATGTGTTTACTAGTTTACCATCAGCCCGCCCTTTTGTTTTAGGCAAAAGTGCGCTCATGACTTTCCCCATCTCGGCTTTGGAAGAAGCACCGGTTTCCTGGATGGTCTGCTGAACAATCAACTTGATCTCTTCTTCGGTCAGCTGCTGAGGCAGGTATACACTAATAATTTCAATTTCTGCTGCGACATCTTTCGTGAGATCGTCGCGGCCGGCTTTCTGAAATTCTTGGAGGGAATCTTTACGTTGTTTGATCTCACGACTTAAGATATCAAGCACTTCTGCGTCTTCGAGCGGACGTTTCAAGTCGATCTCCAAATTCTTGATAGAAGCTCGTATCATTCGAATTGTGGTGAGCTTGAATTTTTCCTGACTCTTCATCGCTTGCTTCATATCGTCGTTTAATCGTTCGCTAAGGTTCATTGTGGAAGGATCCTCCTAAAACTTTCTCTTACGCGCAGCCTCGGACTTCAACTTACGCTTGACACTAGGCTTCTCATAATGCTTGCGTTTCTTCACCTCGGCCAATACGCCATCCTTTGCGATGGTACGTTTGAAGCGGCGGAGTGCAGCATCGATCGTCTCGTTTTTGCGAACTTTTGTTTCAGACACCAGTTTTCCCTCCCTCCGAATCAGACCGTCCAGTAAAAGTTAACACGGTTCATCAAACTAAATTATATGTTATAAGGAAAGGCAGTGTCAACTTGAAAGACGATGCTATTTTTATACACTTAACCCAAAGGCTTTAATTTCTCTCCGCCGAGCAGGTGAAGATGCAGGTGAAACACGATTTGTCCGCTGTCGCTGTTACAATTATTGACAACTCTGTAGCCCGATTCAGCAACGCCCAGCTCCTTCGCAAGCTGACGCGCAACCGTGAATAATTCCGCCATTACTGCGTCATCCTCATCTGTAACGTCATTCATCGTCGGGATATGTTTCTTCGGAATAATCAGTGTATGTACCGGTGCTTGCGGCTGAATGTCGTGGAAAGCAAGTACGCGTTCATTCTCGAACACTTTCTTTGAAGGAATGCTTCCTTCTATAATCTTGCAAAATATACAGTCCATGACTCTGCTCCTTTTCACGAGTTTACAATTCTTCGTCCATCATAGCGAAAAATAAAGGGCAAGTCCAATCCGGAATCATGGCTCTTGCACGTGCAAAAAGCCAGCGCCCCGTGGAACGCCGGCTCTAACAAAACCAAGAAAATAGTCACGCTTACCAATAAAACGGAAGCAGCGATAAGCCGAGCAATCCGCCAAGCGGGAACACTTGCCGAACGAACCGGCGGCGCGGAAAGAACGGGGGTGGGAAAAACCCGCCTCCTCCAGGGAAAAATGCACGGTCCATATGGGGGCCGCAGTATGGCACGGCAATACAGACGCATTCGTCATCGATATGCTCAACAATCCCATCGCAGCACCAGCCGTCACGTGTTTGCACGAGCACGTAACGGTGCATATGGTCTTGGCACATTTTTTTCATTTCATGCTTCTCCATAGGCATGTTGTCGTGCTTCGCCGGCATCATTGCAGTTGACTGCTTGTGCATCGGCTGGTTAGGCATGGGCTGATTGGGCATCGACTTGTTAGGCATCGACTTGTTAGGCATCGATTTGTTGGACAACGATTTGTTAGACATCGGCTGGTTTGGCGTTTTCCCTACCGGCGACGTTGAAACCTTCTTTTCCATGCGGATCATGACCTCCTTCATTCTCCTACCATGATATTCGCCCGTAGGCAAATGGCGCCTTCAAGCGCTAAAAATGGGCTTTTGTCCCTTAGAAAACCGATGCCGAATCGGCAAGTCTATCAGTCAGAAATGAGATAGATTGGCTTCAATCAAGCGGCGTATAATGTGAAAGGACATAAGTTGCCAAGGGCTGGATTGGACGAGCTGCTCGTCACGCTGCAAACCTGCAAGCAAAACCCGGCCGCTTGTCACTAGGAGGAGATCGGAAATGAATGTTGCCATTATCGGAGGCGGACTTGCGGGATTAACCGCTGCCGCATACTTGTCAGAGCAGCCCGGCGTCAGTGGTGTTCTATTCGAGCGGAGTCCGCAGCTTGGCGGACGCGCTTTCACGTATGAGAAGGCAGGCTTTACGCTGAACTACGGGGCACACGCTATTTATGGCTTGGACCGGCATACACTCTCGGTTATGGAGCGCGAGCTGCACTTGGATTTCAGCAGCAAACAAGTGGACAAACGCAAAGTCATGTATGAGAAAGGTGAGCATCTGACCCCTGCTCCGCTGGATTTTGTGAATTTAGTAAAAACCGATATATTGACCCCCATGCAGAAGGTCCGTTTCGTCGGTGAAATAACAGCCATAATGGCGAATATTCACCAAGTTAAGCATTACGCGACGCTGGGCGATTACTTAGCGGAATCAGGTGCGGCAGAAGATGTGAAGGAACTGTGGGAGCATCTGGTGTGCAGCAACTTCTTCATTACGCCGGAGGATGCACGACGTGTGCCGGGTACAGTCATCAGCGATTATTATCATAATTTGTTTCTATCGCATCGGCCCGTGAACTATGTGCTGGGCAGCTGGGCGGTCATAACGAATCAGCTGCGCGACAAAATCAACTCATCCGAGCGCTGGTCAATCGCGCTTCAGGAGGGTGTTGACGGCATCCGTTATGAGCAGGGCAAGTATGTGCTGAATACAAAAGCACGAGAAGAAACCTTCGATCGCGTCATATTCGCGATGCCGATTCAGCAGGTCGTTAAGCTGCTGCGCGGGACGCCTTGGGAGCCATTCCTGGCCCCTTACGAGCAAAATACGGCAACCGAAGTCATGGTCTATGACATTGGATTGAATCACGTTGTTGCAAGGCCTTTCAGCTATATTAGCGATATGAACCATAAGCTGTTTATTTCGGATGTATCGGCCACTGACCACACCCTCGTGCCGGAAGGCGGACAGCTGCTGCAGGGCATCGCTTACTTAAGCGACGAGAGCAGCAGCGATGTAGACCGCAAAGCCTACTTGGAAGAACGTACGCAGCAAATGGAGTCTTTATTTGATCGCCATTATCCGAACTGGCGGGATGCCGTTGCCGTGAAACGGGTATCCAAGAAAGCAATGGTTCAGAGTGTGAAAAACATTGCGGGCAACCGGCTTGTGCCAAATCGAATTGAAAGCATGCCGTTCTACTTCTGCGGCGATGGCTGTGAAGGGAAAGGCGAGCTAGCCGAGCGGGCTTTCTCAAGCGGTCGGCGCGTGGCGGAGCGGCTTATAGCGGAATTATCGCAAGAGCAGGCATCGAAGCCAAGAAGACATGCTGCGGAGCTGTAGAACGGCGTATAGGCGCTGCTGGGGCGCCTATTAATTGATTTATCTTACCGGTCATTGTAAAGAGCTGAGAAACGGCTATTCCGTTCTCGGCTTTTTTGTTTTTGGCGGCAGGCTTATTGGGTCAAGCTCCAGTGGGCAGCCCTACTATTTTTGGATGAAAACACCAATAATGGTACATACTCAAATGGATTAATCGGGCTATGTGGAGGAATTGTGGCGATGGCTAATCTTCATGCTTTGCCGACTTCCGCTGATCTGGAGTCGAATATCCGCGGCTTAACCGATGTTTTCAAGGCACCCGGCGATATTTACAGCAGAGAATTTCGGCTGCAGGACATCAAAGGCTGCATCCTTTACCATATTGCTTACACAGACCGAGAGCGTCTGCAAAACAGCGTACTTAAACCCATTCAGCGTGCGACTGAGAATCGCCTTGAAGACGTGCTCCCTATCTTGGATTTGCAGCGCGTAACCGACTTCCACTCCGCTGCCGAGGGGATGGAGCAGGGTAAATGTGCGATATTGCTGGATCAATGCACCGAGATCATGCTGGCAGATGTCAGCATCCAGTTGACCGACCATGCTGCCGAACCGCAAAACGAACAAACGATACGCGGCTCTCACGAAGGATTTGTCGATGATTTAGTGATCAATGCTCAGCTCATCCGAAAGCGGTTAACGGCGGCAGAGCTTGTGGAACGAAATTATGTGCTCGGTGCGAAGAGCTCGCTGAATGTATCACTCCTTTATCTGCAAGAAGTGGCTGATCCCAACGTGGTAGAGCAAATCGCAGCCAAAATCGCCGGAATTTCCGTTGATTTCGTAAAGTCTGCCGGCCAGATTACGGAATTGCTCGAGAGCAGCGCATTCTCCTTTTTCCCTCAAACGCTTTTCTCTGAACGCCCCGATACAACGGTGTCTCATTTAATGGAGGGCAGAGTCGTGCTGTTAATTGACGGCAATGCGATGGCGGTAATCCTTCCGGTTACCTTCTTTATGTTTTTTCAAGTACCGGACGATTACGTATCGAGATGGTGGAACGGGACTTTCTTCCGATTCCTTCGCTACATTAGCATGCTGCTGACCGTCGCGCTTCCATCGATCTATATTGCGATCGTATCCAACCACTTCGAAGTACTGCCGATTGATCTCGTGTTTTCACTCAAAGCTTCGCTTGAAAATATTCCATTCGATCCGTTAATCGAAGCGTTATTCATGATCATCGTGCTGGAGCTGCTGCGGGAAGCAGCACTCCGTCTGCCGAAATCAATTGCCTCTACACTGTCGATCGTTGGCGGTTTGGTTATCGGAACGGAAGTGGTTAACGCGAACCTGGTATCCACAACGATGATCGTCGTCATAGCACTAACGGCGGTGGCCTCTTTCAGTCTACCTTCCCAAGAAATGAGGCTCGCCCTTCGGCTTGTCAGCATTCCGGTTATGTTTGCTTCCGCGATGCTCGGATTTGTAGGAATCGCGCTTAGCTTCAGCTTGCTGTTCATGCATCTCACGAAACTCGAATCGTATGGCGTCCCTTATTTCTATCCGTTTGCACCATTAGAGCCCCGGCGTCTGCTGCCCGCGCTAATACAGCTGCCTATTCGGATGTTTGGCAACAAGACGTCCAAGCAGGAGTGAACCAGCATGTCACGTTTTCAGTTGTTCGGCTTTATTTTACAAACACAGGTCGGGATTGGCGTGCTTGCTTTCCCTTATCTGCTGCACCTTGCGGCCGGACCGGATGGTTGGATATCTGTGATCCTGGCAGGAGGCGTCATTCAGCTTCTGCTGCTCTGCTATGTTGCGCTTTGCGCCCGCTTCCCACAGAAAAACTTATTTGAATTTGCGCCGTTTCTGCTTGGAAAATGGGTCGGAAGCTTAGTGACTATCGTCTATGTCGCTTATTTTACGATGACTTCCACTTTGATCCTTCTTCTGGAGATGGTGTTCGTGGAATTGTGGATCCTCCCCTTCTCCAATCCATGGCTTGTCATTATCGCAAATGGCGTAATCCTCCTCTACTTCGCCAAGGAAAGCGCCGCTATTATCGCACGTTACCATACTTTGATATCGTTCATCCTCATCCTCATGCTGGCCTTGCTGTGCTTCGGCCACGATAATTTTGATTACCGCTACCTGCTGCCGATCGGCGAGAGCGGCTGGAGCGCCATATTGCTCGGAATGAAGAGCTCCGTGATCTCTTTTCTCGGCTTTGAGCTTCTGCTTGTCATCAATTCCGACGTCAAGAAGAATGGGAAAAGCTTAATCGCACCCATGTTATGGGCGAATGGTTCGGCTGCATTTTTCTACCTCGTCGTCGTGCTCACCTGCTCCTTTAACTTTAGCCCGGAAGCGCTGGTCCGCGTTCCGCAGCCGGTTCCTTACTACATGAATGGAATTTCGCTGCCATTCGTGGAGCGGCTTGATCTGTTGTTTCTGTCTTTGTGGCTGGTCAAAGTAACGGCGACATTAACGAGCTATGTATATGCGACCTGTAAAGGGCTCGGTCACCTGTTTCATCGTAATAAACAAAAAGTCGCCATCTATTACATGACTCCGCTCATCTGTATCGGAGGGTTGTTCTGGAGATCGGACACCGGGATCGCGCATTTAACGAAAATGATTGAATTCGGAGCTTATTTCGTACTCGGATTCCCGGTTGCCCTGCTGCTAATTGCCTGGATGACGGGTAAAAAGGAAGGTCAGGCTGCATGAAGCGAACCGTTCTGCTCTTGTCATGTCTGTTCACTGTACTGACGGTTCCGGGGTGCAGCTACCATAATGAGTTAAAGAACTTACAGCTAATCTATGCCACATCGCTGGATTTGAACGATAACAATGAGATCGTGACGACCGTAACCATACAATCACCCGGGGGAAAAGAGCGGTCGGCTCCGACACATGAGGTTATCTCGGCCTCAGGCGCTACGATGGAGGAATCCTTATATAAGAAAATCGGCGTGCAATTGGCCGGACCTGTTGCCACCTCCAAGAATCAAGTGATGCTGATCAGCGATAAGCTGGCACGCCAAGATTTGGCCTCGCTGCTCGATGCCACATTCCGAAGCTCCGCAGATCCGATGCTATCGATGGTTGCGATCGTGCAAGGCAAAGCCAGCGACTTAATTCGACTGGAACGATTCGGGTCGGCGACGGCAGGCGAATACCTGAGAAAGCTCATCATCAGCGCGCGTTATGAAACAGCGATTCCAAACGTGACCCTGCATTCCGTCTTTCCCATCTTCTTCGATCCGGGCCGGGATTCGGTCCTGCCCATCTTGAAGAAGGTCGGAAGCCGCGCCGAAATCGATGGTGTCGCACTGATGAATAATCGCAAATATACCGGGTATCACCTGAATGCCAACCAATCCATGATGCTGTTATTGCTAAGCGGCAAGCTCGAAGGTATCTGCGTAATGACCCGAAACTTAGAAGATGGAGAAAAGAACGCGCCTGGCGATATAAAGGAGTACATCTCCATCGATATCGTGAAGTTAAAGCGCTCCAAGCATGTCTCGATTAATGCCGAAGGAAACGTAACCGTTAAGCTGCAGCTGTCGCTGAAAGCTTCCGTTATTGAATACGGAAAGGACAATCTAGCCGATAAAAAGGTCATCGCAGACTTAAACAAACGCCTCTCTGGCCTGCTAACTGCTGAAACCGAACAGGTTACGAAAGTGCTTCGGCGCTCGAATTCCGATGCACTTGGCATCGGCCGAGACTTGATTGCCTTCCATCCCGCCTATTGGAAATCGATCGACTGGGAGACTGTTTACCCGAAAACCGATTTTCAGACGAAGGTGGATGTTGAGATTATTTCGAAGGGCATTAAGAATTGAAGCAAGGCTGTGGAGTTAGGGATGGGTATAAGAAATAAGAAATGAAAAAAGGCAGTTCTCCAGTGCAATTTCGCACTTGGAGAACTGCCTTTCTTGACTCCAACTACTTGCCAAACATAACATTCGCCGGCTTGTTCATAAATTCCACCAGCTTCTTCCCCGAATTGACCCACGCTTCATCGACAAGTATCGTCAGGGAGGTCGTTTCGGATATCGTATCATGCTTGAAGGTTGCCATCTCTGCCGCGCACGCTTGATTGACGGCTAATAGCGATTTTAAGTAGATTCGTTCCTCATTCGTCAGCGGACCCGTGTGATTGCCGAGCGTCTGCAGCGATTTCTCCGATTGCTCCAAGAACGTGGCTGCATTGCGTTTCGTTGCCGGGAATTCTGCGCCGCTCACGGTCTCCGCTTCTTTAATAAAAGTCGTGATGGCAGAGCTCTTATGGTACGCAGCAATCAGCAAACTCTTGGCTGCCAACCGGGTAGGAATATCCTGATGCTTCAGTAAATCCTCAAGTCCAGCTGTCACTTGATCAAAGTAAAGCTTGGCATCATTGCCGGACTGCAGGATCGACGTACCGCGGCTGATGCGTTCATCCTTGTCATGTTGAATCGAACGGCTGTATAGAAACACGTTGCCGATTAAACTGAATGTAAGCAAAATAAGGACGACTGGCGTGAAAATCGGTCGTTTTGGCTTGTGCTCCTCCACGGTGTTACCTCCAAAAGGTTAGTTCGATTAGGATTGGCGCCTATGCTTGGTTTGGCGGTAAGGGCCCTCCACTAAGTTAGCGTTTTCCGCTCGCGAATGCAACCGGAATGGAGCAACGTTAACAGTTCCGTCACATCGTTTCGAGTTCGACCCGGCTGCCTCGCCCCGACGGTTCGGAAGGCATAACGATAAGCCGTCTCGGCAAGCGTGCCCGCAGCTCCGGTACATGACTGATGACGCCCACGGACAGCGTATCGTTATGCAGCTTCTCCAGCGCGGTAATAACCGTATCCAGCAGCTCCGGATCCAGCGTCCCGAAGCCCTCGTCCAAGAAGAAAAATTGCAGCGGATATTTGCCGCGGAGCTGAATTTGACCTGACAATGCAAGTGCCAACGCCAGCGATGCCAAGAAGGTTTCTCCGCCGGAGAGCGTCGAAACCGGACGGCGAATGCCGCCGTTGGCATCATCTCGAATGACAAAGCCGCCGCTGGAATCGACTTCAAGCGCATAGCGGCGCTTCGTCAAGAAGCTAAGCCGTTCGGAAGCAGCTCGGCATACTTGTACCAGCTGTTCTTCGGCGACATACTCTACGAATGCATTCCCCCGGAACACGGTTTGCAGCGACTTCAGTCTGCCGCAAAGCTGCTCCATCTCCAGACGTTTCGCTTCCAGGCCATTCCACCGTTCCTGTTTCGCTTTCAGCTCATCCCTATCCCGTTCGGCTTTGGCAGCCGCTTGCAGCATGCTCTCATTCATCGCGCGTCCTTGCTCTAGCAGAGCAACCGCTTCTAGCCATTCTTCTTCGGTTTGACTGCGTCCTTGCAGTTGATCTCGAAGCAGTTCCACTTGCGCGGCTAACTGCTGCTGCGCTTCATGATATTTGGCGACATCTTCTTTAATCCGGGATTGATGGACAAGCATTGGCTGCAAAGCAGTGACTTCCTCGCTGCTCTCAAACGGGGACGCCGCTAAGGCTTCCTGCCAAGCCTCGCTTGTTTCCTTATGCCGATTGTCAGCCGCGAATTCCGCCTCTTCAGCAGCACTCCGCTGCTGCGCCGCTTCCGACAAAGCTTGCTGTGCGGTTTCGTGCCGATCGGTTAGCGTCTTCAGATTCGCTCGCAGCCTAGACAATTCTTGTTCTGTTTCCGTAATTAATCCTGCTGCTAAGACTCCGTTAGTAATGCTATGCAATTGGCTGCGTTTCTCGCCTAACTGCTGCTGCTGGCCGGCAAGCGTTGCCGACAGAGTCGCGAATTCCAGCTGAGCCGCTTGTGACTTGTTCGCACTTTCTTGCTGCGTCCGCGTCGTATCCTCGATGTAACTGACGCTCCGCTCAAGGCGGCTTCGCAATTCAAGTGCAGCTGTTTCACGACGCTCCAGCTCTTGAAGAAGCTCATCCCCTTGCGACGGCTGCAAGGCGGCTCCGAATTGCTCCAACCACAAAGCTTGTTCCTGCTTCAATTCCTTCGCGCATTGCTCATATTGAACCTGCGCGCGATCCGAAAGCGCAGCTTGGGTGCGATAGTCGTTGGCGTACTGTTCACTTATTCGAGTGGCTTCCGTGAACCGGCCTCGGCTGCCGGCAAAACCTTTCTCCGCACTAGCAAGCCAGTTTTCGTGCATGGCTATCATTTCAGCAATAGCCTTAAAGGCTGCTTTATGTGCTGCCAGTGCTTCGGCAGAAGCTACGTCATCCGATGTAAGCCTTTCGGCGACCTCGGCTGCAGCGGCAGCCTCCGGCATTGCTTTATCTAACATCTTCGTCGAACTGAAATCAGAATCAATAGAGTTAGAGTCATCAGATCCCGAGTCTAACGAAGGCGAAACATTTGAAACCGAATCGATCGTATCGGTTAGCCGATCTAATGCAGTACTGGCTTTAGTATGCAAGGGTGATAGGCGCAGTTGCAGCTGCTGGGCTTGTTGGGTCACCAGCTCCCATGCAGCAAGCACCGTATCGCCAGCGGAAGCTTGATCCTCGGCGGCAATCCCATGATTACCGGGGTGTACACATGAGCCGCATACGGGACATGGTTCGCCTTGCGTCAAGCCTTCCGCCAGCTGCGAAGCCAGCTGTAACCGCTGCTGCTCGCGCTGCTCCCGGCGGACGCGTTCCACCCACTGCGGCAGCGACCGGCTCCATTCACTCAGCTCATGGTTCAAGCCTGTCAAAGAAGCATATACCGGCTTCAATTGCCGGAGCTGTCCGAGAAGTTCGCTCGCCGCTTGACGCTGCTCGGCTTGCGCCGTTTCCATCCGAAGCTGCGCTTGGTTGTGCAGCTCAACCGCAGCGTTCCGTTCTGAATGCGCAGCCGAAGCTTGAGCATGCAAGTGATTATGCTGCTGCAGCCTCTTGCTCAGCGCATTGCGCTTATCCCGGTCCGCGGCGGTAAGCTCCACCGCCTTCAGCTCCCGGCGCAGCTCGCCCTGCTTGGCCGCAGCCTTGCCGAGCATCTCCTGCGCCTTGGCAGCCTGCTCGCCGTAGGTGCGGCTGCGCTCTTCCGCTTCGCGGGCGCGCAGCTCGCCGTCCGCGACGCTCCGCGCAAGCGCGGCGGCTTCGCTCTCGAGCCGCTGCGCCTGCGCGAGCTGCTCGAGCCGCTGCGCCAGGCGCGGCTCGCCGGCCGCGGCCTCGGCGGCGGCCGCCGAACGCGCGGCGGCTGCGGCCGTGGCCGCTTCAAGCCGGGCGGCGTGCGCCAGCCCGGCGGCCTCGCGGCGCGAGGCGGCAGCGCGCAGCGCCGCCTCGGCCGCGGCGGCTGCGCCGAGCGCGGGCGCGAGCCGCTCCGCGGCGGCGAGGCGCGCAAGCTCGCGCTCAAGCTCCGCGACGCGCGGCGCTTCCGCGAGCAGCTGCGCTTGCAGCGCCTCTTTCTCGCGCAGCGCGCTCAGGCGCTCGCGCACATGCAGGCGCTCCGCGTGCAGCCGCTCCGCTTCGGCAAGCGCGGCGCGCGCTGCCGAGGCTGCGGCTGCCGCTTCGCGGTAACGGGCCTCCGCGGCAGCCACCGCTTCGGCAGAAGCGTCGCCGAGGCCAAGCTGCTCGGCCGCCGCCTCATTGAGCGCGGCTTCCGCCGCTTTCATGCGCTGGCTAAGCTTCAGCGCTAAGCCGTCGCCGAACCGCTCCAAACGGAACAGACGCTGTAGCATCGAGCGTCGGTCCTTGCCGGTCAGCGACAGAAACTCCGCGAACTTCCCTTGCGGGAGAACAACCGCGCGCGTGAAGTCCTGCATATGAAGACCAATCTGCGCTTCCACGCAGCGCGTCACATCAGCGAGTTTATCCGCGAGAACGACGTCGCCCGCTTCGGTAATCTCCACGAAACGGCTGATCGTATTGCTGACGGACACGTCGCCGCCGCGCTTAAATTGCCGTTCAACACGGAAACGCTTCTTCTCTCCGGCACCGGAGAGCTCGAACGTGAACGACACCGCGAGCGTTTTCTCCGCTTGATTCATAATGCCCTGCGTCCCGTTCGCAGCCCGTTCAACTTTGCCGTAGAGCGATAACGTAATCGCGTCAAGAATACTGGATTTCCCGCTCCCGGTCGGACCGAAGATACCGAATACGCCGGCTTCGGTTAGCCGTTCAAAATCGACATCCTGCGGTTCCCGATAGCTCTGTAATCCGCTTAATCGAAGGGATATCGGCTTCATACGCGCTCGCCTCCCGACACCAGTTCGTCGTCGGATGACGTTACGCCATTGTCGCCGCTTTGCAAATCTTCCTCTTCGGCAATAAGCTCCAAGAACAACTGAACCGTCTGATCATCAGGCTCTCCGCCTCCGGTCTGCTTGGCAAAAAAACGTCTGAACAGTTCTTCGGCAGGTAATTGCTCACGCGAACGTTCGCCTGACTCCAGCGCTTCGGCAGATTCCGGATAGATCGGACGGATATGGATCAGTCCGTCATGCAGCTTGCGCAGCTGCTGGATATGCTGAAGCGTCATCGCTTCCGTCATCCACACGTCCAGATCAATCCATGCACGCGCATCGCGTCCTTCTTCGAGCCAGCTGTATACTTCGGCCAGACCGCCCTTAGCGTTCCAACTCACGAGCGGCTTGCCTGAGCGAAGCAGAATCTCCTGCGGCACAACTACCTTACCCGGCTCCGCATCAAATACCGTAACCGACTTCGCTTGGCCTGCTTCTGAGAAACTATAGGCAAGCGGCGAACCGCTATAACGCATCGTCTCATCGCCGGCTACCCGCTGGGGACGATGCAAATGACCAAGCGCCACATATTGCGCACCGATTCGGAGTGCGGACGGATCAACCGTATAAGCGCCGCCGATTTGAATCGGACGCTCGGAATCGGTCTCCAAACCGCCAAGCACATAAATATGACTCATCGCCAAATTCACCGTGTCGCTGCGAAAAGCACCACCAAGCTGCGTCATAAGCCGCCCCACTCGCTCCGAATAGGCCGTGCGCAAAAGCGCCTCATCGGTCGCTTCGCTTAGCAGCTCGCGCAGCCTGGATTCCGACGGATAAGGCAAAGCTGCAATAACTGCTTGCTCTCCCGTGCGGGCAACATCGACGATAATCGGTTGGTCTGTCGGCATCCCTACCAGCCGAATGCCGCTGCGTGCTGCAAGCGGTGCAGATGCAGATACCCGCTCCGGATGATCGTGATTGCCCGCGATCACCGCTACGGTCCGCTTGCCGCCATCGGCTAATCGGGCAACCGCTTCATAGAACAGCTGCTCCGCTGCTGCCGGCGGGTTGACGGAATCGTAGACATCGCCTGCGAGCAGCACCAAATCGATCCCTTCGTCCTTAACGAGAGAAGCCAGCTCGTCTACGAAAGCCGCTTGTTCCTCTAATCGGCTGCGACCCTCGAGCGACCGCCCGAAGTGCCAGTCTGCCGTATGCAGTATGCGCATCGCTTGTTTCCCCATCCTTTCTGATTAAAACAATTTCACCGCTTCTCCCCCATCGAAGAAGAACACGTAACATTCATCAATCTTGCGTCCAATAATAGAATGAATCGCTTCCGCATACAGCGTGAGCTGGAAACGGTGGCGTTCCGCCGCCTCCGCCCATCGTTTCAACGTAATCCGGTCCGTTTTATAGTCTAGCAGCACAAGTCTGCCTTCTTCATCTTGGAACAGACAGTCGATAACCCCTTGAATGAGGATCGGCTCGTCGCTCAGTTGGTGCGACGCATTCGGGTAAACGCGATCGGCGGGGAACGTACAGCTAAACGGTGTCTCGCGGCGCACCCATTGTGCCCGAAGCAGCCGAAGGCCGACCTCACTTTGAAAAAATGCCGCCGAACCCGCGATATCCACGGCCGCCGCCTGCTGAGCAGACAGCATATTACGCTCTCGAAGACTCGCTACTGTTGCTTGAACCGCCTCTTCCGATAGCTCGTCCGTCAGCGGGATATGCTGCATCACGAGATGGCTGACCATCCCTCGTTCGGCTGGCGTTAATGCAGTTTCCTCCATAAACTTCGGACGGCGCAGACGGAAGGTATACTCGCCATCGCCGCCTTGTTTTCCTTTATGTTCGGCTGTCTCTTCTACTAAACGCCGAGTCTGAGGTTCCTCTTGAACCAAACTGATAGTCTCTTCGTCAAAAAGAAACTCAACCTGCTCCTCCATCCCTATACTTGCAGTGGAGGATTGTACAGCCTCAATCTCTGAAGCTTCTTCAAGATAATCAGCTTCTTCCGCTGATCCCAGGCCGGCTAACCCGTCGTCTCCCGCAAGCTCCGGCAGCAGAAATGCCGCCTCATCCCTTCCGGCTTCGGCATGCAGCCGTTTCATCTCGGTTACGGATGTTTTGGCTGCCGTCATCGTAGCCGCTGTATAGGGATACTGCCAGCTAAGTCGACGTTCGATCTCCTCCGCAGCCTCCGGCGATTCAGGCAGTGGAACAAGCTCCTGTACAGCTTGCATGCGCTCAGCGAATGCCGCCGCCTCTTCCGTTTCTTCCTCCGTGCCTACTGCCGCTTCAAGGCCGAGGACTGAAGCAGGAACGACTGCAGTCCGCCAATCGCGGAAGGAGATGACTCCGGCATCGCCATCTGTTGCCACGACATCTGGCAACGCAGCCTCGGATTCGTGCCCAACTAACACCGACTCAACAACCTCAGCGTCTCTGGCTGCTTCTTCACTTTCAGCCGCTTCCGCATTTCCGGCTTCATCCACGGAGTCAACCGTTTCGCTTACCATGACAGTCGGTAATCCCGCTCCCATTGCGAGCGGGCCGAGCCAATCGAGGAATCTAGACGCGCCGGCGATTCGGAAATCCGCCAATCCGCCGCCTGCATCCAGGGCCGATTCCCAGCGCTGCAGCTGCTTCGCTGCGTCTGCGACCGTTCCGACGAGAAACATTTTCTCTTTTGGCCGCGTCAACGCAACATACAAAATCCGCATCTCTTCCGCCAACGTTTCCATCGCCAGATGCTGTTTGATCGCCAGCTGCGGCAATGTCGGATAACTGACTCTCAGCTCCGTATCGACATAGCGAGGACCGAATCCAAGCTGTTTATGCATAAGGAATGGACTGCTTAGATCCCTTTTATTAAACTGCTTGCCGAGGCCCGCAGCGAAGACTACCGGAAACTCCAGCCCCTTGCTCTTGTGTATGGACATAATGCGTACGACATCTTCTTGTTCCCCGAGCGCTCTGGCCGTTCCGAGGTCGCCGCCGCTCTCTCGCATCCGGTCTATAAACCGCAGGAAACGGAACAAACCTCTGAGCGTTGTCGCCTCATACTGCCTTGCCCGGTCATGAAGCGCGCGTAAATTCGCTTGCCGCTGCAAGCCGCCTGTCATGCCGCCCGCCAAATCGTAATAGCCGGTCTCCCGATAGATCCGCCATAACAAATCGGCAAGCGATCCCTGGCGAGCCTCTCCCCGCCACACTTCAAGTGCAGCTAAGAAGCTTTGCAGTTTCCGCTGCGTATCTTCCGGCATATTGGGATCATCCGCTGCATTTCTGACCGCTTCAAAATAGGAAACGCGGCCTGCAGCGATTCGAATAAGAGCAAGCTCTTCCCCCGATAGCCCAACTAGCGGTGAACGAAGCGTGCCCGCAAGCGGAATATCTTGATAGGGGTTGTCTATGACGCGCAGCAATGAAAGCATCGTTTCGACCTCAGTCGCCTCGAAGTAGCCGCTGCTTAGTTCAGCATAAGCCGGAATGCCATGCTGCTGCAGCTCCTCGATAATGACAGGCGCCCATTGCTTATCTGCCCGCAGCAAAATTACGATATCTCGCCAAGCAAGCGGTCGCTTACGGCCCTTCTTGCCGTCGTACACCTCGAAGGGCTCTGCGTTTGCGGCATCTGTCTGCATGCCTTTCAGCCGAACAATTTGACTGGCAATATAGCGCGCTTCAAGCTGTACGGTTTGCAAATCTTCCGCGGATTCAGCCGCCGACACGCCTTCGCCTTCCGTTTCCGTCTCTTCTTGCGATTCAGCGGAATGGTCCGAAGCTTCCCCTTTGCCACGGTCAAGAACGGCAAGCTCTACCGCATACCGCTCGGCAGAACCGCCTTCGCTTGAAGACGGATAGGTTGCGCCGCACACCAGCTCGGCCCGCGCATCGTAGTCCATTTCCGCTGCTTTCTCGCGCATGATGGCGCGGAACACATTGTTAACGCCATCCACGACTTCCTGCCGACTTCGGAAATTTCGCGCCAAATCGATCCGTACGCCAAACTCCCCGCTGCCCTGCTCGTCAGGCACATCCTCCGAGGCTGCTGCGTCCACTTCACCGGCCATGTGATAACTCTTATATTTACGCAAAAACAATCCCGGTTCCGCCAAGCGGAATCGATAGATGCTCTGTTTCACGTCGCCTACCATGAATCGGTTCCCTCTGCCTGAACGCGAGATTAGCGATACAATCGCTTCTTGAACCATATTCGTGTCTTGATATTCATCGAGCAAAATCTCTTGAAACTGCTGCTGATATTCCAATGCCGCTGCTGACGGTACTAACGAAGCGGCTGTGGAATCAGCATCGCGCAATATGCGCAGGCAATAGTGTTCCATATCGCCGAAATCGATGAGACCTTTCTCCAGCTTCGCCGCTTCGAACCGGCTGCCGAACTGATCGGCAAGGGAAGCCAGTGTCTTCATAAGCGGAGCCATCTCGGCCAGCTCTGCCGCAAACTCCTCCGGAGTACGAGTAAACAGCTCGTCGGTTAAATCAGCGATGATTGTCTTGGCACGATCACGCAAGTCTTTGGCCTGCTCTTGCAGTGCCTTGTCGCATACATCGCCTCGCTGGCTCTTCAGCTTCCCGAAGCTGGCAGTAGTGAAGCCTTCATGCCATGTGGTCCATGGCTGACTTTCAACCCGATAGAGAAGCGAGCGAACAAGCGCCAAATCATCTCGGAATGTCTCGCCATAGGCATCCGGACCTCCGGGCTGGTAGGTTAGAGCCTCCGCTTGTTCCAGCAGGCTGACTGCGCCTTGCAGAGACAACGATACGGCATCCGTCAAACTCGTCACCCATTCGGTTTGACTAAGCTCTTCCGCATCCTGAACTTGGAACGCGTTCGCCGTCTCCTCCAGCCATACCTTCGGCCAAGGATGACTTTGCGAGAAGTGATAGAGCTTCATAACAAGCGCGTAGAGCGGCTCATCGCCGCGTTCCCCGCCGAACTTGTCAACCAGCTGAAGGAACGCTTGGCCTTCCTCCGATTCCGGTTCTCCGTACCGCTCTTCGAATAATGCATCAAGCACGTCAATGCGCAGAAGCTCCGCTTCTGTCTCGTTGGCGATGCGAAATCCGGGATCGAGTCCGATTAACGAATAGTAGCGCCGAATAACATCAAGACAGAAGGAATGAAGCGTCGTGATCGAGGCGCGCCCCATTAAGGCAAGCTGACGTCGCAGATGATCGGAGCCCGGATTTCGATCCAGCTCTTTCTCCAAGGCGATTCGAATTCGCTCTTTCATCTCCGCGGCCGCCGCTTTCGTGAAGGTCGCAACAAGCAGCCGATCGACATCGGTATCTGCCGAGATTTTGCGGATAATCCGTTCAACAAGTACGGCAGTTTTGCCTGAGCCCGCAGCCGCCGCAACCAAGATATTACTGCCGCCTGTTACGATGGCTCTCCACTGGTCATCCGTCCACGTGCTTCCGATCGGCTTTGGCGGAATTGTCGTATTCCCGGGTAACGTTGTCGTCATCCCTTTTGCTCCTTCCCTGTATCTTCTTGAACATCAACCGTACCGCCTGCATCATCATCACCGCTCGCAAGCAGCTCCCAAACTTCATCTTTACCAGGCTTGTTCAGCCTTGTATAGCAATTGCCTTCTACCAATGGATCAAAATGACATACCGGCTTATACGCGCAAAATTGACATGGTGTCTTATTGCCCAGCCGATACGGGGTAATCGAAACATCTCCGCCCGCGATCCGGTCGCCGATTCGGCGAAGTGTTCCTCGCACCGAACGGCGCAGCGTTCCCCACTGCTCATCAGATACGACTGACGAGCTGCTATAGAAGCCGCCGTCACGCTTCAGCGCAAGCGGCAGCAGCTCGGAATAACCGGTTGAAAGCGCACCGTCCATCATTCTGACCGTTTCTTCATCTGCCAGAACCAGTCCTTTAAGCTTGAATCGTTTCAGTATTTCAGTGCGCGCCTTCGCAGGCGGCATACCGTTGGAGGTAGACAGCATCGGATTATGCACGTGGAAATATAACGCACCTGCTGCTTTCGCAGGCTGTCCAAGCCATTCCGGTGCATGCGTAAGCAGAACGTCCAGATAGGTCAGCATTTGCAGCGCCATGCCGTAAGCAACCTCCTCCAAGCGAAGCTGCTTCGCGCTGGACTTATAGTCGATGACACGAAGCAGCAGACCATCAGTCGTCTGAGCAGCGTCAACACGGTCAATTCGGCCGACCATCTCCAGCATTTTGCCGTCGGACAGCGGGATCGTAACCGCAGGCAAAGGCCCTTGCGGCCCGAAGCCAATCTCAAGTCCAACCGGTTTAAACTGTGCCCGCCTTGCATGCTCACCCAGAATAACCGCAGCTTGGCTAATGGTATCGCGAAGCTTGCGCGCTACATATTGATGGCGGTTGCTGCTGAACAGGATCTGCGATTGCAGCCTCATTGCGAGCTCGTTTACGATCTCCGTCGAAGCGTCGCGCAGCTGTTCCGGAGTGAGCGAAGCCCAACTGTCGCCTAACGTTTCCGTAAGCCGGTTCAGTGCAGCATGGAACAGCTGTCCGATATCCGGCGCAGCTAGTTTATAAAGGGCTCTCTCACGAAGACGGAGACCATGTATCGCAAAATGTTGAAACGGACAAGACACGAAACGCTCCATCCGAGACACGCTTCCTCGCAACAGCGTTCCATATAGTTGCTCAGCTGTTTCCGGGGAAAGCGTCACTTCCTCATTGGTATATTGCAAAGAAGAAACAAGGCGCTGCAGCTTGTCCTGCCACTGCGGCCGAACGGCAAACCAGTTGTAAGCCTCCCACCAAAGCGGAGCAATCTCGCCGCCATGCTTCCAAATCCGCAATTGCGTGATTAGGTATGAGAGCGTTCGTTCAGGATGTGCCATAAATGCTTGCTGCTCGGACTCCGGCATAGCCGGAACAGGCTCGCCTGCGATTCCCTTCTCCATCATGCCGGGGAAGAGTCCTTTAATATGGCGAATAATTTCGGAAGGAAGCAAGCTTTTCCCTTCTTCATCCGACTGCGGCCAGCTTATCCACAGATGCTCGCTTGGGGTCGTAAGCGCGTTGTAGATCATGAACCGCTCATCCAGCAGCTTGCGACGAACGCCCGGCGCCATGACAAGTCCGCCGTATTCCAGCGTTTCACGCTCCTGCTCGGTCAGTACGCCATCCTCCTGCATGCGCTGCGGCATGACGCCGTCGTTCGCACCGAGCAAATAACAGATTGTGATTTGACCGGAGCGCGTACGATCCATGCTTCCGATCAACACTTGATCAAGCGAAGGCGGAACGGATGCAAGCTTTAAGCTCTCAAGTCCCGTCTCCACCATGCCCGTGAACAGCTCGAGCGGCATCGATTCGCTTCCCGTCATTTCGGTCAGCTGATCGAGCAAATCCATAACGCCGTCCCACAGCTGCCGGTGCTCTCTCGCCCGCAGGGGATTGCCATCCGCAATCGCTTTGCGGCTCCAGCGCTCCATCCGATCCGGCGCTTCGATTGTGACGAGCAGTCTGTACATGGCCTCGCACATTTGTCTGACGCTGCTGGCTTTCTTCATCTCTCTGCTGAATTTTCGCAGAATCGGTACAACCGCTTCCCTGGCGGCCATTATAGCATCAAATTCTCGCAGCTCATTCTCGCCCGCTTGAACGGGATCGCCATCCAGCGTATCTCGCATTAAAGGCTTCCACTGGCTGAGCGTCGTCCATCTGTTGCCGTTCATGCCTGCTGCAAGCGCATAGTTCTCCAGCAAATCAAACGTTTCCCGCGTTATGCTGCCATCCTCTGGAATGAGAAGCTCTGATTTAATACAGCGGAATACGGCTTCATAACGCCAGCCGTGCGTCGCGATTTCCAGCGCGGAACGAATAAACTCGACGAATGGATGATGAAGCGCACCATTCTTCTGATCGAGGAAGAAGGGAATGCCGTAATCGGCGAATACGGCTTTAATATAATCGTTGTAATCAGGCGCATTCCGTACCATAACGGCCATATCCCGATAGCGCAGCCCTTCATCACGTACTCTGCGCGTAATATCGCGAGCTACCGCTTCTACTTCTGCACGGCGATTAGCTGCGGCATGGAGCGATACGCCTCCTTGATTCAACTCAGTCTCCGACAGATTAAGAGGTTTCCTTCCGCCGTAATGGCGTTCCATATGCGCAAGCATCGGGTTTTCCTTGAACCTGTAAGGCGTTCCGCTTAACAGGACAGGCTCTTCGATCTCTACGCCGTTCTCGACTGCCAAATCGCGCAGCTTCATATAGGTCTCCGCAGTCGGCCGGAATAGATCCAGTTCATGCGGCTGCTCGCTTTGTTCGTAAAGCTTGTCCAGACATAGCGTCACCGTCATACCTTTGGAGTACTTCATCAACGTGCCTAGCGCATCGAATTCCT
The DNA here is from genome assembly GCF_059686995.1 of Paenibacillus rhizoryzae. Lineage (NCBI taxonomy): Bacteria > Bacillati > Bacillota > Bacilli > Caryophanales > Paenibacillaceae > Paenibacillus > Paenibacillus rhizoryzae. The sequence continues at coordinate 115,751 of NZ_JCAALT010000003.1, read as the reverse complement.
TGGGCGTAAAGCCGTGAAAGCCATCTACCCAAATCTCTGTATCCGCCATAGAAGGCGCTTGATGAAAGCCTTTAACCAGCCAGCTCAAATAATCCTCGGCATCCACATAAAGCCCGTCCAATTCACGCTCAAGGCCTGAGGCTATCATTTGTAGATCATGAAGTTTTCTCCCTAGCAGCGAGCTGCCCTTCTGAGGCATGCGGCTTTCGACGAAGGAGGACAGCTCGTCTGTGCCGATCCCGTATCGTTTCCACTCGGTCATCAGCTCGCCCAGACGTTCGATAAATCCATGCTGGGTCTCGCTGCCTTTGAACAATTGCAGCTGCTCCTCGAGACGGTGGACGATTTTGTAAAGCAGCATATTCTTGCCGTTCTCGCTGATTGGAACCAGTGCCGTGCCGCCAGTCTCCTGCATAATCCGGAAAGACAGACGGCGGAAGCTGAGCGCCTGCGCTCGTATTGAACCACTAAGCTCTGCATGGTTCAGCAATGCGTATTCCGTTTGGAAGGTTGCCTGCTCCGGCACTAATATGACGATCGGCGGCCCATCTGGCTGCGCCAGCAGGCTGCTGCGAATTCGATCCAAACAATAATGGGTCTTACCCGACCCTGACCGGCCAATTACAAATCGGAGCGTCATAATCCGCCAACCTCTTCTCGTTATTCGATTCTACTATTCTACCATACGCCTAATCTTGTTTCACCCCAAAAAGCAAACGTTTGTTCGATTTATATGAAGGTAAATTGTTCTTTGTTCCAGATAACCAATCAACGGAGGAATAATGCCTTACGGTTCGTTAGATTTTCACCCCAGTCATTTGGCTGAAATAATTCTACATTCTACAATTTAAGTTCTACATTCGGCATCCGGCCTTTCATCAGCCCCTTGCAACAAAAAACGTGCAGCGCTAATGCGCTGCACGTTAACCTTATAGCGTTTCAAGAGGCACCGGCACATGGCCATACTTTGGTGCTGCGCCTTTTCCTGCTGCCGACCACTTCACCGCGTTTGCGATGACGCGGATTACGTCTTGATTGTGGTACGTTGGATATGTCTCGTGTCCCGGTCGGAAATAAAAGATATTTCCTTGCCCGCGCTTATACGTGCAGCCGCTGCGGAAGATTTCCCCGCCTTGGAACCAGCTCACGAATACAAGCTCATCCGGTGCCGGAATATCGAAATGCTCGCCGTACATTTCTTCCCGCTCCAGCTCAATAAACTCGCCAATGCCCGCTGCGATCGGGTGCGCGGGATCGACTACCCATAGTCGCTCTTTCTCATCCGCTTCCCGCCATTTGAGCGCGCAGGTTGTGCCCATCAGCTTCTTAAATATTTTAGAATAGTGGCCGGAGTGAAGTACGATCAAACCCATACCTTCCAGCACCCTCGTATAAACGCGCTCCACGATTTCGTCTCGGACTTCATCATGTGCCATATGTCCCCACCAAATCAGCACATCGGTGTTCTGCAGCACTTCTTCGGTTAGTCCGTGTTCTGCCTCATCCAGAGTGGCTGTACAGGTGCTTAACTCATGCGCCTGCAAGCCGCTCGCAATTACCTGATGAATCCCCTGCGGATAAATAGAAGCCGCGGTCGGATTCGTTAGTTCATGCCGATACTCATTCCATATTGTAACTTTTGTCATACTAGCTTATACCTCCCGCTTCCAATGCTGCTTCGCGGACATCCGCAGAAGCAATGGTTCTCTTCTGCTCGGCTGCTTGTTGAATGGCTTCAAGCACCTCTTGATTGCGGTAACCATCCAACAATGAAGGAAGCTCCTCACGAACATGACCTCGGAGCATATCAATGAAATCCTGCATCTGCGTAATATGATACTGCGCAGGCACTTTATGAACACTACTCATACTAATAGATGGGTCTGCTGCATCAACTTGCGGCTGAATCCAAGTCAATTCCTGACCGCGCTCACAGCTGACCGAAACTGTGCCAAGATCGCCATAGATCGTCACTTCCAGCTGATTGCCGGAGCCATAAGCATTGCGGGAGGTTTGAAACACACCTGCAGCTCCGCATTCCAACGTCGCCAAGAAGCCTGTAAAATCATCCACATCCACTGTGCCTACCTTACCTGTTGCCGGGTCCGGACGATTCACGATGAAGGTTTTCATTTGAGCAGACACTTCCGCAATCTCGCCAACGATAAACCGTGCGGCATCGACCATATGGGAACCAAGATCGCCAAGCGCCCCAGTTCCGGTTAATTCGCTGCGGTAGCGCCAGTTCATCGGAGTGCCGACCATCGCAACCCCCCATGATTGCAAATACTGCACGAAGATATGACGGACGGTTCCCAGCTTGCCGGAACGAACCAAATCGCGAGCATAGCGGAATGAAGGAACGTAGCGGTAGGAGAAACCTACCATCGATTGAATCGGATTCTCTTCATACTGCTGCAGCAGATCAAGCGCCTCCGAATAGGTTCTTGTAAATGGCTTTTCCGTCATGAACGGCTTCCCGTGCTGCAAGCAGCATTTTACAATCGCATGATGGACTTGATTCGGCGTGATGGACAATACGGCATCCACATCGCTGTCTGCAATTATAGCTTCATAACTCATATACCGTTTCTCAGCCGGAATGCCCAGCTTCTCCCCGGCACGTTCTACTGCTTCTGCATTCGAATCGCATATAGCAGTAACGCTAACACCTTCGATTTTGGCCATATACTCCATGTGCACGTTTGCCATGCCGCCAAGCCCGATAATACCGATCTTTATCTCTTTCATGGTGCTCCCCATCCTTCATCCTTATTGATTAGCTTTCGCCCATTCGTCCAATTGCTTCTGCTTCTCCGCAATGATTTTGTCCATACCGGCTTCTTTCATCTTCGCAATAAAGTCTGGGATATATTTCTCCGGATCTACAGAACCGGTTACGATGACATTCTTAAACTCTTTTTCTACGTTGCTTGTTGCTGCAATCTCTGTCTTCACCGGCTCAGCGTTGAAAGCAAAACCAAGTGCACGAGACTTCTCAGCACTCTTGTTGTAAGCCGCATAAGCTTCCCATTTCTGCGGATCTTCACTTGCCCATAGATAAACGAGCGGCAAATTGCCCAGCATCCAGTTTCTTGTTGGCGGATAGCCGGAACTGCCTGCATCAACGCCGGCAGGGAAATCGATCACATTGTCGGACTTCTTCACATAGTGCTTGCCTTCAATACCGTTGATGAGCAGATTCATAATATCTTTATCCGAGTAGAGCAGGTTAACAAACTGCATCGCGCGTGCCGGATCCTTTGAGGTTCTGGAGATCGCTAATACAGCGCTTGTCGCGTCCGTCGTACTTGTGAACGGTGTCGCCAATTGAATTTCTACCAGATCGGTTCCTTGTGTGCGGGAGTTGTCAAGATTAGAGCCTGGCTTAAACGATCCTGTTTGGGCAAAGGCTTTACCGGCACCAAGTGCTTTACCGATATCTTGAAGCGTCGCCGCGTCTTTGTTGACATAGCCCGCTTCGTACCATTTTCGCATCAGCTTTGCATATTCCATATATTTGGGATCTTCGATTTTGTTGATGACTTTCAGATCCGAACCGGTACGCACCAGCTCACCCGGTCCTTCACCAAGCATATCGTAATAGCCGTAATCCAAAATCATGGCCGATGGGGATGCCCCGCCTGTTGTAATGAATGGGGTAACGCCTGGCTCGTTTTCTTTGATCGTTTTGAACATGGGCTCCATATCAGCCAGTTCTTTCACTGTGGATAAATCAAATTTGTATTTATCGACCAGATCCTTGCGTAGAATAAGTCCTTTATCCGCAGCAAACTCTTTGTTCGCAACCATGCCGTACAGCTTGCCGTTTACCCTTGCCGCATTGACGATTGCCGGATCGATTGTTTTCAAGAAATCTTGACCATATTCGTTGACCAAATCATCCAGCGGAATAAACTGACCTTTTGCAACCTGCTGTGTAAAACCGAACCAGCCCGCAGAGAACATCAGGTCGAACGGTTCGTCGGAAGCAAACATCAAATTCGTTTTGTCGCTCCATGCGCTCCAGTCAATCGATTTGATCTCCAGCGTCGCATTGATTTTGGATGTAAGAATCTTATTCACTTCATCTAGGACAAGCTTCTGATCCTTCGGTTCAGGACCAGGGAACACCATAACGATATTGTACGGATCTTGCTTGGAGGTATCTGCCGTTTCCGTGCCTTCGTTCTTGCCATTGTTGCTGTCCTTGCTTTCACTGTTCGTGGTATTCGTTTTGCTGTTGTTGCCTGATGAACCGCAGCCTGCTGCAACCAGTGAAAAGACCAGCAGAAGCAGAAGGACAAGATGATACCTGTTGACGTGCTTTCTCATTTTCTTAACCTCCCAATTTTTCTCCGTTAGTTTCTTTATACTAAACCGGAACTCAACATTCCAGAATTAGCCTTTCACGGCGCCTACCGTTAAGCCTTGCACAATGTATTTCTGGAAGAATGGATAAGCCAATATGATCGGTCCGATTCCGATAATGGCCATCGCCATTCGAATCGTCTCCGTAGGTGCATTCGCGAGCAACTGAGATTGCCCGGAATTGCCCGTCTGACTGAGCAGCACTTGAATATCGAGCAGCGTCTTGTTCAGCAGGTATTGGATGCTGTAGTTGTGAGAATCGCTGATAAAGATTAAACTATTGTACCAGTCGTTCCAATAGGCTAACGTGCAGAACAGTCCAATTGTGGACATGACCGGCAGCGACAGTCGAAGGATGATCTGCCAGAAGATCCGCAGCTCCCCGGCGCCATCAATGGAAGCCGACTCAATAATCGACGGCGGAATCGTATTCATAAAGAAGGTGCGCATAATGAGAATATTGAAGCCGCTCATCAGTAAATTCGGAATAATTAATGCGAGCAGCGTATTATCTAGGCTTAGATACTTGGTATACACCAGATACCATGGCACAAGTCCTCCGTTAAAGAGCATCGTGAAGAAAACATAAAAGGTAAGTGGCGTTCGAAACGGGAAGTCCCGCCTGGACAAGGGATAAGCGAACAATGATGTCATGAGCAATGAACCAATCGTTCCCGCGATCGTCACTAAGATGGTAACGCCATAAGCTCGCACAATCGTTTGTGAGTCATGGAAGAGGTAGCGATAGGCGCTAAAATCAATCTGATGCGGGAGAATTGAATACCCGTGAATAAGCAGCGATTTCTCCTCTGTGATTGAAACCATAAACACCAGCAGAAGCGGAAAGACCGTTGCGGCTATATACATCAGAAACAGAAGATGAATGATCCACTGCTTGCTCCGCCTTGTCGAGATAACGTTCATCATGTTCATATTCCCCTTTGCTCCGTTAAAATAATGCATTCTCTTTGTTGACTTTTCGAACGACAGCATTTACTCCGAATACGAGCAGGAATCCCAGTACGGACTGATATAATCCTGCAGCGGAAGCCATGCCGATGTCGCCCATTTGGAGCAAGGCTCGATATACATAAGTGTCGATGACATCCGTAGTGGACATCAGTGCGCCGGAATTCATAGGAACCTGGAAGAACAAGCCGAAGTCTGCGTTGAAAATCCGACCGATCTGCAGCAGTGTAAGCGTCATAATGACCGGCATAATGAGCGGGATAGTAATGGATCTCACTTGCTGCCACTTGCTCGCACCATCCAGCACAGCTGCTTCGTAATACTCCGAATCGATACCGACGATCGCCGCCAAGTAAACGATGCTGAAGTAACCGACGCTCTTCCATGCATTGACGATTATGAGGATGTACGGCCAATATTTCGGCTCGCTGTACCACGAAACCGTATCCATTCCAAGCGGTTCCAGGATCAGCTTGTTGACGAAGCCGTACTCGACGCTCAGGAAGCTGAATACGAGATAACCGATAATAACGGCCGAGAGCAAATACGGGAGCAAGATGATGCTCTGGTAAAAGCGAGAAACGATCTTGCGCTTAATCGCATTCAGCAGAATGGCTACTGCGACCGATAGAACTACATTGATAAAGATAAACACGGTATTATAGAGAACTGTATTTCGCGTAATGATGTAGGCACTCTCTGTCTTGAATAGAAATTCGAAGTTTTTGAACCCTACCCAATCACTGCCCAGAATTCCTTTCGTATAGCTGAGCTCCTTAAACGCAATAATGACTCCAAACATCGGCAAATAGTTATTAATCATAAAATAGAGCAGTCCCGGGATCGTCATGATAATCAAAACGCGGTACTTTACGATCGCCTTCCATAATGAAAATCTCTTCGCTGATTTAGGCACCGTCTGCATCCTTCATCTCTCCAAACCTCTTGTGAACTATAGCTTTATTCTAGTCGCTCCTCTATGATCCACCTACTCGATTGATGACATCCTCAATACCGATTGTGACATTTGCATAATAACTAAAAAAAAGAGCCTGCTAAGGATTGCTCCTTAGCAGACTCTCTCATTCCTCTGTGAACTGTCTCCGGTATTCCTGAGGATTCATGCCGTAATATTTGCGAAACAGCTTGGAAAAATGCGAAAAGTTGGTATAGTGGAACGCTTTAGCGATATTGCTAACGGACTCCTCGGAGTACAGCAGCATTTCCCTGGCTTTCTTCATCCGTTCCTCTACGATAAAGTCGGTCAAGCTCACTCCGGCCTCTTTCTTGAACAGCCTCGATAAATATGCCGAATTAATGTGGGCAAAAGCAGCGAGCTCTTCTCGGGACAAATCATCAAACAGATGATCGCTAATATAACGCTTCACTTTATCAACAAACGTGGATTCCGTGTCCAGCAGCGACATATGCATGGTTACCGTGTCGATCATGCTCTGTGTCCGTACTTGAAGGGCATGAAGCGAGCGCGTTGCACTCGCTTCATCCAACAGTACTCCTCCCGGGAATACCGTTACGACAGATATGCCCCTCTTATGCAGCACATAATAAATCGTTTGCAGCAGTGCATGGTAGAAGGCGCGGAGCGTTTCACTAGTCACGTTCGTATCCTTGCGCAGGTCCGCGAATACTTCATCCGCAAGTAGCAGCAGCTCCTCCCGTTTGCCGTGCTCGAGCAGCTCTGACCATTGGAACAATGCGGGAAGCCTCGTCGCGCGCGCCTCCAACGGCTGCTCTCTGTAGAACAGAACAGACTGCGACCTAGTGACATTGTGGTGCTCCATTTGGATCAAAGCGTTATAAAGCCGGGATACATCACTTAGAGGAACCCAATCTCCGATATAACAAGATACGTGGCAATATAAATAGGCAGCGCATGCGTCGATATAGCTTGTACAGCTGCGTTTGATTTCATCATACTGCGGCTTGCGATTTCCGCTGTTCGGATCGTCGAAGAACAACGCGAATTGAACGCCGCTGCCGTCTTGCAGCACCTGACCGGGAAAGCCGCCCAGCAGCATCTCGCTCGCTGCATTTCGCAGAGCGAACTCCATCATTTCCTCTTCTCTAGTGTTCAGTGGCTTCCCCCATTGTTCAATCCCGATCAGAATCGGGAGTATGCGCGCTTCCGTCGATAGCGGCATCAGGCTTTCCGTCAATGCACGCTCAATGTTAGCTGGAGTTGGAATAAGCCGCTGCCAAAATAAATCCTGCCAAAACCGTTCAAACAGCACGTTTTTACTCATTTCCCACTTGCTGTATACTTTCTCATACGCTTCGCTGCGCTGCTTAGCGTCATGGGCGGCAGCGACCTTCTCCAGTGCATTGTGCACCGTATCCTGCAGCTCGCGATAATCAACCGGCTTGAGCAAATAATCGAAGCTTCCTAAATGGACGGCGCGCTGTGCATATTTAAAATCGGCATGACAAGTAAGAAAGATCGTCTCCAGTGAAAGCTGCTGCTCCTTCACCCACTCCATGAGACTAATCCCGTTGCCTCCCGGCATCTCAATATCGCATACCATTACATCGATTGCGGTTTGCTGCAAGATTTGCATGGCCTGCTCGGCGTTATGAGCCTCATAAATCGCACCGAATTTGAGTCCTTCCCAGTCTACTCCGCTCTTAAGTCCTTCAATCGCAAACCATTCGTCATCAACGAGCAGCAGATTATACATGATAGCCTTCCTTTCTTTATCCAGTGGACGTCGTCGTCGAGCATGGAATCCGGAGCGTTACTACGGTGCCTTTCGGTTCTCCATGCTCAAATTTCAGTTCTGCCGAAGTACCGTATTGCAGCTTCAGCCGATGCCGCACATTCCATATGCCGAGGTGACCGTCCTCGAAATCAGCATGGATATCACCGCGCTGCAGTTCTACCAATTGATCATCCGCAATACCAACACCGTTATCGCTGATCGTTACCTCGTAGTAAGCAGCGTCTTCGTTAGTTGCCGGTTTGGCTGCAATACGGATCGTGAAGTGCTCTGGCCCCATTTCGAACCCATGCACGATAGCATTTTCGACAAACGGCTGAATGATGAGCGGCGGCAGCATTTCCTTCTCTAGTCCCGGTGAAATGTTGATCTCGTACCGCAAATACTGTGGAAATCGCAGCTGCTGAATTTCAAGGTAACTTTGCAAATGCTCGAACTCTGTGTTCACGCTGACGCTATTTAAATTCGTTCGTGTGACGAAGCGGAAATATTTCGAGATATGCGTTGACATTTTCTTGATGAGATCGGTTTTGTTCAGTTCCGCCAGATTGTATATGATATTGATTGCATTCAACAGAAAATGGGGATTGATTTGCACTTGTAGATGCTTGAGCTCCGCTCTTTGTGTTCGAATCTGTTCCTCGTACACGTGGATCTTCAAATCATGCACCTGTGACGCCATATCATTGAATGTATCGTTTATGATGCCAAACTCTCTCGTACTCCCCGCCATCAGCCTCGTCTCCAGATCACCGCGCTTAATTTGCCGCATCCCTTTGATCAGTTCATACATGGGCTTAAGCAGCGCGCGCTGAAGCAGCAGCAAGTAAATGACCAGAACGGCCAAGCCGAATAAGGGAATGATGAAAAATAATCGTTGGAAGTAGGGCAGCTGCTGCAGCAATGTACTTTCAGGAACGAGCACCGCAAGATGCAGCGGGGCGAACTTTGAGGCGGTTGAAACGAGCAGATAATCGCTTTGATCGGCCATATGCAATCTGGTGTACCGCTCATTCTCGCTCGGAAGCGAGAGCTTCGTTCCAGCGGTGTTTAACCCCCTTACGTATGCAGTAGTAAGAGGCGTACCGTCGCGCGCAATGAACATAGCCTGTCCCTGCTTACCGAGCTCTAGATAGCTAAGCGGTACCATGAGCTTATCGATATCGGTCCAGACGCCGACAATTTGTCCGTAATCCGTTGGCACGAGCCGAACGATGGCAAGCTCACCGTCTTGTTTGATGACCTTCCACGACTTCTCATGAAGCTGCGCATCAGACTGGCTGGCAATGTAGCTCTTCAGCACCTTGGTGACCGATTCAAGCCTTGCTGCATCGCCCCCGCGAAAAGAAGTGCTTAGCAGCTCATCTTCTGCTTTGCCATACGTGAAAACTAAATTGACATTCGGGTAATTCACCATATCTTGAATCATCTTGTTCTGCACTCGCACTTTAGAGAAAAAATAAGCTGCGCTGCTTGGCTGGGACTTCCCGTACCGTCGCAAATCCTCATTCAACACAACGAAATTGTATAAGTAGCTCTCCGATTCGACGAGTGTGCGATCAATTTCATTGCGGTACATGGATAGTAAGTTTTTGTTCGATTGCCCCACTTCCTCGCGCACGACATTCATCGCATAGAAATTGTTGTAGAGCAACAGTGCAAAGAGCGGTACCGTAACCGCCAAAAATCCGATAATGAGCTTCGTTCGAAGAGACGCTCGCATTCGCTGGCATTCACTCTGCTTTCATTTAGTAGTTGGATGCCTTCATTGTACATGAATGCGCTAATGCCGCCAACAGTGCGGATGCAACGACACAAAAACGCTCCCACTCTTAAGCGATTGCCTAAGATTAGGAGCGTTAAATACGATAATCAAGTTGATACTAGCGGCTCCGTACTTCGAATATCCCAAACTTCAAATAATGGCCTTCATTGACGCCGACGATTTGGGGATGGTCCTTGCCTGCTGCGCGCCAATCGATTAAGCGAAGCGTCTTCCCTGCGTCGATCGCAGCCGCTTGGATCGTCTCGAGGAACAGCTCAGGACGCATATGGTAGGAGCAGCTGGCCGTAACCAGGTAGCCGCCTTCATTCACAAGCTTCATCCCGTGAAGGTTGATATCCTTGTAGCCCCGTACTGCGCCTTCAATTGCGTTCTTCGACTTCGTGAACGCCGGCGGATCAAGAATGACTACATCCCATTTCCGGCCGGCTTCTCCCATCTTCTTCGAGGTATCCACGGCCTTGGCGCTGCCGCGCTCTTGGCGTTCTTCGATTCCCTTCACTTGTCTGCGAAGATATTCGAATGCATCCGCGACAACAAACTCCACTCGTTCCTCGAAACCGTTCCGAACGACATTTCGGCGTGCGGTTTCGATCGCATGCTCGGATACGTCAAGGCATGTTACTTTCTTTGCGCCATATTTGCAGGCATGCAACGTGAAGCTGCCCGTATGCGCAAAACATTCGAGCACCGTAGCGCCATCCCAATACGGGAATGTGACTACTTTGCCATTCGCATTGACGGGGACAAGCTTCTCTTCGTTAAGAGCTGCCAATGTTCCGGTATCGTCCGAAGGAGCAGACGAAGGCTCGCCCTCTTCGGCTGCCTTCAATCGAATGCCGCTGCGCGCTCCCCAGCCAAGCATCAATGGTGCGATCGAAGCTCTGTTCTCGCGTTGATCGAAGAAGTAACCGGTTTTCTGCCCTTCTACAATATCCACTTCCATCCGAAGGCCATTCTCCAGGATATCCACGATACGCGGACAATCGCCGAATAGAACGCCTGTCCGCTGCTCGATTCCTTCCAGCTCGCGAACGGATACATCGCTGCGCTCGTAAATGCCCTGCGGAGCAAATACGGCAACTAAAGCCGCGACAATCGCATCTCGGCGAATATCCATGCCTAAAGTCAGCAATTGAACGACTAGTACACCACCGAACCGATCTACGATAAGACCCGGCAGAAAGTCAGCCTCTCCGTACACCAACCGGCAATCATGACCGTTTACAAAACGGCTCCGATGCTGCGCGCATTGCGTGAAACGTTCCCGGAAGTAAGCTTCGTCCATGGCTTCAATCGGTTTATAGGATGTAACCCTAACTGTAATTTGCGACTTGGGATTCCAATACCCCGTTGCCAAGTATTTGCCTTGATGCGTGACAAGGTCAACCAGATCTCCGGGAGTCGCCTCTCCTTCGACACGGTTTATCTCGCCGGCAAACACCCACGGGTGCCCGGCCTCCAATCTTTTCTTGCGGTCACGCTGCAATATCGCTTTCGCGCGTTCCATATGTAGCCTCATCCTTTCTATCGCTTACCTGATCCGATCATCCGATCTAGTCATGCTCGTCCGATCTACTGCATATGTATCGTTAATCTTGTTAAAGGAGCTTACTGCCATGTTAATCATGATCGTAGCCCGCGTACTGGGAGGGTTTATCGTTTTCATGCTCGGCATGAGAGCGATGGAGCTGGCCATGCATCGTTCTGTCGGCCATCGGCTGCAGGACGTGCTGCGCAGGTCCACTGCCACACCGCTGCACGGCTTGCTCGTCGGGACAGCAACAACGGCTGTACTGCAGAGCAGCACAGCCGTTACCGTAATCGCAATTGGCCTCGTTAATGCCGGCGTGCTTACATTTCCGCGTACGCTCGGCATTATACTAGGCACCAATATCGGCACCTGCTTAACGACCGAGCTGATCGGTCTGAACCTAGGCAGCCTTGGATGGCCGCTGCTCCAAATCTCTCTGGTCATCTGGCTGCTAACCGCCCTCTTCGGCGAGGTTGGCCTTGGCGGCAGAAGTCGCGCAGGACAAATGGTTAGCCGCTTCTTGAATCCCTTCCGTAACGGATCTGTCGTGACAGGCGGATTCGCATTGCTGTTGATTGGAATCGGGCTCATGCAATCCGTTGCGCCTGCCGTACAAGCTACCCCATTCTTCCAAGGCTTTATGAGCCGTGCGGAAGACAGCGTACTATGGGGACTGGCAGCAGGCGTTGTGTTAACGGCTGCCGTTCACAGCAGCGCCGCCGTAATCGGCATCGTTATGGGCCTCGCCCAGTCCGGCGCCATGCCGCTCGATGTTGGCATTGCGATTGTCCTCGGCGCCAATGTCGGCACCTGTATTACAGCCGTACTCGCAGCGCTTGGAGGTACGCCATCCGGCCGATTCGTTGCGTGGGCGCATGTGCTCCTAAACGTCGGCGGAGCAGCCTTGTTTGCACCATTCGCAGGTGAACTCGGCACCCTTGCGGCCTCAATAACATCGTCGCCGGCCAGTCAAATTGCCCATGCCCAGACGATCTTTAATGTCCTGTGCTCGTTGATTGCCTTACCGATCTGCTACCTTCCGCGTTTAAGGAAACTGTCCGCAACCTGAATCAGCTGCCGCTTTGAACATTAAGTCCAAGCAGGCGCAGCGCTCCGGCTAGAATCCGATCATTGTTGTTATAGCCGGATTGCTTCTGCCTGCGCCATGCTTCCATCGGTTCAAACCATTCTACGCCTCGAATTTCCTCGACCTGCGCCTGCAGCTTACCGCCAACTGCTTCCACGAGATAGTAGTGAACTTCTTTATCCACAAGTCCCTTGGACTCATGGTTGTATTTGTATTTGATCTGATCGATTGGCGAAACGATGACGCCTTCCATTCCCGTCTCCTCGACGATTTCGCGAAGGGCTGTCTGCTCAATGGTTTCGCCTGGTTCCATTTTGCCTTTAGGCAGCGATATCTTGCCATAGCGGTCTTGGATCAACTGCACCTGCAGCTCACCGCCAACCTTACGGAACACGACGCCACCTGCTGAAATCTCCTTCATTTTGCGTTCCCCCTTCGCGTTTCTTGGATACTATGCTCTTATGTAGAGCAAGGACTCTCTTGCAGCCCTGTCCGGGCCGCATAAGAATCCTCGCTGCATGCTATTGATTCGTACAAGTTTAGACCTGCATGGCTTGCGGCTGTTGCTGCGGCGCAGCTTCGACACGGGCAGTAGACGCCGTATGAGTATCCAATACGCGTACAAGCTGTCCGCGACACTCATTGACGCCGGCTTCCGTGATTTTCACCCTGCACAGCTCGCCAATCAGCGATTCCGAACCTTCGAATACAACCTGGATGTAGTTATCGGAGTAGCCCATAATCAGACCCGAACCTTCCGAGCCTTTGTGCTCACGCTCTGGAATGATATCAAGCACTTCACCGACGTATTTCTTCGCATAATCCAATTGCATCCGCTCGGACAAATCAATCAGCTTATGAACGCGTTCGTTCTTCAGCTCATCGTCGATCTGATCTTCCATGCGCGCGGCAGGCGTACCCGTCCGTTTGGAGTAAGGGAATACATGCATTTCGGCGAAACCCATTTGCTCCATAAAGGCGTAGCCGTTCTCGAACATTTCTTCCGTCTCGCCGGGGAACCCAACGATAACATCCGTCGTAATCGCAACCCCAGGCATCGCTTCGTGCAGCAGCTTGATTTTCTCGGCAAACTGTTCCACGGTATACTTGCGGCGCATCCGTTTCAGTACATCGTTATCCCCGGATTGCAGCGGGATATGAAGATGACGGCACATTTTGCTGGAACGGTTCAGCACGTCGATCATCGCTTCGTCGATTTGACTCGCTTCGATAGAGCTGATCCGAATCCGCTCAAGACCTTCAATGGCGTCAAGATCCCACAGCAGGTCAGATAGACGGTAGTTCTCCATATCATCACCATAACCGCCGGTATGAATGCCTGTCAGTACAATTTCTTTGTACCCGGATGCAACCAGCTGGCGAGCTTGGTTAATGACGCTTTCCGCTTCGCGGCTGCGTGACAATCCACGTGACCATGGAATAATACAGAAGGTGCAGAAGTTATTGCAGCCTTCTTGGATCTTAAGGAACGCACGCGTGCGCTCTGCAAAATCCGGCACATCCAGTTCCTCGAACTCACGTGTTTTCATAATATTGCGAACCGCGTTCACGGGCTGGCGCTCATTCTGCAGGTCCGTAATATAATTCATCAGCTTGTCCCGATCCTGTGTTCCGATGACTAGATCGACACCTTCAATAGCCAGAATTTCGGCAGGCGAAGTTTGGGCATAACAGCCCGTAACCGCGATAACAGCATCCGGATTACGACGAATGGCACGACGAATAATCTGTCTGCTCTTCTTGTCCCCCGTATTTGTTACTGTACAAGTATTGATTAGATAGACATCAGCAGTAGTTGTTTCGAAGTCGACTTGCTCATAGCCTTCCTTCTTAAACAGCTGCCAGATCGCTTCCGTATCGTAAAAGTTAACTTTGCAGCCTAATGTGTAAAAAGCAACCGATGGCATAGTTGTTAAACGCCTCCCATTTCTCCGGATTCATACATGAGGCAGGCGAGTCCAACCATCGCAGCGGTTTCCGTGCGTAAGATTCGCTTGCCAAGACCGATAATGACGGCACCGGCCTCTTCTGCTTCCTCGGCTTCACGTTCGGTGAAGCCGCCTTCTGGTCCAACGATAAGCAGAATATTGCGCGGCTCATCGTTGCTCCAGCCTTCTGCCGTTCCTCGGCGCGCCTGGATTGCATCACGCAACCCAAGTCCACCGCCTTCCTTCTCATAACAAAACAACGCCAAGTGGTACTCAGGAATGCGTTTGACCAGCTCCCGCCATGAAGCAACCGGCTCAATAGCCGGAATACGGCTGCGGTGTGCCTGCTCGGCGGCTTCCTTCGCGATTTTGCCCCAACGGTCAAGTCGCTTGGCTTCTTTCTTCTCATCATATTGAACAATCATCCGCTGGGATTGGAACGGCACGAAGCTTGCTGCGCCGATCTCTGTCCCCTTCTGGATAACAATCTCCATTTTATCGCCCTTTGGCAAGCTTTGGGCTACCGTCACCGACCAAGTCGGTTCACCGCTCATGGTCATCCATTCGGAAACCTCAGCTTCCACCTTGCCCGGTGTTAAAGCGCGAATCGTCGCTTCCGCGACACGTATGCGGCCGTCACTTACAATAATGGTATCTCCCGCTTCCATCCGCATCACGCGTGTAACATGATGAGCATCGTCGCCTGTAAGAACAACCAAATTGTCAGTAAACTGCTCCGGCGTGACAAAATATCGTTGCATCTTCGGTAGAACCTTTCCAGTCAAATCACAGTCCCGTTAAACCCAAGGGCTGTGTCAAAACTCCAACCTACATCATACACGGTTTACACTCGCTCCGCTAGGGTCGTTAAACATTTTCCAGATCGCGGCGTCACTAGATACTACACGAAGAAATCCGTCCAGAGGGTGGACCAGTCCACCGGCGTGAAGAACAGCTCAAACGTATCTCGGCAGTACAAGAAAATGTTCACCCATAGTGAAAAGAGCGGATCAAGCGTTTCCTGCCGCAGCGAGGGAATAAAGACGATTAACAGGAAAATGAAGATCCCCCATTGTGCGTGCTGATCCATCTGGACCCTCACCTTGAGCGGAACCAAATCTTGGATAATCCGATACCCATCCAAAGGCGGCACCGGGATGAGATTGAATAGAAACAACAGGATGTTAATCGTAATTAAATAATATGAAAAATGCCCGATAGCTTGTTGAACCCCGTGCGATGCGGAGTCCAAGTAACCAGTCTCATTCACGAGATAGACAGCAAGGATGCCAATGACAGCGATCAACAAATTACTGAGCGGCCCTACTGCCGAAACGACGATGCCCATCAACCGAGGATACTTAAAGCGGCTCCGATTAACCGGAACGGGCCGGGCCCATCCAAATCCTGCAATGAGGATTAGAATGGTCCCGAATATATCGAGATGGACGCGAGGATTCAATGTTACCCGACCGGCATCGTACGCAGTACGATCGCCGAATTTATAGGCGCTGTAGGCATGAGCGAACTCATGAACGGTAAACGCAATCATGATCGTTAGAAAAATAAAAGGTAAATCTTTAATCGGATACCACAAAAAGTCCGACACCGTTCACCCTCCTACACCATTTTGCAGAGCGTAAGCTTACTCCGGTTTCTTCGCGATGAAAGCGAGCCAGTCCTGGTCACGCTGACGATCGATAATCGTAAAGCCGGCTTGCTCAAGACCTTCCGCAACGGCATCTTCCTTATTCTTAAAGATACCCGATGCAATATAGATGCCGCCCGGCTTAAGCGCTGCATAAACATCGTCGATGAACAGCAGGATGATTTCAGCCAAGATATTAGCTACAACTACATCGACCGGTACGGTCACGTTCAGCGGCTTATCCGTCGTATTGCCATCTGCGTTCAATACGCCCAGCAGATCGCTTAGATGCACTTGAATATCATTTTCCAGCTTGTTTAGTCGTGTATTCTCCGTAGCAGAGGTAACTGCGATCGGATCCAGATCAAGCGCAAGCACGCGGCGTGCGCCTAGCAGAATGGCGCCGATAGCCAATATGCCGGAACCTGTCCCTACATCGATCACTTCTTCATCGCCCTTGATTACCGTCTCGAGCGTACGCAGGCAAAGCGCGGTTGTCGGGTGTGTACCTGTTCCGAAAGCCATGCCTGGATCGAGCTCTATAATCCGCTCTTCCGGTGAAGGCGTATATTCTTCCCAAGTCGGTTTAATCGTCAAACGTTCCGACACTCGGATCGGTTTGAAATATTGTTTCCATGCGTTAGCCCAGTCTTCTTCGTCAACCAGTGCCTTCGTAATGGTATAGTCACCGGGATCGATATCGAATTCGCGAAGCTGGTCGATTCGCTCAGGCAAAATAGCCAAGAGTGCGTCGATGTCCGTATCAAGCTCCGAGAAGTACCCTTTAATAACTGCCTGGCCTTCAGGAATATCGTTAAGCGGATGCTCATACCATTGTCCGAGCGATGTGTCCCGCTGTTTGTTCAGTGTACCTGATTCTTCAATGGATACGCCGTCGGCATCCATTTCATGCAAGAAGTTGGAAATCATCTCGATCGCTTCTTCGGTTGTCGAGATTGTCAGTTCATGCCATTTCACTTTGTAAATCCCCCTGATCGTGTTATCGTTCCTCTTTGTCATTTTAAACCTATCTTGTCTATTCTACACCAGATAAAGGCTTCACACAAAAAAACAAGCCCCTGCAGCCCTTCGGCAGCAGAGACTTGTCATGCACATCCTTACTTAGAAGAAATGTAGCTTTCCGGATACGTAACTTCTCCTGTGCGGGAGGAATCGCCGATGGCAATCAGGGCAGCTAAAGTACGTAAATTATCTCGGCCCGAGATAGCCGGTTCTGCTCCATCTTTGATCCGCGCGGCAAACTCTGACAAAACACTGTGAATGCCTTGCTTAGTATCCGGCAGCGGACCGTCTGCATAGGAGATAAAGCGTTTGTTCTGCTCCTGGTCCACAATATACACGCCATAGCCTTGTCCGAGATCATCCAAATGGATCGAACCGTTCTCGCACTGAATCCGCCAGTCGCCTTCCCAAGGTGTTGATAGACCCTTGGATACGAGGCTGCCTAAGTAGAAGACAGGAATTCCGTTGTCCAGCTCCATACTTGCCTGTACGTTCGGATGACCCTTATACATGCTTCCTTCGATATTCCACGTTTTGCCCGACACGGTCCGAATATCGGATTCCAGCAAGTAGCGGATCATGTCCACATGATGGACAGCCATCTCAAGCAGCATAAAGTTCTCCATTGCCTGCTGATAGTCCTTGCCAAAATGATCATAGAAAAACTGAGCCTGCACAAACAACGGTTTCCCCATCTCAGAGATCGCCTTCTTCAGCGAAAGGACATGGTTCTGGTAGCGATAGTTTTGACTGACCATCAGAATGAGCTGCTTCTGTTTCGCTAGCTCAACGAGCTCGCAAGCTTCGCCGATATCGAGGACGAACGGTTTCTCAACCAGCACATGAAGCCCTTTCTCCAAAGCCGCTTTGCATATTGCATAATGATAAGGGGAAGCTGCGGTTACGAACACGGCATCCGCTTCGCAGGATGCGAACGCTTCCAAGTAATCGGTGTAACAATTCTCTTCCGCAACGCCAAGCTCCGCCCCACATTCTTTCAGACGAGCCGGATTGATCTCAACTACACCTGCATAGGCGAAATCTGCGGACTGCTTCACGAAATGGAGCGCAACGCCAAACCCATGCATACCTAGGCCGACTTGAATAATTTTCAATGTCATTATTGTGCATCTCCTCTATCCTTGAAAAGATAACCCACACGACCGCCTTCAGGCATTACACCATAAATGTATACAGCGACCATGTCTTCCGTAACGACTAAAGAATGCTCGTCTCCCTGTTTCGTTAGAACCATATCTCCGGCACCGATTTCGTACGCGTCGCCTTCAGTCGTGCAATTCCCTTTGCCACTGATAATAATCCAGTACTCATTCGCATCATGATAATGCAGTTGAACGACATCACCGACTTTAAGATAGTTGATTCCATAATGGCTTAGCTCGCTCCACTCGGGATATTCTTGCGTAGCACCTTTGAAATTTACCGGCATGCTAATCCTCCTCATATAACTTCAAGCTATCGTTCATTTTGCCACACGTTGAAACGTTTCACAAGAATAAAAAAAGATACCCTACCCCAAGATCATGGCAGGTAAGGTATCTACATCCTATTGCTCACATATTAGCTGTTCCGCCGGTTTGTTCGATCAAATGAAGTGCGCGGTCTACCAGATCATCACCGACGGTGGCAGTCAGCGAGGCGCCGTCAGCGCCGCCGTCCACCCGAAGCACGCGAAGAGCCATCAGCTTAAGCTGCGCCTCCCGTGCTCCATCTCCATCTTGAAATGTTGCATGGATGACTGTCATACAAGTAACAGCCTCATCATTTCTTCTGCGCTCTGGCGTCTGCCTCTGCGGCGCGCTGCATGGCTTTCTTATCTTCCTCGTCAGCCAGCTCCGCTGAAAATTCCACATCTTCATTCTTTCCGATCGGCAGCTCTGCGAAATTTTGTTTCTCCAAGTCTTGATCGCTCATGGTTGGTTATGCTCCTTCATGTAGAGGATGATTCGGACACGAAAGTTAGCATAAACAAGTGGCCGCGATCTTATGCTTTAACCGATTAGTCGCCGCGGAATGCTTTCTTCATCTTCTCGAAGATCGATTCATGGTGTTCTTGCTGTCCGCCATCCGTGCTGGCGCCTGCTGCTCCAACGCCGGAGAACTGACGAAGCAATTCCTTCTGCTCATCGTTAAGGGCAGTCGGCGTCACGACGGTTACCTTCACATGCTGATCGCCTTGACCATATCCACGAAGACGCGGAACCCCTTTTCCTTTTAAACGGAAATAAGTGCCGGTTTGCGTACCTGCGGGAATTTTCAGCTTCACTTTCTCCGTCAGCGTCGGAATTTCGATCTCGTCGCCAAGAGCCGCCTGTGCAAACGTCAGCGGTACTTCGCAGTAAATATCATCGTTCTCACGCTCGAAGAAATCATGCGGCTTCACTCGAATTACGATATATAAGTCCCCGGCCGGGCCTCCGCGTGATCCGCCTTCACCTTCGCCGCTTAACCGAATTTGAGCGCCTTCATCGACACCTGCCGGAATTTTCACATTGATTTTGCGTTGCTTCTTCACTTTACCTGCGCCATGGCAAGTACCGCATTTTTCTTTGATGATTTTGCCCGCGCCATTACAGTTCGAACAAGCTCTGCGGTTCACCATACGGCCAAACGGCGTATTTTGAACCACTTCTTGCTGACCTGTGCCGCGACAAACGGAACACGTCTCCGGTTTCGTACCCGGCTTCGCTCCTGAACCTACGCAAGTGTCGCAGGTTTCGGTACGCGGAATCGTAATTTCCGTTTCCTTGCCGAATACCGCTTCCTTGAATTCGATTGTCATCGTGTACTGCAAGTCATTCCCGCGCTGCGGGGCATTAGGATCACGACGTCCGCCACCGCCGCCGCCGAAGAACATGTCGAAAATATCGCCGAAGCCGCCGCCGAAATCACCGGCACCGCCGCCAAAGCCTTGGTTCGGATCTACGTGACCATGCCGGTCATACGTAGCACGCTTACCATCATCGCTCAGTACGTCGTAAGCTTCCTTCACTTCTTTAAATTTATCTTCCGCATCCGCCGATTTGTTTACGTCCGGATGGTATTGGCGCGCCATTTTACGATACGCTTTCTTGATCTCGTCCTCGCCTGCGTCTTTCCCGACGCCGAGCACCTCATAATAGTCCCGCTTATCAGCCAACTCCGTCACCCCGTCTCCTATTTGCGCTGCATAATCATTATCTATCTAGACACACGAAAAACGGCTGCGCCGTCCAAAGTTTTTTAGGACGGCACACCGTTTGCGTATAACTTAATTTACACTACTTACTTCTTGTCGTCTACGACTTCATAGTCGGCATCGACTACATTATCTTTTCCTCTGGAGGAGGATTCGCCGCCTGCTTCAGGACCTGGGCCTTCAGCGCCGCCTGCAGCTTGTGCTTGCTCATACAGCTTCACGGAAAGCTGTTGCACGATTTCTGTCAACGCTTCAGCAGCTGCATTGATTTGTTCTACATCGTCTGTTGCCAGCGCTGCAGTCACTTTCTCTTTAGCTTCGTTCGCTTTCGCGATTTCGCCAGCATCTACTTTATCGCCAAGATCTTTGATTGTTTTGTCAACGGAATATACGAGCTGGTCAGCCGCATTCTTCGCTTCAACAAGCTCACGGCGTTTGCGATCTTCTTCAGCGTTCAATTCCGCATCTTTCATCATGCGATCGATTTCTTCTTCGGACAAACCGCCGGAAGAAGTAATCGTGATTTTGTGGCTCTTGCCTGTGCCTTTATCAAGCGCAGATACGTTAACGATACCGTTGGCATCGATATCGAAGGTAACTTCGATTTGCGGTACGCCGCGCGGAGCCAGTGGAATATCGCCAAGCGTGAAGCGGCCAAGCGTTTTGTTGCCTGCAGCCATTTGACGCTCGCCTTGAAGCACGTGGATTTCTACGCTCGGTTGGTTATCCGCATAAGTGGAGTACACTTGGGATTTGCTTGTAGGAATTGTAGTGTTGCGGTCGATCATCTTCGTGAACACACCGCCAGCTGTTTCGATACCTAGGGACAATGGAGTTACGTCGAGCAATACAACGTCTTTCACATCGCCTGTCAGAACGCCGGCTTGAACTGCTGCACCAAGTGCTACAACCTCATCCGGGTTAACGCCTTTATGCGGCTCTTTGCCGATCAATTTCTTAACTGCTTCTTGTACAGCCGGGATACGAGTCGATCCGCCGACAAGAACTACTTTATCGATATCGCTTGGGGACATGCCGGCATCGCTCAATGCTTGACGAGTTGGGCCAAGCGTACGCTCTACAAGGGCATGCGACAATTCTTCGAATTTCGCACGCGTCAGGCTAAGCTCCAAATGCTGCGGAACGCCGTCTGCCATTGTGATGAACGGCAAGGAGATCGTCGAAGTCAGTACGCCGGAAAGTTCTTTCTTCGCTTTCTCAGCGGCATCCTTCAAACGTTGTACAGCTGCTTTATCTTTGGAAAGGTCTACGCCTTGTTCTTTCTTGAATTCGGATACCAGGTAGTCGATGATTACTTGGTCGAAGTCATCGCCGCCCAGACGGTTGTCGCCGCTGGTTGCTTTTACTTCGAAGAAGCCATCGCCAAGCTCAAGGATGGAAACGTCGAACGTACCGCCGCCAAGGTCATAAACGAGGATCGTGTGATCTTCCGTTTTCTCAAGACCGTAAGCAAGCGCAGCAGCTGTTGGCTCGTTGACGATACGAAGTACTTCAAGACCAGCGATTTTACCAGCATCTTTCGTTGCTTGGCGCTGACTGTCATTAAAGTAAGCCGGTACCGTGATTACTGCTTGCGTTACCGTTTGGCCAAGGTAAGCCTCAGCATCTGATTTCAGCTTTTGCAGAATGATTGCGGAAATTTCCGGAGCTGAATAATCTTTGCCGTCGATAACTTCTTTATGGCTGGAGCCCATGTGACGCTTAATGGACATGATTGTGCGGTCTGGGTTTGTAATGGCTTGACGTTTTGCCGATTCGCCGACAATACGCTCGCCGTCTTTCTTGAAACCAACAACAGAAGGTGTAGTACGGTTGCCTTCCGGGTTCGGGATTACGACAGCTTCGCCGCCTTCCATTACCGCAACGCAAGAGTTTGTTGTACCAAGGTCGATACCAATTACTTTACTCATAATTAAAGTTCCTCCTCAAAGGTATATATTTTGTACGATCAAAATCATCTATAGGCAAGCTGATCGTTAACCGCTGACTTTCACCATAGCGGGACGCAGCACTTTATCCTTCAGGACATAGCCCTTTTGCACTTCTTCAACAACAACGCCTTCTTCATGCTCGTCGGATTCGACTTGCATAATGGCTTGATGGAAATCCGGGTTAAACGGCTGTCCTACCGCATCCATCGCTTTCAGTCCCTCAGCTTCAAGCACTTGCTCAAGCTGGCGGAAAATCATATCGACGCCTTTGGAGAACGATTCACCGTCGCCGCCGTTCTTCGCAGCTTCAATAGCACGGCCAAAGTTGTCTACTACCGGCAGAAGCTGCCCGATTAGTTTCATGGAAGCATATTGCCCAAGCTCTTCCTTCTCTTTCATCGTACGACGACGGAAGTTGTCAAAGTCGGCTTGTGCTCTTAAGTATCGCTGTTGGTTCTCTTCGGCTAATTTCTCAAGAGCCTCTACACGGGAATCTTCTGCGCTTCCTTCTTCTTGGGGAGCTGCCGTTTCTTCGTTCACCGTATCCTGCACTTCGTCAGCTGCACGGTTCTCTTCATGTTTATGTTCTTCATCTGTATGCTGTTCATTCACAGACACGAGCGCTTACACCTCCTGAAAGTAATCCCTAATGCCATAACACATGCTAATTTGCGTCATTTGTACCATCGGCCGAGCAGAACCGCCATATCCTTGGACAGTAAATCCAGCAAGCTGATGACTTTACCGTAATCCATTCGTGTCGGTCCCAAAATCCCAATCGTGCCCAGCTGTTTGCCTTGTGCCGAATAAGTCGCCGTAATCAAACTGCAGTTGTTGATCGCCTCATGGGTATTCTCTGTTCCGATACGAACTTGAATACCGCTTGGCAGCGTACTGAACATCTGCATAATGGTCGGCGTCTCGTCAAGCAGGTCGAGCAGCGTCTTTACTTTGTCGACATCCTTGAATTCCGGCTGTGTCAGCATGTTCGTCGTCCCGCTTAAGAAAACACGATGATCGTCTTCGCTCATTAAAGCATCGTCGAGTACACCGAGGAGTCGCTCGCATTGGTCCGCATAACGGCCAAGCTCCTGACCGACTTCGGAATACAGCTTCGATTTAAGGCGCGCAATTGGCACCCCGATCAATTTGCTGTTTAGAATGTTAACAGCCTGCTGCATTTCCTCCATGCTCATATCATCCGGCAAGGAAATCGTACGATTCTCAACATGACCGGTATTGGTAACGATAATGGCTACCGCCGTGTCATCGCTGATGGGAACGAGCTGGAAATGCTTCAGCGAATTCGTAAACGTCTCCGGCCCAAGCACGATGCTCGTGTAATTCGTCAGATTGGACATAATCATGGCTGCATGTTGAATGATCTGTTCCATTTGGTTCACTTTCTCCGTGAAGAAGGAGCGAACCGTTTGCATATCCTGTTCGTTAACTTGACTCAGTCTTACAAGATGATCGACGTAATAGCGGTAGCCTTTAATAGATGGAATACGACCTGCCGAGGTGTGAGGCTGTTCCAGAAATCCGAGCTCTTCCAAATCAGCCATTTCGTTACGAATCGTTGCCGGGCTAAAGCTGACATCGCTTCGTTTCGAAATGCTGCGTGAACCAATTGGCTCCGCTGAGCGGATATAATCGTCTATGATGACATTCAAAATCATTCGTTGCCGTTCAGTTAACATCGCAGTCCCTCCCGGTTTCTCAAGGTCAATTCGTGCTGTTGCTGCTTCCCTTTATTACGGTCATCCCTTTGCCGTTAGCACTCGTTATCGATGAGTGCTAATCATTACTACAAAAATACCAAAACCGCTTGCCAATTGTCAAGTCAGTTCGATATTTTGGGCCGGAAGAAAGGCAGTTGTTTACATAAAGATGCCACATTTCACAGTAGTATTGTGCCTGCGACTTCTTCGTAATAAAAAAGCCGTCTCAAAAGTCAGCGTCAGCCTGCACACTTTCGAGACAGCATTGTTTGGTTCGTTCCTTTAGAGCACTCTTCTTCCCCACAAAATCCGTTTATCCCAGTTCCCTTTCAGTTCAGTAATCGTAACGCCGGGACTTCCATACGTATGAATGACCTGATTGTTACCGATATAGATTCCGACATGGCCGACAATTTTATTGCTGCTGTACCTGCCGGGGGTGTAGAAGAAAACAATATCGCCCGGAATGAAGTTCGCCTTGGTCAAGTATTTGCCGATCTTCGATTGCGCTCTTGATGAACGCGGCAGCTCAATGCCGACATGATCAAAAACATGCTGCACAAACGACGAGCAATCGAACTTGCGGCTCTTGGCATATGGTGCCGCATCGAATTTGTATGGGATCGCCATGAATTGCTTGGCAAAAGAAATGACCTTCTCCGCATCTGCGCTGGGTTCTATATTCCCCCCCGAGTTTCCATTGGGATTCTCGCCTGGGTTCTCGCCGCCTGTGTTTGAATCAGGGTTGTTATCGGGATTGCTATCCGGGTTTGGCCCCCAATCCGTATTCCAATCCGTATTTCCATCTGTGTTGCCATCTGTATTCGGGTCCCACTGCGAATCATTCGTGTCGAGCGCCTTTGCTCTAATCGTGTTCCTTCGCACACTTAACGCCGATGATTGTTTGGGCTTATCCCCTGGTGGAGGTGTGACCACGATGGAGTTCAGCTTCGCATCCCATTCAAGCGGCGTTTGCCAAAGCTGCGACAACGAACTCATTTCCAAATACAGCTTACGATCCATTAGCTGCGGTGCCTCATGCAGCATAATTGGCTCGTCTCCGACGTTAGCCTGTTTGTCATTCAGGTTGAATCTATAAATGGGATCCGTATACCCCATCGATGCGGACCTGCTTGTTGGTTCCATCTCGTATCGATAGCCGAACAGCTCCGCGGCTTTATCAGCCGGAATCCAAACCTTCCCGTTTCTCATCTTATAAGGTGTCGTTACCGCCCCTTGATGACCTTGCAGCTGTAAATTAACGAGCGAGCCGCTTGCGTTATTCTTCTCTACATGCGCATTCTCTATAACCGAACAAGAGGCCAGTATTAGCGCTACGGAGATAAAGATCATTAAGCGTTTCATAATTTGCGTATCCTCCTGTAAGGGTTGCTGATCTCATGCTGTCAGCTTGTATTGTTCCCAATCAGGTCATTTTTATGGCCAATCGCAAGCTGGCACAAACAAAAAAGCCACTGTGACCTTATGAAAGGCACAGTGGCTTGTTCATTATATTAAGCTTGTCGTTGCATCATGGTTGGTTGTTGGATCTGCCTTAGTTCAACGTTCTAAGTACGGCGATTTCGTCACAAGCATGCTGTTTCGGACAGTGGATACAGTCCGTCCACACCTTCTCGGGAAAAATCTCCTTGTTGACGATCGTGAAGCCGTTCTTCTCGAAGAAATTGACTTCGTAAGTCAGTGCCATCACTTTAGGGATATTCTGCTCCTTAGCTTCAAGCAGCAGTTGATCAACAAGCTTGCTGCCAATACCAAGCCCTTTGTAGCCTTCAGATATGCCAAGCGAGCGGATCTCAACGAGGTCAGTGCCCAACTGTGTTAACGAACCGCAGCCGACTACTTCACCCGAAACCTCCGCCACAACGAATGTATGAATTTGACGCTTCAGCATATCGCGAGATCGCGGCAGCATAATTCCTTTCTCGGCGTACCCTGCTATTAAATCCACTAATGTTTCGATATCACTCTCGGTCGCCTTTCTGCATACCGCTTGCATCCCACTCGCCTCCGCTTCCATAAACTCTATAGTAAACTGCTTTTAACACGAATAAATATACACCAACATGAATGTTAACACAAGAATAATTTGACCGGATCCGCTCACTTTATCCGCTGATAAAGGCACCGAATACTTCGTTGCCAAGCGGGATTCCCTTCTCAGACAACCGATAACCGCCGCCATTGCCTTCCGTAGGCTCAATTAGCCCTTGCGAGAGCACTGTTTGGAGCGCCTCACCAAACACACTTTCAATCGTTTGACCGGGAAATTGAGCCGAGAAACGATCATTGTTCACGCCTTCAAGCATGCGAAGTCCAACCATCATGAAATCTTCCATCGCTTCATGCTCGGGAACCGGGTTCGTTTCAAGCCGCGGAAGCCGCTGCGCTGCCGCATCGATGTAAGGCTGAATCCCTTTAATATTGACATGCCGCTCGCCTCTTGCATAACCGTGTGCGCCTGCTCCAAGACCATAATAAGGCTCGTTACGCCAGTACGTAATATTGTGTCTGCTCTCGTGACCCGGCTTTGCGAAGTTGCTGATCTCATAATGATGAAACCCTTCCGCTTTAAGCCTATCAATCAGATGCATATACATCGCAAGCTCATCCTCTTCCGGAGGAAGCGGCAGTTCATTGCGCTCATATAACGTATGGAACAATGTGTTCTCTTCCACCTTAAGACCGTAGAGGGAGTAATGTGGAAGACCTAATTGCAGCGCACGATTCACGCTATCCGAGAGCTGTTCCACGCTCTGACCGGGAAGGCCGAACATGAGATCGATCGATAAGTTGCTAAATCCTGCCGTTCTCGCATTGTCGATGCTGCGGTAGACATCATCGACATTGTGAATGCGGCCGATCCGCTCCAACAGCCCGTTATCAAACGACTGTACACCGAAGCTGATTCGGTTGACGCCGCCTGCCTTCATGGCTGTCAGCTTGTCCAAATCCGTTGTTCCCGGGTTGGCTTCCATCGTAAATTCCGCATATGGATGAATCGGAAAATATTTCTTTACGGAAGTCAGAAAACGCTCCATCTGAGGCGGTGTCAGCACCGTAGGCGTGCCGCCCCCAACGAAAACAGTAAGGATTTCTTCCGGTGGAAGCACCTCGACTGTACGCGCCATCTCGCTCTCAAGCGCATCCAGATAAGCGTCTACCGGCTGCCCGCGAAGGACATAAGACGTAAAATCGCAGTAGTGGCACTTGTTCGTGCAAAAAGGGATATGAATATAAAGCGCCTTCGGCGCATGGGTAAACATTAGCGATTGTCACCTCCACAGTAAGGGAATTCGTATCAATAAGGTGAAACTTGTACGTTTATCATTAGAATGAAGAAAGGGAGCACGATGGCTCCCTTCCCAGAACAACGTCTCTTACTTGATTGATTCTAATCCTCGTCGATCTTAAGTACGGCCATGAATGCCTCTTGCGGCACCTCAACGCTGCCGACTTGCTTCATCCGTTTCTTACCTTCCTTCTGCTTATCCAGCAGCTTCCGCTTACGGCTGATGTCACCGCCGTAACATTTGGCAAGAACGTTCTTACGCATCGCTTTAACGGTCTCACGAGCGATAACCTTCGTTCCGATCGAAGCTTGAACCGGCACCTCGAACATTTGACGAGGGATCAGCTCCTTGAGCTTCTCGCAGATGATCCGTCCGCGGTGGTAAGCGCGGTCACGGTGAACGATAACGGACAAGGCATCCACCTGCTCGTTGTTGAGCATGATGTCCATCTTCACAAGCTTGGACTGGCGATAGCCGGACAGCTCGTAGTCGAAGGAAGCATAGCCCTTCGTGCTTGATTTCAATTGATCAAAGAAATCATAAACGATTTCAGAAAGCGGCATATCGTAGGTGATCGTTACACGGTTCGTGTCCAGATATTCCATGTTGACGAATTCGCCGCGTTTATTCTGGCAAAGCTCCATAATCGCCCCTACGTAATCATTCGGTACGATGATCCCTGCTTTTACGAACGGCTCTTCAACATATTCAATCTTACCGATGTCCGGATAGTTGGACGGGTTGTCGATCTCCATCACTTCGCCGTTCGTCAGCGTGACGCGATAAATTACGCTTGGCGCCGTCGTAATAAGCGGGATGTTGAACTCGCGCTCAATCCGCTCTTGGATGATTTCCATGTGAAGCAGTCCCAAAAAGCCGCAGCGATAACCGAAACCAAGCGCGGTAGATGACTCCGCTTCATAACGAAGCGACGCATCGTTGAGCTCCAGTTTCTCCAGCGCATCCCGAAGATCGTTATAATCCTGCGTTTCGATCGGATACAAACCGCAGAACACCATCGGATTGATCTTACGGTAACCAGGCAGTGCTTCTAAAGCCGGTTTCTTCGCATCAGTAACGGTATCCCCGACACGAGTATCCTTAACGTTCTTGATCCCTGCAACGACGAAACCTACGTCGCCTACAGCCAGCTCGTCAACGATACCCATACGAGGCATGAAGGCACCGACTTCGATAACTTCGAATTCTGCTCCTGTTGCCATGAAGCGAATTTTCTTACCCGCTTTGATACTGCCGTCGATAACGCGCACATACACGATAACCCCTTTGTAAGGATCGTAGTGCGAGTCGAAAATAAGGGCTTTAAGCGGATTGTCCGGATCACCTGTCGGTGCCGGAACTTTGCTGACAACCTGCTCCAATATTTCCTTGATGCCGATGCCCGCTTTCGCAGAGGCATGTACAGCTTCGCTTGCGTCAAGACCGATAACATCTTCAATTTCCTGTTTCACGCGTTCCGGCTCTGCGCTTGGCAGGTCGATTTTGTTCAGTACAGGAATAATCTCCAAATTATTGTCGAGTGCCAAATATACATTGGCAAGCGTTTGCGCTTCGATACCTTGCGCGGCATCGACAACGAGCAAAGCGCCTTCGCAAGCAGCCAAGCTGCGCGAAACCTCGTACGTAAAGTCTACGTGTCCCGGAGTATCAATCAAATTCAAAATGTATTCGACACCGTCGTCGGCCTTGTAACCGAGTCTAACGGCTTGCAGCTTTATCGTGATGCCGCGTTCGCGCTCCAGATCCATTTGATCAAGCACTTGCTCTTGCATTTCTCTTGATGACAACGCGCCGGTGAATTCAAGGATCCGGTCTGCCAGCGTTGATTTCCCATGATCAATATGGGCGATAATTGAAAAGTTGCGAATTCGTTTTTGTCTGTCTCGTACGTCCGCCATGCTAAACCCCCAGAGGTACCTAATTGCTAATCATTCTTATAAGTATAACAGCTTGAGGGGTCACCATCAATCCGTTACCGATTCAAAAAAAGAAACGACCATCCGAATCCCCTTCGCAGACACCGTTTGAAGCACCCCAGCCGTCCCATCTGCAACCTTATTCACCGTTGCATCGCTGCGCAAATCAGGCAAGCCCGTCAAGCGTTTATTGAGCTCTTCTTGGAGCTTCCGTTCATACTCCAGGCGAATTTCCTCTTCTGTTTTCCCGTGCTGCGCATCTGCAACAGTGCGTCTTTGTATATTCTGATCTACTTGATTCTCGGGGAGCTGCTCGATGTCAGTTGAACCCGAAGCACCGGATACAGAGCCGGATACAGAGGATTCATCTTCGTTTTCAGTCAGCACGGAGGATGAATATCCGGCAGGATTTACGGCTTGTACGCCTCCTTCAACGGGTCCATATACACGATCGATACCGCTCGAAGCCATATCTATACCAAACAAAATGATGAGCGCAACCGCTCCTCCTACCAGTGCCATTTTCATCGATTGACGACGCATTCCTTTCACTCCCCTATGTTTTAGCTTTTATTTCGTTTTCGATAACGGTGCTGTCACTTTCGCTGAATCCCAGTAGATGTCCGATATAACCTTCGCCAGCACATCAATGGTCCGATAGGATTCCTTCAACGTGTTGTCTACTCCGCCAACCTCAATCAAAACACTGTCCGGCGAGAGCGATTGGTTATATTCCCCGTTGCCGCTGGCTGTCGTTTTACCTAAAATCCCGCGTGAGAGTCCCGGATATTTCTTTTCCAGCGCCTCGTGCATGCGGTTCGCCAACGCTTCATTCTGCTTCCAATTGGGATTGGCCAGCCCGATGATGAAGAATACCTCCGCATACGTTTCCCCGTTTATGGTGATCGTCGTATTTTTGCGCCGCAAGGAATCTCGGTGGATATCAAAGAAGAATTTGAGATCGTTATTTTTGGCCATCGCATCGACGACCGTTTTCTTCGAATACTTATAGGATAGGAGCCAATTGTAGTTTTTAATCGCCGTTACATAATCTGTGGAAGATTGTTGTGCCCCGATACCGCTTTTCTCCAGTTGAAAAGCAAGGCGTTTGCCAAGAAGCGTGATGTTCTTCACCGACGATTCGGCGTATTTCTTACTGCTGATCTCAGGGAACCAGGATTCCCGACTGTGCGAGTGGTAGATAAAAACGACCTTCTTGCCTGCGGTCGTCGGATTCGCCGGACTTACAGGCTCTACTTGCTCCGGATCTGTCTCCGGCTTTGTATCTACCGGCGGATTCACCGGCTTCGTCGAATGTTCACCTGAATCTGTGCCGGTATCCGGCTCCGTTACGTCCGGCTCCGTATCTCCTGTTTCATGATCCGGCCTGCCCGAATCCGTAACCGGAAGCCCTGTTTCGTTACTGACTTCCTCTTGGCCCGGAATCGAATCATGATCTCCGGATTCGACTACCGCATCAGTTCCCGTCCCCGGTCGCAGGATGACAGTAGTGTCGCCGCTCATGCCGGGATATTGACTTGCTAACAGGCTCCTCGGATCTTCCGGATTAATGTCGGTCAGCAGCCGAAACAAAAATGTACTGATTTGACGGCCGTTAATGGCTGTTCTCGGCGAACCATCGCTTGTACCCGGCAACTCCATGGACAGCATGTCTTTAAATAATCCGCCGGATACCGCAGCCGCGAACCCCTTCATAGACGATACCGGCGAAGACGCGGCGTTCTGGTGTACAATCGCGCCGACGCCTACTACAATGACAAGGATCATCGATCCCAATGACAACAACGCAAAGGTACGGCCTGCTACGAGCAGCTGACGCAAACGCATGCTGCCTTTAGCAAGGTTCAGGGTGACAATCAATCGTTTCATTCCTTGTACTCCTCCCAGTTCCAATTGTGGCATTGCTTCATCGCGCACTAGGCTAGTATCACTTTATGAGGCAAGCGAATTTAATAGAACCGAAAGTTTACTAGAGTTGGAGAATCGCTAGTTTGCTAGAGTGATAGTTTTGGTAGAGTTGGATATGGATTGAGGTTGGGGATCGGGGATCGCAGATTGCAGATTGCAGTTTGCAAAACGCAGATCGCATTCAGCAAAAATCTAACGAACCGTAGGGGCCTTATTTGCGAATAATCGGCTCACAAATACTCAAAAACCGTCAAATAGCTCCCCTACGGTTCGTTAGAATAATTTCGGAGTCTATATTGGCGAAATAAGCGCCGTACGGTCGTTAGAGCAATGGAACACTATTACTGGGATGTAAAATTCGATCGAAGCCAAACTTCCGGCAACAGAAAGGGCTGCCAAAAAAGCGATAAGCACGCTTTTCCGACAGCCCGTAAGCACTGTGTGCACTTCTTTTATGTTGACGCCTGATTCAATAGCAATAGCCCTAATGTGTATAAGCAGCTACGTTCGTTTTATCGACTGCCTCATGCAGTGCAGCGTTCAATCCGCTTGCCACGATGTTGGCGATATCCTCGATGAATTGGTCGATTTCTTTCGGAGTCACAAGCAGATCATGGCCTAGCGGACCAAGTGCCTCACGCACAAGCTGAAGCCGCTCATTCTCATCGATAGAATCAAGCAAGCCAAGGAAGCCGTCTGCCTTCCCCGCCGCATGTTTCTTCAAATGATCCCGCATAAGATCGATGCTGTTGCTCACTATCGTCGACGCATACAGTACGGTCGGAACACCGATTGCAACAACAGGAACCCCCATGATTTCCTTCGTGATCCCACGCCGCTTGTTCCCGATCCCGGAACCCGGATGAATACCGGTGTCTGCAATTTGAATCGTCGTGTTTACACGCTCAAGCGCTTTAGATGCCAGTGCATCAATTGCAATGATGAGATCCGGCTTCGAGCGATCCACGATCCCCTGTACGATGTCGCTCGACTCAATACCGGTTATGCCAAGCACGCCCGGCGCAACTGCGCTTACATTTCGGTAGCCCGGCGCGACTTCCCCCGGCATGAGTTCGAAGAAGTGGCGCGTAACAAGCGCATTCTCGACAACGATCGGACCGAGCGCATCGGGCGTGACATTCCAGTTGCCAAGTCCGACGATTAATACATTCGCCGTCTTGCTGACGCCAATCCGCAGAAGAAACTCCGCAAACTCCTGCGCCAGCTTCGTAGCCACGCGGTCTTGCAGCACGGTGTCTTGCTTACGCAGCTCCGGCACTTCGAAGGTCACGTAGTGACCTATCATTTTGCCCATAATTCGGGAGCCTTCTTCAGTGGTTACTTCTAGTCTCGTGATCGTAATTCCGTCATCCTCCGATACTTCGGAGAGAACACCGGGTACCGGGCCGTTCCCTGCTGCCTCTGCATATTCCTTCGCTTCAAGCGCCAAATCGATTCCCACGTTAAACTCTTGCAGATCAAGCTCGCTCATGTTATAAGGGCGCTCCTTCCATCCGTTTGTGTCTAGTTTGCGAAAGCGAACCTCGAATTATGCGGTTACTGTCGTTTTAGGTGGATTCAGGCATGAACGAACTATTGCTTTTTGGTCATGCCCATGATACACTATGTCAAGTTGTGTTGTTACAAAGGGATTCTCCCTTTTTACAGGAGGTGAATGCAATGCCAAACATTAAATCCGCAGTCAAACGCGTTAAAACTATCGAGAAACGCCGCGCTTTGAACGCTTCGCAAAAATCAGCTCTTCGCACGGCCGTTAAAACTGCTGATCAAGCTGTTGTTGCTACTGATGTTGATGCTGCTAAAGCAGCTCTTATCAATGCTACAAAAAAGCTGGATAAAGCCGTAACTAAAGGCCTGATTCATAAAAATGCAGCTGCTCGCAAGAAGTCGCGCCTGGCTAAAAAGCTTAACGCACTTAGCGCACAAGCCTAATCAATCAAACGAAAGTCCTGCTCTTACGCCTAGTGCGTAAAAGCAGGACTTTTTTTATGTCCATATTAAGCGGCAAGCGAAAGTAGAAACAGCTCCAGCCCCAGCGTCTTATCGATGCGCCCCGTCTTCATGCTGTAATCCAGCTCTGCCAGCTTGTTCAGATGTTTCCCAAGGGTTTGCGCAGTAAACCGTTTCGCCTTCTCTGCGGCCAGCTTGACGGCGTAAGGATGCAAGCCCAGCTGCCCTGCCATCTGCTGCGGGGAATAATTATGCTGCTCCAGCTCTTTGACCTGAAGCATAATGCGGAATTGCCTTGCAATCAAAGCTGCGATCTTAATTGGCTCTTCGCGACGGAGCAGCAGCTCGCCATATAATTTAAGGGCACGGTCCACTTGCAGCGAAGCCATCGCGTCAATAAGCGCGAATACGTCCTCTTCCACCGTCGATGCAATCAAATGCTCCACATCGCTGCTGCTGATGGAGCCTCCGCTGCCGGCATGCAGACAGAGCTTGTCCACTTCATGCGCCAGCTGCTGCATGTTGGTCCCCGTGCGCGCCAGAAGCAGCTGTGCAGCGTCACGGCTCATCCCACGTCCCTGTTCCTCCGCACGCTTAACTGTCCACTGTAGAAGTTCGTTCTCCTGGAGCTCTTGAAACGGAATTAATGCATCCTGCTCCTTTAACAGCTTGACCACCTTACGGCGCTCATCCAGCTTCTCAGCCATGACCTGGAACACAATGACGCTGCTCTCACAAGGCTGCTTCAAATAAGCAATCAGCGTGTCTGTTCCATGCTCAAGTTTCCCCTCTTTGCCTTGTGCCGCGGCGAGCACGGAGGAATCCCGAATTAGCACCAGCTTGCGCGATGCGAAGAAAGGCAACGTTTCGGCCTCTGCTACTGCCTCTTCTATAGGTGTTTCCGATGTATCGAATTTTACTAGTCCCAGCTCTTGCTCGTCAGGAGGCAGCAGCTTGTCCGTTAAGCTCGACACGAACTGGCGCATGCGATACCGGTCTTTTCCGTACAGTACATAGACGGGACGAATCGTTCCCGCTTTCAATTCTTTCATGACATCTTTGATTTCCACGGCATAAGTCCCCCTTTAAACCACCAACCCTACGATAGCGCCATTTTGCAAAAAACGCAACAAAGGGATGAAGTCAGCTTGCGACTCATCCCTTTGTCCCCGAACATCTATATAAACACTCGCTAGCATACGGTCCATGGTACCGGCTGCGAATGGTCATACGACGTTAAGGTTCCGTCCTATGACTGGTTTCCTGCTCCCTACACCATACGCGAACATCCCGTAAAGTGTGCATCGCCCGCCACATTATTTAATAGATTGTACTTGTTGCTCGGCTTCTTTCTTGGGATCAACGGAGTACACCTGTTTGACCCCATCGCCATCGTTTGCCTCATACGTTAACAACGCACTGTCTTCAGACCACTTCAAATTCGCTATGCCTGCCCGTTTAACACCTTGGAAAATCATTAAGCTGTCTTGAACGGTATAGATGCGAACGGTATCCTCGAC
This sequence comes from Paenibacillus rhizoryzae, assembly GCF_059686995.1. Lineage (NCBI taxonomy): Bacteria > Bacillati > Bacillota > Bacilli > Caryophanales > Paenibacillaceae > Paenibacillus > Paenibacillus rhizoryzae. The sequence goes on along the minus strand of NZ_JCAALT010000003.1, from coordinate 81,112 downwards.
AATAAACGCTTGGTACAAGCCATCCGGCGAGATTGGCGAAGCCATAATGACGTTACTAGCGCCAAAGTCAGTACTCTTGTTGCTTGCCGACGTATTGGCATTATCCGCCTTACTGTTCGCGGCCTGATCTCCGGCAGCGCTGTCCGTAGCAGCAGCGGCATTGCCGGAATCGGAATCGCTTGAACGGGAAACTTCGTAGTTAGGCGACTGGCCTTTTACCGTTGGTGCCCCGCCATCGGTTTCCGTTGTAAGCGGCGGCATCACTTCACCGTTCGGATCGACATTGCGGCTCTCCGCCTTCATCATCGTTTTCGTATCCGATGTAGAAGCCAGTGGCGCAGCCGTTTCAGTCGTGATCTCGTTGGCAGCAGCTGCATCGTTCGTTGAGTCCGCCGATTGATCCGTACTGACTATAGAATCGGCTGAAGACGTATTCTGTGCCGTATCATAAGTATCGGATGAAGCTGTCGACATATCCTGTGCAGAATCGTCGCTCATCGAGCGGCTCGGGTCGTAATTGACGATAAACAGCCCCGCTATGATGCCTGCTGCGATAACGCCGCCAATTGCGCGAATCGAAAAGCGATCCGTCCATCTTCTCTTCTCCGAGTTTGGCGCAATTCTTCTAGGCATTGCCGATTGATCCGCTTCACGGTCTTGCATAGGAATATCGCCTTGAATGGTATCCTGAGCGACTTGAAGCTCTGCCAGCCGTGGCAGTATCGCATCCACTAAACTGTAGCTCGGCGTGACCCTCGGCAGGTTGGTTAGTCCGGAGGAGAGCGTTTCAAGCCGTTCAAGCATGGCTGCACATTCCGGGCAATGCCGTGTATGAGTCATCAAGAATTCGGCTTCCTGCTCATCCAGATCGCCGTCAAGCTGCCTTTGCATATATTCCATCACCTCTTGACAATTCATCCTCGGACACCCCCTCTCTGATAATCATGCAGGTATGTTTGCAGCTGTTGTCTTGCCCGGAATAAATAAGATTTGACCGTATTCAGCGGCAGATCAAGTGAATCGGCGATTTCATTGTACGAGAAATCCTGCAAATAACGAAGTACAACAACGGCCCTGTGATGCTCAGGCAGTTTGTCGATCGCTTTGCGGATATCCTGCGCTGCATAGGAAGTAAGAACTTCCTCTTCAACCGATTGATTATCCTTGAACACCATCTCATGCTCGTCAATGGATACAGTCGGTTTGGTTCGACGAAACTTATCGATACATATGTTAGTTACGATCCGCTGTACCCAAGTTTTAAACTGGGCTTTCTCTTCGTAGCTGCCGATTTTCGTATAAATACGAATAAGTGCTTCTTGAGCCGCATCCATCGCATCCTGCTCATTGCCTACAATATAATAGGCTGTCCGGTAAACATGATTCTCAATCTCGCGCAATAGAGAAATAAGAGCGTCGCCATCGCCGGCTTGTGCGGCTTTAATAAGGCCTGGCTCTACCACGGAGGATCCCCCCTTGCAACCTTTCAGACGGAAAGGTTCGTTATAATGTTGCACCAAGCCTAAACATTTCTTTATAAAAATTTAAGCTGTTGTGATGAAGCTAAATTAAAAAGATTGACCAACTGCCAAAAAAGGAAGGATAATCGCCGTATTCGGGCCGATCGGCAGTCTGTATTCAGCGAGAATTTAGGAAGAACGATGCGTTTTCGCTTCCATTTGAAGAAATGATGAAGGAAAGCATACTATTCAAAATGATAGCAGAAAATAGAAGAACCGTACACCCTACTAGAAATTACCAGTGGGAGTACGGCTTGTGGACTGCTAACAAAAATCAATATTGCGCTTGCCAGTCGACCACGTTTTGGCAAGGTTTACCATGAGCGCTGTAATGCTTTAAGTTATCGAGCACGATGGATAATGCCCGGTCCATATAATAAGGCGTATTTCCTGTTTCATGCGGGGTTAGAATAACATTCTCCATGGTCCACAAAGGATGATCTTGAGGCAGCGGCTCCTGCTCGAATACATCGAGTCCCGCTCCGCCGATCCGCTCCGACTGCAGAGCATCTACCAGGGCTGCTGTATCAGTTGTGCCGCCTCGGCCAATAGTAATGTAAATCGCGGATCGCTTCATGGCCGCAAACTGTTCCTTGCCTATGACGTGCCTCGTTTGCGCAGTCAGCGGCAAGCAATTCACGATGTAATCGCTCTGTGCGAGTACTTCATTAAGTTGTTCGATAGTGTACATATGGTCTACCCATTCGGCAGGCTCGCCCGACTTGCGAACGCCAAGCACGTTCATGTTGAACGCTTGGGCCAGCTTAGCCGTTTCAAGCCCGATAGCGCCTGTCCCGAGAATCGCAATGGTCTTCCCATGCGCTTCACCCATATTCTTCGAAGGTTTCCACGTTTGCGTTTGCTGGTTACGAATCGCGAAATGTACGTTTCTTGTCAAGGATAGAAGCATGGCAAAGATCGATTCCGAGATCCCGTTCGGATGTACGCCGGAAGCTTGAGTCAGTGTGACGCCGAGAGCTTGCAGCCGTTCCAGAGGGATATGGTCAACGCCTGCGCCTAAGTTTTGCAGCCACCTAAGCGGTATGCCGTCTGCATGGATGATTTTGAGCACATCACGGTTCCAGCCCAAAATAACTTCCGCCTTCATTAGAGCCGCTCTTGCCTCATCAGAGTCAAAGCCGCTAACACTATGATAATCCAAGCTTGGACAAGCATCTTGTATAGCCTTCACTTGTTCTCCGTCAAAAGGATGTACGGACACAATCGTTCCCATGGTCTTGATCCCCTTCCCTAACCGTTCTTTGCCACAGATTACCACCGCTCCAAGAACGATGTCAAACTGAAACCGTTTAATGTCGAACTAGCAAATGAACAAGGGAGATTTGATCTTCTTCTTAATCTAAGTATAATATGAGGTAGACAAGCGCACGAAAGGAGCCCTCCACGATGACTAAGACCAGCAATTGGTTTGACGATTATTTGGACCTCTACAACTTTGCCAAGCAGCTTGGCGATCAGCAGTGGCAGGAAGAGCTGCTTGAAGCGATGCGTCAGAAGGATGCATTGAACCGCGAAGAGGCTGTACGGAGTGCCAAAGAAGAGCTGTGGCATAAATTCAATACGATCAACCACCAAATGATGGATCTGCTTGCACAAATGAAGCAGAGCAGCGATCCCGCCGAGGAAAGCACGATTCGCGAGCTGATCGGAACGTTGAAGCTGCAGCGCATGGATTTGGCGAAGAAAATTAAATCGCTTCACTAAATAGATTATACACACATAAATGCGTTTCCCCGGTGCCTTGCAGGATGTCTGCTAGGTACCGGGGATTTTTTCTCTGTGGGTAATGGCTTGATCCGGGCTGATGCGGAATTGAATCTCGCCGTTCCAATCTGTTCGGCGTGTTTGTATGGCCGCGGCGGCTAATCGAGCCATGACATCCTGTGCCGGATGACCGTATGTATTAGTTCGTCCGACGGAGACTACCGCCCACCTGGGCCGCCAATAGTTGAGCCATTGAACGGAGGTCGAGGTTTTGCTGCCATGATGGGAGATTTTCATGACGTCAGTCGGTGGTGGAGAAACCTGTGAAACCATTAGAGGCTGTAAAGTCTGAAGCTGCTCTAGCAGCAGCTTTTCTTCCTTTACGTCCGCATCACCCGTAAACAGAAACCTGCGGTTGTACAACTCGAAGAGTAGTGCAACGCTTTTGCCGTTCTGCTCGTCTTCTTCCGTGATTGTATCGGTGGCGCCAGGTGCAAGACCGAGCACCTGAATTGTCGTATTGAAATCGAGTTTCCAGTTCAAACCTGCGGTGCTTTTATAGAGCGGAATGCCCTTATCAACCGCCATGCGCAGCAGCGTGATCGAATCCTCGGAATCTTTCAGCGTCCCATTCCATAAAATCGCCCTTACCTTGATATCGCTTAGCACCGCCTGCAGACCCTTGATATGGTCGCTGTCAAGGTGCGAGAGAACGAGCAGATCAAGCTGGTGTACGCCACGTTTCTGCAGCAGCGGCACGAGAAGCTTGCGGCCTACCTCATAGGGATCTCTCCGCTCCCGCCACGCCTCCTTACGTCCGAACTGAACAGCCCCTCCGCCATCGATTAAAATTCGCTTCCCGCCTGAACTGCGGATCAGAACCGCATCCCCTTGACCCACATCGATAAAATCGACATACGCATGACGGTCCCTAATGTCAGGGTAGTAAGCCCATAATAAAAGCAGCCCCAGACTGACAACGGAGAAAGACAAAAGGAAGATGCTGCGTCTGCGAGATCGCGGCGTTCCTGATGGCGACATGTCTATAAAGGAAATGACCGTTGACTCCGTATGACTAGGACCAAGGATCGGCTGTGTGAGGTCCATGGCTGAAGAGGAATGTGAGAATAACGGGGAAGATGAATCCACACTCAAAGACGAATCCAAGCTAAAACCTGAAGTCGAGGTTTCTTCCGAAGCGCGCTGTCGATGACGCTTCATCCTTCCAAGCACGACAAAACTAATCCCGAGCCACCCATAGTAGCTCACTACCCACCGCAGCGGCGGTGTTGCCCAAATCAATCGGAAGCTGTTCCAACTACTCAGCTGTGCAACAAAAGCAAACGTCCATTCATTACCTATTACGGCTACTTGTGACAGCAGCGCACCAGCCGGATGCCATAAAGCACCGAGCAAGATCGAAGCACCGCCAAGCGGCATGACGATAAAGCTGATGAACGGTACAAGCACCAGGTTCGCGCCGATCGAGAGCAGGTGTACGGCGTTGAAATAATAAATAGTAACCGGCAGCGAAACGAGCTGTGCGACCACAGTGACCGTGAGCAAATCGAGCAGGGAGCGCGCCCACCAGCGCTTCCCGGCAGGCAAGCAGCCGCGCACGGGCGGCACGCCGAGAATGAGACCCGCCGTCACGAGGAACGACAGCTGGAAGCCGACGTTTCCGAGCATGTACGGGTCGAAGGCGAGCATGAGCAGCGCGGCGGCGGCCAGTAGGTGCAGCCCGTCGCCAAGCTTGTGGAGGCGCGCGGCGGCCAGGCCGAGCACGGCCATAATGCCGGAGCGCACGACCGACGGCGAGGCTCCTGCGAGGAGCACGTACAGCGGCACCGCTGCCATGAGCAGCATCAGCATGCGCTCCCGCGTCATTCGCGTTAAGCGCAGCAGGCCGCCGAGCATGTAGAGGAATACGGCGACGTGCAGGCCTGATATGGCCAGGATGTGCGTAAGCCCCAGCTGCGCAAACCGGCGGTACACGGCGGGATCGAGATCGTCGCTTATGCCGAGGACGAGGCCTTTCATGTACCCGGACTGGAGGTCCGGATACAGCTTGTCCATTTGCGCCCCAAGCGCGGCGCGCACGTCATCGACATAGCGGAGAAGCGCGGCGGCAGACAACCGCGAACCTGCGCTTACCTGCACCGACACCGCGCCATCCACACTGAACTGCCAATGAATGTGCTGGCTGTACAAATAGCGGCGATAATCGAAGCCGCCGAAATTCGTGGCAGCCATAGGCGCGGACAGCTCACCGGCAGCCGACAGCTGCTGCCCGCGCTTCCAAGAAGCCGCATCAGCGAGTTCCGTCTCCGCTGCAAGCCGTACTTGCACCTGTACTCGCTCGCCCCCCAACAGTGTCGTACTGTTTTCCCCCTCCAACTTAACCTCATCTACAGCAACGCGGAACCGAACCTGATCACCGTCAAGCTCAATCGGTGAAATAATAATGCCGCTGACCTTCGCCCCGAACACGGCTGAACCGGCAGGAACAGCTTCATAAGCAGTCGCCTGAAGCTCCGGAAGCGCTGTGACATTACGCGCATCCACCCACATTCGCTCTCCGGCAGCAGCCATGTAGGCTGCCAAGCATGCGGCAACGAGCGGCCATGAAGCACGTTTCAGCAATCCCAACGCGAGCAAGGCGGCAACCAAGGCTGCGCCGGTCAAATAAACGCCGCTGTCCATCAACCCCGCAGCGGCACATGCTCCGAGCGCCCAACACACCGTAAACCAGATGAGCGGTCTTCGCGCCCCCATCCGCCCATCTCCTTTCGTTCAAACCATACAAAAAAACCTCCGTCCATACCTACGAAAGCAGCCGTCTAAGATGATCCATTAAGGATCATACAGCTCTCTTCCTTAGGCACGTTCGGAGGTTCTTCCCCACATGCGCTGATGATTATCCGATAACATTCATACCTGCCTGAGCCGGCGGCTCATAAGCAGCAAGATTACGGAAAACGATCCCCTTTAAACTCATAAGCGATGCTACTTTATCGCTGTCTTTGGCATATGCACGATGATACACAATCTCGCGCACACCGCTGTTAGCAAGCATATTCGCGCAGGTCCAGCAAGGCTGATCCGTCACATACACGGTTGAACGCTCACGGTCGATCCGGTCTGTAAACAGAAGCAAATTTTGTTCCGCATGAATCGTACGGATACATCGCTGCTTCTTAACCATTTGCTCCACATCGCCGACTTGCTTCATCTCGAGCTCCTCGACGATCATACAGCCATCCTCAGAGCAGTCTGCAACGCCCATTGGCGCGCCGTTATAGGCTGTCCCAAGCAGCTTCTTGCCCTGCACCAGAACAGTACCGACATGTCGGCGCGGGCAACGTGAACGAGTAGAAACCATGTATGCAATATCCATAAAATAAGTGTCCCAGTCTTTTCTGGCGCTGTCTTGAACCTCTTCTGTCATCTCTCCAGCTCTTCCTCCTTGCGCATCCATGCTCTTCTGCAATCTATGCCTCTCATTCAATCCGGCGTCACAAGTACGGGCTTGGGAACGTATGATCATTAATAAGAGGAATCCATACTATTTACTTCAGGTGTGATTATAGCCGCTGCAGCCCGATATTTCTCTTATTGTCGCATAATCAAGGATGGAGAACAATGGAAGATTTCATTTTCTCAAGCAGCTTCGGCCCTATGCCTTTCACGCGAAGCAATTCCTCTAAGCTGCTATACAAACCGTTTTTCTCCCGATCCTCGATAATCGATTTGGCTTTGGAAGCGCCAATTCCCGGAATCGCATCCAGCTCCTCAGCCGTGGCGTGGTTAATGTCGATCTTCCCGCCAGTCGCATCATCTGAACGCACCTCTTTCTCCTTACCCACAACAGCTGGCTTTGTATCAGCAGCAGCAGCCGCTTCCGGTGTAGTCTCTCTGTTCAAAGCATCGTTTGACTGTACTGCTGCCACGTCAGGTGCTGGTTCCACACCGCCGCCCGTTTGTTTGTCGGCTATTCGCTGCTCAAGCGGCTTTAATGCCCTATCTACCTCCTCATTCACCGAAACCCAGCCCGGCGGCTCCGCAGCCTTCGGATGTACGATAGCAATGACAGCCAATAGGATCGCGGCGAGAAACATGGCATAAATCAATAGCTTTTGCCGATCTATTCGGCCTGTTCCTTTTTGCAGCACACCTCTACTCCTCCCCAATTTAGAAAACTTTGTCATTTATCGTTATTGCTGGTCATGATGTCCTTGCTGCCCGGCATAACGTAGTAAGAGCACCATAAATACTTTACCGCTCCACTTACCCATTACTGTGTTAAAGCTGCGCTGATCGCCTTATAGCGCATAGGAGGGATTGCGATGAATGTCGGATTTATCGGGATTGGAAGCATGGGCAGCTTGCTCATCGATACGTTTATCGGATCGGGAGCTCTGAAGCCGTCGCAAATAACAGCCAGCAACCGTACTTTAGCAAAAGCAATCTGCTTAGCTGACCGCCATCCCGGTCTTCAGGCTGTCCCTTCGAACCGCGATGCCGTCATCGATCAGGATCTGATCTTTCTATGTATTAAACCGATGGAGTTCAAAAACGTCATCGACCAAATCCGCGATGTCATCCAGCCGCAGCAGATTGTCATCTCGATCACTAGTCCGGTTATGATCGAGCAGCTGGAGGAATCGCTTCCTTGTAAAGTAGCCAAAGTCATTCCGAGCATCACAAACTATATGTGCAGCGGCGTATCCTTGTGTATGTTCGGCGACCGGATGACCGAAGCCGATAAGAATCGCTTGAACCATCTGCTCTCCTATATCAGCGAGCCGATGCCAATCAACGAGCAGCATACGCGAATCGTCTCCGATTTATCCAGCTGCGGTCCGGCCATCATGTCTTACCTCCTCCAGCGTTTCATCGATGCGGCCGCAGAGGAAACGAACATTCCGCGTGATGAGGCGCGTATCGTTGCCAGCGAAATGCTCTTAGGCACAGGCCAGCTCTTAACGTCGGGCGGCATGTCACCTGAGGAACTGCAACGACGTGTTGCGGTGCCCGGCGGTATTACTGCACAAGCGCTGGCGCTGCTAAATAACGAGCTGGACGGCGTGTTCAATCGGCTCATTCGAGCCACGCATGCCAAATACAACGAAGATTTAGAACGTGTAAAAGTGTCCTTATACGGCAAAGAGGTGAACGGCCCTTAACGCATGCTTTGCGTTAAGAGGTCGCTCACCTCTTTCTTTATTATTGGTGGATGCGGTAGAACCCACGCGTTGTTTAGCCTACTACGATATTAACCAGCTTACCTTTAACGACAATCAATTTGCGAACGGTTTTCCCTGCGATTGCTTCCGCTACTTTCTCGGACTCCTTCGCGATGCGCTCCATCTCCGCTTCGTCCGTATCTGCTGCAATTGAAATCCGCTCAACGATTTTGCCGTTCACTTGCACGACGATTTCAACTTCTTGGTCAACGGTCAACGATTCATCGAAAGTCGGCCATGCCGCATAAGTTAAGGCATCCGTACGACCCAGCTTCGACCACAGCTCTTCCGCAATGTGCGGCGCAAGCGGCGAAAGCATTTGAACAAAGCTCTCCATTGCTTCGCGTGGCAAGGATTCCGCTTTATAAGCATCGTTGACGAAAATCATCAACTGGCTGATCGCCGTGTTGAAACGAAGGTTCTCGTAATCATCGGTGATCTTCTTCACGGTACGGTGCCATGTGCGTTTGAACGCTTCGGACACTTCGCCGCTGCCGCCGATTTTCTCAGCAAGCTCTCCGCTGTCCGTAACGAACAAGCGCCATACGCGAGCCAAGAAGCGGTACATACCTTCTACGCCGTTTGTGTTCCAAGGCTTAGTCGCTTCAAGCGGCCCCATGAACATTTCGTACATACGCAGCGTGTCAGCGCCGTATACGTTCACGATATCGTCCGGATTGATAACGTTACCGCGTGATTTACTCATTTTCTCATTGTTGGTACCCAAGATCATGCCTTGATTAACCAGCTTATGGAACGGTTCTTTCGTATCCACTACGCCGATATCGTAGAGCACTTTATGCCAGAAGCGCGCATACAGCAAGTGAAGCACGGCATGCTCAGCGCCGCCGATATACAGATCAACGGGAAGCCACTCGGCTTGTTTCTCTTTGGAGCACAATTCTTTATCGTTATGCGGATCAATGAAACGCAGATAGTACCAGCAGCTGCCGGCCCATTGCGGCATCGTGTTCGTTTCGCGACGCGCGCGCAAACCGGTTTCCGGATCGATCGTTTCAACCCACTCCGTCACATTCGCAAGCGGGGATTCGCCTGTACCCGACGGTTTGATTTGATCCACGTCAGGAAGCAGCAGCGGCAATTGATCATCCGGTACCGGCTTCATTGTGCCGTCTTCCAAATGGAGAATCGGAATCGGCTCGCCCCAGTAGCGCTGACGGCTGAACAGCCAATCGCGAAGACGGTAAGTCACTTTGCCTTGGCCTTTGCCTTCCGCTTCCAGCCATTCGATAGCGCGAGCAATCGCCGCTTCATTGCTGAGACCGTCCAAGAATCCGGAATTCACATGCGGACCGTCGCCTGCGAAAGCTTCAGCCAGCACATCGCCGCCTTGAACGACTTCCACGATCGGCAAATCGAACTGCTGTGCGAATTCCCAGTCGCGTTGATCATGTCCCGGCACGGCCATAATTGCGCCTGTGCCATAACCGGCAAGGACGTAATCGGCAATCCAGATCGGAACAAGCGCGCCGTTAACCGGATTGACTGCATAAGCACCGGTGAATACGCCGCTCTTGTCTTTATTCAGATCCGTACGCTCAAGGTCGCTCTTGCGTGCGGCTGTTTCTTGATAATCCTTCACGGCTGCTTGCTGCGCGGAAGTTGTAATCACATCTACCAGCTCGTGCTCCGGCGCAAGTACGCAGTAGGACGCTCCGAAGAGCGTATCCGGACGAGTCGTAAATACAACAAGGGATGCATCATGGCCGTCAATGGCGAACGTAACTTCCGCACCTTTGGATTTACCGATCCAGTTGCGCTGCATGTCTTTAATGCTCTCGGTCCAATCCAGCTCTTCCAAATCTTCAAGCAAACGCTCTGCGTACTCCGTAATGCGCAGCACCCATTGGCGCATCGGCTTACGAATAACCGGATGGTTGCCGCGCTCGCTCAAGCCGTTGATGACTTCCTCATTGGCAAGAACCGTTCCAAGCGCCGGACACCAGTTAACCGGCACTTCGGCTACATAAGCCAAGCCTTTATTGAACAGCTGAATAAAGATCCACTGCGTCCATTTGTAGTAGTCCGGATCGGTTGTGCTGAATTCGCGGTCCCAATCGTAGGAGAAACCAAGCGATTTAATTTGACGGCGGAAATTGTTGATGTTCTTGACCGTAATCTCACGCGGGTGTTCGCCGGTATCCAGCGCATGCTGCTCAGCCGGCAAACCGAATGCATCCCAGCCCATCGGATGAAGCACGTTATAGCCGCGCATTCTCTTATAACGCGAGACGATATCCGTTGCGGTGTAACCTTCCGGATGGCCGACATGAAGTCCCGCCCCGGATGGATAAGGGAACATATCAAGTGCGTAGAATTTCGGTTTCCCTGCATCCTCGGTCGTCTTGAACGACTTGTTCTCATCCCAATGCTTCTGCCATTTCGGTTCAATGACTAACGGGTTATACCCCTGTTGCTCCTGGCGTTCCTGTGTCATAACGAATTGCCTCCCTATTCTCTCTTCCATGCCAAACCAGTCCTTATTAGAAAACAAAAAAACTCCCGTCCCTAGCGACAACGCTAGGGACGAGAGATTATTCTCCCGTGGTACCACCCTAGTTAGCAAACGACATGCTTTGTCGCTGCTCACTCTTTGCCCTTAACGCAGGCGAAACGGCACGTTTGCCACTGAAATCGTGTTCACGCGCGGCTCCAAGGCGAGTTCACTTCACGTTGGTCCGGCTTGCACCTACCGCCGGCTCTCTGATCCAAACGCTGCTAAAGCTACTGCTCCTCTTCAACACCTAAATAGATAGTTCGATTATAAAGAAGCGAATCCTGTCATGTCAAGGCATAGAACGCCCGAAATCTGTCATTTTCACTTGATTGCCGCAAAAAACAGCCGTTCTGATTCCGAATTAGCCTCATCCATCGTGAAATCCGCAAATTGCTCCACATGACTGAATCCTGCCATTAGCAGTGATTCCCGAATCCACTGCGCGTCATACGCCCGTTGTACGTGCGTCTCCTCAATGCGAGAATAACTGTCTCGCGGACCGCTCTCCTGCGCAAATATCGTCAGTCGGTGCTCGATCTCAACCCGCTCTTCATCCAGCTCGCAGGTCCAAATGTAAGCCACATCCGGATCATCGAGTACATAGGGCTGCTCATCCGCATACCTAGCTAACGTCTTCGGCGCATGAACATCAAAGAGGAACAAACCGCCTGACTTCAAGCCTTGATGGGTTGCCTGAAAAGCGGCTTGAACCTCTTCTTCCTCCGTCAGATAGTTGATACAATCGCAGAAAGAGATAACGGCATCTGCCTCTTCGCCGATCTCCCACTCGGTCATATCCTGCTGAAGCCAAGTAATCGAGCCGCCGCTGCGCGAAGGTTCATCCCCCCACTTGCTTTGCCCAATGGTCAGCATATCGGAGGAAAGATCAATCGCGTAGACCTGGTAACCGCTTCGTGCCAGCGGAATGGCAATGCTGCCTGTTCCGCATCCCAGATCAACGACAGTTTTAGGCGTTCCGTACCGTTTCCAGCAATTCTCTGCAAACTTCAGCCACTGCGGATACGGCATCTCTTCCATCAGTCTGTCATATACGGAGGCGAAATGCCGATAAGCTTCCATCTCTATTCCCCCGCGTCTGCCGCAGAAGTTGCCTGCGTCGTGGCAGTAGCCGCCGCCTTCGCTTGCTCGGTCAGCTTCGTCCAGCTTCCTTCTTGGACGACGAGTCCTTCGCGCATCAGCTTACCGATAGCCCGCTTGAACGCGCCTTTGCTGATGCTGAATTTCTCCTTGATGATTTCGGCTTGCGTTTCATCCGAATATGGCATAGCCCCGTTCGGACGCTCCTTCAAGAAGCTCAGAATACGCTCCGAATCTTCTACACGTCCTACTTCCTTACGCTGATTCATGGACAGATTGACACGTCCGTCCTCACGTACGAAAGTAACCCGCGCTTTCACACGCTCACCGAGTCGCAGCAACCGCGTCCGCTCATCGGCAGGGATGAAGCCATAAGCGCCAAATCCGATTACGCCGCCATCGATCATCACAAACGAGCCGATCTTCAGCGTCTTCGTTACCCAGCCCTCGACCCAAGTGTTATGCCAAGCTTGCGGCGCATGGAATGCCAGCTCCGAGAGTTCTTCCTCGAAGGCCACCTTAGCGACAAGACGGCCGATTTTGTCATGGGCAAGAATAACATGAACCTCGTCGCCGCGTTTCGGGCGAAGCTCCTTCAATTCCGGCTGCTCAGAGAGCGGCAGCAGAAGCTGACGGCCAAGGCCCATCTCGAGAAAAGCTCCGATTCGCGGATGAATATCCGCTACCGCGAGTCTCGCTACAGTACCGAGCTGAATGAGAGGCGTCTTCATCGTTGCGGCGATCCGATCCTCCGAATCGAAGAACAGAAATACATCATAGAATTGCCCGATTTGCGGACGATGTCCGACAAGCTCGGTATAGTGCAGCAGCACTTCCGATTCGCCATCGGTCATGAAATATCCATATGGCGAAACTTCGCGTGCTAACTTAAGCTTCATCGTAGTACCTGCAATTAAACTCATGCGAATTCCACGACCTTCGCGTCGGACCATAGACGTTCGATATTGTAATATTCGCGCTCTTCGCGGTGGAATACATGGACGACAACATCTCCGATGTCTACCAGTACCCATCTCCCGGTATCCGCGCCTTCAATCCCGCGAACACGTACGCCGCGCGACTCTGCTTGTTTGCGAATTTCTGTTGTAATGGCCTGCACCTGCACATCCGAATTCCCGTGACAGATGACAAAATAGTCCGCTACAAGCGAGATGTTTTTCAAGTCAAGCGCGATTACATTTTGCGCTTTTTTATCATCAGCTGCCTTAACTACAAGCTTGAGCAGCTCGTCGGAATGAACCGTCATAGCCCCGCCTCCCGTATCGTTAGTAGTAAATCATTGCGCGCTGCAACTGTAAGCGGATAAATCCGTTTTCCCTGCTGCAGCAAATAAGAAATCGTTGAATCAAACCCCGCGACCAAAGCGCGTTCCAAACTATGCTCCGCTAATTCCCGAATGGATTGAACTGCGGGAAAATCGCGGCCCGGCTCCATATAATCGGCCAGACAAACGACCTTGTCCATCAGGGTCATCTTCTCGCGGCCGGAGGTATGGTAACGAATCGCATCTAGAATTTCAAGGTCTGTGACACCATACTCGCGCTCAGCGACGAACGCGCCAACAGGCGCATGCCACAGCTCTTTATCAAACAGTAATAGATCAGCGGGAAGCCCTTCTACCCGAATGATCGCTTCCATACGGGAGGTGGCCCAATATTTGGCGACATCATGCAGAATAGCTGCCTGCTCCGCTTTGACAGGATCGGCACCGAACCGCTCAGCAAGAATAACGGATGTCTCCATTACGCCGACCGTGTGGGTCCATCTCCGCTCCGGCATCTCGGCCTTTACCCTGGCAATCATCTCATCACGATTCATAGAGCTCGTTCCTTCTGATAAACGAATACACCTTCTCCGGAACGAGGAAACGTATCGACCGGCCCTGTGCACGACGATTCCGGATATCCGTGGATGAGATACCGATCTGCGGCATCTCAATCATCGACAGTCTTTCCTGCAGATAAACGGGAAGATCATCAACCTTCAGCTCTTCGCCGGCTCTGCGCACACCGATAAAACGAACCAGCTTTGCCAATTCCTCGATTTGATGCCACTGCGGCAGGTCATTGACGCGGTCCGAACCGATGATGATGCTGAACTCCCTGTCAGGATACAAGGCCATGAGTGATTTTACCGTATCGATCGTGTAACTGGTGCCTTCGCGCTCCAGCTCAACATCCATCCCCCGGAAATGAGGTTGAAAATCGATTGCGCGGTACACCATCTCCAGCCGTGTCTGGCCGTCGGCAAGAGGCCCGTTTTCTTTCAGCGGCGGATGACCGGCAGGAATAAACCAAACCTCGTCCAGTCCGCAAGCTTCACGTGCCGATTCGGCAGCGAGCAAATGGCCATAATGAATGGGGTCGAACGTTCCGCCCATAAATCCCACTTTAATCAACGACATGACTCCTCTCGCCTTAGCCGAACCTGCCCTTAAGGAAGCTCGATTGTTTTGTTATCTTTCGATTCTTTATACAATACGATCGTTTTGCCGATGACTTGAACGAGCTCAGACCCGGATTCTTCCGCGATCCATTGGCCTACTTCTTTGGGGTCATCCATACAATTGTTCAGCACGGAGACTTTGATCAATTCACGAACTTCGATCGCTTCTTCGATATGGCGAACGAGATGATCGTTAGTGCCGCCTTTACCTACTTGAAAAATCGGCGTTAAATGATGCGCAAGCGAGCGCAAATGACGTTTTTGTTTACCTGTTAACATGTGTGATTCCTTCTCTCGTCAAAATAAAAACTGAACTTCCCTATTTGGCGAGCAGCGCTTCCAGCACCGTCTCCCGCATGGCGGCAACCGGAGCCGGACGGCCCGTCCAATATTCAAAGGCATAGGCGCCCTGATAGATAAACATGCCAAGCCCGCCGTGAATGCGGCAGCCTCGTTCTTGCGCTTCCGCGAGAAATCTCGTTGTCAGCGGGTTATAAATAAGATCGCTCGCCACCGTATCCGGTTTCAGCCATGTACTGTCGATCGGCGTGGCCTCCACATTCGGATACATACCAAGCGAGGTTGTATTAATAATGATATCATTCAAGCCGCAAGCTTCCTGTAATTCATCCTGTCCAATTGCGCGAATCGAAGGAACCAGTGGTCGGAATGCATCTGCAAGCTCTTCGGCACGAGCTACCGTACGGTTGGAAATCGTAATCGAGCCGACGCCTTCACGGGCCAGTGCGTACAGAATGCCTCTAGTCGCGCCGCCTGCACCAATAATCAGCACATTCGCACCTGCAAGATCGGACTTCGCTTCTTCTTTAAGCGATCGCACATAGCCAAGTCCGTCGGTGTTGTAGCCTGTCAAATGCCCGTCTGTGTTCACAATCGTGTTCACAGCGCCGATTGCCTGCGCGCTCTCATCGATTTCATCCAGCAGAGGCATAATATCGAGCTTATGCGGAATCGTCACGTTCACGCCGCGAATCCCCATTGCTCGTACACCTGCCACGAAATCTCCAAGTCGGTCACCTGTAATATGAAAAGCGGTGTAAATGCCATTAATGCCGGTCTCTCGGAATGCGCGGTTCATCATAATCGGCGATTTCGAATGCCGGATCGGATCCCCGATTACACTGTAGAGCACGGTATGGCTGTCCACTGCGTTGCCCATCCTTCTGTTCACTCTCCCCATGCAAGATGAATCGGCCTTTAATCCCTTAATCTACTCCATTAGATCAGCGCATCGCGCTGAAGCACTCGAATCCCCTTCGGTGCGAATACATCAACCAGCGCGCCGCTGCTGCCATTGATATGGATCCAGCCCAGACCGGAGATAAACACATCCGTATCCGTGCCGCGTTTAATCGTCAAACGATGACGCGTCCATGCCGGCATTTCCTCTAGCTGCTCCTTGGAAGGAGGTGCAAGCATTTCGCCTTTATGCGTTTCGTACAGCTCGTCTGCACGCTCGAGTTTCGTCCGATGTACCTGAAGCGCATTCGAGACATAAAGGGAGAACGATTGACGATCCCCTTCTATAAAATCAAACCTCGCCAGTGCGCCGACAAACAGCGTTTGCCCCGCATTCAGCTGATAGACCAGCTGTTTGATCGGTTTATCCGGCAGCAAGGCGCCAAGCACCTCGCGCGGTACGATCTCTGTCATCCGGTGCGAATAAACGATACCCGGCGTATCAATGATTTCATTCCCGTCATCAAGCGGAATATGAACCGCATCAAGCGTTGTTCCCGGGTAGCGAGATGTTGTCAGCTCTCGGTCCAAATCGCTGTAGTCGCGAATCAGTCGGTTAATCAGCGTTGATTTCCCAACGTTAGTGGCCCCGACAACATACACATCGCGCTTACCGCGGTGCGTTCCGATCGCTTCGATAACGCGCTCAAAGCCGATATTGCGCTTCGCGGAGCAAAGCACCACATCGACAACCTTCAAGCCTTGCGCTTTCGTTTGTTTCTGCACCCAGTTGAGTATGCGGTTCGGGTTAATGCTCTTCGGCAGTAAGTCAATCTTGTTCACCACGAGCAATACGGGATTGTTGCCGACGAACCGCTGCAAGCCGGAGATCAAGCTGCCTTCGAAATCAAACAAGTCGACAATATGTACAACCAAGCTTTGCGTATTCGCAATACCGCTTAGCAGTCGCAGAAAGTCGTCTTGATCCACAGCGATTGACGCTGCTTCATTATAGTTCTTGATTCGGAAGCATCTTTGGCAGATGGCCGGATCCTTAGCAAGCGCCGCTTGCGGGATGTAACCCAGCTTGTCCGATGATTCGGTTTGCAGCTTCACGCCGCAGCCGGCGCAAGCATTTTTGTCTTCTTGATGGTAAGTAGTCATGATTTCTTATGTTCCTCCTCGGGCCATAGCCCTTTCTTCCGCAGACGGGACAGGGCAATGCGTTCCAGAAACCGATTGAAACGGGTCATGATTCCTTCATCATGTGGTGCGATTGGACGGACGAGAATTGTAAACAATCCCATCCTTCTTCCGCCAAGCACATCTGTCATCATTTGATCACCAATTACGACCGTTTGCTCCGCGGACAAACCCAGCTCGTTAAGCGCGCGAGTAAACGCCCTTCCGGCCGGCTTTCGGGCAGCATGTACGAATGGAATATTCAGCGGCTCCGCGAACTTCCCGACCCGTGTCTGATTATTGTTGGATACGATGACAACCTTGAAGCCAAGATTATCGCGCACATCGTCAAGCCATTGGACAAGCTCCGGCGTAGCCAGCGGTTCTCTTGCTCCGACGAGTGTGTTATCGAGGTCTGTAATGATGCCTCTCATTCCTTGCTCTTTCAAGGTATGCATATTGATATCATAAATGGTATTGACGCGCATGTGCGGCAACAGCCGTTCAAACATAGTTTCGACTCCCCTGCTTATCGCTATCACGCAAACTATACCATAATTAGTGAATTTGTTGCAAAAAAGCCGCTAAAGATGCGTAAAACACACCTTTAAGCGGCTTGAAAGCTTGATTATCCCAAATGCTCCCGAATTTGTTTCATCGTCAGCGATAAACGATCTGCTTCTTCCCGCGTCATCGTCTTATTGCTGTACATCGCTTGCTCGAACGCCACTTGCACCTCTCGGAACTGCGTTTGCAGCGACGAGAGCCTTCCCGACCAGCGTACCATCGTTTCTCGGACCGTCTCATATTCGTTATAATCAAGTCCCTTCTTGCGGCAATGCTTAATCAGACGGTTAGTTTCTCTTACTATTCGCTCGTTGATCGTGGCGGAGCCGCCGCGATATCTCTTGAGCTGCGCCAGCAAGGGACGGAAGCCCAGCACCGCGAGCGCCAGCGCAAGAACAGAAGCGGCAGTCCAGAACATCCAAGCTTTCACCTTGAAGCCGCTATCTTCAGCAGGCTGCGTGACGTCGTCCAGTTCCGGGACCGGAACAGGTGCGAGCTCAGGCTCTGCTTTATCCTTCGGCACCGCATAAGGAAATGCGAACCCGGAAGTCGCTTCGAAAGGCAGCCAGCCATAGCCGTTGAAATAAATTTCAACCCAGGAATGCGCATCTGCGTTTCGCACGGTGTACGTGCCTGCATCGCTCTCTTCCGGTTCTACGCCTGTCATTCCTTGGAGACGCTGCATTTCCGGATCAACCGGTTTAGAGCCAGGCGAATACCCTTTCACCCATCTGGCAGGAATACCAAGTGTACGTGACATGACGGCAAGCGATGTGGAGAAGTAATCGCAGTATCCCTCGCGCACTTCAAATAGGAAGGAATCCACAAAATCATCGCTCACACGCTTCGACAAGTCCGGTGTATTGGTATACGAATAGGTCGCCTGCAAATAGGAAACCAACAAATTCACTTTATCGTAAGGCGTTGCTCCCGTAGACGTAATATTCTGAGCAAGCTGCTTCACGCGAAGCGGTAAAGTATCCGGCAGCTGCAAATACATGGGATCGATGTCGGTACTTAGTGTTGCTGGTGCTCCGGTTTCCATCGCGGCCACATCCAGAATCGGAATGCTTGATTGGATGATGTAGCTCTCCGGGTAGCTGGTCGTACCGGACGACTTGGAAAGTCGCAGCTCCCAGGAATCAGACATCCAGTTCAGCTTAGGCAGCGACGTATTCTTCCCATTGACCGCAAGCACGGACGAGATCGGTCCTGCACCGAATAAGACCGGGTACTTATCCTTCTTCAGCATCGTAATCGTCTGATCGACAACCTCTGTCTTCGTCGTATCCGCAATACCGTTGGATTTCAGTACCTGCTTACTTACGATAGAGCCGAGTGCCTTCTCTTTCTTCTCCAGCGGCGCCTCCGACCAGCCCTTACCGCTATAGAGCGATTTGGTTTCACCGCGCCAATAGCTGCGTTTGGTCGTCGTGACGGTCATGATCGGCGTATAGTCGAATTCAAATCCGTTACCGAGCTCATTGTCGTCCCGGCTGTAGCCGGATTTCCCATCTGCATTGTTCTTGCTGGCGGGAACGATGATCGCTTTGTCTCCCACCAAATTAGGAATGGATTCCCCGCGCGCTTCTTTCCACGCCGTATAAGGATCCGTCAAGATTGGCTTCACAGCCGGCACAAACAGACCTGCACCCATAACAAGCGTAATAATTAGCAGCATCGGCAGAAACAAGCTTAGCGGATATTCCAGCAGCTGCGCCCAATTCTCAGGATGGCGTTCCTTGAATCTTGAGAAGTGGCTTGCAACCAGCCAACCGAGACCGATGAAAACCAGCCAGGCTATCTCGTCCCACAGATGGATCGGCGTAAACAAGGAATCTGCTGCAGCCAGCGATAGAATCGCAAGTCCCACGGCGATCATCATGTAAGCTCGTTTATGGCGCAGCAGGACAATGGCATGGAAAACCGCCCATACGCCAAGGCTGATCCATATGAAAGGAGTCAGTTGATCGTATTGAAGCTGGAACCAATCCACCCATTGCGTAACGGATCGTTTATCACCTTCGAATGCGACCCATACGTAACCCGAATAAGCTGCATTAAGACCAACCAGCGATATCAGCTGTACCGTTCCGGAAAGCAGCTTGGAAGGGATGAGCAGGTTAGCGGCAACAGCGGCGAATAAGACTCCATTGACGATAGTATAGGTCTCCGACCACCAGTAATCACCCAAGCATCGAATCCACTGATAGACAATAAGTGCGGAGAAAATAGCCGATAGTTTGCGATAAACATCTGCGGAAAACCATTTGATCGCCACACGGTTGAAGGTCCTCATGACAGCTGACCTCCTTCAAGCGCGTCGGGCAGTTCTTGCAGCGTACTGATTGCATGCACCGCGAAGCCGTTCTTACGCAGCAGTTTCATCCATTCGTTGCCGCGGCTTTCACTGACGGCGATACTTTTCCCTACAGTAGACTTAGTCTGCAAATGGATGAGGACAGGCACGACGCCGGTACGGTTCAGCCATTCCATCGCACGTATTGTTTCTTCGCCTACTTGCGGACTGACAATGACAACAAAGGAACCGGCTGCAGCAAGCGTTCCGGACTGCCGGATGGCGCGATATAGGGGCTGTTCTCCATCCGCTTGCACACGGACCAGATGGTTCATCATCAGCTCGCGTTGTTCGGCAGCCGCTTTGGGCGTGAAGCCTTCACTCTTCTTGCCGACCGAAATCAACCCGACGGCAGTCGCTCGCCGAAACCCGAATTCCAAAAGCGAGGCAGCAGTCGAAACCGCCAGCTCAAATTGGTCCTTGTTCTCATATGAACCGGCATAGCGATCCAGCATGACGACGGTTCGCGGCAGGGATTCGCGCTCGAATTCCTTTGACTTCCACTGCCCTGTCTTTGCCGTAGCATTCCAATGAATCCTAGACAGACGATCGCCATAAATATATTCGCGGACACCGTTGATCTGTGTCGTTTCTTTCGCTGATAGACGAGATGCAGAGGTCGAGTACGGCCCCTTCGAGCCTCGTTTCATCTGCTTCCACTGCCGAATCACTGCGATCCGTGGATACACGGTGAACGGCTCGGACGATTCGAATGATCCCTTGTGTTCGAATAAACCGAATATGTCCCGCGTTGAGCATTCTGTTGAATCAAACCGGTAGACACCGCGTTCCAGCGGCGGTGTTACGTATTGAACCACACCGTTTCTGCGATAGTTCGGCACGAAGGAAGCTTCAATCGGAATCACGGTCCCGCTTATACTCTTCAAACGGTCGCGAACGAGTACGTACGGGATGGGCCAGACGCCCGGAATTTGCATGGTCAGACTTACTTCAAGCCGTGTCCCGGCAGACAATGACTGCTCGCTAATCGAGTTCGCACCGTTGCTCAATCTCCGAACTCCGGTTACAGATGCAATACCGCTCCACCTGCCAAAGACCAAATAAATCAGCAGCACATTAAAGATACAGAACAACATGAAAGACGTCTTACCGCCTTGAAAAAGTAAAAATAAGAGCGAGATCACATAGACAAGGCCGATAAAACGCCATCTAAACATTGTCGCTTTAGCCGTAAGCATCAGCGTCAGCGCTCCATTCGGACAGGGACATTCGTGTCACGGATGACGGATTGAATCACGTCCTCAGGCTTCAGACCGTTCATTCTGGCTTCCGTATGCATAATCATCCGGTGAGCTAGCACCGAGGAAGCAAGCAGCTTCACATCATCGGGAATGACATAATCGCGTTCTTGCAGATAAGCGTTCGCTCTGGCTGCTGCCGTCAGGGAAATTGCGGCACGCGGACTTGCACCTAGCTGCACGCCGCTGTGATTGCGCGTTGCACGTACAATTCGCACGATATAATCGGCAACCGCTTCGTCAAGATGCACTCGTTTAACGGCTTCCATCATAACGGCGATTTGCTCGACATCTACTACCGACTCCAGCTTATCTGCCGGAGAGGAAGCATTAGGAGATATAATCATTTGCCTCTCTGTCGCGGCATCCGGATAGCCCAGTGATAGCTTCATCATAAATCGGTCAAGCTGTGCCTCTGGGAGTGTATACGTGCCATCGAATTCAATGGGGTTCTGCGTGGCAATCATTGTGAACGGTACCGGTAATTCGTGCGACTCGCCATCCACCGTAACATGATGTTCTTCCATCGCTTCCAATAGTGCCGATTGCGTCTTCGTCGTTGCGCGGTTGATCTCATCGACCAACAACAAATTCGTCATGACCGGACCGGGCCGGAACATAAAAGTTTCATTCTTCGGATGATAGATTGCAACGCCGGTTATATCAGTTGGGAGTAGATCGGGGTTACATTGAATGCGTCGGAATTGCCCGCCTATTGTGCGGGAGAGTGCTTTGACAAGCTGTGTTTTGCCCGTTCCCGGCACATCCTCGATGAGTACATGGCCGCCGGCAAGCAGCGCTGTAAGCAGTCTCTCGATTTCGACCTCTTTACCCAATATACAACTGCCCAAATTACGGCGAATTTCCTTACATAAGCGATACTCTGCTGTACGATTGTCCATGACAATTCCTCCCGGATGATGGTAGTTGGATATGAGAGTAGTGATTCTATTATTTTACAAAAAATACAACTACTCGTATAGCAACATAACCGCCAAAAAAAATTGGAGAATCCCACAGGGACCCTCCAATTCGGTAGAACTGTCTATATTTTCCGCTTATCCTCAGCTAGATGAATGTCTACCGCTACCCCTTAGGCCGAACCGCCAGCGCTGCCAAAAAGGAGAAAATAATCGCGGCGGAAATCCCCGCGCTCGTGATGCTGAATATACCGGTAATGATCCCGATCCAGCCATCCTTCTGATACTCCGTTACTGCGCCGTGCACAAGCGCGTTGCCGAAGCTCGTTATTGGTACCGTTGCTCCTGCGCCGGCAAATTTGACGAGCGGTTCATACAAGCCGACCCCGTCCACTACGGCACCTGCAACAACGAGTGTTGCCATCGTATGCGCAGGTGTCAGCTTCGCAATATCAAACATAAGCTGGCCGATCACGCAAATGCCCCCGCCCACGATAAAAGCCCATAAATAGATCATGTAACCTCTGCTCCTTTCCTTCCCTATTAGTTGTGCATTGGACTTTCGAGCGCTACGGCGTGGGCGATACATGGGATCGATTCGCCTTGCTGGAACGACAGCGGCGAGAGCAGCGCGCCTGTCGCGCAGACGAGAATTCGTTTCAGCTCCCCTTGCTTCAGCCGCTTTAACAGATGACCATAGGTAACCGTTGCCGAGCAGCCGCAGCCGCTTCCCCCGGCTTGCACCTTCTGGTTTTGCACATCGTAGATCATTAAGCCGCAATCGCCGAAAACCGTATCTTCCATCGGTACGCCATCCCGCTTAAGCAGGTCTTTCGCGATGCCATGCCCGACAGTAGCCAAATCCCCTGTCACGATCAAATCATAGTCTTTCGGCTGCCTGCCTGTATCGTTAAAATGCGACTTCAAGGTGTCGACGGCAGCCGGGGCCATCGCCGCTCCCATATTAAACGGGTCCGTAATGCCCAGATCTACAATCCGGCCGATTGTTGCACATTCCACAATAGGACCGTCGCCTGCCGGGGCAACGACGACCGCACCTGCTCCGGTTACGGTGTATTGTGCCGTCGGCGGCTTCTGGGAGCCATATTCCGTTGGATAGCGGAATTGTTTCTCCGCTGTGCAGTTATGGCTGCAAGTACCTGCGAGCACATACTCGCCAGAGCCGGAATTGACGATTAGCGATGCAATGGCAAGCGATTCCATCGACGTTGAGCAAGCGCCGAATACACCGAGATAAGGAGCGCCGATTGTTCTGGCCGCGAAGCTGTTGCTAATAATTTGGTTCATCAGATCGCCGCCGACATAGAACTGCAGCTGCTGCTTGTTGACTTTCGCATATTTCAGCGCCATCTCCGACGCTTGCTCAAGCAGGAGTCGCTCTGCCTTCTCCCAGCTCTTCTGCTGCATATCCAGCTCCGGATGGACAAGATCGAAATCTGCTGCCAGCGGTCCTTCGCCTTCGTCCGGACCGACGACGGTCGCGGCGCCGATAATGACCGGACGCTGATCAAACCACCATGTTTGTTTACCGCGTAGCATGGAAAGTCCCCTCGATTCCGAACACTAAGTAGACGATACCGACCAGAAATGCAGCAACGACGCCAAATACGATGACAGAGCCTGCCAGCTTGAACATATTCGCGCCTACACCGAGCACGAGGCCTTCACTGCGGTGCTCAAGCGCCGCTGAACACATCGAGTTCGCGAAGCCCGTAACGGGGACTGCGGTGCCCGCTCCTGCCCACTGCGCAATCTTGTCGTATACGCCAAGACAAGTCAGAATGACAGAAATTAAAATTAGTACAGCTACCGTCGGATTGCCCGCATCTTCTTTGGACATATGGAGCCCATATATGAACACTTCCGTTATGGCTTGTCCAACTACACATATGAAGCCACCGACTAAGAAGGCCCGAACGCAATTGGCCAGTACGGATCGTGCGGGCTCGCGTTTCTTGGCGTAGGCCTGATATTCTTTGGGTGACATAGACATTTTTTGGTATTTGCCTTGTCCTGCGCTTTTCGTTGCGATGATGGTTGCCTCCTTGGGTTCGTCTTTCTGGAGTATGTGTTAAATTGCCGTCCATTATGCCGAAATTGGAAGAGGCGCCAGACCGTTCAGAAAATGCAAAAAAACCTTCGGTATGGCAACCAAAGGTTTACACGGTAAAGCCCGGCAGTGAACCTTATAGGAACGCGATAAACAATAACACAACCAGCAGCACGAACAGCACAAGCGCAAGCAGCATCGATATTCTACGGGCATGTTGCTCCATTTGCATGTGGGGAGGCTCCTCTCCGCCTGAAACGGCTTCTGCGCTATCTTATGCGGGCTTGTGCGGATACGAGATTTGTCCAGCCCAGAATAAATGCGTCAGCCTGAATTTCGCACAACCAATTTGGCGGAAAGGATGATTTTCTCCGGCTGCGCCTCGGACTGCGCAAGCTTGCGCGCAAACTGCTCCACGGCTCGAATGCCCAGCCATTCCTTCGCCAAATCTACCGTTGTCAGCGGAATAACCGCCTCCATCCCCGGAGCGGTATTATCTATGCCGACGACTCTCACTTTCTGCATGACACCTTTCTGCTCGAGCAGCTGGAGCAGGCATAAGGCAATGTCGTCGTTCGCGCAAATATACCCATCCGGCAGTTCTTCATGCTGATCAGCCTCTCCCCTTGCGATCGCGGTGCTGTACATTGCATCTAATCGCCGCTCAAGACCGTTTTGCCAAGCATTCCACTGCGTGCTTCCATAGGGAACGGTCCATTTCTTCAGCTGCGCGGCCGGTTTACCCGGCGCACCGCGCCGTCCTTCTTTCGATTCATCCAATGCCAGCTTGCAGCCCCACCACCGCTCGCGAAAACTAACGGCAAAGCTGTCACGGCCGACAAAGACAAGAGAGTTGCAGCCCTGCGTCAACAAATGATGGCAGGCCATCCGGCCCGCATCCGTATTCGCATTGAGCACCGCATCTGCACCGATCAACGGCTCTTCATGATCAACCAGCACCATGGGAAGCCCGAGACGTTTCAACTTGAGCAGCGTGTCCAGCGGGCATTTGCCGGCAATAATGAACCCTGCTGCCGTGCTTGCTGCTGCATGCTCGGACTCCGACTCGGGCTTAGGCGCAAGCCAATCCTGTGCCGCCGCATTTTCCGCCATTCCGAATGTAAAGAACTTCGGCGTCAATCCATGCATATGGCAGCCGGCCTCAAGCCCTTCCCTGACTCGCTGCCAGAAATGCGGTTCCTTCACATGCTGTTCTGCTAAACCGATATGTACGATTCTTGCTCCTTGTACCTCATCTGCCTGCCCGGCAGGTACCGGTCGCACCTTATAGCCCAGTGCGCTGGCCAGAGCTGTCACTTCCCTGCGGGTCGCCTCACTGACGCCCGGTTTACCCGCGAGCGCTTGAGAAACGGTATATTTGGAAACCCCTAGACGGTCAGCTAATTGCTGCATCGATATTTTCTGTGCCACGGCTGTTTTACCCCTTCATACCCGCAATAATTCCGATTGACTTTTCTTTAGTTTACCTCTAAAGTTGGCCCCGGATAAAGAGCAGATCAACCTAACAAACCTAACAATATGTGAACAAGAAGAACTAACTAGGAGAGGCAGTGACTTGAGCATGAGCAGCACTATTTTATTCTATGATGAAAATTTCCCCTATTCCGGAGATCGCCCTGATGCCGGAGCACTGGCACAGCTAAGAGAAAGCTTCCAAATCGTAACCGCAGCCGAACTCGCAGATCGTTTGCCGGGTGCTTCTACATATGTGCATCTTCACGGTTCCTATTTCCCTAAATCCGCTTGGCCCTCTATTCTCGCACATGCAACTGAAGGCAAAGGTCTCCTGGTAGCGGGCGGCGCACCGTTTAAAACACCTGTCTATGAAGAGAACGGAGAATGGCAATTAGAGCCGGACCAAACGGCCTACCATCAACAGCTGCATATCCATGAGGCCCTTCCTGTTTCTGTGGAAGGCGTTGCCAAGCTGCAGCATTTCCGCGATATTCCGCTCTTCGCCGGCTACGAATCCTTGTTTGCGATCGAGTCCACATTCGGCCTTGCGCTGCATGTCACAAGAGCGGATGACAAGCCGGGCGAGGGCGGCTCTGCCGGTCCGATCGATGCCCACATCTATCCGCTGCTTCGCGGAATCAGCGGAGATGGTCTTGCGCGTGAGCTGTCGGCTCCCGCTATCTTGCTTGAGCACACGAAAGGTCCATTCAGCGGCGGTCGCTGGATGCTCATCAATCAGCCTCTGCGCAGCTCGTTCTGGACAGGCAACGGCGCTGCCGCACTCACCGAATGGGCTGGCTTCACTTCGCAAGGCGTCACAGAGCTATGGCTAAAGCCGAATTACGGCTCATATGAGCTTGGCGAACGTCCGGTGTTAATGCTCCAAGGACAGCAGCTGCAATTGGCGCGGGACGAGCGGACAAGCAATCATGCAGCTGCGGAGTGGTCGTTCAATATGCGCGTTCGCAAAGCGAACAGCAATACGGTCAGCGAGCCTACTCCTTCTTTTGTCTATGAAGAGGCTGATTTCACAGAAGTATGGCGCAGCAAGGCAGTGCTTGCGATCGGTCGCGAGCTGAGCATTCAGCGCATCGTGCTGCCTTTTAACGTAGAAGCAGGCTTCTATGTCGTAGAATGCGAAGCCGTTTCCCCTGAGGGCGAACACCGCTTGCTCCGTCAAGGCTTCTGGGGCATGGATGAGGCGCTGCTCAAATCCGGGGAGATGATTACTTGCGATCGGGACTATTTCCGGAAAAACGGACGTCCGCTTCCGATTGTCGGTATGACGTACATGACGAGCGATGTGGCGCGTAAATATTTGTTCCTGCCAAATGCAGCCGTATGGGATCGCGACATGGCACAAATGAAACGTGCGGGCATCAACTCGATCCGTACCGGGATCTGGACAGCGTATCGCAGTGTCATGTACGTTGACGGTCATCCCTACGAAGAGGTGCTGCGCGCAATTGATGCCTTCTTCCTTACAGCTAAGCGGTATGACCTTGAAGTCACGTTCAACTTCTTTGCCTTCACGCCTGAAGCATGGGAAGGCGTCAACCCTTACCTGGATCCGCGCAGTGTGGAAGCGCAGAAACGGTTTATTGCGGCTATCGTATCCCGCCATGCCGAATCGAAGCATGTCCATTGGGATTTGATCAATGAGCCATCCATGTTCGATCCGACGCGGATCTTCTCCGGACCGCGATCTGCCCACGATCAGTTCGAGAAAGCCCATTATGTCAAATGGCTGCAAGAGCGCCATGGCTCGATACGCGTGCTGCAAGAGCGCTGGAATATGACGCCTTCGGAGCTGCCTTCCTTTGAGTCCGTGAAGCTTCCTGAAGCAAGCGAAATCAGCTTCGGAACAACCAATACACTGAAGAAACATGGCGGTCCTTGGCTTGACTATACGTTGTTTACGATGGATATGCACAACCGCTGGGCTTCCCAGCTCGTGGCTACAATTCGTGCGATTCAGCCGAAGCAGCTGGTGACTGTTGGGCAGGATGAAGGGCTGGGCGCTCAACGTCCGTCGCCGTTCTTCTATGCGCAAGAGGTCGATTATACAACGGTTCACTCGTGGTGGCTGATGGACAATCTCGTATGGGATGGTATTTTCGCCAAAGCACCGGATAAACCGAACCTCATTCAAGAAACCGGCATTATGTACGTGGAGACGCCTGATGGCCGTGCCAAACGCAGCGAAGAAGAGCTTCGCAACATTCTGGAGCGCAAATATGCGTATGCCTTCTCGACGGGCGGAGCCGGTGCGGTTCAGTGGATCTGGAATATTAACTTCTACATGAACAATATCAATGAGTCCCATATCGGAGCGCTGCGCGCAGACGGCACGGAGAAACCGGAAGCAAACGTATCGTATGATTTCGGCGCATTCATGGAACAAATTCGCGACTTATTCGAGGATCGTAAGCTGGAAGAGGTTGCGGTTGTCTTCCCTTATTCCAACGACTTCTCGAACCGCAAGCTTGCTTATGGAGCAACCACTCGCGCGATTCGGACCTTGTCCTACACGATGAATGTTCACGCATTCGGCCTTGGCGAATATCAGCTGGATTTACTTGCCGTTACGAAGCCGAAGCTCATTATCGTGCCAAGCGCGCATAACTTCAGCAGCCAAGCGCTGGATCAGCTACTCTCGCATGTGAAGGCTAATGGCGGTACGCTGCTCTTTACCGGTCCGCTTGGACTTGATGAGTACTGGCGCCCGGTTGAGCGCTTGACCGGCGAGCTGGGACAGAACGCGGTCAGCAACTTGCTTCGCGAAGAGCTGCTTGAGCTCGGCAATGGCGTGCTGCACCCGATTTCCTTCGGAGGCGATCGCATCACGGACAGCAACAAAGGTGTACTCACCTCCGCCGATAAAGGCCCTGCCAAAGTGACGGACATTGCGATTGGCGCAGGCCGCCTGCTCTGGTGCCCGCTTCCGCTTGAGCTGAATGAGCGCCTTGAGCCGCTGCAAGCGGTGTACGGTGCTGCATTGGCGCAAGCCGGCGTTGCTGAAGAGCTCGAATGGCTGCACGGCGGGGAGCTGCCTGGCGTTTACGGCCGCAAGCTGGCGTTCGCTTCCGGTTCGCTTTACATTTTCGTATCCGAATTCGGCTGCGATACGGCCATTGAAGTCCGCGATCCACAGTCGGGCACCGTGTACGCCTTTACATTGCCGAAGGAGCGGACCGTCATGTTCGCTGCAGATGCTGCCGGTAAACTTCTTGCGGTTTATCGTCCGAATGAGGTTCAGATCGACGTCTCCCTGTAATATGGCGAAGACAAGCAGACCGGAGAGAGCTCCCTGCTTGTCTTTTCTTTTTGTCATACAGACTTCAAGGTCATGTTATAATGGTGAAATCGTATCATTCTCAGGCCCAGTCGAACCAAGAGTTGAAGCGGTTAGGGGTTGCAGTTGGAGGAATCACACATGCATGTAGGGAAAATCATCAAATTTTATCGCGAACAAGCACGTATGACCCAAGAACAGCTAGGCAGAGGCATTTGCTCTGATACACATATCAGCAAAATCGAGCGAGGCTCGACGGATTTCTCGCCCGAGGTCAGTTTACTTCTCACCGAACGGTTGAATATCAACCTCGAACATGAGCTCGTTAAATTAAACACGATTAAGAAGCGGCTATTTGCTTGGCATGAAGCGATCGTGATGCTGATGTTAGATGAGATGGAAGCGATTAAGCTTGAGCTCGAGAATGAGCAGCTGATTCAAATCTCGGATTATACGGCACTCTACCAATTGATTCAGGCCAAATATTATCTGGCGCATTCCCAACCGGACGCCGCCTATACCATCGTTCAGAAGATGCAGCGCAGCCACTCCAAACTCCCGACCTACGAGAGCAATCTCCTGCTTCATGTAACGGGAATCTGCTTTCTCGCTAGACAAGACTATCGAACGGCGATTGATACGTTGAAGCAAATTGACGCTGAGGAATATAACAATCCGGAATATTACTATCATATGGCTGTAGCCTATCATTGGATTGGTTCACACATGATGGCCTATTATTACGGGGAGAAATCGCTTCGTTTCTTCAAAGACAGCCGTAACTTCGTGAGAACCATCGATGCAGAGATGCTGTTGTTGCTGCAGGTCGTGTTCGATGAGAATCGCAACCATGCGGATATTATTTTGCGTTTCGAGAATTTGATTAAGTCCTGTGACATCTGTAACGCCCCGGAGCGTAAAAGGATTGCGCTTCATAATTTAGCCTATGAATATTTGGAACAGAGCAATTACGAGATGGCATTCCAGTATTATCAAGCTTCGATGGAGCTGAATAATCCGAAGACCATGCTGTACCTGCTCTCTCTTGAAGGTTATATCCGCTGTTCCTTGCAGGGGAATCTGCTGAGCAAAGAGGAGCTGCTTCGCGTTACGGAAGGCGGATTCCGATCCGCGAAAGAAATTCATGACCAGATACTGCAGATCCGATTCCAGCTTCTCCTCTACAAAATCGAAGAGAAGCACGAGCACTATTATAGTTATTTACGTAACCATGCGCTGGCCATTATCCGTAAGAATGGTGACGCCATGCTGGTGGAGCGTTACGAGAAGGATTTGTTCAACTACTACATAACCACCGGTCAAATGGAGCTGGCGCTGGAAACGGCTAGCTTCTTGATTAATAAAGACAAACCGCTGAACAAAAAAGAAGAGATGATTCCCGGTTGATCCGGGAGCCATCTCTTTTTATTCTTCGCGGCATTCGATTGCCCTAGCTTAGTCCAGCTTAGCCGTCAATCCAAGTCGTCTTCAATTCCGCTGCTGCCCGCCTCGGCTGAGGCGGAGCCATGTCCGGAACACCAAGATAGATGAATCCGAGCATCTTATCCTGTGGGCGCAAGCCGAAGCTTTCATTCATCAGCGGATGGTAGCAAGGTTCGCCGCTGCGCCATACAGCGCCGAGGCCTAGTGCGTGTATGGTAAGCAGCATGTTCTGGATGGCTGCATTTACTGCGCCGTATTCCTCGAGCTCTATGATATCGTGCCGTTCAACAGGCGAGACGGCAACTGCGATTATGACCGGTGCGCGGAATGCTTTTTTCTTAGCTGATTCGCCTTTAAGCTCATTCTCAGGCGTTGAAGGATCTGCTTCGCCGGCAAGCGCAATACGCGCAAGCGCGTCGCCGAGCTGCTTGCGTCCGTCGCCGCGAAGGACGAAGAACCGCCATGGCTCAGTTAGACGATGATTCGGCGCATAAATGCCCGCTTCCAAAATCTGCTCGATAACCGCTTTGTCGATCGGATCCTGCGTTACTTTACCAATACTTCTTCTTGTGCGAATTGCCTCGTGAATATTCATTGACCGTCTCCTATTCTAGTAAGTGATACTATAATTGTAGCATAACTCGCTTCGAAATTTGATCCACGGATGTCCTGCTAGAAGTTCCCAGAGAGAGCGAACCGCCAAAGTGCCAACACTATTCGCTAAATTTCATTGAAGCTATGTGGAGGCAAATAAGCGCCGTGTGGTTCGTTAGAGTTATCAGCGAAAAGCTAACGAACCGTACAGGCGTTATTTGGCTGAATTTCTGTGTTTTCAGATTCTAACGAACCACAGGGACGTTATTTCGGGGAAAACAGCCTCAAATTACCTGGAAACCGTCAAATAAGACCTCTACGGTTCGTTAGATTTTATTTGGAGCTGTTTTCGCTCAAATAAGACCTGTACGGTTCGTTAGAACTTTCCGCGAAAAGCTAACGAACCGTACAGGCGTTATTGGGCAGAATTTCGGGGCTTCGAGATTCTAACGAACCATAGAGACGTTGTTTCAGGGAAAACGGCCTCAAATTACCTCGAAACCGTCAAATAAGACCTCTACGGTTCGTTAGATTTTATTTGGAGCTGTTTTCGCTCAAATAAGACCTGTACGGTTCGTTAGAGATTTCAGTGAAAAGCTAACGAACACCGTACGGGCGTTACTGGGCAGAATTTAGCCCAACTGGACCCGGCACAAAAAAATCCCGCGGGGCCCGGCTCTCTCAGCCGGCCCCCGCGGGATCCATGATTTCTATTAAGCCAGGCCAGCCGCGGTATACACGCGGTCGAAGCCTGCCTGGGAGCGTGCAAGCAGCTCCTCCGGTGATTGCGCAGGCGGTTCGGCCGTGAGGATCTCCTGCGTAACCGAACCTTTGTAACCAATCGCGTTCAGCGCCCGAAGGAACCCGGCCAGATCGATAACGCCTTCGCCCGGATAAAGTCTGCCATTATCGCGTACCTCTTCCAAAGGCAGATCCGGCGCATCGTTAATGTGAACATGCACGATCTGATCCGGCTTAAGCGCCTCGATATCGGCAACGGTCAAGCCGTTCGTGTACCAGTGGTACGCATCGAATAGCAAGCCTACATTCGGTTCTCCAATCGCCGCGATCCAATCTAGCGTTTCCTCCAGCGTCCACAGGAACGGATTCGTCCAAGCGGTGCGCAGATGATGCGGGCCAACAAATTCAAGGCCTAAGGAAATGCCATATGCGCCGAGGATCTGAGCACAAGTGCGCAGTCTGCGTGTAGCGAGCACCGTGAAATGTGCCGCCTTAAAGTTCGTTGCAGGCAGCACATAGGTGCAGCAGCGCGTGCAGCCCAGAGCCGCTGCCGCTGCAGCTTCCTCAGCCAGCTTGCTGAGTCCTTCGCGGAACTTCTCCTCCGAATCCCGCCACTCCACGGAAAGACCGATCGAGCCAATGGATACTTCATGTTTCGCGAGAAGCGCCTTAGCGCCTTCCAAACCATTGCGCTCAATAAGTCCCTTCGCGTTAATATCTACCGTATGAAAGCCATACTGACTTGCGGCTGCGATTAGATTCTCATCGCTTCCGATCTTGCCGAGTCCGGCATGTGATAACCCTCTTAGCATGTGAATGATCCTCCAATTGTTTTATAGATTCCAGTCCAGCTTCACTTCATTACCGGTACGAGATGATTCGTAGATTGCATCCAGCACCAAATTGTTCGTAAACCCGGACAGTGCAGACGTTATAGGCTGTTTACCCTCTTTAATGCAGCTCAAGAAATGGCGGCTGAGACGCAAGCGCTCATTCTCGTCGTTCTCCGGTTTGCTGAGCGGAATTTCCATCGGCTGATTGAACTTCTCCGTGAGCAGCTTGCCTTTAGCACCACGGTAACTAGCGCCGCCTTCCGTGCCCATCAAATGCACGAATGGCGTATTGTCCGTGTCCATATGAACGGCCCAGCTGACCTCAAGCGACAAGGTGCTGCCGTTATCCATTTTGATCAAAGCGGTTGCCAAGTCCTCCACATCATAGATACCGTCCCAATTCGGCTTGCCCCATGTACCGATCCCCTTACGCTTAGGTCCGAACTCCGCATAGGTGGCGCCATAAACGGACACCGGCTTCGGATTGCCCATAAGGTACAGCGCAAGATCCAGCATATGCACGCCAATATCAATCAACGGACCGCCGCCGGATTGATCGCTACGCGTAAACCAAGTGCCCCAGCCCGGTATGCCTTTGCGGCGGTACCAGCCTGTTTTGGCTGTATAAATGTGACCCAGCTCGCCGCGGTCGATTTGTTCCTTGATTTGCATCGGAACCGATTCCCAGCGCATCTGATGCGCGATCATGACGACACGATCGGAGGAGCGGCTCGCTTTCAGAATTTGTCTGGCTGCATCGGCGTTGATCCCCATCGGTTTCTCCAGCAGCACGTGCTTGCCGGCTTCAATCGCTTGAATCGCAAGCTCCGCATGATACTGGTTCGGAACACCAATGACAACAGCATCCACATTGTCGCTGTGAATCAGCGCTTCAGGGGATGCCAGCACTTCAGCAATACCGTATTCTTTGGCCCTCTGTTCTGCCAAAGGCAGGAACACATCCGTGATTGCAGTGATTTGGCAGAGCTCGCCGAGCTGCGAGAATTGTGCTGCGTGAACGCTTCCAATATTTCCTGCACCAATAATACCAATTCGAATCGCCATGTTAATCCAACTGCCTCCTCGGGGATCCATCACTTCTTCTACCACTTCTATGATAAAGTAGTAAATAGAAAAAAGCTTGACTCATATTTCGATAAACGTCCCATTTCTTCGGAGGCCGCCTATTCTATGACCTTTTTTCCGGATTACTTGAAATCATATCCGAATATGGATACCGCGTTTCCGCTGCATATGAGCTTGAACACACTCAAACAAGGGTTTCGGGCACACCGCCACGATTTCCTGGAGTTCTCCTATGTCGTTGACGGCCGAGGCTGGGAAAGCATCAACGATGTGAAACATGAGATGCTCCCGGGCACGTTTACGTTCGTGCAGCCGTATCAGGTCCATGAGATCTTCACGGAACCCGGCAGCACGCTTGTGCTCTACAATTGCAATTTCAGCATGGATCTGCTCATCGATTCCGGTCATGGCGACGGATTAAAGGACTTAATCGAGCCTAGTCTCCTTGAACCGTACACGACATTTACCGGCCCGAAGCAAGAGAGAATGCTATATCTCATTGAAGACATGCTGAAGGAGTACACGGAGAATGAACCGTGGCGACAAACGCTGCTGCAGGCGCGATTGAAGGAGCTGCTCGTTTGTTTCGACCGGGAGCGAAGAGCAAATCAGCCGGAGAACATTCCTTTAACCACCTCTGGCAAAACGAATCTGTCCATCTGGCCGATCATCCATCACATTCACCGCAATTATCGCGAAGAGCTTACCTTATCACAGCTGTCGGAGCGTTTCGGCATGAGCGTCTCCCGCATCAGCGAAGTGATCAAGGAAACGACCGGCCAAACCTTCGTTCATTTCGTCCATGATTTGCGCTTGCGGCATGCAAGCAGCCTTCTGGTATCGACCGACTACAGCGTCGTGGATGTCGCGCTTGAAGTCGGCTTCGGTTCATATAAAACCTTTGTCCGCATCTTCCGCGAGCGTAAAGGCATGGTGCCGATGGCCTATCGGAAAGCAAAACGGCCCCAGTAATGGGGCCGTTTCTTATTATAAGCTACACGCGGTGCATGCTCTTCCCTTTTTCTTCTCTAACCTCACGCCACATCTTGCGCCACTCCGTTACATCTGTCAGCACGCTTGCCGGGTCATACGCACTCCGGACCGGGAAGGAAGGATGAATCGAACGCCCGGATGGTGCGCCTGTCTTATGATAGCGCAAATCAATCGACCATCGGATGATATCGGATCGATTGGAGATCCCTCTATGCGGCGTGTACTTGTTCATGATGACAAGACCGCCCTTCTTGCACTCCGCTAACACTGGTGTGACGGTAGGCAGCTTCTCAGGAACGATCGTCGTTCCGCCTTCCGCGCGATGGTTGATGTATCCCTGCTTGAACACATGCGGCATGATCTCCATACAGCCGGTTTCGGCGGTTGCATCCACAAGCGGCAGCCAGAACGTAATAATCTCCGAAGCTTCCGAGTCAGGCGAGGTGACGGCACAATCCTGATGCCAAGGGACATTTTGAAAATAATCCGGTTCCGACTGTGTGGACTTCGCCGGATGTTTCGCACGAATATGTTGAATGGGGTTACAGCTGAGCTCCGTTCCTAATAGACATTCGACAAGATCAAGCAGCCCTTCGCTGCCCATGAAACGAAAGATCGCCTCACCCAAGTAGCCGTTAATATCGAACCCCCGGCTTATTTCCTTATTTTGCTCATACAACCTTGTAAAACGTTTCTCGAATGGCTCATCCTCGTACAGTTCAGTCAGCTTGCCCTCAGCTAGCAGTTGTCTGGCCCTAGTATCCAATTCAGCCGAAAGCTCGTCTATAACGGGCTGCAGCTCCTCATCCGTGAATACATTCGGCACAATCAAATACCCTTCGGTTTGATATCGGATCATTTGCTCAAGCGTCAATCGCATTCGCCCACCGACCGCCTTTGATCTAGGATTGTTCTTCTCTTCTTCATCATAGCGATGCCGCCATTTGATAGGAAGGTAGAATCTTACACCGAATGCGGACTATATTATCCGATATTCGCTCGGTGCCCGCCCATGGTGTCTGCGAAACAGTCTGGCAAAATACGAAGCATCCTCATAGCCCAGCATCTCAGCAATCGTGAATACG
Source organism: Paenibacillus rhizoryzae (assembly GCF_059686995.1). Taxonomy (NCBI): domain Bacteria; kingdom Bacillati; phylum Bacillota; class Bacilli; order Caryophanales; family Paenibacillaceae; genus Paenibacillus; species Paenibacillus rhizoryzae. The sequence continues at coordinate 45,435 of NZ_JCAALT010000003.1, read as the reverse complement.
GGAAAATCCGTATACAGCAGCAGCTTCTCCGCCTCTGTCATGCGCAGCTGCTGCAGATAAGCCATGGGTGTCATCGATGTATGCGCTTTAAATACACGGCATAAGTAATTCGGCGTCCAATGGACATGCTGCGCCAGTTCCTCCAGTTTAAGCTGCTCGCCAATATGTGCGCGCATATATTGCTGTAGAGCATTGATTTCACCGGTTATGGCTCCAGCTTGCCGCTCTGTGGACGTCGAATCGATGACCTGCTCACAAAGCTTCCCTATCGTTTGTTCAACGCGCAGCATCAGCTCGATCACCATCAGCGACAGATGCTCGGTTGAGACATATCGATTGCTGGGGTCAAGAAGCCGATTAAACCCTTCTAGCAGAAAAGGCCTAAGCGAGGGCGGTACGAGAATGGGCTCATCACGGCAACCGGCAGGCAGCACATATCCTCTCTTCTCTTCGATCCAATCGAACAGATTCACCGTTTGCGCAGGCTCGTTGCTCCCTTCAACGCAAAGCAGAAACGTACATTCCAGATTATGCAGCCCGATATCGTCATCCGCATGAAATTGATGCCATTCGTTCGGGTTGATCACATACAAGAAGCCGGGCAATGCCCGGCTCTTCCTGTCGTTTACGAGGAAGCTTCCCGCTCCTCCCGTTATATACATCAAATGAAAAACCGGATGTTGGTGCCGCGTCGTCAGCATGCCTTTACGGCCCTGCTGCCGATCCGTCGTCATATGCTCCGGACGTAAGCTTTGCCCTTGCATCACCAGCCGTAAGCTCATGCCTGCCACCTCGTCACCGTTTGTCGACTTGCACCCGTCCGGAGAAGAAGGTCGCTCCTCTTCCCATATCCGCCACCCGGTCCGGGGTGAGCGCATTGACCATCGCCTTGCCGCCGTCAGTCCCGTCCGCCCATAATCCCTGGCTGACGACGACACCTGCCAGCACATCGTCACCTACTGCCGCAGTGAGCTCGCAGCTAGCGCGATCATTCCACACGCGAATGACATCGCCGTTCTCGATCCCTCGAGCTTCTGCATCGGCGCGGTTCATGTACAGCTTTGGCGTTTTCTCCATGGCAACATGCTTCTCGTTATTGGAGAACGTCGAATTCAAGAAATTATGATTGACTGTCGGTATGAATAAGAACGGATAGGGTCCGTCGTCCACAAGCGGCGTGTATGTCGGCATTGGCGGGTAGCCTTTGCGTTCCATTGAAGCCGAATAGAGCTCAATTCGACCGCTCGGCGTCCGCAGTTTACCTGGGAACAGCGGCTTCACATTTGCTTTGATCGCACCGTGTTCCTGAAGCGTCTGCAGTGAAATCTCGGCCAAATTCGGATTATTCGGGTTATTCAGCGCCTGCTCAATCATGGCCTCGTCCGAATCCTGAAGCGCCTCTTCCTCATAGCCTATCGCCGCAGCAAGCAGTCTGAACACTTCGGAGTTCGACTTGCTTTCTCCATATGGCGCTGCAACCGGCTGCTGCAGGTGCACATAATGATGCCAGTAGGAAAGGTATAGATCCGTATTCTCAAAAGCCGACGTAGCCGGCAGCACAATATCCGCATAAGCCGCCGTCTCGGTCAGGAACAAATCATGGACAACCGTAAACAGATCCTCGCGCAAGAGACCTTCTCTTACTTTGGTTGCGCTCGGTGCTACGACAGCCGGATTGGAGTTGTACACATACAAGGAGGAAATTGGCGGCATATCCGAATCCGTCAGCGCACTGCCGAGTAGATTCATATTCACCTCGCGCGCGCCTCCCACGGCTCGCAGATCAGGTCGTTCCAATGCGGACTTGTTCAGCGCCAAATAACCGCCGTTTCCTTTAATCGCCCCGCCGCCCCGCTTCATCCATTGCCCTGCTACTGCCGGAAGACAAGCGATTGCACGGGTCGTCATACCGCCGTTATCATGGTGCTGCGGACCGTTTCCGATACGGATAAACGCCGCTTCACTTCCGCCATACATACGCGCCAGCTTATAGAGATCATCAACCGGTACGCCTGTAATCGAGGAGACCACTTCAGGTGTGTACGATTTCACATGTTCACGAAGCTGCTCATGGCCTACCGTAAACTGCTCCATGAACGACTCATCTGTCAGCTTCTCGGCGAACAAGATATGCATCATTCCAAGTGCGAGCGCCGCATCTGTACCGGGCATAACCGGAATAAACCAATCCGCCCACTTCGCGGTCCGATTGCGGTGAACATCGATAACGACGACAGTCGCACCGTTCTTGCGCGCTTTCTCGGCGATCGTCACTTGGTGCATATTCGTGCTGACCGCGTTGATTCCCCACATGATGATCAGCTTCGCGTGAACGGTTTCCTCCGGATCGGTACCGTAGCTTCCACCCATGGTGTAGCCGTACCCTTCTGTGCCCGCAGCCTCACAGATCGAATAAATCAGCTTGCTTGCCCCCATCCGATTGAAGAATCGGCGGCCTAAACCTTCCGTGCCAATACGGCCCATGTTGCCATAAAAGCTGTAAGGCAGAATCGCTTCCGGCCCTTCAGCTGCAATCAAATGCTTCCACTTGGACGTTATCGTGCCGATGGCTTCCTCCCAAGTAATGCGATCAAACTGCCCGCTCCCTTTGGGACCGACACGCTTAAGCGGATATTGCAAACGATCCTTATCGTAGATGCGTTCCGCCATGTTCCGAACCTTATTGCAGATCGCCCCTTGCGTAACCGGATGCTCGGGATCGCCTTCTATTTTCACAATTCGACCATTCTCTTTATGTACAAGAAGTCCGCACTGATCGGGACAATCCAGTGAGCAGACCGATGGAAATACGCCATTCGGTTCCAAATAAGTTGCTGTCATCCTGCGATTCACTCCTTCACTTTCACTTCCGCGGTACACATGAATCTATTATATCGGGTGCAGCCTTGTGTGAAAAGCGCAGGCAAGGTTAGCCTTTCTTCTCGTATAAACAAGAAAGGCCTGCATCCCTACACTGCAGGATGCAAGCCTTCGCTATTGTCAAACGGCGGAAACGCAGGAGCCCGTCTCCAAGAATCGCAATTGTGCCGGCGTGAGTGTAACCTCACTAGCTGCGCAGCTATCCAGCACGTATGCCGGCTTCGAGGCGCCGATAATCGGAAACACCGGGAACGGCTGCGAGGTTAAATACGCCAGCGCAATAACTGTGCTGGTCGTCTCGAGCTCGGCCGCAAGCTGCTGTACACGCTCCAAACGGTCGAAGCTGGCATCATTGAAATACATCTTCTGCACGCCTGCTGCGCTGCCTTGATTGCCAGCATCCTTGCCTCTTGCATATCGGCCGCCGAAGAAACCGTTCGCTTGCGACGAATAAGGAATGACGGCCATCCCCGACTCGGCAAAAAAATTCCGATCCGCATCGCTCATCACCACTAATGTCGGATCTCCAATTGAGCCCGGCGTACATACGGCTAGATTCCATAGCGGCTGACTAGCTGCGAAAGGCGTTACCCCATGTTCAGCAGCATAGCTCTGCGCTTGTTTGATCCGCTCCACCGTCCAGTTGGAGCAACCGATGCTGCGGATGCGGCCAGCCTTTACCTCGTCATGCAGCGTCTCCATGATCTCGTCAACCGGTACGCTCGCATCATCGCGATGCAGCCAGTAGAGGTCGATATAATCGGTCTGCAGCTGGCGCAAGCTTCTCGCAATATCCGCTTCGATATCTGCTCGTCCAAGCCTTGGGATATGCATCGTCGCAAGCTCCGGATGCGCGCCTTTCGTCGCTAGAATAAGCTGCTCGCGATGGCCGCGTTCCTTCAGCCATTCTCCGATTCGGATTTCCGTCAAGCTTCTTCCTTGGCCGAGCCAATCGTCATATACGAGCGCAGTATCGATAAAATTGCCGCCCTGCTCCAGATAGAGATCAAACAGACGGAACGCATCCTCGCGCGGCATTCCGCCGCCGAAACCGGCTGTCCCCATACAAATGACAGCTGCGTTTAAAGGTGTTCCCGGTATGTTGCGATAACGCATTATTCATTTCCTCCCAGATCCCATTTTCAGCCAGCTGCAAGCTTGCAGTTATTTTAAAGTAATTCCACCGTCCACAATGAGCACTTGACCGTTAATTTGCTTACTCATGCCGGATGACATGAAGACAACCGCATCCGCGATATCCTCGCCGGTTTGCAATCGCCCGGCTAGAGCAGCCATTTGCTCTTCATCCATTCCGTTCGCTTTCCACCTTGCGACCTCTCCCTCCGATGCCACCCAGCCCGGCTGCACGCAATTCACCCGAATGCCGTGCTTCACAAGCCCCTTTGCCAGATTCCGCGTCAACGTGACGATGCCGCCTTTGGAAACGGCATAAGCCATCGTAGCCGGCTCGCCTGCAGTCGCATGGTTGGAGCCAATATTGATAATGACGCCGCAGCCCCGTTCAATCATGCCAGGCACGACGGCTTGGCACAGCATATAGGCACCCTTGAGATTAATGCCGAGCACGTTATCCCAGAACGCTTCATCGGTGTTCAGCAAATCTGCTCTTGGGAAAATCCCCGCATTGTTGACGAGCACATCGATAGCACCGCCGAATTGACGCATCGTCTCGTTAACGAGCGACTGCACCTCATTCAGCTTGGATACATCGCAGCGGATAAAATAAACCTCATCCCAAGTATCCGCAAGCTGCCTAGCCGTTTCAGCACCACTCTCGTCATGATCGGCAATGATGACCCGCGCTCCGCACTCCAGAAATCGCTTCGCAATTGCACGTCCGATTCCTTTAGCCCCGCCTGTGACAACGACCGTTTTCCCTTCAAACGTGATGAGGGGAGCCGTCATGACCGCAGTGCATCCTTCCGCGCTGCCTCATAGGCGATACTCGGAATCTGGGTCGCGAATTTGCCTCCGCTTACGTCGATCATCGTACCGGTAATATACCCGGCAAGGTCGGAAGCAAGGAAGCAGATCAGATTCGCAACATCGTCCTTGCTGCCCCAGCGCCGAAGCGTAAGCGTATCCAGCAGCCGCTGCTGACGCTCCTCCGGCTGCTCTGCGTAACGGTTCATGTCCGTCGGAATCATCCCCGGCGAATAACAATTCACGGTAATGTCATAAGGGCCAAGCTCGCCCGCAAGCACCCGTGTGAACTGTTTTACCGCCGCTTTGGAAGAAGCATACGCCGCACTTCCATAAGCAGGGACGATCGCAGCGAATGAGGCTGCGTTTAAGATACGGCCCGAGCCTTGGGCTTTCATAATCGGGACAACCGCTTGGCACATCAGAAAGGTACCCTTCAAATTAATATCCATGTTGGCGTCCCAAATGTCTTCCTTGAGCAGCTCAACAGTGCCGCCGCTGGCCACTCCGGCATTGTTGATTAAGATATCTATTCGCCCAAACCGGCTCCGTACCTCCTCCACAACCTCAGCGATTCTGGCCGAATCTCGCACATCACAGATGAACTGCGCGCCTGTAAGCTGCTCCTCCGCGAATTGCAGTGCCAGGTCATCAAGCAGCTCTTGCTTGATATCCGTTGCAATCGTAATGACGCCTTCCTTCGCAAGCGTGAGTGCAATATGACGTCCAATCCCTCTGCCTGCACCGGTAACGATGGCTACTTTCCCTTGCAAATCGATGATCATGACAATGCCTCCTCCTCTGGTTTCACAGTATTCAAGCTGTTCATCAGCTGCTGCACATAAGCGATGCTCGACATGAGCTGCGACTGCTCGTAGGCTGCAACGATTTCCACCGTTTCTCCCCGTTCATGCGGCGTACGCCAATCGGCGGACGGCTTCGCATTGCGCTGAACGAAACGGAGCAGCTCCGCCAATTCTCTGGCGGATCGCGCCGGGTATTCCGGCCAGTAATCATCGGCAAGCACCCTTGTATGCCTAGCATCCAATGCTCCCATTTCAATGGACATACACAGCTCGTTCGCTGCCTGGCTTTCGCGAAACACATTCAATAGCGCCGGAAAATCCACCGCACCCTGTCCGATTGGACAGCGGACGAGCATGTAGCCTTCCGCGCTCGGATAAATCCAATAATCCTTTAAGTGGACATGTTTGAGGTAAGGAGAGATCCGCTTGGCAAATTCGACGGGTTCCTCTGCAGTCGCGAGCGGATTGCCCGTATCCAGCGTTAATCCGAAATTCGGGGAAGCGATCGATTCGCACAGCCAGATCAGCTCTTCCGAGCAAAGATCCTGATGGTTCTCCAGCGCTAGAATGACGCCTGCTTCTTCTGCCAGAGCTGTTGCAGCAGTGAGCCCTGCGCGAACCTCCTCGAGGAAAGGCTGCCACCTCCCGACTAAGTGACGGCGATCCCCGCCAAACTTCGCTCCGCCTGCCACTGTGCGTACAACCTTGGCTCCGACAGCCTTTGCGACGTGGAAAGCTTCACCTAACCGAGCAGCATCGAAGCCGTCAGAAGCGATTGTGATATAGAGCTCATTCGCCTCGACTTTACTTGCTATGGCTCTGTGGTCACAGCCTTCCAGCATCGAGAGGGACAGCTCCACGCCTTGCAGACTATTTTGCAGCGCCATGTTCATGACTCCCTCGGCCGATATTCTCGGCCTTCCTGCACGTGGGTGCAAGCCCATCGCATAGGTCGTACCAAATACGGATAAGCCAAAACGCATCACGATCACCCTTTCGTATCCAACTGTCCAACTAAGTGATGAAGCCCGATTTATTTTGCCGTCCAACCGCCGTCAACCGTTAACGCACCGCCTGTCATGAAGCTGGATGCATCTGACGCGAGGAATAAAGTCGGTCCTGCAATTTCGTCCGGTCTTCCCCACCGCCCCAGCGCAATTTGATCGACAAAAAACCGATTCGCTTCCGGATTGTTCATCACAACCGTATTGAGCTCAGTAGCGATCGGACCGGGACAAAGCGCGTTCACGGTAATATTGAAGGGGGCAAGCTCTAAGGCCAGCACCTTGGTTAGCTGAATGACGCCGCCCTTACTGGCACAGTAGGCACTTCTCTCCGGCAGACCGACCATACCTAGCATCGAAGCCACGTTAATAATTCGGCCGGATCGCTGTTCTTTCATGATCGGCGTAACCGCGCGGATGCACAGGTAGGGTGCTTTTAAATTTGTACCCATCACCAGATCCCAGCTTGTTTCGTCGTAGCTTTCGATCGGCTTGCGAATGTTGATTCCCGCATTGTTGATCAAAATATCGATCCGTCCGTAACGCTCTTTGACAGCTTGCACCAGCTGCTCCACCTGGTCGGCATCCGTTAGCTCAGCTGCCATTCCTATCACTTCAGTACCTGTATCGATAGATAGTTGCTTGGCAATTTCAGCTGCTTTCTCCTCTGAACGACTTGTAATAACGACCGCTGCTCCCGCTTCAGCCAAGGTTTGTGCCATCACAACGCCAAGTCCGCCGGTCCCTCCCGTAATTAATGCAACTTTACCTGTTAATTGAAATAAATGGCTGCTGCTATTCATGTCGAGATCACCCGTTCCTTTCATCCTTGTTAAGGAATGCGCTTACATGTTACCATTTCATTATCTGGAAGGCTTTACATAAAGGTGATCGTTTTTTGGACTTTTCCGAACTCGGCGTACAAGGCGGTGCTGAACAATTGGACAACGCTCTTTTTCCTCGGATTAGGCAAACAGCTTTACGGGACATCTCCCCTGTTATCCATTGGGCGCGGCAGCATTACCGTGCTCCGGCGTTCAAGTGGAGCCGACGAATCTATGATTTTCAGTTCATTTACGTGAAACATGGCGAGATCAGGGCAACGATTGAAGGGGAAGCCATTGAAGTTCGAGCAGGCAGTTTGCTTGTTTTAACACCTTGGCGATACCATCGCATCGAGGTGCTGACGGAACCGCATGCAGAGCTGCTTGGCATTCATTTTGACTTTTTCGATGGCGCAGCAAACAGCCATACCATCATCGCGGATGAGTCCAATCCGGATCCGGATGCCTTCAGCGAAATGCCCTATCTGGGGGCGGATCGACCGATTTTCGCAGAATCATTGCTTACGAATGTGTCACCGAGGATCATCTCCTTGTTTGAAAACGTCATTCAGGAATGGAATGATCGGCAGCAGGACTACGACAGTGTGTGCAAAGGGCTGATGATCCAACTGATCGGGTTGCTGCTCCGTCAGCAGAATGAAGGACGGGGAACGCCGCATCCGAAATATGAGAAACGGCTTCTTGAGCTGGTTCATGAGATTCGTGCCGATTGCAGCCGCCGATGGTCGAGCGCGGATATGGCGAAGTTTCTGCTCGTACATGAAGATTATATGAGCCGGCAGTTCAAAGCGATGATGGGCGTGGGGCCGAATAAATTCGTGCAGACGGTACGCCATCAGGAAGCCAAACGGCTCCTGAGGGAAACGGATCAAACGATTGAATGGATATCTGGGGCAATCGGCTATGAGGATTTTCACTATTTCAGCCGGATTTTCAGGCGCTGGGAAGGGATGTCGGCCATGCAGTTTAGGAAGCTGTCGCGGACGATATAGAAGAAGGACAGCCTCTACGTCACCCGTTCGCGGGGATTGGAGACTGTCCTTTTCATTAAGGTAAACGGTAGAGCGCAAACGGTTTGCCGTAACGGAATTCTTCGCTCCATGCGTTCAGAGCATCCGTTGCCTCTTGACCAAGATTCAGTTCAACACTATTTAAGTTATCTTCCAGCTGCTCGACACGTGTGGCACCGACAATGACTGTCGAGATTGCAGGACGCTCCATAAGCCAAGCGAGCGAAATCGCACTCGCGCTATAGCCGCTGTCAGCCGCGAGTTTGCTTACCTGTTGCCCCAACGTAACTCTTCGTTCATCCAGGAAGCGAACGAAGCTAGGGTCGGTAACAACTCTGGAGCTTACCGGTGCTTCTTCCGCCGTTAAGCCGTATTTGCCGGTCAGAATGCCGCCAGCCAGCGGGAAATACGGGATGATGCCTACGCCTTGATCCAAACATACCGGAACAAGCTCTTGCTCAGGAGTCCGATCTGCGAGCGAATAGCTGGTTTGCGTGGATACAAACCTCGCAATTCCTTTGGAATCGCTGATCCCCTGCGCTTTCATCAGCTCCCACGCGGCATAGTTGGAAGCGCCAATATAACGAACCTTCCCTGAACGAACCATATCTTCGAGTGCGCCTAATGTCTCCTCGAGCGGCGTATATGGGTCGAATGTATGGATTTGATACAGGTCGACATAGTCGGTTCGCAGACGTTTCAGGCTGTTCTCCAGCTCCTGCATCAGATGGCGGCGAGATGATCCTTTGGCATTCGGACCTGCGCCTCTCACTAATCCTGCTTTCGTAGCCAGCACGGCTTGGTCCCGCTTCCCCTCTAACGCCACCCCGATAATTCGTTCCGATTCCGTGCCTGCATAAATATTAGCGGTATCAATAAAATTAATGCCTTTATCCATCGCATGATGAATAATTCGAATGGATGTTTCCTGATCGGCACGTTTCCCAAAAGCATTGGTTCCCAAGCCTAGAACGGACACTTCAAGTCCGCTTCTTCCGAGATAGCGATAGTTCATACGCTGCTGAGCTCCTTCCACAAATAGCGAGTATATTGGCTTATTATACCTTAAAATGAGAGGTTGCCAAAACGCGCACCCCCTTGACATAGTGGTTGTTTATGTAGCATAATGGTAAAAATTTAATATGTATTTTTCTTATCAAGAGTAGGTGGAGGGACAAGCCCGATGATACCCGGCAACCGACAGACCTTTGTAACTGCAAAGGAATGCACGGTGCTAATTCTTGCGGAACGCTTTACGAAGCGAATCTGGGAGATAAGAGCGAGGATCTATGACATTACATTCCTATGACCTTCTCTGATTCCAGAGAAGGTCATTTTTGTTTTTCTATAAACAACTACACTTGTGTACTGGAGGATCATCATGCTGAACACGATTCCTGACCATACGACGATAGATGAATCAGCCGATTATCACCGGGATACGCTTCCCCAGCTGATTGCGCTGCTCAATTTGCGAAATTCGGTAATTGGCTATTCGTTAGAGTTTATGCAGCAGTGTAAAATTAGCCGAATCGAATGTTTCCGCTTCGACAGTGAGCTTACGGAGAGGCTTCAGCCTGGCCACGGCAGCGATTATTTCTGCGGTTTGCTTGCGATCACCACAACTACGGGAGCAGTTGGGCTTGCGGAGTTTACCATCCCACGCAAAAGTTTGCATGGAGACTTGGTGATGTGGGCTTCTCCCCTTCAGCGGATGAAGGGGCAGACGTTGCTCGAGAGCTTCAGCTGCGTTCAGAGCAAGCTGGACACATGGGGCCCTGTGAGGTCCGAGCTCATCGCGTCTGCGCTGCTGAAGCTGAAGGCGAATCCTGAGCCGGCTGCAGCTCAGCACGAAGATGAACGCTACCTATGGGATCGTTCGCACCTGCTTCGCTATACGCAGTCGTATGTTTCGTTTTAGTCAAGGCGGTGGGCGGCGGAGATGAGCTGTTGGCTGTCGCTTGCCGAATGCGCTAACGAACCGTACAGGTCTTATTTGAGCGAAAACACCTCCAAATAAAATCTAACGAACCGTAGAGGTCTTATTTGACGGTTTCCGGGTATTTTGAGGCTGTTTTCCTCGAAATAACGCCTCTGTGGTTCGTTAGAATCTGAAAACCGCGATATTCGGCCAAATAACGCCCCTACGGTTCGTTAGATTTTTGAGACATGCCAATTGCGACATGCTATGGCTGTCTTGCGGTAAGCGGCATTCGGCACTGTGCAACTAAAAAAACGGTTGAACCTGGAATTCATCCCAGTTCAACCGCCCCTTACTTCTTCGCCTTATGCAATTATTTACGCCGCGTTGCTTATGCGCCGTTTCTCCTGCTGCAGCTTGAACGTCGATTCCGCCAATAACGCAGCGACGATCGCCATCGCGGCCAACGTCCATAATGCCTCGCGTTTTCGTTCCGGCGCGCGGTCGAAGTGGGCATGTCCCAGCCGTTGCGTCGCTTGTTTCATAAGCGCTACCTGCAAGTCGGGATTATTCTGTGCGCCACCGGCATTGAGACGGAAACCGTTACGCTGGTAGGGGCTGTCCAGGCCATCTTTGACGGTCAAAGTCACGTCGATACCAAGCTGCGCGCAAATATCGAGCAACGGCTTGGAGAAGGCACCGTACGGGAAAGCGAGCACATGGTTCGACGTACCAAGCTCTTGCGCCAAGACCATATTCGCGTGCTCCAAATCGGCTTTTACCCGCTGCTGGTATTCCTTCTTCGTCTCCCGCCTTCCCTTGTCTTTCAAATAAACTGGTCCGGTCAGCGCAGCTATCTTATGCTTGCCCTTCGCATCCGTAGGCTCATATAGATGAGAGTCGAAGGAATGGCTGTAAAAGGATATTCCGGCCCGGTTCATCTCCTTTACCTGATCCCAATTCAGTTTGGGAACCCCGATGTGCCGAGGGTTGCCTATCGTGCTCACGATTAGAAAGTTAGTTGCCGGCGCCTCATACTTATGCAAGACCGGATAGACATCCTCGTAGAAAGATTCGTAGCCGTCGTCGAACGTAAGCAGCACCGCATTATCCGGAACCGGCTCTCCACGCAAGATGAATCCTCGATATTGATCCATCGTTATCCAATGAAAATTGTTGGCCTTCATCAAATCGAGCTGGCGTTCAAACTTGCTGACAGGCAGTGCACTGGCATCGAGCGGATGCTTCATGACCTCGTGATACATGAGCACAATGACATGGCCTTTATAGTATTCGCCATGGGGTTCATCCGGGCTTGGCTTTAGGTCTCTATTACTTGCCAGGTCCCCATTACCGTAGAACAGTCGTCCGACCAAAGGCATTCGGGCATGATAAGTTTGGATGATCAAAACGCAGCAAAGAGCGGTTAGACCCAGCAGCAATGATGTTAGAACGAATTTTCTGGTTTTTAAGGACATAGGGTCAACTCCGCCGTTCAATGTAGTGGTGACTATGCTAATCGCAACCGTCACCTATTCAACGAAGCAAATTCGACAAATGTTGCCCAATCCTTGAGTCCTGCCATAGAATTACGCGATTGAACAAAAAAAGCGGAATGTCATATTGACACCCGCTTCTTAGGCTTACTTTATTAAGCTTCTACTTGTTACGTAACGGTCTCTCCTATACAGTGACCACTGTTTTCACTTCTTCGCCTTATAAAACTCATGATACAGCTTCATCAGCGCCCGCTTCTCAATGCGAGACACATACGAACGCGAGATGCCGAGCTCCTTCGCGATTTCCCGCTGCGTCCGTTCCTCGCCGCCGGCAATAAGACCGAATCGGCCGACGACGACTTCCTTCTCGCGGTCATCCAATATATCTAAATTTTTATAGATCTTGCTCTTCTCGATTTTGAGCTGCACTTTCTCCGCGACATCATCGGCTTCCGTGCCCAGGATATCGATCAAGGTGATTTCATTGCCCTCTTTATCCGTTCCGATCGGATCGTGCAGGGAAACATCCTTGCGCGTTTTCTTCAATGACCGCAAATGCATCAGAATCTCATTTTCGATACAACGCGCCGCAAATGTCGCCAATTTCGTCCCTTTTCCGGTCTGGAAGCTTTCAATCGCTTTAATAAGCCCGATCGTACCGATCGAAATGAGGTCTTCCAGGTCCTCACCGGTGTTGTCGAATTTCTTGACGTTGTGGTTTCAACCCGATGTCACTCAAGCTCTAACTTACTTTGTAAGCTACAACCCACTTCTTATTCTCAAGGTACTACAAAATTAATGTACATTTCTAGATCTCAACAACCGAAACATTCCGCTTATCGACAAGGGATTGTAATCGGTTATTTCCCGTAGATGAATCTTAACTTGTAATGAATGATCAAGTAAGTTTTATTCAATTCGGTAATGAAACAGAATAAGACTTAATACGATCAATTTACAAGAGCACCATTAACGATACTGTTTATATACCAAATAATTTTTAAACGAAACATTAGACTTTACCGAGTGTTGAGTATATTCGTATATAAAATCCAAATTTGAGTAATAGGAACTCATCAGTTCTGATTGACGGATCGGTTATAATCGTGTTCTTAAATCCAATCGTAATCTCGTAGTCGTGACGGCATCCTAACTGGAATAAAATAAATAAGCTAGCCTAAATCGGCTAGCCTTGTCCTTTGGATATAGTACTTGATATACCTTGGTTTTCCAAGACTGATTTGGCCTAGTCCGCCAGCAATTCCATCAAATCCAATCACTTGATTTGAGTTAGTCGGGGAGTAATACTAAGAAGAATCTCATGGTCTCGGAAATGGGAGCCAGTTATCACATGGCATTGAACAGATCAAGAATACTGGAATATTAGAGTTTATAACTGCGCAAACTTTTCTCGATAATTTGTAAATCAGTTTGAAATCTTGACCTTTTTTTTGGAAAAAGCTGCGAGTACATTGCATGTTTAGTGGCTTGTTTATATTTATTAATATAGTCGGAGATTTCAATTCTCTTACCTCTTGTTACAATTAAGCACTGCGCTCTAATGAGTAATGATTCTAAATGCAAGCTAAATAGTGTGCTGTTATCGATTGTGTACTCATCAAGAATACTAGCTAATTTTATTGCATGTTTGGGAAGCGTATTAGAATAATATCTTGCACTGCTAATATAAAATCTAGCTTTTGCAACTTTTGATATATTATTTTTAGAATTTAATATTGCTTGACATTTTGAAATATAATCTTCACTTTTTGCTTTGTCATTATTTGCAAAATAACCAAGTCGTTTTGTATATAGTTCAAATGCTATGGTTTGCATAAGGCCTTCATAAGATTGCATATATATCTCTGCTTTATCAAGCAAATTAATTGAAATCAAAAAATCACAAATCTTTTTTCGAAATGCGATTGATATTGTATTATTTCTGAATATCCACAACTTCTTCTCTAATTGTTCAAAATACTCGGATAAATCGGACTGTCTAAAGTCGTTTAATTTTTTCGTGGTTATCATTTGATTAATAGAAATTAACGAGAAGACAATACGTTGACCAATTCTTTCTTGATTATTCACATCAACTTTTTGTACGAGAACTGCTTTTAACTTATCAAGTAAATCAAAACTATTTAACACCTCCATAGGTGTTGCTTTTTCATAGTAATAGGATAAGTTTTTTATATTTGAATCACAAATAAATGACTTATAAAGAAATGAAGTATCACTTGTTGCACGGAACTTTGCACTATATAGTTTTGATATTATTTGACCAACTGATAATTCTTCATCGAATTGTATATCGAGAATATTCGATCTAATTTGCTTAAGCACTGGAAAATATTCTGACTTTTTCAAGTCGAATACTGTAAAAAGTCTTTTATCTTCTGAAAAATTCCCATTTAAGTATTCGATAACTAACTCATTAACAAAATATTTATCGGAGCCCATAATGGGGTGTAAAAAACCTACATTCACAAAATTAGATGCTCTCATATTATGAATCCCTAATTTTTCGAGCTGCAACTCATCAATTATAAAAGCTATAAGTTCTTCACTTATCTCTGTAATCTTAGCCTCGTCACATAAAAAGCATAGAACAGCTAGGAAAATTTGCGATTCTTTTGGCATACTTTCAATAGTATTTTCAAAGCAGAATTCTAGGAATGTATCCTGGTTATCATGCAATTCTCTAGATTCTACTGAATATTTAGAATTAAATTCAACTCTCAAATCTAGAAGTGTTTTCTGTGTAGTTCGAAATGTATTACAAAAGGACAAAATTAGACCAGGATTCCCTTGTGAATAATCCTGAACCCATTTCCAATCATCATTAGATACCCCTTTTAATTTTCCTTGTTGCCCATTCATATGTAACTTAACTAGCTCTTTTGTCCTTTCCAAATCGAATTCATATAAAGGAAATTTCTGTTCTCTATCCCCTAAACCATATCTGCTCGTGATTAGTAGCCTTGATTCGTTTGTAAATTTTCTTATAAATAAATCTGCAATATTTGTAAACTCAGAAAGGTTACTTCTGACGACTTCAGTCTCTAGATTATCGAGAATAAGTAATGATTTAGTCGAAAACATTCGTTCCCAAACTTGAGATTCTATATTTTCAAAATCATATTTATTAGTATCTATTTCCATATAGTGCGCTAATTTTAAAATTAAATCGTTATGATTGCTTATTACTTTTTCTAATTTTTTTATTTGTCCATTGGTAAATACAGTATTTTTAAAGCTCATAAAATATATTCTTTCAAATGGTCTATCAGGCAAATATAATAGATCTTCTGCAAGTTGTAATGCTAAGGCTGTTTTACCCACACCTCCATGTCTAATGATTGAAACGGGAGTTGGAATTTTTATGGCTTCCTTAAGGTTTTCTAGTTCTATTCCCCGCCCAACTAATCTCTCAAAATTTTTACCCAATGGATATTCAACAAATAAAAGTGGAACCGAATAATCCTTGATTTCATTCGAAATGAAAATATTAAATCTTGAATAAAAATTCTCATCATTAAGTGCGATAACCAATTTCACACAAATATCTTTTAAGATTTCATATTCTTCGGCTGTAATTATTCTAGAGTGCATCACACTGTTTCTCTTTTTTACAAGAGCGGAAATATTCACTCTAGAAACCGCATTATTCTTAAATGTATTAAAGAGTTTGGTATTTATTAAATCATATAGTTGTCCAAGATGAAGATAGTCCAAAATGGTCCTATATACTTTTTCCGATTGACCATTATTTAAAGCATTTTGATTTGCAATCTCTTTAAGCTCACCTGTAAAGCTTTGTTCAGGTAAATGGGTGTGTATGAAGTCTCTTAATAAATTTTCCAAATAAAATATCAATTTATAGCCATCCGTATTGTTGCTATACATTTCATCACCTTCCACCAAATGTACTAACACTACAGATCATTATAACATTTGTTTAGGAAAATAATACCACTCAGCTACTGAAATCAGTCCCACAGCTAATGAAGTGCTAAGTAATTTTCGCGTATAAAAAAACTGAGGTTGAATTTAAATCAACACTCAGCCTGATAGCCAGCCCCTCCTATACTCTTGCTCTAAAGGATCAAGGCACGCGACTAACTTTTTTCCAAAAAGTGAGAACATCGTCATCTATATCCGTTGTTTATTATCTGAATAAAAATCGTTTTCTTTCTAGGTAGGCATTTCCACAATAATCATAGCACCGTTCAATAGGGCGTCTCCTTCCAGATAACAGTTCGCCATCTTAATAAACTGTGGTGGGATTAGTGGGTAAGCCATTACCACAGAACTAATCGAATACCTTCCTATTATAATTCTTTTCAAACCCCATTAAGCATATCAACCTTCCACTCAAGTTGCTTCATATACTCAATCATTTGATCCAAAGTCTGCTGAGTAACAAACCCAGGACTTCTCTTCTGTAAATTAATCATGCTCTGAAAAACAGTACTTTTCTTCTCAATTAACTGGCAACGTGAATTCTTATATTTCAACGTTAGCTTTAAAATCGTTTCCCAATCAACCAGTTCAATGTGCAGCCTAAGCAGCCTAAAGTAATGGCTTATGTCCGACGGGTGAGCAAAGCCACGATAATTCTCATTTCGTGCAATACTAGCCTTAATTACAGCAACCTTGCCTTCAATTTGATTCAATAGCTCTTCCAAGCATGTTCACCCTTCATGAGATTGTTCATTACTTCGCTGACTAGCCAATCTTAATCGTCCTGTAATTATTGTTTGCTGGCCATCATTTTGAACACCTTGCTTGTTCCGTAGTGTATCTAAATGGCCAACAGCTGTAATGTTGATATTTGAATCCTCACACCGTATCAGCAATTCATCTACAAGGGATTGAATAATATGTCTTTTTTCTTCGAAAGTTAAGCTATCGCCTTTAGTCAGAATAAACTCGTTTATTTTATCTAGGACCAACTGATTCTCTCTCATTGAGGCTACTTCCGTTTTCATTAAACGCATTTGCTCTTGGCAAGACTCATACCGATGCTGCAGTTCAGACATTTCATTTTTAATAGCTCTAAACTCCAGCTCCATCTCATGTTCATCAATTAAATCTTTTTTGAACATAATTTTGACCTTGTCGGTTTCCTTCTCCTTTGTCAAGATCAGCTTTTGAATTGACTCAGATGTTAGTACTAATTCGGTTATTATTGATTCCTTATTAGTATTTAATCTCTCCATGTATTCCTGAGGATCAGAAATCAATTCGATGACCAGTCCCCATACATATTCATCAATAATTTCGGATCTTATGGAGTTGCTGGGGCACGGCTCTATCGTTTTTCCGTATTGTCTCGGATTTCTATTGGGACAACGGTAACATGTATATTTGTCCCTTTTCCCCGTGGACTTGTTCATTCGTCCAGAATATGTTGTCCCCTCCCACTTACGTCCACAGTGCCCACATCTTAATAGCGACCGGAGTAAGAACTCGTACCTTTGATTGCCGGCATTTGTTCTGTTCTTCACACGCTGCTCCTGAGCTAATTGAAATAAACTGACTTCAATTATTGCTGGCACCTCTACAAGTATCCAGTCACTCTCATCTCGGTAGGTATAAGTCTTCTTAGGCGCTCCTTGCTTTGTACGTTCACCTTTAACTTTCTGAGTGCACCTGCGATTGTAGTAATACTTACCAACATAGATCTCACTCTGTAATACACGTTGAATTGAGCTGGCATTCCATATTTTTCTTTCTGCCCTTTTGGGTTCTGCCCCCATTTCAATTAGCCTATTTCCGATTTCCCTCATCGACATGTTGTCTAGTACATACCATTGATAAATAAGTTTCACAAATGTCGCTTCATTTTCGTTTATCACAAGCCTGCTTCCGACCATATCATAACCATACGGTGGGACACGCATCGGCATAATCTTCTTATCTTTCTCAACAGCTTTTAGCCGTCCACGAACCGTTCTCTTCTTTATCAATGACAGCTCATACTGTGCGATTACACTGATTAAGTTAAAGAAGAGCTGACCTTCCGGCGTATTCTTATACTCCGTATCCACGAATATCAATTGCACATGTTTAGCCTCGAACTCACGACAGATGAATAACTTGTCAGTGAGATCGCGTGACAATCTGTCAGGATGAGTAATTATGATCTGAGAAATCAGCCCTACCCGTATATCTTGTCTAAGCTGGTTCATAGCAGGGCGATCGATATCCTCACCGCTAACGCCTTCTTCCTTATACACTTTGATACTAGACACACCGACATTGAGTTCCGTGGCTTTCTTTACACAAAGCTCCACTTGGCCGTCTAAACTCGTTCCTTCTAGAGCTTGCATGCCTGTCGATACCCTTACATAAACCGCAGTATACATCAGATTCACCTCCTTTCTTGCAGTGACTCATTTATTCGGGTTCCGTCTCATAAAGAGTTGCTTCATTCTCTCCATCTGCTTGTAATATGCTTCTAAAACTTCTGGAGAGATCGTATCATGGCTAATTCGTGAGCACCATTCAAAACCCACGGTGGTGATGAGGAACCCTTCCTCGATGTTGTTTGAATTAATGCAAAACTCAACTTCAATCGGATTGTAGTCATCCACTTTCATAAACCACTGTTCCTTTATTGCCAGGGAGCAGGTATAAATGTAATCTTCCACCTCGATCCCTCTACGAGTAATAAATGCTACTCTAGATTTCAACCCCAAGCTCTACACACCACCAAATAAGAACGTTTGTTCGCATAATGTTAGCGTGTCCTTTTCCTAAAAAAATAAACCGCCTGAACATGCTTCAGCCGGTTTTTATCAAGATCTGTTTTAGAATGTAGTCGATGACTCGCCTCTTGGCTTCAATCGCTGCTATATCGATGCTCGATGGTTCAGCATTTTGATGACTCTCATCATCTTTGGCCGAGGGTACATACGTGAACACATACGTCTTCTCCATCAAACCACCTCAATACTGATGTATTCGGATTGTGGCTTGACTTAGTCCGGTTCACTTTGTTTCAGTTCGACCTGTTCGTCTGATGTAGCTTGCCGTCCCCCATTTTCTTTTTCTATTCGCAGCTCTTCATCTTTCATCCATTTTTCTATCAATTTGAGAGCACGTTTCCGATTTACCTCCATTAAAAAACCTCCTAACATGAATTCGTTAGAAGGTTTTCCTACACAAGACTATTAACCGTTATATGGCGATTTGGCTTCATCTGTATAAAATTCGATAGGAGTAGTAATACTTATACGTTGCTCTAATCTATAACAGAACAAGGCTCTATGATTCCGACCAGGGATGACTGTCCGCATATACCCGGGAATGCAATGAAATTCATCTAAGGATTTTTTAAAAATATTTAGCTCTATATCCGAAATAAAATTGTGATAGAACTCAATTAACAAAACCTCATTAGATAAAGCTTCAACACGAACCCTATAGTAACTGGAATTCATCATCACTCTAATTCCGTAAACAGCACGTGAAGTTTTGCACACTTTATCCAGATATTGCATCAAACTTTTCAAATGTAGTTCTGGAACACTGGGATGGAGTAGATGTTCATTATCCCAAATATCATAACAATAACTATGTGTTAACCAATGTGATGGTACACGGCAATATAAACTTATTGAGGTAAGAAAACTACAAGATGTATCCTCATCTTTTTTGTTCTCCATACGAACGAATTTGCCAACTCGTTTACTTGAAACCCCCGCCTTCTCAAGCTCGTCCCTCGTAAAACCCGTGGAGTAAGCATCCATTAATATAGGTAATCTGTTTTCTAATGAAAGGAGCACCGAGATCGATTGGGAAACTTACCATGATGAACGAAACTCGAAACATATGTCACCATTAATGAAAGCCATAGCTCTTTCGTAAAACTCCTCAATCCAAAGCTCTTCTCCGGACTTCATATCCATTTTCATCACCGAGAAAAGTATAGGCTTCTCGGATATTACCTAGGGCGATGAGGCCGATTGGCCTTATTGCCCTACGCAATAGGGATTAGAGGTACAATAATTCTTATTTCCATTTAACAAATACTCTAGAAAAAGTGTGGAACATACCAAGCAAAGCCTATCCGAAAATTTAAAGCTATTATGACCACAATTAAAATTAACATCATATATGATCATCCCACACACCTCCTTTATAAAATTTAGCAGCATTTGTTAAATGAAATAATTAAGAGTAGCTGGATCTTCTTGTACTTTGCATAGAAGCTGATGAAGAAGAAATAGAAATGAACAGAAAAAAGCCTTGTTCGATTTTGAACAAGGCTTTATCACTAAAATATTCACACTTACCTTCATAGCCCCTTACTCCAATATCGTTTTGAATTGATCGGATCAAGAATTGATGAGGAAAGAGAGGCGAAGTGACGCTTAAAAAAAATTAAGCGACACTTCGGCCCAAATATTACCAATTCCCCCACAATTACTTCTCCACATCAAATATCCAAAAAGACCCTTTCGTTAGAAATAAGGATCTTAACTCCAATTTTAAAGGCATGACAAATAATCAAACCCAACATTTCTTTGCGGACAAGCCGCCTCCCCTTCTTCGCTAGGAAAAACTCAGCTACAATGCCAACTACGAAGAATATTCTATCAAGATTATAGCATCCTGCTAAACTGGTAACAATACAAATAGATTGAAAATGAGGTGGATATTATGGAGCAACTAAGTAGTATGCTGCTCAATCCTGATGCAACTTTGGATCTAGATGTGTCAAACAAGCCATTCAAACTTTCCAAAAAGCCTAATTACCAAAAAAGGCCTGATGATGTTGTCGCAAATAATTTATATCTCCAACTATATTTAAAGGAATTTCAGCAAATGGATACATCAGGTATGAGACAAAACTACAACAAAATTGGATACTTTTTACGATATTTGCACACCAACCATCAAATTCAAGACCTGAAATCGCTAACACTTGAATTAATGCAAGCATTCGAAAACCACCTGATCCAGCGAGTAGAAAACAAGGAAATTAAGCTAGGAACCGCATACAAACTTGTACGGTATTTAAAACACTTTATCAACTACTTGTACAGGACAAATGTTATTGATTTTAGTTATCGCATACCATTACGTTTCAAGGGGGTCCCTGTCGATCGGGATAACGAGTATGTATCCAATCATGATCGATTAGCTTTTCTAAACACTATCATTCGCTACAACAGCTTATACTTCAGCAGAGATATGGCGATTTGCTTATTACTAATTGATACTGGATGCAGACCGATCGAGATTGCCGGATTGACTGTGTCTGACTTTAATGCTATCGAGTCAACGATAGTTTTTTATTGCAAGAAATCAGGCCAGCGAAAATTGAAAATCCATCCATTTGTCTGCAGATCAATAAAACAATACTTAATTGATCGGCACGATGTTTCTGGAGATTCACTATTTTTACTATCCTACGGCGAACAAATTAATGAGATGCGCATCATAAATATGGTTCGTCGATACGCACAAATGACTTTTGGGGAAACACGGTTTTCAGCAAAATCGCTGCGGCATACTTGCATTACAAATCAGTTGAACAATCGTAACAATATTCGTAATGTCGCAGAAGCAGCTGGTCACAAACATCTTGTCTCTACATTGCATTATTTTTATAAGGATGTGGAGATGTTACTTGACCATTCCTTACCCTACAATCCTATGGAAGGGATCAATGAACAAAATGAACTTTGATCATACATCTTCATATGACTATAAAGGGATGTGTTCTGAACTCGGAATAGAATATAATGCGTTCATCGCTTTTATTAACGGAAATAATGCCTCGCCATCCAGTAGTGGCATTATTACAGAAAAACCCTTAATTGAAGCAATTGATCTATTCCTCACCCAGCAGAAACAACAGCTACTTCGGTTAAATAAGATATCACCGAAAACACAAAAGTTATATGAAGGGGTAATGTTGCGTTTTAAAACATATATTTCTAACCTAAGTAATCCCTACACCATCTCTTCGTTGAATGAAATTATATTTGGTGAGTTTTTGCTCGATTGCAGAGAAAATAAGGATTGTATACTGAGTGATCGAACTCAAAATACCTATACAGCAGTGCTCAGATCGTTTTTAGGTTACTGCTATAGAATGGAATATACAAAAAGAGATCATCGCCATAAGTTTGGTTTTCAGTCAATCGGCTTACTCCCTCGCTATTTACCCGACGACCGTTTGAAAGCTTTTTTAGCAGAATCAAAACAACGAAGGAACGGTTACTTATGGCATACGGTGTTTAGTTTTTTAGTCGGGACCGGATGTCGGATAAGTGAGATGGTAAATGTCCGAATTTGTGATGTTGATCTTAATAGTAAAGTACTTCAAATATATAAAGGTAAGGGTAAAAAGGACAGAACCGTGCCCTTATACCCTCAAGTTATTGAAAGTATATTAGGTTATTTGAACCTAACTGGTATAAAGCAATGGAGTCGAATCGAAACCGGCTATTTATTTACTCATGGTTATGGACAAGATCGTAGCAAGAAATTGTCCATTCGCAGCATAGAAAAGATGGTTTCTGCCATATGCAAAAAGCTCGGCTTTACTGATAATTATACAGTGCATTCTTTTCGACACACCTTTGCAGTGCGATGCCTAATGGCCGGTATGAAAATTGAGTATCTATGTCAGATCCTGGGTCACGTAGATCCTAAAACAACTTATGTTTATTTACAGTTGATTCCCGCTGACCTTCAAAAGGAAATATCTGAAAAGTATCCATTTGCATTCGAAGATCTAATAAGCAACATTTTCTCAGTCGAGGAGTAAGTATGATGGAACCGTTACAGGATGTAATACAGAAATACCTCACTACAAGAAAAATATCAGAAAGCCATCAGAGAATAAAGACAACACACTTGGATTACTTTTTAACATTTCTCTCAAATGTTTTAGGTTGCTCAGTGAATGAAGTACATTTATGTCGTATCTATCGTGTCAGAGATTTAGGTGGTGAAGTTATCAGGTACAAACCTACCGATTCGAACATTATTGACAACTATCTTTACGGGCTCTTACCTTGTTCGTACTACAATATCTATCACGCTAAGTATACATTAAGTGCCTTTTTTAACTGGTGTGATCGTGTTTACGAATTTCCAAATCCCATGGTAGATTGTACTTTCAATCTTAAAGATTTTAAGCCGAATAAGCGACCAGTTCGAATATTATCTCGTCATGACATACTTCGTTTCTTCCATTGCCTCGTCCAACATAGTGAAGAGCTTCAACGAGACCTTGTGTTATTTTGCCTATTGACCTCTTCTGGTTGCCGGATATCTGAAGTCTTGACGTTGAAAGAGTCTCAAATAAATTATGATAGCGATACAATTACACTTCCCAAAACGAAGTCAGGGAAGCCGCAAATAGTAATATTACGAAGAGGTATGGGTGAAATTCTGCAGTTATATTGCAACCATTTATCTCTTTGCGGGAGTGACTTCCTCTTCAACGTAAATGGTCAAAGGATGATTTACAAACATGTGGTGAAACTATTCAACCATTTTCTACGATTGGCTAAAATTTCTGCTGTAAATATTCACAGCACAAGGCATTCCTTTGCCACACACTTATTTGAAAACGGGGCAGACGTTTCGATCATTCAACAACTCCTTCGTCATAGCGACCTGCAAATCACGATGAATTATGTGCAGAGTAACTCGGTTAAAAATCAAGGCATGAATAATAGACAAAATGATGAATTGTATAGAATGTTAAATCGCTAAGTTCTTCTATACAATCCGCACACATTATTTGCGAATACTTAGACTGAGGAATCTCTTATCACATCACTTGTGACATCATTCAAATAGTTGTGCTTAACTGTTAATAACAACTCAATATTTAACATAATCGTGAATCGATTAAACGCTCCTCCTCCATCTATGGAGAATCGCAATTCTCTTAAATGCTCTCGTTTTCTTAGATGATGACCAAGTGTTCTTCTTCACAGATAACATCGGAATGGAACAAAGTTGTAGATGAAGAAATTTGTGGGGCTGGTAAAGGCGCGAAAAAGTCTCCACTTAAGCTCATGGCGGTCAACCCTCTCACATCTCTCAGAGTCAACGCTACTACATTCCTTCATTTAACCTGCCCATGAGGTGGAGAACAGATATGCTGCCCGACAGGATCTTTGTCCGTATGGATAGTGCCGTTTCCAACGAGTGAAGCCGATTAAGCCACACACGCCGGATTTTCAATTCACACTATCACCAAGGGGCTTTACGCCCATCAGGCATATTTTGTTGGAACTCTGCAAGATAAATCGAGATTTCCGTTTGGACATCTTCAACTGTACGCGCATCGTCCTGAAGGAAGTATTCGATCCACCTTTTCCCGTATCGGACATGGTTGACCTCGTCAGACCAGTCCACATCAGCGAGCAGCTGAGACCGGAAATCCCGTTGTTTTTCGTAAAAGCGTACCCGTTCGCTCTTACGTGGCATGAAGAACACTTCAAGCCCTAGCGTCAAGTAACAGAGCCGGTGAAGTAGCGGCATGTTCCTCGATTGTTCGAACAGCACCATGTTGATTTTGTTCGGCTCAATGCCCAGTTCGCGTAGTCGGATCGCTCCGAACTCGGCGTGGCGCACTTCGTCCCAGAAATGATGGGCGATATCCATGAAGTACTGCCGGGGAGCACTGAATTTCCAAGATTCGTAAATAATCGTCGCCAATTGAGCCGCCGCATAAAACTCGTTGAAGTACACTTCGAATTCGCCAATGCAACGTTCTCTAAGCGGCAGTGATTTTTTTGACTCATACGTGCCCATCTCCGCCGTCTGCAGCCTATCGTCAAAATGAATCGACATTGGCCACTCGAAGCGTACCGATTCAGCAGGCCTGGATATGGCGCCTTCCTCCCAGGGTTGCATTCCGCCGATTCCGCCGATACCGCCGGTCGCCCGTAGCAAACTGTCGAGATAGCGAGTCCAAGCCAGAGCCGCCTCGCTATTCTGAGTGCCAGACGGTTCTGCATGTCCCAGCTTTCCGAGATCCGCGATTTCCTGGGCGACATCCTGCGACAGCCTCCGTAAAATCCGAATCTCCAAGGCGTTTGCGGAAGCATCGGTTGCATCCAGATGCTCACGATAGGTTTCCTCCAGTCGATGTAAGACGAGGATCAGCCCTGCCGTAAAGCTTTCCCTATCAGGGGCATGTACGATCTCTTCCCCAAACCGCTCGAACTCCGGTTCTAGATTGGCATTGCGGTTTCCGCCGCGCATTTCTTCCAATCGGCCATGTAATTCATATAACCTTTCCGAATGAGCGAACAGACCGTAACCAAGTACGATTTTGGCTTCCCAATCCGGATTTTTCAGAAACCACCCCGCTAATGCTCTGACGCAGCTATGCTCGATATAGGCATAGCGGCGGAACAAATCGACGGTTTTGCCGATCTCCAAACCACCTTGGGCGCGGCCGGCAACGTATGACAGCAATTCACCCTTCATGTTATACACTCCCTAAGCTCTTGATCGTCATACGTGCTGATTATACCTTTCCTTCATTAAGGCTAGCACTTCGTCTCCAGGTGCATCCCAGATGGACCGGTTAAAAATCTCAACCTCGATTGGCCCTGTATACCCTGCAGAGTCTACGGATTGCCGAATCCGGCGTATATCAATGACTCCATCGCCCATCATGCCCCGGCCCATGAGCAGATCCGGTGTCGGCACGATCCAGTCAGACACATGGAAGCCTAAGATGCGGCCGCTCGCCCTTGCGATTTGGCGATATAAGTCCGGATCCCACCATACATGAAAAACATCGACGACAACGCCGACTTGATTCGCAGCGTACCTTTCCGCGATATCACTAGCTTGTGAAAGTGTATTAATAACAGAGCGCTCAGCGGCATACATCGGATGTAGCGGTTCGATTCCAAGGCGTACGCCACATGAAACCGCATAAGGGACAAGCTGCTCAATGCCTTCTTCCACCATTTTTCTCGCATCGTCAATATTGCGGTCAGGCGCGGGTCCACACACCAGCACCAGCACGTCAGTTCCAAGCTCGGCCGCTTCCTCAACGGCGCGACGGTTATCATCCATTCTCGCTTGACGTTCACTCTCCGTAGCCGCCGGAAACATCCCGCCCCTGCAAAGACTCGATACCCGCAAGCCCGCGTCCCGCACGTACCGCTTTGTATCCGCCAAGCCCGCTTGCTGTACTTTATGACGCCACAAGCCTATCCATGGAATATTCGCGCGCGCGCAGCCTTCTGCCGCCTCTCGCAAATTCCAGTTATCGGTCGTAATTTGGTTCAGACTAAGACGCTCCATACAATCCCCCCGTCAACCGATCGATTCCCGCCAAATTCAGCACATGATTCATTCTGTGTACCGCAATTTCCGGGTTTTCCAGCAGCCCCGCCTGATCAGCAAGCATGAACAATTTCGACAAGTGGACGATTGACCGCGCTCCTTCCGCCCCGCCGAGCATGCGAAAGTGGTTCTGATAACCGTTCAGATAAGCCATAAAGACGATGCCAGTCTTATAAGCGTAAGTAGGTTGTTGAAAAATGTGGCGCGACAGTGCGACAGTCGGTTCGAAGATTGCTTCATAACGCGACAGATCCCCCTCGTCCAGCGCTTGGATCGCGGCTGAAGCCGCAGGGGCTATGGCGTCGAATATCCCAAGCAACGCATGACTAAACCCTTGTTCGTCCCCACGGATTAGTGAAGGATAGTTGAAATCGTCCCCGGTATACATACGAACGCCGTTCGGAAGCTGCCGTCTCATCTGAATTTCTTTATCCACATCCAGCAAAGAGATTTTGATCCCGTCCACCTTGTCCGGGTTGGAGCGGATGACGCGAAGGCATACTTCCATAGCCGTGTTCAGATCCTGATGTCCCCAATACCCTTTCAAAGCTGGGTCGAACATATCACCGAGCCAGTGTAGAATGACCGGACGGGATACTTGACGCAAGATTTTGCCATACACACGCTCGTAATCTTCCGGACTTGCCGCACAAGCTGCCAAGGCGCGGCTCGCCATCAGGATCACCTGACTGCCGCAGCTTTCGACGAATGCGCATTGCTCTTCGTATGCGGCTTCCACTTGCAACAGCGTGACTTGAGGCCCCGGAGCTAGATGATCCGTGCCGGCGCCGCATGCGATCGTGCCGCCGACGGACCGAGCTTCCGCAGCCGAGCGCCGGATCAATTCTTGTGCCCGTATCCAATCCAGACCCATGCCTCGCTGGGCCGTATCCATCGCCTCAGCGACGGACAGGCCGAGCGACCATAGACGGCGCCGATAGGCCAAAGTCGCATCCCAGTCGATTTGCGCGTGATGCAGCGGATCCCTATCGGCGAGCGGGTCGCAGACGACATGCGCTGCGGCAAACGCGATACGGCTCGTCAGCCTATTTTGCTGCGGGATAATAAGTTTCGTGTCGCTGAGCGTATACGGAGTTAGAGAACCTCCTGCCAAAGGCAACTGCAACGTAACCCCCATTTTATTTCCCCTCCTGCAGTCTAAGCTCAGGAATGTCTACCCAGCGCCGCTCTCTCCAGGATTGCAGGCCCAATTCGGACATTTGCGTACCTTTGGCTCCCTCTAGCAAATCCCACGGGAACGGACTTCCTGTTACGACATGCTTCAAGAACAGTTCCCACTGCACTTTAAAGCCGTTATCAAACGGTTGATTGTCCGGAACTTCCTGCCATTGTTCGAAGAAATTGAACGGATTCGGAATATCCGGGTTCCATACCGGCTTCGGCGTGTTGACGCGGTGCTGGGCTTTGCAATCCCGTAAACCCGCTACCGCACTTCCTTCCGTGCCGTCCACCTGAATGGAAAGCAGATCATCGCGGTTGACGCGAACCGTCCAAGACGAATTGGCCTGAACTACGATGCCGCCGTCCAGTAGAAACGTCGCATACGCTGAATCGTCTGCTGTACACCGATATCTGTTCCCTTGTTCGTCCACCCGCTCCGGAACATGCGTAGCACCCAGACAAGAAATGGATCGAACTTCACCAAACAAGTTGTCGAGCACGTATCGCCAGTGCGCGAACATATCGACAATAATGCCGCCGCCGTCTTCCTGACGGTAATTCCAGGAAGGACGCTGTCCCGGCTGCCAGTCGCCTTCGAATACCCAGTAACCGAATTCCATCCGTACGGACAGAATTTTTCCGAAAAAGCCCGAATCGACCAACCTTTTCAACTTCATCAGTCCCGGAAGGAAAAGCTTGTCTTGGACCACGCCGTTTTTGACTTCCGCAGCCCTGGCTAATTGCGCTAATTCGAGGGACTGCTCCAAGCTGTCCGCCGTCGGCTTTTCGCAATAGATATGCTTGCCCGCTTTTATCGCCTTCTTGATGCTTTCAGCACGATGCTGCGTCGTCTGGGAATCAAAGTATATTTGAAAATTCGGATCGGCCAGGCATTGATCCAAATCTGTACTCCACCGCAAACCTCCGTGTTTCTCCGCAAGCGCTTTCAATTTATGTTCTTGCCGGCCGACAAGAATGGGATCCGGCATAATCGTATCACCGTTCGGAAGCGCAACGCCTCCTTGATTTCGAATTGCGAGGATGGATCGAATGAGATGTTGATTTGTCCCCATTCGTCCTGTTACACCATTCATGATAATACCTACCGTTACGATTGCCATTTGCTGTTCCCCCCTAAGATATTAAATACGGCTATGAAATCAATATAATGCATGCCATATGCAGCGTCTTATCATAATCAGAAGTGTTTCTCGGATTTGGAAACGATAGTTCTACAAGTAGGAAGTTAAGCAAAAACTCGCCACGGACGCGGCTCATCAATAAAAACGGCGCCATCGTTCCACTCGTCTAAATCGCCGGCTAGCATTTGCAGTCCAATACCATCAAAATTTGTATGTCCAAGTGCGATCATGCCGATGCCAAGCTCCTGCGCCGCCCACTTTGGATACTCATCCGTTTCGCCACAGATGAGCACATCAGGGTGCAGTCTTGTGTATTTGGTCATGCCCTGCGGTTGACGGGTAATACCTTCGCCGCCATTTAGCACTGCAAAGGTGCTGACCTTTCTGTCGGCATGACCAGTAACCATAACCTCGTCTATCGACAGTGATTCCATCAGGCTGTCGGCTAATTCACCCAGACTGACTTCCGGAATGGAGTATAGTTGTTCTTCAACAGCAACAAGCTTGCCATCACTGGAAATGCCGGCAGCTTCAAGGAACGCTTTGCGCTGATAGGGCATTTCAATCGACTTGTTTGCTATGAACACCGTTATACCATGTTTAATTAACGCGCAGACACGCGGATAATTTATTTTTTCGCTAAGATGCTTTTCAAGCAGTCCCCCGCTGTAGCTTGTGGGAAAGAACATTCGCTCATGGATAACCATAAGGTTGCAGCCCTCGGCGACGGCGCGCTCGATTGCCTGTAGTGTGGCAGTAAAGCAGACAGCAATTCTTGTAATCTCTCGATTGGTGTCGCCAA
Organism: Paenibacillus rhizoryzae; assembly: GCF_059686995.1. NCBI lineage: Bacteria > Bacillati > Bacillota > Bacilli > Caryophanales > Paenibacillaceae > Paenibacillus > Paenibacillus rhizoryzae. Next base: position 16,048 of record NZ_JCAALT010000003.1, on the reverse strand, counting down.
AGCAGAAGCCTTCGCCGTCAGTCAGCGTAATGCCCTTATCGGTAAAAAAACTTGTAAGCTCATTCATCTTCATGCCAAGGCACCCCGATCAATGGAATTGTTTCTTGTTCTAAGTGCCCATGGGCGCTTATTCTCATAAAAGTGGATCGGCACCGGGAAGTGTCGCTTTAACTGCTGGCTGACGATGAGCAGTCCAGGGTTTTCGCTATAAGCATGGGAGGTTTCGATGTAGCAAACCCCTGCGTCCTTTGCGGCAAGGATCGGCAATTCCTCAGCCTCGCCTCCAATCAGCACGTCACAGCCCATCTTTATCATTTGCTGAACGGTGTGAGGATTTGCAGAAATACCAACACCGCCCCATATAAGGCCCGCACGCTTAACCTGCTTGTTAGGGTCCCCAAAGACACGCAAGTAGGGTAGGCTTATGTTGGTTTTTACCTGCTGACATACTTCGTCAAATGACTTTTGTTCAAAATCGTAGTATCTGTATGAATATTCGTGGGCGGAAATCGTCGGGTTAGTGAAGCCGAGCTTGTCACCAAACGCGTCCAAAATACATAAGTGATCGAGCGTACCGTGCGCACGAAACAGCGTAATACCGGTTTCCGCAAGTACTTTCATGCGGAGAAATGTCGCACCGCACAAATCATCCTCTAGGCTTGCACCGCTATAAACAGGTGGGAAATTCAGCTCCTCATGGGTGATAATCAGGTTGCAGCCCGCGTCACGCGCGGCATGGATTGCCTCAACAGACGGCATCCAACAAACCATGATGCCGGTGACCGTTATATTGTCGGGACCAAAACGAAAGCCTTCGTCGGAGTATAAGCTTAAGCGGTTAATCTGCCAAAACGAAAGAATATCGGAAGCTATCATTGTGCTATCACTCCTCTCATACTTAAAGTTGTGGGGAAACCGTCACAGCACAAACTCACCAATAGTAGGCTTCATATAAATTCCTAATCCAGCGATGTTTTCTTGCCAGCTCCAGAAATATATCTTCCGGCAATGATTCTTGCTCTAGTGCGGCAATATTCTCATCCGCATATTCGATAATATTCATCGAAGTCAATGCGGTGGTTACGCCCGGGTGATGAGTGGCAAACTTAATGGCTAGCTGGGCTAAGCTTTGGGCAAATTGCGGTACGAACTTGTTCAGCCTATTAACGCGATCCGAATACTCATCTCTATTCACACTTTCAAAAAAAGACTTGCGGAAATCTTTATCCTTAAAAGTCGTATCTTTTTGCAAAAATCCAGTCAATCCGCCTTCGTCCAAAATACATCTAGCAATGACGGCAACGCCTTCCTTCTGGCATATCGGAATAAGGTTATCCAATGCAATGGGATCAAAAATATTAAGAATCGTTTGCACCGAGTCGATTTTGCCGCTGCGAACCAATGAAATAGCCATGTCATGGCGGTGGTCCGGGAGCGATATTCCGATGAAACGGATCTTCCCCTCCTCCTGCAGCCTTAGCAAATCTTCCATCCAATAATCGACATCATCCCATTGCGGCCAATACTGATGCATTTGCATCAAATCTATCGTTTCGATATCCATCTGCTTCAACGACTCTTCCACGCTCGCACGGATGGAACCCACGGGATAGGCATCCTCTACCGGAATCGACGTTCCCCAGCCAATGGAGGATGAACGCGAAGCTGCTTTAGAAGCAACGAACGGACGCGTACCGTTCCACTCTTTAAGTGCTTTTCCAACAATCCTTTCAGAAACTCCGTAGCCGCGTGCAGTATCAATGAAATTAACGCCTTTATCCAGACAATGCAGGATGGAACGGATCAAGTAGCTTTCGTCATGTGCGCCAAAGGAACCGCCAAGCCCCATAGCACCAAAGCCTAGCTGTGAAACGGATTCTCCCGAGTTGGAGAATGATTTGTATTTCATACGGCTGCCTCCTCGTTCAATTTCTCCTCTTTGACTACGTTCTGTTGTGAACTACAGCATCACGCCAAGAACCATAGGCTGTAATGTCTTCAGATCCGACTTCCGCGTAAGCTTCGCAAATAAAGCCCGGTACCTCCGTGCCGTCGCTAAGCTCCACCTTCCCGATTCCAAGCGGTGCTGGAATTCCCGCAGCGAATCTGCCGAAGGCGGCTAATGGCATCTCCCATACTTCGAGCCGAATAGCCGCTCCCCCCTGCGTCTGCTTGATCATGCCCGGTTTTGCAGGTGTTGTCGGCAGCTTAATGAGCCGATATTTCGCAGCGCTCTCGGCTTCGCGTACAAAAACAGCGCCGCATGCTTGCATTTGCTTCTCGAGCGGGAAGCCTCGCATATGCAAGCCGCATACGGCAACCAGCGTCGTAATCGTAATCTCCGCTCCGCTGGTGCCTAGCGTTTGTTTGTCCGCGAATGCAGACTGCAGTCGCTTAGCCGCACTGCACAGCAGCGTTTCGTTCTCCGCTGTAGCGAACAACGTGACTCCAAAGGGCAAATTCACTTCCGCTTCGCCAGCCTGCACGGCAACCGCGCATAGATCTAATAGATTGCAATGATTCGTATAACGACCCAGATCGCTGTTCGCACCGATTGGATTCGCTCGAACTTCATCTCGTGTCCAAGTACCGCCGCAGGTGGGCATAACGAGCACCGCATCTTGCAATAGCTGCTTGGCTTCAAGCTTGAATCGCTGCAGCTTATGCGCGGCTTGAAAAACAGAAGCAGCCGTATACACTGGGGATGCGCCGGTTCGAAGCACTTGCTCCGTCACAGGAAAGGCAGCGCCAGGATGGCTCTCAATAAACGGCCCAAGGTCTGCCCAGCGCTCCGCCACCCATGGTCCGCCATACAGGATGGAGGCAGCTTCTGTGAACAGCTCCATATCTACATAGGTAATGGGCAGTCCCAGTGCTTCGACCGCAGTGACAGCATTTACCCAAGCCAAGCGATATGACTCCGCAAACGGACCGTAGAATGAAGGTGTTTGCCCAGGCAAACATATCCTTGCGGGGAGCTTATTCATTAGAGGATGTGCGCTCTCTCTTGACCAAGGGTCCGATTCTTCCACGCCGCGCGCAAATATATCAACTGCCATCGCATCATCCAGCGTATGCGCGAATACGGTGACGCAATCCAAGCTTGCACAGGCAGGGACGACGCCTTTCGTCGGCCAAGCGCCGAGGCTCGGTTTGTAGCCGACCAAACCGTTGAGCGCAGCCGGTACACGGCCGGACCCGGCTGTATCCGTCCCTAGCGAGAAAGCCGCTTGCCCCCTTGCAACCGCCACAGCGGAGCCGGAGCTGGAGCCACCGCTAATCAGCTCGCTGCGCAGCGCGTTATGGGTTTCACCGTAAGGACTGCGTGTGCCGACAAGTCCGGTCGCGAACTGATCTAGGTTTGTTTTGCCGATCGGAATGGCCCCTGCACATACAAGGCGCTGCACGACAACGGCACTTACGTCAGGCGTATACGCGAATTCGATGCAACCGGCCGTTGTCGGCACACCAGCCAAATCGATGTTATCTTTAACCGCGAACGGAACGCCCCATAGCGGCATTCCTTCCGGTGCGGTTTGGGACAATCGCTCCAGATAAGGCTCGATCAACGACATCGAGGGCGGGGTGATCCAAATATTCATCGCCTGATCCGCTTCCGAGCGCCGGATAATTTCCGCGACCACATCAGCAGGCGTCAGTTTCTTTGCAGCGTACTTGTCTCTAAGCCATGACAGCGTCAGCTCTCGCGGCCACTCTGAATGCGTGTTCGTGGTCAATGCCATCCGTGCGGCACCTCTCTTTCTCCTTCTCTCATCTCGCAAGCCTTCTAGTTATGCGTAAGATTCAGCCAACATGACAAAGGTTGGTGAACCTACCTTGTGGATGATGATGGGGACCTCAGAAAGTGCACCGGAGGCAGGGTCTCTATCAAAAACGGTGAGCGAGTGCGAGTTTTGGTTGCCGCAATATAAGTACCTTCCATCTTTGGAAATGGTAAAGTGTCGTGGAAATTCTCCCCCGCAATCGAAGATGCCTTCGGGTCTTAATGTGCCGTCAACGTTGTATGTGTAGCAAGCGATGGTGTCGCTGCCGCGGCTGGACGCATACACAAACGCGCCGTCCGGTGAAAACTGCACTTCAGCTGCTTCGGACTTGCCAACAAATCCTTCGGGGAGGCAGGTGTACGAAGCTTGTTCGTTCAAAGTGCCCTGCTCTTCATCGAACGTATAGTGAATGACCCTATTGCCGTTTTGAGTGATGACATATAGATTTCGGTTATCATCCGAGAAGGTTACAATGCGCGGTGCAAAGCCGGGGGTTACGTGGTAACGGTGAACCTCATGAAGTTTGCCGCCATCGGAATGACGGTAGACGTACACGATATCATTGCCATAGTCGGCAGCAACGATATACTTGCCGGTCTTGTCGAATACGGCACAGTGAGCGCGAGGTATATCCTGTTCGGGCGCGGGGCCATGGCCTTCATGTTGATCGAGCGAAACAATATCACCCAAGGTACCGTCTTCGTTGAGCGAAATCGTAACTGTATATCCGTGTGTGTAACTCGAGCCGGTCAAGAAGGACGCATCTGGCGCAATTGCAGTGTGGCAAATATCCGCACCTGGGGTTGACACGGTGTTGAGGAGTGTCAAATAGCCCTCTTTGTCAACGCTAAATGAAGTCAAGCTTCGCTTGCCATCATGCTCTTGCACGACATACATATAACGGCGGTCGGGAGAATAGATCATGAAACTCGGTCCAATCATGGAGACAACCTGCAGCGTTTCAACCGTCTTCTTTTCTGTATCCATAGCGACATAGTATAGCCCATGACTATCACTTGTGTGGGTGTAAGTTCCGATGTACAGTTTTTGAATCATGAGAGCCGACTCCTTTTATGTAATCTAGATAATTTAATTGTGTAAGCAGCGCAGGCAAACAGCAGTACGGCTGCTGTGAAAAACAGAATCTGAAGACTGGAGAAAGGAAACCCGATAATCTTGACTGTGATGTCACCCATTTGATTGACAAGAATGGAAGCAATAAACGTGCAGCCGAATCCCAAAATACCAGTCAAAGCATTCATGACCGACAAGCAGGTTGTACGAATTTCTTCCGGCATGGCTGCAATTTGAATGTTAAACATAGAAAAGTTAATGCCAGCAAACCCAACAGCCGACTCAACAAACAAAATCGGCAAGAGAATCCATGCATTTTCTTTGATCGTAAAAGCCCACAACACATAATGAATGGCAATGAGGACAATAGACCAGTAGCAAACAAAGTAATAGCCTTTGCGTGAGGCCAGCTTGCCTGCAAGAGGAATCAAAAAAACACGACATACCATGGAAATAACAGAGAGAACGGTAATATAGGTGAAACTTAAACTTAGCGTTTTGACTTGATACACGGAAGAGAATGGGCCTGCAAAGCTGGCACCGACGTTCCAAAGCAGCATCATATAGAACACTTGGACAAAGGCTTTATGACGAAACGGTTCCCATAACTTAATTTGAGTTTTGTTTTTAACAGGTTTTGGGGTATCAGAGGTATGTTTAGGATTCGTGGGTTCGATCTGAGTGGTTTGTTCTTCGATAAGCTGTGCTTGCTTGGTTTTAGGTTCGTCTGCGAGGATGAGAATGACGATATTGATAACCGTATGCACTACTATCACACAGGCTATAAATAAAAATGCGGATTTTCGGCCAGAGGAAGCCGTTATTACATCTACAGCGCGGCCTACAATGAGCATCGCAATGGCGCCTACAGCCAGAGAAATAGCTTCCCGATTGGCAAAATACTTACTTCGCATCTGATGCGGAACGAGATCCACAATCCAGTTCGTGCCGCCGGGACCGCTAAAGTTAGTCATAACATGAATCATGATATATAAGAAAATCATCGATGGCAGTGCTAGTGTGGTGTCAAATAATACAAGCGGGAGAAGGAAAATCATGGCCGAGAAAAGCTTAATGATAGAGGCGAAAATGATAACAGCTAATTTGCGCCTTTTTAAGCTGCCAAAGAAAAAGGCAGATAACAACTGAATCGGGGTCGCTAACGATGGAACAGCAGCGATAATGCCGTTTAGCGCATCAGATCCGCCGAGATAAGTAACCCATCCTGCGAGAAAAGGACCGGAAGTAAACGTGTTAATATTGGTAGCCAAACTCAAGTCCGTTGTGAACAACCGGCGGCTGCGGCCATACCGGATGCCGTCTTTTACCTCTTTATCTCGATTACGCCAAAAAGGAATCGCAATCCCCATGCTGCTCCTCGCCCCATCCTCGACAGTCTACTTAGGACATTCCAAACAGCATTTACTTAAAGATTAAAACTATATATAATAGAATTACCGTTTTACGAATGAATACTGTCGTAAATCTAACATTTACATCAATTACTTAGTTCATATTATTACATTAGTGCCTTTTCGTCAATCAGATTATTGAACCGAGGAGCTGAAATGACAATGAAGATTAGAATTGGAATGGGTCAAATGCGAGTAGTGCCGGGCGATGTCGAAGCCAACATGAATCGTGCGATTGACATGATTCGCCGGGCTAAGGAGAACGGTTGTCAAATCGTCGTGCTGCCCGAATGTCTGGATTACGGCTGGACTCATCTTGGAGCAAAGGAACTCGCGCAGCCGATTCCGGGACCACTCAGCAACAGATTGGCAGAGGAAGCCCGCAAAACCGGCTTATACATCGCCGCAGGATTGACGGAGAGAGAGGGAAAGTACCTCTATAACTCATCCGTCCTTCTATCTCCCACAGGCGACATTCTCATCAAACATCGCAAAATCAACGAGGTCCCTTTCGCACGAGAACTTTACCGCAGAGGAGACAAGCTGGAGACGGTTTCTACCCCGCTCGGCCGGATTGGCTTAAACATCTGCGCAGACAACTGGCCTAGCTCCCTCTCCTTAGGCCATTCCCTTGGTTTAATGGGCGCGCAGATTCTCTTGTCGCCTTGTGCTTGGGCTGTACCCCCGCAAGACCTGGCTGTCAGAAAACCATACGGAGAAGAATGGAGAAGCGCTTATTCGACGCTTGCGCTCACGCATGGAATGGCGGTTATCGGTACCAGCAATGTCGGCCCTGTCATAGGCGGCGCTTGGGACGGTTGGTCATGCATCGGTTCATCCTTGGCTGTTGATGCCGGCGGCAATGTGATTGCCAAAGCCGAATACGGAGAAGATGCCGAACAATTGCTTGCCTTTGATCTGGCAGTTGAACTTGATTAGCTCGTTATTGTATAAGTAAAATATTGCTCTCCCCGGTCAGGGGCCTTTACCTTCCATTGTCCATCCGGCCCGATTACGCCTCCGGAGCAAGCGTTTCCTTGTTCAACAGGAAACGCGTTATCAACGGTTACAATCCAGACGCCTCCAGCCTTCGCCCTCATTTGGAGATTACTTTCGTGAAACTGACGAACGACTCTCTGTGAGAAATCGCTCTCGTCGCGCCCGCCGTTGACCGCATGAAAGATTACCTTGGCTCCCATTGTCGACAACTGTTGAGAGAGATGCGTATCCGGCAATGGCGAGCATTGCGGATTGGCCCACATATCATTACAGATCAATCCGCCGATCGTATCGCCATTGAACCGGAACACTTCCAGAGGCTTAACCGTGAAATCATTGATTTCCCCGACCGGCGGTTCCGTCAGCGAACCGCATGTTAATGTTTTGGAATGAAAGCCCAAGTATCGCCCCGACTTGTCATAGAACCGGAGCTGATTATAGCAATGGCCGTCTTCTTCTTCTTCGAAACAAGTTCCCAAGGCCAGTCCGATTCCCGCTTCTCTCGCCAATGCGACGACATCTGCCAATGCTTTCCTAACTTCCGTCCGATCAAACCTATTATGATAGCCGCTGAGCGAGCCTTCCGGCGTCAACAGGATATCCGCTTTTTCTTCCGCAGCATAAGCAATCCCGCGTGTAATCGCTTCGACATTAGCATCGACAGAGGTATCATTCACACAAATTTGAGCGCCCGCTATACGCATATTTTCTCTCATCCCCTTCTTATCGATCATACTTACTTCACCACGTACAAGTCGCCTCCCGCAGGCAGCAGGATTTCCAAACCTCCGTCGTGGTCGATGTCGGACAGGATCACTTGTGTGGTTGAAAACCCGAGATTAGTCTTGAATTTAATCGTGCCGGAAACACCGATGGCGTACAAGAAACCATTGGCAGCAGTGAAGACAAATTCTTCTTCTCCATCGCCGTCTATGTCGGCAACCGCAATCGTACTTGTTGAAAGCACGCCGAGCGGCTCACTCCACACAATCTCGCCTGTGAGCGCGTCACAACATTTAAAGTAAAGGTCCTCGTAAATACCGCCCAAATAAACCTTGCCTTGCGCATCCTGGGCAATGCCCTGAAACATGCCTCTGCCCTGATCCTCTTTGACGGATGACCATACATGCTCCCACAGACCGTTGCTTCTCTTCAACAAGCCGTTCTCCACATACTGAACGCCGTGCAGCAATATTTCGTCTTCGCCGCAGTGGTCTACGTCAAACATCGCGCAATGACCGTAGCCCACCCAGCGGCAATTTAACAGTCCGGGCAAGTTCTGTTTCTCATGCAGCGGTTTTCCTTCCTTGCCGTCAACTTCAGCGACGAAGAAGCTTGCAATGTAGGTCATGTCGTCAAGCCCATCCTCTTCGATCGAATGGGTAGCCATATACCCCCAGATCGAGCCGTTCCCCCTGTCGTGACCATCGCTGCGAAGCCGCCAGATCACCTCGCCTGTCAGGCCGTTGACCATAATCATCGAATTTCTGTGCATCTCGCTTTCGGTAAAGACGCACAAAATATCGTAGTGATCCGGAGATGTATAATGACCAAAGGTATACGTCATGATCTTGCCTCTTTGCGGATACTTGCCCAAATAATTACGCCACAGCAAATTGTAATCGTTGTCGTACAGCTCGATCAGCGCACCGGGGCCTACATATACAAATTCCTTAATGCCGTCTCCGTTGACATCCCATGGCGAAACCGACAGATGCACGATACCGGTAGGCAATCCGGGCGAATATTGAATATATTTATGGGAGGAATAAAAGGTGTTTACGACTTCGAAATGAATGGTACCATCCGTGCCGGTCACAGGTTTTAATAGTTTGTTATCGGCACTTATCAGCTGGCATGGGTAGCCTTCGACATTCGTTGCCGTAACGGCGGATAACTGTTTGCTTAACACAACCGGAATCGAGAAGATCAATTTCTGCCCTGCCTGTGAAAGGTCAAACAGCTTGATTTCATTATAATGTCGGCACATTACGGCATAGCGTTCAAGGTCGGGGCGGTATACAAAATCCATGAACTCCATTTGCAGTCCGTCATTTAATACATATTTCATCGTAACGGAGTTGTCGGCGTTCAGCGTGAAAAATTCAATGCCGCTGCCGGTATAGATCATGATTTCCTTGTGCCCGTCACCGTCAATGTCTTCTGCATAGAAGTGCAGGTCGCAGTAGTCGATCCCACCGTATTGACTATGGTTTTGGCCCGGCGTTGTATACTCCTGCCTGGCGTATTGCACCGCATTTCCGCTCACGGCAGCCAGAGAGGTCACCGTGCCATCCCGGATCAGGCAAATCTCGATCGTGTTATCGGCAGGGTTTTCAAACACGGTTTCAATCAGGCCATCGTTGTTCAAATCCCCCGCATAGATCACCTTTTTATCCTTGATCACATACTTTTCGTTGCCGTTGCTAATATCAATTATTCTTACGGTTAATTCGGTAACATCAGTGTCGATGGTAGTTGTAAATATTTCGGCCTTACCATCATTGTCAACATCAGCCACAGGAGTCGTGGGGAAGTGCATCTCGGTCTTGGCGTACCCGTAATCGTTGTCCCACATCATACTGAATTGGTTGTCTTTGAAATCGGCGGCCCATGCGTGAATTTCAACGCAATTGTTCACGATCACAACTTCGTCCACGCCGTCGCCGTCAACATCAAACAAACCCGAAAAGCCATAGTTTCGTACATCCGTACCTTGAGCGCTGTATTCAAGTTCACCTGTTTTGATGTTGTACATTTCGATATGATCGTGGCAGACATTCAGTACGCTTGGAACACCGGTCCCTTTCACATCACCAACGACCACAACAGGCGGATAGTACAAATCATGTCTGCCGCGGTGAATTTTCCACAAAGGCTCTTTCACGTCATATCCGTTGTCAAAGGTAAAGAACAAGCCAAACTCGCCAAACAGTGCGATTTGGCAGCCTATAACTGCGGGGTCAAGCTTGCCTGCAGCTATTCTTGCCGGAGCAGTCGCATTTTTTAAAGGCAGCGTATATTCCCAACATACATCCCCTGTCTTACCCGACAAGATAACAAGGCGAACACCACCTTCGAGCAGTAGGATATTCATATCGTCTCCATTGCCCAGGAAGTCGCAGAACGAACGAATAGAACCGGAAATTTGCCGTTGCCACAGCAAATTTCCGTTAAGGTCGTATACATTAATCCAGCCGGATTCGATTATAATCAGTTCCTCGTAACCGTCAAGGTTTAAGTCATACGTCCAGGCACTGGTCGTACCTTCCTCTTTATTTTCCCATTTGCCAACAACTTTCGGATCTGTAATTCGGCCTGTACCCGCGCTTCTTCCCGTTAGACGCAGATCGCAGCGGGGAAGTGCCCAGTCCGCGTAATGAGTCGGTGTTGTCATCATCTTCCATCACCTTTCATGATCGGCATCATACTTCCTTTAATAAATTCTGCTTTCTGCCCGATTCACATAAAGATCCGGCGTGTCCCCTAGCTTATGATTAATATCATCGCTGAGCGCATCAAGCTCAGCCATGACTTCAACTGACAAATCCAAACCGGCAGCAACATTGTTGTGTTCCAACTGGTCCAGGTCGCGAATACCCGCTATCGTCGACGAAATTCCTTTGTTGATCGAGTAAGCCAGGGAAAGCTGGGATGTCGATATGCCCAATCGCGCCGAAATCCGGTTTAAATGATCGACCAGTTCGAACATTTCGGCTTCCACGCCCGGCTCGCGGTGATTCGCATTATTGATGCCGTTGTCGGCAAAGTGTCTTGATCCCGTGCGATTATAAGGCACTTCTGAAGTATCCTTATACTTGCCTGTCAACAAGCCTTGCAGAATCGGCATATAACCGACAATGCCATATCCCACTTCCCTGCACTTCGGCCAGATAGCTGATTCGATCGCACGGCATGCGATATTGTAGCACAGCTGGTTGGCAATCACTTTAACGCCTGATTCCTCGATCCAGCCCATCTGCTGCATGCCAAAATTGCTGACTCCGATATGGCGTATCTTTCCTTCTCGGCGGAACTTGTCAAACAACAGCAGCGTATCAATCACCTTCTGCTTATCTCTGGACGGCCAGTGAATCATATAGAGGTCGATATAGTCGGTCTTTAGCTTGTTCAGCGCCCCGTGCAGGCTCTCTGTTCGCTCTTGGTCCGTTTCTTTGATGCCAACTTTGTCGCATATGATGACCTTACTTCTTTTTCCATCCAAAGCATTGCCTAACGATTCCTCGCTGCCGGTATACCCTTCGGCATTATCGAAGAAATTGATGCCGCTGTCGATCGCCCCGTGAACAACCCGCTTGACATCGTCTTGCGACTGGTCGCCCCAGTATCCGCCGCCGAAGGGCCAGCAGCCAATCCCAAGTGCGCTAACCGACAAATCCGAATCACCCATTAGGTTGTACTTCATATACAACACCTCCGAATCGATTTAGTAAAGCAGATTAGCCGTGCTTGCTCCATCGTTAGCGCCCGGCATATGGAAGATGACTTTCCCATCCAAGGTGGTGCACGTCGTCTCGATCCCGTTCACAGTTACAGTCGGAAGCGCAGCCTGACAAATCACCGTGATCTTCCAGTCGCGAGCAGACTTCATGCCATCGAAATTCCCTTGCCGCGGATGAATGCTGACCTTTATGCCCGCAGCGTCTTCACTCACTTCAATCAGCGTGGAGGCTATCGCTCCTCCTTGATAGTTGTTCGTAACGCCATCATCCTCGTACAAGGTGTAACAGCTTTCTCCTTCCGGATACAGCAGCAGTTCCATATGTTCCTCATCTGCTCCGGTAATATAATTCCGTGGGGCCCATTTAGGCACTATCGCTCCTCCCTTGAGGAAGAAGCCGCCGCCACGGTTCACCGGCACTTCGTAATCGATCCATCTTCCGCCGGCAAATTCTTCGTTCGTCCACATATCCAACCACTTCCCTTGAGGGAGATAGATACGATCATTGAACGAACTGATCAGCATGGAGGGGCCGTACATATACTGCGTAACGTTATCCCAAGTCTCGCTGACCTCAGGGTACACGAGCGGCATACTCCGGACGAGCGGCATCGAATCGATATGGGCTTCCAACGCTGCAGAGTAGGAATAAGGTGCGATGCTGTAGCGAAGTTTCACATACTCCCTGAATATCTCTTCGATATCGTCGCCTGCGTACCACGGCTGGAAGAACCCGGCCCAGCTGTCCAGCAGCGGCCATGCCGTGAACATGGCATAATGCATTCTTTCCTTCGTATGCAAGTCCATGTCGCAGCTCATGTTGGGATGTCCGTGCATGCCCAAGTTGATAATCCATCCCAGAGATTTCTTGCCGCCGCCGCTGTCGCCGCAAGTGGTCGCTCCCCAGCGCTGGATACCGCTGAAACCGCCGCAGAAATGATGCATCGGACGCCGTCCGGTATGTTCCTCGAATCCCAGATGCATCTGTTTGGACAGAACCGTCTGCAGCAAGTTGTGAATTTCGGGATCACTCATGCCATTGGCGTAAACTTTCTGAGGATCAGACGAATCGGTATAATGCGCCGGGTCAACCTTGAACCCGTCCACCCCCTCATCGACAAACCGCTTCAGATGGTCGAACCACGGCTCGATGCCGAAATCCGTATCGTTCCCGGCTCGGCGTTCCTCCTCCGGAGTGAAGTCATGCGTACAATTCAACCAGACAGAGAGCTTGAATCCGTAGCGGCGCAGCACGCTGACGAACGTGCCGGGATAGTTCTTCTCGCGATCCCCGTCCGGCGTGCGCATCCAGTCGCGAACCATGAATTTCTGTTCGTTCCAATCCTTCGATGTACTGCCATCGTACTCTCTTTGCATCCAGCCCGGCTCCAGAGAGATCATGTCGCAAGGGATATCCTCGCGCCGGAAATCTCGTGCATCCTGCAAGACATCGAAGTTACGTGCATGATAGTTCGCTATGTAGCTGAGGCCGTACATCCATTTCGGAAGCAGACAAGGCGCACCCGTTAATCGCGTGTACTTCTGTGTAATTCCATGCAATGAACCACCGTACAAGACAAAAAAGTCGATTTCACCGTGGTCCCCGTAGAAATACATCTGATCCTGTTCACGCGCGCCAATATCCGTTCCGTGCCACCAGGCTGTGTTAAAGAACACGCCCCAACCTCGCGAACTCATCGCCATTGGGATCGGCAGTTCATTTTTCTGGTATAAGACACGGTTCAGAACCGACTTGCCGTTAAACATCAGAAATTCGTCGGCAGCCTCGCCGAAGCCGTATATTCTGTCTTCATCAGTAATTGAGAAGGAGGCGCCGAAGGGAGGGACATTACTTTCGAATGCGCGTTCTTCAAATTTGGTGCAATTCTGACGATCGTACCAGTGCTCGAGCCGGTCTTTCAACCACTCTCCCCGCTCCTGCCACTTCTGGATCGAGCTTTCACCCCACCCCATCAGCGTGATCGCGGACGTGATCCCTTCTGCACGCATGAGAATCTGATGGTTCGCAGCGTCAATAGTTAGCGATACCGGGCCTACTGTCAGCGTATTCCCGTTCACTTGGGAACTGCAATCGGGATCCGGACTCGCATCGACGATGCTGTACCGTTCAGAAATCGATTGTGCAAAATCCTTTCCCATACGAACCCGAATAATGCCGTCTGCAATCGCTTCCAACTGAATGCTACATTGATCACCTATCTCATATTTCATCTTCATATTCATCCGCTCCTCGAAAATAAATATGTTGATTGTGTTATTCTATGAAATGCTTTTTATTCAAAACTATCTATTCGACCTTCAAGTCCCTCTGCGGTTTATGATTCCTTTCCAATTTCCGTTAATTTATAACCTTACATCTCACTTACATTACGAATTACGCCCCCCTACACATCGAGTCTTGGATTACACGTAATTTATAGACGCATTTTCCCTTGAAAACCCTTACACAATCAGTATTTTTATACTAGGTTCAAAATAGCACAAAAAGAACCTAATTAAAATATCTAAATCCCTAAAATAGCAATTAAATTTAAATCTTGACGTAAGTAAGTGGGGTACATATAATAAAGTTATCTATTTAACACGATAGATAACGCAGTGCAACACAATTTCAGGGAGGGAAAAAAGTATGAAGAGAAAGACTGCATTGATCTGTATCATGGCTATGATTTTCATCGTTGCGAGCGCTTGCAGCAACAATAATAACGCCGGCAGTTCAACATCACCCCCTGAATCCACAAACGCAAACGCATCCGAAACCGCAAACACAACCGAAGCCACAAACACAACCGAAGCTGAAGCCGAGACGCAAGAACCGGCGGAAACACCTGTATATGAAGATTTGGGCGGCGTCACTGTAAAATTTGCTAACTGGGGGGACAGCAGCTGGTCGAAGCCGGGCGATGACGAGAAAGGCCTGCGCGAACAAGCTTTTCGTGAGGAGTTAATGAAGAACTACAATTTCAAAATCGAATATCTTGCCATTCCCGATGATAGTTACCTGCCGACAGTCACTTCATCGATCATGTCTGGCAATCCGGCTGCGGATGTCTTCAATCTCATGATGGACGCCATACCGGGCTTTGCGGCCAAAGGCTTGCTCTACCCGCTTGATACGGTCAAAAGCTACGACTTTATTAATGACCCGAGTATTCAAACTGCCGTGCGCGATGCAGTCACCTGGAACGATGGGCATACATATGCCTACTACAGAGGATCAAGTGCATACCTGGGCAGTAAAACGTTCACCGTGTTCAACAAGAAAATTGCGTCCAGCCTCGGCTTAGATCCTTACGATCTGTGGGCTAAAGGAGATTGGACATGGGACAAATTCCAGGAGTATGCCGCATTAGCGACAAAGGATACCAACAATGATGGCGTCAACGATCAATGGGGCTTGACAGGTGACATGGTCCTCCTTCCTCTTGGATATGTCGGTTCGACAGGCGCTGAGCTGCTCGATAAAGACCACAAAGTTCATTACAACGATCCTAAAGTAACGCAAGCTCTGGATGCTTTCAAGAATCTGAAGCCATACCTGCAAGCAGCACCTGAAGGTTCCAACTGGGACTTCTATATGACTGCATTCGCCAAAGGGAATGTACTGTTCTCACAAGCTAATCAGTGGTGGATGACTTCCAGATACCAAGATATGCAAGATGATTGGGGCATCGTCCCTTTCCCACTTCCGAAAGCGGGAGATCCGTACTATACCGTATCTGATATCGAAGGCGTTCAAGCAATCCCGTATAATACAAAGAACCCTGAAGCGGTTGCTACAGTCATCAAGCTGCTGGCCCAACCTCGTCCATGGGATCTAGACGAGAACGGACAGCCTCTCGTAGACAAATCGGATCCGAACTGGTTCTGGCCGGATTACGAGAACCAAGTCAGAGACGAGCAATCCCTGGAATCTCTTAGCACAATCATCAACAACGAGAAATTCTACTTCGACAAGCAACGTATGTACAACGTCTATTGGAGCGACCCTGGTTTTCAAGCGATGGGCCAAGCTGTCTGGGATGGTACTATGACGCCGGCTCAAGCGATCCAAGCTAACGAGAAGCCAACCCAAGAGAAGCTGAATGCGTTCCTTGCGGAAGCCAACAGCGCAGCAGCCGCGAAATAAACGAAATCATTCGTCATGTAAGATCAAGTAAAGACAAAGTCCTTTCGAACTGAACTGCACCCCTTATAGTGGACATTGGAAAAACACCCTAGTGTTTAACCGATGAAAACTATAGGGGGTGCTTTTTGTATGGCAAGAAAGGGGCAACGACTTCAGACATATAGCT